>NZ_DATEXC010000001.1:0-3459 GCF_035257265.1 Glutamicibacter sp.
CATCAAATACAACAGGCTTCTTTTGGCTCTCATCAAACTTCCCCGTATCCACCCTGTACCTTGCCGTTCTCAGTGGGATACCGCGTGTTTCGGCAAGATATGCTGCGGCCTGCTCCTTGCTCTCAAACTGGATGCCGTCAACCATGGCAGACTGCCTTATAGGTCTCACATCATCTACTATGCCTTTTTTGAGCCGTTGCAGGGCTGCTGATAGCGTGATGCTGCGTGTCTTCGCGACATGACGTGCAGCGTCTTTCTGACTCTCAAAACTCACCCCATCTACTATTGTAGCCCTAGTACTACAACGAGCCTTTGAAATGTGATGTAATGTTGCCCATCACCCCTGCGTGGAAGGAGGGCAGCATGAGCGACCTGATCGAGACCACCCCGCGGATGGAGTTGTCGGTGCACGATATCGAGCACCTGGTGGAAGAGTTGCGCGCCTATCACGCCATCTACAGTCCCCTGTTTCAGCGGCGTGAACAACGAGAAGCGGCGCACACCTATCTCCAGGGGTTGTTGGCGCCGTTGCCGCGCAAGTCTATTGAGCCCATGGGGCTCGCGGTGGACGGGGTCGCCCCCACGGCAGTTCGAGCCCTCCAGGCCTTCATTAGTGAAGGGATGTGGGACGATGGACGGCTGGTGCAGCAGCATTGGAAAGAAGTGGAGAGGGACCTGGGGGCTGACGATGGTGTGCTGATGGTCGATGGCAGTGATTTTCCAAAGCAGGGCGTCCATTCGGTGGGCGTGAAGCGGCAATACTGTGGGGAGTTGGGCAAGCGCGCCAACTGCCAAGCCGGCGTGTTTGTCGGCTATGTGAGCTCTCAGGGCTACGCCATGCTGGATCGTCGGTTGTATGTGCCGGCGGAATGGCTGACAGACGACGCATACACGGAGCGGCGCCGGCAGTGTGGCCTGCCCGCTGACCTCACCTTCAAAACGAAGCCCGAATTGGCTCAGGAGATGCTCGCTGCCGTCGTGCAAAGTCATGCCCTGCGGTGTCAGTGGGTGGTGGCAGATGAGGCATTTGGGGGGAACCCGGCTTTGCTGGATGGGGTGGCGGGGCTGGGCCTGTGGTACTTTACCGAGGTGGCCCATACTACACGGGTCTGGGCAGAACGTCCCGCCCTCCACATGCCGCCCTGGCGGGGGCGCGGACGCCGCCCCCAGCGGGCACGTCTGGTGGAGGGCGGGCCCCAGGCGCAAACAGTACTGGGGATGGCCTCGGCCTTGCCCGCCGAGGCGTGGATACGCCGGACGATCAAGGAAGGTAGCCAAGGGCCTATGGTGGCGGACTTTGCTGCCCTGCGGGTGGTCGCCGTACGGGATGCCTTGCCAGGTCCTGACGTCTGGTTGGTGTTGCGTCGGCACATCGAGACGCAGGAGTTGAAGACCTATCTGTGCAATGCGCCTATTGACACCCCTCTGGAAACCCATGTACGCATGAGCGGGATGCGGTGGCCCATCGAAACGTGTTTTGAAGACGGAAAGCAACTGCTGGGAATGGGCGATTATGAAGTCCGGAGTTGGACCGGATGGCATCATCATATGACCTTGGTGATTCTGGCCCACTTTTTTGTGGTGCGCATGAGCCTACGGTTTAAAAAAAAGCCCCGGCAGTGACGTTGCCGCAGGTGGTGATGATGTTGGCAGCCGTCTTGCCCAGACGTGAGTTTGACACGCAGTTGGCGCTTGACATTATGGTGTATCACCAGCAGAGAAACCAGGCGGCGTATCTCTCACATCGCAAGCGCCGCATTGCCTTAATCACCCAACGGGAGTGAACCCTCGTTGTAGTACTCTGCCAGTTACCCACAATTTTTATTTTAGAGCCTCTTGAGGTATGCTGAGGGCTTCATCCCTTGCGCGCATCTCCAAGAGCAACCCGTGTACACAGGAGTCGGGCATGAGTCACGTCGCCACCGACACCAACTGGGCCGTCCGCGAATTTGCCGATGCCGAACTCGGCGACGAGCGGCGCACCAAACGCCTGGTGGAACTCGCCAACGTCCTGGGCCAGCATCCCACCGCCGCCCTTCCCGAAGCGTGTGGCGATGGTGGCATGCTCAAAGCCGCGTATCGCTTCTTTGATAACGACGCCATCGAAGCGCAGGACATGTTGCAAAGTCATGTCGAGTCGACCTACAGGCGCCTTGATCAAGTGTCTTTGGTGCTGGCCGTGCAAGATACCACCGAAGTCAACTGGACCGGGCACCCTGCTACCCAGGGTTTGGGGCCCCTGGGCCATACGGCCTGTCAAGGGCTTTTGGTCCATACGACGCTGGCACTCACGCCCGAGCGTGTGCCCTTGGGGCTGTTGGCCCAACAGGTCTGGGCCCGTGATCCCAACGAGGTGGGCAAGCGCGCCCGGCGCAAGCAGCTGCCCATCAGCCAGAAGGAAAGTCAGAAGTGGCTCCACAGTCTCGACGCCGTTTTCACCGCCCGTGACAGCTGTCCCACGACTCGCTTGGTGAGTGTTGGCGATCGTGAAGCTGATGTCTATGACGTGCTGGCAGCCGCCCGCCCAGCGGGCGTCGATCTGCTGATTCGCGCCTCGTGGGACCGTTGCGTCGGTGGGCCTGAGCACTATGTGTGGGCCACGGTTGAAGTGCAATCGGTTCTCGCACACCTCCTCTTGAAGGTGCCGCGTCGTGGCCCGCAAGCCGCCCGTGACGCCACGTTGGCGCTGCGGTTTTGTCCCTTGACGCTGTGTCCCCCTCGCCATCGCCAGCGTGAAGGCTTGCCCGCGGTCACGCTGTGGGCGGTCCAGGTCCAGGAAGTCGATCCGCCAACGGACGTCACGCCCATTGAATGGCTGCTGTTGACGACCGTGGCGGCCGAGACGGTCGACGACGCCATCGAGCGTGTCCAATGGTACTCGTGTCGCTGGGGTATTGAAGTCTGGCACCGCGTTTTGAAAAGTGGTTGTCGTATTGAAGAACGCCAGTTGGCGAGCGGCGAGCGCTTGCAGCGCTGCTTGACGCTGTATAGTGTCATTGCCTGGCGGATTTTTTATGCCACGATGCTGGCGCGGGCGGTGCCTGAGATGCCGTGCAGCGTGCTGTTGGACCTCGACGAATGGCAAGCGTTGTATTGTGCTATCTATCATTGTCCGACACCGCCTGAGGAGCCCCCTTCGCTTGACCAGGCTGTGCGCTGGATTGCACAGCTCGGCGGCTTTGTCGGACGTCGCCGCCGAGACCAGCCCGGGACTGAAACGTTGTGGCGTGGCTTTCAACACTTAATGGACCTCACCAAAATGTATCGTATTATGCGGCCCCAACCACCCTAAACGAAAAAATGTGTCCAACACACAGCACATTAGGGAGGAGGTCGATCTCATTCCTGGTAGATCTTTGAGGTCGCTTGTCCTAGATGTCCGTTTCATAAGTTCGCTGCCAGTCATGCAGCGGCCCGCTTGTACGGCCTGGGCGGATAAAAGGCACGTTCAAATCGTTT
>NZ_DATEXC010000002.1:0-97034 GCF_035257265.1 Glutamicibacter sp.
GCGCGTTGACTCATCATGAATGCTCGCGAAATGAAGCCCATGCCTCATTTACTTTTGCTCGCGAAAACTCTGGTGTTCCAGCGAGCATAGCGGTGTGCTGGAGTGATGAAACAAGGACTCTCGATGAACACTCGTCATCAAATCGTTAAAGGCTTCGCCAAAGAGTACGCCAAAGCCACGAAACGTGAAAAGGGAATCCTCTTGGACTACCTCTGTGCATCCACCGGCTGGTCCAGAGCCAACGCTCGACGCCGTCTGAGCACAGAATACAACCGAAACACCGGCAAGGTTCCCACACCAATCCCACGGCGCAGAGCCAGTAAGTACCAGCTCGCGTCCTACACGATCTTAGAGCGTATCTGGACGCTCTGCGGGGACCCCTGCGGCAAATACCTCGCCGCAACAGTCTCAGAGGACATCGAACGCCTTGAACGCTTCAATGAGTTCGGAAAACTCTCCGTACTACTCACCGACGAGGTGAAAACTGAACTGAAAAACATGTCTGCTGCCACAATGGACCGTCACCTGAAGAAAGTCCGGGATGCCAGATACCCGCTGTCCCTTTCGGCGACCAAACCGGGCTCAATGCTGCGCTCGGAGATTAAAGTCCGCTGGTAAGGGACTGCGATGGAACAACAACCTGGTTTCTTTGAAGTCGATACGGTCGCGCACTGCGGACATAGCCTCAAAGGCGAGTACCTCTACTCCATCACGCTCACCGACGTATTCACTGGCTGGACAGTTAATATTGCGGTGAAGAACCGTGCCCACCGCAACGTCGTGGCCGGCATCCAAACGCTGGTGGCGGATTTACCCTATCCGATGACGGGACTGGATTTCGATAACGGCGGTGAATTCATCAACGTCCAACTCATTGAATGGGCCGAAACGAACCACCTCGCGCTGACGCGGGCCAGACCGTACAAGCACAACGATAATGCGCATGTGGAGCAACGAAATCGTGATTGGGTGCGCAAGCACGCGTTCAGATTCAGGTATGAAACCCCTGAAGAGATGGCGTTGCTCAATGAGCTCTGGACGTTGGTGGACCAGCGGAAGAACCATCTGCTGCCCATGGTGAAAGCCAACGGTTACGGCACCGCACGGTCAGGGCGTAGGAAGCGGACGTATGATGCTCCACGCACCGCTTATCAGCGGATCATCGATTTGAAGGCCATGGATGAAGCGCATGCGGCAGAGCTCGCGGCGATCAACTATTCTTTGAATCCGGCGGCCATCAACAGACGGATCGCGGAGATTCAGGGACAGCTGATTGCCCGCTCTAAGTTCCGTAACAATGGAACTAATACTGAGTTTGGCGAGCAATTTAGTTGAGGCATGGGGTTAATTTTCGCGAGCATATTGACATGAGGCAAGGCGCCCTGAAGATAAGTCCGGGTCGCGCTTATTTAGTTTCGCTCATCCCTTGAGCACGCAGGACATTCTTTTGCACCTTGCCGGTGGAGGTGCGTGGCAGATCCTGTGGGAAGACGATGGTTCGTGGGACCTTATATCCGGCGAGTTTTTCACGCGCAAAACCGATCAAGGTCTGCTCATCCAGGATGGATCCGCTGGCTCGGATGACATAGGCGACCGGGCGCTCTCCCCACTTCTCATCAGGCAACCCCACGACCGCTAAGTCCAACACTTCAGGATGGGAAGCCAACGCCTGTTCCACCTCGATGGTGGAGATATTCTCGCCACCAGAAATGATGATGTCCTTCGCCCGGTCACGCACCTGGATGTAGCCGTCGGGATGCATGACCCCAAGATCTCCGGTGTGGAACCAGCCGCCGGCAAATGCCTGCTCCGTGGCCGCGTCGTCACGGTAGTAGCCAATCATGACGTTATTTCCGCGCAAAACAATCTCACCCATGGTCTGTCCATCGGGCGGAACGTCCACCATATTCTCGTCAACTATCCGAGCACTTTCTGCGGTCAGCATGCCCACGCCCTGCCGGGAGAGCAGGGAGGTACGCTCATCCTCGCCCAGCTGATCCCACTCGTCTTGATATTCGCAGATCGTGTAAGGACCATAAACCTCTGTCAGGCCGTAAACGTGGACTACCTCAATACCCAACTTTTGAAGCTTGGCGATAATCGCTGGCGAAGGTGGAGCGCCCGCGGTGGTGATGCGCAGTGGTTTTTGGAGCTGGTGAGCGCGCGGCGCATCGGCAATGATTGAGCAAACCGTGGGAGCTCCGCAGAGGTGCGTTGCACTCAGTTCTTCAATGCCATCCCAGACTGCCTCTTCGCGGACGCCACGCAGGCAAAGATGAGTGCCACCGGCTGCGGTGACCGCCCACGGTGTGCACCACCCGTTGCAGTGGAACATTGGCAGTGTCCAGAGGTAGCGGGTTTTGGTACTGAAACCCTGGTGGTGCGCCTCGGAGAGCGAGTTGAGGTAGCTGCCGCGGTGCGAGTAGAGCACCCCTTTGGGCTTCCCAGTGGTGCCCGAGGTGTAGTTCAAGGCGATGGGCGCGCGCTCATCTGCCACCTCATAGGCCAGTGGTTCCGCGGTCGAAGCGGCGTTGAGCAGTTGATCTAGTGTCCCGTCCACGGCAATCTCGGGGCGTTGGCCGGTGTACTGATCATCGGTGATCTCGATCAGCGCTTCGAGGCTCAAAATCTCGGCACGCAAGGTCGAAGTATTAGTCAGCAGCTCAGTGTCGGCAAAAAGCAGTTTCGCCTCAGAGTGATCCATGATGTAGCGCAGCTCGTGGGCGGTGAGTCGCGTATTTAAAGCGATCAGCACGCCTCCTGCCAGTGGTACCGCGTAGTGCGCCATCAGCATTTCTGGAGAATTGGGGGCCAACACGGCGACTCGGTCACCTGGGTTGATGCGCGCCTTGATGACCTGCGCAAAGCGTTGCACGCGGGACTCAAATTCCGCGTAGCTGTAATTTCGCGAACCGTGAATGATCGCGGTCTTGGTTGGATAAACCTCGGCCGAGCGCTGTAAGAAGCGCAGAGGGGTGAGTTCCGAATGGTTTGCCTGAGTCATAACCATGTGCGCGACTTCCTTTGATCCATCGTGTGGCTCACTTCAACATTCTCATGTGAGCTGAAGCACTTCCACCTAGTATCGTGGCATGAACCTCAGACTCAAACAAAGAAGCGCGGTCTCATTGCGTCGAGTGGGTGGAATTCAGCGGTCAGTGACTGAGTCACTGATTAAACTTTGCGGGAAAAATACCGAGAATCCTGTCATCAGATTCCTGCGCGGTGCCACGACCGTCGGTGTTATTGGTCAATACCAAAAGTTCCCCGGCAGCAGTAACCGCTACATCCCGAAACCTTCCGTAGCGGCCGGCGAGAGCTTCTGTGGAAACACTCGGTGAGCTCAAATCGATAATTCGCAGCCGTTCACCCCGTAAGTTAGCCACATAAAGTACGTCTTGGTGAATGCTCATGCCACTAGGACTCGCAGACCGCGTGCTCCATTGTTGGAGGGGGTCTACGTAGCCAGCATTATTAGCGATCCCTTCGGTGACCGGCCAACCGTAGTTGGCACCCGCCTTGATCAGGTTCAGCTCGTCCCAGCGGTTTTGCCCGAACTCGCTGGCATACATGGTTCCATCGCTCGCCCAGGCGAGCCCCTGCGGATTACGATGACCGAAACTAAAAACCGGTGAATCGGGAAATGGGTTATCTTCGGGAACTTCACCGTCGATGGTGAGCCGCAGGATCTTGCCACCGAGGCTGTCTAAATCTTGAGCCGAAGATTCGTTTCCCGCATCACCAACGGTTGCGTAGAGCATCAAATCTGGTCCGATGGCCAACCGTCCGCCATTGTGGATTGTTGCCGATGGCAGCCCTGAGATAAGAGTTTGTGGATTTGTGAGACTCAGATTTCCAGCCTCGCCGGTGACCCTGAAGCGTTGGATTCGGTTCCCTTCGGCGGCGGTCGAATAGACGAACAGATATGGCCGTTGATAAGCCAGACCGAGCAATCCACCCTCACCACCGTGAACCACGTCGTCGAGTTTGCCCACCTCCCGTTGGTTTCCTTGGACATCTATTTCCAATATTCGTCCAGAATCACGTTCTGAAACCAAGAGCGTAGTTTCCGCGAAAACCATCGACCACGGAGCATTCAACTCGTTAGCAACGACACGAGGTTCAGTTGCTTGTGGTGCAGTCGCACTGCTGGACAGGGCGTCTGGTGTTGTTGATGGCTGCGCCGTGCAGGCCGTTATGGAAACAGCGCAGGCCAGAGCAATTCCGAGGCAAGCACTGGTTTTACCGATGGCAACTGGTCCGGGACGCATGGGATCAGGCTAGCAACATTGGTTCAATGCGCAAGGGAGTTTTGGGACAAGTTTGAGCAACATCGAAAATGAACAATTTTCTGATTTGCCAGCAGAAATTGGGTGCTCATCGAATTTCAGGTCGAATATTTCGATTTGCGAAGCGATTTGTTTGACGCTTACGTACGTTGCCCAATATCGTTTAATCAGAATCATGAGCGTCAGTAACAAGCCCTGGCTAGCTGGCCGGCAACCCTCTATACGGTAGCGGGGTGCTCCAGGTGAGGATTCGGTGTCGTGCAACACCGCACGATACAAGTACCGCACATCGAGGCGTAAAACCTTCGACGGCGGGCCAGAGCATGCAGTAGATGCTTTTGTCCTGCCGCCGACCGTCGCCGTACCGGTGTGTATCGAAGTGAAGGAAGCAAAGCATGTCTTTGAATCAAGAGCTTGACGCGCTGACGTTACGCAAAGTTTTCGCCCAGCACCCATCGGGAGTTGCCGCGCTTTGCGCCGATATCGACGGCGAGAAAACGGGAATTGTTGCCTCCTCGTTTACGGTCGGTGTCTCATTGGAACCCGCGCTGGTGATGTTTGCGGTGCAGAAGACCTCAAATACCTGGCCTAAGCTGCGCGATGCTAACCGTATCGGTGTCTCAGTGCTCAGTGAGCGTAATGAAGGAGTCTGCGGGCAGATCGCATCGAAGAAGGGCGATCGGTTCCACGGTCTTGATACACACAGTAGCGCTGATGGTTCATTGTTCATTGAGGACTCCACGCTATGGCTCGACACCTCAATTTATAGTGAGGTTGAAGCGGGGGATCACTGGGTAGTTCTCCTTGAAGTTCACGGTCATAAGCTTGCCGAGCATCTTCCATCGATTTTCCATGATTCACGATTTCACTCCTTACCAGTCCCGGAATTCGTCTAAATAGCTTTTTCGCGCCGCCATCCTCTTGGTCAAGAGGATGGCGGCGCGATGCTGTTTAAACAGCGGGTTCGATTTGATTCCGGTGACTTTATACGTCACACGTTGACGCGGGCCCCGTTGGGTTTAATTGTGGATTACTTTACCCAAAGTTACGTCTCAGTAGCTTATAGTCGCTGTGACTACCGATTTCTAAGACCCTTGATTATCCACAAAACTATCCACATGTCTGTGGATGGGGCGTTGATAAGTTAGCTCATGCGTCAAAAAACACCGTAATTCCGGACTTTATCCTGTGGACAACGTAATTTGAGAAGGTTGTCTCTACAAAGAAATAAACTTTCTATCCACAGGGATGAAAATACGTTGATACAAGTCAGCGCATATTTTAATGAGTTTAAGTGGGGTAATCCACAAGCTTCTCCCCAAGTCACGCACAGGTTCATCCACAGTGAGAGCCTGCTTATCCACAGATCTTGTGGATAACCGAGTTTACGGCTATGGATAAGAGACCTACTGTTGGCTTTGGGACTGATATATCCACAGGTACCGCTGACGCTATAGCGTCGGTCGGCAGTGACATGCTTGAGCGTTGCCATCGGGGCACAAGGGTATTTCCCAGAGGTTCAATAGGGGATGGAAGTGTCTGTTATGAGTGCGGAACCGGTCTACGAGAGTCAGGGTTCTGAGGCGGGTCGTACTCCGCCGCAGGATATTCCTGCCGAAATGTCGGTTCTCGGCGGCATGATGCTGTCTAAAGATGCCATCGCCGACGTGGTTGAGGTATTGCGTGGTACAGATTTTTATCGTCCAGCCCACGAGTCAATCTTCGATGCAATTATCGACCTCTACGGCCGTGGTGAGCCTGCCGATGCCGTGACCGTCTCAGATCTGCTCACCAAACGCAGCGAGATCGCCCGTGTCGGTGGAGCCGCCTATCTGCACAATCTCATCCAACAGGTACCAACGGCCGCTAACGCCGGCTACTACGCTGAGATTGTCCGTGAGCGTGCGGTGCTCCGCCGTCTGGTGGATGCTGGAACACGCATCGTGCAGATGGGTTATTCGCCCGATGGTGAAGTTGACGCCATCGTGAACGAAGCTCAGGCCGAGGTCTACAAGGTTGCCGAAAACCGAAATAGTGAAGACTACGTACGCCTCTCGGACATCATCGAAGGAACCGTTGATGAAATCGAGAACGCAGCGAATGCCGGCGACGGCATCACCGGTGTGCCTACTGGATTCTACGAATTTGACGAGCTGACCCAGGGTTTGAAGGGCGGACAGATGATTATCATCGCGGCCCGTCCGGCAGTGGGTAAATCAACCTTTGCGCTGGACTTCGCCCGTTCCGCGGCCATCAAGAACAATATGGCCACCGTCTTCTTCTCCCTGGAAATGGGCCGCAATGAAATTGCCATGCGACTGCTCTCAGCCGAAGCATCCATTCAGCTCCAGGACCTGCGTAAGGGCTCGGTAGAGGACGCGCAGTGGACCAAGATTGCCACCACGATGGGACGGCTGAACGAAGCGCCGCTATTCATCGACGATTCGCCGAATATGTCCATGATGGAAATTCGCGCGAAATGCCGCCGGCTCAAGCAACGCAATGAGCTGCGCATGATCATCTTGGACTACCTCCAGCTGATGAGCTCCGGTAAGCGTGTGGAATCGCGTCAGCAGGAAGTCTCTGAGTTCTCACGTAACCTCAAGCTGCTGGCCAAGGAGCTAGACGTTCCGCTGGTTGCCCTGTCGCAGCTGAACCGTGGTTCTGAGCAACGCACCGACAAGAAGCCAATGATTTCGGACCTTCGTGAATCGGGTTCGATCGAGCAGGACGCCGATATGGTCATCTTGCTGCACCGTGATGACGTGTATGACAAGGAAAATCGTCCAGGCGAAGCCGACGTGATCATCGCTAAGCACCGTGCCGGTCCCACCAAGACCATCACCGTGGCCTTCCAAGGTCACTACTCGCGCTTCAGCAACATGCAAAACGACGGCTAAGAGCCTGCGTTAAACCAAAACAAAAATGTTGGGCTCAAGAAATCATGGAGATTTCTTGAGCCCAACATTTTTAAGTTAGTAGCTAGCCCTCGCGCAATTTGGCCAGGCTAGAAAAGGCTGAGCACCCCGCTGGAAAGAATTCCCGTGGCACCAACCATCACGGCTAGAGAAACCGCGGTGATTTTGACCATGCGGCGACGTGTATCTTCTTTAAGCATGCTTTCAGCTTACAAAGCAAAGCTGAATAAATGCTAACCAGAGGTGCCGAATCTGTGGGCGTGACATTCGATGAAAGAATGACGGTATGCCTTCGTCACCCACCCCACCCGCAAAAACTTCGGGTACCGAGTCAATCTACGACGCCAAATATTTAGCCACTACCGTGGGAATGTTTGTTTTAGTGTTCTTGGTGGCCTTTGAGTCGATGGCGGTGACCACCGTAATGCCGTTGGTCAGCGAATTATTAGACGGGCAACGATACTTTGCGCTGGCCTTTGCCGCTCCCATGGCTAGTGCCATGCTCGGCATGGTTGCCGCAGGTGAAATATCGGATCGGCGTGGTCCTAAAATCCCGCTCTATGCCTCGGTGGGTGTCTTTGTTATCGGCCTCTTGATCTGCGGGACGGCGAACACCATGCAGGTGTTGATTCTTGGAAGGATCTTGCAGGGGATTGGCGGGGGCGCTATTACTGTGGCCATTTATGTGTTGATCGCCAGAGCCTACCCAACAATTCTCCATACAAAAATTTTTGCACTCTTCGCCACCGCGTGGGTGATCCCGGCTCTGGCTGGTCCGTGGATTGCAGGGCTCATTGCCACCTATATCCATTGGCGCGCGGTATTCCTTGGCGTTCTAGTATTTATTGCTCTGGCCTTTATCGCTATCGTCCCCACCTTGCACCGAATGTCCGCAGAACGTGATCCGAGCTTTGGGCCGGTCTCAACTAAACGCCTACTATTGGCGGCGCTCACCGGTGCACTGGTCATCGTGATGAATTTACTTGGCAATGCCGGTACCGGGTGGTCCTTTGCCGGGTTGCTGGCCGCTTTGGTACTCGCGCTGGTAGCCATCAAACCCTTGCTTCCGCGTGGAACTTTTACAGTACGTCGCGGACTACCGGCCACAATAATGACCCGCACGCTGGTAGCTGGCGCATTTTTCGGGGCTGAGATTTATCTCCCCTATATGCTCCGTGAAGACTACTTCTTAGCCCCAGACCGCGCCGGGCTAGTCCTGACGGCATCCGCATTGATGTGGTCGTTAGGATCCTGGTTGCAAGGCAGAGCCGGCGATCGGCTCAGCAACGCTGCCTGCATTTCGATTGGCGGCGCAGCCGGTGTTATCGCAATCTCCACAGCGTTGTGCGCGGCATTGTTCCGTCCTCCCGTGGTGGTACTTGTCGCCGGATGGGCGGTTGGCGGATTTGGCATGGGGATGATCTTCCCTCGACAAAACGTGAACATGTTTGCCCTGTCTACGAAGTCGGAACAAGGCTTTAACTCCTCGGCTATGACCATGGCAGACTCGTTAGGCAATGCATCGGTGACCGCGCTAGGTGGTGTCATCTTCGCCATGGCCGCTATCGGCTTTGGCTTTGTCGCAGTGTTCACGTTCTCGCTGTTCCTGATCCTAGTGCTGCTGATCATCGCCCCGCGCACCAAAGCCAGTGCCGTAGTAAGTGTCTAGTTATGCTGGTCTAATGGCTACCAAATTACCGGCGATCGGGGCACCTGCAACCAGGGCATTAGAAAAAGCCGGCATCACCAACCTGGAACAGGCAGGGGACACCGGCTTTAAAGCACTCGCAGCACTCCACGGGGTGGGGCCGAAAGCCCTGAAGATTCTTAGCGAAGCGCTCGCCGAGCGCGGACTCACCATGAAGGGCTAAGCGCTTGGCAGAGCCTTTAAATGCTCGTCCGTGGCTGCGGTTAGATGCTCTTGGAATTCAGGATGTTTGGCAATATAGGCCTTGACATAAGGGCAGACCGCGACGATTTTTGCTCCGCCGGAGATCGTGTTATCCAACGCGAATTTCACCATCACGCTGGCTAGTCCTTGGCCGCTGTATTCCTCGTCTACTACCGTGTGGAAGAAGATCCGTTCGACGCCTTGCGAGCCCTGAAAATCACGGTAGTGTGCGGCTCCAATCAACTTTCCGTTGTCGTCCAAGGCATAACGATTGCGATCCGGAAGATATGCGGGGGTAATCTCACTCATGCTGATTCAACTTTCTACGAAGGGTTCACGCGGGGACGTAGCCGGACGGTGGGTAAGGCCGGGGCAGGTAATGCCGCCGGAGTGTTCGCTGGGAAAGGTCCAAACCGATCTTCTGAGGCATCTCCCGGTTCGGCACCAATTTCAGCCTGATATTGAGCACGGAAAGCGAGGACCTCTTCATGCGTGCGGCCCACGAAGTTCCACCACATGAGGATGTCTTCGCCTAGTGGCTCGCCACCAATAAGCAATGCGCGCAATGGCTCGTCACCTGCCTTAATTCGCAGAATGGTGCAGCCGGCCCGGACAAATCCGAGTTCACGGTGTTCCAACTGATTCCCATTAAGCGTGGCTTGGCCCTGGTCGATGAGCAGTCCGTGTTCGTGATGGGCGGGCACGACGATGTCGACTTCGGCTCCGGCTTCTAGATGCAGTTCGGCGCCACTGAGTTCGCTATGTGTTTTCACCGGTGAGGTAGAAATCTGATCGCCGATGGACAGGGAGCCTAGGAATACGTTGAGCATCCAGCCAGCGCCGTTCATTGGCTCTGGACGGAAGTTCTCAAAGGTCGGTTCCATATTGCGAACCCGGTCCGGCAGCGCAGTCCACAGCTGTGCTCCGTGTAAGACGGTGGAGTCTTCACACAAGAACTCCGAATGCGTGATGCCATAACCGGCGGTCATCAAGTTCACTTCACCGGGACGTACTATCGCCTGATTTCCCGCAGAATCGATGTGCTCAATTTCTCCAGTGAATAACCACGAAACTGTCTGCAGCCCGGTGTGCGGGTGGCGCGGCACATTCATGCCGCCGGTGAGCGAAACGTCATCCGGACCGTAATGATCAAGGAAACACCAAGCGCCAATCAAGCTCCGCTGACGCTGGGGAAGCGTGCGGAATACGGTCATAGCTCGTGGACCACCCAAGGGAACTGGGCGTGGTTCCAGGGTCTGTACCTCTAGATGCGCGTCGAGATTACTGCAGTCAATTTCCGCAGGGGCTGGTTCGAGGTTGCTCATAAGATAAGACTAGGCAGGTTGTTTCATTCGTGCCACCCATAACGCGATGGTTCCCGCCCAGGCTGCGACCGCAACCCAGATAAGTATTTGCCCCAAGGCAAAGAGCGCGGTGAAGTCCGGAATAGACCCCAGTGAAAGGCAAGCTGTGGAGAGCATGCCCAGCGGGAACACAATGGCCCATAACCCGGTCTCGTAGCTGACCGGATGCTGATGCATCACATGTCGCCAGATCCCAAAAATTATCAGCAGCGGGATGAACCACAGCCCGATAGACAACAACGCCAACGTGGTGAAAGCGATGTTTGCCTGCAGCCATTGAGGAATTTCACCACTATTTGCTAAGCCTAGAAGCTGCGAGCCAGTCAGGACGCTGATCGCCGTGGCACCCATGAAGATCCAATAGGTGGGGGAGAGTGTTTCAGCACGATTTGGGTAGCGAATCATCCGTACCGTCACCAGTGTTGCGGTCAGCAGGTAAAGCGCGCAGCCCAGCAACCAGATACCTAAGGACAGCATCGGTGTCCAGGATCCGAGGTAAGTGTGGTGCGCTAGGCCGCCTGCCACCGACTGTGTCGCAACAACCCAGAGGAACCACGAGCCGTTGGCAAGTGTCAGCGCAGGCTCGGGGCGCTCATGCAATACCAATCCGGCAGGAATGGCATAGGTGCCCGCGACCCAGAGAAGCGCACCAAAAATCATGGCTGTTAGTGCGGCGCCTGGCATATTCAAAACTGCCAAACCTAAGGCCAGGACGTTGGCTGCCGCGACGACTGTGAAGAACCCAAAACCAACAGCAGGGTTCAAGATATCTAACAGCATCGCGGCTGGGTGCCGAACCGCGCGTAGCGTCAGTACGCCCAGCAATCCAAGGAACATGACGAAGGCGAGCAGAGAAAATACTTGTCCCAATGCGATAAAACCAGACAGAACCAAGCCCAAGCCAATGATGCCGGTGGCCATGACGGACGAAAATACCGAGGGGGCAAGAGCGGTAACCCAATGGGAGAAGCGCCGGCGTATGCCATCGAGTTTTTGGTTCACCTGTAGTTCCTCGTATTCTTCGGTCTCAAATTTGAGGGTAGCGCGAGCGGGGCTCGGTATCCAAGCGGCGTCTCAGGTTGCTGGCGTACGATCTTAAGGAAGGTACCGGGATGAGCTCAAGGAGAACTAAACATCGTGGACACTACCAATCTTCGTCGTGATGATCTGCTTAAGCTTGAACGTCAATTATGTTTCGGGTTAGCGGTCGCCTCACGCGCGGTGATTTCAGCCTACAAACCCGTGCTTGACCCGATGGGGCTGACCCACCCGCAGTACTTGGTCATGCTGGCTTTATGGGAGCACGGCCCGATGGGCGCTCGTGAACTCAGCGAGAAGCTGCATTTGGATCCGGGAACCCTCACTCCGTTGGTGAAACGGCTTGAAAAAGCCGGTTTGCTTGAACGTCGCAAGAACCCTCGGGATGAACGTGCAATTCTGATTGAAATTACGGCGCAGGGCAGCGCATTGCGTGAACACGCTCTGGATGTTCCTGGCGAGATGATGCAGCGCCTGAACCTCAGCGAAGAAAAGGTTGTTGAGCTGTGCGAGATTCTTGGCTCGGTAGTGAACGCGGGAATTTCTGCGCCGAGGGAGTGACCTAAAATATAGTTGGTGCACCAACTAATAGCGTAGACTTGAAGTACTGACGTAGCCCGCCCAGGCGCACCGACAAGCATGAGGTTTACACCATGGACGAGTCACCACTACCCATCATCAGAGATACCACCGGACTAAGCCTTCGGTACCGCGCCCTTTGGCGTCTAAAGTTTCTAGGCCTGAGCATCTTCGGCCCGGCTGAACGCTCGGTAGCCACCAGTCCGCGTGAACGAATCAAGTGGGATCGGGCCATGATGGTGTTGCGCGCACATCAAGCCGCCGGAACACAGCCTGATGAACAGACCATCTACACCACAAACCGCATGGAATCGCGTCGCCCCAAACAGTAGTCAGTCGATTCCTGAGAAGGACCACGGTAAAATCTGAATATGCAGGAAATGACTGAACTTGTAGTGTCCCGGCAATTCACCGCACCGCGTAGCGCGGTGTGGGCGGCTTTTGTTGAGCCAGAAATTATCGCCCAATGGTGGGGCCCGCAAGGGTGGAACGTGCAAGATGGCTCGGTCATCCTGGAACCAAAAGTCGGCGGACGTCACGAACTGACCATGGAGCAGGGCGATAACCCCGAAGCACAGGTGCCTCTTAAGGCTGTAATCACCATCTTTGATGAACATACTTGTCTGGCGAGTGCCGACGGCCCTCATGAGATGACCTTGGATCTGGTGATTCACACCAAGGTGGACTTCAAAGAATTCGCAGGACAAACCTATGTGACTCTCACGCAGACGCCGCTGCCTTACGAGGTCATCGACACCAGCACCAAGGCGTGGAATTCGGCCTTCGCGAAACTTGAATCGTTATTGTCCGAATACTTCTAAGTGGGGCCTGGAGACTAGGTAACTGCGCACGGAGGCAATACGCGCTGTTTTGGTTGCCCCGGTGAAGCGCAGTACATGGCTGAAGGCCGCGGAGATATCTTGCTCGTTGGTGACGTTTCCGTCGGTGCTGCCCTCGCGTCCGTGAGTCAGTACGCTTTTGAATTCTAAAGACTTCGTTTCTCTGGAAGTGCTCACCCATTGGCATAGGGCATCAATTCCGTGCAACGTCTCAAAGCCCACGATTTCCCATTCAATATCGTCGCTCACCCACCGTTTCAGATGATCGACGTCCTTGCTGTGCAAGGCGACAATCACTTCTTGAATGATTTGATGCCGTGGGGCGTTACCGCAATTCTGCGGATAACTGATCTGTAAGTTTGAACGTTCGGCTGACATGTTTTCACTCACCTGGCTTCGGACTTAAATGGTTTGTCCCACTATAGTCACCACTTTTGCGGTGAGTCGGCAGAGCCTTACCCGCGACCGATAAATGGCATTCCGGCAGCGGTAATGGTTAGTTGATTGACCGACACGGTCAGTGGACTATTGGCGAGGAAAGCCACCGCATCCGCCGCCTGTTGCAAAGCGAATGTTGGTTCGACCTTGAGCGAGCCATCGGCCTGCAATGCACCCTGAGCGGTGCCTAGCTCATTCATGATGTCGCTTGCGGTATTGCCTATATCTATTTGGGACGCGCAAATATTAAACGGCCGGCCATCTAGCTCGATGGATTTTGTGAGCCCCGTAATAGCGTGTTTGGTGACTGCATAAGCCACCGACCGCGGCCTAGGAACCTGCGCAGAGATAGAGCCATTATTGATGACGCGGCCACCGTCGTGAGCTTTCATATAGATAAAGGCCTCGCGGGCGCAATTTATCGCACCGGTGAGGTTGACCCGGCAGACCCTGTCCCAATCGTCCTCGTGCAATTCATCGATTGATACCGCAGGGCCAAAGGTACCAGCATTATTAAACAGGGTGTCGAGTCTGCCGAAGTGAGCGGTGGCCTTGGTGAACAACTCATGGACTTGAGCGGCGCTGGTTACATCGGCGGTGAGTACAAGCGCATGCTCGTGGTCCTGGGCAGCCTGGCGGAGTGTGTCCTCGGTGCGCCCGGCCAGCACCACATTCCAGCCTTGGCTGAGCAGCGTTTGCGCGGTCGCTTTTCCAATCCCGGATCCGGCGCCGGTTATCAAGATGGTTGAACGAGACGTATTTACAGTAGCCATTTTCTCTCCTTAGGACACCAAAGTTCAGCACAGTGGTGCCTGACTACAGAGCATATGAACTAGTCGGCCAATGACTGAACTCGGTCCACGGATATTACGCCGATGCGCAGCGCCAGCACCTTAACTACTAGGCTTAGAAAGACTCAAAAAGACCTGTGAAGGATTCGTGTGTTCCTCGACGTGCTGTTCGGTGTTTTGCCGCTATTTTTCGTGATGCTCATTGGGTATGCGGTTAGCTATTCACCGAAGTTCCCGCCCAGCGTTGAACCAGCACTGAACGTCTTCGTTTTTTATGTAGCGCTGCCGGCACTGTTGTACAAGGTAGTTGCCCGCTCCGACATCAGTCATGGCGTTCCATTGGATTTTCTCTGGATTACGGTTCTAGCTACGTTGCTCTTCGCGCTCAGCTGTTGGGTGATTTTCCGGTATGTGCTTCGCGTGGACCGCGGCCGTTCCCTGGCAGGGATGCTCAGTACCAGCTTCGGTAATGTCTCGTATTTAGGGATTCCGGTAATTCTCGGAGTGCTCGGCAGCCAAGCCGGCCTTGCCGCCGGGATGGGGCAATTGATCCACAACGTCATTTTCATGGTCGGATTCCCGATTCTCGCGCAGCTCATGATGCCAATCGGTCCGGGAAACGGGCACAAGCCAAGTGGCCGTCGCATCGCGTTGACTATTCGAAATGCGCTGATTTACAGCCCCGTGACGTGGGCGATGGTTATTGGCGGGGCGGTAGTCATGTGGGGGATCCCGGTACCGCAGCCGATAGATGACACGGTAGATCTAATCGCCGCCGCAGCGGCTCCCGGAGCGTTGTTCGTGATCGGGTTGTCCTTGCGGCGTACGGTTCAACGAACATTAAAGCGGCGTGCCTCGGCAACTGCGGTTCCGGTGCGAGCGGCAAAACGCACCATGGGCATCATGGTGGTGGGCAAAATGCTAGCCCTGCCAATGCTCACGGTTTCATTGCTCTGGATTTTTGCTCCAGAACTTGATGCGATGTGGTTCAACACGGCGGTGCTGATGGCAGCTATGCCTACCTCGGCCACGGCGTACATCATGGCGCAAAACGACACCGGTGATGGTGAGCCGACCGCACTAGCCATCGTGATCACCTGCGCCTTGTCGGTGGTGGTCCTCCCGGTACTCGCGCAGCTGGTGCTCAAGTAGCTTGCTGCACCCGGGGGTCATTCTTGGTTGCTGAATGCAGCATCAAACCCTGCTTCGGGCAGTTTCCACAGCAGCGAGCGGACGTAACTTAGCGCCTGTCTGGCACCAAGCAAACGATCCATTCCGGCGTCTTCCCACTCAACTGAGATGGGGCCGGTGTAGCCAATAGATTTCAGTGCCCGGAACGCGTCCTCCCACGGTACGTCTCCGTGGCCGGTAGAAACGAAATCCCAACCTCGGCGAGGATCACCCCATGGTAGGTGTGAACCAAGAACACCAGCCCTCCCGTTAGGGGTGCGCATCCTGGTGTCCTTGCAATCCACGTGGTAAATCCGATCTTTGAAGTCCCAGATAAATCCCACTGGATCAATGTTCTGCCACATCATATGTGATGGGTCCCAATTAAAACCGAATGCCGAGCGGTATTCGATTGCTTCGAGGCTTCGCACCGAAGACCAGTAGTCATACGCAATCTCCGAAGGATGAACCTCGTGTGCGAATCGCACGCCTTGGTCATCGAAAACATCTAGAATTGGGTTCCAACGGGTGGCGAAATCTTCATAACCTGCTTCGATAACCGAAGCGGGAACCGGTGGAAATTGGGCGACGTAGGGCCAAATTTTTGAGCCGGTAAATCCCACCACCACGTTAACATCGAGCTTGCGGGCCACTCTGGCCGCGCGTTTCATATCTTCCGCGGCACGCTGGCGTACCCCCTCAGCGTCTCCGTCTGCCCAGGTGTATGTGCGCACCATAGCCTGATGGCGAAAATCAATGGGATCGTCACAGACGGCCTGACCAGTGAGATGGTTGGAGATTGCATAAACCTGCAATCCATACCGGTCCAAGATCTCCAGACGTGATTTCAGATAAATTGGATCTTCGTCGGCACGTTTAAGGTCTAGATGATCGCCGGAGGCAGCGATCTCCAACCCGTCATAACCCCAGTCCGCGGCCAACTTAGCTACGTGCTCGAAGGGAAGATCTGCCCATTGCCCGGTAAAGAGCGTTACCGGGTGGGTTGCGGGGTCGGTATTCATCGCAGGCTCTCCTAGGTGGTTTCGTGTGAGGATCGGGCGGCGGCTCGGGAATTGGCTAGTTCGTCGACTGCCTCGGCGGAAAGGACGTGCGAGATGACCAGCATGCTTGCACCACGGACACCGGCCATGTCTTTCGCCGTCGAGCCGCCGATGACCAGATGTTGGGTCGCCAAGGGTGTGGATCGGAAATAGACGACTTCACGTACTCCGGCGATGACGTGCTCGCCAGCGCGGGCCAGGCGTCCACCCAGGACGATTACCGAGGGATTGAGAAGATTGACGCACATGGCAAGCACTGCCCCGATATCGCGTCCGGCTTGCCGGAGCACTTGAATCGCGGCGGTGTTATTTTCCTCGGCGAGTTTTCCGACGTCGGATGCGGTCTGTACTGGATAACCTAGAACCGCCAGGTTTTTAGCTACCGCTGCCCCTCCCGCAAGAGCCTCTAAGCAACCGGTGTTTCCGCAGCTGCACGGTTTATCTTCTCCGCCGGGAACTTGCACATGGCCTAGGTCCCCAGCTGAGCCTTGAGCACCACGCTGCAGCTTGCCACCGCTAATGATGCCCACGCCGACCCCGGTCGCGACTTTCACAAAAATAAGGTTTTCGGTAGTAGGCCAAGACAGCGTTTTCTCGCCCAGCGCCATGATGTTCACGTCGTTGTCGACCAGGACCGGGACATCAAAGTGCTCTTGGATGGTGCCCGGGATATCGAAGTCGTTCCAGCCGGGCATGATCGGAGGTTTGGTGGGGCGCCCCGTTGAATGTTCGACCGGGCCAGGGACACCAATGGCGATGCCGGAAAGTGTATCTACACCGCGTGCATTACGTTGAAGTAGTTCCGTGAAGCTCTCCACGACCCATGTCAAGGTAGCAACGGGGCCGGCAGCGATGTCGACATCTGCGCGCAAGTGGTCAATGATGTTCCCGGCTAAATCGGTCAGCGCCAAAATGGCGTGCGCGGCTCCTAAATCGGCGGCGAGCACCGTGCGCGATGTCGGTGCGAAAGCAAAGTTTGACGGTGGCCTGCCTCCGGAAGACGCGCTGGCCCCGACGGTGCCGATGAGTTCGAGGTTAAGCAGTGCTTCTACACGTGCTGCGATGGTGGATCGCGATAACCCGGTGATCTGGGCGAGCTCCGAGCGCGTGCGCGGTTTGCCATCACGCAGAAACTGAAACAGTTCCCCTGCACCAGGTGCAGCGGTAGGTGGCTTGGGGGCTTTGATCGTCATGGCCATGACTCTAGTGAAACATACTCGGCAAAAGATGTTGTCCAGATCACAACTAATGACAATAATTAATCGACTTTTGCTCGACACTTATCAAAAGTCAGTGTAACGTCCATCACTATGAGCCACGATGAAGTCAACGGTGGGACGGGTGAGCAAGTTACTTTGCTCGAAATGCGGGGGATCGAAAAGCGATTCCCGGGCATCATAGCCTTGCAACAAGTCAGCTTCGGCGTCCAAGCCGGAGAGGTCCACTGCCTGCTGGGTCAAAATGGCGCGGGAAAGTCGACACTGATCAAAGTCCTCGCAGGGGTGCACCAGCCTAATGACGGAGAAATCCTGCTTGACGGCCAACAGGTCCGTTTTTCCTCTCCCGATGATGCGATCAAAGCTGGGATTGGAACGATGTACCAGGAACTCGACTTAGTCGAGTCGCTGACGGTTGCACAAAATATCTTCCTAGGACACGAAAAATCCCGAGGGGGATTCAGTTCCCATCAAGCTGAACAGGTCGAGGCAGCAAAGCTTCTTGCCAGGCTAGGCCACCAAGAAATATCGCCAAGTATGGAAGTCGGCGAGCTTTCGGCGGCCGGCCAGCAAATCGTCTCCATGGCCCGCGCACTGTCTCGCGAGGTGCGCCTTATTATCATGGATGAACCCTCTGCGGTCCTCGATTCCGAAGAGGTCCGCAACCTTTTTGACACCGTCAGAGCATTAACTGCCAGTGGGGTTGCGGTCATTTACATTTCGCATCGCCTTGAAGAAATCCGAGTCATTGGCGACCGCATCACGGTCTTGAAAGACGGCCGCGCCGTCGCCTCCAACCTAGAGGTCTCGCAGACTTCCAATGGTGAACTGATTACGCATATGACGGGCCGGACCATCAGCAATGTCTTCCCGCCGGTGGTCAGTCTTCCTGACGACGCACCAAACATTTTGCAGGTCCAAGAGCTGATCATCGCTCCCGGACAGGAACCACTCTCATTTAACGTTCGTGCGGGTGAGGTGCTTGGGTTGGCGGGGCTCGTTGGTTCCGGACGTTCGGAGATCTTGGCAGCCATATACGGCAGTACTAAACCCGTCTCCGGAGCGGTGCGCGTCGAGGGCAAACAATTGAGACCGGGTTCTGCGGTAGCCGCCGTCAAAGCAGGCATGGGTCTTTGCCCGGAAGAACGCAAAAGCCAGGCTCTGCTGCTCGACGACACGCTCATCTCGAACTTCACGCTCGCGAGTATCGGGCGCTACGGTACCGCGGGGTTTACCAGTGGTAAAAGCGAATACCAAGTCAGCATGGAACAGATCGACAAGCTCGAATTGCGGCCCGCAGACCCCACCCGCGAGGCCCGCACGCTCTCTGGCGGGAACCAACAAAAGATCGTCTTGGGTCGCTGGCTTTCCCACGGGTGCAAGGTGCTCCTGCTTGATGAACCAACGCGTGGCGTAGATGTCGGTGCACGAAGCGAGATCTATCAACTGATCTCGGAACTCTCCCGCGCAGGAATCGCGATCATCGTGGTGTCCAGTGAACTAGAAGAAGTACTCGGATTAAGCCATCAAATTCTGGTGGTTTCCGAGAACCGCATCGTGCACCGGGGCGCGGCAGCAGAACTGAGTGAACATCAAATTCTTGACCTTGTGATGGAAGGGACCACCCTATGAGCTCCGCAACTTCGAGCCACGCGCGGTCAGCGGTGCATAACCGGCCGCGACGCAGCGTCCTCAAATGGCTGCTCGATGCTGGGCTGCGCAGAAATATGGGGCTGATTTTTGCGCTGATCTTGTTGTGCGTAGTGGGCGGCCTCACCGCCGGAGAGCGGTTCGCTGACGTCAACAACATGATGACCATTCTGCGCCTGGCCGCGGTCACCGGCGTGGTCAGTATCGGGGCAACCTTTGTGATCACCATCGCCGGCATCGATCTGTCCGTGGGTGCGATCCTGGCACTCGCAGCAGTCTGGGCGACTACCTTGTCCGGGCAGATGTTCGCAGAGAGTACCTCTTGGATCTTTTTGCCCATCACCGCGATGGCCATCGGTGCCGCGGCCGGACTGGTCAACGGTATTTTGATCGCTTATGGCAAGGTCGTTTCGTTTATTACAACCTTGGCTATGATGGCCGCCGCACGTGGTTTGGCGGAGATTATTTCAGATAAGAAAACACAACTGATTTCGGTGGATGGATTTCTTCAGGCTATCGGTGGAGACCTTTTCGGAATTCCCACTATCGTGCTGATCTTTGTCCTTGTGGCGATAGGCGGTTGGGTCTTACTTAACCGCACGACTTTCGGACGCAGAACCTTCGCCATCGGTGGAAACGCAGAAGCCGCAAGGCTCGCAGGGATCAAGGTCGAACGTCACACCATGATCGTGTATGCGCTCGCCGGTCTATGCGCCGGAATCGGTGCTTTTATGCTCATGGCTCGTACCACCACCGGCAGTGCCACACACGGTACCGGCTTGGAGCTGGACGTCATTGCCGCGGTGGTTATTGGCGGAACTTTGCTCACCGGTGGCCGCGGCTCAATTTTTGGAACGGTGCTTGGTGTGCTGATCTTTTCCACACTGACCAACATTTTCGCACTGAACAACCTCTCGCTGTCGGTGCAACTGGTAGCTAAGGGCGCCATTATCGTGATCGCAGTGCTGATCCAGCGGCAGCTGGCGATTAGGCAGTCGAGAACCTGATTTACCTCAAGACTTTCCGTGCACCACTCGCAGTAACAATGATTCAAGGGAGAAGAAATGTTTGCCTCGGTTAAAGGTCCACGCAAGATGTTAGGTGCGGCCGTGTTGCTCGCAACCTCAGCATTTATGCTCACCGCATGCGTCTCAAATTCACCAGCACCCAGCAATGAAAATTCCGACGCCCAGAATGCCCCGGCAGCAGCCGGCGCCAACGCCGAAGAAGGCAAGAAGGTCACGATTGGTTTGTCGGTGCCCGCCGCGGACCACGGATTCATGGCTGCCATGACTGACCTCGCGGTGGAGACCGCGAAAGATTACCCAGACGTAGAGCTGAAGGTATCCGAAGGCACCAACGATGTCAGCGTACAGATCAGCCAGGTCGAGACGATGATCAATGACAAGGTCGATGCGATCGTGCTCTTGCCTTTCGACGGGGCTGCGTTGACCAAGGTGGCGCAAAAAGCCATGGATGCAGGCATCCCCGTGATCAACGTTGACCGTGAGTTCAGTACCGCGCAATCGTCACGAGTCACGGTGCTCGGCGATAACTATGGTGTGGGAGTCTCCGCTGGCGACTTCATCTGCGCCGAACTGGGCGACAAAAAAGACGCCAAAATCGGTGAAATACCTGGAATTGATTCCTTGCCACTCACCCAGGAGCGTAGTGAGGGGTTCAAGGATTCGCTGGCCAAATGCGGTCTTGAAGTTTCGAACCGGGTTCCAGCAGAGTTCACCGTAGAATCCGGTGAGCGCGCCGCCTCAAACCTGTTGCAAGCCGCACCTCATCTGGATGCAATCTGGAACCACGATGATGATCAGGGCGTCGGGGTGCTGGCAGCCATTAAAGCCGCAGACCGCAGTGAATTCTTTATGGTAGGCAATGGCGGTTCGGCAAATATGATGCGTGAGATTCAATCCGGAGATTCGGTGGTCAAGGCGACCACCGTATACCCGGCATATCAGGCTGCTGATGGCGTGAGGATGGCGCGCCTCGTTGCGCAGGAACGTTCATTGGAAGACCTGCTGGACATTGAAATTCCGCGCAAAGTTGTGCTGTACGCCGCAGTGGTGACCAAGGACAACGTGGAGAAGTATTTGCCTACAGCCTTTGAGTCCTAGACCACAGAGCGCAGCGAAATTAGTTCCATCAGAAGGAGAAGCAAATGCTCAGAACAGGATCGGCCCTTGGGGTTGCGGTGATTGGCCATTCGTTCATGGGCAAAGCCCATTCCCAAGCGTGGCGAAACATAAACGCCACCTACGATTCGACCCTGGTGAGCATGCGGGTGCTGGTGGGTTCTAACCCCACCAGCACCGCAGAATCAGCTGCCAAATATGGGTGGGAAGAATTTAGCACCGACTGGCGCGCGACAGTCCTCCGTGCAGATATCGACATTGTCGATATCTGCACCCCGGGAGCCCTGCACGCTGAAATAGCACTTTTTGCTTTAGCGCATGGTAAACACGTGGTGGTTGAAAAACCGCTGGCTAACACGCTGGCCGAAGCCGAGGAGATGAATGCGGCTGCGCGGGCGGCAGCCGAGCGTGGAGTTATCAGTATGGTGGGGTTCAACTATCGGAGAATTCCTGCCCTGGCCCTGGCGCAGCGATTGTTAGCCGAAGGGCGACTGGGCAAATTGCGACAGCTGAACATTCGCTACTACCAGGACTGGCTGGTCGATGATGCAGCTCCTATGACGTGGCGGTTGCGCAAGGATGAAGCCGGGTCCGGCGCGCTGGGAGATTTGGGTTCGCACGCGGTGGACCAGCTCAGGTTTCTCACCGGGGCGCAGATCAGCTCGGTTTCGGCGACCAGCCGAACCTTTGTCACCGAACGGACTGGGGACTCAGGGACAGAGCAGGTCAGCGTCGATGATGCGATCTGGGCGACCCTGGAACTGGATAATGGTGCGATCGCCACGGTGGAAGCCAGTCGGATGGCAACAGGCAGGAAGAATTCCCTGCGTATCGAGGTTTACGGATCCCAGGGATCCTTAGAATTCGACTTGGAGTCCATGAATTTTTTGAAGTTGTACGAGGCTTCGGGCGATACCGCGGAGCAGGGTTACAAATCGATTATGGTCACCGAGCCAGAGCATCCGTACTTAGACGGCTGGTGGCCTACCGGTCACGTACTTGGCTGGGCGGAAAGCTTTACCCATGAAATCCGGGATTTCCTGGCGGCCATTGGCAGTGGCATGCCGGCCAGTCCATCGTTCGCTGATGGGCTTGCAGTGCAGCAGGTGCTGGCAGGAATCGAAGATAGCGCGGTCCAAAGTGGTGTGCGGGTGCACATTGCAGGCCCAAATTAGCGAGAACCACAGGGAAAGAAATTCAAGTATCCGATTACCGGCGGGATCAATTTTCCAGTGGCATCATGCGCGGTGCCACGAATATTAAGCACGCAAAGACCATGCTCGGCGCCTCCGGAGCATGGTCTTTGCGCTGTTTGTGGCCCACGGGGTGGGCGGAGGTCTATCTGCGCAGCAAACGATCAAAGAAGGTTGGAGCGGAAGGGTTGATGCGCGCCCGCGGGGACATATCTGGATCCAGGTTTTCAATTGGCTGGAACATTCCCGTTTGCAATGCTGCGGTCGCGCTGAGGACTCGCGCTTCCTTGGGTGAGTAGTTGATGCTGGCCGGCTGGTTGGCGGTCATGGCGACCCTCCTTCTTGATTCTCTTCATTCCACAGTATGGAAGTTTAATTTTGTTCTACGGAACCATTATCTCCGGGTAGCTGGAGTCTTGGCAAGGGTTTACGCCCAAAAACTTCTTTCGACCGAAATCCCGGACAATAAATCACACTTCAAAAAAATAGTCTCGCCGAACCTCTTGACGGAAGTGGTGTGAGTTGGCTTACAGTTGTGGAACGAAGATTCCACGATCCAAAAACATCGAGTCGAAGCCGATAAACCATCGGTGGTAAGGGTGTTCAGCCGCCGGATTGTGGTGTAAGAAAAGAGCTGATCACCCAATGAACCTCGAAGAATTTAACAACCTCACCCAGGGGCAGGCCGCAGCTATTCTGCGCCCGTGCCTTGATGTGGAGCGTTGGATCAACGACATCGTTGCATCTCGTCCGTACGCAAGTACCGATGAATTACTCGCAGCAGGTTATCGAAGTGCTCAATCCCTGAGCGAAGCAGAGACCGCCGCCGCGTTGGCGCACCATCCAAGAATTGGTGAACGAGCCGATGGTAACTCGGCCGAAGCCACCCTTTCACGCGGTGAACAAGCAGACCTGCAGCTGAACGAGGACATTACCGCTCAGCTTTCAACGGCTAACCGCGCCTACGAAAACCGATTTAACCGGGTATTCCTTATCCGTGCCGCCGGTCGAAGCAGCGCCGAAATTCTAAGCGAATGCGAACGCCGTTTAGGCAATGACGATGACATTGAAGCGCGCGAAGTCGCCGAGCAACTGAGCGCCATTGCGCTGCTACGGCTAGAAAAAGCTGTCAGCAACTAAAGCCACCCCTTTGAACTAAGGAGTACTCCATGGATGAACAGACCGCGGAGCGCAGTCACATCACCACCCATATTCTCGACACCGGGACCGGGAGGCCTGCCTCTGGTGTTAAGGCCACGCTGGAAGCCAATTTGGCATCCGGCTGGCAAGAAATCGGATCCCGGATCACCGATGCGGACGGACGCATTAAGCATCTTGGACCGACTCAGGTTGAAATAGGCCGCTACCGGATTTCCTTTGAAACCGGCGACTATTTCGGGAAGCAGGGAACGGAAACTTTCTTCCCCGCGGTAAGCATCGAATTTTACGTTTCTGACGTTGCCGAGCATTACCACGTACCCCTTCTTATCAGCCCGTTTGCATATTCCACGTACCGAGGAAGTTAGAGTCATGACCGCACAAATCAACGCCCCCGCCGGAACTAAAATCGTCCTGGGTAGCAACCAGTACGGTAAAGCTGAAGTCCGCCTAGTGAAGATCACCCGAGACACCGACCGTCATCAGATCCAAGATCTAAACGTCACCAGCCAACTGCACGGAGACTTCGCCGCCGCCCACACCGATGGTGATAACGCCCATGTGGTCGCCACCGACACCCAGAAGAACACCGTATACGGTTTGGCCCGTGATGGAGTGGCTTCACCAGAAGAGTTCCTGAGTCGACTCGGTGAACACTTCACCAGCGAATTCGCTTGGGTTAGCGGAGGACGCTGGGCCGCGCAGCAATTCTTCTGGGATCGGATCAACGACCATGATCACGCGTTCTCGCAGAACAAGTCCGAGGTTCGCACCGCGGTCTTGGAAATTGCCGAGAACGGTGAGAAAAGTATTGTTGCAGGACTGGAAGACCTGACGGTTTTGAAGTCCACCGGCAGTGAATTCCATGGGTTCCCAGTGGATAGATACACCACCCTCAAGGGCACCACCGATCGAATTCTCGCCACCGATGTCACCGCCCGTTGGCGCTACACCCCGGAAGGTGTATCGGCCGGCATCGATTTTGATGCAGTATATGCGTCGGTGCGTTCCTTGTTGCTGACCCAGTTTGCGCTCACGCATTCCTATGCCTTGCAGCAGAGCATGTACAACATGGGCCAAGCGGTATTGGAGGCCCATCCGGAAATCGCTGAAATTAAGATGTCCTTGCCAAACAAGCATCACTTCCTGGTGGATCTTGAGGTTTTCGGCCAGGACAACCCGAATGAAGTGTTTTTTGCTGCTGACCGTCCTTATGGACTGATCGAAGCAACTGTCACCCGCGAGGGCACCGAAGCTAACCATCACATCTGGGCTAATATCCCTGCATTTATCTAATTCGACGTGAAAAGGGTGTGCCAGTGCTGGTACACCGGTACACCCTTTTGGCAGCGACTGACGTAGGAGGTCAGCCTTGAGCGCTACACACAATGAATCTATCAAAGCAGCACGCCCGGAAGACGCTAAATTACCTTTTGGAAAGTCGTTGGCCTACGGGCTTCAGCATGTATTGACGATGTATGGCGGCATTATCGCCCCACCTCTCATCATCGGTGGGGCGGCCGGTCTCAGCAGTGAAGAAGTAGGGCTCCTGGTCGCCAGCTGCCTATTCATTGGTGGACTTGCAACCATCCTGCAGACCATCGGCATTCCTTTCTTCGGCGCCCAACTGCCACTGGTTCAGGGCACCTCCTTCGCCTCCGTGGCAACCATGGTCGCCATCGTCAACGGTGGTGGAGGGCTTCCGGCTGTCTTCGGCGCGGTTCTGGTCGCGGCGCTCATTGGCTTTCTCATTGCCCCATTCTTCGCCCGAGTCATTAGATATTTCCCGCCGGTAGTCACCGGCGTGGTGATCACCATGATTGGCATTTCGCTGACCCCTGTAGCCGCAAACTGGGCAATGGGCGGAGATGCTAAAGCTGACGACTACGGATCACTGGCAAATATAGGTTTAGCAGCCGGTACTTTGCTGCTTGTTTTGCTGCTGTCCAAGGTCGGTAACGCAGCCATCTCGCGAATGTCTATCTTGATCGCAATCGTTTTAGGCACCGTCGGTGCCGCCTTATTTGGCATGGCCGACTTCTCTCAAGTGGGATCCGGGGCGATCTTCGCCTTCCCGCAGCCGCTGGCCTTCGGAATGCCGGTCTTTGAACTCGGTGGAATCATCTCGATGACCATCGTTGTCCTGGTTATCTTGACGGAGACGACCGCCGATATTCTTGCGGTCGGTGAAATCGCTGGTTCCCGCGTGGATTCCAAACGTATCGCCGACGGACTACGCGCAGATATGGCATCTTCCGCGGTAGCCCCAATCTTTAATACCTTCACCCAGTCTGCCTTCGCGCAGAATGTTGGTCTGGTAGCAATTACTGGGATCACCAGTCGCTTTGTTGTGGCTGCCGGTGGCGGAATCCTGGTGGTACTTGGACTGCTCCCAATCCTGGGTCGGGTAGTCGCGGCGATCCCCACGCCGGTTCTTGGCGGTGCTGGAATCGTCTTGTTCGGAACCGTGGCGGCCTCAGGAATTCGCACGCTGTCGAAGATTAAATATGACGGAATGAACCTGGTGATTGTGGCTGCGTCCATCTCCTTCGGTTGTATCCCCATCGTCAAGCCTGACTTCTATGCAAATTTCCCAAGCTGGTTCGAAACGATCTTCCACTCGGGGATCTCCTCGGCGGCCATTATGGCCGTGTTGCTGAACCTGCTGTTCAACGAATTCAAGTTCGGAAATTCCAAGAACTCTTCGGTCTTCTCTGCCGCCCCGCCACGTTTGGTGAAGCGCGAAGAGGTCTGCGGACTGATCGAGGGTGACCACTTTGAAGGTGGCAAGCTCATCGATAAGGAAGGCTATGAAATTCCCGTGGTGACACCCGACGAATTTGAACAGATTCAGACTGGAGCCATTGAAATGCCTGTACCCAAAGTCGCCAAAACACCGGAGCACTAACGGCGAAAATCCTATCGGCAAGCCCGATGTACAAGGTTGAAAGTACCAATGTTGGCAAGGTGCCCGCAGATGTTTATCTGCGGGCACCTTGCCTTGTTCTCAGACCGAGAAAACCCCACTATGTGAACAATATGGGAATTTATAGTCGGCGGGGCCCGTGGGGTTTGCAATAATGACGAATGTGAATACTTACCAGACTGACGCCGAGAGCTCTTCCAGCCGGCCGCCATCGATGGCGGACGTGGCAGCAGTCGCCGGGGTCTCCCATCAAACTGTGTCCCGGGTTTTGAATGATCATCCGAACGTCCGTGAAGGCACCCGGGTTCGGGTTTTGGAGGCAATTAAAGAGCTCGGATACCGACGGAACCTCGCCGCACGTGCCCTGGCTACGGCGCAAACACGCACCATCGGTATCTTGACCATTGGGAGCGAGTTTTTTGGGCCGCAGTCCACCGTACTTGCGGTAGAAGCGGCGGCTCGGGCCCAGGGGTATTTTGTCACGGTGACCTCCATGGACAGCTATGACATTGGCGCCGCGGTTACCGCGTTGAATCACCTCACCGACCAGAGCGTGGACGGCGTGGTGGTAGTTGCCCCCCATGATCAGGTCACCGAGGCTATCGATGAACTGAAGCTGAAGGTGCCGGTGGTCGTAGTGGCCGCCCGCACAAACGTTCCGGAGAATGATCCGGTGCACTACGTATATGTTGATCAGCGCGATGGAGCTCGGCAGGCCACCGAGCATTTAATTTCGCTAGGACACCAAAAAATAGTGCACGTTTCCGGCCCCACTGGATGGTTCGACGCGACCGAACGCAAGGTTGGATGGGCTGAGACCATGACGGCCGCGGGTTATGAAGCGGTGGAATTTCCCGCCGAGTCCTGGCTGGCTCCAAGTGGTTACGACGCGGGGGTTAGTCTTGCGCCGCGGGTAAAGGCCGGAGAAATTACCGCGGTTTTTGCATCCAATGATTATCTGGCCATCGGGTTATTGCGCGCCTTTTGGGAAGCTGGGGTATCGGTTCCGGAAGACGTGTCGGTAGTGGGATTTGATGATTTACAGATTGCCGAGTTCTATATTCCCAAGCTGACCACGGTGCGCCAGCCCTTTGGTGACGTGGGACGTGCAGCGCTCGCCGAGTTGCTCAATGATGATCCGGCGTGCTCTGGTCCACGGATGATCGCACCAACCATGATTGTGCGAGCAAGCACTGCGCCACCTGCGCGGAGCTGATCTGCGCGCTGAAGTAGGTAACTCAAACTTCTCCATGTGTTGCGCATCGCATTTTGTTAGCGCTAACATTGTGTGAGTGTTCCGGTTAGCCGTAGGACTTCACGCCCTCACGCGCAGCGGAACGCGAAGACATTGAGCGTCACCCGTTTGTGGGTGTAGGACGGAGAAGCGATGACTGGTCACCACATAGGTATGTCCGCGCCCGAGGTGATCGGTTCGGGACGTGCGGTGCTCGGCATCGAGTTCGGCTCGACGAATATCAAGGCGAGCCTCATCGGGCCCAACCACGAACAGCTGGCCAGCGGCCAACATGCGTGGGAGAACCAATTTGTGGACCGCCGCTGGACCTATTCACGCGAAGCCATCGTGACCGGTTTGCAAGAGTGCTTCGCCGATCTCGTCAACGAATGCGAACAGCAATACTCGGTGCGCCCCACCCAGTTTGCCGCCATCGGCATTTCGGCCATGATGCACGGCTATCTAGCCTTTGATGATGCGGGTCAGCTCCTTGTCCCATTCCGTACCTGGCGCAATACTTCCACCGAACGGGCCGCCGAAGAACTGAGCCAGGCTCTTGAGTTCAACATCCCTCAGCGCTGGTCAGTAGCCCACTACTACCAGGCACTATTGGACAACGAGGAACATGTTGCTGAGGTGGCTAGCCTCAATACCTTGGCTGGTTTTGTTCATCAGCAGCTCACCGGGCGCCGGGTACTAGGTGCCGGAGACGCCTCGGGTATGTTCCCGCTGGAGAGCTCCGTTCTTGGCTACGACCCCAAATTTTTAGCGGCCTTTGATTCGCTAGCCCAGCGTTTAGGTGCCACTGGCACACTGGCTGAGCTGCTACCTGAGGTGTTGCCTGCCGGAGCCGACGCCGGGAGCCTGACCGCTCAGGGTGCACTGCTGCTTGACCCAAGCGGGCAACTACAACCCGGAGCGCAGTGCTGTCCGCCGGAAGGAGACGCCGGAACCGGAATGGTGGCAACTAACTCCGTCGCCCCACGCACCGCAAACGTCTCGGTCGGAACGTCAATCTTCTCAATGGTGGTCCTCGACGCCGCGCTGCGCGAAGTTCACCCTGAAATTGACATCGTGACCACCCCTACAGGGGATCCGGTCGCCATGGTGCACTGCAATAACGGAGCCAGCGAACTAGCGAGCTGGGCATCTGTCTTCGGGCAATTCGCGTCGGCGCTGGGACAACAGGCCTCGGCGGATGAGGTGTACCAGGCGCTTTTGACCTCGGCGCTAGACGGTGCCGCGGACGGGGGAGGACTCGTTGCCTACAACTACCTTTCCGGAGAACCGGTCACCGGGTTAGCCGAGGGCAGGCCGCTGGTAGTGCGTACCCCCGACTCAACGCTGAATCTTGCAAACTTCATGCGAACTCAGGTGTATTCGATGTTTGCGACCTTGAGCGTGGGAATGGACATTCTTGGCGCAGAGGGTGTCAAAATTCAGAAAATGTTCGCCCACGGTGGCATTTTCCGCACCGCACAGGCCGCCCAAAGGCTCCTCGCGGCGGCACTTAACGTGCCAGTTTCCGTAGGAAGTACGGCACAACACGGTGGACCCTGGGGGATCGCCGTACTGGCCGCATATCGCCACTATGCCGGCACGCACCCAACGGTGAGTCTCGCCGAATATCTGAAGTTGCAGGTATTCGCGAACGCGCAGCTAGATGAGGTAACACCTCTGCCACAGGACGTAGCCGGTTACGCAGACTACCTGCTCACTTACCGGGCGGGGCTGGCCATTGAACGCGCCGCGATTAATGCAATCTAAAAACATTCCCACCGCGGCACCAAGGAGTTCTCAGATGAGCGATGCTCAAGGATTAGCCAAATACTCAGCAGCAATGCGCCAGGAAATTGCGCAAACACGCGAACTCGTCGCACAACTGCACGCGCAGTTGCCGCGTTATGAGCTGGTGGTGTGGACCGCCGGAAACGTCTCGCAACGCGTACGAAATCCCGAGGTTGCCGACGGCAGCGCGGATGTATTTGTCATCAAACCTTCCGGCGTTGCCTACGAGGAATTGACTGCCGAATCCATGGTGGTCTGCACGTTGGATGGGGAGCTCATTGACGGGACCCGCGCCCCATCCTCGGATACTGCCGCGCACGCCTACACCTACCAGCATCTGGCGCATGTTGGCGGTGTGGTGCACACCCACTCGACCTATGCGACCGCATGGGCTGCCCGTGGAGAAGAAATTCCTTGTGTGCTGACCATGATGGCAGATGAATTTGGCGGACCCATTCCGGTGGGGCCATTCGCCATCATTGGTGATGACTCCATCGGCCGAGGCATCGTCCAGACACTGCAAGAGTCGCGTAGCCCGGCGGTACTCATGCAAAACCATGGTCCCTTCACCATTGGCAAAGACGCACGCTCCGCCGTCAAGGCGGCAGTGATGTGCGAAGAGGTGGCCCGTACAGTTCACATCTCCCGCCAATTAGGTGACCCGGTGCCAATGCGCAGCGAAGATATCGACGCACTCTACGCACGCTACCAAAACGTTTACGGACAATAAGCGCTTCTTTCGCGCCCACCTACTTCAATTCGAAAGGACGTCATGAGCAAAGCATATGATTCCAAGGAAATCTGGTTTTTCACTGGAAGCCAAGACCTCTACGGGGAAGAAACCCTGCGTCAGGTCGCCGAGCAGTCGCGCGCAGTTGCCCACACGCTGGGGGATTCCGACCAGGTGCCCGCAAAGGTGATCTGGAAGCCGGTGCTCAAGGATTCCGATTCCATCCGCCGGGCCATGCTGGACGCAAATTCGGATGACAATGTGCTCGGCGTGATTACCTGGATGCACACTTTCAGCCCAGCCAAAATGTGGATTTCGGGTCTGAAAGCACTGACTAAGCCACTGTTGCACCTGCATACTCAGTCCAATGTTGAACTGCCTTGGGAAAGCATTGACTTCGATTTCATGAACCTGAACCAGGCCGCACACGGTGACCGTGAATACGCGTACCTAGCAACTCGTATCGGTGCCACCCGTACCACGGTGGTTGGTCACGTCTCCAACCCGGCGGTAGCCGGACGTATCGGCAACTGGGTGCGGGGCGCCGCAGGCTGGAACGCCACCCAGACGATGAAATTGGTTCGATTCGGCGACAATATGCGCAACGTTGCGGTGACCGAAGGGGATAAAACAGAAGCAGAACTACGCTTCGGCGTCTCGGTGAACACCTGGGCCGTGAACGACCTGGTGGAAGCCGTGGAAGCAGTTTCCGAGCCTGCCGTAGATGAACTCGTTGCAGAATACGAGCGTCAATACGACGTCTCCGCCGAATTGCGTGCCGGCGCCGAGCGTCATGAATCGCTGCGTTATGCCGCTCGACAGGAATTGGCCATCGAGTCCTTCCTGCGTGAGCTAGGTGCATGGGCCTTCACCACCAACTTTGAAGATCTTGGTGGGCTCAAGCAGCTACCGGGCCTCGCGGTACAGCGTCTCATGGGCAAGGGCTACGGCTTCGGTGCCGAGGGCGACTGGAAGACTGCGGTGCTGGTGCGTGCGGCCAAGGTGATGGGAGCCGGGCTGCCCGGTGGTGCCTCGCTGATGGAGGATTACACCTATGATCTGACCCCGGGCAAGGAACTGATCCTCGGCGCGCACATGCTTGAGGTGTGCCCGTCGCTGACCACTACCAAGCCACGAATCGAAATTCATCCGCTGGGTATTGGCGGCCGAGAAGATCCGGTACGCATGGTCTTTAACGCGGACGCGACCACCGGGGCGGTAGTTGTTTCCATGGCCGATATGCGTGAGCGTTTCCGGTTGACCGCCAACGTAGTGGACGTGGTCACTCCGCCACAGGACCTGCCGAATTTGCCGGTGGCACGCGCCGTTTGGCAGCCACGGCCAGACTTCTCCACGTCGGCCGAATCATGGTTGACCGCCGGTGGAGCGCACCACACGGTGATGTCTACGGCCGCCGGTATTGAGGCCTTTGAGGTCTTTGCTGAAATCGCCGGCACCGAATTGTTAGTCATTGACGAGAACACGACGCGTCGCGGGTTCGCCGAACAGGTGCGACTGAACCAGGCGTACTACCGTCTGGCTCAAGGCCTGTAAGAAAAAGAAGAGCTAGGGCCGGCAACAAAAGTTGCCGGCCCTAGCTCTCGATGTGGACGGTCTCAACTTAGTCAGACTCGTCGAACCACGTCCAAGATGCACAAGTCACGAAGAATGTAGCGAGAATCCTTGGCCACGGATCAAGCCTGGATTTCTGAGCGCACTAACACTTCACCGTGAACGTCTTCGACGGTAATTTCTACGGTGAGGTGGTCGCTCGCCACCATTGAATTGAGTCCAGCATTTACGTGAGTGAGGATTTCTTGCTCAATTTCGTGCACGGTGGACCTCGTGAGCATACTTACCGTGCATCTGATTAACCACATAGTATGTGGGATCGAGGTATCGGTGGCTCTGACTTCCGTGTAGTTCAACTGGGTCTTTCGAGATTCGGCGAACTCGGCTCGTATGCGGGTAATGATTTCGGTGGAAGACACTCGTACTGGTTGTCTCGTTTCGGGAGAGGCCGCATCCCAGCTGCGTTGCAAAGGCCGCAAGTTTGAGATTTTATCTAAAACATTGCGCATGAAATCTGGAGTGTTTTCCGCGCTCGAACTAGCCCGCAATTGGGACAGCATCTTGGCGTCTTGATCCTTGAGCCGGCGTCGCTCCTGATGGCACCATCTGCATTCCAGCTCGTGCAGGCTTGGCGCCTCGTCAAGTTTTTGAAGTATGTCATCCGTCGTGCGTCCGCAGGGAAGATTTTTCATGACACCTCCTCAGTGATAAGTTTTCGTGCCCGGGCAATCCGGCCGCGGATGGTCGATTCGGACGTGTTGGTGATGCGGGCAGCTTCCTGATAGCTGAGTTCTTCGAGACAAACGAGCACGAATGCCTGGCGCAAAGCGGAGGGGAGGGTGGCTAGAACACTCCAGGCTCGTTCCGTTTCGCTTCGTTGCACGGCAACATTTTCCGGAGAAAGATGTTCGGGCGCCGCCACCAACGCTAGTTCTTCATCGTCAATCGTGGGGACTTGGTTTTTCGGCGAACGTACACGATCTAAACAGATATTGCGTGCAACCCGGTAGAGCCATGTTTTAAATGCCCCATTCTGATTAAGCGTCGGAAGGCTTTTCCAAACCTTAACCCAGGTGTCCTGAAGCGCGTCGTCCACATCCTGCCAATTGTTGAAAAAAGAGCGGCAATATCTGCGTAAGCCAGGGCTCAGCTCCGCTACTAACGCAGCAAATGCTTGTTGATCCCCTTCACGCGAGCGGCCGACTAAGGCAAGTAACTCGAGTGCTTCCACGCATCACCCCAAATGTGACTTAGATCACTCATATTATGTGTGAGGATATTGTTATGCACCTCGTCTGTATGAGTGTAGGCGAAAATTTCGTCTCGAAAGTAGGAGTGAGAACATGACGCAGTCACAGATGAACGACAAGATCATCAAGCCCACCGGAGAAGAGATTGAGCGTCAGTCGAAGCGTCAGCAAGCGGAACCGGAAGAACAGCTTGTTGGCCCGCTGCATACCCAGCTTGGCAAGACGACTATTGAGGACCGCGTTGTACAGAAAATCGCAAGCATTGCCGCTCGCGAAGTCCCAGGGGTATATGCCATGGGCAACGCAGCACGCCGAACTTTCAATTCCTTGGCAGATCGCATCCCAGGGGCTTCGGCCAACACCGCCGGCGGCGTCAGCGTAGAAAAGGGCGAGCAGCAGACCGCCATCGATGTATCGATTGTAATTTCCTACGGCTTCTCAATCGTCGACGTTTCCAGTGACATCCGTTCAAACATCATTTCGCAGGTCGAACGCGCGACTGGCCTTGAGGTCATTGAAGTGAACATCGACGTTACCGATGTCCACCTGCCAGAAGATGATGAAGACGACAATGAGCCACGCGAAGACCTGAAGTAACCACGGCACCATCGATGAGCAGCGAAGGGAACAACCATGAATCAAATTAGGTGGGGACTAGCCGTGGGGCTAGTCGCGGGATTGCTGATTGCCTTCGGCTCTTTCACCCAATTTATTGTCGTAGCGTTTTTTGTTCTCATCGGTGGAGCGGTTGGCTGGTTCCTGCAGTCTCGCGTCGACTGGGAGCGCTTGTTTATTAATCGTCGGCGGTGAGTGGATTGGTAAGTGAGTTCAATTCCCGTGGCACAACCACCATTGCCACGCAGATATACGCGAAGATTGCTGCCAAGGCAGCCTCTGATATTGCTGGTGTGGGTTCCAGCAGTGGTGGACTGCTGAGCTTGGGCAGGCCCACGGAAATCACCGGACGCCCGCAAGTCGATGCGGAGGTTCTGTGTGGAACCGTAGCTGTTTCCATTAAGGCTGGCTTGCGATACCCGCTGAACATCGAGCAGACCTGCGAGGCCGTGCGGCGCCGAGTGGCAGATGAGCTAAGAGAGTACTTGGGGGTCTCATCTGTCCAGGTAGACATCGACATTTCGTGGCTACACGCGTCGGGAACTTCAGCGAAGGAGAGGCTCCTATTGTGAGTAGGTTTTGGTATATTCGCAGCGCCCGCACCGTGGCATTGCTGCTCATAGCGCTGCTCGTGCTCTCGGTAAGCATTGCTGCACTGGTACTTTGTCAGGTCCGGTTGAGCAGTGGGGCCTGGCCCGAGTGGATTACCGGGTTCCTGGGCGCAGTAAAAGGCATGACGTGGTCGGATGCGGGGTTGCTTGGTGCCGCCATTGGATCTGTAATCGTTGGCCTTTTGCTTCTTGGCGCGGCGGTGATCCCGGGAAAGCGCAAGACAGCGTTGCTGGACTGGGACTCGCAGGAGCTTAGCGAAGAGTGGACGATGGATCCGCGTGGTCTGTCCAACCTTGCGCGGTATGAAGCCGAGCGGACCGATGGTGTCCACAAGGCATCAGTGTCGTTCCGGGCTCAAGAACTGAAAATTCACGTTTCGACGCCGGTTCATGAGGTTGCTGAGGTTAAAAATTCGGTTCAGGAGCATGTGAAAGCCGCCCTGGCAGCGATTCCTTTGTCTCGTGAGGTCAAGGTCAGCGCCAGAGTCCTGATGAAAGGGGAACGGTAACCTTGTGGAAGACTAACGGTGCACGTCAACGCGTAATTCTCGCAGTAGTAGGGCTGATCCTCGTGGCCGCCGGAGCGGCTCTGTATTGGGGCAGGTGGAACGCGCCCAATACTGATCAGCCGGTTTTGAGCGGTCTGGATCACGGGGCCTGGTCGGAGGCAATGCCGTCGATAGTCATTTATACTTCACTGTTCCTCGGATTGCTTGCGGTAGCATCTCTGATTGTCATTTTGTCGACGTTCCCCCGTAAACCGTCAAATCAGAAGTTCATCTATCGCTCGAAAGAGCAATCGGGGATCAGCCGAATCGACACGGGTGTTATTTCGCGTGCAGCGCAGGATGCCGCGAAGGTCCATCCGGAACTCCTTGATGCTTCTATCCGCATCGGTGGCAGTACGGAAAGCCCGGTCCTCTACGCATGGTTCACCCTACGTGTTGACGCTTCCCCGATCGAAAGCATGAATTTGGTCCGCTCCCGCCTAATCCCGGACATGGAGGCCGCCCTGGGTCGAAGTTTTACGCAGAAGCACGTCAAACTGGATTTTGGGTTTAAGAAGTCTGAATCTGATTCCAAGGTAACGCTTAACTAGGTAGGTTGAGCGTCGATTCTGACGAAGTAGTTGAGCTAGCTGCGCGATTATTGCCCAGAAGCGCAGTGCTTGGTTGCCTCAGCGGAGAAATAATTATATTCAGTGGCCGTCACCGGAGTTTATCCGGGGATGGCCACTGCCGTTTTAGTATCGAAGTTATTTAGCTTGTTAGCTGCAGGCAAATAATCAATGGCAACGATGGGCAGCTTTTGTCGTCCGGGGCACTTGTTACCCTTGAGTAGGCGTAATTTTCCCTGCCGACGGCTAAATTTTCTGTCCTCTCGCGCTGAAGTTGGCGGCCTAAGTTTGAGAAATAAAAATTCTTCTCCAAAAAAGTGGCTCAAAGCACGTTGTTAGCGCTAACATAGTGTGAGCCCGGTCGCACCGCCGGAGCGAATCGGAACACGCAGGAGGAAAAGATGGCACGGAATAACTGGGCTCGCCGAGCGGTAGTAACGTTCGGATCCCTAGCACTGGTCGGCTCTTTGGCCGCATGTGGCGGTGGCGGAGCAGGAAGTGGCGACGCAGCCGGTGGCGACAGCAAGGCACCTGAAGATATCCAGGTCGGTGTCGCCATGCCAACCGAAACCTCCGAGCGTTGGATTGCCGACGGCGAAGCCGTGAAGTCCCAGCTTGAAGAAGCCGGCTACGAGGTCTTCATGCAGTTCGCCAACGATGACATCCCGACTCAGCAGCAGCAGATCGACCAGATGATCACCAAGGGTGCCGACATCCTTGTGGTCGCCTCCATCGATGGCACCGCACTGTCCAGCCAGTTGCAGGCTGCAGCTGACCAGGACATTCCGATCATTTCCTATGACCGCCTGATCAACGGCACCGAAAACGTTGACTTCTACGTCACCTTCGACAACTACAAGGTAGGTGTGCAGCAGGCTACCTCGCTGCTGACCGGCCTAGGCCTTGTCGATGATAAGGGCGAGAAGACCGGGAAGAAGGGCCCGCTGAATATCGAGCTCTTCGCCGGCTCCATCGATGACAACAACGCTCACTTCTTCTGGAAGGGTGCCATGGATACCCTGAAGCCATTTATGGATGACGGCACCTTGGTAGTCAAGTCCAAGCAGACCAAGATCGAACAGGCAGCTACCCTGCGCTGGAGCCAGGAAGAAGCCCAGAGCCGCATGGAGGACTTGATCACCGCGCACTACGCCGGTGGCAAGACCAAGATTGACGGTGTGCTTTCGCCATTCGACGGAATCTCCCGTGGCATCCAGACCGCATTGACCAACGCTGGCTACGGCAAGTCCATCAAGGACGGTCTGCCAATCATCACCGGTCAGGACGCCGAGATCGCTTCGGTGAAGCTGATCGATGACGGCGTGCAGTACTCGACCATCTTCAAGGACACCCGCAAGCTGGCTTCCCAAGCAGTCACGGCTGTGAAGTCCTACGCGGAGGGTACCGAGCCGGAAGCTAATGACACCGAATCCTATGACAACGGCAAGAAGGTTGTTCCTTCCTTCCTGCTTGATTCGGACGTCGTGACCGCCGACAACATCAGCTCGTTGCTGGTTGACTCCGGTTACTACACCGCCGCTGAGGTCAAGGCAGGACAGACCAAGTAGTACTCGGTGTACGACGCGTTGGCGGGTGCTGAAACTTAGTACCCGCCAACGTAGTCACCACGCAACTTGCAGTACAAAGATCACGACAAGGACGGCGCCAGTATGGACAGCACCATCCTGCAGATGCAGGACATCACCAAGACATTCCCCGGGGTCAAAGCCTTAGACGGAGTAAACCTTTCCGTCAGGCAAGGTGAAATCCACGCCATCTGCGGCGAAAACGGGGCCGGCAAATCAACCCTTATGAAGGTGCTCTCCGGCGTCTATCCACACGGCAGCTACGACGGAAAAATTCTCTTCAACGGTCATGAGCTCAAGGCTTCGAGCATCAAGGATTCCGAAGCCGAAGGCATCGTGATCATTCACCAAGAATTGGCTCTGGTGCCCTACCTGTCGGTTGCCGAGAACCTCTTCCTTGGCAACGAGACCAAGCGCCGCGGACTGATTGACTGGCAAGAAGCAAACCAGCGTGCCGCCAAGTTGCTGGCCCGCGTGGGCTTGGCAGAGTCACCGGTTACTCCGGTCGGACAGCTCGGAGTTGGCAAGCAGCAGCTGGTGGAAATCGCCAAGGCGCTGAACAAGGACGTGAAGCTGCTCATCCTTGACGAGCCAACCGCCGCCTTGAACGATGACGACTCCGAACACCTGCTTCACCTGCTGCGCGAACTACGGGAGCAGGGAATTACCTGCATCATCATTTCGCATAAGTTGGGCGAAATTGAAGATATCGCCAATAACACCACGATTATCCGTGACGGCCAGACCGTGGAGTCCCTCGACATGGCAGACCCCGGATCCACGCAGAGTCGGATCATCCAGGGCATGGTGGGACGCGCCCTCTCGGCGCGTTACCCAGACCGGGAACCGGATATCGGACAAGTGGTCTTCGAGGTACGCGACTGGTCGGTGCACCATCCCACACAGCATGAACGCGTAGTAGTCGACAAGGCCTCACTGGACGTACGCGCCGGAGAAATTGTTGGCATTGCCGGACTTATGGGTGCAGGACGCACCGAACTGGCCATGAGCATCTTTGGCCACAGCTACGGACGCGGCATTTCCGGCACCGTGCTGATGGACGGACGGCCGGTAGACACCTCCACCGTAGGCAAAGCCATCAAGGCTGGTATTGCCTACGTTTCCGAGGACCGCAAAAAATTCGGACTGAACTTACTCGAAGACATTCGCGTGAACACCACCGCCGCCGGGCTCGGAAAGATCTCTTCGCGCGGGTTTGTCAACGGCAACAAGGAAATCCAGATTGCCGAGCATTACCGAAAATCCATGCGTATTAAGGCGCCGAGCGTGCTGGCTAAAACCGGCAACCTCTCCGGCGGCAACCAGCAGAAGGTAGTACTGGGCAAATGGCTGCACACCGCACCGGAACTGTTGATCTTGGATGAACCAACCCGCGGTATCGACGTCGGTGCAAAGTACGAGATCTACACGATCATCAATGAGCTTGCTGCCTCCGGTAAGGCGGTGCTGGTGATCTCCTCGGAGCTGCCCGAACTGCTGGGTATCTGCGACCGTATCTACACCCTTGCTTATGGCCGAATGACCGGCCAACTCCCGAAAAGCGAAGCCACCCAGGAACGCCTCATGGAGCTTATGACCATCGAGAAGGAAAACGTCCGATGACACTGAAAACCGAGCTGAAAGACATTTTCACCAAGAATTTGCGCACCAGTGGCATCTATATTGCCTTCGTGCTCATCGTGGTGCTCTTTACCATCATGACCGACGGGCTGCTGCTCAGCCCGATCAACCTGACAAACATTGTGTTGCAGTACTCTTACGTACTGATCTTGGCCCTGGGCATGATTATGGTCATTGTCGCCGGACATATTGACCTGTCGGTGGGTTCGCTGGTCGCCTTAACCGGTGCGGTCTCCGCGGTACTGGTGATCAAGACCGGGGCCCCGTGGTGGGTTGGTATCCTGGCGGCGGTAGCCGTGGGTGCTTTATGCGGTGTGTGGCAGGGATTCTGGGTAGCCTATGTGGGCATCCCGGCGTTCATCGTCACGTTGGCCGGCATGCTGCTGTTCCGTGGCTTGACCTATGAAGTGCTCAACAACGTCTCACTGTCCCCATTCCCTGGTGAATACCAGCAGGTGGCCGGCGGCTTCCTGAACGGTCTGCTCGGCGGTTACGGCTTTGACATGTTCACCGTGCTGATCGGCGTGGTGGCCGTGGCAGGTCTAGTGTGGTCGCAGTACAGCACTCGTCGTGGACGGGTGAAGTTTGGCCAGGACGTCGAGTCGATGACCATGTTCATCGCCAAAAACGCATTGTCGGCGATCGTGATTCTGTGGTTCTTCTGGCAGATCGCCATCAGCCGCGGCATGCCAATCGTGCTGATTATTCTTGGCGTACTGGTGATCGCCTACCACGTGTTGACCACACGGACCGTCTTCGGCCGCCACATTTACGCCATTGGCGGCAACCTCTCGGCTGCTCGGCTTTCGGGAGTCAACGTCAAGAAGGTCAACTTCTGGATCTTCATTAACATGGGCATGCTCGCCGGTGTGGCCGGAGCGGTCTTCTCCTCGCGTTCCAATGGTGCACAGCCCGGCGCAGGTAACATGTTTGAGCTGGACGCCATCGCTGCCTGTTTCATCGGTGGCGCCTCGACAACCGGCGGTGTGGGCCGGGTAACTGGTGCAATCGTTGGTGGTTTGGTGATGGCGGTACTGTCCAACGGTATGCAGCTGATGGGTGTGGGTGCTTCGGCCCAGCAAATCGTCAAGGGCCTGGTGCTCTTGCTCGCCGTTGCCTTTGACATCTACAACAAGCGCCGCGCAGGCGAAGCCAGCTAAGCGCCTTGAACCCTCCTGCCGGTTCACCTTGGCTCACGCCTGACAAAGGACCTGCGGGAGGGTTCAGCTATGTCCTGAGCACAGCGAAAACTAGGAAAGAAAAGATATGCAGGCGGAATTGAAGGACCTCACCGCAAATGGGCAGCTGATCAACCTTGCAGCCCATGGCTACAGTGCGCAGATCGCCACCATCGGAGCCACCGTGGTGAACCTGGAATACCGCCAGCGTCCGTTAGTGCGCAGTTTTGACCCGCAGTCACAACGCCCGGTGTACTCCGGCGCAACGCTTGCCCCATGGCCAAACCGGGTTATCGACGGCCGGTACAGCTGGCAGGGCACAGAGTATCAGCTACCTCTCACCGAGGTGACTCGCGGACACGCACTGCACGGGTTGGTGTACCTCTCGGATTTCTCGATCCTCAGCCAAAGCGCCGAGCGGGTGGAATTAGAGGTACTGATCCCGAAGCAGGAAGGTTACCCCTTCGCCTTGCTGCTGCGCGTGAATTATCAGCTTGAGCCCTCCGGGCTGCGCAGTACCATCAACGCCACAAACCTAGGCGATCTTCAGGCTCCCTATGGCTTTGGCTCCCACTGTTATCTGGTGGCTCCCGGGGACCGCGTGGATGACTGGACCCTGCATGTTCCGGCGCAGCAAGTTCAGCAGGTCAGCGGCGAGCGCCTGTTACCGGAAGATGTCATCGCGGTGGCAGGAACGAACCTTGATTTTAGTTCCCCGCGCATCATTGGGGACACCTTTATCGACCACGCGTTTACCGACTTGCGGGGCACAGGGGGACGGCACTACCGCGTTGAGCTCAGGGATCAGCACGGTGTGGGTAGTTACATCAGCTTTGATGAAAGCTGCCCATGGGTGCAGGTGCATACTGCGGATCAGCAAGACCCGGCGTTGAACCGTACCGGCTTAGCCATAGAACCCATGAGCTGTCCACCAGCAGCGTTTAATGATGGCACCGACGTCATTAGTTTGGCTCCCGGAGCTAGCCATCATGCCGCGTGGGTCATCGGCGCCATCCAACCACACTAAAAGCCCGCACCGGCAGTCTTTTTACCGCCTGGAACCATCCACTTACTGGAGCAGCAAATGCCACAGGGCACACAGCACAATCGGTCACTCACCGCACACCGTACCCACCATCTGGCCGATGGCCGCGAAGCAATCTTCTTCGCCGACCACGGGCATACCGTTCCCGAGCAGGTCAGCGACCAGCGTTCGCTGGATCCTCGCGGGGAGCCTGGCGAACTACGTTTTGACCAGTTGACGGGGGATTGGGTAGCGGTAGCGGCACACCGTCAGGCGCGCACCTACCTTCCACCTAAGGAAGACTGCCCGCTGTGCCCAAGTACCGAAACCCGGCATAGTGAAATTCCGGCCAGCGAATTTGATGTGGTCGTCTTCGAGAATCGTTTCCCCTCCCTGGGCCCTGTTCTGGGAGAAGTCCCGGATCCCGCAGAAGCGGCCGAACTTCCGGCCGGGGCCGTGGCTGCGGCAGGCCGCTGCGAGGTAGTGGTCTTCACCTCTGACCATGCCGGATCCTTCGCTTCCTTGGCTGACGGCAGGGCTCGCACGGTCATCGACGCCTGGGTGCAACGCACCGAGGATCTCTCGGCGAAAACCGGGATCAAACAGGTTTTTGTTTTTGAAAATCGGGGACAGGATATCGGGGTGACCTTGCATCACCCGCACGGGCAGATCTACGCCTACCCCTATGTCACACCGACCGCGCAGAAGATGGCCGAGCAAGCACGCAAACACCTAGCTTCCACCGGTAAAAACCTGCTGGGCCAAATCCTGGAAGATGAACTGGCTGACGGTTCGCGAATCGTGAGCCAGGGTGAACACTTCACGGTGTTCGTCCCCTACGCATCGCGCTGGCCGTTAGAAGCGCATCTGGTCCCGCACCGCCATGTACCTGACCTTGCTGCCTTGAATGAGGCAGAAAAAGCCGAGTTGGCCATCATGTATCGCGATTTAATGCGCCGTTTTGACGCGCTTTATGAGACCCCTACCCCTTATATTGCTGCGTGGCATCAGGCGCCGCTCAACGCTGCGGACCGTGCGGCTTCCCGACTGCATCTGCAGCTGACCAGTCCGCGCCGGGCGGCAGATAAACTTAAGTTCCTTGCCGGTTCCGAAGCCGCCATGGGTGCCTTCATCAATGACGTGCCTGCCGAGCAGACCGCAGCACGCCTGCGCGAGGTGAAACTGTGAACACCGCCTTTACCGTGCAGCGCGCCCAAACGCTGCAGCAAAAATTTGTGGACACCTTTGGGCAGACGCCTGACGGAATCTGGCGAGCGCCGGGACGTGTGAATCTCATCGGTGAGCACACCGATTACAACCTTGGTTTTGTGCTGCCCTTCGCCATTGACAAGAACGCGCTGGTGGCGGTGCGACGCAAAGCTGCAAACGAAACTCAAAGCTACCAATTCGCCTCCACTTATGGTGCGCAAAATACGGTGGAAATCACCGAGATTCTCCACGAAAATCTAGTACCAGGCGCGGTGCCCGGTTGGGCTGCCTACCCGGCTGCGGTTGCCTATGTTTTGGATCAGCTGCCGCAGGTTCAGCTGGGCGGATTTGAGCTGCTGGTTGATTCCAACGTTCCGGTCGGTTCGGGACTCTCCTCTTCGCACGCCATTGAGGTCGGAACCATTGTGGCGCTCAACGACCTCTTTGAGCTGGGACTTAATCTGAAAGAAATGGCGCGGTTGACCCAACGTGCTGAGAACGAATTTGTGGGTGCACCGACGGGCATTATGGATCAAAGTGCGTCACTGATGTCCGGGGCGGAACATGCGCTGTTCTTGGATTGCCGAACTCTTGATTCACAGCTCGTTCCGTTGCCGTTGGATGAACATCACTTGGTGGTGCTGGTGATCGATACGCGGGTGGAACACTCGAATTCTGACGGTGGCTACGGTGCGCGCCGGGCCAGCTGCGAACAAGCAGCCAGTGAGTTAGGAGTTGAATCTCTGCGAGATGTCCAAGATATTGGACGGCTAGAAAATCTTGAACCGTTGGTCCGGCGCCGAGCCACACATATCGTCACCGAAAATCAGCGGGTACTGCACACCGTTAAAGCACTACGTGCCGCCGATATGAACGCCGTAGGCCAATTACTCAACGCCTCTCATGTTTCGATGCGTGATGATTATGAAATTTCCTGCCCCGAACTGGATCTTGCGGTCAGTGTTGCGCAGGGCGCCGGGGCGCTCGGAGCCCGAATGACCGGTGGCGGGTTCGGTGGCAGTGCCATCGCGTTAATTTCCGAAGATAAGATCGACTTGGTGAGCGAAGCAATCACGGATGCTTTTGCTGGGGCTGGATACCGCAGTCCCACAATATTCACGGTCATTGCAGATGAAGGTGCAGGAAGTCTATGAGTTGGTTAGTCACCGGCGGTGCCGGATATATCGGATCCCATGTGGTGCGTTGCCTCGATGAGGCAGGGCTTAAACCGGTCATCGTGGATTCAATGAGCAGTGGAATCCGCTCCTTTGCGCCTGCGCATGTGCCGTTCTACGAGGCGAGCGTGCTGGACCGTGCGGAACTGGTACGAATTATGGAGGCGCATTCAATTACCGGTGTCATCCACTTGGCTGGTTACAAGTATGCGGGAGAATCAGTGAAATTCCCGTTGCTCACCTTTGAGCAGAATGTCACCGGGACCTCCCGCCTCCTCGAAGCAATGCACGAGGCGGGAGTAAAGAACATGGTCTTCTCCTCCTCCGCGGCAGTTTATGGAACGCCGAGCGTTGCACTGGTTACCGAGCAGACCGCCACCGAACCGGAGTCACCTTACGGGCAAAGCAAACTCATCGGAGAATGGCTGATTCGTGATCAGGGGATTGCCACCGGACTGAAGCACACCAGTCTGCGCTACTTTAATGTGGTGGGTTCTGGCTCCGAAGAGCTCTATGACGCGAGCCCGCACAACCTGTTCCCACTGGTATTCGCAGCGCTCAACTCCGATGCCACACCAAAAATCTTCGGTACCGACTACGACACCCCCGACGGCACCTGCGTGCGCGACTACGTGCACGTGGCAGACCTGGCGCTAGCCCATGTGGAAGCCGCTAAAAAGTTCGAAGCGGACCAGGGCTTGGAGCCGGTGTACAACCTCGGTTCGGGTGATGGAGTGTCCGTGCGAGAAATCATGGATGCCGTAGCGCGGGTGACCGGGAACCAGTTCCAGCCGCTGCTGGAACCACGGCGCTCTGGAGACCCTGTTCGGATTGTTGCTGACGGCCAGTTAGCTGCCCGCGATCTAGGCTGGGCTATGCGCCACAGCTTGGACCAGATGGTTGATAGCGCGTACCGAGCCTCACACGCGTTGACTCCTGCCAAGGAAGCCTAAAGATCGACGGCGTTGTCCAAAACCGGTAGCTGCTTGCGTGCGGTCACCACTTCGGTCAAATCCAGCTCCACTACCAGGAGTTCTGGAGCCGCGCCGGCCTGGGCAAGAACCTCGCCCAGCGGCCCCACTGCGATGGAGTGGCCGACCCCAAGCGGAGCGCTGCTCTTTGGTTCTTGTCCCATGCTCAACGGGTCCGCTTGATCCACCGCGAGCACAAAGGTGGTCGAGTCCAAGGCGCGTGCTTGGGCCAATGCGGTCCATTGCTCAACTTTGCGTGCTCCGGCGCCCCAGGAAGCCGAGACGAGGCTGACCTGCGCTCCCTGCCTGGCATGATGCGTGAACAACTGCGGGAAGCGGATGTCGTAACAGGTCGCCAAGCCGAAGGTGACCTCATCGATTACAAACTGCACTGGGCGCTCGCCGGGGGTCACCGTGTCCGATTCGGAGAAGCCGAATGCGTCGTAGAGATGAATTTTGTCGTAGTGGGTGTCGGCGTCGGGTCCGGTAACCAAGAGCGTATTGCGTACGTGTCCTGCGGTGCCCGGGGTGAACATTCCCACGACAATGTTGATGCCGATATCCCGGGCGAGCTGCTTGACGAGCGTGGCCCAGGGACCGCCTAGCGGCTCGGCGATGTTCGTCAGGGAATGGCCAAAGCAGATCTGCATGGCCTCGGGGAAGATCACCAATTTCGCATCTTGCGCTGCTGCCTGTTTGGCGTAGTCACGGATGATGGCGAGATTGTGCATCGGATTGGCGGTGCTAAGCACCTGTGCCATGGCGATTTTCATCTTAGGCAGTTTCCCTTCCCTGAGGTGTTCTGGCAACGCGTACGTGCTGCTTCTGACTCTACGGAAGGACCCTGAGCACTGGCAATCCCGGCTCAACCACGTCATTGTGGAATTTGCTGCTGACCGGAGCTGTTGCACCGGCGAATCCCCAGATTTCGGGATAAAACGACACAAAAAGTGTGAGACGCAGTCTCATTGGTGGTTGATCATCTCAGAGTAGAGTTATTGTCATGAGCGTAAGCATGCGTACCAGGGTCCGAGCCAAAATGCGCTCCGAGCTCGCGCTGCAGATGTATCCACTGTTTGCAGAGCAGGGAATTGAGACTGTCACCGCAGAACAGGCAGCCAAAGAAGCCGGTATTTCACGGGCAACGTTTTTCCGATATTTCTCATCTAAAGAAGAAGCAGTTGTCACTGCCTTGCATGCTGTGGGCACAGATTTAACGTCCGTGATGGAGCAGCTGGAACCACGAAGCGGAGAAAGCACTCTAGAAATGCTTCGGCGTTGTTTTGAAGCTTCGGTCATCGCCGCCGAGTCGGATCCATCGACGGTTCGTAGCCGCACGCAGCTGGTGCTCTCTTCGCCTTCCTTGCGCGCAGCATGGTCAATGCAACGCCGTGAGACGGAAAAGTCTTTGGCTGAGGCACTGAACGAACACTGTGGAAATCTACGGTTAGCCCAAACGGCAACGGTGATCGCACTGACATTGCATGAACATGCCTTGATGCGCTGGCTGGAAAGCGACGACATTTCCTTGAGAGATGCGCTTGATGAAGCTTTCGACTATGCGGCCATGCTTGATACTCCGCGGTAGTGGAGATTGAGCTGAAACTAGCGTTTATCGTGTACTCATCTGCTGTTCTTCGCGTCCTTTAGACACCGAGTAAATGTCTTTCTGACGTTCGCCGGCAACTCGGCTTGCTAATGCGTCTAAATCCGTCAGAGCTTGCGCGCTGAGTTTCAGAGAAATCGCGGAGACATTCTCCTCCAGGTGCGAGATGAAACGTGTTCCCGGAATCGGTGCCATGGCTACATTGAACTTGCGGCCTTGCTCATAGACCCAGGCCAGCGATAGCTGCCCGGGGGTGATCTTTTCATCGTGTGCAATGGAGAAGATTTCGTCGCGAAGCGTGAGGTTAGAGTCGATGTTTTCCGCGGCGAAGCGGGGGAAATTATGTCGAATATCCTCTTTGGGTAGCTGCTCCAGCGATTCGGCGGCACCGTTAAAGAATCCGCGTCCGAGAGAGGCGTAGGGAACTACGCCGACCCCTAGTTCGCTTGCTGCGGGCAGTAGCCACTTTTCGATGTCACGGCTAAATAGCGAGTATTCCATCTGTATCGCGGTGATTGGGTGAACCTGATGCGCACGTTGGAGTTCGTGGGTCGTGACCTCGGACAGGCCAATGTGCTTGATCTTCCCAGCCTGTACTAGCTCGGCGTAGGCGCCTACGGTTTCTTCGATAGGAACGCGGCTGTCCACCCGGTGGTAGTAGTACAGATCAACTTCGTCGACTCCCAGGCGCTGCAGGCTCTCGTCCAGGCAATTTTTGATAAATGCAGGATCGCCGTTTGCGCGTGGATCTCCGGGGTTCTTGGGCCGAACGATACCTGCCTTGGTTGCAAGGGTGACCTCGTCGCGGCGTGTTTTGAGCACCTGAGAAAGCAGTGCTTCGCTGTGCCCTGCCCCGTAGATATTTGCGGTGTCCAGGAAAGTGACGCCGATATCCAATGCATGATTGACCATGCTCACAGACTCGACGTCGTCAGCTGAACCGTAGACGCCGCTGACCGACATGCACCCGAGTCCTTGTTCGGATACCTGCAGTCCTTGACCGAGATTGATGCTGGAAAGCGTTCGTTGATCCTGCGCCATGGTGTTCCTCTGGTTGCCGTCAGTTCTCTGTGCCGAGACTACCGGCGGAGGGGTGGTGCCCGGCAAGAAGTAATGCGCAATATGTCGGCAGGTGAAGACTGCGCGATCGCCCTATAAAGGAGGACAACGGATCCCAGCAGCTGCGAGATTCTCTGATCAGTCGAGATCTATCATCCCTGCATAGCCGAGTGCCGCCAGATCAATTAATCAGAGACAGCGATGAGCTGACGCCCGAGCTCCGCAGCTGCCTGGTGCAATTCCGGAACTGCCTGCACGATGAATTCCTGATTGACGCGGGTTACTGGCCCGGAGACAGAGATCGCCATCGGTGTTGGTGCTCCGGGGACCGGAACAGAAATGCAGCGAACCCCTAATTCCTGTTCTTCATCATCCATTGCGTAGCCGCGTTCGCGGGTCGCCTCCACATCGGTGAAAAGCTTGCCGAGCGTGGTGATGGTCTTCGGGGTTTTTGGCGGCATGCCCGATTGCGAGACCAGGCGCTGTACGCGTTCATCATCAAGTACGGAGAGTACCGCTTTACCGACACCCGAGTTGTGCAACATTGCGCGGCGGCCAACTTCAGTGATCATGCGCATCGAGTGAGGGGACTGCGCCTGGGCAATATAGGTGACCATGTCGCCATCGAGTACTGCGATATTTGCAGATTCGCCCAGTTTTCCTACAAGTTCCTTTAATACTGGCGAAGCCAGTGCTCCGAGCTGCCGATTAGCGACTTCGCCCAGACGGATCAAGCGTGGGCCTAGTGAGTAGCGGCGGTTGGGAAGCTGGCGAACGTAGCCGACCCCGACGAGAGTCCGCAATAAGCGGTGAATCGTGGGTAGCGGCAGCGGAGACTCGAGCGCTAGCTCGCTCAATGCCGCTTCTCCTCCGGCGCGGGCAATAACCTCTAGTAGCTCAAAGGCGCGTTCGACCGACTGGACACCACTGGTTGCCTTTGTTGGGGTCTGTGTCATGTCTTGCTCCTAGTAACTTGATGTTGCGAACCGCGAACTTCTGCAATGCGGAATCTTTCCCTTTAGATTACCGCTAAAACCGCAAAACATTCCACGATCCGAAAAAACTGTCCGAATTTATGTGAAGTGGCGGACAAAAAGCTCTTGCAATTTCATTTTATAGATAATAGTATCCACTATACGGAAACTTTTTGGAGGAGGGGCGGAATGGTGGTCTTGAGCGTAGAGCAGTCGTTGATGATTCGAGTGCAGACTTCAGCCTCGAATTTGGCAATGAAGCTATTGACTTCCACCATCCGGACGTTCGTCGCTGAATCCGCCAAACCCAACTCCATACGCATTACCTCGCGGGTTGCACCGCAAGAGCAAAATTTCGGGTTCAGCAGTCTCTAAAAGACGAAAGAATCCACCAGTAGAAAATGTCGCCGGAACACGACACCAATAGGTTAAGGAGCACCATGACCATCTCAATCTCACGCATCCCAGAGGTAAACGGAGCGGAAGAAATTCTCAGCATCGAGGCGCTAGCCTTCATCGAGAAGCTGCATGAAAAGTTCGCGGACACCCGTAATAACCTGTTGGACGCACGCAGCGTACGCCGCCAAGAATTCTCCGACGCCCGCGCCATCGACTTTGATCCGGAAACCGAGCACGTACGCACCGGAGACTGGAAGGTCGCCGAAGCGCCGGAAGCGTTGCGCGACCGCCGTGTGGAAATCACCGGTCCGGCCTCCCCGGCCAAGATGGCCATCAACGCGCTGAACTCAGGCGCGAAGGTCTGGTTGGCTGACTTGGAAGATGCTTCCACCCCTAACTGGTCAAATGTCATTGATGCAATCGCTAACCTGTCAGCCGCCGCCCGTGGCACCCTGGCCTTCACCGATGAGAAGAGCGGCAAGTCCTACGCACTGCGCAACGACGCCCCACTCGCGGTAGTAGTGGTACGCCCACGTGGGTGGCACCTGCCAGAAAATAATGTGCTGATCAATGGCAAACCTGCCATCGGCGCGCTGGTGGACTTCGGTCTGCACTTCTTCCACAACGCGAAGGTGCTCGCCGAGTCCGGCCAAGGCCCGTTCTACTACCTGCCAAAGATGGAGCACTACCTGGAGGTACGCCTGTGGAATGAGGTCTTCACCTTCGCGCAGGAACAGCTCGGCATTGATTACGGCACCGTGCGTGCCACGATGCTCATTGAAACCATCCCGGCAGCATTCCAGATGGAAGAATTCCTCTACGAACTACGCGACCACGTTTCGGGACTAAACGCCGGACGCTGGGACTACCTATTCTCGATTATCAAGACCTTCCGTGAAGCCGGCGAAGCGTTCATCATGCCTGACCGCTCCGCGGTCTCGATGACAGCGCCAATGATGCGCGCCTACACCGAACTGCTGGTGAAGACCTGCCACAAGCGTGGTGCCTTCGCCATGGGTGGCATGGCAGCCTTCATCCCCAACCGCCGTGAACCAGAAGTCACCGCCGCAGCCTTTGCGAAGGTCCGTGAGGATAAGACCCGCGAGGCCAATGACGGATTTGATGGTTCCTGGGTGGCCCACCCGGATCTGGTGGACATCTGCAAGGAAATCTTCGATTCGGTGCTCGGGACCAAGCCAAACCAGATCGATCGCCAGCGCCCAGAAGTTGAGGTCACTGCCGCTCAGCTTCTGGACATCGCCAGTGCACCCGGAGATGTTACCGAGGCAGGCGTGCGCGCCAACCTCTACGTCGCGGTGAACTACGTGGCCGTGTGGCTTTCGGGCAATGGTGCGGTCGCCATCCACAACCTGATGGAAGACGCCGCTACCGCAGAAATTTCCCGCTCACAGATCTGGCAGCAGATCCGTAACAAGGTTGTTGCCGCTGATACCGGTAACACCATCACCGCGCAGCTGGTCTCCGGCATTTTGGCGGAAGAAGTTGAACGTCTGCGTTCGGAAGTTAATAACGAGGAACAGTTCACCGCCTACTACCAGCCGGCAGCTGAGCTGATTGCGCGGCTGACCAGTGGTAAGGATGAGGACTTCGCCGACTTCTTGACCACTCCAGCCTACGAACTATTGGATAAGGAATTCGTGACCAAACCATGAGTAATCTCTTCGATGAGTCAACCCTCGCTGCCGTAGAAGCGCAACTGGCCGATACCGACAAACTCTTGCGTGAGAACTATCCAGGCGATAGCGGAGCACGTCAGCCGGTGCACACCGTGTATGTGCCCGGGGACCGTTTCACCGGTGAATTAACCGCGCAGTGGGGAACTAACGCGCTCACGGCCGCCGGGGGAGCTGCGGGGTTGCGTGAACTAGCCACTCGGTTAGGTTATGCGCAGCCAGAGAAGCTCGGTGCCCTGGTGGCAGCCAAGCTTGAGGGTGAACCCATCGAAGATTTACGCCTCGACTTTGAGGATGGTTACGGCAACAGGCCGGATGCCGAGGAGGACGCGCACGCACTTGCCGCCGCCGACTCGGTATCCGCCGCCGTGGCCGCCGGGCAAGCTCCTGCCTGCATCGGTATTCGTTTTAAATGCTTCGAAGCCCCCACCCGGGCCCGTGGTATCCGCACCCTTGACTTGTTTATATCCCGGCTAGTGGCCAACGGTGGGTTACCTGCAGGATTACGCTTGACCTTGCCCAAGGTCAGTACGGTCACGCAAGTCCAGGCGATGGTATTCCTTGCAGAGAAACTTGAAGCAAACCACGGTCTGGATGCCGGGCGGATCCGCTTTGAGGTGCAGGTGGAAACGCCGCAGGCAATTATTGCTGCGGATGGAACCCACCCGGTAGCCCAATTGATCCACGCGGGTAAGGGCAGAGTCTCCTCCCTGCACTACGGTACTTATGATTACTCGGCGTCGCTGTCGGTAGCCGCCGCCTATCAGTCCATGGAACACCCGGTCGCGGACTTCGCCAAGGACGTCATGCAGGTTGCTGTGGCCGGCACCGGGGTGGAACTCTCAGATGGATCCACCAATATCATCCCGGCAGGAGACCCGGAGAATATCGCCGCCGCTTGGGCCTTGCACGCTCGGTTGGTGCGTCGTCACCTGGAACGCGGGATCTATCAGGGCTGGGATATGCACGCCAACCACCTGCCTACCCGTTATCTAGCGACCTTCGCATTCTTCCGCGAAGGGTTGAGCGCCGCGGCCACACGATTGCGTAACTACGTACACCAGATCGACTCGACGATTATGGACGAACCCGCCACCGCCAGGGCCTTGGCCCGTTATATCCACCGCGGACTCAGCTGCGGCGCGGTGTCCGTGGAGGAAGTCCAAGAACTTGCCCAGATCTCGGCCGCCGAGCTTGAAGCCATCGCCTTAAATCGAACCCATGCCTAGGAGGAAAATCATGACTGCAGCAGCCACACACAAAGCCCCGTATTACACGAACTTCGGTGGGCACCCGCCACAAACCGAACTCTTGACCGATCGCGCCATCGTGACCGAGGCCTACACCGTCATCCCCAAGGGCGTTTTGCGTGACATTGTCACCAGTGTGTTCCCCGAATGGAGCAACACCCGTGCCTGGGTTCTCAACCGTCCGATAGCCGGAGGCGCGACCACTTTCTCCCAGTCAATCCTTGAAGTTGCTCCCGGCGGAGCCGCTTCCAAGCCGGAGCCGCAGGCCGAAGTTTCGGGATTTATCTTTGTTCTCGGCGGGGAACTGACCCTAGTTATCGAGGGACAGGAGCATGTGTTGGTTGATGGCGGTTACGCCTATCTTCCTGCCGGAGCTACCTGGTCTGCCCGCAACGACGGCGGCGAAGTGGCAAGCTTCCACTGGATCCGCAAGCGTTATGAGCCGGTGGCTTGTATTTCCGCTCCGGGTCCGGTAGTGGGCAACGAACGCGACGTGGAACCAGGTGAAATGCCTGGCACTGAGGGTAAATGGCGGACCACCCGGATGCTTGATCCGAATGACATTGCCTTCGATTTTGGCGTGAATATCGTGACCTTTGAGCCCGGAGCTTCGATTCCCTTCGCAGAAACTCATGTCATGGAACATGGCCTGTATGTGCTCGAAGGCAAGGGCGTCTACCGGTTGAACGGTGACTGGGTCGAGGTGGAGGCGGGGGACTACATGTCACTGCGCGCCTTCTGCCCACAGGCTTGTTATGCCGGGGGACCGAGTAACTTCCGCTACCTGTTGTACAAGGATCAGAACCGCCAGGTCGCTTTGTAAGCTGCTAAAAAATGTAGGCTGCGGAACTGAAAAGTTCCGCAGCCTACAGTAGGTCTGTGCCGGTGCTACCAGGCAGGCAGAACCGGGATTGGGCCATCGGCTTCAATATGCCGGGCCTGGCCGCGGGCCAGCCACTCGATGAAACCTTCACGGTCTGAACGAACTTGCAGCGCACCGTCACCGATAACCCATTCGTCGCCTTCTTCGCTGAGCAGCGTCATGCCTGGGGCGTTCTTCACACGCATGGTGCGCACTGCTGCCTCGACGGCGTTCTCCTGTGAATCAGGATCGGCTTCTTCGATGGTCCATGCGGTTTGCAGGTCATGGTGGTGGATGACTACCTCGGCGATGCGCAGTGCCACGATGGACGTTGCAGGGATGATCTTGCCGTGCAGATCAACCTCGTCAACGGCTAGTTCACCGGTGAGGCGTTCGGACTGTTCGGCGAAGTAGCTGGCTGCGTCGCGGAAGCGGGAAAGCAGTTCGTCGCCGGGCAACGCTGCAAGTTCGGCAATTTCCGCGTTGCGTGCTTCGGTGGACGCGTAAAGCTGCTGCGGTTCGCCACTGATCGCCCAATCGATGAGCTTGACCAGGGTGCGGCCATTGGAGGCAAGGTGGGCGATGACGTGGGCGCGGCTCCAACCCTCACAGAGGGAGTCGGCTGCAAGTTCCTCGGCAGACAACGTGTCAATCGTGGCCATCATCATTGAGGTTTCACGGTTCAGGCGGGACAGGTCTGAGTGCAATCGGGCGGTGTTGATCATGGTGTCACCCTACCAATGTGGGGTTTGAAATAGCACGGGAAAGTCCTTCTATATCAAACGAGTATCGCCGCGAACCCGGGAAGTTCTATTCGGGGAGCGGCGCGCAAGAATCCAGTATTGAAGATTAGCGATCTAATGTTCAGGAGTAAGAGCTGATGCGCTCAAAACCTTCGGTAATGCAGTTGAAACTAAAAGTAAGGGACACCAGCCCGCCCATCTGGCGCAGGGTATTGGTTCCGTCATCGATGCGATTAGACCAGCTGCACCAAGTGATCCAATACAGCTTCGGATGGTACGACGCACACCCGCACCAGTTTGAACTTGATGGTGTCAGCTACGGCGCTACGGATTCCGAGAATTTGTCGGACCTTGAAGAATCCACTGTGTGCCTTGGGCACCTTCCATGGTCTCGACGAGCCATCCTCGATTACGTTTATGACTTTGGCGATTACTGGGAAGTGCGCATTGAACTAGAACAGGTTCTCTTTGACGACGGCGGTGATCTGCCACGCTGCATCGGCGGGCGCCGTATGGCCCCGCGCGAAGACTCCGGCGGCCCGCTGGGTTGGGCCATGGTCATTGAAGCGTTAAAAGATCCAAACCATCCTGACCTTGCGGAGTACCGCGAGTGGCTACTGCTCCGTGAAGGTGAGCAGTTTGATGCCGCACTTTTTGATAAGCAGCAAATCAACGAAATGTTCGACTACGCCAGATAGTTGCCGAGCTGGACGCGGTGAGCCTGTGGATAAACGTGTAAAAACCTTTACATGTTTTCCAGTGCCACTATGCGCACCCGCATTGACCGAAAGCTACGATTTGTTCACCATATACACCATGCAAGAGCAGCTGTCCGAAAACATCGGAGGCGATTTCATGGAGGAATGGGCAACAACCTTCTTGAATCCCAGTACGACGGCGAAGGTCAACACCGCTAAGAACCGTTAGCCTTAAAGTCAAGCCGACCGTGGATGAAGGAATCGTTGTGGCCAAGAGCAATAAGAAGCAACCAAAGCAGGGGCACCCGGGTCGTAGCCAACATGGCATGGTCTCGGTGGGGCAGGTCAAGATCGATCGTGGGATTGATGCGATGACGCCTTCGTTCGTGCGCTGGTATAGCCAATTTGATGTGGACACGGAGACTTCATTAGTGGTGCTGGCCGCGGTTCGAGAGACTTTGTATGGGTATGCCGATAGTGCCACGTTGGATTCGGTGACCGCATTCGACGTGCGTCCTCTCTTCGCCGCCATAGAGGATTTAATCGAGTTCCAATCTGGCTTTGAACCAGCCGGGCAAGCCGATCAGATGCGCGGACTGATCCACATGGCTTGGGCGGACTATCTTGATTACCTCGAAGAGATGGGGCTCTGGGAAAAGAGCACCCAGGATTTGCAGTGGTTGCGGAGCAAACTTGAGGCGTCTAATCTTTTTGCGACAGAAGACCTCGAAGCATCAGCAGTAAACGGTGAGGTTGAAGCTCTTCTGCTGACCGATATGACGAAGCCTCCACTGGTGGATTTGGCCCGAAACTTCGCACAGTGGTGCGCCAACGAATTAGGATCCGTTCAAGGAAGAATTCTTGACGAAGATTTCATCCCCCATGCGGCGAAAGCGCTCAATGACGAGGTGCTCAAGACACTGAACACAGAGCAGGCTGAGCAGGTCCTGACCATCACCTTCATGGGGTTGTTGAGAGCCGAAGTCGTCGCGCTCGAAGCACCAAATCAGTTATCTGCAGGCGCCAGGTTCTCTGAGTTCCAGAAATCAGCTGGTGAGCTGACCTTCGAGACGATTTACATGTTCCTGCAGAGCTTCCTCGACGCCTACCTTGAAATGCCTGAAGACACCGATCCAATGGTGGTCGAGACGTGGGGTCTGGCGAACCTGTGGATACTTGAAGGTATCGAAGGTGGAGGGCATGAAGTCGCCGAACCTCGCGACGAACAATTTTCCGCCACCGTGTGGGACGCCGCGCATCAACGCATGGCAGTATTGTGCGCACTAGGGCTCGTCGAAGAGGGAGAATATTATTCACTTCCCGGCTTCGTCGCAGCATTCTTGACCGACATTGATGAAGAGACAGAGGACGAAAACTTGACTGAACAGAATCTGGACTCGAAGTGGGAGGAGCTTTTGGCATTGCTCCCGAACGAACCGCGACGCTTGAAACGCGAAGAGCCCTATACCGGCAAGGTGCTGCAGCTCAAGCTCGGATTAAAAGAAACCAAGCCGCCGATCTGGCGCAGAGTTCTAGTGCCGATGGATCTGCACTTAGGTGACCTGCACGATATTATTCAGGCGAGTTTCGACTGGTACGACGGACATCTGCACGAGTTCCGCTCCGGCGGATATAAGGGCACCAGCTATGGGCCCGAAATTGAGGAGATGGAATACGACGAAGTCGAGGACGGCTTCCTTGTGTCCGAGCTACTCAAGGCAGAGAAAGACCGTCTGGATTACGCCTACGACTTTGGCGACGGCTGGGAAGTGCGTATTGATGTAGAGAAGATCCTCGACTCTGCCGAAGGCCAGCTTCCACGTTGCACGGGAGGCCGGCGTATGGCGCCCATTGAAGATAGCGGCGGGCCCTGGGGTTGGGCAGAAATGCTCAAGGCTATGAGGGAGCCAGCTCATGAAGAACATGGCGAAGTCTCGGAATGGTTTGAAGAGATGGGTGTGGACGAGATTGATCCTGCGGCCTTTAGCATCGAGGAGATCAACGAGGCCCTGGAACTTGAGTTCTAACTTCTAAAAACCAGCAGAGCAAAAATAAAGTTCCCCATTGATGACATCAAATTCTGATGCCCCCAATGGGGAACGAATGCGCTTATGGGTCGGTTATCGCTGGGATTCTTCGGGACTGACATCTGTTGCAGGACCAGCGGGGGTTGCCCCACCTTCATCGGTCCAGTCATGTCCCGCTTCATCGGAAAGCGCGGGATCCGAAATGTGGTCCTCCAGCGTCTGATCCGAAGTATCGGTGGAATTCGTTGGGACGCTTTCTTTCATACATCTCCCTATGCTCGAACTTCCGCCGCCAACCTCTTGCCTGCCAATAATGACCAAGGACTAAGGGGTCGAGCGATCCTTACCCGGCCAATCTAGCACTGCACTGCGAGGTTTGCGAGCGTTCTAAGAAAGCTCTCAGCTAACTGATCAGCAACGTTTTGATATTGCCGAAGTGCCCGCGGGGTTCGACCCCCATCAGCAGCACAGTGGTAGCTTGTAGATGAATCGAGGAAAACCATAAACCTTGGACTTCCTCATTGGCCGATATGCGGAAAGCCAGGCAAAGGGGACACACGATGGAAGCGACGCAGGAAACCGATATGAGCGATCTCGGGATTGCCTCGCGGGCGGTGCTCAAGCCAATATCCGAGATTGCACAGCGTGCGGGGATCCCGGATATAGCCGTTGAATCCTATGGCAGGTACAAAGCCAAAGTGGACCCGTCACTTTTGGCGGCTCGCGGAGACCGTCCGGGAAAGGTGATCCTGGTCAGCGGTATGTCACCGACGCCAGCTGGTGAAGGTAAATCAACCATGGTGGTGGGCTTAGGCGATGCTCTTACCGCCGCCGGAAGCAAAACCATGATCGCCTTGCGTGAACCATCTGTGGGCCCAAGCTTCGGGATGAAGGGCGGGGCCACCGGTGGCGGCTACTCGCAGGTGCTGCCCATGGATGAAATCAACTTGCATTTCACCGGGGATTTCCATGCCATCACCAGTGCCAACAATCTATTGATGGCACTGGTGGACAACCACCTGCAGCAGGGAAACTCGCTGGGCATTGATCCGCAGCGGATCACCTTCAAGCGGGTGATGGACATGAACGACCGCGCATTGCGCCACGTGGTGATCGGGCTTGGGTCGGTGACAGACGGAGTGACCAGGGAAACCGGTTTTGAGATCACTGCGGCTTCCGAGGTGATGGCGGTCTTCTGCCTGGCCACCGGGCTGGCGGATCTGCGTGCCCGATTGGGCCGGATGACTATTGGTTACAGCTATGCCAAGGCCCCGGTCACCGTTGATGATTTGGGTGCCGCCGGCGCCATGGCGTTGCTGCTCAAGGATGCAATCAAGCCCAATCTGGTGCAGACCATCGGTGGCACGCCCGCGTTCATCCACGGCGGGCCATTCGCTAACATTGCCCACGGTTGCAACTCGGCCATCGCCACCAATACCGCCCGGACACTCGCCGATGTTGTGGTGACCGAGGCCGGTTTCGGTACCGACCTGGGGGCCGAGAAATTCATGGACATTAAAGCCCGCTATGCCGGATGTGCCCCTGACGCGGTGGTCATCGTCGCGACAATCCGTGCGCTGAAGATGCATGGCGCGGTGACCAAGGATGAGCTGGGCAAGGAAAACGTTGAGGCGGTCCGTGACGGACTGCCCAATCTCGCACGGCATGTCTCGAATATCAAAAAATTCGGCGTCCAGCCGGTTATCGGCATCAACCGGTTCACCTTGGACACCGAGGACGAACTAGCGGTGGTCACCCAGTGGGCGCAGGCTCACGGGGTTGAATGCGCAGTCGCAGACGTGTGGGGTCAAGGCGGTCAAGGTGCCGTCGACTTAGCCTCCGCGGTCTTGCGCACCATCGCGACGCCAAGCAATTACGCCGAACTATATGAGTTGCAGCTGCCCATCGAGGAGAAGATCTCTACCGTGGTGCGCGAGATGTATGGAGCCGCCGGGGTGGAATACTCGGCCAAAGCTAAACGAGTACTTGAACAGATCCACGCCAACGGATGGGACCAGCTACCGGTATGCATAGCTAAAACCCAGTACTCCTTCTCCGATGACCCAACTCTGCTAGGCGACCCCGGAGGCTTTACGCTGCAGGTGCGTGAGTTGATTCCCAAGACTGGTGCTGGCTTTATCGTGGCCATCACCGGAACGCTGACAACCATGCCAGGTCTTCCCAAGGTTCCCGCTGCCATGCACATGGATGTTGATGGCAACGGGAACGCGGTGGGGCTGTCCTAGGAGGGCTTCTCTTCAGATTCTTCTGGCACCCAGCGCAGGATATCTCCGGGTTGGCAGCCAAGGACCCGGCAAATGGAATCCAGGGTGGTGAAACGAACCGCCTTGGCACGGCCGTTCTTCAACACAGCAATATTTGCTGCTGAGATTCCGACGGCCCGGGAGAATTCTCCCACCGACATTTTCCGCTTCGCTAGTTGCACGTCGATGTCGATAATGATGGGCATCAAACCACCTCTGCTAATTCAGCTTCGAGGCTAGTTGCTCCGCGCAGTAAGCCTTTCATGACGAGCATTAGCAAGAGAAGTGCGATTCCGCAGGCCGTGGCAGCCATAACGGCCAAAACGATGCCGGGGCCTCCAACGTTAATAATTCCCAGTAAGTGACTACCTAGCCCCAGCACTAGAACGGTGGCAAGTGCGATGGCCCCAATGATGGTGTTGACCCAAACGAAGGCGCGTTGATTAAAGATAGTGTGGTTCTCTACCAAAGACAGTAGTTTCCAAATGGCCACCAGTGCCACCTGCATGCACGCGATTCCCATGATCACTACCGCGGCATAGGGAGCCGCGAGGAAAGCGACTTCAGGGAACTGACTTGCATTTTCTTGAGCCAACGTGGGTATCACCCATATTTGCCAAGGGAAGCAGCCTAGGAATATCAGGACGAGAAAGGCCCGGAGAAGGGTTGTCAGCGCTGTATTCATAAGTTGATCATCGATCATTATCTATCGAAAATCAATAGGTACTGTCAGCCCTTCTCCGAAAAGGCAGCCTTAGGCTCGTCGCTGCACAAACACCACGGTGTCCTGTAGCGTCGCCGGGTTACCCTCTGGGTCGGCGATGGGGCGTTCGGCGATTTCTGCCCGGAGGATATTCCACTGCTGCGGATCCAAATCAAGTGCAGCTAGCTCGGATTCCGGGCTTGGGAAGGAATGCTGCGCCATCTGCTCATTAGTGGTCCATGATGGGGCGGCCGCGTGCGATACTGCCAGCAGGTGTCCACCGGGAGCTACTAAGGATGCGGCGCTCTGCAGAGTCTCGGCGCGCGGAAATTCGAAGGGAGCCTGGAAGAAGCTCAAGGTCACCAGATCAAATTGTTCATCGGTAGTCCACGTGGTCAGGTCTGCGGTGATGAAACGGGCCTGGCTCTCACTCAAGTCATGCTTGGCTGCATCTGCCTGTGCGCGTTTGACCGCGGTGGCGGAAATGTCCACGCCGCTTGCTTTCCAGCCCTTGCTGGCTAGCCACAAGACATCGGCACCTTCGCCGCAGCCGAAGTCCAGGCTTCTGCCAACGGGAAGGTCGGCGACGGTGTCGGCCAGTACCTTATTAACGTTTCCAGACCAGACTCGCTCGGACTGGCCGTAGTGGTTTTCCCAGAAGGCTACGTGGTCGGCCTCGGTCTGGTGATGATGTGAATGCATGAGTTCCCCGTTCTAAATTTTTAACGACCTGTTTCTTCAACTGTAGGACGCAAGCACCACATGTTCACCTCATTTTGCTTCTGACGCAAAAATTGCCACTGGTCGAGCAAATCACATGTTTCCTTGCCCTTCGAAGCAGACGTGTATTGCCGGTGCACCGTAGGCTTGAGGTAAGCAAATCCGCACAGAACTCGAGGACATTTCATGGCTAGCAAGAAGAAACAGGGCAAGAAGAATTCCGGTGCAGGCAACCCTGCCAAGGCAGCACAGCGCGGGCGCAGTGTATTTCGGATCCAGGCCGAAATTCTTGTCGATTCATTGCGTGAAGACTACGCGAAGTGGGTTACCGAAAAGGTGCCGTCCGTTGGTCAGGAAGAAGCTGCGCAGCTTGCCGAAATTCAGCTGGGTGTTGTGCGCTCCATCGGTGCCGAATATGCCGAACACGCGCGCAGTTCAAACCTGCACCACATTGAGCCAGAGCTCTTCGGCGAAGTGTTCGCTGAGTTCTTGGTCAATCTGCCCGAAGGCCTGGAAGCCGAGCCGATCTTCAGCGCGTGGCTTGAGTTCTTCGCTTACCAGCACGAGCGTGGCATCTGGGAAGGCGGCGAGGAAAATCTTACCGAGCTGCGCGAACTGCTGGACGACGCGCTGAAGGGTTTCGCCGAAGACGACGCGCAACTGTGCGAGTTGCTTCGGAGCACCGATCTTTACACCAAGGTCAAGGCCTTCTCCGAGGCATTGGGTGACGGCGTGGACATCACCGCGTTTAGCGAGGCGGCCAACGAAGATCGTGTACGAGTCATGGCGTCGGTAGGCGTAGATGCCGCAACCGTTCCGGTGGATGCGCCGGCCCCGGACGTTTTTGCCCACGTCTGGAACGCCGCGATTCTCTCGGTGGTTGACCCATCCGAAGGGCGGATCGTGCGTGATGACCTGGCCTTCGCTCACCTGATTGAAGGCGAAGAATCCGAGAGCGCACAACTGCTCTTTGAGATGGGTGTTGGCTGCGTGCAGAGCCATCTGGTACCAAACCAAGCCTTCACCGAGCGCGACGAAGCGTACTTCTTGGTGCTCCGTAACCTGTTGGTCACCGCGGTCACCGGCCGCCCGGCAGATCTCGAGGCACTGCGCCGTAACTGCGGGCCGAAGAACTTCGACGCGGTCCTTCCGGAAGCTCGGCAGGCACTTGTCTCCTTGGAAGGTTTCGGACTGCTCAAAGCCAACGGCGAGGAATACGAAGTGGACGAGCGGCTGCTTCCGGTGATCTCTGCCGGCGTCAGCGAAGCCGAAAGCCTGATCGAAGAAACCGAATAGGCGCTACATGCTGGTTTCATCTTCCCGTGCGTAAGCGATGGCGATGAGCCGCCGCAAAACCGTCAGGTCGATGTCCTCAAGTTTTTTCACATAAACGCAACCTGCTCCCTCGGTGTATTTACCAAGCTGGGGGAGCAGCTGTGCACCTTCGGGTAGATCTTTGAGCCCATAAATGGATTGCTGGGCCTTGCGTGGGGAAAATCCGGTCTTTGGCCAGATCCCGGTGTTCCTGGGATTCGACGGTGAAACGAAGGTGTATTGCCCGTAACCCACAATGGATGGACCCCACAGCACGGGCTGCTCGCCGGTAACTTGGGCGAAGATCTGCGCCAAGACCTGCGCATCCTCGCGGCGTTTGAGTGGAGTGGACGCGTTGATGAAATCTGCGACGTTTGCGTCGGTGGGCTGCGTTTTTGCGGTGCTCAATTCACGCTCTCTCTCCAGGTAGCCTAAGCAGGCTTAATTTTGGGTGCAGGTTTTGGATCACTGAATATTTCTGAAAGCCTGCGGTACTGTTTGCTGGTCAGGGCCAGCAGTGCCGCTAGCACCATGATCAGTCCTGCCGCCAAGAAGATCAAGGCGATCCCGCGAGCGTCACCCTGGCCAACCAACCAGCCAAAGCTCGTATCGCCGTTGCCGGTCTTCATGAACGGGATGATCAGGTATTGGGCCAGTGGAGCGATGAGGAACGCGGTGAGAGGTGCGGCCGCGGCTTCCAGCATCTGCGCGAAACCAAAGACGCGCCCTTGCCTCCTAAAAGGTACAACTTTCTGGATGACCGTCTGTTCCGAGGCCTCGACCGCGGGAATCAGCACCATATACATCCAGATCCCCACCACGTAGAGCCAAGCCCACTCGCGGATGGTGAAGATCGCACCCAGTATCCCCATGGCGACCACGGCCAGAAGCAGTGTGCGGATCGGATTTTTGCCTAACCCAAATTTGGCAATCAGCAGACCGCCGATGACAAAACCGGTGGATGCTAAGCCGAAGACAATTCCCCACGCTTCCACGGACATGATGGTCAGGCCGTAGGGGTCCATCAGAGCCATGTACACGCCGCCGATGAAGTTGTTAAACATCGAAAAGATGATCAGTGCGAATAGTCCCGGGATCGCAAGCACGGTAGTGAATCCCATCTTCAGATCCGCTGTTCGTGAATGCTCTGGCTCGGTTTCCGGTGCTTCTTCGGGCAAGGAGACAGTTAGCAAGTGGATCAGCGAGGCAAGGACTAACAAGATTGCCAGCATTAGTGTCCACCCCATGCCGAGCAATCCAACGGATAAACCGCTGAATACGCTGGTGGCAATGAACGCGATGCCTTGCACGGTTCCGACCAGGCCGTTGGCATTTGCATGTCGTTCTGGTGGAATCAGCAGTGTCACCGTGGTCGACAGGGCGATCCCACGCATTTGCTCTACTACGGCACCAATGAGAATTACTGAGCAGAACAGCCAGAACTGCCAACCACCGATATCAAGTATCGATTGGGTGGGCAACCAGAGATAGATCAGCCCGGCAAGGGAGAAGAGAGCCGCGGTGAATATCGCCGAAAAGAGAAAAATCGACTTCTTCTTGTGGTTGTCTACGAGAGTCCCGAAGATCATCGAGAAAGCGGCGATGAGCAGCATGTAGGAACCGCCGATAATGCCGGTGGCCATGACATTCTCAGTCTCCAGATACACCCAGAAGGTCAATGCGAACCAGAGGTAACTAGTCGTTAGATTGGCTATCGCCGTATTGACCAGAATATGCAGGAAAGAACGTTGGCCGTTTTTAGGCTCGGTGCTGGGCCGATCCTGCGCTTCGTTGCCTTGCACGTGCTCTGCCATTTTGAGGTTCACGATGATCGGGATTAACATGCTTCTGCGTAAAGGACATGATACGACCAGTGAGAACGCCGCGGTAGATATTCTAGAAATTTCTGTAACAAAACAAGTTCAGATGCTCTTATGAGCCAAGGATAATTACGGTTAGGTCACTATTCGAAGAATACGAGTACGCCGGTGTAGTTAAGCGCTTAGACTATTGAATGTTTACGCGATTATGCAGCATGCTTCGTCTCCCAGGGCGCTAGTATGGTTGTCGATTCGTGGCAGTAGATAATGTCATTGTTTGAGATTCTTATTATTGAATACGAGAATTTCTCTCAATAAAGCTCCGGAGAGGAACCATGCCCAAGTACTTCCAAAGACTCGTGGGTCTTGCTGTCATTGCCATAGTCAGTATTGCAGCACTGCTGATGTGGTGGGCTTTGAGTGCAACAGAAACGCCGGTCCTTTGGAAGCCGGTGGAGGTCCAACTGGCAGGGCTCTGGTCTACGTTCTACAGCGCTGAACTTCCAAATACTGAGATCCTATATTTTGCCGTGGCTATTGCCCTCTTCATGGTCGCCTTCGTGGTGCTAAGTGAACGGTTGGTAACCCGTCGGTTCCGCCGGACACCGGTCGAAAAGACTTCGCGTCCGCTAGCCCCGCGAACCGTGATGGCCCGAACCCGCGGGGTCTATGCCGGACCGGTGACAGTCACGGTATTGATTCCAGCGCACAACGAGCAAGCTTCCCTTCCATATACCCTGCAAGCGTTGCAAGAACAGACTTTTAAACCTCATCGGGTAGTAGTGGTTGCCGATAACTGCACCGACAATACGGTAGCTGTTGCCTTGGAGCATGGAGTCGAGGTGTTCGAATCCGTAGCCAATGTCCACAAAAAAGGTGGCGCCTTGAATCAGGCGTTGGAAAACCTTCTGCCGCAGTTGGGAGACAACGACTGCGTTATGGTCATGGATGCAGATAGCCAAATCGGAAACGATTATCTGAGTACCGCAAAAGACCGTTTTACCGCGGATCGCGCGTTGATGTCTGTGGGCGGACTATTTCATGGTGAACAGGGGCATGGGCTTATCGGCCAGTTCCAGCGCAACGAATACACCCGTTACCAGCGCGAAATTTCCCGCCGTGACGGACGAGTCTTCGTACTCACCGGCACCGCATCGGTATTTCGCTCAGCAGCACTGCGCGAAGTGGCGGCATCTCGCGGACATACACTTCCTGGTACACCCGGAGATGTCTACGACACCGCCGCACTCACCGAGGACAACGAGCTGACCATTGCCATCAAAACACTGGGCGGTCTGACAACGTCGCCGGAAAAATGTACGGTAATCACCGAACTGATGCCATCGTGGAAGATGCTGTGGGCCCAACGCCTACGCTGGCAGCGTGGTGCCTTGGAGAATCTCGGAGCTTACGGAGTCACTCCTCAGACGATGCGGTATTGGGCTCAGCAGATCGGAATCGGCTATGGGGTGATTGCCCTGTTCAGCTATTTCTTGCTGATGGTCTTGATGCTGGTATCTATGGATACCTGGGTCTGGTTCCCGTTCTGGATGCTACTGGGACTAATTTTTGCGATTGAACGCGTTGTCACCACATGGCATGGAGGTTGGAAGGCTCGGATCTTGGCGGTGCTTGTCATCCCCGAATTGGTCTACGATGTTTTCCTGAATCTGGCCTTTCTCAAAGGCGTCGGAGATATTGCCTTTGGGCGCAGCGCCTCATGGAAGCACGTGGAACATAACGAACCAATCGAAGAAGGGGCTAAGCGATGATGTTTTCCGGTCTGATGGTGCCACGCGGCATACTGCTGCCAGAGAGCGTGCTGGCGAGCTCATGGTTTAGCGTATTAGCTTCATTCGTAGCCATTAATACGGTGATTTATTTGGTACTGGGAATTATCAAGATCATCCCCGTCATTCGGATTTCTTCCGGGCAAGGACGCGATCGACGTTCAGAAACTCGGAACATTGATCCCGAGGCGTCGGTGTAAATCATCCAAGATCATCGGAAGCTGTTCGGTTCGGTTCCCAGCTGCAAAGTAGAAACCTTGGGCGTAATCGATGGCTAGGTGCCGGATAAGTTCGAGGTCTTCCGCGGTCTCTAACCCTTCGGCGAGAGTCTTGGCTCCGGTCTCCCTGGCAGCTGAAAGCAGCGAGTCTACCAATTTACGGACCTCAGCTGATTCAGCATAGGAACTGATCATGCTGCGGTCTAGCTTCACCACATCTGGTTCCAACTCCAGGATCCGAGAGCGGTTTGCATATCCGATTCCTGCATCATCGATCAGCAGCAAGCAATTGAGGCTTGTCGCGATATTCCTGGCTTGGTTGCACAGACACGGTTCACTGAGTTCGTTTAGTTCCAAACCCCAGGTTAGCCGAGCGTCCATTTCCACGGTTGCCGCTCCCAGCGCTTCGATGGTTGGACCTGACGCGTTAAGCGTGAGGAGCATGCCTGAGGGAAGATGCACGCTAGCCTGAATGATTCCGTCGATTACCTGTAGTTCTAGTTCGGTAAGCCGGTTCTCCGTGTAAGCGTTGCGGAAGTGCACATCAGGAGAAACCTCATCATCAAACCGAGTCAGTGCCTCAAATCCAAAGACTGTCCACTGATCGACATCAATAAGAGGTTGGAAAACAAAATGCACGATATAGCTCCCTTGCAGAGGGAAATTTAGACTAGACGAGAGACAGCATCCGATAAGGGAAACCGGAAGTAAACATTACAGTGCGCGATGAGCTAAAGCTACGCGCGGATCAAACACACAGCATGGGGGCATCTTGTGGATCTAGGTACTGATCAAAGAAGATCAACAGATAAACACTGGTGGGATCCGGCGGGTATCGCGCAACGCCTGGGTGGGATCACAGATATCGGTGTGAGCATCACCGGGCTCGTGGCGCTGTTTCTGATGATTCTGTACCTCATCAATATCGTGCAACCAGGGGGGTCTGGCATCTATCTTTGGGCGTCGGTGGTTCACTTTCTTGGTGCGCTGACTGTCCTCATTTTAGTTCTCCTTAAAGGTGATAAATTTCCGCTCTGGGTGGCCTATGTCGGAGTGCTGACGGAACTTTCCTCGTTTGTCTATAACGTTGCCTTCACTACAAACCATGAACAAGTGATATTGCGGCTTCAGGAGTTCCCGCTCATTGCGCTATACCTGTCATGGTTGTTCCCCGTCTGGCTCACTCGACTATCGATTTACCCCACGATGATCTTTACAACGGTCTACGCGGTGTTCTTTGGTCCGGCGGTTGGTACCGAACACAGCCAAACGCTGCTCAACATTGCCGGACTGACATTTTTCACTTTCCTGAGTATCAACGTGGGAACTTTTGTCCGCAGAAGATTCGAACAAGGCACCGAAATTGATGCGCTTACCGGAGCTTTAAACCGCAATGGACTATCGCTACGCGGTGAGCCAGCTCTTGCCCGCGCACTTCGTTCATCTCTTCCCATGACCGTTGCCCTGATTGACCTCGATGGGTTTAAGCAGATCAATGATTCGCAAGGGCATGAAGCCGGTGATCAAGTGTTAGTCAACCTCGTGGCAAATTGGAAGCAGGCCACAAGAAAATCGGATCTGGTGTGCCGTTTAGGCGGAGACGAGTTCGTTCTACTCTTTCCTAATACCGGGATGGACGATGCCCAAAGGCTGCTGGGCAGGACGCAGAGTTCAAGTGAGTATTCGTGGTCTTATGGGCTGGCTCAAGCTATCACCGGAGACAACCTAAGCACCATGATTCTGCGTGCCGATCGAGCCATGTTTGAAAACAAACGGCGACGCTCAGAACGTATTTAGCCCTCCAGCTTTCCACCCATGCGGTCCTGCATTTTCTGGCTGGCCTCGTTGAGTCCGCGAATCTCTACCGCTTTCCCGTAGCTGGCATACTTGGTCCTAACGGAGTCCAAAGCAGCCACCGTTGAGGCATCCCACAGGTGGGAAGCAGACATGTCGATGATGATTTTTTGCGGGTCACCAGCGTAATCGAATTGGGTGTAGAGGTCATTTGACGAGGCGAAGAACAGCTCGCCGTTTACGTGGTAAATCGCAGTGTCGGCGTCGGTTCCGGCCAACGCTGCCGTCGGCTGATCGCGCTTCACGGTCACAAAGTGCGCTACCCGGTTGGCGAAGAGAACCATTGCGGTCAGCACGCCTAGTCCAACGCCGATGGCCAGGTTGTTGGTGGCAACGGTGAACACAACTGTCACCACCATCACCGCGGTTTCGCTCTTAGGCATCATCTTCAGCGTGCTCGGCCGGATACTGTGCCAGTTGAAAGTCGTCATCGACACGAAGACCATGATTGCGACGAGTGCAGCCATCGGGATTTGCGCCACGATGTCACCGAGCAATACCGCCAAAAGCAGCATGAAGACGCCAGCGAACATGGTGGAGATGCGGGTTCGGCCACCGGAGGCTTTCACCCCGATCATGGTCTGGCCGATCATCGCGCAACCACAGATTCCGCCGAAGAAACCGGTCACAATATTCGCGGTCCCCTGACCCCAAGATTCCCGGGTTTTATTCGAGGGGGTATCGGTGATGTCGTCAACGAGCTTGGCAGTCAGCAAGGACTCCAACAGGCCCACGAATGCGACAGCTAATGCATAGGGCGCGATGACCTGCAACGTTTCGAAGGTGAAAGGAACGTTGGGGATCAAGAAGAAGGGCAGTGATTCAGGCAGCTCTCCCTTGTCGCCCACGGTAGGCACGGTGACCTTGGCAAGCACGGTGATCAGCGTCAGTACGACGATTGCGATCAGTGGGGCAGGGACCGCCTTGGTGATTTTCGGGAAGAAGTAGACGATAGCTAGGCCTAAAAGAACCAGTGGGTAGACGGCCCACGGAACGTCTCCAAGCTCAGGCATTTGTGAGAGAAAAATCAGGATGGCGAGTGCGTTGACGAACCCGATCATCACTTGCCGGGGGATGAAGCGCATCAGTTTCGCAACACCGAGTAGCGCCAAGATCACCTGGAAAATACCGGCTAAAATTACCGCAGCAAAAAGGTAGTCCACCCCATGGCTACGCACCAGCGGAGCAACTACCAACGCGACCGCGCCGGCCGCGGCAGAGATCATTGCTGGACGGCCACCGGTAAATGCGATCACTATCGACATGGTGAATGAAGCAAAGATCCCGATCCGCGGATCAACTCCGGCAATAATCGAGAAGGCAATGACCTCGGGGATCAACGCCAGCGAAACTACTAGACCGGCCAGCAGCTCGGTTTTAAGCAACCGTGGCGATTTCAAAGTACGCCAGACGGACTGCCGTTCTAGCGGCGTCAGTTCGTTAACCGCGGTAGACACGGGTGCTCCATTCATTTGAGGACCCCAGAAAGCTGCGTGCGGGGACTATCTAAAAATATCGCACCCGGTGCCCGGAAGCTAAGTAAGGTGCTCGGAATCTCGGCGCCAAAATTCAGATGGAGCCCGTGTGCTGTTAACGAAAATTCCCCGCCGGTAAACCGGCGGGGAATCTCACGATCATCACTCGCACCTTCAATGAGGTATTTACTACTCTAAGCGTGAATGCTGTGCAGTAACTTTGGGTGAGCCCGGCATTTGATGAGGGTCACGGATGATCGCTCTTGAATCCCAGGACCTTGGCCGGCCATTTCGAATTTTAGCGGGCCTTGTGCGGCAGCCTCGAAGTCTTTGGCTTAACGAAAACTCCCCGCCGGTAAACCGGCGGGGAGTTTCACGATCATCACTCGCACCTTCAATGAGGTAATTACTACTCTAGGCGTGCTTGCTGTGCAGGAACTTTGGTTCGGCTTCGCGTTCGCCGGTGCTAGTCCGTGCCGGGCCCGACGGGAATCTTGTCCCCGACGTAAACTTTGCCCCCACTTTCGAGGAACTGCTTGCTTTTCTGCGCCATTCCGGCCAAGGCAGCTTGAGCCTCGGCGGACCCGTACTCGTCACGGATGTCTTGGGAGATGCGCATAGAACAGAATTTCGGGCCACACATCGAACAGAAATGAGCGGTCTTTGCCGGTTCTGCCGGGAGCGTTTCGTCGTGGAACTCCTGCGCGGTGACCGGGTCTAAGGACAACGCAAACTGATCACTCCAACGGAATTCGAAGCGTGCTTTGCTCAGGGCGTTGTCTCTGTCGATTGCGCCGGGGTGGCCTTTGGCTAGATCCGCAGCATGAGCAGCGATCTTGTAGGTAATGACTCCGGTCTTCACATCATCACGGTTGGGCAGCCCCAGATGCTCCTTGGGAGTCACATAGCAGAGCATTGCCGTGCCGTAACGAGCGATTTCGGTAGCACCGATGGCGCTGGTGATGTGGTCATAACCCGGTGCAATATCCGTGACCAGAGGGCCCAGGGTATAAAACGGTGCACCGTCACACAGCTGTTGTTGGCGTTCCACATTTTCGCGCACCAAATGAAATGGGATATGCCCGGGCCCCTCAACCATGACCTGAACATCGTATTTCCAAGCCCGCTTGGTCAGCTCGGCCAAGGTGTCCAACTCGGCAAATTGTGCCGCATCATTGGCATCTGCGATAGATCCCGGGCGCAGCCCATCACCCAGGGAGAAGGCCACATCGTAACGAGCAAAGATCTCACACAATTCATCAAAGTGGGTGTAGAGGAAATTCTCTTGATGGTGCGCCAGACACCAGCCAGCCATAATTGACCCGCCGCGCGAAACCATTCCGGTGACACGGTTGGCGGTCAGCGGGATATAGCGCAGCAAGACTCCGGCGTGAATGGTCATATAGTCCACGCCCTGTTCGCATTGCTCAATGACGGTGTCCCGGAAGATCTCCCAGGTGAGTTCATTGGCTTCGCCATTGACCTTTTCCAGGGCCTGATAGATCGGCACGGTGCCTATGGGCACCGGGGAATTGCGGATGATCCATTCGCGGGTGGTGTGAATATCATCCCCGGTGGAAAGATCCATCACCGTATCCGCACCCCACTTGGTGGCCCACTGGAGTTTGGAGACTTCCTCGGCAATTGAACTGGTAACCGCCGAATTACCGATGTTCGCGTTGATTTTGACTAAAAACGCTTTACCGATGATCATCGGTTCGGCTTCCGGGTGGTTGATATTTGAGGGAATGATGGCGCGGCCGGCGGCTAGCTCGCTGCGCACTAATTCGACATCGCAGCCCTCGCGCAATGCCACGTAGCGCATCTCTTCGGTGATCAGTCCCCGGCGTGCGTAATGCATTTGGGTGACCCGGGCGCCGGGGTGCGAACGCAGTGGAGGCGCGGATCTGCCGGCCCACTCGGCGCTTGCCGTGCCGCGGCGGACCGCAGACTTTCCATCATCGTGCAGATTACGCTCACGCCCTGCATAATTTTCGACATCTCCGCGCGCCAGAATCCACGATTCCCGAAATGGTTTAAGGCCTGCGTTGGGTTCACTACCCGGGCCGCTGGTACGGTACACGGTCAGCGGTTCGTTTGGTTGGCCATTGGGAGAATCTGCCAATTTGATCCGCGTGACGGGCACTGAGATCCCCGTGGATGCGCGGTAGGCAAGGGTGTGGGCAGGGTGCTGTTCAAATTGTTCCACTGTTGGAAACTCACTTCCTTCGCCGGCATTACCCGGACAGGTTCAACGGTCGCGGACGGCAATAGTCCGGTCTCAGCCCCTGCCGGGGCACCCGTGTGGTCTGAATTAACGTACCACGTCAGACACGTTGAGGAAGGAACTCAAAAAATGGGAGTTGTGTTTGGCGCAATGAAAAAGGTGGGCCAGACGCAGGACGGGACCACCTTTTTGAACATTACCCGCACCTTCAAGAGGTACTTACTGCACCGGAGCCTGGAGCCATGTCTGAGCTTTGGCTGCGGGTCAATAATGCCTCGGAAACGAGCTACGCGAGACTTCCGGGGTTCGGCACAGCGGCCTGCGGTCAGGGTCATGATCCACGAATATGTATCATGCATGCTGAGGGTAGGATGGATGGAGCGTCAGCCGTATAAGGGGAGAAATGAAGCGCCGTATCGCCGATATCGAATTTGAGCAGCTGATGCTCAGTCGCTACACCATTGCCCACCAGCGACAGGCCGGTGGACTGGATCGAAGCGTCTATCTGTTGATGAGCCGTATCGACGGGCAAGGCCCGATGACCATCGCGGAACTGAGCCACGCATTACGCCTGGATGCCTCGACCCTGCAGCGGCAAGTAACTAGTGCAATCAAGGATGGCTATCTAGAGCGGATTGCCGATCCGGAAGGACACCTGGCTCGTAAGATCACGTTGACCGCCGACGGCGAGCAACAAATGAACGAAGCCCGAAAAGTCTCGACGAACGCGCTGGAACACATCATGGGAGATTGGTCTACGTCGGATATCGACTCGTTCGCAAATTTTTTGCACCGCTTTAATCTGTCGATCGAAGAATATAGCGAATCAAAGCGGACTTAAAGAAAAACTCCCGTTGGGCAATATCCAACGGGAGTCCTTACGATCATCACTCGCACCTTCAAGGAGGTAGTTTCTACATTAGCGATGCTTCCTATGCCAGTGCTGAGCGCAAGCTTCGTAATAGCGCAGACTCAGCCGCAAGCGGTTATTTAGCTGGAACTTCTTGATGATTGCCTACCGGTTCCAGTACGGGCTTCGCTCGCGCTGAAGGAATCAGTGCGGCAAGTACTGCCGCGATAACCGAGATGCCAGCGCCCAGGATTAGCGCCATCCGGAAGCCGGTCTCCGAGGGGACCGTGACACCGCTGAAATCGGTGGTCATCTGGGCCAAGACGAGGCCAACAACAGCGGCGCCGGTGGTGGTGCCTAGCGACCGCATCAGGGTGTTGAATCCATTGGCCGCAGCGGTCTCGCTACGCGGAACAGCGCCCATAATGATTGCCGGCATCGCGCCGTAGGCAAGAGCGACACCACTATTGACGACAAGGCTGGTGGCCAGCAGGCCCCAGGTGCTGCCCATGCCCAGCAAGCCCACGCCATAGCCGATTGCGAGAATCGAGACGCCGAGGGTAAGGGTGAACTTCGGTCCCCGCGCGTCGGTGAGCTTTCCGCCGATGGGAGAAAGCACAAGCATCATCAGGCCCGCCGGGGCCATCCAGAGGCCAGCTGCAAGGATGGACTGTCCCAAGCCGTAGCCCGTTTGTGTGGGCAGCTGAAGGATCTGAGGCATGACCAGCATGCTCGCGTACATGCCAAAGCCCACAAAAATCGACGCGATATTTGTCAGCAGAACTCGTGGAATGACCGCGGTGCGCAGGTCCACCAGTGGATCCTTGGTGCGTGTCTCCCAAATTCCCCACAGTGTTAGCGAAATAGCGGCAACGGCCAGTAGTCCCAAGGTCATCGCAGAAGCCCAACCCCACGCCGAGCCCTTGGAAACAGCAAGAATCAATGACACTAAACCAATAGTCAGCCCGATGGCGCCGAGCCAATCGAATTTCTGTCCAGCAGCTCCCGCGGGCAGAGCCGGGATCAGTTTCCAGATGGCTAATGCGACCAGCAACGTAAGTGCGGCACTTCCATAAAACACCGCGCGCCAGTCGGCAAATTCGATCACTGCCGCGGAAAGCGGCATGCCCACCGCTCCACCGACACCTAGCGTGGCACTGACCGTGGCAATGGCGGCGGAGAGGCGTTCTTTAGGGACCAAGTCGCGCAGCATGGCGATGCCCAGCGGGACCATTCCCGAACCGAAGCCTTGCAGTGCACGTCCGGCAATCATCAGTTCAACATTTGGTGCGACCGCACACAGCAGCCCACCGATAAACAGTGGGATCGCAAGAATGAGGATCATTTTCTGCTTGCCAAAAAGGTCGCCGAGCCGTCCGGAAATGGGTACCGCTACGGCCGCCGCCAGAAGTGTCGCGGTAATGATCCAAGCGGCATTATCCGCCGAAGTATTAAAGATGCTCGGAAGCTGGGGGATCAGCGGGGTCACCATGGTTTGGGTGAGCGAGGAAGCGATGCCTGCAGAGGCGAGAACGCCTACGGCAAGACCTGAGCCGGGGATTCCGGCCGAGGTGGGTTTGGACACGAGGACCCTTCAGAGGGAATGTGTAAGATGCATACTGTATTCATCTTACACATGGACGCGGTGGCTCAAGAGATGGAGCAGTGCATGTTCGCAAGGCCCGGTATGTCCTGGCACGAAAATCTAAGAGAGCTCAGCTGCCCCTGCTTCTCGCGGATTTGCCCGAGCTGCGCCAAATATCCGGCACCGTTTGCTGGGGCCGATGAAGTCGGCCGAGAGCTCCTCCGGCAAATGATGTAGTTTCGCTCCCGTTGCTCGTGACTGATCTCTCGGGCGAATCTTTGATCAGGCGTTTGCTGCTGTGCGATAAGAGTTGGCAGGGGCGCTGTGCCCATTTCTGCTCAGTTGCAGTGTTTGATGCACAGGTTATGGGCGGGAATATGTGTGAATTATGTGTTAACGACTATGGTTCAAAGCTCCATCTGAATCTAAAGTTGATTTCATGACACAGAGCAATGCGTCCCACCCGCTGAATGTGGCAATAGTTCCAGATTCGTTCAAGGGCAGCGCCCGGGCTAGCGAAGTAGCTGCCGCGATTTCCGCCGGTGTGCAGGCGGCTGCAAACTCAATTAGCCGTGAAGTAGCAATTACGGCGGTCCCTTTTGCCGACGGTGGCGAGGGAACCCTGGACGCGCTGACCGACGCATGGGGAACCGAGCCACAAAATGCCCAAACTACCGATGCGGTGGGTCGAACAGTCAGTTCCCGGTTCGGATTGTCTGCAGACGGGAGAACAGCCGTAATCGAAGCTGCTGAAGCCGCTGGATTACCTCAAGTCAGTGACGTGCCTCGGCAGCCACTGACCGCGACGACCTTTGGGCTCGGCGCGCTTGTCACGCAGGCATTAGATCTTGGTGTCCAAAAAATCATTCTTTGTCTGGGCGGTTCAGCAACCACCGATGGAGGAGCTGGGCTTTTATCCGCCCTAGGGGCGAAGCTCCTTGACGTGCAGGAACAAGAAATTGCTCCAGGCGGCGGCCGGCTCAATGAATTGGCCAGCATCGACGTTTCCACTTTGGATCCGCGGGCGCAACAGGTCACCTGGCAAATTGCCTGCGATGTCACCAACCCACTGCTGGGTGCTAATGGTGCGGCCGCGGTATTCGGTCCGCAGAAAGGCGCCTCACCACAGGAGGTAGAGAGGCTGGACGCGGGTCTTCGGAAATTGGCAGATGTTCTAGAAGCTGCAACCGGGCGAAAAATGCGTGACCGTGCAGGAATGGGAGCTGCCGGAGGCCTGGCTCTTTGCATTGGATCCTATTGCGAGGTTGAGCTAGTGCCCGGATGGGAACTGGTGGCACAGGCAATCAACGCGCATGAGATCCTTTCCGCCGCCCAGCTCGTCTTCACCGGCGAAGGGCGCCTGGACTCTCAATCCTTACAGGGCAAGGTAGTAAGTGGGGTATTGCAAGCGGCCAATCCGCAAGCAGACGTCATTGTCATCGCCGGTTCGGTTGCCTTGGACGAAGCGGCGCTCGCCGACTCTGGAATCCTCGCCGCCTACTCGATTGCCCAAGGCCCAGCGGATCTGGCAGAGCTCTCCGCTAACGCATTGCAGCTTATTCGGCGTACCGCATATAACGTGGCCCGCACCTACCTGCGCTGAACTGGCGCACTGATTAGACGCTCACCGACGCGGTGCCGAGAAGCCCCGCCTCTAAGATGACCTGAACCGAACCTTCGTAATGTTCTCGGAGTAAGCGGGCGAGCTTGGAAGCATCATGGCTCAGCGCGGCTTCAAGCAGTTGCTCATGTTCATGCTCCACGTTGCGGGCACTGGCTGCGTCAGAAGTTGCCGCCCAGCGCCGGTACAACAATGTTGAATTAGCTAAGTTAGCTGACAGTGCCAATATCGGTGCGCAATCACACGGGGAGAGCAACGCCCGATGGAAGTCGCGGTGGGCCGAACCCCACTCAGGGTTTAGTACTACCGGGGACTGGCTGAGATGTCTGGGGATTCGAGCTAACTTGTGATGAGCCGCGAAGAGCCCTGATTCCCATCCAAGATCACCGCGAGCTACCGCTAGCTTGGCGGCGAGTTCTTCTGTGACGCAGCGTAGCTCGGTAATGTCCGCTAATTCTCGAAGACTTAGTTCAGGTACGAAAAACCCTCGATTGGGCTTGCTCGTAACTAGGCCTTCGCCGGCGAGCTTCGTCAGCGACTCGCGAATTACGGTGGTGCTGGTCTCGAAGTGCTGCGCAATAGCCGAAGGCTGGAGCCTGTCACCCGGGGACCAGTGACCTTCTAAAATTGCGTTGCGGATACCGGCTACTGAGTGCGTCGATGCCTTAGCCATGATTAGTGCCGCAGGGCAGTATCGAAGTCTCTAAGGGCTGGAACCTTGGAGAGTAAGGATTGCAGCAGTGCCTGGCGCTCGCGCGCTGGTGCAATGCCTGCTACATAGAAATCTGGGCGGATCAATAGCACCGTTCCGGTAGCTGCGTCGAAAACTCGCCCGGTATCCAGCGCAGCGCGCGTATTACCGAGCTGGTCGGTGAAGATCAGACGGTGCCCCGCAGAGACTTCCATCAAATTCCATCCGGCGCCTAATAGTTCGTCTAACTTGGTATTTTCGCCGTCCACGCTGATATCCGGTTGTGGCAGGCTGCGCCCAATGAACTCGGCGGCCAAGTGCGGCACTCCGGGCAAGGCTGGGGAAACGGTACCAGTGGTGTAATGCGGCTGTTTGAGAAAGCGCATCTGCGTCAGCCAGCGGTTTAATGCTGGAAACACTCGGGTTCCGGTGACTACCGCATCACGAATGCGGGTCACCACAGGATTCGTGTTCATCACGACCCAACCAATGCGCTTGGACAGTTTCACCATGTCCGCCGCATGAGGCCGGCGTTCGGAGGCGTAATCGTCAATGATTGACTCGTTAGCTTCGCCCTTCACCACGGCGGCTACACGCCATGAGGCGCCAACGGCGTCACGGATTCCGGCGTTCAAACCCTGCCCAGCAAACGGTGGCATCAAATGCGCGGCGTCACCGGCAAGCAGCACGCGTCCACTGCGGTAGCTGTCGGCAATACGCTGATGAGCGGTATAGACGGTGGCCCGGCGTACCGTGACGGTGGAAATGTCTTGGTAGGGGGTGACTAGTTTGGTAATTGACTCGGTGCTGATCATCGCTTCGCCATCTTCATGATCAAAGAGCATGAATTCGTAGCGGCGCCGACCGTTGACGCCGGGCACGACGACAGCCGGCCGGGTTCCATTGCAATGGAAGGAGGCAAAAGGTTCGGGGTTTCCCGGAACGTCGAGCAAGTCCACCACGATCCAACGTTCTACCTGTGTGGATCCTTGCAAGCCGATGCCTAGTTCACGCCGCGTGAAGGAACGGCCCCCGTCACACGCGATAACCCAGCTGGCCTTAAAATCCAGCTCGGTGACCGGTGAGTTTTCCGGCGGTGCACTTTGTGAACCAGAATCTCCGGCTAGGGCACCGTTGTAGCCAAGGCTGCGCTCGCCGAGGCGGGTGGCCGCGACTCGGACACCGTGTTCGTCCTGGGTAATCGAAGTGGCGGAGGTGTTGAAATGCAGGCTGATCTTCTCGCGCTGAGCCGCTGCCTCGTAAAGCAATCCTTCGAGGACCGGCTGATCAAACTGTGATTTTCCGGGTTGGCCAAGGCGCGGGTTTCCGGGGCGGACGTCGGCAATCACCTTGCCGCCAAGGCCAAAGTAGCGTGCCCCGGTATCCATGAGCATTTCGGGAGCGAGCCGATCCATGATGCCTAGATGCTGCATCACGCGCAGGGTCTCGTCGGTGGCGCTGATGGCGCGCGGTTCGTCACCGCTGCCCGGGTTCGCCTCGATCAGGGCTACCGTCAAGCCGGCGTCCGCCAACAGATTGGCGGTGGTCAGTCCCGTAGGACCTGCCCCAATAATCAGTACATCGACTTCTGCACGTTCGGCCACAGCCCGCTCCTTACTTTGCTTTGAATGGTACTGCGTGGATACTTAGACTTCGTCCTTGACGGTATTACGCAGAACGCCCAGTCCGGTGATCTCCACTTCAACGACATCACCGTCGTTGAGCAGTCCACCTTCACCCCAGAACAGGCCTACGCCGCCTGGAGTTCCGGTGACAACTACGTCTCCCGGGTTCAGCTTGGTGAAGCCGGTGACATAGTTGATCAGCTGTGGGATGTTGAATACGAGGTTGGAGACCGGAGCGTTCTGGCGGACCTCACCGTTCACGCGGGTTTCCAGGGTCAGCTTGTTAACGTCGCCCAGATCCTTGGCCGGGACCAGGTATGGGCCGAAACCGCCGGTTGCAGGGAAGTTCTTGCCGGGGATCCACTGACTGGCAGCTTTCTGCCAGTCGCGGACCGAGAAGTCGTTGTAGCAGGCATATCCGGCGATGTGGTCCCAGGAATCTTCTTCGGAGACGCGCCAAGCTTCCTTGCCAATGACCAAGGCCATCTCGCCTTCGTAATCAAATTTGGTGGTGGAAGCCGGCTTCACCGCAGGAGCCAAGTGACCCATCTGAGTATCGGCGAAACGGGTGAAGACCGTTGGTGCGGTCTGCCCGGTCTTGCCGGATTCTTCCTGGTGAGCCAGGTAGTTCACACCGATGCAGATGATCTTGCCTGGGTTGGTCAGTGACGGCAGGTGGGTGATCTCAGCTTCGTCGGTAGTTGGCGCACCGGACAGATCCAGTTCGGTGCCGAAGGCACCCTTTTCAATTAATTCACGCACGTTGGCTGCGAGGTTTTTGCCGGTTGGGCCCAGATCATGCACGGTGCCATCGATGGCTACGCCCCAGGTCTCGGTGCCGTCAGCTGCAAGGAAAGATACGTACTTCATGTGATTGTTGCCTTTCGAAAATTTTGTGAATCGCTCAGTTGTTAGATGAAAGTTTTAAGTTCGGTGACCGTGGGGATGCCGAAGGTGCGGAAGTCCTCGGTACGCCGGTTGGACCACATATTCCACCAGTTTTCGTCCTCGCCCCAGATGACCGGGTCGCGTTCATCGTCATAGATCTGTTCAAGATCGGTGTACAGCTCGACGACGGCGCCTGAAGTTTCTACGTAGTACGCGGCGATATTGTGTCCCGCGCCGTGGCGGACCGGGCCCCAGATCAGTTCGCGTCCGGCGGCGCCGAGGCGGTCGCCGAGCTTGGCTAGGTCGTTCACGGACTGGACCTGCCACGCATGGTGGTGGAAAGTGCCCTGGCCCTTGATCAGCGCGATGCCGTGGTGGTCTGGGTTGCAGCGCATGAAGTAGGCGTAGTCATCGCCGATGATATCGGAGAGCCGGAAGTCGAAGATGCGACGCAAAAATTCCATCATGCCGCGCACATCGCGCGGGTGGAAGTTGATGTGGCCGTAGCGGTCCGGGCCGAAGGAGAGCAGGCCGCGGTCGGTATGCTGCATGCCGGTGTAGATCTCGAAGACCCAGCCTTCGGGGCCGATGAAGGAGAATCCATCCTGCACGCCGGCGGAGACCGGGGTCTCGGAGACGATCTTGAAGTTCTCCGTGGCAACGCGGCGGCGGATTTCGCGCAGTGCGTCGCCGTTCTGAGCGATCAGGCCCAGCGAGTGAATGCCGTTGACCTCGGACTGCACATAGGTCAGTTCGTGGTGCACGGAATTTGCCGCCAGATAGACCTCATTATCGGTGCGTTCGGTGACGCGCAAGCCCAAGAGCTCCGTGGCATCGAAGATTGAGCCTTCGATGTCGTTGGTTTGGATGGAAACGTGGCCCATTTCCCTAATTAGTCCCCAAGCCATGGTGATCCTCTCGGTTAGCGCGAATGCAATCTGTCTCAATAATTAGATTATCTTTGTTTAAGCAGATTATCCAGAGATGTTGAAAAGTTTCTTAAATGAGTTGATGCCCGTCCCGATCAAGTCCGGAACGGGCATCAGAATCAGCGCGCAAATGCGCGAAGTTATGTCTCGCGGGGTGACAACTAGGCCAAGAAATTCGATGAGCTCTTGGAATCGATGCGGCCAGTGGAATGTGTGTAACTCAATTCCCCCGGGGGAGCATCTCCTTGAGACGCTACTGCTGCATAGCGATTGCGGACTTCACCGTATAGGCGCCAAGCGCTTAGTGGTCAGACGGCGTTCGAGTCGATGATCTTGAACCCCGGAGCCGGTAACCTGGCGAGCCTCGACGGTGCCAACTTGATGCGCCGGCAAGGGGTTGCCTTGCGTGTCGGCAGGTATGCCGTCCTTCAAGAATGAACCAAGTAGCGAGCTGAACTGTGTTGAGGCCTCATCATAGGTCTCGGGATCCAGCCCGCGTAGCATCGGCGCATCTTCCCAATGCTGTGCATTGGCAAAAGCAAAGGGAAGCTCAAAGCAGTGCGCGGAGCGTGCCTTGGGCAACTCGGAAACTACTGAGAAGCGAACTACGTGGCTCTGCTTGCCTGCTGCTGCCACGGCATCGGCCAGCTCGGTCGCGTACAACTCAATCTGATGTAAGGTCATCGCGCGAATCATCCGGTCCTTCGCAGTCACCAGCGACTGATCTTCGGCGAAGACCTCCGCGACGATATCCGGATCGGCGAAATGCGCACCTATGAATCCATGCACAGCTGGTTCCGGGAAGGCTTGATCCGGCGCCTGGCCGATAAAGGCGGTGGCTTCGTCGGCAGTATGGCTCAACATCACCTGATCTACGTGCAAACGCGAAGCCGCGGCGCCGGCGTCGAACAAGTCGGCGGGAACCGCTTGGTCGGCGCTCGGATAGAGCCCAAGGCCGCGCCCGGCCCAGTGCTTGCCGATGCCGCTGGCAGTGGACAGTAATTGAGCCGTCGTGACGGTTTCCAATCCCCGTTCGCCCAGGTGCTCGGTAACGAGTGCCTGGCGCTGCGCTGCTTCTTGTTCTGACATTGGCGGTTGGAAGGACAGCGAGCCGAAGTAGACGCGCTGAAAGAGACCGCGGGCTTCTTCGAGCTGGGCCAGGGTAAAGGCCCAGAACGCACCGGCAGACTGGCCCGCAAGCGTGACGTTCTCAGCGTTTCCACCCAGCGTGCCAATGTGGCGCTGCACCCAGCGAAGCGCCAAAAGTAGCTCTTCGGGTACGGTATTTCCTCCGCCAACGCGACCTCGATGGGCGAGCAATCCGACTCGGTAATTCACCACAACGACTACAGCCCGTTGGGTATCGGCGAAGTTCTGCGCGTTATACCAGCGCACGGTACCGGCGCCGGAGACAAAGCCTCCGCCGGGTAGGAAGACCATCACCGGAAGATCACGAGCGCCTGCCGGTGCGAACACAGCCAGCTGGAATGCATCCTCAGACTGTTCCAGTTCCTGCAAAGCAGGGCCGAGCAGCCAGTCCAGGGACCCGGGGCTCTGCGGGAACACCACTGGACTGGACTGAACTAAGTCCTCCACCGCCTGTAGCGGCGCAAAGCGTGCGCCGGTAGCGGTGGCATAGGAATAGACGGCCATGCCTAGTGAACCTCGTTGTACTGGGAAGTATCCACCGACCGGGTGACGTTCCAGTATTCAACGATTGGGTACGGCCAGATCTGTGAGACGCGGCCGAACTTGTTCTTGTACCAAGTTTTAACATCTGGGTGGCCCCAAGCTTTAAGCCGGTTAGCCGCATCTAAATCGGTGACGAACTTGTCCAAGACCTCCTGCTTCAGGTCTAAGGCCTTCAGATCCTTTTCCAAGAGAATGTGTATCGCATCCAAAATGTAGGTCAAGCCGTACTCAATCATGGAGAACAATGAACCGTTGACTACATGGCCGGTATTTGGTCCGGAAACAATAAATAGGTTGGGGAATCCTGGAACGGTAACTCCGGCATAGGCGGTGGCGTTACCCGCCCAGTATTCGTGCAGGTCAACACCCTTAGCGCCGGTGACGCGCAGTGGTTCTAGGAATTCGGAGGCTTGGAAGCCGGTGGCGTAAATGATGACGTCAAGCTCGTGCAGCGTTCCGTCGCCATCGATGATGCCGGCTTCGGTCATCTCGGCCATGCCTTCGGTAACCAGAGTAGTCTGCGGTTTCTTCAGGCTTGCGGACCAGACACCGTTGTCGCGCAGCATGCGCTTTCCGCCAACAATGTAGTCTGGGGTGACTTTAGGCAGCAAATCAGGGCGGTCTGCGTACTGCACCTTGAGCATCTCGGTTAGTTCTTGACGAACTCGTTCGTTGATTTCCGAGACGGAACCTTCCTTGGTCCAGTTCGGGTCCGCGGCGGTAGAGTGCTGGCGGCCCTCGACACCGAGCCAGTGCTGCCAGAGGCGAAGCCACTGGCCGAATTGTGGAAGATGCTCTACGAGGTAGGTGACGGACTCGGGCATGTCCTCGTAGTAGAACGGGGTTGGTAGCATCCACGGTGACGAACGCTGGAATACTTTCAGCTCCGATACCTGATCCACGATGGCTGGAACGATTTGGTAGGCGCTCGCACCGGAACCGATGACCGCGACCTTTTTGCCGGTTAGATCGATAGCCGGATCCCATTCGGCCGAGTGCACCTGGATGCCGGCGAACTTTTCACGGCCAGGAGTCTCCGGGAACTTGGGCCGATCAAGCTGGCCGACAGCCGAAAGAACTGCATTAAAGCGGCGCTCCTCCACCTGGCCGCCGTCTACGATCATCGACAAGACCCACTCACCGGTGGCTTCATCCCATTCGGCGGAGAGGATTTCGGTGCCCATCTGAATGTTTTCGGTGATCCCGCCGCGCTGCGCAACATCTCGGGTGTACCTGTGGATTTCTGCACCTTCAGAGAACTGTTGCGGCCAGTCATCACGCTGTGCAAAGGAGAAGGAGTATGCATAGTTAGGAGTATCAAGACGTACGCCAGGGTAGGTGTTTTTCCACCACGTGCCGCCGACTTCGTTGCCCTTTTCAAAGACCGTGTAGTCCAAACCGGCCTGCTTGAGGCGGTAAGCGGCGGCCATTCCTGCAACCCCCGAGCCGATCACTGCGACTGTGAAGTTACGCTGCGCGTCTACTTGGTCCTTGGTAAAGCGGGGTGCCCCGCTGTGCTGTGGAACGAGAGACATATCGTGCATGAGCATCGGATGGTACTCGCGGGTAGCGCCATTAGTGAGCCAGTCCAGAATCTGTGTGGCCTGCTCGTCGGAGAGCGTCTTTGCGCTGGTGATCTTTTCGTCCCGAACGCGCCGTAACGCGTCAAAGGCCAGGTCGCGTGCGGCAGTACGCTGCGCCTCATCCATTCCGCCGTGCGGCTGACCGACGGTATCAACGGGAGGCTGCGGGGGGCGTAGCTCATCTCGCAATATTGAGTAGTCACCGGTGGCTGCAGCCAAAGCGATCATCAATGGCGGGAGATCCGTGGAATCTACAACCTGACGCAACTTCGCGTCATCATCGTTAATCGCGGTGTAGCTATCGCGGGCATATAGATCGTCAAGCTTATGCGCAGCGCGGGTTTCGATCAGCGATTCACTCATTTTCACTCCTGAAGTCATCGGTTTTGCGGGAATTTTCGGATTCCCACAAACTCTCTTTGTAACCAGTGTCACTCGTTGGTTATGCATAAGTCAACTAAAAATGTATTCTGTAAGTCGTTTGGTATGATTTGTGTCATGGCTAAGCGGACCGACTCGGAAACGATGTCAAAGCACATTAGAGACACCTTGCGCACCGATATATTGGATGGGCGCTGGGAACCTGGCGCTCGCCTGCAGTTGACGCAACTTTCCGAACATTACGACACCTCAAGTACCGTGATTCGTGAGGCCTTGACTCGATTAGTCGGGGACAGGCTCGTGACGTTGCGCCCCAATCGCGGCTTCTTCGTCCCAGAGCTTTCCCTTGCCGAATTAGGTGACATCGTTGAAATGCGTTGCGCCAATGAGCAGCTCGCGGTGACGCTAGGTTTTGAACGAGCGCCCTTGGAATGGGAGAGCGAACTAATTGCTGCGCACCATACCCTGAACCGCACGCCTCGTCGTTCGGCAGAAGATCCGGACAACCACACCCCTGCGTGGAACCATGCTCATCAGGAGTTCCACAACAAATTAGTTGAGGCCTGTGGAGTGCCTATGCTGTCGGAATTGACGCAGACCCTCTCGGACCTGATTCAGCTCTACGGACGTTGGGCTGGGCCGGCAACACGAGACGTCAAGCGCGATATTGAGCAGGAACACGCGGATATCTTGGCCGCAGCACTGGACCGTGACGCACGGCTAACTGGCGCGCTGTTGCGAAAGCACTACGAAATTACCTTAAATGCTGTGCGTAATGGTGGTGAGGCTGGATTGGCCTGTGCAGACCATGCGGTCTTAGCTAGCTAAAGCGAAGTACGCCAAAGGCGCGTCACGCCCTTGGCGTTTTGCCGCATCAAATTACTGGCACAAGGCTCGTTGGTAAATGTGGCGTATCGAAACTGCAGCGGGCTAAATCGCGCACCTTTTTGAGGTGAGGCCCAGCGTCTCGGCTGTCATGGAACGAATGTCCTGCTGCTGTACTGGCCGGCTCTCCAACTTAAATAGGAGTCCAGCAGGGGAAGCGAATATTTTGCGCCTGCTGGACTCCCAAGTGCTAACGCAGCTGTTCTTGAGGTGCACTGGAGCGCTGCTCACGGAAGCGCTCTGGCCAAATGCCTTGCTTGCCGGGCGCAAGAATACCTGCAGGATCTAGCGCATCCTTGATCTTCTCTTGCAGGCGACGTGCAGCGTGATCATTGAAGTCAAAACCGTCAGAGATGCGGTCCATGTAATCCACATGGCTGCGGTATGGTGCGTAACCGCGTTCCCGCGCAAAATCCAGTAGTTCTGTATAAAGTGCGCGAGCACGGGTAAGCATCTCGTCATTGCCACGTTCAAAGAAAATCATCGTCACGTGAACCATGTGCCGGGGATACAGGTGGTAACCGATGTACAGATCAAACCCATATTTTGTGTAGAGCTTCTTGGCTTCTTGATAGAACTCATAAACGGCTTCGCCGCGGGCTGGAATGATTGGTGCGGCATCGATGTGACCACCGTTTTCAGCAGCCCATCCCACGGTGGACAGTGGCTTCAGGGTTGGCACGCCGGCCATTTGAGTTTTATCCAAGGGGGCAATGTCATCATGTTGCAGGGCAAGTCCTTCGGCTCCCGAGTAGAAGCGTGCCTTGACCGTAGCGCCAGGAATCTGCGAGATACGCTCTTCAACGATTTCTAGACGTCGTTCGCACAGCGCGCGGTCACCGTAGAATGCAAACTTTCCATTCCACTGGCCGATGCCGAACTCTTGGCGCATCTCTTCCAAGCGCCAGTCTGGAATGGAACCTTCGCCTTCCCAGAATTGAGCCCGATTTCCGCGCATCGTGGCCGCACGGACCACGTTGCCGCACAACGCATTATTCTGAATGATCTCTTCGCGGCGCAAGGTGGTGAGGATGTCTATTAGCTGGGGCAGATCTTCTTCGTTCTGGACCGCAATGTCACCGTTGACGTAGGTGTTTGGGGCTGGCTGTAACCACAGGCCAACTTGGGTGACCACGCCAAGATTCGATTGAGTGAATAAACCGTCCAGGGTGGGGCCGAATCCTCCTTGGAAGATCGGTCCAAGTTCCGTACCGTCCATGGCACCCATGCCGGTACGCACTAAGTCACCGTCCGGCAAGACCACTTCCATGCCGCAAAGTGACTTCACATGGTCACCGTACGGGGTCATGCCATATCCACGGTCCAGCATATTTCCTAGTACCGAACCCCAGCCGAGGGCCGGAACGGACATCCAAACGTTGAGTTTGTGCTCCTTGATGTATTCAAAAAGATCAAAGAAGGTCACTCCGGGTTCCACCACGGCGTAGCACAAACGATCATCTACCTTGATGATCCGATTCATCCGGCTCAGATCTAATGCAACCATGCCGCCATCTCGCGGTTCAGGTCCGCCGTAGCCCAGATTTTTGCCACAGGAGAAAGTCCACAGGGGGACTTCGTGTTTGGTAGCCAGCGCGACGATTGCCTGAACTTCTTCGGTATTTGCTGGGCGCACACCTGGCCATGGGGTGCGGCCTGGATTTAGCGGGTAGGGGTCAAGGTATCCTTCGGAGTCTCCGAGCGGTACGACATTTTCTTCGCCGACAATGGCGGTGGCTTCGCGCAGGAAGTCTTCACGACGATCCATGATTCACCCTTTTCTGGCCGCCGTATCAAAGGTGGCCTGATCTTCTTAATCGAAAATATTGCTTTATATCTTTGATGTCATCAATAGGATTGATGACATGAGTCTTGCCACGCACCCACAACTGACCTTGCGTCAGCTCTGGCACTTTGTCGTCGCAGCCGAGGCGGGGACCATGGCCGAAGCCGCACGCCGCCTGCACCTAGCGCCTTCGGCAATTTCTATGTCAATTGCCGAACTTGAACGCATTGTCGGAGCTGAGCTGGCGATCAAGCGCCGGGCCAAAGGGCTGACGCTCACGGCTACCGGTCGCACCGTGCTGCGCCAGGCCAGAGAAATGCTGGAACTAGCCCACGAGGTCGAAACGATGGGCCATGGAACCCGCGCCAGCCTGACCGGACCACTGACGGTGGGCTGTTTTATGCCCTTAGGGCCAACCATCATTCCGCCAATGCTCAACGCCTTCGCCTTGCAGTGTCCGAAGGTAGAGGTGGACTTCATGGAAGGATTCCACCAAGACATGCAAGCAGCCTTGCTTGATGGTTCCATCGATGTCGCCTTCCTTTACGGTGCAGACATTTCCCCAGCCCTGCGGTCGGCCACCGTGGCGATGGCCCCGGCTTACGTATTGCTTCCAGCCGATCATGCATTGGCTTCCGAAGCGTCGGTATCTCTGGAGCAAATTGCCACCGATCCGCTAGTGCTCTACGAATCTGATCCAATTACGCAGCGGATCCTTGGGCTCTACCAAGGATCCGGGATTTCGCCGCAGATCCGGCATCGTTCGCGATCCTATGCGACAGTTCGTTCGCTGGTCGGTACCGGCCGTGGGGTAGCGGTGCTGTTTCAGCAGCCTGCTCTCGAAGCGCCTTACGGCGAACTTCAGGTGGTGCTGAAACCATTGACCTTGCCCGATAACCAAACCGCGGCGGTTCCGGTTTCGGTGGCCTGGCCACGCAGTTCCCGGCTGAACTCCCGCGCCCAAGCATGGGTGGAAGTGGCCGCCGAACTCTTTGACCAGGCCGCCGGGGATTAGACGCGTTCGCGAATCGAGGCCGGGCGGGAGAGCCCGAAGTTGTCACGCAAAGTGGTGCCCTCATACTCGGTGCGGAAGTAACCGCGTTCCTGCAGTTCTGGGACTAGCTTGTCGCAGATGAGCTTGAAGCCGCCCGGGTTGAACGGAGCATTGAGGTTAAAGCCGTCGCACGCCTTGGAATCGAACCAGTCGATCATCCGGTCTGCCACGGTGCTGGGGGTTCCGGCCATCCACTGGTGTCCGGTGGAGCGGGCAAGATCTACGATGAGTTCGCGCAGGGTCATGCCCTGATCTACCGATTTGCGGCGGTAGATCTGGTAGCGGGAACCCAGCGCCGGATCATCGGAGAACCAGGAAGCCGGGATCTTGTCGTTGAATTCCAGCTCGGACAGGTCCATCTTCAGATCCGCCCCGACCTGCACGCGGCCATTATCCAAATGCAGGTGGTTGGCCAAGTGCTCGGCGAGCTCATCGGCTTCTGCCTGCGTATCGCCGAGGATCGGGAGGATTCCCGGAATGACCTTGATATCTTGCGGGTTACGACCCTTAGCCGCAGCCATGGCCTTGAACTTCGCGTAGAACTCAACGGAAGGTTCCTTCAGCGGCTGTGCGGTATAGATGCCGTCGGCCACCGAAGAGCCCAGTTCCATACCCGGACCGGAAGAACCGGCCTGTACTAGAATCGGACGGCCCTGCGGGCTGCGTGGCATGTTAATAGGCCCTTGGACCTGGAAGAACTCGCCAGAGTGATTGATCGGGTGGATCTTCTCGGTGTCCACGTACCAGCCGGACTGCTTGTCATTGATGACCGCGTCATCTTCCCAAGAATCCCAAAGCTGTTGGACCACGTCGACAAACTCGGTAGCGCGGCGGTAACGGGTTGCCGGGTCTGGCGCGGTTTTGATGCCGTAGTTCTGGAAGCCATCGGAGCTGGTCACGATGTTCCAGCCGGCGCGTCCGCCAGACATGTGGTCCAGGCCTGCCATCTGCCGGGCCACATTGTATGGCTCGGAGAATGAGGTGGAGACGGTGCCTATCAGGCCAATGTTCTTGGTACGTGCAGCCAGTGCGGCGAGTACCGTCATCGGCTCATAGAATCCGTTCATCTTGATATCGCCGCGCATCACGGTGTTAGCGTGCACGATATCGCCGAAGAAGATCGCGTCAAGCTTGGCGTCCTCGGCCATCTTGGTGAGGTCATAGACGAACTCGAGGTTGGCCAGTTCGCCGGAACGGGAACCGTCCATGCGCCAGGAATCTTTGTGGTAACCAGCGGGAAGCATGAAGGTGGTGAGCACCATGTGCTTCGGATTTTTGGGAGTCATTGTGGCTGTTCCTTTCCAAATGGGAATCCGTGATGCGAATTTCGCGGATGTAACCCAGGGCACTTGCTTCTATCGTGCCAAGCGGATGATAAGTCGTAAATAGAGAAGTTTTAGCTGTATACCATCAATAAAATTGATGATTGGATCTAAAAGTTTGCCACGGACCATAAGGTGCCGCGGCAAACCGTTAGTGCCTGTGTTCTCAGGCGTCGATGCTGTCTTTGTTCGTCGTGAGTTTTGACTGCTTGTGCTCCAAGGCTGCACCCTCGGGGCTCATGCGGATCGCGATAAAGCCGATGACAAGAATTGCTACCCAGAAGACGCCAACCGACATGACGCCGAAGGTCATCGCTAGTGCGGTGGCAATCATCGGAGTGAAGCCCGCACCGAGTGTTGAAGATCCTTGGTAAGCCAGCGAGGCGCCGGTGTACCGGACATCGGCCGGGAATAGCTCGGAGATGTAGGCGCCAATCGGCCCGGCGAGAATTCCCTGAATCACTCCATTGCCAACCAGTACCGCGACCATGAAGCCCCATCCGGTTCCGTTGCTCATTAATGCGATGGCTGGGAAAGCCCAGACGATACCGGCTACCGCGCCGACGGTGAGAATCGTTTTGCGACCGTACCTGTCAGAAAGCCTTGCCGCCAGCAGGCAGACGATAATCGTGATGATCGCGGCGTAACCCTTGGTGTTCAAGACGAAGGACCGGTCGACCCCCAGACCTACCGCTTGGGAGACACCCCATGAGGTCAAGATCCCTTGGCAGGTGTAAAAGCCAAGCGAGGCGACCAAGGTAATAACCACGGTTTTGGAGTGGTGTTTGAGCACCAGCGAGATCGGGGTCTTGCGTTCTTTTTGTGCTGAGGCTGCCTTGGCGTCCATCTCCTGGAAGACCGGGGACTCTGCGACTTTAAGCCGAATCACCATTCCGATGACGATGAGGACCGCTGAGAAGAGGAACGGAATACGCCACCCCCAGGTGAGGAAGTTGTCCCCGGTGCTGAAGGATACAAATGAAATGAGGAAGGTTGCCAGCAGGCCACCGGCTGGCGCGCCGGCGTTGGCGAAGGATGCCGCAAAGCCACGCTTATTTGCAGGTGCGTGCTCCAGCGCCATAAGTGTTGCGCCGCCCCATTCGCCGCCTACCGAGATGCCTTGAACTACGCGCAGCAGGACCAGGATGATCGGAGCAGCGACACCGATGCTAGCGGTGGTTGGCAGTAAGCCGATAGCGATGGTGGCAAAACCCATCATCATCATTGACAGCACCAGCATCTTCTTGCGGCCCACGCGATCACCGAAGTGACCGAAGATGATTCCGCCCAGCGGCCGGGCGACGTAGCCCACCGCGAGTGTTCCAAAGGAAGCGAATAGCGCTAGACCGGGGGTGAGGTTCCCGAAGAAGACCTTGTCAAAAATAATCGAGGCGGCGGTGGCATAGAGGATGAAGTCGTAGTACTCAATGACGCTGCCTAAGAAGCTGGAGCCGAGGATTCGACGCAGGTCCTTTGTATTAAGGGAATCATTCTTGGAGGCTACTTGAGAATTTTCGGATCCGGTGTTCGCTCGTGGTGCAGGCACGGTTGAACTCCTTCCTAATGGGGGTTTGTGACTCAGCCCATAATGGCGCACATCACGCAGTTTTGTCCAGTTTTTACCGATTGTGTGTTAAAGAATATTTTTTCTGAGAATTCGCAGTTGCTGAAATATCGCGGATTTTGAGTGTTTTTGGTGAAAAGTTTGAGCAAGGGATTGATTTGCGTCACACTCTTTATATAAACTTAGACACAGAATATATTTTGAGTCCCGCTTGAGGGGCGATCCGTTAGGAGTAATCACATGAGTGCACGCACTGGTGAGCAGTACCGGGCAGGTCTGAAGGATTCCCGTGAAGTTTGGCTAGGTAACGAACAGATCGATATCACCGAGCACCCCGCGTTCCAAGGGTCCATTAACGGCATGGCCGCTTACTTTGACTACCAGCACAAGTACGCAGCGGACTGCCTGATGCAGGATGCCGAAACCGGTGAAGAGCACAACGTCTCACTGCTGCGTCCACATAACGCGGAAGACATTGCACGCCGCCACCGCGCATTTGACCGCCTGGCCCGCTACTCCAACGGCATGCTTGGCCGCACCCCGGACTACGTCAACGTAGTACTTGCCGGCCATGCCTCCCGCCCGGACATCTTCGCCAAATCCGGTGACCCTGTCTACTACGAGCGTCTGCAGAACTACTGGCGTCTAGTGCAAGAGCAGGATCTGGCCTTGACGCACACCATTGTTCACGCGGCCATTGACAAGTCAGTTGGTGAGCTTCAGGGAATCAACGAGGAATTGACCCTGCGCGTCGTTGAGCGCACCGATGAAGGGCTTATCGTCCGCGGTGCCAAGATGCTCGCTACTCTCGGCCCGATTGCCGACGAACTCTACGTCTACCCAGCGGTGCCCATCCAGAAGGGCTACGAAGAATATGCGCTGTCCTTCGCGATTCCGGTGGCTACTAAGGGCGTCGTCTCGGTCTGCCGCGATCACTACGGTGTGGACCAGCCAATCGTGGACAAGCCCTTCTCCTCCCGTTTTGATGAGCAGGACGCGGTGATCATCTTTGATGATGTGCTCATCCCGTGGGACCGCGTATTCATCGATGGACAGCTCGATGTCTACAACTCCCTGAACGCGGGAACCGCCACTGGCAATACCCAGCAGCAGACCGCCATTCGCGCCTCGGTCAAGCTCGAATTCGCCTATGACCTCTGCGTGCAGATGGCCAAGGTCACTGCCACAGATACCAAGCCGGAAACCGCGTCAATGCTCGGAGAAATTTACTCCTACCTGCGCATAGCCCGTGCGGTAATTCACTCGGCTGAGGTCAACGCCTCGGAATGGGGCGGCGGTGCGTTCTTCTGCCACGATGACATCTCCAGCCTGCGCACCATGATGCCTTTGTGGATGGCTCGGGTCAACGACATCATCAAGTCCATGGGCTCGCATAACCTGCTGGCTACACCAACCGCCGCGGCCTTCGAAGAAACCCGTCTTGGTCCGCTACTGAAGAAATACCTGCCAGGTGCCAACGGCATCCTGCCGGAGGAGCGCGCAAAGATCTTCCGCACCGCATGGGACTTCGCCGGCTCCGCATTGGGCAGCCGCAACGAACTCTACGAGCGCTTCTACTTAGGCTCCATTGGACGTGCCCGCGCACTGGACCACAAAAAGGCTCAGATGAAGGGTGAGACCGGAGCCTATGAGGCAATGTTTGCTGAAGCTGGCATCTTTCCCACCCCAGTAGCCGATGACAGTCTCGACCTCGACGCCGCCACGGCGCGCGCCTAAGGAGCTGACGTGCAAACCCGGACGCCGGACCTGCTCGACACGCTCATTGGGCATGCGCTGGGAACTCAATTCACGGATCTGCCCCCGCACACCGTGCAACGAGTATCCCAACGCCTGCTCGATAGTGTCGGCGCAGGATTGGCCGGACATCAAGCGGACGGCGCGGCAAAGCTCCGCAGGGTAGTCGCCGCCTGGGGAGAAGGTACCCAAGCGCAGGTGCTAGGAACCGGGCAACGGTTGCCGGCATCCTCGGCGGCCTTCCTCAATGCGGCGCTGATCCGCTCCTTCGACTACGAGCCGGTCGAGGCCGAGGGGCCAGGCGGTAAAACCGTCGCTGCGCACATTTCCGGCACCACGGTCCCGGTGGCTCTCGCTTTAGGGCAGTCCACCGGTACCAGCGGCGCCGAGGTCATCACCGCGCTCGCCGTAGGCGATGATCTCACCGCACGCCTCGCGGTGGCTGGCGGCTTCGACGTGTATTCCGGCCAGGACAACACCGGAACGGTAAATGTAATCGGTGCCAGCCTGATTGCTTCGCGGCTGCTGGGGTTGGACCACGAGACTACCCGTCATGCGGTAGGCATCGCGGTGAACCAGGCGGCCGGAACCGTGGCGGCGATCTTTGACGGAGAAAATAGTTTCAAGCTCCCTATGGCCTTCGCAGCCAGGGCAGGAATCAACGCAGCTCAGCTCGCTGGCGCCGGAATGCGTGGTCCACAAGATCCGTTGACCGGAAAGCATGGATATTTCGAGGTATTCACCACGGATCCTGATCCGCAGCTCGCGCTTCAGGGTTTGGGTGAAAGTTTCCACGGGGACTGCACCATCAAACCATTTGCTTCTTGCCGCGCGGCTCAGCCTTCGCTCCAGGCCTGCGCCGAACTGGTCACCAAGCATTCGGTGCGTGCCGAGGACGTTGAATGCCTGAGCGTGCATGTTACCGAACGAACCCTGAACGGATTTGTCGGAGCCCGGTTCAAAGAAGGGGAAACCCGGACCACCGCCGCATTGTTCTCCATCCACCTCACCGCCGCGGTGGCTCTGATGCACGGCACGGTACGTCCCGAACATCTGACATCCAAGGCGCTAGCTGATCCGCGGCTGACTAACCTGCTAGGCCGTATCGAGCTAGCCGGCACGCTTCCGAATAACCAGCGTTTGACGGCCGAAGTCACCGCGCGTTTGAAAGACGGAAGCATCAAACATGTGCGGGTAGAACATCCGGATGGCAACATCTTGCGCACCGCACTGACCGAAGAAGCAATAGATGAAAAGTTCGCCCAGAATCTTGCGTTCGGCACGCCGCAACTTACTGAACGCAGTGATGCATTACGTGAACAGATAAAAAATCTCGGGGCGGCAGCAAACCTCGAAAAACTTTTTGAAACTCTTGATCCCAGCAAAAATTTCACCTTGATTCCTCAGGAGCAGTACTCATGAATACCGCAGCAAAAATTGAGAACGTACAGCCCGTAGACCAGAACATCTTCCGCAACGTCGTGGGACATTTTGCCTCCGGCGTCACCGTGATCACCACGGCGGTTGATGGACAGCTCTACGGCACCACGGCTTCTGCAGTCTCGTCGCTGTCCATGGATCCACCGATGATGCTTGCCTGCCTGAACCGTTCCAGCAGCACTCACGACCGCGTGGTTGAAGCAGGAGTCTTCGGGATCAATATCCTTGCCGAAGATCAGGGCGCACTGGCCTTCCACTTTGGACGTAAAGGTGAAGATAAGTTTGCCACCGTTGCGCACACCTTATCCCCAGAAGGAGTGCCGCTGATCGATGGGGCGCTGGCCACCATCGTATGTAAGGTCGCCGAAACTCCTACCGGTGGAACGCACACCGTGTTCCTCGGTTTGGTGACCCAGTCCGAGGCGCACGACCGCGAACCACTGGCCTATTACCGTGGAACTATGGGGCGGCTGGAACCAACTAAGGAACTTGCCGCCTACCAGGCAACCCGCACCTGGGTATTGCTGCGCACCAGCCCACTGGGCGAAGACTTGGACCTTGATGCAATTGCTGCCGCCTCCCGTACGGACGTAGACCACGTCGCCATTGCCCTGGTGAAGTTGGAAAGCGAGCACCTGGTCTTCCGTACCGAGGGTGGAAAGTACCAGCCCAAGCCAATTACCGCAGAACTCACCGATTCCGCCTACGATTCACGGGCAACTATTGAATCTGGGGTGATCGCGGTGCACCTTTCCAAGCTCACCGATGAGACCGTTGCGCAGCTGCGTGAGATTACCGAGAAGCTAGGTACCCTGCGCCAGGATTCGGCCGCAGATCTCGACGCTTTCCTCGCGCTCAATGTTGCTTACCATGATGCGTTGGTCGGAGTTGCAGGATCTTCTCAGCTGATCGACTCGTACCGCCGTTTGGGTATCGGCACCGTGTGGCGTCAGGCGTTCACCGGCGAAGAGTGGGCCCGCCAGCTGGATCACAGCTATGTGGTCAAGTTGACCGAAGCTCTAGCCGCTCGGGACGTGGCAGCTGCGCTAGCTGCACTGGCCGAACACACCAAGTTTGGCAAGTCGCTGGCGCGTGACGTGGTCTCGCGTCACGGAGGCCAGGTCTAAGACTTAGCTAAAGCCAACTCAGGCCGATCCGTTTTCCCAGCGAGTGGGGAAGCCGGTCGGCCTGAGCTGTTAGTAGCAGTTGGCGCTCATCCTGTGGGTGTACCTGGCGTGCGCAGAGTTCGCCCTCTGAGCTGAAGCCAACCGAAGGATTGCTGACTAAATTTAAAGTCATGATGAAGAAAAAGTACCTTTCAATGCTCGCCGTGATAATTCCTAGCGCGTTACTGCTGACTGGTTGTAACGTTGCCGATTTAGCGCAAGACAAATATGAGCAGTCAGCGTCCAAGAGCGCAAAAACCTCTGAGGAAGGTGTGGCCTCCGGCTTGCTTCCGAAATGGGTTCCCGCCGGCGGTACGGACGTGAAGTTGGAACAGCGCAGTACCGGCGACGAGCGTATCTTCACCATGAACTACGCAGGAGAATTATCTTCTGAAAGCTGCAAACCACTCAAACTGGTGGGAGTACCCAGCGACAAAGAATTGGAAAAGGGTTATGCCGCAGACCCGCGCACCAAGAAACTGACGGCGGACAATTTTGTCACCTTCCGTACCCTCGAAGCCGACTGGTGGCCGCAGGACGCTGAGCAGCGAACCACCGCGCTGTGCGGGCGTTGGTGGGTGCACCAAGACGCCGGCAAGCTGTACGCCTTTGCGCCGGATAACTCCAGTGTTGCGAACGCAATCGTTGCCGAGCGGGCCGAAACCGCGAAGAAGGAAAGTCAGTAGATCCCTAGTCGACAGGCGGAAGGGTCATGATTTGGGCATCACCTTCGGTGATCAAGACGGTGTGTTCGGTATGTGCGGTGCGGCATCCCGTGGCGCTGCGCAAGGTCCAGCCATCTGGATCTGTGACGAGCTTCGCGGTATCGGTCATCACCCATGGTTCTAACGCAAGCATCAGTCCGGGAACTAACTTGTAGCCACGGTTTGGGCGTCCGGTGTTGGAGATGTGCGGGTCTTGATGCATGGTGGAGCCGATGCCATGTCCACCAAATTCGGTATTAATTGGGTAGCCCGCATCGCGTAAGACTGCCCCGATGGCGTAGGAAATATCGCCAGTTTTATTTCCAGGCTTAGCTGCTTCGATCCCGGCGGCTAGAGCGCGTTTGGTGGCGTCGATCAGCTTTTCATTTTCCTCATCTTTGGATGCTCCGACGACAAAGCTGATCGCGGCGTCTGCGGATATCCCGTCCTTGGTAATCGCTAGATCAAGGGTTAATAGGTCTCCGTCGGCTAGCGCGTAATCGTGAGGCAATCCGTGCAATACGGCGTCGTTGACCGCCGTGCAGATGTAATGGCCAAATGGGCCGCGTCCGAAGGAAGGTGCGTAATCCACGTAGCAGGAGACCGCTCCGGCGCCGAGGATCATTTCCTTGGCCCAGGCATCAATTTCCAGCAAATTGGTCCCTACTGTGGCACGCTCGCGCAGTGTCTGCAGAATTTTTCCCACCAGGGCGCCGGTAACCTGGGCGCGTTCGGCGTCTTTGGAATTTAGAATTTCAATCATGAGCAACCCTTCGATAAACCAATAATAATACCGTTCATACTATACCGGTACTATAATTGGGTTTATGGTCAGATTACCCCTTACTCTTATGGAGCTCCAGCGCGGCGAGCGACTCGGTGCCCTGTTGCGAACTGCGCGTGCCGAACGCACCATGGTTGACGTAGCCTTTGATGCGGGAATCTCTCCGGAGACGCTGCGCAAAATCGAATCCGGACGAATCGCCACTCCATCGTTCGCCACTATTGCAACTATTGCGAACGTCCTGAACATCTCCCTGGACGAGCTCTGGATGACGTTGACCGTCGATACCGACGGTCTCAAAGCTGAGCGTCGCAGGGAGACTGCGCAGGAACGGCTAGCCAGCTAGAAGCGGATCACGCTGCGGGCTATCGCCCCGGTTTCCTGCTTCTCGTAGGCTTCGTTGATCTGCTCTAGAGGAATTTCTTGAGCAATGAGGTCATCTAAATTCAGACGTCCCTGTAAGTAAAGATCTGCATAGTAGGGGATATCCTTGCGGACATTTGAGGACCCCATGTAGATTCCATGCAAGCTGCGCTGATGGATCAAAAGATCCAACATGACATTAAGTTCCAAGGGCTTGCCCTGCGGTAGCCCGATGAAATGCACATGCCCGCCGGTACGCGTTACATCAATAGCTTGGCGCTGGGTGGCTCCGAGTCCGATGGCTTCAAAAGAATGGTGCACTCCAGTGCCGGTGATCTCCTTGATAGCTGCGACAACATCCTGCTCACCGCCGTGGATGACGTGGGTCGCGCCAAATTTTTTGGCCAATTCCAGCTTGTCTGGTTGCAGGTCAATTCCGATAATGGTCTTTGCGCCGGCCAATCGTGCACCCTGAATGACGTTCAATCCAATGCCACCCAGACCAACCACCGCAACGGTTTCCCCTGGAGCGACCTTCGCAGCATTGAGAACCGCGCCTACGCCAGTTGCGGTGGCGCAGCCGAGTACCGCCGCTTGTGCAAACGGGATCTCTTTGGGGACTTTGACAAGCTTGTTCTGATGCAAGACCGTGTACTCCGCGAATCCTGCAACACCGAACCCCTCGACGCGATGCCCCTCACGGGTAAGTCGAGCGGGGTCTTCCGAGCCGCGCAGGGCGGAGTGTGGGGAGGTGCAACGGTAGCTTGCGCCATTGACGCACTCTGCGCACGTTCCGCAGAAGCTGATCTCGGTGGCGATGACATGGTCGCCGATTTCGAAGTCTGTGGCCGCTGGGCCCAGGTCGACTACGATCCCAGCCATTTCATGCCCAACCACCATTGGCAGCGGACGTCCGCGGTCGACATTTGCCACAATGTGGTCTGAATGGCATAGTCCTGCCGCTTCGACTTTGACCAAGACCTCCTTGCCACGAGGTTGGTCTACTTCAATTTCTTGGATGTCGAACCCTTCACCGATGGTGTTGACGACTGCTGCGCGCATGAAAACCTCATTATTGGATTTGTGTATCTAAAATACATTATTTCTACTAGTATATTTTCAAGAGTGTTATTCGTCACGTCTTTTCGTGAAAAACTTTTTGGAGGAACTCCTATGCAGGCTGCAGTCATCTCGGAAGTCAAAGGCGCCTTCGACGTTTTGGATATTAAGGTGGACAACCCGGCGGCACATGAAGTGCTCATCGACGTTAAAGCCAGTGGACTGTGTCATTCTGATCTTCACGTAGCCAGCAACGACCTTGGCTTTCCACTACCTGCAGTGCTTGGGCATGAAGTGGCTGGCGTGGTTGTGGGCGTCGGGTCGGCGGTCACCGCACTGGAGCTCGGTGACCGCGTTGTCACCTCACCGGTGCACAGCTGCGGGGTGTGCACCGGATGCCGCAGTGGACGCCCTTACCAATGCCGGGTTCCTTCGCAGACTTCCCGGCCTTCAGGTGCCACCCCACGACTTTCCTTTGAAGGCCAGGCGTTGACCCAGTTCATTGGTGTGGGAGGGTTTGCGGAGCAAGTATTGGTACATGAAAACACCGTAGTGAAAGTCCCGAACAGTATTCCTTTCGACCGCGCAGCCCTACTTGGATGTGGCGTAGTCACCGGCGCTGGAGCGGCGATCAACACTGCTCGCATTCGCCCGGGGGACACCGTAGCAGTAATTGGTGCCGGCGGAGTGGGCCTCAACGTGATCCAGGGTGCCAAGCTTGCTGGCGCGACACGTATCATCGCCATCGACCTGCAGCCGGCGAAACTCGAACTGGCTTCGCTTTTCGGCGCAACCGACGTCATCAACGGCGCAGACATCGACGCGGTAGCCGCCGTGCAAAAATTGACCGGAGGCGGCGTCACCCACGCTTTCGAGGTCATCGGATTAAAGCCCACCACGGAGCAAGCCGTGGCGATGCTGGAAATTGGCGGTACGGCCTACCTCATTGGGGTGCATAAGCCGGGCTCCACCATCGATGTCACCCCCTTTGGCGACCTGATGGGCAAGCAAAAGGGAATTCGTGGAGTTGCCATGGGCTCAAGCAATATTCAGCTAGATATCCCGATGTACGCCGAGTTGTATCTACAAGGGCGCTTTAAATTAGATGAGCTGGTCTCGGCGCACATTACGCTGGACCAAATTGAGCGAGGCTATGAGCAGTTGCGTGGCGGTGCCGTCGCACGCAGTGTCATCATGTTCTAAGCATTTTTAATGGCGGTGGGGGCTTCGCTTGCGAAGCCCC
>NZ_DATEXC010000003.1:0-1936 GCF_035257265.1 Glutamicibacter sp.
TCTGGCTGCTAGTCATCATCTATGGCGACCTGTTTAGGCGTCACGACATTTCCGGATGGGGCAAAGCGCTCTGGGTACTTGCGTTGGTCCTTACCTCCTACTTAGGCATTTTCGCCTATCTAATCACTCAAGGAAGGGGTATGGCCGAGCGTAATGCTCAGCAAGCTCAGCAGGCACGCGATGAACTGCGCCGCGTGGTCGGCTACAGCGCAGCCGACGAAATTACCAAACTCGATCAGCTAAAAAAGTCGGGATCGATAACCGATGACGAGTTCGCACGTCTGCGCACCAACTTGATCCAATAAGCATAGCGCGGATTTGGGAGCGGACCTTCCAGGACTAGCGATCAATGTCCGCTTCTGATGCTGTGGACGGCTCCTCCACCGGCGCGCGAGTGCCATGAAAGTGGGTGCTGTTAAGGCCCCCACGATTGAGAGGAGCCAAACATGCAAGCAGTTAAGACAATCGGTCTCGACATCGCCAAGTCGGGTTTTCAGGTGCACGGCGTTGACGCCGATGGCCAGGTGGTCTTCCGCCGTCAATTGAAGCGTCGCAACGTCCTGGCGTTCTTCCAGAAAGTGCCGTCGTGCCTCGTTGGTATGGAGGCCTGTGCGACATCGCATCATTGGTCGCGCGAACTGCAGGCGCTTGGGCATACGGTGCGGCTGATGCCGCCGGCTTACGTGAAGCCCTACGTCAAGCGGCAGAAGAACGATGCCACTGACGCCGAAGCGATCTGCGAGGCGGTCACCAGAGCCAACATGCGGTTTGTCGCGACCAAGACGCCGGAGCAGCAGAGTGGCCTAATGCTTCATCGCACGCGGCACCTGTTTATTCGCCAGCAGACCGCATTGATCAACGCGATCCGTGCCCATCTTGCCGAGTTTGGCATCGTCGCGGCGGTCGGACGCAATGGTCTTGAACAACTGCTCAATGTCGTCGCCGATGCAGGTGACAAACGATTGCCCGAGGTTGCACGCACCTGTCTCATGGCTCTCGGCAGCCAACTGCAAGCCCTGAAAGCAAAGCTCCTGGAGTTCGACCGCATGATCACGGCGTGGCATCGATCCAACGAGACGAGCAAGCGGCTCGATGCGATCCCGGGCGTTGGTCATGTGCTGGCCACGGCACTGGTTGCTAGCATTGCCGATCCGAAAGTGTTTCGGTCAGGGCGAGACTTCTCGGCCTGGATTGGACTGGTGCCGAAGCAGCATTCGAGTGGAGGCAAGGACAGGCTCGGCAGTATCAGCAAGCAAGGTGACCGTTATTTGCGCAGCCTGTTCACAGCGGGCGCGCTTGCTGTCATTCGCTATGCCAAGATCTATGGCACCAAGCATCGGCCTTGGCTCACGGCGTTATTGGCGCGGCGGCCCACCAAGGTCGCCGCCATTGCGCTTGCCAACAAACTCGCGCGGATGGCCTGGGCCATGATGAGCAGGGGCGAACGCTACAAAGAACCCGTCGCGCTGGCGGCGTAAACGAGATCGCGCCGGCCACCCGGCGTGAAGCGAAGGTTGGAAAGGGCAAACAGCACGTAATGCAGAACCGGTCGATCTGGTGATCAGGACAACCCACTTTCCCCCATGCATTGTCGAATGCGGGCTATTGATCGGGACCTGATCCGCGAAGGGCATTATGGCCAGCGGTCATGTGAACCGCGTAAACAGGCCGAACACATGGCTGCACCGACCAATGCTGCACACGTTCAAGAAAGTCCTTGCCAACTCGGAGCCGTCCACACATGGGGGTAAAGCGGACATGACCTTTTGCGGCGCGAATGTCTGCTTTTGACCCAACGCATTGGCTCCGCCGCTTGAGGGAGAGCGATTGACTCCCATGAGAGCGCAGCTTCTAATTCTCCGCTGTGCTTCGTGGTCTATCCAGCCATCCGTCTAGTGACGAGGTGTATCAAGATGGCATCAGACATTTTTGCAAA
>NZ_DATEXC010000004.1:0-1921 GCF_035257265.1 Glutamicibacter sp.
TTATTTTTCAAGGGTTTTAGGGATTTATCACCCTGTTACCCCACTGCTCTGCCAGGGTCCTTAAGTGCAAGGCAAGAAACAGTTCCTCCTGCTCTGGGCTGCGCTCGGTGATGACCCGTTGCGCAGCACCGTTGGCATAGATCACCAGGGCCTCCTGAATCCCTCGCAGGCGTTCCGTCAGGAGTTCCACCCCGATGGAAAGGTTGCGCTCTTGGAGCCGAAGCAGCACGATGCGGATCAACAGCAGGGCCACAAAGCAGTAGAGGGCATGGACAGAGAGTTTGCTGTCCGTCCAGTGATAGGCGGGCCACCACAATCCAGGCCGTCTAGTCTTGCTGATACGGAACATCTCCTCGACCTTGGCCTGGCTGCGGTAGGCCAGCACCATGCGTTGGGGCTCAAGCTCCTGGCGGTCGGTAAAGAGGACCGTCTTGCCCAAGTCATGATGCTTGATCTGGCGTTTTTTACGCCGATCCCACTGCCAACTCAGCTCCTGCACCTTCCCTTGCTCCAGACGCAGGGTAAAGGCAAAGAAGTCCTTGAGCCGATCGAGCCGCACGAGCTGCGTCACCTCCTGCCTGATGGCCTTCTCAGTGCGGGGACGCTGGCGCTCCACGGCCTGCTGGATGGTGGCCAGCAACTGGAGCAGTTGCTGGTGGGCCTTGCGCTGCAGCAGGTCCAGCGTATGCACCTGGGTGCGATAAAAGCGGGGGCTGAAGCTGACCAGCAGTTTCCCCCGTATGCCCCCCAGCTGCTTGTTGGGCTGGCAATACACCTTGATTCGGCGGCCATCGGGCAGGGGCAGGGGCTGATACTCCTTCAGGGTGACCTGGTAGAGCGGGCGCACCCAGCCGGCCGGGATGGCCGCCAGGAAGGAAAAATGGGCTTGCAGGAGGGCCTTGAAGTTATCGTGGGAGACATTCCCCTTGTCCAGGACGAGGGTGAGACGGGGCGCGGCCGACGGCGGCAGGAAGTGGCCGATCATCTCCTGGAGGCTGGTGCTCAGGGCGACCACATCGGTCACATTGCCCTCATAGCAGCGGTAGTAGAGTGGCAGCCCGCGCTCCTCATCGACCACCAGGGCCAGGGAGAGCTGGCGCAGGTCCGTGCGCTTCTGTTTGTTTTTGCCCCGCTGGGGGAGGCTGGGCCGGCTGTTGAAGGTGTGAATGAAGGTGTAGTAGTTGGTGGTGTCGTAGACCAGGAACTGCTCTCCCAAGCCGAAACGTTGTTGAATCCTGTGCAACAGCTCCCGCTGAATAGGGGCGAAATGCTCCGGGGCGAACAAGTGCATATGATCCCAGAAGCGTTGGCTACTCAACTCGTCCCGGGGGAGGCAGGCACCAGACGGGCCAGCACCGTGTCCTGATACCATTCGGCAAAGGCACGCTTGCTCTTGGGCCACACGACGCGGTTGAGGGCCGCCAGCACCAGATAGTGGCCCACCGACAGGGAGGTGCGTCGCTGTGGGGGAGCCGGAGGGACATGGGCGTCGATCAGCTCAATGAGTCCCAGCTCCTGCGCCAGGGAGTAGAACAAGGCGGAGGCTCCAAACTCCCGGGTCTGCACGGTGTGGAGCGGAGGGAGTGCCTCCGTGTGGGGGGAGGCGGTACACTGGGCACGGATCTGCTCTATCACCCGGTCCCGGGGACCGAGGTAGCGCTGCTCGACGATGCGCGAGTGGCCGTTGCGCCAAGCGGAGCGCACCCAGTAGAGATAGGGTCGTCCTTTTTTCCATTTGGTGATGAGGCTGGGCATAATGGTGGAAGGGTAACAGTTTAGGAAAATAACGTCAATAATACTCAATAAAACAAGTCGATAAATAAAGTATTAGTAGGGTAATAGGATTGTAAAACCCTGAACTCCTTGTGGTTGTTAGAGTTGCAGGTTTTCGAACCTCGGTTCGCCGTAAACTCGCGCTAGA
>NZ_DATEXC010000005.1:0-2317 GCF_035257265.1 Glutamicibacter sp.
GATGTGATGCGGCTCGCAAGGGATCAATGCCGTTTTCGTGCAACCTTTAAGTACAGCGTCGAGGCACATTCCATCGATTTTAGTGGTAACGTCCTGAGACCTGCACGATGGTCTTGAGATTTCAATGTGTTACCCTCATTCTGGCGGCTCCAGTGCACGACGTGTCGTGCGGTGTTCACGGTGCTGCCCCACTTCGTCCTCCGCCATCGCCTCCCCGGTCGGCACGGCCTTGCGCACACAGTTCCACCCACTGCTCTACACAGCACGCCAGCGCAAAGGCCTGCGCGTATGTGCGCTGGGCTAGAGAGTGCGCCACTTTGTGGACCATGTCACCACCACGGTAGGAGCGGCTAATGGCACGCGCGTGCGACACTGGTTCCAGAAGGTCGCCTGGTACGCGGTGCTCGCAGACCCGCAGATGCAAGTGACCAGCACGCTGTTAGACTAGATGTCCATTTCGTAAATCCGTCGTCAGTCTTTTTGCTGGACAAAGGGAGCACTTGGAGGGCATGCTAACGTGATGTCAAGGCCTATTTCTCTCCCTTCCCCTCAGGAGTGCTCCCATGCCTGTGCCTTTTGCGTGTCCAGTGAGGTTAACGGACGATGAACGCCAACGTTTGGAGTCCCTCGCGCGTGCCCATTCCACCCCCCAAGCCCTGGCCTTTCGTTGTCGCCTCATCCTACGTGCAGCTGCTCCAGACGCTCCGCCGAATCTCCGGGTGGCGGCTGACATGCACTGTCACCGCCAGACCGTCGGCCTCTGGCGCACCCGGTACCTTGAGCACGGGCTGGCCGGTTTGCAGGATGCGCTGCGCCCAGGTCGGCCGCGGCGCTTTTCCCCCCTCTGAGCGTATCGATGTCCTGTCGATCGCCACGAGTACGCCCGCCGATTACCACTGCCCCGCGACACGGTGGAGTCTCGATGACATGACAGCTGCCCTCCGTGACCACACTCGGACCCGGGCGATGAGCCGCTCCACTCTCTGGCGGATTCTCGACGATGCTGACCTCAAACCGCATCGGAGCGTGTCCTGGCTCAATAGCCATGACCCTGCATTCGAGGCCAAGGCCCGGGACATCTGCCACCTGTATGTCAACGCCCTGCGTTTCTATCAGCACGGTCGTCTCGTTATCTGTGTGGACGAAAAGACGGGCATGCAGATTCTCCAGCGCGCCCATCCTACGCAATTAGCCCAACCGGGCAAGCCGGAGAAACGTGAGCACGAGTACATCCGCCATGGGGTGCGGGTGCTGATTGCCTCCTTTGTCGTGCCGACCGGCCAGGTGCTGTGGCATCTTGGTCCGACAAGAACCAGTGAGGACTTTGCTGCGCATCTGGCCAACGTCGTCCGCCAACTACCAGCCATGCAACACTATGACTGGGTGGTCGACAATCTCCATACGCACTGGAGCCTGGAGGTCTGCCGCGTCGTGGCAGCGTGGTGCGATCTCCCCTTCGTCCCCAAGGGACTCCAACGAGGGGTGCAGCGGCGCGCGTTCTTGAGCGATCCGACGCATAAGCATGTACTGCATTTCACGCCCAAACATGGGGCGTGGCTCAATCAGGTCGAATGATGGTTTGGGGTGCTGGCTCGCCGTTTTCTCAAGCGCGGGGACTTTTGTTCGGTCGACGACTTTGAGGCGCAGCTGCTTGATTACCTGGATGTGTACAACACCCATTATGCGCATCCGTATCGATGGACCTATACCGGGCAACCGTTGGTCCGAGCCACGCCCTTCAGTCAAACCCGCCGGCAACAGCGGCAGGGACGGGCCTGGTTTAGCCCTCGCCCCCACTGTTTTGAACGTGCTTTGTACCCCCCTCGACCGTATACACGGGCTACAGCTCAACTGACGATGAACTTATGAAATGGACATCTAGAGATCCTTGCCATCTCTGGCTTCGCCGCAATGTATGGAGGCCCATCTGGTATTCTGATAAGATAAGCTCAACTCTGTCAGAGCAAGGCGGGACGTGTACGAAGTGCAGAAGGAGGAGAGTTATGGCACGGCTACCTGTAGTCACGCGTGATCAAGTCCCAGAACAATTTCGTGAGGCGTTCGACGAGATGACTGCTGAAAGTGGCGGAACAATCACCTCCGGTCCGGGGTCGATTACCATCAACAGCCCAGAGATGGCCCGTCGACGCAACCATGTGACCCATTACCTGCGGTACGAGACGACTTTTCCCAAGAACATCCAGGAACTGGCCATCATCACCACAGCTCGGGCCATGGACTGCCCCTATGTCTGGAACGCGCATGCGCCCGCTGCCCGCCGGGCCGGGGTAAGCGACGCCTTGATTGACGCACTGCG
>NZ_DATEXC010000006.1:0-9713 GCF_035257265.1 Glutamicibacter sp.
ACAGAGCATTCGTGTGCTCCAGCAAATTGATGCACCCCACCCTTCATTGCGCACGTTGTTCCGTAGCCTGGGCACCTGTATCGACAAGGACTACCGCGACCAACTGGCCAAAGCCATGGTCGCCTACCGGGCGGCAACTGCCGGCCTAGCATCGTTGGTGATGTACGACGTAACCACATTATTATGCCGACATCGGCATAATAATGTCGTGACGTCATACATGATCATTGCTCCGAGCCCCACGGATCGGCTTCGGTAGGCGAGCATGGTTTTGGCTAGGGTGTCTTTGTAGTTCAAATCGTGGCAGCGGTGCAGGCTGCGAAAGAGGGTCCTCAATGACGGATGCGGTGCGGCGATGCCATCGAGCACTCTGATGGTGTCTGCTTTGGACGTTGGTTCAATCAGGCGTGCGAGCGCCATGCCTGTTTCGTGCCACGGTTTGTGATTGAAAACCTCAATAGGTTCATGACCTGATGTTATGTTTTCACGTCTTGGCCGAAATACTTACTAATAAATAGGTTCCCGGTACCCTGAACCCATGGGTTCCCGATTCATCCGCAAGGTCCGCACCGCATCCGGCGCTGTCGCCGTGCAAATCGTGGACCAAACCGGACGCACCACCACCTCGGTGGAACACATCGGCTCAGCGAACACCGACGCCGAACTAGCACTGCTGCTACGCTCCGCCGAGCAACGCTTGCATCCAGGGCAGCAAGCCTTTGACTTCGGCGATTTGGAACAAGAACCCGCGTCCCTGGTCGAAGTCGCTGACTGGACCAAGAACGCCCCACTGCCCGACGTGATTCCTGACCGCGGAAGACCCCGAACCGGCACCACGGGCACCGCGAAGGTCGTTGCATCCCCAGCCACTGAACTGTGGGACATCCTTACCGCAGCCTATGCGCGGCTTGGGTTTGAAGTCCTTGATGACGATGGGTTTCGTGCCATGGTGCTCGCCAGGCTCATTGAGCCGACATCCAAAGCAGACACCATTAGAGTGCTCGATGACATCTGTGCACCGCACCCGTCCTTGCGGACCCTCTTTCGTAGCCTGCATCGCTGCCACAACGAAGACTACAAAGACACTCTGGCCAAAGCCATGATCGCCTATCGAACCCAGACCGTGGGGCTCGGAGCAATGATCATGTATGACGACACCACCCTTCACTTCGAGTCGAAAAAGGAAGATGACCTCCGCAAAGTCGGCATGAGTGCCAAATAGCGCGAGCTGGTACTAATGTTCTGACGACTTGGTACCGCTGTTCTGAAGACATGGCACGGTTTGTAACCTCCACCTGATCCTCTGAACTAACCGTTACACAACACCGTGTGATGGGCAGTTCAAAGGAGAAACCTCTTGGTGGATTACCAAACCATCATGTCCATGGTGTTCAAGCACCGAACCTATGAAGAAATCGCCAGATCCCTGGGATGCTCACGCCGCGATATCGCCGCGGTGAAAAAGGCAATCAGCACCAACGGCATCACCGCAGACCGTTTCGCTGCAATGACCGCTACAGATATTGAGAAGCTCTTCCCCGACGGACGCCGAACGATATCGGCAGATTATGCCGACCCGCACTTCGCCCAGATCATAGAACAAATCAAGCACAACCGATTCTTCACACTGCAACAAGGCTGGGTTAAATACGTAGCTGGAACCAGCGCGCAGAAAAAATACAGTTACTCCCAGTACTGCGCGCTGTTCAACCGGTTCGCCGCAACCAACGACGTGGTCGCCACCTTGCAACACGAACCTGGCAAAGCCATGTTCGTGGATTGGGCCGGACCCACCATGAAGGTCCTCGACACGGTCACCGGAGAAACGTTCAAAGCCTATTTCTTCGTCGCGTCCCTGCCCTACTCCGGCCTGATGTTCTGCAAGGCCTTCAGCGATATGAAACAGCACGCGTGGAACGAAGCGCATGTGAACGCACTGGAGTTCTTCGGTGGAGTGGTGCAGATGATCGTGCCAGATAATGCAGCGACCGCTACGCACCGCCGAAAGCGTGGAGACAAGGAAGTCGTAGTCACGAAGGCCTACCACCTGTTGGCTGAGCATTATCAAACTGCGATCGTCCCAGCCAGATCGAATCACCCACGCGACAAGGCCCATGTCGAGCGCATGGTGCAGACCGTTGAAACACGTATCATCGGCTACCTCGACTCGCAGACATGGACTTCGTTCGAGGAGCTGAATGAAGCAGTGAGCGAGCAACTCGAAGACATCAACGAGCATTTGCGCAGGGTCAACCAGACCACCCGACGTGAAGTCTTCGACGCTGAGGAAGCTCCCTTGCTGCAACCCTTGCCGAAGCAACGGTATGAAGACGTCGACTATAAACAGTTAAAAGTCGGTCGGAACTACCACGTGACCAGCGACTATCAGCACTATTCCGTGCCCTATCAGCTTGCCGGAAAAGTTCTCTCCGCACGGATCACCACCACCAGGATCAGCCTTTTTGATGGGCAATCCAAAGTATGTGAACACCCTCGTAAGCACGGCCGGCGTGGTCAGTATTCCACTGAGCTGGCCCACGCACCGAAGCACCACCAGGACGTGCAAGGTCTCTGGACTCGGGACTGGTTCTTGAGTAACGCTCGAAGCTACGGACCGGCGACGGTTCAGGTCATCACCCAGATCTTGGACCGAAGCAAAGTGGAAGCCCAGGCGTTCTTATCCTGCCGTAACATCCTCACCGAGTTAGGACGCAAGAAGAGCCCGTCGTTAGAGGAGGGTTGCCAAGAGATGCTGAACATCAATGGGTACGCGAATTACACGTCGCTCAAACGCGTGATGGCTACCTTAGCCGGAGCCAAGAAGCAACAGGAGCATGCTTCAAGGCCAGCGGCGCAGAACATCAAGAATCTGGAACCAATGCAAAGCATTCCGGGAGCGTCTGTGCGGGATGCGGACCACTATAAGAGCCGGGGATGAATCAGATGCTTACCAGTGAAGACCATCAGAAAATCAAAGATCTGCGCCTCACCATTTTTGCTGAGAAGTTCTTCGAGCTGACCAACGACGAGAGCAATGACAGCCTGCTTCCGGAAGAAGTGTTCATGAATGCGGTGGACCATACACTGGGAATTCGCCAGTCCCAGAAGACCAGCAAGCTCATCAAGCAAGCCCAGTTCCCCTTGCCAAGTGCCAACATCGCGGAGTTACACTACTTGCCCGGTCGCAACATTGATCAGGCCCGGATGAAACGGTACGCAAATCATCAATGGCGTACCGATCCGACGAACCTGCTGATCATTTCACCTACCGGCGGGGGAAAGACTTATATCGCTTGCGCGATTGGAGTTGCCGCCTGCCATAGCGGGCACACGGTTTACTACACACGCATGGATGATCTGGCACGCCTGCTGATGATGGCTCCTGATGACCGCAGAGAACATCATCAACTATTGGAAAGGCTCCAAGAGACTGATCTGTTGATCATTGACGATTTCCTTACCGTGGGAATTGACCAGAACATCGCCAGTGATTTGTTTGCTGTGCTGGCTGATCGTGAACATCGTTTGCCGACGGTTATCGTCAGTCAAACGGATCCGTCCTATTGGGTTACAGTGATGCCTGACAAGATTGCTGGTGATTCCATCGTGAATCGCTTGGCGAACAACACCAGGTGGTTGCTGCTCGGCAAAACGGACATGCGACAGATTAATGGTGAGAAGGCTCGGGACGCAGCTGGCTTTTGGGAATAGGTCCTACCCCGTCCCTAAACAGCTAATTCCCGAACCTTTCAATTAAATAGTATTGGCCAAGGGCCCGTCTTGCCGAGCCCTTGGCCAATCCATTCAAATCTTGCAATCAGTACCAAGTAGTCAGAATCGCAGTTCCAACTATTCAGCCGGTGCGGTACCAACTCGTCAGAACAGAAGTACCATCTGAGGCTATTTAACAGCATGAGCAAAGAACACCGGGTGGACCCGCAAATCCAAGTCGGGCTACTAGTGGACCCGGCAGGATTCCCGTTGGAAATGCATATGTTTGCCGGAAACAAGGCCGAGACCACCACGATCGTTCCGGTAGTCCAAACGTTTCAGGAGCGGCACGGTATCACCGACATGGTGGTCGTCGCTGATGCCGGCATGCTCTCCGCCGCGAATCTGACCGCTTTGGAAGACGCCGGATTCAAATTCATCGTCGGCTCGCGTATGGCCAAAGCGCCTTATGACTTGCAAGAACATTTCGACACGAAGGGCAACCGGTTCGCCAACGGGCAGATCCTGGAATCGAAGCGCGTCATGGGAGTCGGTGCAAAGGGCCGAGAACGCCGAGTGATTTATCAATGGTCTGCGAAGCGTTTCGTCACTGATAATCGGAACATCAATCTCATGGAACGCCGCGCCATGGACATCGCCGGAGGCACAAGCCAGATGCGTAAAGCACGGTTCGTGAAAACGACCGGGACGAAGCCTGAAGTCGATGAGGCCAGGATTGAACGAGCCCGTATGTTGGCCGGGCTCAAGGGCTACGTGACCAATATCGAGCAGTCGGTGATGAAAGGTCAGCAGGTCCTTGATTCGTATCATGACCTCTGGCAGGTTGAAGCGTCATTCCGTATGACCAAGAGTGACCTTTCCGCTCGTCCGGTGTTCCATCGGGATGAGGACGCCATTGATGCTCATTTGACTGTGGTGTTCGCTGCGTTGGCGATTGGCCGGCATTTGCAGGAGATCTCTGGGATGAGTTTGAAGCGGATTATCACTGACTTGAAGGGCGTTCGTTCGGCGAAAATACAGGTCAATGGTGATTATGTGGTGATCCCTGCTGAAATTTCTGCTGAGCTTCGAGAGCTATTGAAGAAGCTTCAGCGTGGATAAAAGTACTTACTAAAGCTTTGGCACGAAACAGGCCATGGCACGAAACCCCTCGTCATCAAGGATTTCGAACCCAAATCGGGCGTAGGCTGCGGTGAGGATTTCCCATAGTTCCGTGGCTGGGGACGCAATGACTTTCGCGGCGCCTGTGGTGCCGGTTCGGGGTCTTCCTCGGTCAGGATGCACGTCGGACAATTTGGCGGGCTTGGTCCAATCAGCGACTTCATCCAGGCTTGCGAGTTCTTGTTCCACATCGTCGAAGTCGAAGGTTTGCTGCCCTGGACGCAAGCGTTGCTCGGCGGAGCGCAACAGCAACGCGAGTTCGGCGTCGGTGTTCGCCGAGCCGATGTGCTCCACGGAGGGCGTGGTGCGTCCAGTTTGGTCCACGATTTGCACGGCGACTGCGCCGGATGCGGTGCGGACTTTGAGGATGAATCGGGATCCCAGGGGTTCAGAGTATCTGGAACCTATTTATTAGTAAGTATTTCGGCCAAGACGCGAAAACAAAGCATCAGGTCATGAACCTATTGAGATTTTCAATCACAAACGGTGGCACGAAACAGGTTCGGCGACACTGTTGCGAGAGATGCCTTGGGTGGACGCGATGGCGCGTCCTGACATTCCTTCGGCGCGAAGCTGGAGTATCCGTTTCGCTTTGATTTTTCGTACCATTGAAAATGGCTCCTTCCACCACACAGGCTCTTGCATGGTGGGAGGAGTTTATACAGGGTGGCTCTGAACGAGAATATTGGGTGGCTCTGAAAGGCAATAAGGCTGTTTCTGGCGGGTGGCTCTGAACCGCAATATTTGTGGCTCTCAAAGAGTCAAATATTCAGACAGCTCCTATGTTCCTCGATGTTTAGGAGCTGTCAACAACATAACGGGCGTAGTCGCACCAATGCGACGTAACAATGCCACACGTAGCCCTAGGAGTGCCGAATCCTGAATGGCTATCCGAAAAACGGTCACCATTCGAAGGCTCGTTACTTTCGGCACGGCCGCCGTCGCTTGACTGGGCTTGCGCATGAACCTGGCCAGCATCAGCAACGATGCATCTGAGGTCAAAACTGCGTCGGTATAAACCGAGCCACCAATCAACGACCGCTCTTCACCTGAATATTCGAAGGTTAAAAGTACTTACTAATGGATTGGCACGAAACAGGAGTACCGGATGCCCGGATTTAGGGGCACGGACTACGCATATTTAGCAGTTGAAGAGAAACTTTCTTGTCAACAGAAAGTTGACAAGAAAGTTGGGCAGTAATTGGCTCTTACTTTCGTGTTGAACGCACCCGGCAGGTGAAAAACTATTCTCCAAACGGTTTAGAAAGCAAGTCAAATCTAATAAATTGGATTGTTGCTACGGTTATTTTCTCAATGGATTCTAGTCCGTTGCATCCAAATACCAGGCAAGCGACCCATATAAATTAAATAGGGTGCGAATCCTCACGCGGGTATTAGCTGGCCTTTTTCGCAGCTTATCCAGTTCTTCTAGATTAAACAACTCGGATAACTCATTTTTCGGAATAGATCCCAATAATTCGTTTATCGCGACTCTTACGTTGTTTCTACCAGCTATCTGATAAGCTCTAGCCTTCATCGTTTTTGCTAATTCAACGTCGGCCTTCGTAACCTTAGGAATCTTAAGGTAACCAAAATCGACTAATTCAGGACGGGGATTCGATTTACTGTCGTATTCAACTGGTCCGGAAGTGAAATCTGTCTGTTCCACCGTTTTTTGATGTAAAAATGTCGCGTGATCAAATTTCTTAGAATCAAATGGGTAAGCGAGAATGCGTGGCTCTAGTTTACTCGCGATATCAAAGCCAATTCCATTGCCAGATCGCTGACTGAGCGGTTGGGATAGTGCGGTTTGTATAGCTAGCGGTGAGTATAGTGGATCGACACGTCTTGACAGCGTGTTCCAGGATGAAGTGATATGCGCAATGAAGTACCTTGCTCTGGTCTGAAGATAAAGAAAATCGCCAAGTGCATCCTCGTGTATCCCCTCATTTCTACCCTGATTCATTTTATCTTCCATTTTGGTCGACAAAAATCGATGGAATTCTTTGGAAATAAGCGAATTATCGCCACCAGCAAAGAGGTACTCTCCCCAAAGTCCCCGCCCAAGCTCACCTGAAGTTACGGTACTTGCCCGATCCTTCAATCGATAGTCGTAGGTGGATCGAAACGTACCGCCATACCCTCCGCTCAGTATGACGGAATCGCTAAAGGTGTTACCTTGATGTGGCCCAACTGGAAGTATCCCATAGGAATATTTCATCGGCCCAACGAGCCCACTGCCGAAATCAGACGGCGCGCGTAAGGTACTTACGCCCGAGTAGTCTGTCATTACTAAATTAAGCTCGCTAGCGACCTGTTCCGCCAGTTGTTTGTCGGGTAGCACTGGATCGCCTTGACAAAAAAACTTGAAAGAGTCTGAGACTCCTGCTTTAATAGTTGCGGCGGCGACGAGTCGACTATCAAACCCCCCTGTCAAGTGACAAATGCTGGCATCTGTCTTTAGCCGAGAAGCGGCTATGACCGTATCTGTTATTTCCTTTGAAGAGCGTTCGATAACTTCTTCATACTCAAGGTCGGGATCTGGAGCCAGATTCAAGTTCCTGTAACGGTGAATTACTAACTTGTCTGTCTGGATCTCAAGGAAATGCATTATGTCGAGCGTTTTTACGTTTTCAAAGCTAGAGGGAGTTAGGCCTCCATTTGTAGCTATAACTAGTTCAATGGCAAATTTAAGTGATTTTTTAGGCGCAATGCCAATTTGCCTAAGAGTGTTGATTAGCTCTTGCAAACTCGAACTAGCTGCACGAATTCCATCTTTTTCGTAGTAGTGCACGAGGCTAGCACCAAGGGCATCCGGGAGGATAAGCACCCGTGAGGTGAATCGTTCAAATACAAATAGAGATACCGCACCCTTAGCACGGGTCGCCCATTCAGCAGCGATATTTTCTTTGCGTATGTTTCTTAGAAAACCTTCTAAGTCCCAAGAGGTAGAAATCGGAAGATCAGCAATCGCTCCGAATCCGTCAGTTCCGATAATTTGTGCGTTGCCGTTTTCTGGTCCTGGAGTAAGATTTACGCCGTACAAATATCCAGCAAGCCTATACTGATCAAGCTCCGGAACTCTTCGGTCTGATGAAACAATTACAGGCGCTCGTCGCAAAATTTCTCCGTTTTTATCTAGACAGAAAATAAGATCTGGGTGGTGGAATTGAGTGATGCCGAATGTATAAGCAACACGTCGCTATCCTGTTAGCACTATTAGCGGCCATTGCTATCAGCGAAATTTGCGTGATCGCAAACCTATGTACTATACAGCAAAGTTGCAATCCTCCGAAAATCCCGTTTCAATAAATAGAAACTAGCAGTTCAAGAGCCCCCTGTTTATCTCATTGAGCTACATTTTGGAATCGGCTGAATGATTTGCCATCCAGCATATCAGGTTCCGTTTTTGCAATAAAGACAACGTGTTGACTCACCTAAAGCGATCGCGAAACACTACCCACCAAGAAGGTGAAAACCTCATGCTGAACAGATGGGACACGAGCAAACCTTGGCGACACGACGAGATATTACAAAGAAGGAAGCCTAGCCTTACGCCAGAGCCTCCAAAAAAGAAAAAGGCGTCATCTAGGATCGCATCACCACGGTAATCGGGTGGTCTCGTGCCAATGCCCGACGCTAACTCCAGCACGCACTACAACGACGCGGGTCCGCCATCAGCAGCAAACGTAAACCGCGTGGCAGTAAATACAGCTACGACGCGCTACTGGTCTTCCAGCACGTATATCTCATGGCCGGCCAACCCTGCGGTAAATACCTAGCAGCCATCATGCAGATCGCGTTGGACAACTTTGAAACACCTACGACTAACGGCTCATTTAGCAAGGTCATTGTCTACCACACCCTACCTATGCGTACCGAGCTTTTGCGCATGAGCCCGGCAACTTTTGACCGGTACCTTGCCCCGTTGAAGGACCGGTTACATCCTGACGCGAATTCTTCGACACAGTCCTCAACGAACCGGTTCAAAGATATTATTCCCATCATGACGCACATCAAGCCAATCGATTATCTGCCAGGCATCATCCTGATCGATACCGCGGCCATTGCGGACATGCCCTCCAAGGCAAATTCGCATCCACACTCACTGTCACTGACCCGTTCATGGGGTGGACCATCAACGCCGTGGTGAAAAACAAAGCCTCGAAATGGATCGCTGATGCTAAATAGCCTCAAATGGTACTTCTGTTCTGACGACTTGGTGTGTTATTTCGTCACATCGTGAACACCGAATCTCACAACTTCGTGGACAACCAATCTCATGACTTTGTATGTCCTGTATCAAGACTTCGTGGACAGTATGTCTCAGTACTTCGTGGAAATCTGCGACCATAGGTTTGTGTCAAATTCAATGAATGAGCAACCCTCTGACTCCGCGCACACGCGCCATGATCATCAACTTCGACCCGACTCAACCTGACGCACTGACCGTCAGAGAATTCTGCAAGATGCAGAAGATCTCCCGCAGCATTTTCTATCGGATCCGTTCCCGAGCCGCTACCGAATCAGCAGCGGCCCTCCATCCACGATCCAGAGCACCTCACCACCCGGCTCGACGCTACGGACCCGATGTCATCAACGAATTGGTCCGTATCCGTAAACAGCTCAAGACCGACGGGTGGGACTACGGCCTGTATCGTGCCACGGTTAGTGATTGAATATCATCAATACCCTCTGACCTGACCATTCATCCGGTCAGAAGATCGAAAAGGGACACTAATTCATGCGCCCACCGTAGGCTAGAACCATGACCATGAGATTCATCCGGAAGGCCCGCACCAAGTCAGGTGCCGTCGCCG
>NZ_DATEXC010000007.1:0-2506 GCF_035257265.1 Glutamicibacter sp.
TTCGCGCGCATTGGCTGTTGCATAAGGTCCCTCCAAGACTGTGAGAGTCTGGCTCCTCGTGTAGGGATCAAGTTTACTCACAGTGTGCCGATAAGACACGAGACGAGTGCATAGACAATCCGCCCACCCTGTGAGGAGCGAGCCATGCAAGCTATCGTCACATCACTGTCTCCAACTTGCGGATGTGCATATGCTGTACGACATCGAGAAGGCCTCCAGAGCAACCGCCTCACGCAGGTGCAAGCTGAAACCCACACAAGCGCTGATATTACTCTGGTGACTGCCGAAGGCGACAAGGGCAGTAGCGCAAAAGTCACCCTGTGAGGGAAATAGGGTTATCATGGGCAAAGAACCTTCCCTCAAACCGGACCAACGTGGACAAGACGCTGGCCAGGAGGTGCCCATGAGAACCCCAAAGCGATTATACGCTGAAGAGCGCATCATTTATCACCCTGAACTGCTGACCTGCCTCCACTGCGGTGACCTCTTGGTTACCTGGAACTACCTCGCGTGGGATAAGACCGTGCAGACGCTCGATCGTCTCCTCTCCATTGCCACGCGACCGGGCCGCTGCCCGCACGTAACGTGTCCGGGCTCGCGCATGCGTTTGCTCTCTGCTGAGGCCCAGCGGATGGCGCCTCCCGGCTCCACGTATGGCTATGATGTGCTCGTCCACATTGGCTGGCTGCGGCAGCACCAACGCGCGACCTATGGGGAGATTCACACCGACCTCTCCTCAAGGCTCGCCATCTCCGAAGCTCATGTGCGCTATCTCTATCAGCACGTGTATTTACCCCTGCTGGCCTGCCACGAGCGTCAGCAGCGCGGGCGACTGGCCCAGGTCGCCCAGGAGCAAGGTGGCTTAATCATCGCCCTGGATGGTCTCGCGCCCCAAGGGGGCGAGCCACAAATTTGGTTCATACGCGACTTATCAACGGGACTGACGCTGCGCAGTGGGTGGCTGGCGCAGCTCGATCAGCCCACGTTTGAGGCATTCCTCGCCCCCCTGAAGCACCTGGAGTGGCCGATTCTGGCCGTGCTCAGTGACAAACAAACGGGCTTGGTGCCAGCCGTTGCCACAGCCTTGCCCCACAGCCGGCATCAGTTCTGCCAAGCCCACTATCTGCGGAATCTGGCCGAGCCACTCGCCGAAGCCGATGCGGCCTTCAAGGGTGCGCTGCGCATAACGGTGCGCGAGCAGGTGGGCGACTTGCTCCGGCCAGACCCCGGGAGGCCACCCGGCCAAGCGGGTATCTTGACCGTGACAGGCTTGTTGCCAAGCCCTTTGGAAGAGCCCCCGATCTTGCCAAGCCCAGCCTCATCTGCCACCCCCGCGGCGGCCGATCCTGAAGCCGAGCAGGTCATCACGCAGCTCTTGCGCCACACGCGCTACTTGCTCACACTCAAAGGCCGGCCGCCCTTTCGGCTGGCCGGCATCGAGACCTACGAGCGGCTCCACAACGTCGCCTGCGTGAGCCTCGACTTGCTGGCTAAGCGCTATGAGCCGCGGCTCGCCCACCTGTATCAAGGCCTCCAGGCGGCTTTAGCCCCCTTGGCTGCGCCATACCAAGAGTTGCAACAAGGTGCGGTCTGGCTCCGCGACATGGCTTACATTTTAGAACCCGTGGCCACGCTCCCTATGCCGGGGGAACAAGTGGCAGGGCAACTGCGCGCCTATCTCGATACCGTGGTGCGCCTGCCTGATGTCACACCAACCTTGGAGAGATTGCGCCTGCACCTGGACGAGGTCAGCCGCAGCTATTGGGCGGGGCTGTTCCACTGCTATAACGTGCCGGGCCTCCCGCGGACCAATAATGCGTTGGAAAGCCACTTTCGCGAGACAAGGCGCCGCCTGCTGCGGATCACGGGCCAGAAGGGCCAAACACAGCGCACGCTGCAACGCCAAGGCGCCTGGGAGCTCCTCCCGCAGCCACTGACAGAGGCCACATTACTGGGGGCCTTGCGTCACACCCCCTCGGCGGACCTGGCTCAGGAACGGCAGCGCTTTGCTGCACATCGCCAGCGGTTCCGCTTGCAGAGCCGTTCCCTGAGACAGACCCAAACTCAGTTCGATCGACTCCGTCAGAGGTGGCCGGCACTTCAGGCTACAGGCACAGGGTGACTTTTGCGGTATTGCCTTTTCTGGGCTACCGGATCAGTCGCGCCGGGGTCACGCCTAGCCGCAAGCTACGCCGTGCCATGCCGCGGCGCTTACACACCGCAGCGAGCAAAGGACACGAGGCACTGGTGCGGAGCATACAATCGTATCGCGGGTTGTTGTTATTTTGACCCGCATGACAAATGACACTTGTGTCACGACAATGACAATTGTCACATGCGGCGCGCTCGCGCTACGCACGAGCAAAGCAAGACAAGGGGCCAATGGAACAAAAACTCAAGGCTGGCGGCGCGGGCGGCGCACACAGCGAAAGCCGATGCCGTCGTCCCAGTGCTCGGGCTCTTCCCTGACCCGGGCCGCCGACCGCAGGCGCCACGGGACGACGAA
>NZ_DATEXC010000008.1:0-24510 GCF_035257265.1 Glutamicibacter sp.
TGAACCGTCCCTGATTTGATGCCGCTGTCTTTCGAGAGAAAGATAGAAACCATGCCCAAGAAGTATCCTGCCGAAGTTCGTGACCGCGCCGTAGCGATGGTTGTGGACCGGCTCTCTGAATATCCTTCCGTGTATGCAGCGTGCAAGGCTCTGGCTCCGAAGCTGGATGTCGGCCCCGAATCATTGCGTCGCTGGGTGCTCCAAGCCCAGGTCGACACCGGTGAGAAGGACGGCCCAACCACTACCGAACTCGATGAGCTCAAGGCGTTGCGGGCGGAGAATCGGGATTTGAAGGAAGCCAACGAAATCTTGAAAGCAGCATCGATTTTCTTCGCGAGGGAACTCGACCCTCGCCGCCGCTAATCTGCCGATTCGTTGATGAGCAGCGGGCCGAAGGTCATGCGGTCGAGTCGATCTGCGCCGTCCTGCGTGAGCAGGGCGTGCAGGTCGCCGCACGAACCTACCGGGCCTGGAAAATAAGGATTCCGGCCCTGCGAGCATTTGAAGATGCCAAGGTCATTGACACGTTACGCAGCCTCAAAGTGTTAGACGCTAAAGGAAGACCGAAGCCAGAAATCCTTTATGGCCGGCGAAAGATGACCGCTTGGCTGCGGCGCAACGGCTTCCCCGAGGTCTCCAAACACACCGTTGACCGACTCATGCGTGACGAGGGCATGAACGGCCTGATTCGTGGACGTAAGACCCGCACCACGATCCCTGGCAAGGACGGCAAACGAGCTGGCGACCTACTGAATCGGAACTTCAGCGCCAGTGCCCCTAACCGTATTTGGGTCACAGATTTCACTTACGTGCCGGTGTATTCCGGGTTCGTATACGTGGCCTTGGTGATCGATCTGTATTCACGGGCGATCGTCGGGTGGGAAACCTCCACGGTGAAAGACACCGCCTTCGTGGAACAGTGCTTGAAGATGGCTTTATGGCGCCGAAAACACACCAAAAGACCAGTTGACAAGGGGCTTCTCCATCATTCGGACGCTGGCTCGCAATATACCTCGATCCGTTACACCGACACCTTAGAAATTGAGGGGCTGGTTCCGTCGATTGGCAGTGTCGGGGATGCGTACGACAATGCGGCTGCCGAAACGGTCATGGGATTATTCAAGAATGAAGCCGTGGCCAAGGGTTCTCCCTTCCGCAGTGGTGCGTTGAAGACCGAATCAGATGTCGTTGAGGTCGTCTTCGACTGGGTCTTTTGGTACAACAATGATCGCTTGCATTCCTCGCTGGATCACCAAACTCCCGAGGAATTTGAGCGTGCCTACTATGATGAAATGACAGGCTCGTTACCCGACGCTGCCGCACATAAGACGGCGGCATGATTTCCGGGACGGTTCAAAGCGAAAGCGCGAAGGCTCGTGTTGCAGCTGCAAAGGCTACTAGTGGATCGACACAACAAAGCAAGTTGCGGGAGTCGGCGCGCAAGGACACGGAAGCTGAATCGGCAGGCAAGGAAGCTGGTCGATGGCAGACCAAAGCAGCTGGCTATATGAAAGATAAGTCTGCTTTGATGACGAGGCTGGCAAACGCTGAACGTTCCGAACGGGAAGCTGCCGAACGTAAGCGAAAGCGCGATCAACAGCAAGCTGACCGACGCTCCATTGCAGAGCGGACGGCGCTGGAGGCGCGAGTCGCCGGCTCGGAGTCCGCGGTCGATAGAGTTTTGCGGGCCATGCCGACGCCAAAGCCAGAGAAATTGCGCGTCTTGCTCCTTGGGGCTTCATCTGAGGGAGATTTGCGCGTAGGCCGTGAGCAGAAGCGAATCCGCGCGGCTGTGCAATCAGCACTACACCGAAATCAGATCGAACTTGATGTACGCCCCGCAGCCACGACCGCAGATTTACTTGACGGGATTACCGGATTCCGACCCCATGTCGTGCACTTCTCTGGACACAGCAACCACGATCTCATCGTCTTTGAAGACGAAACTGACGAACCTCATAAGGGTCGTGTGGTCACAGCTCAGGCTTTCGCAAAGGCAGTCAAAGCAACGGATGACCCGCCTCTCCTGGTTTTGCTGAACTCCTGCAACTCCGCCTCGCAGATTGATGAGGTAGTGGAAAATGTGGCACCCTTCGCGATTGGAATGGCAGCTAGTATTGATGACGCTGACGCGATCAATTACGCCGCGCAGTTCTACGCAGCAGTCGCCAATGGACAGTCAATCAGTTCCGCCCACCTATCCGGTCAGGCAGCGCTCGAGCTCGCCGGGTTGGAAAGCGCAACCCTTCCAACGCTCGCCTTCGCATCTGATGCCGATCCCACCTCGACAATTCTGGTGAAGCCAACAAACACCGACGAGTAAATTCAGTTCCACGCCGCCACGCCGGGCGTCTTGGTAGAAACGCAAGCACCCAACCCATACCTACGGGACTCGCACTCCATCCGTACCTATCTTCCAACGCACGTAGCCCTCGGCATACGATTGCAACCGGCGATCCTTTTCTTCACCTCGCTGCATCGAAAGCACCGGGCGGTGGAGTTTAAGAAGTTCCTGGCCAAGATCGATGCCCAGGTCCCGGAGGACCTGGACGTGCACCTGATCTGTGACAACTACCATACCCACAAGACCCCGGCAGTGAAGGTCTGGTTGGAAAGGCACCGGCGGTTCCACATGCACTTCACCCCGACCTATTCCTCCTGGATCAACCAGGTCGAACGGTTCTTCGGCTGTGTCACCGACTACCTGCCGCGCCGCAGCGACCGCCGTTCAGTCCAGTCCCTCGAAAGTGACATCCGGGTCTGGGTGAAGGCCTGAAACGAAAACCCGCGTCCGTTCATCTGGACGAAGTCCGCCGAACAGATCTTTGAGTCGCTGGACGCCGTAAGCGGACTTCAGGCGTAGGACACTAGGTTCGATTCGCGAACCATCCGGTGACGCTGGGTTCAGTGTTCTGATATATATGCTTGGCCTCTTGATACTCTGCTAATCCTGTTGTTCCCAGTTCGCGGCCAACACCCGACTGGCCAAAACCGCCCCATTCTGCCTGAGGTAAGTAGGGGTGGAAGTCGTTGATCCAGATCGTACCGTGGCGCAGTCTGCCTGCAACCCGCTGCGCCGTTCCAGCGTCCTTCGTCCATACCGCCCCTGCCAGCCCATATATGGTGTCATTCGCAATTTCGACTGCTTCGTCTTCGGTGGCGAACGTCTCAACTGTCACAGTCGGACCGAATGCCTCCTTCACGACAGCTGTCGTCCCGCGCTCTACCCTGTCTAAGACTGTTGGAAGGTAGAAGTGGCCATTGCTGAGGCCAGTACCGTCTTCTTCCGTGGCAGCGCGACCACCGGTGCGCAATCGTGCTCCCTCTGCGATCCCTTGCTTTACGTACGCATCGACCTTCGCAAGGTGATCAGCGGAGATGAGAGGGCCGATCTCGGCATCCTCATCATATGGTCCTCCCAGACGAATTCCCTCAGCACGACGAACCAGTTCGTCGACGAATTCTTCTGCGATCGACTCATGCACGATCAGACGTGCACCCGCCGAACATACCTGTCCCGCATGCACGAATGCGCCATTCAGAGCGTTATCAACTGCAGCGTAGAAGTCAGCATCGGCAAAGATCACGTTGGGATTCTTACCCCCAAGTTCGAGAGTAACTTTTTTCACGGTCTGAGCTGCGTTCGCCGCAATTATTCGGCCTGTCACCAGTCCACCGGTAAATGAGATCAGATCGATGTCGGGATGTAGAGACAACGGTGCGCCCGACTCGGTTCCCGTTCCAGTGATCAAGTTCGCAACCCCAGGCGGCAACCCCAATTCATCAAAGACGTCCATCATCAAGATGGATGTCGACGGGGTCAATTCGGCAGGTTTCAGGATGAATGAGCAACCAGCAGCAAGTGCAGGAGCCATCTTCCAGGATGCCTGCAGTAGTGGGTAGTTCCAAGGAGTAATCAGTCCGCATACCCCGGTAGGTTCATATACGATTCGAGAATTGATGGTACCGTCTCCGGCATCCACAATGCGTCCCGGGTTCTGGTCTGCGAGATGACCATAATATGTAAAGCAGGAGATGACATCGTTCATATCCAGACGGGACTCGATAATCCGTTTACCGGTATCTGCGCTCTCCATTCGCGCGAACTCTTCTCGTCGTTCTTGCAAACGGCGCGCTACTCGCAGCAGAAAGTCTCCGCGATCCTTCGCCGGCACAGCAGACCAGACGCCGGCGTCAAAGCTTGCGCGGGCTGCTGAGATTGCTCGCACGGTGTCGTCGGCGCTGGCCTCGGAAACGGTCGAGGTAAGTCTCCCGTCGGCGGGACTTATGATCTTCCGAATCGCACCCGAGGATGCTGACTGCCAGCCCCCTCCGATAAATAGAGTTCGGGGTTCACTGTGTTCTGTATTCGTGGGAATAGTCAAAGTCGTTCCTGTGGTTGTGAGTGTGGCAAATGTTTCTGAAACCCGCGCGACACGGTCGGACGAGTAGTGCGTGAAGTGGCGGGCAGCTCAAGGCCATCCGGCCATATCGGCGGCAAACCGGGTGGTCGCCGCCACCGCTCAAATTGTTGAAGGCCGAGAGGTCAGCCCGTCATGTGTTTTCTGTTCAGCATCTTGATATTCCATCTACTTCCCACGTTTTCGATTTCTGGTGGCGAAGACAATGCTGACGATCACGATGACAACCAGAACAATGTAAACAACCGTATTCAGAGGCCATGGAAACGGTGTGATGAGGTTGCTGACGACGACAAGAATAATGGTTGCTGCACCGATCACAGTGGGGATGATGAACTTAATCTTCAGGCGGCCTTCGCGGTACAGCAATGTCAGCACGGCGGCGGAGAATATCAGGTAGGGGATGCTCCATGTGAATGCGATCGCCAACCCCCACAGTGTCAGCAATTCGATAACCGACGCGAGTGCCAGGACGATCAGCAGTAATCCTAATGCGGCAGACAGCAAGAGCATCACAGCAGCGAAAGGTGTCTGATGCCTGCTATGCACTCTCGCGAATACGCGTGGAAGTAACCCATCTTTGGCAAGCGTCGCGAAGAGCCTTGCGCCATAGTTCGCGAATCCGATCAAAGCCGCAAATGCTGCGATACATAAGACGATGTCGCTGGCTGAACCAATCCACGTCGGGAGCCCGCCGACACTGGCCAAGACAGCCGGTCCGGAGACGCCCTGCTTGAGAAGATCGCTACCTTGCATCAGACCCGGCACCGAAACGAGTGTGGTCACTACATACAGCGTGCCTAGCCCAATGGGGACGCACATTATCGCCCACGGCACATTCTTCTTCGGATCCTTCGTTTCAAGAGCGAGCGAGCTGCTGCTTTCAAAGCCGTACAAAAATGCCGACCCAACAGCTACGCCCAACAAAATCCCCGACCACGATGCATTCGCAAAATCGAACTGCCGATCGAACTCAAAACCCGTAGCAGCGACACTTGCACCAGCACAAAGTAGCACCAGCGGAATCGAGATCGCAGCCAACACAACGGCTGCTTTCACTGATGTATCGAGACCGCGGTACACAATGGCGGCCGTGAGTCCGATCAGTACGACGTAGATCAGCACGAGCATTCTCTTATCGAGGCCGGCTTCCACTCCGAAGGATGTTAAGGCACTACCGAAAAACAATCCTGCGAGAAAGGTCGTGGATGCCATGAAGATAATGAAGCCCACGAACAACGAACCGCCGACGATGTATCTCGGGACCGGCCCGAGGACTTCTCCAACATAGGAATAGAGCGACCCCCCAGCAACATATCGACGCGCAAAGATGCTCACGCCCACGCCGATGCAGGTGGTTGCGAGTGCAGCGACGGCTGTGCTCAACCAACTGCCATAGCCGGCGTACGGGAGCATCGCTACCGGAATAATTGCGATACCGATGGCCGGGATATAAGCAGCCAATGCAAATAGTACGAGTGCCCCACGACCGAGCTGCCCGTGGGGCAGATCGGTACTCAGATGTGTGTCACTTGCTCTCTTCGTTCTGGACGTACTCGACATGATAGTCCTCATGGAATCTTTGAGTTGGAAGTGGATACGCGATTGGGTGGAACGTGAAGATGGTGATTGATTGAGACGGTCGACTTGTCTTCCCTGACAGGAAATTCTTTATCAGCGCACGCGATCTATCCACACGGCAGAACCGGGGTTTCCCCTGGGTCGCTCATACATTTCGATAAAACGCTCTTATTGAACTTGACGACCGTTAGTTCCGACGAAACGTCCTTCATGCGAACGATCCGCAGGCAACAGCGATCCATTGTTGGATCCGACATTCAGCAGATTTGCTCGTTAGGAAACTATCGGCCCAAAAGTTGACTCTTGTCAAGAGTCAGACCATCGATCATCCGCCTGAGCACGGATTCATCAATGCGTTCCCTAGGACTCTTCGCGAGGTTGAACACTCAATATCGCGATATTTTCACAACATTAAAAGTTCCTTGACGCGCCGGAGGGCGAAGAGTACGCTCATCCTAATTCGACACCAGTTCATATTTACGGAAAGTAGGAAAAATGTCTGAACCGAATACAGGTTTCTTTCCCCTCCCAAATTTCGCCCCCGCATACCCGGAACCTCCATCGACATTCACCGGGAACACTGCAATTAGTCTGTTGTGTCGGGCCTCTGCCGAAACGCTAGCGAGACTGGTGCCCGCACCATTGACTGTTATCGATGACCATTTTCTTATCAATTGGTCCTTCACCAAGGACGTGCGAGGAACGCACAGTCCTGAGACCCCATTTCTGAGTGATGTATATGTCATCGAGTTCGTGGCGGCCGTGGAGTACAAAGGAGAGCGCGGTGGTCACTGCTTCCTCGAGTACACCACCCCGGCAGAATCGGCGATGATCGGACGCGAGATTTGGGGTTGGCCAAAGAAGGCCAGTGATTTCGTGTGGGAAGATTCCGGACACTCATCCCATATTGAAGTCATTCGGCATGGGGTCAAGCTCATCGAGACCGACTTCACGATTATCGATGAAGACACCCTTCCACGGCAGGAGTGGCCAGAGGCTTTCAACGAACCCTACCTGCATGTTCGGCACCGCGTTGGACGGAATGGAGACCCGTCCCACGCGGACCTCCTACGGGTCCCAGTTGAAGAACTCTCGTCGGAGCCCGGTCGGCGAGGAATAGGAACCATCAACTTGATGGACGGCCCCGGCGACCCAGTAGCGTCAGCGCTCGGCTCTATTGAAGTTCTCGATGCGCGCCTTGACCGGAACGAATTCATCTTCCACTATGGCGATATCATTGAAACCGTCGAAATCCCCCACCCACGGCCGCAGACCCCAGACCCGTTGGTATCCATGTCGTAATGTCTAAGTCGGTTTCTTTCATGCGTAGACAGGTCGGGATCGCGACGACCACGACCCCGGCTCTAAAGGAACCGCGAAATTGTCGTAACGTGTGGCGAACCCTCACCGATACTTCAGAAGAGCAAAGTCCCACTTGAACACGTTCCGTCGCCGCTACACTTTCCCTGTCGAAAGTCAGCGCCCCCGAAAATGACTTGCGCGTTTCCGGGCAGTGCTCTCGGTTGATTTTCCGGGATCAGTGCCCGATTACCGCGCTCATGTAGGTGCCCACTATTCTGAAATTACGTTAGACAGGACCCCAGGACCCCAGGACCCCAGGACCCCAGGAACCCCGGATTTTCGGGTTGCCTGGGGTTCTTGGGTCCGGGCGTGGTGGTCCCTGAGATCCATGGCCTTGCGTTGGCGGGCTGTGGGCACGGTGAGCAGTTCGAACGTCAGCATGTCGGCTGGATCCGGCTGATTAATGATCCCCTATTGGGGCGTGGCGTACCTGGTGGCGTTCCGTGTCTTGGTTCCCAGGTGGGTCACGAGGTCCTGGTAGCTGGTGGCGGTGGTTCCGTCGTCGAGTTTCCGGGCGCTGACCTTCGGTGCTCACCGATCCGAGGTCGGTGCCCAAGGTGGTGTCGGCGAACCAGTTCAGGGTGGCGAGCTTGGAGGTGGGGTTGCAGATCCCATTGCGCGTTCGAAAACTACGTGAATCTTGATGTCTTGACCGTGCATCAGCCCTTTCGAGGAATCGCGCACGTTTATAGGAGACAAGCCCTAAACAGAATCACGTTCCGAGGCTGCCAGGTAAGCGCGTTGGGCAATTTTCACCTCGGCGATGATGCCCGGATCACCGGATGGATCACGTTCGAATGCTAGACGGAGAAGGCGGTCGCCGAGCTGCTGTGATACTTGAATGCGAAGTGAACTGCGGCGCATCCTACCCCCAGAAATGTTACGGATGAGATCCGAGATACGTTGTGCGACATAGTCATTCACTCCTGCCTCAAAAGCCAAGGCAGCGTCAGTAAGGTGGTGATGAAGCCATATCTCCTGCACTGACGGGGTCCGGTAGAACTCCGCATATGCATCAATAATGGCATCCATGGCTTCCTGCCACGTCACATGGGAGTCTTCCGCCACCTCATCGATGATGCGCTTGCAAACCTGCAGCGAATCAAGGGTGAGCTGCTCCATCACTGCTTGGCTGCTCTCAAAATATGTGTAAAACGTTCCCCGCTTTACTTGAGCACGATCAATGAGTTCCTGATTCGATCTCGTAGCAGCATCATAGCCGGACTCGACCAAGAGTTCTTCTGCCGCGGCCAGAATCCGAATAACCGCGGCTCTGTTGCGGCGCTGTGTCGGTGTCCGACGAAGTACCGTGCGAGGGGGGAACGCTTCTACATCAGACATATCTCCACCATATTTCATCGATGACTACCGCCAAAACAGCTCCATGTAGTCCCACTCGAGTCAGGTGCCGTTCGGAAACCGGCAATTAGTCGTTGGCCAGGCGTGACCCCGTGGAGTGCTCACCTCTACGGGCATGTCCACATCGCCCCCTAAAGTCAGCGAGGTTGCGCGACACTCCGCCGACCTTCGGCACGAAGAATATGCTCGTGAGCACCATGTCGCTAACGGGCATGGGTAAGTACTTGGCGATCGTCAATGTTGCGGCGAGGGATGAGGCGCGCGAGAAGGTAGCGCCGGAAGACATCAGCGATTTAATCACTCGCTGAGCACTTGAGCGAATCCGCTCGGCGCGGTCCTGGTTGATCCGAAGCGCTGCAACGAATTGTCAACATCACTGCGGATGCCACCGCGCCCATCCGGGAGGTGAAGACCGACTACGCCATCGTGGACGGGGCATCGAACAACTCAGACCGTCGATATGTTCGCCACTGATGTAACTCTTGGATGCATGCCGGGCAACTCAATCGAGAATGCGGAATATCCCACCCGACCTATCTGCATCGACCGCATCGCACATCCGGGGTTAACCGAATGCAGCGGGGTGTGACACGATTTCATAATGGAGAACAAGTCATCGCCCGTCGAGTCGGTAGACCGCGCACTGCTGTTGCTCATGCGAATGCGCGACCAAGGTCCGCTGTCGGTGAAGGCCGCCGCCGAGCAGCTCGATGTGGCGCCCTCGACGGCGCACCGTTTGCTCTCCGCCTTGACGTTCCGGGGCTTCGCGGCGCAGGACCACGACCGCCAATACCGTCTGGGCCCCGCTCTTTCCGATCGAAGCGCTGAGGCCTTTTCCACGCAGCTCATTCGCAAGCATGCGCACGAGTCGCTGGTGGAATTGCAGGAAACCGTGGGCGAAACCGTCCAGCTGATGGTCTTGCGCGGCGGCAATATCCAGTTCATTGACGGCATCGAGTCCAAGCGGACCTTGCGTGTCGGCATGCGGGTCGGGGACAAGATGCCGGCCTTCGTCTCCGCCGGGGGCAAGGCGATGCTGGCACGGCTGACGAACACCGAGCTCGAGGACCTCTACCGGTCGGGCCTGCCGAACTGGGCCACGGGCCGGATCACCAACATGGCCACGCTCAAGCGGGGCATGACCAGGATCCGCCGGGAGGGCTTCGGCACGAATTTCGAGGAAACCGAGCAGGGCGTGATTGGCATGGGCGTGAGCATCAACGACGCGGCCGGCCGGCCGGTGGCCGCCATCACCACCGCAACGCCAAGCATCCGTTTCGAGCGCGCGGACATGCCCGCCCACCTCACGGCCCTGCACCGGGCAGCCGAGGGCATCGCCACGCGGTTGTTCAACGCCGCTTCATAGAGGCTGGGTCCGGGGACGGCAATGGCGGCGGACCGGAACCACGCTCCGTGCCGCCGCCATGCTTGTGCCGAGTCTCAGTGCGAGTGCGTGTCCGTCGGTGCCGTGCCGGTGCCGCCGGAGATGCTGCTGGTAATCCAGCTCATCATCGAGGCACCGGTGTCGAACGCAGGCTTGCGCTCGATGTTTGACCAGACGGTTTCCGGGCGGCACTGCAGCAGCACCAGGTTCTTGCCCTCGGGGAGCTCCTCGTCCACCGCGAACTCGATGTCCTGGGCACTGCCGTGGATCTGCTCCAGGCGCTTGCCGAACCGCGCCAGCTCCACGACTTCCTCATCGCTGAGGCACAACACGTCCTGGCGGTCGGCCGGGACCGGCTGCGGGGCATCGCCGCGGCGGTATTCGATGTGCTTGTGCCCGGTTTCGCGCAGCACCACCTCCAGGGTGATCTTCTCCAACATGAAGCGGTCGGGGGTGACCTCGCCGCCTACCACCGACAGGCCCAGGCCCCAGCTGGCTTCCAGCACGATCCGCGAGCGGTCCCCGCTGGTGGGGCTGAGGGTGAACATGACCCCGGCGGCGCGTGCCCGGACGGTCTTCTGGATGACCACTGCCATTTCCAGCTGCTGCGGGTGCATCTTCTTCTCGGCCAGGTAGGAGAGCACCCGGCCGGTGAATACGCTGACGTAGCACTTGTGGACGTGGGCGATGACATCCTCGATGCCCACGATGTCCACCCAGGTCTCAAACTCCCCGGCAAAGCTGGCATCGACCGAGTCCTCTGCGGTGGCCGAGGAGCGCACCGCCACCGCCACGTCGGCCACCTGGCAATCGTTGGAGAGCTTGGTGTAGGCCTCTTCAATGGCCAAGGCGACGTCCTGGGGCAGCGGAACTTCCATCAGTCGCTCGCCGATGAGCCGTTCCGCCTCGTCGAACTGGACCTGGCTGGGGTTGGTCCCCAGGTCTCCCAGGACCTTGTCGATGTGTTGTTGCAGCCCGTCCTCGGCCAGGTAACGGTGGTAGGAATCGGCTGTCACGGCGAAGCCGGGGGCCACGGGAAGTCCCTGGGCTGTCATCTGGGCCAGGCTGGCCGCCTTGCCGCCGACCAATGACGTGTCGGAGCACTGCGGGTCGTTGAATTCGAGGGTAAGCATGTCAATGTCCTTGAGCTTAGCGGGTTGCCGGAATGCCGGAGTCGTCGGTGATTGCAGCCGGATCGCCTGCGGGTTCGGCATCGAGCACCAGCACCTTGCCGGTCTTGCCGTCGAGGCGCACGCGCTGGCCGGTTTTCAGGCGGGCCGTGGCAAAGCCGGTGCCCACCACCGCGGGGATGCCGTACTCGCGGCAGACGATCGCCGCGTGGCACATCATGCCGCCGATATCGGTGATCACGCCGGTGGCCACCGCGAAGGCAGCTGCCCAGGACGGTGCGGTGATCGGGGCGACAAGGATTTCCCCGGGTTGCAGCTGCGCCAGGTCCTTTTCGCTGCGCAGCACGCGCACCTTTCCCTCCACGATGCCCAGCGAGCCGGGGATGCCCGAGAGCACGTTCTCATCCCCGTCTGCAGAGCCGAGCCAGTCGGCCACGCGTTCGGTGGTGACACCGTAGTTCATCACCGCGAACGGATCGGTGACCTGCTCCGGCGGGATGCCGTAGGCCGGCGGGGCGGTAACTGCCTGCAGCGCAGCCACGATGGGCTTGCGGCGCTCGATCTCCGCGCCCCAGCGGGCCTTGCCGCGGGGCTCGACCCCGATGGCCCAGGACTGCACCACGTCGGCCAGCACGGTGTCCAGCTCAAAGCGGTTCAGGTAGAACATGTCATCGGCCTGCGCGAGGAACCCTGCCGCCACCAGGAAGCGGGAGAGCTCGCGGCTCTTTTCCCAGAACACGTTGTGTGCCCAGTGCTCGACGTAGATGTTGTGTTCCTCGATGTAGGGGAATACCTTGCGGGCCAGGCCCAGCAGCTCGTCGAACTGTGTGGCTTCTACCGGGGTCAAGAGCGCACGGTATTCGGTGACGATCTCGTCGCGCTCCTCGCGCAGGCGCTTGATCGGACGGGCAATGTCCTCCCCATTGGCAATCTTCGCCGCGTAGCGGGCGATGCCCTGCAGCGGCACCGACAGGTCCGAGTTCCAGGTTTCCTGGTCGTGGGTGAATCCGTATTCGGTGAAGTAGTCGAACCACGGGGTGCGCACCGCGTTGAACTCGGCCAGCCAGGTGCGGCCGTTCTCGCTCTGTTCCAGCAATTCGCGCAGCTCGTCCGACGAGTGCCCGGCAGTCACCTCAGGGACCAGACCCAGTTCGTTGGCACGCGCGGCCAGCTTGCGCAGCTCGTCGTCCGGGCGGAAGGCCAGTACGTCCACGCCGGCAACCATCCGGGAGATGGACTGCTCGCTGATCAAGGGGAAGGCCTGCTTGCAGAACTGGAAGAAGGTGATGTAACCGCCGTAGCCCAGGTTCAGGAACTCGAAGTGATACTGCCAAATCGCGAAGAACTCATCGGTCATGCGGTGGTAGTTCTCGATCACGGCCATGGCATCGGAACGGCCGCGGGCCTCCAAGACGACCTCGTCCGGGTCGTATTCGGTCAGCGCCGGGAAGGTGATGGTGCGCAGCGACTCGATGGCGCCCTCCATCTTGGTCTTCCACTTGCCGTAGAGCTCGTCCCAGTTTTGGTAGTAGTAACCGGCACGCTTCTGGAAGACCTCGGCGCGCTCAGCGATGCGGGCCGGGTCGGTGACCGCCAGCGGCGAGATGTACACATAGCCGTTGACCACGCGCACATCGAGTCCAAGCGAAACCGGAAGGGCGAAGATGCGGGTGCTGAAGGTGCCGACGCCCAGGTACACGGCCTCGGCACCGATGCTGTCAAAGGGGTGGCAGCCGCGGGACCAGTGCATGGTGTCGGCGAACCAGAACTGCTTGTCCTCGTGCTCGCGGGTTTCGGCGCCGGGCACCAGGTAATAGGGGTACATCGACTCCCAGCCCTCGCCGCCGGCGGGAACCTCGGCCTCGTGGAAGAACGGGAAACGGTTTACTTCGTTGGTCATTGTCATTTTCCTTGCGTCATTGAAAGGGCGGGGAAGAGCATTTCGTGAAGTTCGGCGATGTCGGCCAAGGCCACATCGGGTTTTTCGGCCTCGGCCAGGGATTCAAGCCCGGCCTCGGTGATGGCCCCGGAAAGCACCAGGGCCGAGTTGGCCCCCATGTGGCGGGCCAGTTGGATCTCCGCCGGGGCATCCCCGACGATGGTGATGGATTCGGGCGGGTGCCCCAGCCGGCGGATCAGGGTTTCGCCCAGCTCGGGGGAGGGCTTGCCCAGGACCTTGGGCTCAACCCCGGTGACCCAGGTGATGGCGTGGGCCATGGCGGCGGAGACACAGATCGATTTGCCCGCCCCGCCGTGGAACCACGGGGAGCTGACGGTGGTGTAAAGCGGGGCGCCGGCATCCACGGCCAGCGCTGCGGCGTTCAGCGCGGCGGTGCTGTAGGAGCTGTCCGCACCCACCACCACGACGTCGGCAGGGGAACGCGGATCGGCGAAGCTGACGCCGAGTTCACGCAGCGGGGCGGCGATGCCCTCGGCACCCAGCACCAGGACCCGGGCCCCGGGATGGTGGTGGGCAATGTATTCGGCGGCCGCCGAACCGGCGGTCATGAAGTCCTCATCACGCACCGGCAACCCGATCTCACGCAGGTGGGCGGCGTATTCCGCAGGGGTCTTCTCCGAGGCATTGGTGCACACGATGACGTTGTGCCCGCCCGCATAGAGCGCGGTGAGGAATTCGGCGGCCAAGGGCATGGGTGTGCCGCCGGCACCTCCGGCCCGCGCGGTGCGCACCAGGCAGCCATCAACGTCCAGCATCCAGCCGTGCGAGGCGGTGATCTTCGCACTCATCATGCGCTCACTTTCTGGTGTCCTGCGGCCGAGCGATTGATGGAAAACGAGGTGGTGCCATCGGAGACGGACACCGATCGTGCACCGCTGCCCGATCCCGAGGCTTCCAGCAGCCGGGTCAGCGTCGCGACGGGCGAGGAGGCCTTGGCGGCATACATCCCGTCGACCTGTTCGGCCGGCATGACAGCGCGCAACAGCAGCTCCTCGTCGCTGATGGTGGCCCCGAAGCGGCGGCGCAATTCCTTGATGGTGACGTCCCCACCGTCGTTGATCGGCTTTTTGCCGCGGGCCGTGGACATTGCCTTGTCCATCAGCTCCGGGTTCACGGTGCCCGGCAGGGCCCCGAAGTCCCCGCGGAGCAGGTCGATGACCTCGTCGGAGAGCTGCTTGTAGCGCTCACCTGTCATCACGTTCAGCGTGGCCTGGGTGACGATGTATTGGGCGAAGGGAGTCATCACGATCGGCCAGCCCAAGTCCTCGCGCACCCGCACCGATTCCTCGATGACCGCGTCGAAGAGATGCTCCTGGCGGATCTCGGCCAGCTGGCGCCGGGTGGTGGACTGCACGCCTCCCGGGATGGTGTGCCGGTAGTAGGCCTCGTCGTATTCGTTGGGCGAGCCGACCGGGAGGTTCTTGATTTTGGCCTGGCGCACCAAATACGCGGAGGCCTCGGCCATGGCATCGACATTGACGTCGACGTTGTGGCCGCGGGCCCGCAGGTTTGCGACAAGGCGCTGGGCCTCGGGGTGGGAGCTGCCGTTGGCCAGTGGCGGCAGCGCGCAGTGGATGGTGTGGATGCCCAGGTCCGCGGCATCGAGCACCGTCAGTGGGGAGAGCCCGGTGGTGGAGTGCGAGTGGATCTCGGCGAACTCCTTGTGCGTCAGGGCCCCCTGCAGCTGCGGCACCAGGGACTTGACCCGGTCGGGGGTCAGCAACCCGGCGGGGTCCTTGAGGTAGAGCGAGTCAATGGCGTCGCACGCCTCGAGTTCGGCGGCCTTTGCGGCAAAGTAGGCATCGGTGTGCACGGGGCTGGTGGTGTAGCAGATGCCGCCGATGACTTCCTCGAAGCCAACCCGCTTGGCCATTTCGGCGGTGCGCTTGGCACCGTCCATGTCATGCATCGGGTCGATCACCCAGAGCCTTTTCACGCCGTTGCGTGCCAGCAGGGAGAAGGCCAGCTCGAACACGGCATCGGGGGTGCGGTGGAAGGCGATGAAGCGCTTGCCGGTGGTCAGGAAGCCCAGCGTGGTGTTGGGCGTGAGATCCCGGACCGCGCGCAGCCGTTCCCAGGGGTCCTCGGCGTGGTAGCGCACGGCCGTGGCCATGAGGGTGCTGGAGAGCAGCTCGAGGGCCTTGTAGCCGACTTTGTCCAGGGCCGGGGCCACGCCCTTGGCCATGCGGGTGGTGACGCCGGTGGCGCCCCAGATGCTTTGGTTGCCGTCGCGCAGCGAGACGTCGACGAGGTTGATATCTGCCATTTAGCGCACCTCCTGGGCGAGTTCGTGGTTGAGCCAGTGTGTGGTCACGGCATTGGAGCGGTAATCGGGGTGGGCCATGATCCTGCGCAGCAGCGGGAGCGAAGTTTTCAGGCCCTCGATGAGGAAGGTTTCCAGTACGCCCTCCATCCGCTTGATCGCCGAGTCCCGGTCGGCCGCCCACACGATCTGCTTGCCCATCAGTGCGTCGTAGTAGGGCGGGAACAGGTATCCCTCGTAGATGTGGGTGTCCAGCCGGGTGCCGCCGGCCACCGAGGGCCGCCAGCGGGTGACCCTCCCCGGGGAGGGCGCTAGCGCCTTGTCCGGGTCCTGGGCGGTGATCCGGCATTCGATCGCATGTCCGGCGAGCAACACATCGTCCTGGGTGATCTCCAGTGGGTGACCCAGGGTCGCAAGGATCTGTTCGCGCACCAGGTCGACGCCGGTGACCGCCTCGGTCACCGGGTGCTCGACCTGGACCCGGGGGTTGACTTCCAGGAACGCCAATTCGTCGCGGTCGACATCGTAGAGGAACTCGACGGTCCCCAACCCGACGTAATCCAAGGCAACGGCGATCTTCAGTGCGCTGGCGTGCAAAAGGGTGCGCGTTTCCTCCGGCAGTGCCGCGCAGGGTGCCTCCTCCACGACCTTCTGGTAGCGGAACTGCACCGAGCATTCGCGCTCACCGAGATGGATGCGGTTGCCGTGCCGGTCGCCGAGGATCTGCACCTCGACATGCTTGGCATCGGTGACGAAGCGTTCCAGGAAGACGGTGCCGTTGCCGAAGGCTGATTCGGCCTCGGACGAGGCCAGGGACCAGGCTTCCTCGAGATCCGCGGCGGATTCAACGAGCTTCATGCCACGCCCGCCGCCGCCGTGGGCGGCCTTGACCAGGACCGGATAACCGATGGATTCGGCCAGTTCGTGGACCTCTGCGGCGCTGGTGGCGGTTCCACCCGCGGAGACCGGGACGCCAACGGACTCGGCCAGTGCCCGGGCGGTGAGCTTGTCGCCCAAGGCCCGCAGGGCCTCGGGGGAAGGACCGATGAAGACGATGCCGTTTTCCGCGCACTTCGTGGCGAAGTCGGGATTTTCCGACAGGAAGCCGTAGCCGGGGTGCAGGGCGGTGCAACCGGTGGAGATGGCCGCCTGGAGCACTGCGTCGGCGTTGAGGTAGCTGTCGGTGGGGCGCGGTCCGCCGATGACCACGGTGCGGGTGGCGCGGCGTGCGCCGAGTGTCTGGCGGTCGGCGCTGGAGACGCCCAGCACGGTTTCAAAGCCGAGCCGGTCGCAGGCCTCGATGATCCGCACGGCGATCTCGCCGCGGTTGGCAATGAAGATGCGCTCGGTCATGCCGCAACCTTGAGTGCGAAGAGGGTCTGGCCGAATTCGACCAGGTCGCCGTCGGCGACGAACACGGCGGCGATCTCGCCGGTGGAGCCCGCGGTGACCGAATTCATCAGTTTCATGACCTCCACGATGCACAGCACCGAGTCGGCCTCAACACTGTCGCCCAGCGCGGCGAAGCGCGGTTCGCCCGGCTTCGGCGCCCCGTAGTAGGTGCCGAGCATCGGGGAGGTGATGGCCACGTGACCGGCCGGAAGGTTGTTCGGGTCCAGGCCCGCGGCGGGGGCGGCGGCCGGCGCAGCGACCTGGGCAGGAACCGGTGCCGCTGCCGGCGCAGCGCTCATGGCCGGCGCGGCGCTCATGGCAGGTGCTGCGGCTGCGGTGGACTGTGCCGCGGGCTGCTCGTCGAATTGGCCGCCGCGTCGCACGTGGAGGCGCAGGTCGCCCTTTTCGTAGCGGAAATCGGTGAATTCGGTCTTGTCCAGCTGTTCAATGATCGCCGCGAGTTCTTCCAGATCCAGGTTCATGCGTTGGTGCTCCTTGTTTATTGGCCGCAGACAGGCCTGTGGTGTGAATCACGTTTCTCGAGCCTATGCCCGGGTTTCGTCCGTCGCAATAAGTTCGTCAAAGATTCCGCTATGCGCAATTTTGAAATGCCGAGGGCCTCCACCCACCGACTTTTGACGATCGGTGGAGGCGCTCGAGGGGGGAGGCGGGGGCGTGCTTAGGCTCCGGCCAGGATGCGGGAGACGGACTCCACGGTCTCGTCCAGATCCTCCGGATTGACCAGCACGCCGGTGTCCAGCACGCCGGTGTCCAGCACGCCGCCGGAACCACCCTGCACCAGGCGCTTGAGCGGGATTTCCATGCGCTTGCCGGTGCGCGTGCGCGGGATGCTGCGCACGAACAACACGTGGTCCGGGACGTGGCGCGGGGACAGCTGGGTGCGCAGCGCGGTGCGGATCGAGCGCTCAAGCGCCACGGTGTCGGCGTCCTCGGCCGCCTCCACCAGCAACACCAGCTGCCCCATCGCGCCGCCCTGCTCGAAGTGCATCACCATGGCGTCGTTGACGCCGGGATGGCCATCGAGCAGCGCGTAGAACTCGGCGGTGCCCAGGCGCACACCGCCGCGATTCAGCGTGGCGTCCGAGCGGCCGGTGATGACCCAGGTGTCGCGTTCGGTGCGCACCAGCCAGTCGCCATGGCGCCAGATTCCCTCAAAGACATCGAAGTAGCTGGAGTTGTAGCGCTCATTGTCCGCATCGTTCCAGAAGAACACCGGCATCGAGGGCATGGGCAGCGTGGCGACCAGCTCGCCGGGTTCCCCGTGCAACGAATTGCGGTCATGGTCCCAGGAATCCACGGCAACGCCCAGCGGGCGGCAGGCCATTTCCCCGGCATGGACGGCGGACAGTGGGCTGGCACCCAGGAACGCGGCGCAGATGTCGGTGCCGCCGGAGGTCGGCGCCATCACCAGATCGGGATTGATCGAGTCGTACGCCCAGCCTGCGACGTCTGCAGCCAACGGGGAGCCGGAGCACTGGATCTCGCGCAGGCGGCCCAGGTCCCACTTCTTGCCCGGTTCCACACCCGCATGGGCGCAGGCGGCCAGGTAGGCCGATCCCGTGCCCATGTAGGTCGACTCGGTTTCGGCCATGACCGCCCACTGGGACCATTGACCGTCTAGGGTCGGCCAGTTGGGGTCCCCGTCCTGGAGGACCACGGAGGCACCCACCAGCAGCGAGGAGGCGCCCAGGGTCCAGACCATCCACCCGGTGGTGGAGAACCAGTAGGCGGTGTCAGCCTCGGAGATGTCAAAGTGCAGGCCCATGGCCTTGTAGTGCTCCAGCAGCAGGCCGCCGTGGGAGTGCACGATGGCCTTGGGGGTGCCGGTGGTGCCGGAGGAGAAGAGCACCGTCATGGGGTGCTCGAAGGGCACCGGCTCAATGACGGCCGTGGCGCGTTCGGCCGTGAAGTCGGCCCAGGACTGGGCACCGGGTGCTGCGGTTTCGGTGTCCAGGTCTTCGTCGAGGTAGGGCAGCAGCACGGTGGGGATGCCCGGCAGCTCGGCTCGGACCTCGGCCAGGTCATCGAGCTTGGAGATCCGTTTGTCGCCCCAGCGGTAGCCGTCAATGGAGATCAACAGGCTCGGTTCCAGCTGGCCGATGCGCCCCAGGACGCCTTTGACACCCATTTCCGGAGGCACGCAGCACCAGATGGCGCCCAAGCCGATGACGGCGAAGTAGGCGGCGAGGGTTTGCGGGATGTTGGGCAGGTAACCGGCGACCCGGTCCCCGGACTTGATGCCGTGGCGGATCAGGCCCTGCTGGATGCGCTCGATTTCCTCGGTCTGCCGGGCGCCGGTCCAGTCGATGGAACCGTTGGTCTGGCTGCGGGACTTGACCATGGTGTCGTCCGGGTGGCGTGCCAGGGAACGCAGGATGTGCTCGGTGAAGTTGATGCGGGCTCCGGTGAACCATTGCGCCCTCGGCATGGTGCGCTCGGCAAGCACGGAGGTGTGGGGGGCGTGGCTGATGATCTCGAAGTGGTCCCAGACCTCGCCCCAGAAGTCCTCGAGGTTTTGGACCGACCAGGCCCAGGCGTCCTCGTAGTCAGCGAAGTGCCGGCCGGTCTTGGCTTCGATCTTTTCCAGGAAGCGGCCCATTTGGCTGTTTGACCAGGTGTCGCGGGTGGGGGCGGGCCGCAGCAGTGCGCCGGGTTCGGTGTTCTTCATGGTTCTTTCCTTCAATGGTGTTCGTGTCGTCCGAGGAGCCCGATGACGGGCCTGGCGGTGCGTTATGAAGCGTTGGTGCCGGAATCGAGTCCGAGCAACCTCACGGCGTTGTCCTTGATGATCTTTTGGCGCGGGCCGTCTCGCAGGTCCACCTTTGCGAAGTCGGCCATCCAGCGGTCCGGGGGCAGCAGCGGGAAGTCGGAGCCGAAAAGGACCTTGTCCTGGAGCATGGTGTTGGCGTACTGCACCAGGTTGGCCGGGAAGTACTTGGGCGACCAGCCGGAGAGGTCGATGTACACGTGGTTGTGGCGCACCGCCACCGCCAACGCCTCGTCCTGCCAGGGGAAGGAAGGGTGGGCCATGATGATGCGCAGCTCCGGGAAGTCGACTGCCACGTCGTCCAGTGCCATCGGGTTGGAGTACTTCAGCCGGATCCCGCCGGAGCCGGGCATCCCGGCTCCGATGCCGCTTTGGCCGGTGTGGAAGAGGGCGGGGACACCCAGGGACTGGATTTCCTCGTACAGCGGGTAGGCGGCGTGGTCGTTGGGGAAGAAGGACTGCAGGTTCGGGTGGAACTTGAATCCCTTGATGCCGTAGTCCTCCACGAGGATGCGGGCCTCGTTGATTGCCGCCTTGCCGCGGGCCGGGTCGATGCTGGCGAAGGGGATCAGCACGTCAGCGTGCTTGGCCGCCTCCTCGGCGATGTAGCGGTTGGAAATCGGTGGGTGGCCGGTGGTGGCCTCGTGGTCCACGGTGAACACGACTGCCGCCATGTTGCGTTCCCGGTAGTGGGCCGCGACAGCTGCGATACCCAGCGGGTCGTGGGCCGCCCCGAAGTGCGCCTGGGCCGCCTCGCGGAAGTCCTCGGGCATGTCGGTGTGGCCGTGGTCATCGGATTCGATGTGGACGTGCATGTCGATCGCGACGAGGTCCGCGACATTGATCTTGTTCATGGTTTTGTATTTTCCTAGCCGGTGGCGGGCGGTGCCGCCACCGATCGCTGGGTTTGTGGAGATGTAAGGCAGATCAGGCTGAGACGGGTGCAGCCGCCGGGCGCAGCTCTCGCTTGAGCGAGCGTCCCAAGGCATAGATGCAAAGGGCGGATGCTGCCAGCGGGGCGGCGAAGAGCATGAAGATGTTCTCTGCCTTCCAACCGCCCGATAGGAGGTAGCCCACCAGGATCGGGGCCACGATGGAGACCAGGCGTCCAAGGCCGATCATCCAGCCCACGCCCGTGGCCCGGGCCCGGGCGCTGTAGATCTCGGGGGAGATCGTGTAGAAGCCTGCAATGCCCGCGGTGGTGAGCATGCCCAATAGGAGGGCGAGCACCATGGCCAGGGTGATCTGGCTAAAGAGCATGGAGAAGACGATGTAGGCGGCTGCCGATCCGAGAAGTGCGATGACCAGAAGCGGGCGTCCGCGGTAACGCACCGCCAAGGCACTGAAGACGAAGCAGCCCAGGATGCCCCCCGCATTGGCGATGGTTCCGGTGGTTACGCCGATACCGTCCACGCCCGAGGCGGCCGCAATGATCTTCGGGGTCCACGTGTTGGCGAAGTAGTAGGCGGCAACGAGCATGCCATAGCCGGCCCAGAGCATGAGGGTGCGGAAGCGGATCGGCCCGGTCAGGATCTCACGAAAGGCCGACTGCTCCTTGCCGGTGGCCGTGGAAGCCGGAAGTGCGTCCAGCGCGGGGCGTCCGATCTTGCCCAAGATCGTGTTCACGCGTTTAAGGGCGCCTGCCGGGCGGCGGGTGAAGAGGTAGTCGAGGGATTCGGGCAACCACAGCCAGGAGACGACGAGCATGATGATGGTCAGGGCCGCGCCGATGGCGAAGAGCGAGTGCCACCCGAAGTTCGGGATCAAGGGTCCGGCCACGATGCCGCCGATGGTGGCGCCGATCGGGTAGCCGGCGGTGTAGATTCCCATGATCGAGCCGCGGCGCTTGTCTGAGGAATACTCGGAAACCAGGACGTTCAGGTTGGCCATCATGCCGCCGACGCCCAAGCCCGTCAGGATCCGGAAGACCAGTAGTTGGGTGGCATCGGTGGCGAAGACGGAGGCGACCATACCGATGCTGATCACCACAAGCGAGATGAGGGTGAGGCGGCGGCGACCGATCTTGTCGGCCAGCGGGGTGAGGAAGATAGAACCGGCGGCCATGCCGAACAGACTGGCGCTGAGCAGGAACCCCAGGGCGACGGGGCTGATGCCCCACTCGCGGGAGAGTGCCGGTGCGGCGTAGGCCATGGCCGCCACGTCGAAACCATCAATGAGGATCAAGGCCAAGGCAATGACGACGGCCATGACCTGGAACCGGCTCATGGCCGAAGTACGTATTTCCGCGAGGGTATCCATGGAAGCTTCCTGGTTTGTTGAGAACTAATCGAGGGGAACGCCGCCCGACATTGTGAGCCTAGTCATAGAAGTGCATTGTCTCCATGTTTTATGAGCAAGTTCCGTAATACGGAACGGAATATTTACGTCGCGTGTCAACACCACCGTTCTGATGAGGTATTTGGTGAACGGAGGTGCGGAGAAGTAAAGGATGAGAACATCTAGAATTCCGCACTAAGGAATGGTTGTGGTGAGGCAGGAGGTCGGGAGTGGCCCGAGCATTTCATCGCTCAATCAAGGTGGCCGTCCTCCCCGCTGAACGACTGGTTCGGCCGAGACCCGTTCCCGGCGGAGGTCGTACCCCACCGTACCGCCGTGCACAGGCCAGTACGAATGCGGTTTTTGCACTCGCCTAGTCGTTGGAATAACGTGGAAAGTTCGTCCGGAGGCGCCATCCCAAGCGGCCACCGGACGGGTTCAGAGGCCCCCGCGTCCGCACCTGCCCCCAAGGTGTGCGGCCGCGGGGTTTTCCCTTGGGTCCGTTGTTGGCCCCGCGACCACAGGGGCACGGCAAAATATATTTCCTGCGATCTTTTCCCGCACACCTGTGGACGCCGGGACCCCACCGACCGCGTGCACACCACCGTCAGGTCTCGTTCAGCCCTGAATCCCGCTTGCCGCTGCCGACGGTCGTGCATACGCTCGCAATCGTCATGGGTTTCGGCGTAATTCCCCATGTTCCCAGGACCAACAATCCATGCCACAAGGTTCTAGGTAGGCTAACTGCCGGATTCTTGGCGCCAGGGTGTCGCGGTGAACCATCGGCAAATGGGTCGCCTTATCCTGTCGCGGATTGGCGATACGACTATCCGACACAATCTGAAGCGCGGAATCCTGACCAGTCCTGTCATTTTACGAAGGCGACTGCACAGTCAGAAGTCGCCTGTACTGCCTAGATCTGTTCGCAAGGGGGAACCTTGTGCAACTTGTGCGAACGCCGGTAGCTAGAGGTCCTTCTCGCTGCCGCGGTACCGCTTCGGTTTTGCAGAGAGATAAGCTCTCCGCCGGTTGCGGAACCAATGACGCAAGGGCGTAGGTATAGCGGCCTTACGGAACCGGTAAAAGCGTCGGCCCCACCGCGCACGCCAGTTCGAGCCCGTCGGCAGAAAGCCAATATATGAGGGTGGGCTCAACACACCAGTGCTTGAGCGGCGCCACATGTAGCCCTGAGCGTCCACAAAAGACACAACGCCGTATAGAGGTGCTTTCGCTATCCCTCCACGTATTGTCCCGGGAGCGTACTTCTCCCACCAGAAAGGTTCAGTGGCAAAGCTAAAGGACTCGTCAGGTGCGATGACTAGTTCTCGCTCGCTAATCTCCGTGGTCGTGTAGCGGTGAACAGTGAGGACAACACGCCAAATTGGTGCCTTGCTGTGGTTTGTAACCACTGCAGTATGAACAATGTCGGGGGCTCCATGGGTTTGATGGACCTTCACCAACACATGGCTTGCTTGGTCTCGAAGCGCGCGCCGCGAGTTCAGTACATATGTGCGGACCGCAATCACGACACTGACGCCGGTCAAGATGATGCCCACCCACACAGGAACGTTGCCCTAGTCCAGACTCATATTGCCCCCAGCGGTTAGGTCTCGGTCTTCCGGTGCGATGGTTCCTTTCAAGATACTGCCATGCGAAGCAAGCGCAATGCATCATGCCGTCGGGTATCTACGACCGCGACTCGATATAGCGGCGGGGTCGTGCAAAGGCCAGCTGGGTAGAACTGGCGTTTAGGCGTTTTCAAGACACCCAATATCCATGCGACTACTGTACCGAAAGTTTTTTCCGTGCGTTTCTTTTGGGATGCATTTTAGACATTAGCTATGGAACAAAATTTGACGGCCTGTCGCTCTGATTAAAATCCCAGCTCCGGGTGTCCCAGTTCCAAGGAATTGGGACACCTGCGCGTCTCACAGTCGTTACAGTCTGGGCCGCTGTTTCATTCCTGCAAGACAATTATCCGGGGATGTTTCATTTGGTGTAGAAGAAACGGACTGCTAGGGATACTTGGAGTGACTTCAAGTGTGTCGGTAGTGAAGATGGGCGATCAGGTTTTTGCTGAAACACTCGTACTATGGACGAATTCTTGGGTATGTCGGGAACAGCTTGGACTGGCATCTATACGATCATTACGTTCTGCCTTTTGGTTGTTGCTGTTGCGGCAGCGCTATACGCCAGAGAGCAGTGGAAAGAAGCGCGGGGACAGGTTGAAGAGGCCCGCACGGCGAGGTTGGAAGCGAGTAGACCGTACGTCATTGTCACGGTTGAACCTTCGGGTGCGAGCCAGCAGCTATTCGACCTTGTTGTGAAGAACATTGGTCAGAGGCCGGCGATGAACGTCTCTGTCATGCTCGACCCTGCACCGATGCGCGCTAGAGAATCGGCGGGTAGAGAGATTGCAAAGGCCAAGATGCTGAATGAGCCAATTGCGCTAACCGGAGGCGCAGACAGTAAGGATTGATCCGGAGTCGCAGGAGCTGGTCGTCGGTGGACGTGAGCGGGGAAGTCGAGGAAAAGGTACTCGCTCGGTCCTTCATGCGGCTTTTACAGTCGGGTTGGGCGAGTACTGTTTTGA
>NZ_DATEXC010000009.1:0-2362 GCF_035257265.1 Glutamicibacter sp.
CCAGGATATGCAGAGAATGCTAGGGACGTATGTAGACAACGATGGTCTAGTTGTACCAATGGAGAGCCATGTGGTAGTGGCCTCTACGTAGATGCCGGTGTGGAACACCGTGGCCCGAGCCGCGCCGAACAACGCCATGCAGCTGACTACCCCTAGCATCTGCTCAGGCCTCGTATTACCGAAGCAATTCTGCCACTCAGGCGCCTCGAAAAACGCTCGTTTGGTTGATATAGTGCCCGTTATCAGATCCTAGCTGCTGGCGGGACTATGCTATGATACGCCGCATATAGAGGCGATGCCGTTTTTGATAGCTATGCCTGATAAAACCCCCTTGAGTCTTGTCGTAAGACTTTTATCAGGAAAAAAGTCCGTATAACGCACTTCTGACAGCCTCCGAAAAAATAGACATGTGATCTGCTCATGAATAGAGCCGCCTCAAGGCGGCATGTCTCTGAGGCGAACACAAATCGGTTTGCTTTGATCCCTCAAGTCCATGGCACAAAGTCCCTCGGCAACCTCGGTGAGGAGGCGTCGATACGGTACCGATAAACCTGTGGTGTTGACCCAATACACGACCTGGGAGCTCGTCTCCATCCGAGCCCCGCTGCGCTCACAGAGCAGGTGCAAGATCAGCTCCAAACTCACCTTCGCTTGGAGGGTCCCCACCAGCGCGCCCATGAACGCACGCAACGCATTCTCTAGCAAAAGCGTACGAACCGTCATGATCGTCTGCTTGCGAAAATCGCGGTCGGCCCGCTGCCCAGATGGCCCCAGGGCTTGAGCTTGCTCAGCCAATTGGTCTTGTTTGTGCTGGGCGTCTTGCCACTCCTTTGCCAACACCGCCAAGGCGCCCTGACGCTGTGCGAGACGTTTGCCATGTCCCTTCGCCTCAGACTCGGCTACCTGGTCCTGTTTCGCTTTCATCGCCTCGGCCTTCTTGTCGACCCGTTTCTGAGCCGCTGCCAGCGACTGATTGAGTTTTTCTCTGGCGCGTTGCTGATGCCGGTCGGCTACGACAATCTTCTTGCGGCCATAGTTGGTATCGAGCGCCCCATGGGCAATCATGCGCTTGAAGCTATGTTCCTGCATCTCGTTGCGCGCTCGGTATACCCGAGGCCACTCGGTCAGGGCCACGGCGGCCTTGACCTGCGGGGTGCCCCAGTACCCCAGGGGCTTGCCCTCGACGGGCTCGACCAGGACAAAGTGTCTAGGATCATCGGGCCTGGGTCCTTTCCACGGCCCGCTATAGACCCTCGTACCATCCTCCAGGGTGTCGACCTGTGTGGCCTCAAAGCTCTCCCGCCCCTGATGCTCGTTATCGTCGAGCATGCAGAGCAAACCCAAGCCCTGGTCATCGAAGGCTCGGGCCATAGCCACGGCCTTGACGGCCCGGTCGATCACAAAGAGCATTGTCCCGGTTGCCTCCGCCACCTTCTGGCAATAGGCGACGATAACCTGAGACACAGGCACATCGGGCGGATAATACGCGACAAAGAGCGCCTGGCCCGCTTCATCATGGGCGATGACGGCTTGCGAGCCGGCCATGATGCGGCCCAACATCGTGATCTTGCCCTTGTGCATGGGCACCCGGCTCCAATAGGCAATCATGTGCCCATCCACATAGAGGATCTGGCCCGCTTGGGCTGGTAGCAGCACGGGCATCAGCGCCTCAGCGGCACCCACGCGTTCGAGTTGCCCGAGAAACTGACTCAGGGTTGAGCTGTGATACCCCCGGCCAAGCAGCGTCGAGAGTGGATGCTCGTGGGTATCAAACGCGGTAAGGCTGTCGATGCCAAACAAGGGCGCCAACAAGAGGGCTTGAAAGCGGTGCCGCAGCGTCTGCTCCCGGTGCTGTAACAGGGCAAAGTCGTCATCGGGATGCGTCTGCTTATAGGCCTCTACCGCCTGCTTGAGCTGGGCCACAACCGAGCCCAATACCCCGTGTTGGGCGAGCCAATGGGTAAAAAGATGCACACCCACAAACGACAGACGGGGGATGATGCGGACGACCTCTGCCCCAGAGACAACAGGGAGACAGCCCGCCGCGTGGCGCGGACGGCCCTTGGACCGATTGAGCGCCCACTGCACCCGCAACCGATTGAGATGGCGGACGCTCACCGGTATCAGGCCCTGTCTCTGGGCGACCTTTGCGAGCAGCTCTCGGCTCGGGCACTCAGGGTCCTCGTTGAGCAACTTCCACAGTATAGCCTTGTCAATTTCGCTCAGCTTCCTGCCAGCTTCAAAGGGTGGACGTGAACGCTCAGCGAAGCTATCCTTGCTCGGGGCGAGATGCATGACGTCATCCTCCTGAAAACACATGTATGGATGCAGTCTGCACATTCGCCCTTATGGGGCAAGGGCC
>NZ_DATEXC010000010.1:0-1224 GCF_035257265.1 Glutamicibacter sp.
GCTCAAGAAGCAAGGCGTCCCCCCAAAACAGCGGCCCCCGAAACCGGCGCCCAATGCCCAGTATCCCACCAAACAGCAACTCGCCTTGCGCTTGCTGGCGGCGTTCAAGGCCCAACATCCCGACATCCGGGTGCACTGTATCGTGGCGGATGCCCTCTATGGCACGGGAGCCTTTGTCGATGAGGCCTCGGCCATGTTCGGTGGCGTGCAAGTCCTCTCCCAAATCCGCAGCAATCAGAACATTCGCGCCGGGAAACGCGAACAGTACGTGGCCGACTATTTTGTCACCCATCCCGGGACGCCCCACACCATCCGCATCCGGGGGGGTGAGGAGGTGGTGGTATGGGTCAGCAGCGCGCGTTTATACGTCTGTTCCCACAAAACCAAGCGGTTCATCGTGGCGCTCAAATATGCCGAGGAGGAGACCTATCGCTATCTGATCGCCTCCGACCTGAGCTGGCGGACGCTTGATATTGTCCAGGGCCACTCTCTACGGTGGCTCGTGGAGGTTTTTATTCAGGACTGGAAGTCGTATGAAGGCTGGAGCCCGTTGACCAAGCAGCCCGGCGAAGAGGGCGCACGCCACAGCGTGATCCTGAGCCTGCTGGTTGATCACAGTCTCTTCGTGCATCCCGACCAACAGCACCAGCTTAAAAACAACCTGCCCGCATACACTGTGGGGAGTCTACGAGCACACGTGCAAGTGGAGTGTCTGGCCGATGTCATCGACGACCTCGTGTCGTCCGACCATCCTCAGGATCAACTCAAGCGCTTCACCAAAGCCCTACACGAGGTGTTTGCCCTCAGCCGGTCCACCAAGCATATGATCCAGCGTCAATTGGGACGACTCGAGCCGACTCCTTCCTTGAAGTACCGAGCGCACGAAGTCATGCGGAACGTGCCGGTGATGTCAACCTAAAAAAACTTGATCATGGAGTATTCACGAACTCCGCGTCCAGGAAATCAACCGCGTGTTTCGAGAACTCGGCGGCGAACATGATTCCAAGTGGATATGGGAATCAGCGACACGGTTGACGAGGACGATTGTCGAATGGCGCTACACGGAGGGAGATACCCGTTATGACGGGATCGCGGCCATATTTAGCGCTGAGATAGGCAGAAATGCCCGTAAAACGGGCCTGTTGCGCTTTCAATTTCCTGGCCTGCTGATCCCTATACTCAAAGACCCACGCCGTTTTGCCCGCCTGCGCACGCATTTCATGA
>NZ_DATEXC010000011.1:0-36985 GCF_035257265.1 Glutamicibacter sp.
GGTTCCCGCCAGTGATGGCGGGAACCAAGCCCCTAGTTTTTGCGTCGGTGTTGCTTACTTTTGCTCGGTAGTCTTTTCATCCGCCGAGACGGTGGCCAGGATACCGGTATCCAGAGCATCTGGAATGTCGGTGCCGCGTAAGGAAGCACCAGCGGTCTCCGGCATGAAACGGATCGCGATGAAGCCGATCACACAGGCGATCATCATGTAGAGGGCCGGGAAGAGTACGAACCCGGAGGCATCAATTGCCGCCTCGTTCACAATGGCTGCGGTACCGCCGAAGATCGCCGTGGACACGTTATAAGTGATGGCGAACCCGGCGAAGCGTACATGGGAGGGGAACATCGCTGGGAAGGTAGCGGTAATTGTGGCCAGCTGCGGAATATACAGCAAGCCGAGGACCGCAAAGCCGACAATTGCCCACAAGAAGCTTTGGCCCATCAGCCAGAACATTGGCAGCGCGAAGACAAAGAGCCCAATTACCGAGGTGTACCACATCGGTTTTCGGCCAACTTTATCTGAGAGTGAACCGGCAAACGGGATCACCGCCATCATCGCTACCTCACCGATGAGGATAGTGGCCAGCGACGCACTTGGGGCCAGCCCGATCTGCGTTTCCAGATAGGTGGGCATATAGCTGAGCAACGTGTAGTTCACGACGTTCAACGCGATCACCAGGCCGCTCATCACCAGCATGGGGCGCCAGTAATCCATGATCAGCTGCTTGAGCGTTCCACCTTCCTGAGTTTCGCCGGCTTCTTCCATTTCTTGGAAGACCGGGGTGTCCTCAAGTTTGCTACGCAGGTAGAGGCCGATAAGGCCCATAGGCAGTGCGAGGAAGAACGGAATACGCCAACCGAAGTCCATCATCGCTTGTTCGCCAAGAATTACCTGCAAGAACAGCATGACCGCGGTACCCAGAGCGAAGCCGCCCAGGGTGCCAAATTCAAGGAAGGAGCCAAAGAAGCCACGTTTTTTATCCGGGGCATACTCGGCCATAAAGGTGGCTGCGCCACCGTACTCGCCACCGGTGGAGAAACCCTGCACCATGCGAAGCAAGATCAGGAGCACCGGGGCGACCACGCCAATAGATGCATAGGTTGGCAGCACGCCGATGAGGAATGTTGCCAGCGACATCATGATGATGGTTAGCGCCAGGATCTTTTTACGTCCGAGCTTGTCGCCCAGTGGGCCCCAGACGAGCCCGCCCAGCGGGCGGACGAGGAAGGAAAGCGCAAACGTGGCCAGAGCCATGAGCGTTCCACCCTCGGTGGGGAAGAAATGTGCGGTGATATAGGTAACCGCCACGGCGTAAACGCCATAGTCGAACCACTCGGTCATATTACCCATGGCCGAGGCTGCGGTAGCTTTGCGCACTTCTCTTCGTCCATCGGCGGTGTTCATATCGGGGCCGATGTCGTGGCTGAGATCAGGAGAGAAATGATCGGTAGGTTGATTACTGTTTTGGTTGCTGTTTCCCGGTGGCATAAGTGCTCCGTAACTCTTCAGCTTTCCGTCGACCGGATGCCCAAAGCCTTCCGAACTACATAGCCTTGGTGACGGTCCACGATCTGGAATTTCACCCAGAGTCGGTCAGTTACCAAAGATTACGTCAGTGTCATTCGAGAATCAATCTCCTGACTTGGATATCTACTCACAGTGGATATTTAGCGGAAGCAGAAAAAGCTTAAAATCGAGCAATCTCGACCATTGCTGGCGTAGCTTTCTTGACGCTGGGCGAACATTTCTGTGATTCTATTAGTGAACGAATGGTCGGTAAGTTAGCGTGGTGGGTGTCACTGCGCCGGTACGGATAGCTTTCCGGGTACGTTTGGCGCGAAAGAGATGCCAGAACTGAACCCGGAGTACGAAGGAGTAATCATGGCTGAAGCATTCTTGGTGGGCGGAAAACGCACCCCGGTTGGTCGTTACGGTGGAGCGCTCAGCGCGGTTCGGCCCGATGACCTGGCCGCCATCACCATCCGCCAGCTCATCGAAGATGCCGGTATTGATCCGGCCATGGTTGACGAAGTAATCTTTGGCAACGCCAACGGTGCAGGCGAAGAGAACCGCAATGTGGCCCGCATGGCCTGGCTGCTTGCCGGATTCCCCGACAGTGTTCCAGGCATTACCGTGAACCGGCTCTGCGCCTCCGGCATGAGCGCTATCACGATGGCCAGCCACATGGTCAAATCAGGTGCCGCTGACATCGTTGTGGCCGGCGGCGTGGAATCCATGTCCCGCGCCCCCTGGGTTATGGAGAAGCCCGCCAAAGCGTTCGCTAAGCCAGGAGCGGTATTCGACACGTCCATCGGCTGGCGCTTCACCAATCCAAGCTTCCTGTCCGGTGAATTATCCCGCGACGGCAAAGCCACCTTCTCGATGCCGGAAACGGCCGAAGAGGTTGCCCGCGTTTACAACATTTCCCGTGAGGCAGCAGACGAATTCGCAGTGGCGTCCCACGCAAAGGCCATCGACGCCATTGAAGCCGGACGCTTTAAGGATGAAATCGTTCCGGTGACCGTCAAGACCCGCAAGGGCGAGACTGTGGTGGACACCGACGAAGGGCCACGCCCCGGCACCAGTATGGATGTACTTTCCGCGCTGCGCCCGGTCGTCAAGGGCGGCACCGTGGTCACCGCTGGGAATGCCTCAACACTCAACGACGGTGCCTCGGCAATCCTCGTCGTCTCCGAACGGGCTATCGAGCGCTTTGGACTGAAGCCCCGTGCCCGCATCATCGACGGACAGGCAGCTGGCCTGGCCCAGGAAATCATGGGTATGGGTCCGGTTCCTTCCACCAACAAGGTGCTTGACCGTGCCGGACTGTCCATCGGAGACATCGGCGCCATGGAAATCAACGAGGCGTTCTCCTCGCAGTCCTTGGCAAGCATGAGCGAACTTGGGGTAAATCCTGAGATCGTGAACCGTGATGGTGGAGCTATTGCGCTGGGTCACCCGCTGGGCTCCAGCGGCTCGCGTATTGTGATCACCCTGCTTGGCCGCATGGAACGCGAACTGAGCGGTGCCGAACGCAAGCTCGGTGTCGCCACGATGTGCGTTGGTGTCGGCCAGGGAACTGCCCTGCTGATCGAGGGTGTCTAATCCATGACCATGAATACAAGTGACTTCAGTACCCTGAAGATTGCCGAAAGCACTGACCGGTTTTGGGTGCGACTGCACCGACCAGAGGTGCGCAACGCGATCGACCAGCAGATGGTCGACGAGCTGCACGCGGTATGCAGCTATCTGGAGCGCGTTCCGAAGATCCTCATCTTGGCTGGAACCCCTGGACAAGCACCCACCGAGGACAAGCCGAAAGGTTCCAAGGGAATCTTTGCCTCAGGTGCAGATATCGCGCAATTGCGTGAACGTCGACGCGATGACGCACTGGCCGGGATCAACTCCTCAATCTTTGACCGAATCGCAAAGCTTCCTATGCCGGTGATTGCGGCCCTCGATGGATACGCACTGGGTGGGGGAGCTGAGCTGGCTTACGCCGCAGACTTCCGTTTGGGTACCGAGGCGCTGCGCATGGGCAACCCGGAAACTAACCTGGGTATTATGGCCGCCGCCGGAGCAACCTGGCGGTTGAAAGAATTAGTTGGTGAGCCAGTGGCCAAAGAAATCCTGCTTGCAGGCAAGGTACTTACCGGCAGCGAATGCTTAGCAGTAGGACTAATTACCGAGCTGCACGACGCAGCTGAGCTGGACGGCGCGGTGGACGCACTAGCCGACCGGATTGGTGCACAAGATCCCCTGGCGGTACGGATTACCAAGGCGGTCTTCCACACCCCACGTGAAGTTCACCCGGTCATTGACACACTCGCGCAGGGCATGCTCTTTGAGTCCCAGGCAAAATTTGACCGGATGCAGTCGTTCCTTGACCGAAAGAAGAAGTAAGCACATGAGCAATGATGTGATCCCAAATAATTTGCCAGAGCACGTTGGAGTGCTCGGCGGCGGGCGCATGGGTGCGGGTATTGCCCACGCGTTCTTGATCAGCGGAGCCAAGGTGACGGTGGTTGAACGTGATCAGCCCTCGGCGCAGGCCGCTTATGAGCGCGTCGCGCAGTCGGTGGATAAATCATTGGCTCGCGGCGGGGTATCAGAGACCCGCGAAGTATTGCTGGCACGGTTCGCAACCAGCACCGAGTACGCCGATTTTGCGGCGGCCGGATTAGTAGTTGAAGCGGTTCCCGAAATTTGGGATCTGAAGATTTCTTCCTTGCAAGCGGTAGAAGCCGTGCTTAGCCCACAGGCCATTCTTGCATCGAATACGTCGTCGTTGTCTGTATCGGGACTCGCCGAAAAACTGCAGCGCCCCGCAAACTTCATTGGTCTGCACTTCTTCAACCCGGTACCGGCCTCGACGCTTATCGAGGTTGTTATCGGCAAGCAAACCGATGCGGCCCTGCAAACCGCTGCCCGCGGTTGGGTTCAGTGCCTGGGCAAGACCGCAGTGGTGGTCAATGACGCACCAGGGTTCGCGTCCTCGCGATTAGGTGTGGCTATCGCCTTGGAGGCAATGCGCATGGTTGAAGAGGGTGTGGCTAGTGCCGAGGATATCGATAACGCAATGGTGCTTGGCTATAAGCACCCGACTGGCCCATTAAAAACCACCGACATCGTCGGCCTGGATGTGCGCCTGGGTATCGCCGAATATCTGCATGAGACGTTGGGGGATCGTTTCGCGCCACCACAGATCCTGCGTGATCTGGTGGCCGAAGGAAAACTGGGACGGAAGTCCGGCCACGGGTTTTATGATTGGCCGCAGCAGTAACGCTGAGCTTTGATAAGGGCCTGGCGAGGCGGTGCATACCTCCTCGCCAGGCTCATCATTATTAAACTCAAGATTAATCCAAATAATTACGCGTGCCCGAGCCGATGTCCTGGCTTGGCGCGCAATACGTATGATGGCGTGGTGAAGAAAATTCTGCCGCTGCTGCTAGTTCTTGGTTTGTATTTGTCCGGCTGTGCTGGACCATCTCTGGCTGACTTTCGTCAACAGGATCCGGACGGAAATACCGCGTGCATCCACTTTGGTGGAGCCATAGCTACTACCGGAGAACAAGGCCGCACAAATCTTAAGAAAGCCGCCGAACATGGTGCGGCGGCAACCACCGAGCAGATCCGTCAGGCCGTTTCAGTTGATGAATCAGGCTCACCGCAGATTATTGATCAAGCGGCCTTCAAAAAAGCCTGCGAAAAACAGGGTTTTGAGTTCAAATAGCCTGGAGACTTCAGGCTGCCTTTCACGACTTCAGCGTATGAGTTCTTTGCATCGGACCGGTAGAGCCACGTCGAAGTGGCTTGCTGCTTCGAGCTTTCGCTCGGCCGAAGCGAGATAACTTTTCAAGGTGCTCTCGGCCAACCCCATGTGTGCACCGATAAGCGCATTTCTTCTGCCAAAGGCTAGGTGCGTGACCACATTTAGCTCTAAGTGCGATAAATCAGTGCTCTGTGATGTCGGGTTGTTCGGCAACGGGACGCAAGAGCGCACAGGCCACTTCGATTCGTGTCGCCAGCTCTGGGTCACTGACCAGCGCGGAGATCTCACACAGCTCGGCATATAACCCCGCCAGAGCATACTGTGTGAGACCGGGGCCCTCAGTCTGCCTACCGCGTTCGCTGCGAGACCTAGCGCGCTGTGGTCCATCCCGGTGCGATTGCGTACTCCGGTATAGATCAGCGCACGTACGCCATCATCAGCAATCGCTTGCACCGCCAGCGATGCCAGGATGCCTTCGCCACCGACTTTGCGGTCATCGCTATGGATGTTTTCTGCGGACTTGTGAAGGGTGCCGGAGCTTCCATGGGCGCCATGCATGGCTCCAAGACCGACATGAACAGCGAACTTACCGTTTCCCGAAGCAATCCCTGCCTCAAGCCCAGCAAAGGACACTTTGGCAGATACGGCAGCGCTGGGACTTGGCTCCTTGGCCTTGAGGACCTTCGTGTTGAATCGTGCCACCGTGCGGATTCTTCGTGAAGCCGGTTCTGCAGTTCTCATCGTGGCGTTGTGCTGGCCGTATCGCCCAGATTCCGGCCGGCGTTATTGAATCCATCAAGGGCAATGTCCTTGGTGCGACGGCTTTTACCTCCAATGAAGGCTTCTGGTGGTTGGAAACCACTCCCGCGGTCGCCGAAGCTGCAGGCTCTGCAGGTTTCGAAGCGTTCTAATTGGCATGGGCAATCTTCAGCGTGCACATGAGCATTGCCTCCCTGTCGATTGGAGTCTGCGGTGGGTTTCATGCAATTCACGCACTCGGCGGCAGACTGGGTCTGCTGACCGCATTCCAGACTTGGTGCGGTTCAGCCGCCGTGGTCATCAATGCCCCCTGGAAGCGTTCGGTGCTTCCTGCCTGGGCTTAGTCCGAGCGCACGGCGCCTTGAGTGCCGCAAAGATCCGCCCCTAGGCTCGGGATGAGCTAAGGGGCGGATCCTGTGTTAAACAGCAAGCCTAGGCGAACATGCTCGCCAGTAACGAGGTGAACAGCGAATCGGCGTCTCGCGGCAGACCCTTGGCGGTAAACCATTCGCACATGTTCACGCAGTCGCGATGGAGATAATCCAAGCCCTGCGCATTGCCTGCCAAGTCCACGCACTGCGGCACGTCGATGACCACCAGGCGCTCGCCGGCGACAAGTAAGTTATAGGCCGAGAGATCTCCATGGGCCAGCCCCAATGCCACAAACTTCTCCATGGCCTCTGCCAGCTGATCCCATAGGATGGCCAACCGCGGGTCGTGGCGAGCCAGTTGTTGCAGCCGTGGAGCGGCTGCCGAGGGGTTCAGCGGATCTTCAATGAATTCCATGAGGATTTCGGTCCCGTCGATTTGTACCGGATAGGGGACCGGGATGCCTGCCTGATGGCACCGACGTAAATACGACCATTCGGCGTTAGCCCATTGCAGGGCCGCAACCTCACGCCCATAGGCAGAGCTGTTGCTGACGGCACGGTTATCGCGCGAGCGCCGTGCAGCACGCCCTTCGGTATAAGACTGCGAGCGACTGAATTGAAGTTGCTCGCGACGTCGATAGCGTTTAGCGGCAAGAAGTACCCTGCGCTGGGTGGTGGCTCGCTCAACAAGGAAGACATCGCCTTCCTTGCCGGTTTTGAGTACACCTAGCTCGGTATCAATGGCCGCCGCATCCTCAATGATCCAGGATGGGTAAGGTTGCGGGCCACGCGAAAGTTTTTCGATAAAGGGCCAGCTGGAATAGCGTTGCTCGGAGCCTAAATCATCGATGGTGGATTCGTTCCAAACGCGGGGTGTGCGTCGTGTACGAACGTAGGATTGTGAGTCGTCTAGATTGGCGAACTCTGCGGAGTATGAAGACACGTTAAGTCCTTGAAAAGTAGGGGTGTTTGCTTGATTGGGAACAAAACACTCATTGTTTCCCCTCCTTCTCGTAGACTAATTGGCATTTGCCAATGGCTTAGACTCTACAGTACCGATTCTCTGTGGTGCAATGGGTTCTATGAGATCTGTTCCTGAATATCGTCCACTGCCAAACGATATGTTTTGGGAGGGTGCAGTTAATGCGCGCTGGATTACCGGGGCGTTCTACCGCATGGGACGTCATGAATGGCTCACGGACCTGGGCTGGCAGCAAATGAGCGCGGATGGAATAGCTCGCGTCATCGACCTGCGTAACCCCGGGGAAATCAACCGCCGGGTACATGATCCGGTAGTGGACCACGAAGGCATCGAAGGGGTGCAGATTTTAGAGCTGCCCCTGGAAACCTCGGACAATGAGCGCTTTGCTTCGGTTGCGGTGCCGTATATGAACCACACCAGCATGTACCGGCTGGTGTGTGAAGAATTTGGGGATCAGCTGCGCGCGGTCTTCGAAGCGCTGAGCAAAACGGAACACAGTACGGTCATTCATTGCTCCGCCGGACGAGACCGTTCGGGACTTATCGCCACGCTGCTCCTGGACCTAGCGGGCCGCAGCGAAGACATCGTGGCACATGATGAGCTGGCGGTACGCGGCATCAATGAATGGCACCGAGTATCCCCAAGAAAACACCCCTACGAGTCGTACCAAAACGAACCTGAACTGCGTCGCAACATCGCCGAGCGTGCCCAGGGACTGCAAGAGTTCCTGCAGTGGTTGGGCAGCGCGAGGGATTTCCTATCCTCCTGCGGCATGCAAAGCGCAGACCTAGATCAATTGCAAAATTTAGCCCGGCAGCCAAAGCCGTGACAGTTACTCACGGGCGTTGTATGCTCGCGGCATGAGTACTCATCTACTGCACCATGCGTTCAACTACATCGAGCTGACCGTCACCGACATGGAAGTGGCCAAGGCTTTTTATACGCGAGCATTCGGTTGGTCCTTCAAAGAGTACGGCCCCAATTACGCAGGCATTCTCTCTTCCACCATCGACGGCGAGGAAGTTGGCGGACTAGCGCTCGCCGAACAGCCACGGTCCGCCGGGGGACCGCTGGTCCTGCTGTACTCCAAGGATTTGGATGTCACCAAGCAGGCGATCTCTGTAGCCGGCGGCCGCATTTTGCAAGCGCCCTATGAATTCCCCGGCGGACGCCGATTGCATTTTGCTGACCCTAGTGGCAACGAACTCGGAGTCTGGTCTAAGAGCTGAATCTGGCTTAGTACTTTGGCTTGTCGATCACTAGGTTGGTGATCCGCATGGTGCAGATTCTACGTTCTTGCTCATCGGTGATCACCACGTCGTGACTTGTCATGCGCCGACCCAACTTGATCGGCGTGGCGGTAATGAGAATATAGCCTTCGGTGGCCGAGCGGTGATGGGTGGCATTAACGTCCACGCCGACCACGACCTTGCCGAAGGTTGAGGCATACTTCACCGCGGCCCATGAACCTACCGCTTCGCCTACGGCCAGCGACGCTCCGCCATGCAACAGCCCGAAGGACTGTGTGTTTCCCTCTACCGGCATGCGCGCCACAACTTTCTGCACAGATTCTTCGAGGATTTCAACTCCCATCTTCTGATCCAATGAGCCAAGCTCGATGATCCAAGGCTCCAGTGCTTGGCTGCTTGATGACTCTTTTGTCATTGTTTCGTCTCCTGAGTGTCTTCGATCACGCGGTGCTGTTACTGTTAATGGTAATACTGACCGATCGTTCAGGAAGGAATTGTGTCGATGTCGACATCCCAGATTGGTGTGGTCCCAAGTTTCATTGCCGGGCAATGGCAGACCCCCGAAGCAGCCGGAGGCACCGAGGTTCTCGATGCCAATACCGGTGAGCTCATCACCACCGTCACCGGTGGAAAACTAGATATCGCGGCAGCCGTGGCCTACGGCCGTGGCGTAGGACAGCGCGAACTGTCCAGCCTTTCGCTGCACGAGCGTGCCTTGAAGCTCAAAGAGCTGGCCATGTACCTCAACGAGCGTCGTAAAGACCTCTACGAGGTCTCCTATAAGACCGGCGCCACGAAAATTGACTCCATGGTCGATATCGATGGCGGCATCGGTGTGCTCTTCACCTTCTCCTCAAAGGGACGTCGAGAACTTCCCAACAGCAACGTCATCATTGACGGTACCGCTGAGCCACTGAGCAAGGATGGTTCCTTCCTCGGCTCACATATTTACACCGCCATTTCAGGCGTGGTCGTGCAGGTTAACGCGTTCAACTTCCCGGTCTGGGGAATGCTTGAAAAATTTGCTCCGGCCTTCATCGCTGGTGTTCCAACCATCGTGAAGCCAGCAACACCCACCGGGTACCTGACCGAAGTTGCCGTGCGCATGATCATCGAGTCCGGAATCCTGCCTGAAGGCTCCCTGCAGCTGATCTCCGGCTCTGCCCGAGACCTGATGGATCACCTGGACTACCGCGACATGTTCTCTTTCACCGGTTCGGCGGCTACCGCCAGCCGACTGAAGTCACACCCGAATGTGATCGACGGCGGGGTACGTTTCAGCGCCGAAACTGACTCGCTGAACGCCGCAATCCTGGGGCCGGACGCGGCAGAAGGCACAGCCGAGTTTGACGCCTTCATCAAGGTTGTAGTCACCGAAATGACGTCAAAGGCCGGACAGAAATGTACCGCAATTCGTCGCAACATTGTCCCTGCCGCACAGGTAGATGCGGTGATCGCAGCCGTGGGCAAACGTATCGAAGAGCGAGTAGTGCTCGGAGATCCGCGCGTTGAGGGCGTCACCATGGGCGCACTTGCCTCGGTGGAGCAGATGCATGACGTTCGTGCTGCGGTACAGGACATGATTGATGCCGGTGGCGAGCTGGCCTTCGGTAATTTGGACGCACCAGTAGTCCGCGTAGCACCGGAGCGTGACGCACTGGCCGAAGGCGGCGCCTTCATGTCGCCGTTGGTTTTGCGCTGGGCCGATTCGCGCAATCCAATTTTGCACTCGCGCGAAGCCTTTGGGCCGGTCTGCTCGGTCGTGGGCTACGACTCGGTGGAAGAAGCCATTGAATTGGCAGCTATGGGAGCTGGCTCGCTGGTTGCTACGGTCTGCACTAACGATCCAGAAGCCATGCGCACCCTGACCCTAGGTATTGCCGCCCATCACGGGCGTGTGCACATTCTGAACCGCGAAACCGCACGCAGCACCACCGGTCACGGCTCACCGGTTCCACACCTGGTTCACGGTGGTCCGGGCCGTGCAGGTGGCGGCGAGGAACTGGGCGGCATCCGCTCGGTGAAGCACCACATGCAGCGTACCGCCGTGCAGGGCTCGCCAAATATGCTCACCGCACTGACCGGCGTCTGGCACACCGGTGCAGCTCAGCAGCTTGCGGGTAGCGAAAAATTTGGCGCTCAGCCAGGCAACGTTCACCCGTTCCGTAAGTCATTGGCCGAACTGAAAATCGGTGACGGTCTAGCTTCGGATCTACGTCAGGTAAATCAGGAGGAGATCACCGCATTCGCCAACGAAACCGGTGACACCTTCTACGCACACGTAAATCCGAAGGCTGCTGAAGCTAACCCATTCTTCCCAGGAACCGTAGCCCACGGCTACCTGCTAGTTTCTTGGGCAGCAGGGCTGTTTGTGGAACCGGCTCCAGGACCCGTACTGGCTAACTACGGGTTGGAAAACCTGCGCTTCATCACTCCGGTGGCCGCCGGCGACTCGGTGCGAGTGACCTTGACCGCGAAGAAGATCACCCCGCGCGTCACCGACGAGTACGGTGAGGTCGCTTGGGACGCCATCTTGCACAATCAAAATGATGAGATCGTCGCAACTTATGACGTGCTGACATTGGTGGAGAAGGAAGATACCACCTACGCCAACTGGCAGGATTAGAACTAGCCCGGTTGACAGCAAAATGGCGGTGGCTACGGAAATATTTTCCGTAGCCACCGCCATTTGGCATATCCGAGGATAAGGGCCTACTCAGTGACAGCCTGGTGATCCGCTAGCTGCGCGGTGGCCTCACGGCGTGGCAGTACGCGCCACATGAACCACGCGTAGAGCGAGGCGATGACCATGAATACCCACACGAACAACAACGCGAAGGCCGGGTTGTTAGTGAACAGGGTTGCCACGTAAACGGCCGAGGCTAGTGCCATCAGCAACCAGCCGGAGCGGATGCCTTGAGCAACCAAGAAGAAGGCCATCAAGACGGCAGCCTCGGTGATGTAGGAAACCCAGATGGTTCCGGTACCGGCGGTGAACGCAAAACCAGTGGTAAGCATTTCACCCAGGTGGAGTGCGGTCAGCACGGCTATGCCGAGCACAGTGGTGATGATTGCTGCGAGACTCAGCGGGGAACGGGTGACCTGCCGTGTGAACTTACCCTGGAAGCTGTAACGGGAGAACCGCCAGAGACCAAAGACGCCGACAAGCAGCGCAGGAATCGCGTAAATCAAGAACAGCATGTCGTACTGCATGGCAATGACTAACGGCCCGGCGAAGACCGCGAGGATCTGTGCCCACCAACCTAGGTCATTACGATGCGCCAACAGAATGCATGCGACCACAGAGAGAAGTGCGCTTAGTGCATAGAGTGAAACCTGCGTGCCTGATTCAGTACCTGGCAGCTGGGAGAAAAGAGTGTAAAAAAGTTCTTCCACGACGCTTCTTTAATTTGACTGGGAAATGATCGGGTAGGTGCAAAACGCACCCTACTGATGCTATCGCCGAAACCTGTGAAGACGAATAGCTCGGTACTGCGAAGCGATATAGAACATAGTTCGGCCCCGGCTCCTGTAACGTAAAAACGCATCAGGAACCGGGGCCGGAGCTATGAAATTACTTCTGTGTGGGATGCAATCCGTCAAAGACCAAGGTGATTGCCTGGTTTTCCAGATCTTCAGCTCCAATTGGACCATCTTCGCGGAACCAATCCACAACGGAGTTAATCAGGCCGAACAGCAAACGGGCGGTAGCCCGAGGATCAAGATCCTCGCGAAGCCTGCCGGTGCTCTGCGCTTCGGTGACCAGCTGTGCCAGCTGGCGGTCCATAGCGCGGCGGCGATCCAACGCGTTTCGTTCAAGCTCTGTATTACCGCGCAAGCGCAACAGCAAAGTGACGTAGCTACGCTTGGAAATCAAGATGCGGAAGGTGGCCCGCAAGAAGAAATCTAAGCGCTCATCGGCACTTCCCTGATGTACCTGAACCTCATCGATGACAGCTTCCAAAGGAATCAATGCCTCGTCGAGGGCGAGCCGCAACAGATCTTCTTTAGAAGAAACATGGTGGTAAATGGCGGACTTACTGATACCCAGTCGGTCTGCCAATTTACCCATCGACGTCGCTTCATACCCGTGTTCGTTGAAAGCTTCGACAGCAATACGAAGTACGGAATCCTGATCGTAGCCGGGGCGACCGCGCTTCACAGGCATGCGCGATTTTTCGATAAGTTTCATGATCCCTTAATTATCCCACGCTAGGTGGACTTTACTTGTCTCGCATATCAAAGATGCGCTTGAGCTTGCCCATAGAACGCTCCAGCGTCTCCGGGTCAAGAACTTCAATGGCGCACGAAGATCCAACATGGATCTTGATGAGCTTGGCCAACTCGCCGCCGGACTTGGTAGCTTCCTCGGTGCTTACCCCGGCACGGCGCTCAACCTTGACCGCGAGCTGATCCATGCGGCCAGGGCGGGTGAGTACCAGCTGGAAGTGTGGCGAGAGTGCCGGCAACTTCAAGATGAGCTCTTCGATCTGGCTTGGGAAGAGGTTCACCCCGCGCAAAATGATCATGTCATCACTGCGTCCGGTAATACGACCCATACGACGGTGTCCTGGGCGAACCGAACCGGGTAGCAACCGGGTCAGATCATGGGTGCGGTAACGGATGATAGGCAATGCCTGCTTGGTCAGCGAGGTGAAAACAAGTTCACCGTGTTCGCCGTCGCCGAGAACCTTAGTTGAGTCATAGGCATCCACGATCTCTGGGCGGAAGTGATCCTCCCAGATATGGCTTCCGTCCTTGAGCTCGCCAGATTCTCCGGCCACACCTGGGCCCATCACCTCGGAAAGCCCGTAGATATCACAGGCATCAATGTCGAACATTTCTTCCAGCTCGTGACGCATTTCTTCGGTCCACGGCTCTGCACCGCATACTGCAACCTTCAAGGAGGTTTTGCGTGGGTCAAGTCCCGCACGCTGCATCGCATCGCCGATGGTCAACAGGTAGGTCGGCGTGCACAAGATGGCATCCGGCTCGAAGTCCTGAATCATGGTGATCTGTTTATCGGTCTGTCCGCCAGACATCGGAATGACCGTGGTGCCCAGACGCTCGGCTGCTGCGTGCGCACCCATTCCACCGGTGAACAGGCCGTAACCGTACGCGTTGTGAACCTTCCAACCGGGCTTTACACCCGATAGGCGCAGGCAACGTGCACCCATTTTGGCCCAGTCATCGAGGTCCTGCTGCGTGTAACCAACCACCGTGGCTCGGCCGGTGGTTCCTGAAGAGGCGTGGATGCGCGCCACCTGGTGCTGTGGAACTGCGAACATGCCGAAAGGGTAGCTCTTGCGCAGATCTTCTTTTTCGGTGAAAGGGAAGATCTTCAGATCTGCCAGTTCTTTCAAGTCGCTAGGGTGCACACCGGCGGTGTCGTACTTGTCCTTGTAGTAAGGAACGTTGGTGTATGCGTAGTCCAGAGTCTCTTTGAGACGGGTGAGCTGAATCGACTCGATCTGGTCCCGGCTCATGGTCTCTTCAGGATCCAGTGGATTAGGCAGGTTATCGCGGTCAGTTGTCTGTGACATGCTCATTCTTTCGTGTGGTGTCGACTGCTTAGCGGTTTTTTGGCTGCGGGACGGTGCGTGAACGGCCGCGGAATTCGGCTACGGTCTCGATACCGCCATCGCTCGTGGGCTGGGTGACGGTGATGTCATAGATCCCGCTGCGTCCTTGCTGGGAGACCCGGCGTCCCGTAGCAGTCAGCAACCGGCCAGGAATCCCAGGTTTGAGGAAGTTGATATCTACTCCGGAGGCCACGGTGATGGTGTCCTTGGAACCTTCGGCAGGATTGCAGCTCAGTGCGAAGGCGGTGTCTGCAAGGCTGAAGATCATGCCACCGTGGGCGATACCAAAACCGTTAAGCATTTCTTGGCGGAGTGTCATCGTAATGACCGCGTAACCGTCACTGACCTCGACAACTTCGATGCCCATCCACTGGGTTGCATAGTCGTTGTGCAAGATTGCGTGGGGCAATGCTTTGTCTATTTGGGTTTCGCTCATAGGGACCTCCGCCGAATTAGTTACCGAACGATCATTAGGTAATACTAGATTGTGACCCATATCAAGCCCTGCTGTCTAATGGCAGGCGTCACAAAGACGTGAATTTCTTGAGTCCCGGAATCAAAACCCAGCGGTGAGCAGGCTACTCGGCGGGCGGAAATAAGCCGAAGAATCCTTACGATTGCGGCGACTGTGCCTGCAACTCGCGACGTGTCGTTAAAAACCGCGGCGGCCCGCCGAACCCCCGTTAGTGTTCCTAACTAGGTCCTGCAAGCCGCCGCTCGTAGGGTTCGCTCAGCGAGCTACTTGGCTGAGCCGGTGTTCTTGCCCAGGGCGTCCAAGGCGAAGGCATAGTCCCACGCGCGGTTCTTCCAGGCTTCGTAGCGGCCCGACGCGCCGCCGTGCCCGCCTTCCATTTCGGTCTTCAGCAAGATCGGTTCGCTTCCGGTGCCAACCTCGCGCAGCTTAGCCACCCATTTAGCAGGCTCAACATAGAGCACCCGGGTGTCATTCAACGAGGTAACCGCGGCAATCCGTGGGTAATTCACGGCGGTGACATTTTCATAAGGGGAGTAGGACTTCATGTAGTCGTACACTTCCTTATCCTCGATGGGGTTGCCCCACTCTTCCCACTCCAAAGCAGATAGCGGAAGTTCTGGATCAAGAATCGAAGTCAGCGGGTCCACAAAGGGAACCTGAGCAATGATCGCGGTGTATAGCTGCGGGGCCAAGTTAGCGATGGCACCCATCAGCAATCCGCCGGCAGAACCGCCTAACGCCACAATCCGTGCCGGGTCGGCCCAACCGGTGCCGATCAGGTAGTTAGTTGCATCGACAAAGTCGGTGAAGGTGTTCTTCTTGGTCAGTTTTTTACCCTGCAGGTACCAGTCGCGTCCCAGCTCGCCGCCGCCGCGCACATGGGCGATGACAAAGATGACGCCGCGGTCCAGCACACTGAGTCGTGGAATTCCGAAGCCTGGATCCATCGAGGCCTCGTAAGAGCCGTAGCCGTAGAGCAAGACCGGGTTGGGAACCGAGGTGTCCAAATCTGCTCGACGCATCACCGTCAGCGGAATCTTGGTGCCGTCGGCCGCGGTGGCCCATTCGCGAGTCGAGAGGTATTGCGCCGAATCATAATCATTGACCGGGGTTTGCTTGCGCAGTACCAATTCCAGGTCATTGAGCCACAGGTCATAGACCCGGGCAGGAGTGAAGTCCGAGGTATAGCCAATTCGGATCAGCGGGGCTTCCAAGTTAGCGAAGGTCGCCGCGGCGGTAAAGAGTTCTTCGTCAAAGGCTGGTTCGATAATCGCTTGCTGCGATTCGGTGCCCAAAGATTCCAACGCAATCAGCTGCACTCGTTCGCAGGTATCGCGGCGCACCGAAAGGACCAGGTGAGTTGCCGTCAGTGCCGTTCCCTCGACCTTCACCGTTGATTCGTGAGCCAGCACCGTGGTCCAGGTAGCCGGATCGGTGCCGGCGCCTAGCTCGCTGAGCTCTACCAGGGACACCATATTGTTGGGGGCCTGGTAATCGTGGGTGATTACCGCACGAGCATCGGCGCCCGGTAGCAGGTCCACCCCATGAAGCAGCCGCAGCGAACGCGGTACGAGTAGTCGAACCTGCGCCTGCGGGTCATTCAAATCCAGGACGCTGGTTTCGGCGTATTCGGAGTTGCCGCTGGATATCAATAGCTGCTGGTGATCTGTACTCAGATCAAAGCCGAGCCACATGCCCGGGTCATCTTCTTGGAAGATAACAGTGTCGGTGGCCGGGTCGGTCCCCAAAATATGTGCACGCACCTGATGCGGGCGCCAGGTGTCATCAACCACGAGGTAGTACACGGTGGATGAGTCCGGGGAGAAGGTCAGCCCGTAGAACACCCCTTCAATTACGTCGGGAAGCAGCTGGCCGGTTTCCAAATCCTTGATGTACAGGGTGAAACGTTCATCTCCCTGAGTGTCGATGCAATAGGCCAGCAGATTGCTTGGCTCATTGATGGCCATCCCGCCAAGCGAAAAGAACGACTGGCCTTCTGCCAGCTCATTGCCGTCGAGTAGTACTTGCTCGCCCTCAAGTGGCTGTACCGGGTCGATTTCCGGTGGCGTCCAATCTGCACGCGCATCAGCGGAATCCCCGGCCTTGACACGGCACTGAATGGTGTAGGGCTTGCCCTCAACCGAGCGGGTGTAATACCACCAGCCGCGTCGACGCGTGGGAACCGACAAGTCGGTTTCCACGGTGCGTGCCTTAATTTCTTCGAAGATATCGGCGCGCAGCTGCTCTTGATCTGAGGTGACCGAGTCAGTATACGAATTCTCGGCTTTCAGGTGGTCAAGTACCTGATTGCTGGTCTTTTCACGCAACCATTCGTAGTTGTCGGTGAATGAGTCGCCGTGGAATTCGCGGGTCGTTGGAATCTTTGCAGCCAGCGGTGCGCCGGCGGTCATCGAATCAGAAGTCATGGATCTATTCAATCTCACGGTGAGCAGTTCTGGGGTTGGCTATGCTCAGCGCGGACAGGATAAGCCCGAAAAAATTTACCAATTTAGGCGCGGACATGGACGGAGAGGGTATCCGCTAGGCACTATTGGCCATAGGCTAGCAAGCATAAGAATCGAACTGCATCCGGGGCACAAGGCCCTACTCGCAATAGAAAGTGATTCAGCAGTGAAAAACACACGCAAAACTTTGAGGTCGAGGCGTATAACTCGGTGGATCGCTGCGGTGTCCATCGGTTTCATGGCGCTGGTAGCCGGAGCACCCGGAGCATTAGCTCAGGGAAATGAAAGTGTCGACGGACAAACCTACGTTGTCGGCACCGATACTACCTTCGCGCCTTTTGAATTCCGCAAGGATGGCAAGCTGACAGGTATCGACATGGACCTGCTCAACACCATCGCTAAGGACCAGGGCTTTAATGTCGAGATCCGTTCCCTAGGCTTCAGTGCCGCTTTGCAGGCACTGTCGTCGAACCAGGTTGATGGCGTGATCGCCGGTATGTCAATTACCGACGAACGCAAGGAGATCTATGATTTCTCCGAACCCTACTTTGAATCTGGCATCCAAATGGCCGTTGACCGTGATGATGAAGCGGTCAAGGGCTATGAGGACCTGAAGGGGAAGACCGTCGTCGCGAAGACCGGTTCCGAGGGTGAAACCTACGCGAAATCCATTGCCAAGGAATACGGGTTTAACGTCAAATCCTTGGACCAGTCGGCCACCATGTATGAATCGGTGAAGGCCGGCAGTGCCGTAGCGGTCTTTGATGACTACCCGGTGCTGGCTTATGGCATTGCGCAGAACAATGGCTTGAAGACCGTTACCGACAAGGTGCCTGGCGGCTCTTATGGCTTCGCGGTGAATAAGGGCGAAAACACCGCCCTGCTCGCAGCATTCAACGATGGTCTGGCCGAGCTGAAAGCCAACGGCGAATACGACAAGATTCTGAACACCTACCTGGCTGATCCAAGCGAAGCGGTGCCAAGTAACTTCTTCGACCTGGTCGCCAAGTCCTTCCCGGCTTTGATGACTGGTTTGGGTAACACCTTGCTGGTGACCGCGATTTCCTTCGCGGTGGCCATGATGCTGGGTCTGGCATTCGGGTTCATGAAGATTTCGGGCAACATTGTGGTGCGCGGAATTTCGACTTCGTTCGTCAATATTTTCCGTGGTACCCCGCTGCTGCTCTGGGCGTTCATGTTCTACTTCGGTCTGCCACAGCTGACCGGCTGGGATGTCAGCATCTGGGTTGCCGGCGTGCTGACCTTGTCGCTGAACTCGGCGGCATATATTGCCGAAATTGTTCGCGGCGGTATCCAGTCCGTTGATCCGGGACAGCTTGAGGCTTCACGTTCACTGGGCCTTGGCTACGGTAAGTCAATGCAGAAGGTCGTTGTTCCGCAGGCTTTTAAGATGATGACACCGTCATTGATCAACCAGCTGATCATCATGCTCAAAGACTCCTCGTTGCTGCTTGCCATTGGCTTCGGCGAGCTGCTCTACCAGGGTCAGCAGATTTACGCGGCGAACTTCCGAGTCACCGAGACTCTGATTATCGTCGGCTTCATTTACTTCGTCGCCATCATGGCCCTGACCAAATTGGCAAACTTTGCCGATCGGAGGTTTAACAAATGAGCACCGTAAGCGAAAAAACCACGACCTCCAAGATTCAGGTCAAGGACCTGCGTAAGTCCTTTGGGGCTAACGAGGTTCTGCAGGGGATCAATCTTGACGTGGCAGAGGGCGAAGTAGTTTGTGTCATCGGGCCTTCGGGTTCCGGTAAGTCCACGCTCTTGCGCTGCCTGAACAAGCTCGAAGAGATCACCGCCGGCAAGGTGGTTGTTGACGGTTTTGATGTCACCGATCCAAAGGTTGATATCAACGAGGTCCGCCGCCACGTAGGCATGGTCTTCCAGCATTTCAACCTTTTCCCGCATATGTCGGTCGCGGAAAACATCATGCTGGCTCCGGTGGAGCTTAAGAAGATGAATCGCACCGAGGCACGAGCCAAGGCCGAAGAGCTATTGACCCGTGTGGGATTGGCCGACAAGGCTAATGCCCGTCCGGCGTCCTTGTCAGGCGGACAGAAGCAGCGCGTGGCTATCGCCCGCGCGTTGGCGATGTCTCCTGGGATCATGCTCTTTGACGAGGCAACCAGTGCGTTGGACCCGGAAATGGTCGGCGAGGTTCTGCAGGTCATCAAGGAACTTGCCGACTCTGGCATGACGATGGTCTTGGTCACTCACGAGATGGGCTTCGCCCGCGAGGTGGGGGACCGGGTGGTCTTCATGGACGGCGGCGTCGTGTGTGAAGAAGGCAAGCCAGAAGAACTGTTTGGCAACCCTCAGCAAGAACGTACCCGAGATTTCCTTTCCAAGGTTCTCTAGGACTTTCCCGCCTTGCGCGTAGCGTCGGCCCGCCCCAACTCAGCTGCTTAGAAGTTGAGTTGGGGCGGGCTCTTTTAATCCGTGAACAGGTGCGCGGCAGGGTCAGGCACATCTGACGGTGCCAGTTCGAATCGTTGAGCCATGCAACATTAGTTGAAGATTCAAGTAATTTGTTCTAGGGTGTAACTCGGAGCTCGCGCCGAATTGCCGGCGGCGAAGCTAATTATTCGGATCTACTGACCAGGAGTCACCTAAATGAACACCTTTATCGAGAACCCTCGCCTGCAGACCGCTGCGCGCACTCTATTGCGCTTGGCCTTCGGCTTCCTTTTCCTGGCCCACGGTTGGCAGAAATTCTTCCAGTTCACCATCGAGGGCACCACTGCCGCCTTCGGTCAGATGGGCGTGCCGGCGGCCGGTCTGATTGCTCCGGTGGCTGCAACCCTTGAGATTGTCGGTGGTATCGCTATTATTCTGGGGCTGTTGACCCGGGTCTTCGCTGGCCTGCTGGGCGTCCAAATGATCGTTGCGCTGTTCATGGTGCACGCGCCGGGTGGAGTCTTTATCGAGAATGGCGGCATTGAGCTTGTGCTGGCCTTGGCTGCCGGCGCGTTGGCGCTGTTCCTCGTGGGACCGGGGCGAATCTCCTTGGATGCACTGTTCTTCAAGAACAAGCAGGCAGACAAGGTCCTCGCTAACGCGTAACTACTCGCGTAATGGCGCGCGCTGCGAGCCACACTGGTGTTAATGAGCATTCCCCTGGTGTCACCCCATTCTTTGGGCGTGAGGCCAGGGGATTTCTGCGTTTCCAGCGATGGTTTGCGGCCCCGGCACCCCAATTTCAACCTGTTGTGGCGCAATAATCGGAAATCGCCCAGGAGGTGGGGCGGGCCTACAACGGGGGATGCGAAGTAATTATGCGCATGCATGACGCGTGCGGTTGACGTGATCGAGGGCACCCTCATATACTGAACGAACGGTCAGTATGTAAATTAATTTTCAGTGAGGTGAACCATGGCCCCGACCACACCGCAGGAGCCGGGACTAAGTGCCGTCCCAAGCTATGAAGAGCAGCAGTCCCAGTCGCGTTTCGACGCCCTGATTGGCGACGATTCTCGAATTGAACCCCGAGATTGGATGCCAGAGCCATACCGCAAGACGCTCACCCGTCAGATCTCCCAGCACGCACACTCCGAAATTATCGGAATGCAGCCGGAGGCTAACTGGATCACCCGTGCTCCATCACTGAAGCGTAAGTCCATTTTGATGGCCAAGGTGCAGGACGAAGCCGGTCACGGACTCTACCTGTATTCGGCTGCCGAAACCTTGGGTACCGAGCGCGATGAACTCAATGATCAGCTGCTGACCGGACGCGCCAAGTACTCCTCAATCTTCAACTACACCGCACGCAACTGGGCAGACATGGGCGCCATTGGGTGGCTTGTTGATGGTGCAGCCATCGCCAACCAGGTGCCATTGTGCCGCGCCTCCTACGGCCCGTACGGCCGTGCCATGGTGCGAGTGTGCAAGGAAGAGTCATTCCACCAGCGTCAAGGGTTTGAAATCCTGCTCTCGCTCTCACGTGGCACCGAGAAGCAGAAGCAGATGGCACAGGATGCGATCAACCGTTTCTACGAACCGTCGCTGATGATGTTCGGCCCACCGGATGACCAGTCGCCAAACTCCGCCCAGTCCATGGCATGGAAGATCAAGCGCTTCTCCAATGACGAACTGCGCCAGCGCTTTGTCGGAATGATCGCCGAGCAGGTCAAGGTCTTGGGCCTGACCCTGCCAGACGAGAACCTGCACTTCGACGAAGAGAAGAAGCAGTGGATCCACAAGGATCTGAACTGGGATGAATTCATGAACGTTATCAAGGGTAATGGTCCAGCCAACGCCCAGCGACTCGAACGTCGCCGCGAGGCCCACCGCGAAGGTGCATGGGTCCGTGAAGCCGCTACCGCTTACGCCGCAAAGCAAGAACAAAGTGAGGTTGCCTAGCATGAGCCAAAAGAGCAATTGGCCCCTGTGGGAAGTATTCGTCCGTTCCGCCCGAGGACTTTCACATGTCCACGCAGGATCACTACACGCACCGGATAAAGAGATGGCACTGCGCAACGCGCGAGATCTCTACACCCGGCGCAACGAAGGCGTCTCCCTGTGGGTCGTGCGTTCCACCGACATCATCACCTCTGACCCGGATAGCAAGGACGCGTTCTTCGAATCCCCACAGGGCAAGGACTACCGCCACGCGACCTATTACAAGGCCAGCGAAGGAGTGAAGCACCTGTGAACCACGACGAACTTGACGCATCGCTGGACAGCTTCGGCGACGCGCTGGCATCAGCCACTCGTGTCACCCCGGGTAACGCATTGCGTCCGGAAGATATCGCCGTGGCCGGTGCCAAGCCAAGTGATCAGGTAGCACAGTATGCGTTGCACCTCGGCGATGATGCGCTCATCTTGGCTCAGCGACTGTCGCACTGGATCTCCCGCGCCCCAGAAATCGAAGAAGACATTGCCCTGGGCAATATCGCCCTCGACGTCCTCGGACACGCACGTTCCTTCTTGACCTATGCCGGTCTGGCTTGGGACAAGAGCGAAGATGATCTGGCCTATTGGCGTGAGGAAGAGGAATTCACCTCACTGCAGATCGTTGAGCAGCCTAACGGCCACTTTGGCGTGACGATTATGCGCCAGCTGATGATTTCCATCTACCAGCACTTGCTTTACAGCAAGCTCTTGGAATCCAAAGATGAGACCATCGCGGCAATCTGCGCTAAGGCGGTCAAGGAAGTTGACTACCACCGCGACCACGCAGCGGCTTGGACCATCCGTCTGGGCCAGGGCACCGAAGAGTCGGCTGCAAAGATGCGTCACGCACTGGAAGTACTTTGGCCCTACAGCGGCGAAATGTTCCAGGACGAAGAACTTCACCGCGCCTTAGGCGAGGTAGCAGTACTGCCCTCTACCTTGCGCGAAGCTTGGGACAAGGAAATCACCGAGGTGCTGGCAGAAGCCGGACTGGAAATTCCTAAGACGGGAATGGCGATGGCACACGGACGTGCCGGCGAACATTCCGAACATCTGGGCTTCATCCTGGCCGAGATGCAAGTACTTGCCCGCAAGCACCCCGGTGCGAGCTGGTAACCGATTCCCTAATCCGTTTGAAGGGAGCAGCAGTCTTGAGCAACGTCATGACTAACGCCGAGGAACTCTTTAGCATCGCCGCTAAAGTGACCGACCCGGAAATCCCAGTGCTTTCCATTGCGGACCTGGGTATCCTGCGTGAGGTCAATGCCAACGAAGACGGCAGCGTCCAGGTCATCATCACCCCGACCTACTCGGGTTGCCCGGCCATGGATGTGATCACCCAAGACCTCTACCTTGCATTCGGCGAGGTAGGAATCGAGAAGGTAGACGTCAAGCTGGTACTGACCCCAGCCTGGTCGACCGACTGGATGACCGAGGACGGTAAGCGCAAACTCGAAGAATACGGGATTGCGCCGCCCACCGGCACCGGTCACAGCGGACGGGTCACCCTGGGCATCAGCGTTAAATGCCCGCGGTGCCACTCGCTGAATACCCGAGAGCTTGCGCGTTTCGCCTCGACCTCCTGCAAGGCGTTGTACACCTGCAAAGACTGTTTAGAACCCTTCGACTACTTCAAGGTGCTTTCATGAGCGAACAAACTATTCCCACCCGTCGTCGGGCCACCTTCCACCGGCTAACGGTTTCCGAGGTGCGCCGGCTGACCAAGGACTCGATCGAAGTCAGCTTCGCGATTCCGCAAGAGCTTTCCACCGACTTCGATTACGTCGCTGGCCAGTATGTGGCGTTGCGTAAGGAACTGCCAAACGCAGACGGGGAACTCGTCGAGGTTCGCCGTTCTTACTCAATCTGTGCCGCTCCCACCGGCGAACAGATTAAAGTAGCCATCAAGAAGGATCTTGGCGGGCAATTCTCTACTTGGGCCAACGAGGAACTCGTGGCCGGGGACCAGATTGATGTGATGAGCCCGACCGGCGCATTCATTTCCAAGCACAAGCTCACCGGAATGAATGATCCTTCCTCGGTGGATACCGTGAACCAGGATCAGTTCGTTGCGGTAGCCGCCGGCAGTGGCATCACCCCGGTGCTGGCTATTGCACGCACGATCCTGGAAGCGAATGAGAACACCCGTTTTGATTTGATCTACGCCAACAAGGCCGCCATGGACGTGATGTTCCTGGAGGAACTGGCTGATCTTAAAGATCGCTACCCCGCACGCCTGGCTCTGCACCATGTGCTCAGCCGTGAACAGCGGATCTCTCCGTTGCTTTCTGGCCGCATCGACGCCGAGAAGCTTTCGGCCTTGCTCAACAATGTGCTGCAGGCGCCGAAAGTTGACGAGTGGTTCCTCTGCGGGCCTTTTGAACTGGTCCAGATGGTCCGCGATGAACTCAAGGTTCTTGAGGTCCCGGCCGACAAGGTGCGCTTTGAGCTATTCAGCACCGGCGAGCCGAACCGTCCGCAGGGGCAGGTGGGACGCCCGGTATTGGTGGATGAAAACGAGAAGAGCTTTGAAATCACTTTCACCCTAGACGGGTTGCAAGGTGAGGTGAAGTCTCCAGTGCGTGCAAACGAAACGGTCCTGAACGCCGCCCTTCGAGTCCGCCAGGACGTTCCTTTCGCCTGTGCCGGCGGCGTGTGCGGCACCTGCCGCGCAAAGGTCACCTCAGGGTCGGTGACCATGTCGGAGAACTATGCGCTGGAACCGGAAGAGGTGGAGGCCGGCTACATCCTGACCTGTCAGTCGCACCCAACCAGCGACAAGCTCAGCGTCAACTTCGACTCCTAGGGGATCACAGATGATTGAACTCAGCATCAGCGAAGGCATCGCCACCGTGATGCTTAATGCGCCAAAGAAGATGAACTCTTTAGATCCAGCCGGCTTGCAAGAACTCTCCGAAGCCTATGACAAGGCCGCAGCTGGGGTCACCGAGGGCACCGTGCGCGCCTTAGTGCTGCGCGGTGAGGGCCGTGGGTTCTGCGCGGGACGCGATATCTCTGGGGTAAACCCGGCTGACGACGATGTCATGGGTTACCTTGACGGACTAGTCCAGCCATTGCTGGAAAAGATGTCCAGTTTCCCGGCACCCACCTTTGCCATTGTGCAAGGTGCTTGTCTTGGTGTGGGACTCGGCCTAGCGGTGGCCACAGACGTGGTCTACGTGGCAGAGAATGCAAAGATCGGTTCTCCGTTTGCAAACCTTGGCGCGACCCTGGACTCAGGGGGCCACTGGCTGTTCACCGAGCGTCTCGGGGCACACCGCACGCTGGACATGATCTACACCGCGGAACTGATCTCCGGTGCCGAAGCGGTACGTTCGGGGCTCTTCTCCCGTGCATTCCCAGCAGAGGAACTGGTAGAGCGCAGCGAAGAGATAATCGCCAAGGTGGCGCAGGGCGCTACCCAAGCGTTCATCGCCTCGAAGAAGCTGGTGGCGCAGATCCGTGACGAGCGCGCAGGACTATGGGCCTCGATGCGTACGGAAAACAAGGCGCAAGCAGCCTTGTGCGACACGAGCGACTACGCCGAAGGTTTTAAATCCTTCCAGGAAAAGCGGCCACCGGTCTTTACCGGCGGAAACTAAAAGCACAAACAAAAGCAGGTGAGATGGAAGCTTCCATCTCGCCTGCTTTGCCGTACCCGCGCTTAGCGGGTATCTGAGTCTTCGAAGATCAATAACGTCTGAGTATCAAGCACCGTCGGCAATGATTGCAATTGTTCAAAAACCACGCGACGTAAATCCAAATTGTCTTTGGCGCGAACCAAGAGAATCACATCAAAGTTTCCGCCGACCAGTCCAATATGCTGCACCTCGGGAATCGCGGCGAGGTGGTCACGTAGTTCCCGCCAGGAGTGCTGACGCAGTTTCAACGTCACGTAGGCGCTGGCCTTCAACCCTGCTTTGACCGGATCGATTACCGCGGTATACCGGGTAATAACCCCGGCATCTTGGAGCTTTGCGATGCGTGAATACGCGTGTGCCCGGGAAACGTGGACGCGCTGGGCTACCGTAGTCACCGATTGCCGACCGTCATTGGTCAGCTCGGCCAGGATCGCCCGGTCAACGTCGTCCAGCTTTAGTTCCGCATCCGCGGCCATTTGTTCTCCTTGCAGGGGGTAGGACGAGAATTCGCCAAACCCATTTTGAGCGTACTAATCGTCTTCAAGTATACGTATCCTATGCTCAACTTTCTACGATTTTGACGCGGACTGGATACAAAATGATCCGACTGCGCATAATTGATGACAAATGATGTTCGGGTGAGTTGAGTCACAAGACGTCGTTTCTCAGCACTCAACCAGATAACGAAAGGCGTGATGGCATGAGCACCGAAGCTCACGAAGATCGCATCTCATCGGTCAGCAAGAAGTTCGGGATTACCCCCGAAGATTACATGCTGCCAGCACGGCATATGATCAATCTGCTCAATGTTGATGGAACCCTGCGCGAGGAAAGCGACCAGGGAACCGAACCAGGACACGAATACCCGTTGCCGAGCCCAGCCGAGCTGATGGATGCCTACTCCGCGCTTGCTGTGGGACGCCGTGTTAATGACCAGAACTCCGCCCTGGTCCGCCAGGGACGCATGGCAGTTTACCCGTCCAGCCACGGACAGGAAGCCTGCCAGGTGGCAGCCGCCTTGTGCTTGGAAGACGGTGACTGGCTCTTCCCGACCTACCGCGACACCGTAGCCGTACTCACCAAGGGTGTGGCTCCGATGGAGGTCATGACGAGCTTCCGCGGTGAATGGCACTGTGGTTATGATCCAAAGGCTTATCACTGCGCTCCCATGTCCACCCCGCTGACCACTCAGCTGCTGCACGGCGTCGGTGTGGCCCACGCGGCCAAGCTGCGCGGTGAAAACACCGTGGTGGTTGCCATGTGTGGCGACGGTGCCACCAGTGAGGGAGACTTCCATGAGGCGCTGAACTTCGCCGCGGTCTTCAAACTCCCGGTAATTTTCTTTGTACAGAACAATAAGTACGCCATCTCGGTGCCGCTCTCGCAGCAGAGTGCCGCCCCGTCGCTGGCACATAAGGCCGTCGGTTACGGTATGGCCGGCGAACGTGTTGACGGCAACGACCTGATGGCCTTGATGGCCGTGATGCGCCGTGCGGTGCGTCTAGCCCGTGAAGGCAATGGCCCGCTGCTGATCGAAGCGCACACCTACCGTATGCAGGCACACACCAACGCCGATGACGACAAGCGCTACCGCGAGGACTCCGAGGTTCAGGAATGGATCGCGAAGGACCCGGTCACTCGCATGCACGCCTACCTCGACGATGCCGGGCTGCTGACCGAAGAAGCCCAAGCAAAAATCACCGAGCGCGCCGAAGCTATCGCCAAGAAGCTACGCGACGGCATGAACCAGGACGCAAATACCCCGCCAAGTGAACTCTTTGAGCACGTATTTGCATCCAAGACCACCCAGCTGGCCGAGCAGCAGGCGCTGCTGGCCGACGAACTAGCCCGTGAGGAGGCCTAGCCATGACCGCCACGACATCACACGTGAATCCGAACGTCAGCGATGCAACCGCACGTGCAGCTGCTAAGGCAGCAACCCAAAATCAGCCGGTCACCTTCGGCAAGGCACTGAACACCGCCCTAGCAGATGCCTTGGTCGCTAACGACTCGACGGTCATCTTCGGTGAAGATGTGGGAACCCTCGGTGGCGTTTTCCGCATCACCGACGGGCTGACCGCACGCTTTGGTTCCGAACGCTGTTTCGATACCCCGTTGGCCGAATCGGGCATCGTGGGCATGGCCATCGGCATGGCAATGAACGGCATGCGTCCGGTCATTGAAATGCAGTTTGACGCCTTCGCATACCCGGCCTTTGAACAAATCGCATCGCACGTGGCCAAGATGCACAACCGCACCCGCGGCAAGGTGGATCTGCCGATGGTAATCCGCATCCCTTACGCCGGCGGCGTGGGCGGCGTGGAGCACCACTGTGATTCTTCCGAGGCCTACTACGCGCACACCCCGGGGCTCAAGGTATTCACCCCGGCCACCGTCAAGGACGCCTACCTGATGCTGCGCGAAGCTATTGATTCGCCAGATCCAGTGATCTTCTTCGAACCGAAGAAGCTCTATTGGTCCAAGGAACAGGTAGACCTGCAGGCACTGGCCAGCGACTACGAAGCCAAGCGGGCCGCAACCACCGAAGGTACCGCGCGCATTGCTCGCGCAGGATCAGACGCCACACTGATCACCTACGGTCCCAGCGTCTCTACGGCCATGGAAGCGGCAAAACTTGCCGCCGAAGAAGGCATCAGCTTAGAAGTCATCGATATCCGCACTATCGTGCCCTTTGACGATGAGACCGTCTGCGCCTCGGTGCGTAAGACCGGGCGCGCCATCGTGGTGGCCGAAGCCCAAGGGTTCGTCTCGGTAGCCAGCGAAATCGTGGCCCGCGTGCAGGAAAGGTGCTTCCATTCGCTAGCGGCGCCGGTGCTGCGCGTGACCGGTTTTGATATTCCTTATCCGGCACCAACCTTGGAAAAGTACAACTTGCCAAGCGCCGAACGCATCCTCGATGCGGTAGATCAACTTCAGTGGGAGGCGTAAATTGAGCGTCAAGACCTTTCTGTTACCCGACCTAGGTGAAGGACTCACCGAGGCGGAGCTGGTGCGTTGGATGGTCGCCGCGGGGGACACCGTCGCGGTTGACCAGCCTATCGCCGAGGTGGAAACAGCTAAATCGCTGGTGGAGATCCCTTCGCCTTTTGAAGGCGTGGTCGCTACCTTGCATGGTGAGGCCGGGCAGATGATGCTCGTTGATAAGCCGTTCTTCTCGGTGAACACCGGCGGGGCGGATGAAGCGCCGGAGCAGCAGCCAGCCGAAGGCGCCCAGACCTACCTCGAAGAAGAACTTGCCGGCACGCAGGTTCCTGAGGAAGAAGACGAAGGCAGCGGTAACGTGCTGATCGGTTATGGAACCGGTGGAGCTAAAACCAGCACCAGCCGGCGCCGTCGGCCACGCGCCGGAATTACCACCGCGTCAGCCTCCAGCGAGACCACCACGGTTGCTACCAGGGTTATCAATCCTCTGGTGCGCAAGCTGGCGAAGGACAACTCGGTGGATATCACTCAGGTCGCTGGCACCGGACCGGACGGATTGTTGTTGCGCGGTGACGTGGAAGCACTGATCGGCCAGGGCTCGGCGGTTGCAGCGCCATCCACTCAGGCATCGGCCGCACCGGTGGCATCTGCCCAGGCTCCAGCCGTGGCAGCGCAGACTGCTGGTGAGGATTCACGCACCGGACTTCCGGTGTCAAACTCGCAGGTACTGACCGGGGTGCGCCGCACCATCGCTAACGCGATGTCTACCTCGCGCCGCGAAATTCCAGAAGCAACCGTGTGGGTAGATGTTGATGTCACCAAGCTGCTCAAGCTACGCAGCAAATTGAAGGAAGCTGCGGGAAGTGCGCCAAGTATGCTCGCACTGATCTCACGCTTCGCCATTGCAGGGCTGGCACGTTTCCCAGAAATGAACAGCCGCATCGACACCGAAGCCGACGGCGGACTGCGCCAGACCCTCTTCGAGGGCGTCAACCTTGGCTTCGCAGCGCAGACTGAGCGTGGACTGGTTGTTCCCAACGTGCGTCAGGCGCATAAGCTCAACGCCGTGGAACTCTCCGCAGAGTTTGCTCGTCTGGCCACCTTGGCCCGCGAAGGCAAGGCCGGGGTCCGCGACCTCTCGGGCAGCACCTTCACGATCAATAACTACGGGGTGTTCAACGTTGACGGTTCGGCGGCGATCATCAACTACCCAGAAGCGGCGATCCTGGGCATTGGCCGGGTCGTAGAAAAGCCGTGGGTAGTCAACGGCAAGATCAAGGTCCGCTCCATCTGTGAGTTGACCCTGAGCTTCGATCACCGTGTGGGTGACGGCGGAACAGCCGCAGGCTTCCTGCGTTACGTCGCGGACGCGATGACCGATCCGAAGGCTGCTTTAGCAGCGCTGTAGCCGGCGGAAGCTAAAAGGGTATCGCCCGGCCATTGGCCGGGCGATACCCTTTTGCCCAGTATTCGTCCTATTTTTTGCAAGTCAACGCGGTTTTACTAGACTGTACTAAATACTTCGGCCGGAGGTTCTAGGCCGTGGTGGCTGCTGCGCACCACTTCGGCGCGTACCGAAGAGCGAGGACTAAACTACTTCCATGGCACACTACGAGGTCAAGCACCGGTCGTTACTTACCCTCTTGCTGATTCTGCCGAGCCTCATAGTGCTCGGTACCCGGCTACTTCTGGGAACCAGTCTGCCGGCGATTACCGCGACTCACTGGTCGGGCAGCGCTAACCCTGATGGATTCACAGATACGCGGGTTTTTGTCACCGTCTGCATCTCGCTTGCCATCGGCGGTGCGGTACTCGGGTTTATTTCTTTCGCGCTCTCACGCAAGCCAGTGCTCCACAGCCTCCTGCTCTTTGTGGGCGGTCTCGCGGGCTGGACCAGCGCCGGGCTGTTCGTCAGCTGCGCGGTTCCTTCTGCCCTGGCCGGAGACCCGACGCAGGCACTGCTCAACGGGGGTTTCACAATACTAAGCATTGTGGCTTCGTTGGTTGGTCTGCTTCCCGTCTGGATCTCCGGGGTATATCAGCAGCATGTAAAGGAGTCTCAGGCCAAGCGACGCCGGCGTGTGACTCAGGCTCAGGGGCAAGATGCCTCGGTTCCCACGGCAAATGCAGCAGCGGTAACTTCCGCGCAGGGCTTCAACCAGACCGCAAGTGTCTCGTGGTGGTTCTGGCTGTTAGGTCTGTTCCCTCTGGTCATGGGCATCTTGATGCTGACTGTGCTGAAAGGTGATGATGAGTCCGAAACTCTCATCATGCTGATTTCTGGACCTCTTTTTGTCTTGGTTCTCACCCCATTGGTTCTCGGTCTATGCAAGATCCGCGTACGAATTACCGAAGATCAAGTCCGTGTCTCATCGGCAATCTTCGCTTTCCCACTACGCACCATTTCCGTAAACCAGATCAAGGAAGTGCGCAGTGAAGAAATCTCGCCAATGGAATGGAGCGGCTGGGGATGGCGCTTCTTCCCGGGCGGCTCGGCGGTAGTGCTACACCGCGGTGAGGGGCTGTCTTTTGACCTGAAAGATGGCAAGCGCTTCGCGGTCACCATCTCTGATTCGCAGCGTGCTGCGGCAATTCTGCATTCCAAAATGACCCGAGTTTAAGCTCTGTTTCCCGTAGCCTTGCGTGGCTAACCTTAGGGCTGCATGGCGAAGGATTGCCGTGCCGAAGATAAGAACCATTGTGCGCAAGGACTCTGGTGCGGCGGCAAGCTGAGGCATCCGTTGTCCCAGGACACAAGCAACGTGGGCTGGAGGGCTACTGCACCCGGGGCTTACGCATGGGCCCGGTAACTACCGAACGCAAACACAGGCTGGCAATCAGCGATGCCACTGTCACATGGATCAACCCGAGCACCGCATAGCTGATCAACAAAATATCGGGGATACGCTGGATATGTGGATGCGGCAGCCACATCGAAGCTGCCAATACCAACACCCAGAGAACCAGGCACGTGGCACCAGTCTTCCTTGACCAGACGGACTCACGCACCACCGGACCCAGCGGCTGGATACGTTGCAGGATCGCACTGACCAAGATCAGCCAGAAGGCCGCAATCATAAAGCCGCCCGCAATGTCACTAGGACGGTGCCAACCGCAAATGAGCGTTGCCAGTCCGGTCACGGTGGCAAAGATCCAGGCTATTGGCTGCACCACTGGGCGCAGTTTTGGCGGGGATATCAGGTACATCAATCCCATGGACGCTGCAGCCACGGTGGTGTGCCCGGAAGGAAAAGAGTTACCCACCGTACCGAAGTTAAAGTCGGGACGATCCAGCAATAAATGCTTGAGCAGCTGAGTACTGAGCAACGCGGCAGCTACCGCGGCCACGGCGAGTGCGGCACGTAAGAAACTCCGGTCGCGAATCACTCGATAGAGCAAAAAAATTCCGGAAATTGCAGCACAAATCCACGGTAGAAGATCCAAGAATTCGCGCATCGGATCGAGTATTTTTGTTCGTGGCCACCACTGCGTCCAGCCAACAAAAGCCGCTTGGTCAGCCCATTGTCCAGAACGAAGCTGGACAAAGAACAGATATTCGACGGCAAAGAGCCCAGCAAGCAACGGCAAAGCCCACCACCAGCTCAGATGGCGTGGGGAGCTAAGAATTGACCGCGGACTCATGACTCAAGAATGTCACATTTTGGTGTACGCACCCTATGAACCGGGCCTGTAAGCCTAGACACTATAGATAGGCTTAGGGTATGAACTTTGCTTTGCCACCGGTGGAAGAACTGATAGCCAACGCGCATGTAGTGCGCCTACCTATGAGGGTGAAGTTCCGTGGTGTCACCGAACGTGAAGCGCTACTCATTCACGGTCCTGCCGGGTGGGGCGAGTTCTCGGCCTTCCTAGAATACGGGCCGGCCGAAGCCTCGCGTTGGCTCGCCGCTGGCATTGAAGCTGCGTACACTGACTTTCCCACGCCGCTGCGCACCAGTATCCCGGTCAACGCGACACTGCCTGCGGTGCCGGCGAACCAGGTTGCCGGTGTCCTGGCGAATTATGATGCACCGCACACTATCAAAATTAAGGTCGCCGAAAAGGGACAGCATCTTGACGACGATATCGCTCGGGTGGCTGAAACCCGGCGCCTATTCCCGGATGCCGCGCTCCGCGTCGACGCTAACACCGGTTGGGGAATCGACGAGGCGGTAACCGCATTGCTGGAGCTTTCTGAATTCAACCTGCAGTATGCCGAGCAGCCTGTGCCTGGCATTGTTGGCTTGGCGCGGGTCCGTGAACGGCTGCGCTCCCACGGGGTGGAGCTAAAAATTGCGGCCGATGAAGCAGTGCGCAAGCATTCGGACCCATTGGAAGTAGCCCGTTTGGGGGCAGCGGATCTGATGGTGATCAAAGCACAGCCATTGGGAGGGATCCAAGCGGTTCTCGACATCGCGGCGCAGTCCGGATTAGACGTTGTCGTTTCCAGCGCCTTAGATACCTCGGTGGGTTTAGCGCAGGCAGCCGCCCTTGCCTCGGCGGTGCCGCAGCTACCGTACGCATGTGGGCTTTCCACCGGATCGTTATTTGCCGAAGATGTCACCGCAACACCGCTGCTGGCCACCGCCGGACAGCTTCCGGTGCACCGGGTAGCGCCAGACGAAGACAAATTACGTACCTTGAGCGTTACCGCCGAACGCAGGATCTGGTGGGAGCAGCGAGTCAGGGATTGCTACGAACAGCTCATCACCCCGGTGTATGACAGCTAAGGTATTTACCTCAAGTTAACCTGCGCGTCGACGTTGGCTCACTTCCCAATGAAAAGCTCAATTCGTTCGTTCCCCTGAACGTGAGCTAAAGAATGAGGAAGTGCCGTAGTTATGAATCCCATCCGTACCTTGTTGCCAATGCTGGGCCACACCCGCGGCGGACGTTCCGCAGCTACCTGCCACTTCAAATGCGGTGATGCTTGCGTCAAGCCAGAGTGCAATACCTCGGGTAATAGCTACTTCAAGGATGTCGCAGATCAGGCACTATCTCGTCGAAACGTGCTGGGACTCGGTGCGGTTGGCGCCTCGGCACTGGTCATTGGTCCACAGCTGTTTGGTGCTCCAAACGCTGTAGCGGCACCGTTGGTAGACACCGGACGCGGTAAGGGCGGTCACCTGAAGTTTGACGCTATCGACCCGGTTTCACGTTCCGTGGACAATATGAGCGTCCCGGAAGGTTATGACTGGCACGCAATCATTCGCTGGGGAGATCCACTATTCGCTAACAGCCCGGAATTTGATCCGAAGAAGCAGTCGGCGAAGTCGCAGGCGATGCAGTTTGGTTACAACTGTGATTATCTGGACATCATCGCCGATAAGTACTCCGGACGCACCGGGGTGTTGGTAGCTAACCACGAGTATTCAAACGAAGACATGATGTTTGATGCAACGTGGTTTGCCGCAAACACCGATGAAGCCCGCCGTATCGCGATGAACTCCCACGGCCTGAGCGTGGTTGAGATCAAACGTAAAAAGCATGATCAGCGGTGGACCTATGTAGTGGGCGGCGAGCGTAACCGCCGTATCACCGCAAGCACCCCGTTTGCCGTAGATGGGCCGGCCGCAGGAAGTGACCTGCTCAAGACCGTCGCAGACCCCACGGGCAAGCTTGTTTTGGGTACCTTGAATAACTGCGCCGGTGGTACCACTCCTTGGGGAACGGTACTGTCCGGTGAAGAAAACTTTGATCAGTACTTCCAGGGCCGTGGAACCGCTGAAGAAGCACGCTACGGCATCGGTACTGGGGCAACAGACCGCGGCTGGGAACAAACCGATCCACGCTTCGGATTGAACCATGCGGGCTACGAGAATGAGGCTAACCGTTTCGGCTGGATTGTCGAAATCGACCCACAGAATCCGGATTCTACCCCGGTTAAGCACACGAGCCTGGGCCGTTTTAAGCACGAAGGTGCGACCGTACGCATTGCCAAGAACGGAAAGGCTGTGGCGTACTCGGGTGATGACTCGCGATTCGAATACATTTACAAGTTCGTTTCGAAGGCGACCTACCGTAAGAACGACCGCCAGCATAATATGACCCTGCTCAACGAGGGTGACCTTTATGTGGCTAAGTTCGCCGGAAACTCACCGGCAGCCGAATTTGACGGTAGCGGCCAGGTTCCTTCTGACGGAGCCTTCGATGGCACCGGACAGTGGCTGCCACTGGTACGCAACGGAAAATCCATGGTTGCAGGAATGAGCGTTGACGAGGTTTTGGTCTACACCCGTTTGGCCGCAGATAAGGCTGGCGCCACCAAGATGGACCGTCCAGAGGATGTTGAGCCAAGCCCGGTTTCGGGAAAGGTCTACGTCGCACTGACTAACAATACGGACCGTGGCAAGGCCGGCAAGGAAGGCGCCACAGAGCAGAACCCGCGTATCGCCAACCGCGATGGTCACGTACTGGAAATGACCGAGGCCGGTAATGACGCGACAAGCACCCGGTTCACCTGGAATATTTTGCTTGTTGCCGGAGACCCACGAGTCAATGACTCCACTTACTTCTCCGGTTACCCTACCGACAAAGTTTCTCCCATCTCCTGCCCAGATAACCTAGCCTTTGACTCGGCAGGTAACCTGTGGATCTCCACCGACGGTGCTCCTGGAGTCATTGGTCTGTCCGACGCTTTGCACAAGGTCAGCCTGCACGGCAAAGACCGCGGACGCGTTGAGCAGTTCCTCGCCGTTCCAACCGGCGCAGAAACCTGTGGTCCAGTGGTGCACGATAAAGATAACTCGGTCTTTGTCTCGGTCCAGCACCCAGGTGAGGGCGGAAGCTTTGCTCAACCGGCATCACTCTTCCCAGACTTCATCAAGTCGCCGCAGTCTGCGGGTAAAGGCCAGTTTTACGGGCCGCGCCCATCCGTGGTCCAGGTCTTCAAGCAGGGCAACGGCAACAACGGAAACGGTAAAGGAAACAACGGCAACGGTAAGGGCAAGGGCAAGAATAAAGACTAAATAATGCCCTTCAAAACCCCGGGGCAGGATCTCAAGATGTATTTGAGATCCTGCCCCGGGGTTTTTGTCTGTCACCTTCGGCATAGACTTGAACCGATACTTTCTAGGGATATTTCAGGGGTGAAGCACGGCGTGAGCGCACGGCACGAGGATGGACAATCAGCAATCGATACGGCCCGCCAAGTATTGGCAGGACTCATCGTTGCAGGCCTGCGCGAGCTTGTACTTTCACCAGGTTCACGCAGCGCACCGCTGGCCTACGCCGCAGCCGAGGCCGAAGCAGCCGGTAAGTTACGCATTCACGTCCGAATCGATGAACGCTCCGCAGGATTCCTCGCCATAGGGCTCAGCCAAGGTTCACAGACCCCGGTGGCTCTTGTCGCCACGTCGGGCACCGCCATAGGTGAGCTGTTGCCAGCCATCATGGAAGCGAACCACACCGCAACACCGCTAGTGGTGCTTTCCGCGGATCGCCCCGACGAATTGTTAGGAACCGGCGCGAGCCAAAGCACGGACCAGAAACAACTTTTTGGTGCTCATGTGCGTACGGTGCTCAACGTCCCAGCCGGAGAAAACCCGAGCCACGCGCTGACCGGCGCACTCTTAGCCCTTGCCGGGTCGGCAACTCGCTCAGGTGGCCCGGTACAGCTCAACTTACAGTTCCGTGACCCGTTGACCCCAGAGCCGGAAGCTACCATGGCAAACCAGCGCTGGACCGAACTACGCACTGGGTTGTGGCAACAGGCTACGCGGCCGGTCAACTGGTCGTTACCAGAGGGGCTTGAAGAGCGGCGTACCGTGGTAGTAGCCGGGCATGGCGCGGGTGACGAAGCACAGGCTTTTGCGCAACTGCTAGGGCTTCCGCTTTTTGCCGAACCATCTTCCAACGCGCGTTTCTCCGCCCACGCCATCGGGCATTACCGCCCATTGCTCGCAGTGGGGGCAGCACATATCGAGCGGGTAGTACTTTTCGGGCGCCCTACACTAAGCCGGCCCGTGGCCAGGCTGCTGGCCGACCCGGCAGTGACGACCGCTATCTGGCAGCCAGAACCGGTGCCCTGGTATGAACCTGGCCGACGCCGCGAAAAGGTTATTAGCACTCCAGCGGAGTTGCTCAGCTTTGCCGGCAAGTCACCAGCGCAGTGGCTGCGCAGCTGGCAGGAACTTGATGCCCAAGCGCTCGCCGTATGCGGCGAACTCTATGGCAATGAGCAACTCACCGGGCCAACCGTTGCGCAGGCCGTGTGGAACACCGTGAGCGGGCCGCTGTTATTGGGCTCATCTAATATCATTAGAGATTTTGACCTTAGCGCTGCTCCGGCTTCAGTCGCTTCAGGACAGGTCTTTGCTAACCGTGGTCTGGCCGGTATCGATGGAACCATCTCTACGGGCTTAGGACTGGCGCTGGCCACCGGGAAACCAACGGTGAGCATCATGGGGGACATTACCTTCCTGCATGATGCCAGTGCGATGCTCTGGACCCCGGGGGAGCCGGCCCCAGATCTGGATGTGGTGGTTTATAACGATGGTGGTGGAGCCATCTTCTCCACCTTGGAACATGGGCAGGTTGCGCAGTCAGGACGCTATGGGCAAGCGGTTGAACGGCTCTTCGCCACCCCGCAGGACGTTCAATTGCAGCCGCTGGCAACCGCTTACGGTTGGGACTATCAGCAAGCAAGTACCCACGCAGAATTGCGCCAAGTGCTACGCGCCCCCAAGGTAAGGAACCTGCGACTAATCGAAATCATCGCGGACCGCAGCAGACTGCGTGAAACGAACTTGGAACTGAGCCGTCGTATCGCGGCGCTTCGCTGGCCGGCGCGAGCCTGAACAACTGTGGCGTGGAATCGGTGTTACC
>NZ_DATEXC010000012.1:0-183104 GCF_035257265.1 Glutamicibacter sp.
CGGCACCCCGGGGTGCCGAGCCACTTTTTTACGCCAATTTTGTGCCGCTAGGCGACCGAACCTCCGGCACTATTGGTGATGTGCGGGTCAAAGCCCTCGGCTCGCAGGTTGTCCAATACCTGCTCGGAGTGCTTATGCCCCTTAGTTTCCAGATCGATGGTGATTGCCACGTCCCCCATGGATAGTGAGCCGCCGATCCGCGTGTGGTCTAGACGCGTCACGTTGGCATCTGACTCGGCGATCACCCGGGAGATGGTGGCCAGCGCGCCGGGGCGATCTGGCAGCATGATGCGCACAGTGAGGAAACGCCCAGCGGCGTTCAAACCACGCTGGATCACCTTGAGCATCAGCAGTGGATCGATATTACCGCCGGAGAGAATCACTGCGGTGGTGGCCGGGTCGATTCCATGCTCTTGCAAGCGGCCCTCTAAAAGAGCTGCAACTCCCACGGCTCCAGCGGGCTCCACGACGAGCTTGTTGCGCTCCAGCAGGACTACCAGCGCTTGTGCAAGCGCGTCCTCAGAGACCGTCACGACCTCGTCAACAAGTTCTTTGATGATCGCGAAGGGCAGCTGGCCTGGCTTACCGACAGCGATACCGTCGGCAATGGTGTGCACGGTATCCAATGGAACCAGCGCATCGGCGGCCAAGGAGGGCGGGTAGGCTGCGGCGTTTTCGGCCTGCACCCCCACCACCTTGATTTCGCGGCCAAGTTGGCGGGCCTTTTCCTTGATTGCAATGGCAACACCTGCGAGTAAACCGCCGCCCCCGACACCCATCAGCACGGTTTCCACCTGCGGAAGCTGTTCTAGGATCTCTAAACCAATGGTGCCCTGTCCGGCAATGATGTCCGGGTGGTCAAAGGGATGCACAAACACGGCGCCAGTTTCATCGGCGAATTTTTGCGCCTCGGCCAAGGCCTCATCGACGGTGTCACCATGCAATACCACCTGTGCCCCGTGGTCTTCGGTGGCCGCCAGTTTAGGCAGCGCGACACCTCGGGGCATGTAAATGCGTGCCTTGATTCCTAGATGTGATGCCGCCTGAGCCACACCTTGGGCATGGTTACCTGCCGAGGCGGCCACCACGCCACGGGCGCGCTCTTCGGCGCTGAGTTTGGCCATGCGTACGTACGCGCCACGAATTTTGAAGGATCCCGCACGCTGCAGATTCTCGCACTTCAAGAACACTTCGGCTCCGGCGTGCAGGGAGAGCACTCGGGAGTGTTCAATGGGGGTACGGGCGATAACCGGCTCGAGCACCTTCGCGGCTTGTTCGATATCGGCCAATGTCACAGGTAGTTCGGGCTTGTTGCTCATCTATCTAGTCCTCAGTTGCAATGTGCTCTGGGCGCTCACGCGCCGGCGAAAGTTCGTGGGATTTTTCGGTGGATGGCTCCGGAGGGGCGTGGGGGTCTTCACCAACTCCATATTGATCGCGGACGAACGGGTCATCGTCCCATCCGCGTCGAGCCAGATATTTCACCACCGCATTTAAGACGGCCATAATTGGCACCGCGAAAAGTGCGCCGGGAATGCCAGCGACCATGGTGCCTCCGGCCACAGCCAATACAACCGCTAGCGGGTGCAGGCTCACTGCTTTACCCATAATCAGCGGTTGCAGGATATTTGATTCAGCTTGCTGTACCAGCAAAACTACGCCGAGCATGATCAGTGCATTGACCCAGCCGTTAGCTACCAACGCCAGCAGGACAGCCAGGGCGCCGGTGACCAGTGCACCAATAATTGGAATGAAGGAACCGACAAAAACGATGATTCCCAACGGCATGGCCAGAGGTACCCCCAGGAAGAAGGCGCCAAAGCCAATGCCGACCGCGTCAATAAATGCCACCAGGAGCTGCACTCTGACGTAACTGACCAATGCGGACCAGCCACGGGTCATCGCGCCGTCCATGGCCGGTCGCGCACGGCGTGGCAACAGATTGATCAGGAAAAGTCCAATCTTCCGGCCGTCGAGAAGCAGGAAGATCAAGGTGAAGAGTGCCAGCAAGACGCCGGTAAGGATCTGCCCTAAGGCCGAGCCCCAGCTAATGGCTTCGCTCAGAATATTTGTCGCGTTGGAACGAAGTTCACGCAGGGCATCGTCAAAAACGTTTTGCAGGTCTGCGTTGGTAAGTTGCAAGGGGCCTGTGAAGAGCCACGTTTGTATCTGTTCCACACCGACAATGGCTTGATTCCATAGGGCAGCAAATCCGGCTGTCAGGCGTTGTCCTGCCATCGACAATCCGCTAATCACCAGCGCCAAGAATGCAATGACGGTGATCGCTACAGAAAGTACCCTTGGCAGCGCCAGTTTGCGATTCAGCACGTTGACGACAGGTGAAAGTAAGCCACTGATCAGCGCAGCAATCATCACCGGGATAAGCAGCAAGGAAAGTTTTGAGAGCAGCCAGACGAGCACACCCACGGCGGCAACCACCACCAGGAAACGCCACGACCACCAGGCTGCCAAACGCATCCCATAGGGCGTATCTTCGGCCTCGTGGAAATCCAGGTTCGCCGACACGGGGGCCGGGTCGCCAGCTGTTTTGGCTGGTAGCACCACGCGAAACCGTCGCAATCGCGACAGTCGATTACTCTTCATCCCTCTAAGTTACCGTGACTTCGACACCCAATTGGGATCCATGTCGGAATTGTGACATAAAAAATAGAACCAGTGCCCGTATTGGGCACTGGTTCTATAAATTTATTTCAATATGCTTATTCGTCGCCGCGCAGAATAGCCAGAATGCGCAGAATCTCCAAGTAGAGCCAGACCAAGGTCATGGTCAGGCCGAAAGCACCGCGCCAAGCCATAATTGCCGGGGCTCCCTGGCGGGACAGCTGCTCAATCATGGTGAAGTCGGAGACCAATGCGTAAGTTGCCAGCAGTACCGCCACAACTCCAATGACCAGACCTAAGACACCGCTGCGCATGCCGAACATGCCGTCGACGGTGCCGGTCATCATCATGACCATGTTCACCAGCGAGAAGACAACCATGCCGATCATTGCGATCATGAACATCTTGTTCAGTTTTGGCGTCATCCGGTACTTACCCGAGCGGTACAGCGCCAGGGTCACGCCGGCGACACAGAAGGTCGCGACGACTGCCTGGATTGCTACGCCGGGGTAACGGGCATCTAAGAACTGCGATAGCCCACCGAGGAACAAGCCTTCGGCTGCCGCGTAAAGAAGAATCAAAGCCGGTGACGGCTTCTTCTTGAAGACGTTTACCAGACCAAGGACAAAACCGATGAGTGCGCCTGGCAACATCAGTGCTGGTACGGCCCAACCTACGGCGGCACCTACAACAACCAGTGCCAAACACAGGATGGTTTTGTTGATGGTGTCGCCAATGGTCATGCGACCGGTGTCTTGGCTGTTGGCCGATGGCTGCTGGTACATTCCCTGCAACTGATCGGCGCTGAGGTTGCCGGATTCGTGGAATCCGACCGGGCTGCCTGCATTGGAGCCAGTGCCCCAGCTTGCAGACTGGTTCTTGGAACCGAAGATCGGGTTACCGCTCAACCTAAATTCCCCCATAAGTCGTGAGTTCAAGTGCAGAGAGTTCTTCTGCTTTGTATAAGTGATCTTATTGGGGTTTGCTGTGAATCGACTCAGCCATAGGGATGATATCGGCATATTCCAAGCGAATTATGCCTAGAGCGTGCCGGGGAATAACACTCAAAAGGAATCCTGCACGCTTAGGCTGATCAGGAGTCAATGCTTGACAAAACAAAAAACCGCTACACCCCCGATAATTCAGGGTTGTAGCGGTCTCTTCACAAGTGCCCCCAGTGGGACTCGAACCCACAAGCCTTTCGGCAGCTGATTTTAAGTCAGCCGTGTATGCCAATTCCACCATGAGGGCAAGACTCTAAAATCTTACGCGATAACTTCGCATTTTCGGAAATTACCGCACCGCTTGGTGCCACAGGAGCCAGAATTCCTTCCGGCTCCTGTGGCCAGCGATCGTCGATCAGCGAAACTTACTTAGCGGCCGGAGCCTTTTTTGGCTTAGCCGACTCTTCGAAAACCGCACGCGGGGTCTCAAGGTTGTTCAGCTGCAGTGCGTCGCGCGAGAAGAACCACGCAACCATCCAGTCGCCAACAACGCGGAATTTACGTTCGAAGGTTGGCATGGCCATACCGTGGTAACCGCGGTGAGCCATCCATGCTGGCCAGCCCTTGAGCTTCAGGCCAACAACCTTCGCCACGCCCTTGTTGCGGCCAAAGCCTGCAACTGCGCCGAGGTTCTTGTGCTTGTATTCCTTGATGGTGCCCACACCGTAACGCGCAGCGTAGAGGTTTTTCGCCAGCAACTTCGCCTGGCGTACCGCGTGCTGTGCGTTTGGAACGCAGGTACCGTCCGGCAGGCCGCCGGTGACGTCCTTGACGGCCGAGATGTCGCCGGCAGCCCATGCGCCTTCCAGCGGGTTGCCGTTCTCGTCCTTGATACGCAGGTCGGTACGGGTCTCGATGCGGCCGCGCTGCTCGATTGGGAAGTCGGTGGAGCGAACCATTGGGTTCGCCATCACACCGGCACACCAGATCAAGGTGTCGGAACCAAAGGTTCCTGCTGGGGACTTGTCTGCCATGTTGATCAGCTGCAGGACACCGTCGGTGGCATCTGCCAGCGAGGTGTTCAGCAGAACCTCGATACCGCGGCTGCGCAAGTGGTCAACAACCCACAGGGCCTGCTCTTCGGTAACTTCTGGCATGATGCGGCCCATCGCTTCAACGAGAACGAAGCGGGCTTCCTTCTGATCGATGCGGTCGTTGAGCTTGATCAGGTCGCGAGCCATGTCTTCGAGCTCGGCGATGGTCTCGATGCCGGCGAAGCCGCCGCCAACCACCACGAAGGTCAGCGCACGCTTGCGCGCTACCGGATCAGTCATGTTCGAGGCGGACTCGATGCGCTCGGCAACCTGGTTGCGCAGCGCTACGGCTTCTTCGATGGTCTTCAGGCCGATACCGGCGTCGCCTAGTCCCGGAATCGGGAAGGTACGAGTGATCGCGCCTGCAGACATCACAATATCGGTGTACTCCAGCTCGAATTCTTCGCCGCTCACCGGAGCGACGACTGCCTTCTTTGCTGCGTGGTCAATGCTCAACACGCGACCGTTAACCAGTTCGGCGTGCTTCAGGTGCGCACGGTGGGAAACCACCACGTGGCGCGGTTCAATCTGGCCACCTGCAACTTCTGGCAGGAATGGCTGGTAAGTCATATATGGGTTCGGGTCTACGACGGTGACAATGCCACCGTGATCCTTGACCTTCTTCTGCAACTTCATCGCGACGTAAAGGCCAACATAGCCACCGCCAACGACAAGAATGCGCGGACGCTTCTGGGAGCTTTCGATGATCGACATATTCCTTATTCTACGCGGGTTTTCGGAGTTAGTGAAAACATTCACTAACTTTTTGTGTTGGCTTCGTCTCCAGCCAAGTACGCGGTCTGCACCCGGTCCGGCCCAACCTACTTTTAACTCCTCAACCACACGAGATTTTCTGCTGATTTCGGCTCCCCGCACCACCGTTTCCTCGGCAGTTAAAGCACCATGGCGGCAGATAAACAAGGAATATTCCTTCGTTTACCTGCCGCCACAACGTTGCGTCAACTATTTTTCGTCTTCGGGAATCTCGTCGAAGAAGTCACGCCCATCGTTTGGTTCATCCACCGGGAGTTTACTCACCGCAGCAAGTTCAACCTCACGAATTTTTTTCTGCCGGCGCGCACTAACCCCTATTTGAGTTCCGCCGAGCAGCAGCGCGAGCAGCAGCAATACACCGCCGCCCACAACGATTACCGGCTGCAGGACCGGGGTCGAGTCGTCAGGAAGGATAGGTTTTGGTGCGGCCACTGGGTTGAGTGTGGACTTCTCCATGGAGACACCCGGATCTGGTGCCTCGGTGGTGCTGTCGACATTGCGACGGTGGATTCGAATCCATTCAGTAATGGTATTCAACGGGTTTTCTTTGGCCACTGGCACATTCGCAGTCACCGCTGCGTGAGCATCGATAATTCCGTAGCCATACAGGTTATCCACGCCCGGCGCGCCGGTGTCCTTTGCGGTCTGCAGGATTCGGTTGATCACCTGCGGGGCTTTCATCTGTGGATGCTCCGCACGAATCAAGGCGGCCACTCCGGCGACCAGCGGAGCGGCACCGGACGTTCCTGACCAGCGGGCATAACCACCGCCGGGCAAACCACCTACAAGTTGTTCAGCCGGAGCGGCGACGCCGATGGAGATACCCTCGGTGGAGGAATCTTTCGATGCCTTCCCTGACTCATCGACACCAGCCACGGTCAACACACCGGGGATTGTCGCCGGGGCGCCAACCTGGCTCATTCCACCGGAACGGTTACCGGCGGCGGCCACGATCACCACGTCCTTATCTTCGGCGTATTTGAACGCGTCATCCCAGCTCTCGGGCCATGCCGGGGAGGTTGATCCCAGCGACATATTGATCACCTTGGCACCGGAATCAACCGCCCACCGCACTGCCTTAGGAATCTGTTCTTCCACCGGGATGCCCGAGGGGTTTTCCCCGCCCATCCACAAAGACACCGAAAGCAGTTCCGCCTCCGGAGCCACTCCAAGCACCCCATCGCTGCCTGCGCGCAGAGCAGGGATCTTTTCGTATTCGGGTTCCTTGGGGACCTGAACTTTTTCTTCGTCGTCTTTTTTGTCTTTATTTTCGTCTTCGGCGTGTTTCTTCGCCTTTTCCCAAGCGGTCTTTAACCGTTCGTTCTCGGATTTAACCCGTTCGATTTCTTGCTTGTTATTTCCACGGCCGCCCAGCAGCGTAGCCACCAGCGTGCCGTGTTCGCTCATCACGCCGATCGGTTTGTCACCTTGTGGTCCGCCGGAACCGGACATATCGGCACCACCGGTGACTGCACCCTTCAGATCGGGGTGGCTGGTATCGATGCCAGTGTCAATGATGGCGACTTTAACGCCTTTGCCCTTGGTCACCTTGTGCGCTTCGCTAATACCGCGTGCTTTGAGCCAGTATTCACTACTGCGAATGTCGTCTGCATGAGCCGGAACGGCACCAACAAAGGTCGCGCTGATCAGCAACGCCGCAAGGACTGCGGCCATCCAGGTCCGCGCCGCAACGGGTTTACCGGTTCTCATGTTACCCACAATCATCTCCTCGCAAGGGGGCTCCGGGACACCTAGCCGGTAGGGCAAAGTGCTGCAGTTGACTAGTTGCTCGCGGCCGAAGCCGCAATTCCATCGAGAATATCGTGTTCTGAAGCAATCAACGTCATTGGGCGCTGCGCGCTAGCTCGTTCAAGGTAATCCAATATACGTTCCACGATTAGCGCTCCAGCCTGAATCACGTCAACGCGTCCAGGATGCATGAACCCTAGGGCTTCGCGCTCTTCGCGGTTATAGGAGAGCATTTGCTTGGTTGCCCGGCGCATGTCGCTAAAGCTAAGTTCGGCTCCGTGAATGGCAACCGAGTCATAGGCGGTCAGTCCCAGCGCCTGTGCAGTCAACGTGGTAAATGTCCCCGCCACCACAATCACCGCGTCAACTTCTGACACATCAACACGATTTTCCAGGGTGGACAGCTTGTGATCGATAAACTCGACCGCCTCACGAAGCTGAGCAAAGCGTTCGGTCACCCGCACGCAACCCATATCCAAGGAGGTCGCCGCCAGTATGCCAGATCCGTCGCCGAGCACAAATTCGGTCGAACCGCCGCCGAGGTCAATGACCAGTACTTTGCCGTCTTTTGCTTCGCGTACCGAGGCAGCACCGGTAAATGACAGGCTTGCTTCCTCATCTCCGGTGATCACCTCAGGGGTGACGCCCAGCAGGTCGGTGATGGTGGAGAGGAAAACACCACGGTTTGACGCGTCACGGGCGGCACTTGTCGCAGCAAAACGAATCTGCTGGACCTGATGCTCATCACACAATGCCTTGTATTCACGGACCGCTGCAAAGGTACGTCCCAGAGCCTCGGGGGCAAAGCCGCCGGTCGCATCAACGTCCTGGCCCAGACGTACTATTCGCATGGTACGAAGCACATCGCTCAGCTGCACCCCACTGTCGGTTTCGACAGCGTCGGCGATCAGCAGCCGGATGGAGTTGGTGCCGCAATCAATTCCCGCGACGCGCATTAGGCCTGATCCGCTTCATTGGCTTCACGCTCTGCACGCTTACGTGCACGTTCGGCCCGTTTGACCGACGGGTCAACTTTTTCCTGAGTCTTCACATGGCGTGAACGATCCTGGCTCGGCGCCTGGCCGGTAGTCTCCCACGCACCTTCACAGAAGCATTTGTCTTTAGTCCACCACTCGGCGATCTGCGCGATCGCTTCGTCCCCTAGGGGGTTAACACCTTCGCCAGCGGCCAGAGAGTGGCCTACCAGTACATGCAAACATTTAACGCGGCTGGGCATACCACCGGCAGAGACGCCGGTAATCTCCGGGACCTCACCGGTGCCCGAGCGTGCGCCGATAGCATCACGGTTCGCCAGGTAAGCCTCATGAGCCAACACGTAGTCGGCAGCCAGCTGGGCATCATCACCGAGGCGTTCGTTCATCGTGCCCATCAGTCCAGCGGCTTCCAGCCGAGACACCGCGGCGGTAATCACCGGGTGTGTCAGGTAGTAAGTGGTGGGGAACGGAATACCACTGGAAAGTCGTGGTGCCGTGGTCGCCACTAAGGGGTTGCCGCAAACGCAGCGTGCACCAATCTCCACCACATCACGCACCGGACGGTTGAGTTGGCGGCTGAGCGTGTCTAGATCTTGTTCGCTCGGAACTCGTCCGGCGGCGTCGAGGGCTTCGCGGATGGGCTTATCAGTCAAGTTTTTGTCTTTTCGCGTCGTGTGGTTCGGCTTGAGTATGTTTGCTTATCAGTCTGTCGCTGAGCGATGTACCGAATCGAGCAGCGCATCTACCCAAGGAAGATCTGCGCGCACCTCATAGGTGCTGCCAATAGGCGTTGCGGTAGCCTCCTCGGTAGGAAGTTCACCGACAACCTTGTAAAGCTTTTCTCCCGGCATGACCAAGTTTATCCGCTCGCGAGCCTGTTGCTTGATGTACAACGGATCATCCCAGCGTGCGATTTCTGCCTTCAGCTCGTCGCGCTGGGCCTCTTTTTCACTGATCGAGGCCCGCAGTTCACTAATCTCAGTCATTTGTGTCCGGTAAAAATTCACCGTAGGTACCAACATCACGGCAAAAAACGCGAGTACCACTAGCAGCGCAGCCACGCGTCCGGAAAAACGGTGGGCCGCTACCGGGGCTCCGGCCGGAGTCTCCTGTGTGGCCTGTGCCTTCTCCCCCGGTTTGCGGCGGACCGCTGCGGAGAACTTCACTCGGTCATCACGGCGGCGCTCGTTTTGTTTCTCTTTAGCGCGCTCCCGCAAAGGAGTTTTCGACTTATTTTCCTGAGCGCCTTGGCTTTTGGCCGTGCCGTTGCGCGAACCGGCTTTGGGCGCGCCAAAAGAAGGTGTTCGCGATGTTTTGCGCTCTTCGGAGGGCGATTGCCGAACTCGGCGTGCGCTAGGGGTACTCGGCGGCGGCGTTGGCACAATGTGCAACGCGTCGGTGCTTGGATCGGCTTCGTGCGCCCCGTGTGGGGCCCGCGGCGTATGATCCGCCGATTCGTGGCCCTGTGGATCCGCGTGCGTCGCAGCCACCTCAGGTGGCTGATCACCTGTAGGGGTATTTCGTCGCGGCATACGCGGTGGTCGCTGCGCCATACTCCCCCATTCAAACTCGTATTTCCAACTGTGCCTTCATTAAATAACGAAAAGCTCGTCGGTATCCACTACCGACGAGCTTATGCGTTTTACCTGAATATTAGCTGTTGAAACGCGGGAACGCGCTGGTTCCTGCGTAAACTGCTGCCTCGCCCAGGTCCTCTTCGATACGCAGCAGCTGGTTGTACTTTGCTACGCGCTCGCTTCGGGCCGGAGCACCGGTCTTGATCTGACCTGCGTTGGTTGCCACGCAGATCTCTGCAATCGTGACATCCTCGGTCTCGCCCGAACGGTGCGAGGTGATCGTGGTGTAACCGGCACGCTGGGCCATCGAGATGGCGTCCAAGGTTTCGGTCAGGGTGCCGATCTGGTTAACCTTCACAAGCAGCGAGTTAGCGGTGTCGGACTTGATGCCCTGCGCCAAACGCACTGGGTTGGTGACGAACAAGTCATCACCGACCAGCTGAACCTTGTCACCAATGTTTTCGGTGAGGGTCTTCCAACCTTCCCAGTCGTTCTCATCGAGTGGATCTTCGATGGACACCAGTGGGAAGTCTGCAACGAGCTGTGCATAGTAGTCGCTCATCTGCTGGGCGCTGCGAGCTTCGCCCTCGAACTGGTAGGCACCGTTCTCGTAGAACTCCGAGGAAGCAACGTCCAGCGCCAGGGCAATATCCTTGCCCGGGGTGTAGCCGGCGCGCTTAATGGCTTCGGTGATCAGTTCCAGTGCCGCACGGTTGCTTGGCAGGTTCGGCGCAAAACCGCCCTCATCGCCTAGACCGGTGGACAGGCTCTTTTCCTGCAGTACGGCCTTGAGGTTGTGGTAAACCTCGACACCCCAGCGCAGACCCTCGGAGAACGTTTGTGCACCCAGTGGGGCGATCATGAATTCCTGGATGTCCACATCTGAGTCGGCGTGGGAGCCGCCGTTGAGGATGTTCATCAGCGGTACCGGCAGTACGTGTGCGTTCGGGCCGCCCAGGTACTTGAACAGTGGCAGGTTGGCGCTGGCGGCTGCAGCGTTGGCCACGGCCAGGGAAACACCCAAGATGGCGTTGGCGCCGAGCTTTGACTTATTCTCGGTACCGTCCAACTCGATCATTGCCTGGTCGATGGAGCGCTGGTCGGTGGCGTCAAGGCCTTCCAACTCGTCGGCGATCTCTTCGATGACCGAGGCAACAGCGCCTAACACGCCCTTGCCTAGGTAACGCTTCTTGTCCCCGTCGCGGCGTTCCGCGGCTTCGAACTGGCCGGTGGATGCACCGGATGGAACCGCGGCGCGGCCGTGGGCACCATCGGTGAGTAGGACCTCGACCTCAACGGTCGGATTTCCGCGGGAATCTAGAATTTCGCGCGCGTGAATGGCGTCAATCAATGCCATGAGTAAGGACTCCTTGTATAAAGGGGTTGTCTAAGGGCTGGTCGATCCAGCGGTCCGATCGACCGTTGGCACCATTGCCTGCTCCTAGCCTAGCGCGTCACACCTTGTTAGGGCGACGTTGTTTCGTTCTTCATCCCTGCATATTTTTTTGTCAAGGCATCACGCAGCACCGATTCGGCGTCTAATCCCAGCTCTTCGGCGCGGGCAGACAAGGCCAGTAATTCTGCACCAAGACCCTGCTCATCATGCACGCGGACGCGCATTCCCTCGGTGGCCTCGGGAAGATCTGTGGCGCCTGCGCGATGATGCCGATCCAATAACTTTTGTGACAAGGTCAGTGCCGGAAGACCAGCAGGAAGCCCGGCATTCTTTCGTTTCGGCGTCCCGGAACGTTCGGCTTGCTTAGCAGCATCCCAAATGCGAATAATCTCCGCAACATCTTCGGTAATCACCGGCTCAAGGTTTCCCTGAGCATCAAAGACGTGGCGGTTACGCCGCAGAAGTTTGTCGGCCAGGGCTTTAGCCACGTCCTGCAGACCGAAGTTTTCCTGCTCGCTTGCGATTTGTGCATGCAATAAAATCTGGAAGAGCAGGTCGCCAAGTTCCTCGCATAACAGCCGCGGATCCTTCGCTCCGATAGCGTCGAGCACCTCATAGGATTCCTCAACTAAATAGGTACGCAGCGACTCGTGAGTCAGCGCGCCGGTCCAGGCGCATCGCTCCCGCAAGGTCTCAATAATCCCGATGAGCCGGTCAAGTTCGCTCTCACTTCGCATAGAGTCAAGCTAATCACATCGGTGAGTCCAGCCCTGGCAGGCCATCGATGCTCAACGAATTCTTCTGCCCGCGGTATTCTTTCAGACCTGCGTCACCCTTTTTCAGCGCCCAAAGATCCATGGTGTCGCGTTCGCCGGTCAGCTCCATTTGCGGCACACCCCACCCGCACGAGTCACTGATCCGGGTTACTTCCACCTCGATAACCGCGCGTGTACCCAAATTTGCGGGGTGCAAGGCAACAACTTGGTCGAATACTTGATCACCCGGCACGTGCACCGTTCCATGTCCATGCAGCCGAACAATGCGTGGCCTGTGATCGAAGGAATTAAACATCAGGCAGATCCGACCGTTTTCGCGCAGGTGCGCAATCGTTTCTACGCCGCTTCCGGTGTAATCCACCCAGGCGACCCGGTTTGGTCCCAAAATCGAAAAAGAGTCCAAACCCCGTGGCGACATGTTCACATGCCCTTGAGCGGAAAGTGGCGCGGTGGCCACAAACCACATTGGCTGTTGCCCGATCCAAGCCTTCAGGTTCTCGTTGATTTCCTCGTATATTTTACCCACGCTCTGAGCATAGATGACGCAGAAACCTATGTCGCGAGGTCGACCCAGTCAAAAGTGGTGACGGTGTGATTTGCCCAGTCTTGGCGCAGAATGGTGTAGGCGACCGAGGCGAGGTGTCGCCCGTCGCTGGTCGGCCACCCCATTCGATAATGCGCTTCCTTCACAAACCCGGCACGCAGGAACGTCTTTCTCATTGCGATGTTGTCCTCCCGCGTCTGACCTTCGAAACGCAACACCCGAGGCATGGTGTCAAAAACCAGGTCACAAAGCGCGCGAAGGACTTTTAACCCAAGTCCATGGCCTCGCTGGTCTTCAGCCAAGCGCAGGTCAAATACTGGAGAGTCCTCATCTTGCAGGTCTTCCAGGGCAATCATTCCCACTCGGTGGCCGTCGTCATTGATCCAGTAGCCTTGGGTATCTTCGTTCCAGAAGCGTCCCGCAGAAACTTTTGCTCTGACGTCCTGCTCATGTGCAGCGGGCTGAACATGAAAGGGAAATGAATTGGATACCAAGAAGTCGACGACTTCGCCGGTATCAGATTCGTTCAAGGCAGCAAAGGTAATGGGCATGAGTCGACCCTATCTTCTGAAGCTGGAACCGTGCACGAATGATGCTGAAAGTTAGTCCGCCAAGGGCCGTGTTCACTTTCTTACGCATGTTTCAAAGGACAGCGAAGGCACGTGTGAGCAGCCATCCCAGGCGGCATGCGGATCAGTTCAGGTGCCGTCTCCAGATGAAGTTTTCAGGAGCTCAGCACCGATCACTGCTCAGCAGAAAAAGCTCGAGGTACAACACTCCTTCTCGCCGGTGTTATTCGAAGTTAGACGCTGACGACGATAAATCCATGGCGGGGTTCGCAAAAGTATTGTTTCCACCCCTGATGCAGGTCGTTAAAAACCACAAGGGCCACCGTAGAGGTGACCCTTGTGGTCGAAAGTATGCGTCGAGAATTAGATCTCTTCGTATTCCTCGTCATCGTCATCGTCGTCTTCGTCGAGCAAGTCGGCGTAGTAATCGTTGATGTACTCAACCAGCAGTTCACGCATTTCCAGCGGTACGAAGGCTGCCTCGGCTGCGTTCAATGTCAGGTCCAGCAGATCTTCGAGGTCATAGTCGAAGGCTTCGACCAGCAGTTCGAACTCGTCGGACAGGCTGGTGCCACTCATCAGTCGGTTATCCGGGGAGATCGTGACGTTAAAACCGGTCTGCACCAGCAGGTCGATCGGGTGGGATTCAATTCCCTCACCAAAGGCGGCGGTAGCACCGGTCTGCAGGTTTGACGATGGGCAGATTTCCAGTGGGATGCCACGTTCACGAACCCAGTTAGCCACTGGGCCCAAGGCAACCAGCCCGGTGTCCTGGTCCAGGGTTTCCCCGTCGTCGTCAACGCCACCGAATTCAATTTCGATATCTTCGGCAACGCGTACGCCATGGCCCAAACGGGTGGCGCGGCCAACCAAGATCGCGTCTTTGATCGAGTCCAGGCCGGCGCCTTCGCCAGCGTGAACCGTCGTCGGGAAGAGGTTTTCCGCTAGCAGATCGAAGGCTTCCTTCATCCGCGAGGCAGGGAATCCTTCTTCGGGTCCGGCGATGTCGAACCCGACCACACCATGTCCACGGTGGCGCAAGGCCAGCTGTGCGATCTCCAGGCCGCGGTCTGCCTGGCGCATTGCAGAGATTACCTGACCCACCTGAATCGGGTGGCCCTCGTTGTTGAGCGCCTCCACGGCCTGTTCCATGCCTTCTTGCACGGCATCAACGACGTCGTCCAGACTCAGACCTTCGCGTAAGTGTTGTTCTGGTGCGTAGCGCACTTCGCCGTAGATCACGCCGTCGGCGGCGAGGTCCTCTACGAATTCGCGTGCCACACGGATTAACCCGTCACGCGTCTGCATGACCGCAAGGGTGTGTTCGAAGGTCTCTAAGTACCGTGGCAATGAACCGGAATCAGCCGATTCATGGAACCAATCAGCCAAGGCTTCAGCCTCGGTGGCAGGTAGCTTATGGCCGACCTCCGCCGACAACTCGATGATGGTTTGCGGACGCAAGCCACCGTCTAGGTGGTCATGTAGCGAAACTTTGGGCAGATCCCGGAAGTCGAACTCGGGATCATAGGCAAGATGAATCATTTCTTCAGTCACAGGTCGAGCCTAGTCGTATTTTGTCCGCACAGATAGTTCTAATGGGTAAAGATCTGCGAGCCTGTATGTGACCATCGTCAAGCTAGCAGGTTAACCCTGCTTATGCTCTGGCGGAACAAGTTCCAATACCCCGGTCGATTGCACGGTATCGGCCTTTTGCGGACGCTTGCCGTACTTGTTCAACACGCGATTAACCAGTAAATCAATGAGGTAGCCCAGGACCACGGCAATTACTACTGAGGCAATGATTCCGACCAGTTTGTTGTGTGCCAGCCAATTTCCCGCCAGCGCCCCGATACCTACCGAATAGGCACCCCAGGTGATACAGCCGATCATGTCGAAGAGCGTGAAACGGCGGTGGCTGAAACCGGTAGCCCCGGCAGTCAGGTTCACCGCCACCCGGCCAATGGGGATATATCTTGCGGTGAAGATCAAAAGTGCGCCGGAAGTTTCAAGTTTCCGTGCGGAGAACCGCAGCACCCGCTGCGCTCTGGCGCCGCGCATCCAACGGAAACCCTTCGCACCCAGTTTGCGCCCGATGAAGAAGGTGATTTGGTCGCCCAGAATGGCTCCGGCGATACCGAGCAACGCGACGAGGAACAAGTTAGGCGTGCCGGTGCTGATGCCCACGGCAGCCAGCGAGACGAGAAAAGATTCGGACGGCACTATCGGGAAAAAGGCATCAATCATGCAGAATAGGAACAGCAACGGCAAAACCCACCACGCACTTGCAGCCTGCGTGATTGCCTCGTTGATCAGTTCCATTAATCTTTGCTTCTTCCCCGAGCATGCGCGTGTGCGCCGATAATCCATTCTCACTCGAGGATTGGTGCCTTGGCATCCAACCTTCGTCGTATAGTGGAATTTTTTGAGACACACCTCCCGGCGGACTCATCTATTCAACGATTGACTATGGCATTTTGGTTCCCGCGAATTTGCTGGGAGTTGCTGGTGAGCATCGCATTGAGTTTCTTGGATGAAGTTACTCGACCTGGCTAGCGCTTCTCAAGTCGAAGCTCTGGGATAAAGATGCTGACGCGGCAATCCTCGTAAGCTTCCGAATATTTAACGCTATCTCTACTTAGCTGTTTGCTACAGACCAGCGGACAGAAAAACCGGCGGCAGCAGGGAATCAAATTCACTACTGCCGCCGGAAATGAAACTGCTCAAAGAGTCTTCGACCTAATTCAACGAAATTATTTTGCTGCGATCCGACCCAAGATCAGCCGGGTATCTGCACGGTCGGTATCCGAGCCGATCAGGATCGCCTTTTCCACCAGTTCGATAGCACGCGGGAACTTCTCCGGGGTATCGGTGAGCAAGGTGGCGATTGGCTGACCACGGCGCACCAGAGCACCTGGCTTCACGTGCAGTCGCACGCCGGCTCCTGCTTGCACCGAGTCTTCCTTGCGCGCACGCCCAGCACCCAGGCTCCAGGCAGCCAGGCCAATATCCATGGCGTCGAGCTTCAGCAACGCACCTTCAGCCTGCGCGTAAATGGTGTGCGATTCCTTGGCCACCGGCAACTTCGCATCGGGGTCTCCACCCTGAGCGATGATCATCTGACGCCAACGGTCCATGGCCTGTCCATTATTAAGCGCGCCGCGCACGTCCACGTCGGTGATCCCGGCTCCTGCCAGCATCTCGGTGGCCAGGGCGACGGTCAGCTCGATCACGTCTTCGGGTCCCCCGCCGGCGAGCACCTCCACGGATTCATCCACCTCGATCGCGTTACCTGCGGTCAAGCCCAGTGGGGTGTCCATATTTGTCAGCAGCGCCACGGTATTGACCCCGGCGTCCGTACCTAGGTACACCATCGTTTCGGCCAGCTCGCGGGCCATGGCCTCATCCTTCATGAATGCGCCGGAACCGACCTTAACGTCCAAGATCAGCGTCCCGGTGCCTTCGGCGATCTTCTTGCTCATAATCGAGGAGGCGATCAGCGGCAACGAATCTACCGTGGCGGTCACATCACGCAGTGCGTAAAGCTTTTTATCCGCCGGAGCCAGTCCGGTTCCCGCCGCGCAGATGACCGCTCCGGCACCGGAAAGCTGAGCAAACATTTCCTCGTTGGATAGCGCCGCACGCCAGCCCGGGATCGCTTCGAGCTTGTCCAAGGTACCGCCGGTGTGGCCCAGTCCGCGGCCCGAAAGCTGCGGAACCGCAACCCCGAAGCTGGCGACCAGAGGTGCCAGGGGCAAAGTTATCTTGTCCCCTACCCCACCGGTGGAGTGCTTATCGGTGGTGGCCAAAATCTTCCCGGCGGCATCCTTGAGCCCGGAGAAATCCATGCGCTCACCTGAGTTAATCATCGCGTGGGTCCAGCGCGAGATTTCCTTGCGGTTCATACCTTGGAAAAAAATCGCCATATTCAGCGCGGACATCTGCTCTTCGGCGATGGCCCCGCGGGTGTAGGCGTCGATGGTCCAGTCGATCATCTCATCGCTGAGGATTCCGCCATCGCGTTTGGTACGAATGATGTCAACGGTGCTGAATGCTTCGGTAGCCACTTTCGGCTCCTTACTGGTGAAAATCGTCGGTGTTTGAGACCGCTGGGATACTACTGCTTACAGTGAAATGTCGTTAGGTCCAAAGGCATAGGGCAGCAGCTGCTCCATGGTCAGCACCCCGGTATCGGTTTGTACTTCCATACCCGGCGCGCGGTGTTCAAAGAGCAGCTGACGGCAGCGGCCACAAGGGGTGATCAGCTGAACTGCACCATCTTCGAGCTGCCCCAAGCACAAAAAGTACTGAAGTTTACCGCCGCCACCGGCAAATAGTTCACCGACCATGGCACATTCAGCGCACAGGGTCACCCCATATGCGGCGTTTTCAATATTGCAACCGGAGATCAGCCGTCCCTCGGTGGTCAGTGCGGCGGCGCCGACCCGATATTTCGAATAGGGTGCGTACGCCTTGGACAGCGCCGCCGCGGCCGCAGCTTCAAGCTGCGACCACGGCGCGGTGTTGTTTTCCATGAGAATTGTTATTCCTTCACATAGGGTTCGCCGGCGGCAGCAGGTCCGCGCGAGCGGCCCACCAAGCCGGCGACGGCGAAGATCGTCACCAGATACGGCATCATTGCCATGAACTGGCTTGGCACCGGGGTGCCGATGATCGTGAGGATCACCTGGAGGTTGTCCGCGAAGCCGAAGAGCAGCGCTGCGGCGAAGGCGCCGATCGGGTTCCAGCGTCCAAAGATCACCGCGGCCAACGCGATGAAGCCACGTCCGCCGGAGATTTCCTTGGTGAAGGAGTCGATGGCCACCAGCGTGAAGAAGGAGCCGCCAATACCGGCGATGATGCCGCCGAGGGTCACATTCCAGAAGCGGGTGGCGTTTACCTTGATGCCCAGGGTGTCGGCCGCCTTCGGGTGTTCACCGACCGCACGTACCCGCAGGCCCCAACGGGTTTTGAACAACCCGAACCAGACCAGGAAGACCGCAAGATACATCAGGTAGCCGATGACCGACTGCTTGAACAGGATCGGACCCAGCACCGGAATGGCGCTCAGCCCAGGGATCGCGATCACCGGCAGGTGCGCCGGGGAGTTGAACAGTTCGGGATCTTCCTGCATCACCGTGGTAAACAAGAACCCGGTGATACCCGAGACCAGCACGTTGAGCACCACACCGACGATGATCTGGTTGACCAGATACTTGATCGCAAATAACGCGAGCACCAGGGAGACCAGTGCGCCGGCGATGCCTGCGGCGATCAGCCCGGCAAAGGCGTTCTTGGTGATCGACGCGACGATCGCGGCGGTGAACGCGCCACCGAGCAGCTGGCCTTCGATAGCGATGTTGACCACGCCGGCACGCTCACAGAGCACCCCGGACAGCGAACCGAACACCAGCGGAACGGCGAGCACGACCGCACCGGCCAGCAGGCTGGCCAGCGAAATAGTATTAATATTCGCGCCGGAGACCACCCAAATCAGGAAGCCGAGCACAAAAAGCACCGCTGCAAGCACTACCGCGTAGGTGGGCAAGGTGCGTCCCTTGGAACGCAGCCACCAGGAGTATCCGGCCACCGCGAGCAGCAGCACACCGAAGACTATATTGGTCGCCATACCGGGGAACACCAGGTCGGGGATCTTAAATGCATCGGTGCTGGTGCTCAGCGAGAAATTCGCGGCCTGGCTGCTGCCTAGGAAACCGAAGCTGATCAGCGTGATCAAAGCGATCACACTGAGCACTATCGGAGTCTTCTTGCTGGGTAACAGGGAGATCGACGGCTGCAGGGCCGCTGTTGCTGTGGTGGTCACTTGGCACCTGCCTTGATGGTTTCGGTTTTGCGGACGCGCTTTTTCGGATTCATCCCAAAGATCGATTTCACCAGCGGTGGGGCGGCGATGAACAGCACGATCAGTGACTGCACCACCAAGACGATATCGATCGGGGTTCCGGTGGAAATCTGCATGTTGACCGCACCGGCGCGGAAGGCACCGAAGAGCAAACCGGCAAAGAAGGTTCCCCACGGGGTGGATCGGCCAAGCAGCGCGACGGTGATCGCGTCGAAGCCCAGCGAACCGGCCACACCGACGGTGAGTACCTTCTCGGTGCCGGCTACCTGTGCAACACCAGCGGCGCCTGCCAGCGCGCCGGCAAAGGCCATCGCCAAGATGGTGGTGCGCGCGACGTTTACGCCGGCGGTGCGTGCCGCTTCAGGGTTATGCCCCACCGCACGGAACTCGAAGCCCAAGGTGGAGCGTTTAAGCATCCAGGCCACCAGCACCGTCAACAAGATTGCCATCACAAAACCTAAGTGCAAACGCGATCCGGTCAGTGCCGGGAAGGTCGCGTTAGCATCCAGGATCGGGGAGATCGGATTGGTCTCACCGGGACGCCGGAAGGCGGTGGTATTCATCAAGAAGTCCAGCAGGTACAGCGCCACGTAGTTGAACATGATCGTCAAGATCACTTCGTGCGCGCCGGTGCGGGCCTTGAGCAGACCTACCAGCCCGCCCCACAGGGCGCCGCCGAGCAGACCGAAGAGGACCACCAGCAGCAGGTGCAGCACCAGCGGCAGGTGCCAGGCGAATCCGACATAGCCGGCCATGGTGGCGCCGATGATGATCTGGCCTTGGGCACCGATGTTGAACATGCCGGCGCGGAAGGCCAGAGCGACGCCCAAACCTGCACAGATCAGCGGGGTGGAGACCGTCAGCGTCTCCAGGAAGGGAGAGAAACCCTGTGCGGAGTTGTAGATGGAGCCGTTGAACAGCGCCACATAGCTTTCGGTTCCGGCGCGCCACAGCTGCGAGAAGAAATCGCTGGGGCGGGCAAAGATGTAGCTGGAGGTTTCAATGACTTTTTTGTCGGTCACGGCCACCAGCAGTCCGCCGATGACCAGTGCAACAAAAACACCCAGCACCGAGACGAGACCCGGGCCCTGGGTGATCTTGCGCAATAGCTCGTTGTTCGAGTTTTTGGCCTCGGGCGGCGCTGCGGGCTTCTCGCCGGCAGGCGGTTGACCGATGGTTTGCTCACTCACTGCGCATCTCCTTCCGCTGTGGTGCTGTGCTTAGGTTTGTGGGGGCTCGGCGGCGCCTGGGTAACTACCGGTTGCGCTTCGAGTGGTTCGGCATCGGCCTTGACGAAGTCTGCCTGGCTGATCGCGTCCTCTTGGGAGACTCCGGCCATCATCAGGCCGAGCACCTCACGGGAGGTGTTGCCCGGCACGATCCCGTTGATCTTGCCCTTGTAGAGCACGGCGATGCGGTCCGCCAGTTCCATCACTTCGTCCAGCTCGGTGGACACGATCATCACCGGAGTTCCCTTGTCGCGTTCGGCGACGATGCGCCGGTGCAGGAATTCAATGGAACCCACGTCCACCCCGCGGGTAGGCTGCGAGGCGATGAACAGCTTCAAGTCACGGCTCAGCTCGCGGGCCATGACGACCTTTTGCTGGTTGCCACCGGACAGGCTTGAGGCCGGGTTCAGCGGGTTATCGGTACGCACGTCAAAGTCGGCGATCTGCTGGGTCGCGTTCTTTTTCATCGCGTCAAGGTTCATCGAAATGCCCTTGCCGAATGGTTTGCGGTCATACAGGTCCAGAATCAGGTTCTCTTCGATGGAGAACTGGGTGACCAGTCCATGCACCGAGCGGTCCTCGGGGACAAAGCCGACTCCGGCGCGCAGGACCGCCTTGACCGATTTGCCCACAAGTTCTTGCCCAGCAAGTTTTATCGACCCGGCGGTGACCGGCTGAGTACCCAAGATGGCCTCGGTCAGTTCGGTCTGTCCGTTGCCCTGCACACCTGCCACGGCGAGGATTTCGCCCTCATGGATCTCGAAGGAGACGTGGTCCAAGGTGGTGGTGCCGGCGGCGTTAACCACGCTCACATCACGCACCATCAAGCTGGCGGCACCGGGGGTGGCGGCTTCCTTGTTCAGGTTCAGCTGCACTGCACGGCCGACCATCAGGTTAGCCAGGTCGGTGGTGGAAGTTTCGGGGGGCACCGAATCGATCACCAGACCGCGGCGCACCACGGTGATCACGTCGGAGACCGCACGGACCTCGCGCAGTTTGTGCGAGATGAACACGATCGAGGTGCCATTGGCTTTGAGCTGCCGCATGATGTCCAGCAGCTCGTCGGTTTCCTGCGGGGTCAGCACCGCGGTCGGCTCATCAAGGATGAGCACCTTCGCCTCACGGACCAGGGCCTTGATAATTTCCACGCGCTGCTGCACGCCGACCGGCAAATCCTCGACGATCGCGTCGGGGTCAACGTCGAACCCGTAGCGATCGGAGATTTCGCGGATCTTCTTGCGCGTAATCTGAAGGTCCAGGACGCCGCCGGCTTTCGTGGCCTCGGCTCCCAGAGCAATGTTTTCGGCGACGGTGAAGACCGGGATCAGCATAAAGTGCTGGTGCACCATGCCGATGCCCGCTGCCATCGCGTCGCCTGGCCCGGAGAATTGCACGGGCTTGTCGTCGATCAGGATTTGACCCTCGGTCGGCTGATACAGGCCGTAGAGCACGTTCATCAGCGTGGACTTTCCCGCGCCATTTTCACCGAGCAAACAGTGGATTTGGGCATTATCGACCACTAGGTCGATATCCTTATTGGCGTAGAAAGAACCGAAGGCTTTCGAGATTCCTCGTAGTTCGAGTTTCACGATTCCACCATCTTTGTTGTTCGGTTGTTGGGCGGTGGGCAGTCATAGAGCGCGTCACCAGTTCACCGCTCAGGCGGTGAGCGGTGACGCGCTCAGATGACTTACTTTGTGGTGCAGCAAACCCTACTTAGGGCTGGCCTTCGATTCAACCTTCAGGTCGCCCGAAATAATCGATGCCTTCAGTGCGTCCAGTTCGGACTTGGTCTCATCGGAGACCTTGGAATCAAAATCGTGGAATGGGGCCAGAGCCACACCCTCGTTCTCCAGGGTACCCACATATGGGGTGGCGTCGAACTTGCCATCGGCGTCGGAGACGATCACTTCTTCAACTGCCTTGTCCATGGTCTTGACCACGGAAGTCAGCATGACAGCCTTGTAATCAGGTGCGGTCTCGTAACCGTCGGAGTCAACCCAAACCAGTTTGACGTCCTTGCCGCCCTTGTTTGCGTCAACTACGGCAGCGCCTGCGCCCTTACCTACGGGACCGGCAACCGGCATGACCACGTCTGCACCGTTGTCGATGAAGTTCTTGGTCACCTGCTTGCCCTTATCCTGCTTTTCGAAGTCGCCGGTGAAGGTACCGTCCTGCTTCTTCTTGTCCCAGCCAAGGAGCTTGACGTTCTCGCCCTTGTCTTCGTTGAACTTTGCTACGCCGTCGGCGAAGCCGTCCATGAAGATGGTGACGGTTGGGATCTTGATTCCGCCGAAGGTAGCAACGGTGCCGGTTTCGGAGGCTGCAGCTGCTGCGTAGCCTGCCAGGTAGGCTGCCTGAGCCGTGTCATAAATAATCGGCTTAACGTTTTCAATCGGCTTGTCGTACTGGAAGTCGACGATCGCGAAATGCTTTTCAGGGTTCGCCGCGGCGGCCTGCGCAGTCGCATCGCCCAGCAAGAAGCCGACGGTGACGGTCAGATTACAACCGGCATTCATCATGCCGGTGAGGTTGGTGGCGAAGTCCGAGTTGGACTTCGACTCTGCCTCGCGTGGCTTAAAACCAATATCATCGGCAGCGGCCATCAGGCCACGGTGCGATGACTCGTTGAAGGACTGGTCATCAAATCCGCCGGAGTCGGAAACGATGCAGCCAATGTAGTCAGAGTTTCCGGCGGCATTGCCGGAATCTTCTGGGGCTGCGCCACAGGCGCTTAACGCCAAAGCTGAAATGCCGAGCATGGCCGCGGCCACACCGGTCTTGCGCGATAAGAAGCGCATCTAAACCTCCATGAGTGAAGTGCGAGATTACCGGGAGGCGAGGAACCTTTAGATTCGTGAAGTTGACCTTCGCGAGTGGCACAAAAGTACTAGCTTTCCCATCGTTTCCATAGCCTATCGGAGATACGCCGTAGGTAAAGACGTTGAAGATTACAAACCGGTAACTTCCAGAGCATGTAACGGCAAGCGCTTAACGCCAATACCCAAGTCAGATGACAGTTTGTTAAAGCATCAAACAAGTGTTAAAAATTTTCGGGTTTCCCCTAGTTGGCCAGCGCTTCGTCGATGGCTTGAATGGCAGCCGCTGCCATCAGCCGGACGCCGACGGAAATACTGCGCTCGTCTGGGTTGTAGTCCCCGCGATGCAGGTCGAAGGTTTTACCGCCCGGGGTGCGGGTGCCCAAGCGCAGCATCGCCCCAGAAACCTTCTGCGTCATCCAGGCAAAGTCTTCCCCGCCCATGGACTGCGGAGTCAGCTCGATGGAGGCGGCACCGAACTCGCGCCGCGCCGCGTCTTCGATCAACGCGGTCTCGGCCGGAGCGTTAATTACCGGCGGTACCCCGCGGGTATGCTGCATTTTAATTTCAACACCATAGGGCGCGGCGACCTGGCGGACGGTCGCGTCCAGGAGCTCTCCGGCGGCATACCAAACCTCACCGTCGAGGCAGCGCATGGTGCCGGCAAGGTAACCGGTGGCCGGAATCGCGTTCGGCGCGCTGCCGGCATGGATCTGACCCCACACCACCGACACCGCCGAACGAACATCAAGCTTGCGTCCGAGCACCGCGGGAACCTGGGTGGCGATCTGACTCATCGCAAAAACAATATCTTCGGTCAGATGCGGCCGCGAGGTATGTCCGCCCCGGCCATTAACCTCGATGCGGATGGTGTCACTCGCGGAGGTGATCGCCCCGATACGAGTACCGATCTTTCCCACGTCGATGCGCGGATCGCAGTGCAATGCAAGCACGCGCGGCACCTCGTCCAAGAGGCCCTGTTCGATCACGGAGAGCGCACCACCAGGTAGTTTTTCCTCGGCAGGCTGGAAGATCACCCGGATTCTGCCATGCAGTGCCCCTGCATCATCCATGGATTTCAGCGCCAAGGCTACCCCGAGCATTACCGTCGTGTGAATGTCGTGGCCGCACGCGTGGGCTACCCCGTCGGTCATGGAGGCGAATTCCAGCCCGGTTTCTTCGAGCACCGGCAAGGCATCAATGTCGGCGCGCAGACCCAAACGAATCGGGCCCTGCCCCACATCGACGAATGCTCCGGTTTGCTCCATCGGCACCGGGTCAAGTCCTGCCTCACGCAATGCACTGAGGATCCGTGCGGTGCTCTGGAACTCGGCGAAGGAAAGCTCCGGGTTGCGGTGCAACTCGCGGCGGAAGTCCAACAGCGCAGGTACCAACGGCTCCGTCCACTGCTGGACGGATGCTAACTTGCCATTTTCATTCATCGAAGACACCTTAACGAAGATACGCGCCGAGCCATGAGCTTCCTAGCCAGCACGTAACCTTTGGACACCCGGTGACATAGTCCTGCGCTCTGCCGGACCTAGAGGACCGAGGTGTCCCCGCGCTCCTTGAGCTGCTCCACCGTCGCTTTGACCTTCTGCGCGTGCTCCTTGGTGGTCACCAGCAACGCGTCGGCGGTATCCACCACGATCACGTCATCGATGCCGATCAGCGCAACCACCCGTGGTCGATCGCTGTAGACCACGCCGGTGGCATTATCGGCGTACACCCGCACCGCCTCACCGAGGGTGATGACGCCTTCTTCGGCGTCTTCGCTGTTCAATCGTCCGATGGCCGCGAAGTCTCCGACGTCATCCCAGTTGAAAATGCCCGGGATCACCGCGACGTCACCGGCGGCCGCGGCCGGCTCGGCCACCGCATAGTCAATCGCGGTCTTCGGCAGGTCATCCCAGACCTCGGCCATGACCGCGTCACGCTGTTCGGTATCCCATGCCTCGGCGATGCGCATAAGTCCCGCATAGAGCGCCGGCTCATTGGCTTCAAGATGCTTGAGCATCAGCCCGACGGGTGCGACAAACATTCCGGCGTTCCAGAGGAATCCGCCTCCGGCCAGATAGCGCCGGGCGGTGTCTTCGTCTGGTTTCTCCACGAACTCCACCACGCCACGGGCGCTGGGCGCGTTTGCTACGTCCAAGGTTTCGCCGGCCCTGATGTAGCCAAAGGCGGTAGACGCATGAGTGGGGTGAATACCGATGGTGACGATCTTTCCGGTGGCCGCGGTATGGATCGCTTCGACCAGCGCCTGCTGGAAGATTTCGACCGGGCCGATGACCTGGTCCGCGGCGAAGGACCCCATGATGATGTTGGGGTCGCGGCGGTAAAGAATTGCGGCGGCCAAGCCGATAGCAGCGGCCGAATCACGTGGTGCAGGTTCAAGCACCAGGTTTTCATCGGAGATTTCAGGCAGTTGGGCTACGACCGCGCCGCGGTGCGCCTTGCCGGTGACGACCATAATGCGTTCGCCGGCCAGCGGGACCAGACGGTCAAAGGTCGCACGAATCAGCGTCGAGCCCGATCCGGTGAGATCGTGCAGGAATTTGGGAGCCGAGGCTCGGGAGAGGGGCCATAGGCGGGTTCCGACGCCACCGGCCGGAATGACGCCATGGAAGCGCGCTAAAAGGTCTGCATTCACGAGGTCTACACTAATTCATTCGGTGGGCAAACCCAGTCATTGAGACGTTTCGCCCGAATAAATACGCCATGCAACTATGCGTTATTACGCGCTTATTCCCGGCCATTAAGCGCAAAAATGCCACTATTCGGTGAACATACTCACAAGCACAAGACTCAAGATAGAACCAAGGCTCATTTGTGGTTTAGACTCGCACAAGGAACGCTCGCACAAGTGCGTCAAATCTCATTGTGTGCAATATACACATGCGCCGTTGCGAGCCTTGGAGGTTTAGTTCAGTGTCGAAGACTTCGTCAGGCACCCTATACCGCGGCCGTGAAGGCATGTGGTCCTGGGTGGGACACCGGGTCACCGGTGTCGTTATTTTCCTTTTTCTTTTAGTGCACGTGCTTGATACAGCACTTGTACGCGTCGATGCCAGTGCATACGACGCAGTGATTGCCACTTACAAAAACCCCTTGATGGCATTAGGCGAAACCGCTTTGGTCGCTGCCATCCTTTTCCACGCGTTTAATGGTCTGCGTTTGATCTTGGTTGATTTCTGGAAACAGGGCACCAAGTACCAGCGTCAGCTGTTGTGGGGCGTCATCGGCGTTTGGGTAGTTGTATTCGCCGGCTTCGCAATCCGCCACCTCTCGCTTGCATTCGGAGGACACTAAACCATGAGCGCAGAAATTGCTGAACCACGTAGCCAGCGTCTAGATCCGAAGTATGTTCGCGGACCAAAGTCGCGCGGCAACTTCGAGATGCTTGCATGGCTGTTTATGCGCCTCTCAGGCGTAGTGCTGGTCATCCTGATTTTCGGGCACCTCATCGCTAACCTGCTCACCGGCGAGGGCGTCAACGGCCTCTCCTTCGGCTTTGTTGCCGGCAAGTGGGCCGATCCAGTATGGCAGTTCTGGGATTTGGCACTGCTGTGGTTGTCGATGCTGCACGGCACCAACGGTGTGCGTACCATCATCAACGATTACGCCGAGAAGCACGCAACCCGTGCGTGGCTAAAGGGTCTGCTCTACGTAGCAACGATCTTCATCATCGTGCTTGGCTCCCTGGTGATCTTCACCTTCGATCCATGCATCGTGAACAGCCCGTTGCCACAGTGCTAGAACCCGTTTTTTAGTCACAAAGATTTTTTAGAAAAGAGAGCATCAAGAATGCAGGTACACAAGTACGACGTAGTCATCGTCGGTGCCGGTGGTGCAGGTATGCGTGCGGCGATCGAATCCGGTCAGCGCGCACACACCGCAGTGCTAACCAAGCTTTACCCAACCCGTTCGCACACCGGTGCGGCCCAGGGTGGCATGTGTGCAGCACTTGCCAACGTCGAGGAAGACAACTGGGAGTGGCACACCTTCGACACCGTCAAGGGTGGCGACTACCTGGTTGACCAGGACGCAGCGGAGATCATGGCGAAGGAAGCCATCGACGCCGTGCTGGACCTGGAAAAAATGGGTCTGCCATTCAACCGCACCCCAGAGGGCAAGATTGACCAGCGTCGCTTCGGCGGTCACACCCGTGACCACGGCAAGGCAGCGGTACGCCGTGCTTGCTACGCAGCTGACCGCACCGGCCACATGATCTTGCAGACCCTCTACCAAAACTGCGTCAAGCACAACGTTGAGTTCTACAACGAGTACTACGTGCTGGACATGCTGATGGTTGAAGAAGATGCCTACCGCGAAGATGGCACCGCCTACAAGCAGAAGCGCGTTGCTGGCGTCGTATCCTACGATCTGGCTAGCGGCGAGCTGCACATCTTCCAGGCCAAGTCGGTTGTCTTCGCAACCGGCGGCGCCGGCAAGGTCTTCAAGACCACTTCCAACGCCCACACCCTCACCGGTGACGGCATGGGCATCGCCTTCCGTAAGGGCATCCCGCTGGAAGATATGGAATTTGTGCAGTTCCACCCGACCGGCCTGGCCGGTCTGGGCATCCTGCTTTCCGAGGCTGCTCGCGGCGAAGGCGCAATCCTGCGTAACTCCGAAGGTGAGCGCTTCATGGAGCGCTACGCACCAACCATCAAGGACCTCGCACCGCGTGACATCGTCGCGCGCTCGATGGCCAATGAGGTGCGCGAAGGCCGTGGCTGTGGTCCCAACAAGGATTACGTACTGCTTGACCTCACTCACCTGGAACCAGCGCACATCGATGCGAAGCTTCCGGACATCACCGAGTTCGCGCGTACCTACCTGGGTGTAGAGCCATACACCGAGCCGGTACCGGTCTTCCCGACCGCGCACTACGTGATGGGTGGTATCCCTACCAATATCGATGCCGAGGTCCTGCAGGACAACGACACCGTGATCCCAGGACTCTATGCGGCCGGCGAAGTCGCCTGTGTCTCGGTCCACGGATCAAACCGTCTGGGCACCAACTCGCTGTTGGACATCAACGTCTTCGGTAAGCGCGCCGGCATCTCGGCAGCGAAGTACGCGGCTACCGCAGACTTCGTCGCACTTCCAGAGGATCCAGAGAAGTTCACCAGCACCCAGATCGACGCGATGCTGAACTCCACCGGTACCGAGCGTGTTGCGGTATTGCGTAAGGAACTTCAGGACATCATGGACGCTAACGTTCAGGTGTTCCGCGACAAGGATTCGCTGGATCGCGCACTGGTTGTCATCGAAGAACTACGTGAGCGTTACAAGAACGTTTCGGTCCAGGATAAGGGCAAGCGCTTCAACCTTGACCTTCTGGAAGCCATCGAGCTTGGCTTCCTGCTGGACATGGCAGAGGTTATGACCGCTGCCGCCATGCACCGCAAGGAATCGCGCGGCGGACACTACCGCGAGGACTTCCCGAACCGCGACGACGAGAACTTCATGAAGCACTCGATGTCCTACCGCGACGCAACGGCTACCACCGAGGGCATTTCCGGCATTCGCATGGAAACCAAGCCCGTCATCTTTACCCGTTACCAGCCGATGGAGCGTAAGTACTAATGAGCACGGAACTTCCGGAACCAGCATCAAAGATCGAGCTGAAGCCAGGTGTTGGCGGTGGCGGAGAAATCCCTACCTTCAACATCACCCTGCGCGTTCGCCGTTACACCCCGGAGAGCACCGCTGACGCGTACTGGGAAGACTTCAAGCTGACCATGTACGGCACCGACCGCGTGCTGGACGCCCTGCACAAGGTCAAGTGGGAGCATGACGGTTCGCTGTCTTTCCGCCGCTCTTGCGCACACGGCGTCTGCGGTTCGGATGCCATGCGCATCAACGGCCGCAACCGTCTTGCTTGCAAGACCCTGCTCAAGGACCTGGACACCTCCAAGCCGATCACCGTTGAAGCCATCAAGGGCCTGCCCCTTGAAAAGGACCTCATCGTCGACATGGAACCGTTCTTCCAGTCCTACCGCGAGATCATGCCGTTCCTGATCAACGATGGCCACGAGCCATCGGGCGAGCGTTACCAGTCGGCAGCGGACCACGCTAAGTTCGAGGACACCACCAAGTGCATTCTTTGCGCCGCGTGCACCTCGTCTTGCCCGGTCTTCTGGACCGATGGCCAGTACTTCGGCCCGGCAGCAATCGTCAACGCACACCGCTTCATCTTCGACTCGCGCGATGATGCAGGCGATATGCGTTTGGAGATCCTGAACGACAAGGAAGGCGTGTGGCGTTGCCGCACCACCTTCAACTGCACCGAAGCATGCCCGCGTGGCATCCAGGTGACCCAGGCTATTGCCGAGGTCAAGCAGGCAATCTTGTCGCGCACCGTCTAAGGATTAGTCCCTAGTCCTCGCAAAGAGGCTCGAACCACTGGGTTCGAGCCTCTTTGTGCGTTAACCGAGCAATTAACGCCTGGCAACAATGCGGTGAATTCCACATTCCCTATTTGGATCCATTCAAATTTATGGCATGATGGGAACTATGGGCTTCACCGGTTATTTGTACCAGTTTGCACGCTGCGCCTCTGCGCGTGGACAAACTCTGAGCCGTTTGAAACCCAAGAATTTCATAGACCTCTACGGTGCGTTCCGCGCCCGTGGATGAGGCCCTTGCCAGGGCGGAGCACCGCGGCGTATTCCCGCCGCACTCTTCCTGACAAAAATGTAGGATCCATGCAAAGGAGAAACAATGGCTGAGAATCAGAACGTGAACCCTAGCGGTTCGACCACCCAGGCAGGCATCCCAGCGGTCAGTGACCGCAACTCCCTGACCGTAGGCGCAGATGGTCCGATCGTCCTGCACGACCACCACCTGGTCGAAACCCTGCAGCACTTCAACCGCATGAACGTGCCAGAACGCCGCCCGCATGCAAAGGGCGCCGGTGCTTTCGGCGAATTCGAAACCACTGAAGACATTTCGCAGTACACCAAGGCTGCACTGTTCCAGCCAGGTGTGAAAACCGAAACCCTGATGCGCTTCTCCACCGTCGCCGGTGAGCTCGGTTCCCCAGACACCTGGCGCGACGTGCGTGGCTTCTCGATGAAGTTCTACACCACCGAAGGCAACTTCGACCTGGTCGGTAACAATACCCCGGTCTTCTTCCTGCGCGATCCAATGAAGTTCCCGCACTTCATCCGCTCGCAGAAGCGCCTGCCGGATTCCGGTCTGCGCGACGGCACCATGCAGTGGGACTTCTGGACGCAGAACCCCGAATCTGCCCACCAGGTCACCTACATCATGGGCCAGCGCGGCCTGCCTAAGACCTGGCGCGAAATGAACGGCTACGGCTCGCACACCTACATGTGGGTCAACGCTGCCGGTGAGAAGTTCTGGGTCAAGTACCACTTCCTGAACAAGCAGTCCGACAAGTTCGAGACCATGCCTGGCGCCGAGGCCGAGGCACTGGCAGGAGCGGACGCAGAATTCCACCGCCGCGACCTGTTCGACAACATCAAGGCCGGCAACTTCCCCCAGTGGGACCTCTACGTGCAGATCATGCCGTACGACGAGGCAAAGACCTACCGCTACAACCCATTTGACCTGACCAAGGTCTGGTCCAAGAAGGACTACCCGCGTATCAAGGTCGGCACGATGACGCTGAACCGCAACCCGGAGAATTTCTTCGCGCAGATCGAGCAGGCAGCATTCTCGCCAGCCAACATGGTTCCAGGCATGGGCATGAGCCCGGACAAGATGCTCCTTGGCCGTAACTTCGCCTACGCCGACGCTCAGCGTTACCGCATCGGCACCAACTTCCAGCAGCTGCCGGTGAATAAGCCGAAATGCCCGGTCAACTCGTACAACTTCGAAGGCAATATGACCTTCGAGCACACCGGGGACCGCAGCGTCTACGCGCCGAACTCCTTCGGCGATTCCTACAGCGACCAGACCGGACCGGTGGATAACTCCTTCGAGTCCGATGGGGAGCTGGTGCGTGCGGCCTACACGCTGCGCGAGGACGACGGCGACTTCGTCCAGCCAGGCATCCTGGTCCGCGAGGTTATGGACGACGCCCAGCGCGCCGAACTGGTCAACACTGTCACCGGTGCCCTCGACGGGGTTGCCGAGCCAGTGCTGAGCAACGCGTTGGAATACTGGAAGAACATCGACGCAGACACCGGCGCGAAGATCGAAGCCAACGTTCGCGCCAAGTAACCCAAACGCCGCTGCCTTAGGGCGATAGAAATCCCGTGGAACATTTTTATTCCACGGGATTTTTTGGCTATTTGCACCTACGGGTTCAGGTTCAGCGACCCAACGCGATTTGTTCGCAGAAGTTCCAGGCCCCATGGCGGGTGTCGAACAGCTGCACGCTGTGCACGTCGAAGCACAGCTCCACCTCCTGCAACGCGGTGTATGCGGCGGCCAAATCGGCCTCCGGCACATTCTGTGCGATCGTCAGGTGCGGGTGGTAGTCGAACTTTGACTCGTGACGCAGCGGCCCGGCAAGCAGCGCCTCATGCAGCGCCCAGCAACGCTGCGAACCGGCAGCTAACGGCAGATACACCACCTGACTGGAGGGTTGGAAAGAGCGTGCGGAGGCCAGCCGAACACTGAACTGCGAACTGCCAGCGGCCACCCGATGGACCTGCGCCGCGGCTTGCTCCCAGGAGTTGAGGTAGCCGCCGGAGACCAGGGTGATATGCGGGTCGATCGTCTCGGTGTCCGCTCCCCCGAATTTCCGGCGCCATTCACGCAAGACGCTGCGCTGTGGTTCGGGCACGGGAATGACGACCCCCAAGGTGAATTGGGGGTCCTCAACTTCCGTGGCCTGATCACTCACGATTAACTGTGGCTTCCCAGCGGCGGCAGGAAGCCGACCTTCTGGTAGACATCGGCGACGGTGGCCGAGGCGACCTCGCGGGCCTTTGCCGCGCCGGCCAGCAGCAGCCGGTCAAGCTCTGCAGGATCGTCGAGCAGTTCGAGGGTGCGCGTGCGGATCGGAGTAAGGCGTTCAACCACGGCCTCTGCCACCGCCACCTTCAGGTGCCCGTACATCTTGCCTTCAAACTCGGCGACCAGTTCCGGCACATGCTTTCCGGTCATCGCAGCCAGGATGTTCAAAAGGTTGGACACCCCAGGCTTTTCTTCCTTGTCGTAGGCCACGACGCTGCCGGCATCGGTGACCGCTGACTTGATCCGCTTGGCGATCTGCTTCGGCTCGTCGAGCACATTGATCAGACCTGCAGGCGACTCGGCGGACTTGGACATCTTCGAGGTCGGGTTCTGCAGGTCGTAAATGCGTGCGCCCTCCTTGGGGATGAAAGCCTCGGGCACCACAAAAGTCTCACCAAAACGGTGGTTAAAACGCTTGGCCAGATCGCGGGCCAGCTCCACATGCTGACGCTGGTCATCCCCGACCGGGACACCCTGCGGCTGGTAGAGCAAGATGTCAGCTGCCATGAGCACCGGGTAGGTGAACAGGCCAACGCTGGCAGCATCGGCGCCGCCCTTGGAGGATTTGTCCTTAAACTGGGTCATTCGGCTGGCTTCGCCAAAACCGGTGATGCAGTTTAATACCCAGGCCAGCTGGGCATGTTCGGGCACCTGAGACTGGACGAAGAGCGTGGACTTGTCCAGGTCGATGCCGCCGGCGATGAACTGCGCGGCGGTTTTACGGGTACGTGCGCGCAGCTCGGCGGGATCCTGCGAGACGGTGATCGCGTGCATATCCGGAATGAAGAAAAACGCGTCGTGGTCATCCTGGGTTTTGACCCAGTTGACCAGGGCGCCCAGATAGTTACCCAGGTGGAGTGAGTCGCCGGAAGGCTGCATCCCGGATAGGACGCGGGGGCGTAGTGTTTCCATGAATTGTGGTTCCTTTTAGAACTGGTAGTCGACAACCAACGGTGCGTGGTCGGAGAAGCGCAGATCGTAGGCCGAGGCGCGGTCTACGTGGGACTTGACGGCCTTCGCGGCAAGATCCGCGGTAGCCATCTGGTAGTCGATACGCCAACCGGCATCGTTGTCGAAGGCCTGCCCGCGGAAGGACCACCAGGTGTACGGTCCCTGGGCGTCGCCGGCCAGTTCCCGGGCCACATCCTTGTAGCCGATCTCCGGGCCGAAGAACCCGTCGAAGTAGGCGATCTCCTCGTCCATCACACCGGCGCGCTTATTGTGGTTCGGCTTCCAGTTCTTGATGTCCTTTTCGGTGTGCACGACGTTCAAATCGCCCACCACCAGCACATGGTCTTTCTCATTTTTCAGCTCAACCAGCCGCACGTTCATGCGGGTCAGGAAACGGTACTTGTCTTCCTGCTTTTGCGTGTTCAGCTCGCCGGAGTGCACGTAGGCGGAAACCACGCACAGGGTGGATCCGTCGGCCATGGTGAAATCAGCTTCCACCCAGCGGCCTGATTGCGCGAAGTACTCCTCACCGATGTGCTCACGCACGGCGGTCGGTTCGGCGCGGGAAAGCACCGCGACCCCGGCGCGGCCCTTGTCCTTGGCTTCGGCGTGCAGAATGGACCAGCCCTCGCCGATCAGTTCGCGCAGGATCGCATCCGGTGCGCGCACCTCCTGCAGGCAGAGGATGTCCGCGTCACGCGCGTTGATCCAGTCGGGCATATTACGCTTGTAGGCCGCGCGTATGCCGTTGACGTTGACCGAGGCCACGCGCACGGCGCCGGCATTCTTGCTCAAAATTTCCACGCTGGTAGGTATCACAATTCCACCTTACAAAAAGACAGCGCAACGTTCTGCCTGAACGTTGCGCTGCGCGGTAACAAATGTATTTAGTTCACGATTTCGCCGTCGATGGCGTCCCCGGAAGGTTTCATCATGTCGCGGGCGTTCGTCGCGGTCATCCGAATAGTTTCCAAGGCGCGGTCGATCATTTCGGCGGAGCCGGCATCGTTCTTGGCGCGCTGCTCATCGATCACCCGGGTCTGCACCTGAATGATCTTGAAGGAGTGGTCCAGCTTCATATCGCGCTGGCTGGTGCCCTCGTCGACGACGACGGTGGAGGCGCCCTGTGCACGGCCGGTGGCCGCCGCTGTCGCTTCACGCAGCGAGTTGTTGATCTTATCGGCACCGCGCTTGAGGCCGAACATCATAAATGCTGCCAGCAGCAGCCAACCGGCAGAGATCGCGACGATGAACCAGCCGACGACCTGATTGGAGTTAGCGGCGAAGACTACCGCCACCAAAAGGACGACAACCATCACGGCCATGGCCAAAGTTGATGCGTTCAGGGTAACTTTTTTGCCCTGCTTCGCGGTGCTGCCTAGAGGTTCCATACTGACAATTATCTCACCTTGTCTCACCGGTGACCAATTAGATGCGCCCGGTTCGCCCACAGCGTGCCCCGGCCACTATGAGTTCACGACCCGCTCAAACAAGGACGCCAGGTCCGATCCGCTCAGCGTGCTACGGATCAGCAGATAACCGGCGATCCCCACCACCCAGCCCAGCGTTTCCTGCGCATACCGGCCAAGTTTGGTCCCGATCCGTTGCAGCCAGGCATCGAGCCTCTCCCCGGCCAGCGCGCGCACCCCCACCAAGACCAGCGCAGGCGTGATCATCACCAGGCAGTACAGTCCTAGCGCGATGAGCTGGGTCGATTCCGCCCAGCCGGAGTTTTTCAGCACCGGCATCGCCCCCAGGTAGGGAAGCATTGTGGGTAGTTCGAGCAGCCCGGCCACCAACGCCAGCACCAGCACCCCGGTTTTACTATCCAACGCGCGGCCCAGCAGTGCGCGAAGCCTGTGCGGCACCTCCGGCTGGACCGTAGCTCCCGAATCATTCGCGCTGTGCGGCGCCCGGGCCTGCGTGATGGAGGTATCCGCGGTCGTTTGTGCCGCGGTTTTCGCCGCCGTTTTGGCTCGCGCCTTCTCCTTCTGCGCATCGGTTTGATAAGTCAGCGCCCAAATAATCATGCCGGCTCCGAGTGCCAAGCCCAGTAGCCGCAGCACCGGGCGCTGGAAAAACCCGTCGGGAAGCAGGCTGGCGCCTAAATCCCAGCCGGAGCGAAGCAGCAACCCAACGACCGCGTAGAAGATCGCCAAGATCCCCAGATAGGCGATCACCCGGGGGATCGCGCGTCGATAGTCGCGGCGCAGCAGCAACCAGATCGGAATGATCAGCGTGCCGATGGAGGTCGCATCGATCAGCGCCAAGATGAATAGTGTCAGGCCCGGAGCCTGCGTCATGAGATCCATGGTTTCCAGTGTGCTGTCCCCAGCTCGCGCTGCACATCGGGCAACGGTCCACCGGCAGTCCTACTAAAGGAGGACGCGCCGGGCACAAGCCTGAGCGCATAATTATTTGGTGAGAAGAAATTTAGCCACGTTGCTTCGGCGCTTGGGCCGCGGCGATCAGGAACCCCAAACGGCCGGGATGTACGTGGTGCTCACCGTGGTGCTTCACCTTTCGCAGTTGGTCAACCCGCCGTGGCCGATGTTTCAGCCATTGGCCGGCTGGTGGTTCCCGGTGCTCTTACTTGGCGTCGCGGCGATGTTCACCCGGCGCAAAGCCCCGACGCTCAGCGCACTGTGGATGACGTTATTCGCGCTGTTGTTGCTCGGGCAAGGCAGCATCGGCGGCTACTTCCTGCTCTTCGAAGCGGTCTTCAGCATCTACCTGCTTGCCAGCGAGCCGGTGCGACGTTGGACGCTGATCATTTTATGTGTGCTGACCCTGCTCACCGCCGGATATGTTTGGTCACTGACCAGTTCGGCCAGCGAGGCGGTGCTGGTGGTATTTGTTGCCGGATTCATCCTCTTCACCCCGATGTTGTGGGCGCAAAATGTGCGCACCGCCCAGGAACTGGCAGAGAGCGAATCGGCGCGCGCCACCGCGGTGGGTGCCGCCGCGGCGAACCGCGAAGAGCTGTTGGTCGCCGAACATCGTGCGCAGAGCGTCGAGGAGCGCACTGCCCTCGCCCGGGAGATGCACGATGTACTCTCCGCCCGGTTATCGTCCATCGCACTGCTAAGCGCGGCACTGCTGGAACGAGATTCGGTAGCCACGCAGGAAAATTTGCGTATCCCCTTGGACAGTATTCGCAGCGAATCGGTGGCCGGACTGGAAGAAATGACCGCGATGGTGCGGATGTTGCATGCCGGAAAGAGCTCGATACTGCGCGCCGATCTGAGTGGGCTAACCGAGCTGATCCAGTCTTTCCAAGCCGCCGGTCAGCACATTAGCTTGGAATCGGCCATAAACTTTGGCGCAGCGCAGGTTCCCGAAGCAATCCAGACCGCGATTTACCGCACGGTGCGTGAGTTACTCGTCAACCACGCAAAACATGCGCCAGGTACGCCGCTTACGCTGGAACTTTTCCACCGCGCCCAGGTGCTGGTGATCCGCGCACAGAATCCGTTGCTCACCACGGCATTGCCCCACACCAGCATCACCGGGGCCGGCAGTGGATTGCAGAATATTCGGGCACGTACCCAGATGTTCGACGGGTACTTTGCTTGCGGCGGCGACACTGAATTTTGGGTGCGCTGTGAATTTCCGATTAAAGCCAACGCAGTTAAACCACCGACCGAACCGACCGCGCAGGAAGTTGACGGCCACCTATGAGTTTGAAGGTTTTGATCGTGGATGACCACTCGACGGTGCGCATGGGGATCCGCATGATTCTCGAGGCGGACCCGGAGATTGAAGTTCTCGGAGAGGCCGCCGACGGGCGCCAGGCGGTGAGCATGACCCGCGCTCTGCGTCCGGCGGTGGTGTTGATGGATCTGCGCATGCCGATTCTCGACGGGGTGGCTGCCACCGAAGAAATCAGCAGCGCGCAGCTGTCGCGGGTGCTGGTCTTGACCACCTTCGACGATGACGACTACCTCTTCGGAGCCCTGCAGGCCGGGGCGCACGGTTTTCTGCTCAAAAGCTCCACGCCGACGCAGATTCTCGCCGCTGTCAAAACCGCTGCCGGCGGGAATTCGGTGCTCGATCCGGCGGTCACCGCCCGGGTCGTCGCCCAGGCGATGAGCGCGCTGACCGAGGCGGCACCGCCTGCCAGCGCGCTACCTGAGACGCTCACCGATCGGGAAATTCAGGTGCTTCGCCGCCTGGGCCAGGGGCTGAGTAATCCGCAGATCGCCGAAGACTTAGGCATTGGGGAAACCACCGTCAAAACGCATGTCTCCCGGGTGATGTCCAAACTTGGTGTCACTTCACGGTTGCAGGCGGCGAAGATCGCCTTCACCCACTGGGGCTAACTACGGAACCTGTGCTGGTTAGTTACCAACTGACCAGGCAAAAGGGGTGTTGTTGCGGGTCAAGATACACGCGAAAGGTTTCCGAGCCTTCCCCGGTGACCGTAGCCCCGAGCGCGAGTACCTGTTCCTCGGCCAGATCCAGATCGTTAACCTTCACGTCCACATGGGCTTGCGCCGGGGAAATATGCCCGGGCCACTGTGGAGAAACATACGGGGTGACCGCTTGAAAAGCGAGCGCCGGTCGATCCGGTGCATCGCCGATACTCACCCAGTCGGGTTGATCATCGAGCCGAATCATGCCGAGCAGTTGCTCGTAAAATGTTGCCAACGCGCTGGGATCTTCACAGTCGATGACCATCGCCTGCCATATGCCAATCATGTCCTTAGCCCCTTCGGTATGTAGCTCCTACGGCGTGCTTCGGTTCACTTCCCATTATGCCCAGCACGGCTGCTGGGCGATAGTCCCCTTCAGCGCAGCACCCATGGTTCTCCGCGCGAGGTGATCGGGTATCGGCGGAGCAGAGACCTCTAGTGACCCGGAGATTTCTCGCGCCACGAATCGTTCATCGTGGTAATAGCGAAGTCGATCAGCGCCAGCACACGCGCCGAAAGCTGTGCCTTCCCCGGCCAAATGGCCACCACCGCACTGGGGTAATTGGGTTGGCTGAGCCGGCGAATGGCCAGCTTGCGCCCTTCGAGGGAGATTTCGGCGTTATTTGGGCGCGACATCAGCAGGCCATAACCCAACCCGCGTCCGACCATCGCGTTGACCAGGATCATTTGCGGGACCGACGCGGTGATTTTCGGGACCAGCCCTTGGGCGGCGAACAGCTGCATCGTGTACTCGGTGGATGGGACGGATTCGTACATGATCAGCGGTTCGTCGACCAGGTCGGTCAGCTCCACGGGGCGTTGCAGCTGCGCCAGCGGATGCTCCGGGTGCAGCACTACCTGCATTTCGGTTTCGTAGATGACCTGTTTGTTCAGTTCGAGCGGCAGCAGCAGGTCGTAGACGAATGCAATATCAAGTTCCCCGGAGTTCAGCGCCGGAATGAGCTCCTCGTGCGTGCCGACCCGGACGCTGACATCCAGATTCGGGTGTAACTGCGGAAACCCCTCAAGCAGCGCCGGAATGACATGCGGGGAAAGCGAGGCGAAGCAGCCAAAGCGCACCGGACCGCGCAGCTGCCCGTCCTGATGCGGGAAGGTGGCCTGCAGTTCGCCGACCTGGGCAATAATTTTCCGCGCCATCAACGAGAAGTACTCCCCGGAGGCGGTCATCGTGATGCCATGGGCCTTGCGCCGCAGGCACAGCGGTTCCCGGGCGATCTTTTCGATCGCGGTAATCGACTGCGACAAGGCCGATTCTGAAATATTCAGCTCGCTTGCCGCGGACCCCAGGGTTGTATGATCGGGCAATTCGGCCATGATTTCCAGATGCCGCAGCGTAAACTTCGACATACTTTTAAGCTCACCTTCAGTTGTTCTGTAGAACTTTGAAGTTTACCTTAGGTATGTGCGGTGCGACACTGGTGAGTGACTTACCACTCACGCAGTATCGGCCGTGGGGGCCGCGACGGCTCAGCGAGGAGCATCATGGGAAACACCGCAGCAACAGCAGGGCGGAGCGCCAAGTCCAATCAACGACGCGTCGCTTTTGCCACCATCATCGGCACCACCGTTGAATGGTACGACTTCTTCATTTACGCGACCGCCGCGGGCCTGGTTTTCAGCCACCTGTTCTTCGAACCGGCCGGCAAGGACATCGCGCTGCTGATCTCCTTCGCTTCCGTGGGTTTGTCCTTCCTCTTCCGCCCGCTGGGCGCATTCCTCGCAGGTCACTACGGCGATAAGATCGGCCGCCGCGCAATGCTGGTGCTGACCTTGAGCCTGATGGGCGCCGCGACGATGCTCATCGGCGTGCTGCCGACCTACGAGACCGCCGGCATCTGGGCACCAATCCTCTTGCTGCTGCTGCGCATCGTGCAGGGCATTTCCGCAGGTGGCGAATGGGGCGGCGCGGTACTGATGGCCGTGGAACACGCGCCAGATACGCACCGCGGACGTGCCGGTTCCTACCCGCAGATCGGTGTGCCGCTGGGCATGCTGCTCGCTTCGGGAACCATGGCGCTGATGACCGGTGTCATCTCACCGGGTGAAGAATTTGTGCAGTGGGGTTGGCGTGTACCGTTCCTCGCCTCGATCGTGCTGATCGCTATCGGTTACTTTGTGCGCCGTGCAGTTGACGAGTCCCCGGTCTTCGAGGAAATCGCCGAGCAGAAGGCCCAGACCAAGGTCCCGGTTGTGGAACTGTTCCGCAAGCACTGGCGCCTGGTTCTGGTGGCCGCACTGGTCTTCGCTGGCAACAACGCTGCCGGCTACATGACGACCGGTGGATTCTTCCAGTCCTACACCACGAACCCCGACGGTCCGATCGGACTTGAACGTACCGACGTGCTGCTCGCGGTGGTCTTCGGCGCAGCGATCTGGCTCATCTTCACGATGGTCGCCGGCGTGCTGGCCGATATGCTGGGCCGTGTGCGCACCTACCAGGTGGGCTTCGTGATTCTGGGCCTGTCGCTCTTCCCGGTTTTTGCACTGGTCAACTCCGGTTCATTGGGCCTGCTCTACCTGGCCTTCGGAATCTTCGGCATCGGACTGGGCCTGACTTACGGCGCACAGTCCGCGCTCTACTCTGAAATGTTCCCCGCCTCGGTCCGCTTCTCCGGGGTGTCGATCTCCTACGCGATCGGTGCAATCGTCGGCGGCGCCTTCGCCCCAACCATCGCTCAGGCGCTGGTGCAGGCTACCGGCGGCACCAACGCAGTAGCCGTGTACCTGCTGATCGTCGTGGCGATCTCGCTGACCGCGGTCAGCCTGATCCGTGACCGCAAGGGCATCGACCTGTCCTTCCGCAACCAGGCCGAACAGGAAGTAGGTGCGCTCATCTTTGACAAGCGCACCGCGGATCCAGCGAAGAAGCTGGCCAAGCACTAAGCAGCACCTATCGCAGCACCCCGGCAAGAGCTACCTTGCCGGGGTGTTGGCGTCGGTGCACGGCAGTTCTACTCCACCGAAAGCGCCGCTTCCGCAGGCCGTCCGCGGGTCACTCTGAATGCCGGGATGAGCATGGAGCCCAGGATCAGCGCCGTGGTCAGAACCACCAGCGCAAGGTAACTCCAAGGCGAGCCGGCCGGTATCACGGAGCCCAAGCGCTCCATATTGACCGGCACGACAATGATCGCGGCGGCCATGGTGCCGATCGCGATGCCGCTGATCGATACGATGCATCCCTCCAGCCAGACCATCTGCAGCACCTGCTTGCGGGTCGCTCCCGCCAGACGCTGCACGCCGAATTCACGGCGGCGCACGATCATACTCGAGGCCAGTGTATTGATGACCGTGATCGCGGCATAGCCGGCAACCATCAGAACCATCATGTAAAGTGCGAAGTTCGCCGTCTGCTTCTGGGCGTCATATTCGGCCAGCAAGACGTCCTTTCCGGAAATTTCCATGCCTGGGTGCCCTGCGGCCCACTGGTTTAGGCTCTGCATCAGCTGCTCGGTGGAACTGCCTTCGGGAGCCGAAACCAGCACCTGCGTAGCAAACCCGGTGGTGGTGTGCGAGGCCAGTGTTTCAGCAGGAAGCAGCAAGCTGTCATAACCTTCCGGCGCGGTGAACAAGCCAGCAACTTCCAGCTCCACGGAGCTGTTGTCGCCCATTCGAAGCGTGATGTGATCGCCGGGGCTCACCTCCAGGCGCTGCGCGTGCCGCTCCTCAATGGCGATGCGGTTTCCGTGGAAATCCCCCAAGGCCCCGGAACTGATGGTGGCAGCGGTGAGGGTGCCAGCGCCCCGGGCACTGACACCGACCAGGTTCCATCCTTCATGAGGGGGAGACGCGTCCTGTGGATGTTCGATGAACCCGGTGCTTTCAACGTATTCCGATGCGGCTGCAACGCCGGGCAGCGCATTAATCTGTGCCAGTTCGCCCGCATCGAAGCCATCCTCCGAGCCCACCACCGCATCGGCCACCACAGTGCTGGCAAAGGTCTGGCGGTCGGCCGCATCGTTGGCCGACTGCAGATAGAGCAAGCCAGCGGACACCCCGGTCAGCAAGATGACGGGGGCCATGACCGCAGCCATCCGCCCGCTGCTGCCTCGCGCATTAAGCACCGCAAGCTGGCCGGTCACACCGCCCATAGCAAGGGCCGGCCACTGCACGGCGAAGGTGCTCAGCTTGGCCAGAATCGGCGACAGCAGGGCGAATCCCACAGACAGCAGGAGCACTGCCGGTGCCCCGGTGGCCGCCATCAGCGGACCACTCATGGCCAGCACGGTCACCAGGCTCATCGCAATGCCGGCGGCAAGTACGCCTGCGCCCAAGAACAATTGCCCCTTAGATCCACGAATGTTGTGCACCGACGCCTCGGCCAGGGCCTGAGTGGGCTTGATGCTGGCCGCCCGACGACCGGAGCTGAGCGCCCCAGCCACAGCGGAGCCAAGAGCAATCACCATGGCGCTGACGGTCGGAACCCATCCTTGATGAAAGATCAGGCCTTCGGCGGCGATCCCTTCGCTGGACAGCAGGTTGAACATGGCCCTGCCCAGAAGTTGGCCAGGGGCTACGGCCAGCGCGGTGGCAATGATGGACAGCAGCAGCGTCTCCCGGAACACCAAGGAACGGATCTGTTCCGGTGTTCCCCCGATGGCACGCAGCAACGCCAAATCACGTTGACGCTGGGTGATCGACAGTGCCAGCATGGAGCTCACACCGAAGATGGAAACCAGCAACGCAAAGGCCGTGAAGACTCCGGCCAAGGCCATCACCGTGGTGCCGCTGGCCTTGGCTTGGCCATGTTCGGCTTGACCGCGTTCCTCTCCGATCAGGGTGACTGCGGAGTCATCCAATTCAGCGTTAATGCGTTCACGCAGCGCACCCAGATCTGCTCCGGGCTCCACCTCCACGCTCAGCGCATCAATTTTTCCGGCGGGTGCTGAATTTTCGAAGACGTGACTGCGGACTTGTTCCACCCCGGGCAACGCTTGGATAGCGGCCTGCAGCTCCGCGTCGATCCTGACCCGTTCGGGCAAGATCGGCGGTTCATCTGGGTCGCCACCCGAACCGTGATATTCCTGATTTCCGGCCACGACAAGGTCCGCGGATTCCAGTTGCCCGGGTACCACCGCCGTGCGAATGCCCGTCTCAATTAATCCTCCGCACGCCATGAGGATGGCGGCGGCGAAAAACATGGCCAGAAAGGCCGCGGCAAAAGTTCCTGCTCGAAAGCGCAGGGTACGCAAGGCAAGCTGCAGCATCAGTTCTTCCCTCCACCGCTGGAAAGGGAGTGCGCCAGATTCCCGGAAGCGTCGGCATCGCCCAGATGGGTCAGTCTTTCGGCCACGGCTTCGGGGGTCGGGTCCTGCAGTTCTCCGGCCAGTTGCCCATCGGCCAGGAACAAGACACGATCCGCATAGGAAGCCGCAACAGGATCATGGGTCACCATGATGATGGTCCGGCCCATAACCCTGGCCGATTGCTGAAGCAACGCCAGGATTTCCCGTGCGCTACGGGTATCCAAGGCACCTGTGGGTTCGTCGGCGAAGATCACCGCCGGTTCGCTGATCAGCGCCCGGGCAATGGCAACCCGTTGTTGCTGCCCGCCGGAGAGTTCTGCGGGCCGGTGGTTTTTGCGCTGTCCGAGCCCCACCTTGTTAAGCACGTCCAGCAGCTGCTGCCTGCTGGGTTTCCTGCCGGCCAGCCGGAGCGGGAGGGCCGCATTCTGCTGCACGGTGAGTACCGGGAGCAGATTGTAGGACTGGAAGACGAAGCCTATCCGTTCACGGCGCAGCTTAGTCAGATCGGTCTCGGTCAGCTCATTAATTTTTTGCTGTTCAAGGTACACCGTCCCGGAACTGGGCAGATCCAGTCCCGCCGCGCATTGCAAGAAGGTGCTCTTGCCCGAGCCCGAAGGCCCCATCAGCGCGGTGAACGACCCCTTGGCAAATTGTGCTGTGACATTGCGCAGCGCAACAACCTCACGTTCTCCCCTGCCGTAGACCTTGCTGACAGATTCCAGCCGTACGGTGCCGGCATCCTTGTTTAAGCTGTTCACGATGAACTTCCATCCCCTTCTGCGATGCGGCTTCCTGCCGTATCTCTACAGTTATCCAGCATTCCAGCGGGCAGGATTCGGCACATCGTGCGCATCTATCAAGTTGTGCCTAGTGCGTGTTGAGCACCAGCTCAGTTATCTAGTGCATCTGCACTAATTACTGGTCAAGAGGCCACGCAGCGAGGGCATCGCACGAACCGGTGGTGTAGCCTCGCCTCATGCTCCCTCGGAAAAACACCGCTGATTCGCTCCCGGGGAATGTTCCACCCTCGGTCCCGAATCGCCTTGTCCCGGAACAATCCCAGGATTCTTCTTCCAATACCGCTTTGCGGGAAGCAGCCGTTGCCTTGACGACGTTTTTTCTCTGTCTGCTCGGTGGCATCTTCCACGCCGATGATACGGTCGGTGCACCGGGTGCCTTGGCCTATGTGGTGGCCGCACTATCTGCGGCGTTGGTCTTGGCCCGGCACAGGATCCCGGTCATTGCGTTGGCAGCGGCCACCGTGTGTGCGCTGCTCGTGACGCCGCTGGGACTATTGCCGACCCCGCTGATCATTGCGCCGGTCATTGTCATTTCCTACGCGATGACCAGCCGAAGTGAACGAGCTTCCAGCTGGCTGCTGATCTTCACCGCGGTGGTGCTCATCATCGGACCGATGCTGTTCTTCGGGGGCGTTATCTCCTGGGAGGACTCCAGCCGTTTGGGAACGGTCGCGGCCGCCCCGCTGATGGCCGGAGTGCTGGGCCGTTCTACCCGGCATCGCCGCGCCTATCTGGATTCCATCCAGGAAAGAGCCCGCAGGGCCGAGGAAACCCGCGATTCCGAAGCACGCAGGAAAGTCGCCGAGGAGCGGCTGCGCATTGCCCGCGAGCTGCATGACCTGGTGGCGCATCAGGTCACGCTGGCTAATGCCCAGGCCGCCGTGGCCGAACGCTTATTCGACACTCAACCGGACAAGGCGCGCAGCACTCTGCGAGACCTACTACAGACCACGCGAAATGCTTTGGATGAATTGCGTGCCGCGGTCGGACTGCTCCGCCAGCAAGACGACGAAAGCCAGGCACCCGAGCCCGCACCGGGAATCGCGCAGCTGTCCAATTTATTCGGCTCGTTCACCCAGATTGGCTTGGCCGTCGAACTGCGTTCGGAAGGCAGCGACCGGGTCCTGCCGCCGGCGGTGGATCTCACCGCCTACCGCGTCGTGCAAGAGGCCCTGACCAATACCGCAAAGCATTCCACTGCCAAAACCGCTCAGGTGCAGTTGGCGTGGGAAGCGAAGTGGCTGACAATCAAAATCATCGATCCGGGCCCGGCCAGGCGCACAGACCCGCAACGTTCTTCCGGCTACGGATTGCTCGGCATGGGTGAGCGTTCCAGTGCGGTCGGAGGAGAATTTTCCACCCAGCGGCCTGCCTCAGGAGGTTTTGCCGTGACCGTGCGTTTGCCATTGCATATTGCAGATAATCCGGACCGGATTCAACCCACCACACGAAACGGGCAATGATGAAACCAGAGCCTTCGACCCTCGTCAGGGTCCTCATTGCCGATGATCAGGCGCTGCTGCGAGCCGCTTTCAAGACGCTGCTGGAAACGGCTGTTGATGTGCAGGTTGTCGGCGAGGCCGGCACTGGGACGAAGGCCGTGCGCCTGGCCCAGACGCTGCGCCCCGATGTGGTGCTCATGGATATCCGCATGCCCGAGCTGGACGGGTTGCGTGCCACCGCCGAGATCTGCGCAGATCCCGCACTAGCTGCTTGCCGTGTCTTGATCCTGACCACTTATGAAACTGACGAATACGTCGCCGAAGGCCTGCGCAGCGGTGCCAGCGGGTTCATCGGCAAGGGCATCGACGCCGACGGGCTGATCGAGGCGGTACGCACGATTGCCCGGGGCGACACCTTGCTTTCGCCAGCCGCGACCCGTTCTTTGGTGGAACGTTTTCTCGCGGCTCCCCGCACTGATCCAGGGCGGCAACCCGCGCAGCTTGCCGAGCTGACCCCGCGGGAACGGGAGATGGTAGCTTTAGCCGCCACTGGCCTGTCAAACATCGAAATCGCCGATCGGATGTACCTGAGCCCGTTCACCGTACGCGCCCACGTACAACGCGCCATGACGAAGCTGAATGCCAGAGATCGCGCGCAGCTGGTGGTGATCGCTTACCAGTCTGGTTTAGTGGACAATCCTGGCGGAAACGCTCCGGGAAATACCTAGACTCCGGCGCCGGTGCCGCGTAGGCAGTTCAGCGGACGGCTTTAGTGCACAAACCCGTGCAGCCATGGTCCATCGGGACGGGAATGGCGGCACGGGCTCAGTAGCGCTGCTGCGGGCTCAGCTTAGTTCGCCGCGTTGCGCTCGGCTGCCTCGACCACGTTGTTCAGCAGCATTGCGCGCGTCATCGGGCCCACGCCGCCGGGGTTCGGGGAAATCCATGAGGCAACGTCGGCAGCGGCCGGATCCACGTCACCGGTCACCTTGCCGTCCACGCGGGAAACTCCCACATCCAGTACGATGGCGCCGGGCTTGATGGCGTCGGCCTTGATGATATGCGGCACGCCCGCGGCGGCGATGACCACGTCGGCCTGGGCAAGCAGCTGCGGCAAGTTAGTGGTACCGGTGTGCGCCAAGGTGACGGTTGCGTTCACGTCGCGGCGGGTGAGCAGCAGCCCCACCGGGCGTCCGATGGTCACCCCGCGGCCCAGCACGAGCACATGCTTGCCGTTCAGGTCGATACCGTGGCGCGAGACCAGTTCGGCGCAGCCCAGCGGGGTGCACGGCAGCGGCGAGGTCATCGGACGGTTGACATTCGCGACCAGCCGGCCCAGATTCATCGGGTGCAGGCCGTCGGCGTCCTTGGCCGGGTCCATCGCTTCAAGAATGGCATCGGTATCGATGTGCTTTGGCAGGGGCAGCTGCACGATATAGCCGGTGCAGTCCGGGTTTTCGTTCAGCTTGCGCACCTGGGCAAGCAGCTCGTCCTGGGTGGTTTCCTCGGGCAGATCCACGCGGATCGATTCGATCCCGACCTCGGCGCAGTCCTTATGCTTGCCGCCGACGTACCACTTCGAGCCGGGGTCATCGCCCACAAGGATCGTTCCCAATCCGGTGCGGTGGCCCTGCTCCTTGAGCTTAGCGACGCGCTGAGTCAGCTCCGCCTTGATCGTCGCTGCGGTCGCCTTGCCGTCGAGAATGCGTGCGCTCATGCTGTTCCTTCCGTGGTGGCCCGCGCAGAAAATGGCAGGCTCACGATGCTGATCGGTTCCAGACCCAGGCGCGCGGTCCGTATTCAGTGCAGGTTGCTCGCTCCCCGGTGGTTCTCCACCTCACGCCAGTCACGATGCTTCTTTTCACAAGTCTAACCAAGATCACCAGATGCGCACCGGTGAATGAAGCAGGAAAAATGTGATTTCTCCCCGGCCGGTCTGAGCCTTGACCGGCGGCACCAGCCGCGGATGCCAGCCAGTCTGGGCTCGTGCCCACCGCGAACGGAGAAAACAGAACCCGCACCGATTCGGCGTCCGATGCCCGCGCAGGTTAACCTCGAACCATGAGTAACCAGTACATCGTGACCCTTTCCTGTATTGACCGACCGGGCATCGTGCATGCTATTTCCGGCGGGCTGCTGGGTGCTGGTTGCAATATCACCGAATCCCAGCAGTATGAGTCCCCGGATTCGAACACCTTTTTTATGCGCATCGAGGTGGCCACCGAACAGTCGCTGGCCCAGGTGCGTGCCGCCTTGGCTCCCATTCGTGAAGAATTTGTGATGTCACTGCGGGTCGATGATGCCGCTAAACGCACCCGCACCATGATCATGTGCTCCAAGGCCGGGCATGCGCTCAACGACCTGCTCTTTGCCCAGCGTGCCGGGAATCTGCCCATTGAGGTGCCGGTGATCGTGTCCAACCACCTGGATTTGAAGCCGATGGCAGACTTTTACGGGGTCGACTTTGTGCACCTGCCGGTGACCGCGGCCAATAAGTCCCAGGCCGAGGCGGAGCTGCTGGCTCTGGCCGATTCCTACGATATCGAATTGGTGGTGCTGGCGCGCTACATGCAGATCCTTTCCGACGCGTTGTGCGAGCGAATGTCCGGTCGGGTCATCAACATCCACCACTCCTTCCTGCCCTCCTTCAAGGGTGCTAAGCCATACCACCAGGCTCATGCCCGCGGGGTGAAGCTGATCGGCGCGACCGCGCACTATGTGACCGCGGATTTGGACGAAGGCCCGATCATCGATCAGGAAGTCACCTCGGTCACCCACGCGCGCACCCCGCAACAGCTGGTGACCTTGGGACGCAGTGTGGAGGGGCGCACGCTGTCCCGCGCGGTGCAGTGGCATGCCGAGCACCGGGTCATGCTCGACGGGCAGCGCACCATCGTCTTCTCCTAGCTTTCGTTCACGGTGGCGGGGGTTCGATAGGATGGTGCCATGGCTCACATAATCACTCTTGACGGCGCGACCCCTACCGTGGGCGCCGATGTTTTCCTTGCCCCGACCGCGGCGCTCAGCGCCGATGTGAAACTTGGCGACCGAGCGAGCGCCTTCTACGGCGTTTCGGTGCGTGGCGATTCCGCTCCGATTCGAGTCGGATCGGGCACCAACTTGCAAGACAATGTGGTGCTGCACGCCGACAAGGGATTCCCCTGCACCATCGGCAACGGGGTATCGGTAGGACATAGTGCGGTGGTGCACGGCGCCACCGTGGGCGATGGCTGCCTGGTCGGAATGAGCGCCACCATCATGAACGGTGCGGTCATCGGCGAAAAATCGTTGGTTGCCGCCGGTGCGCTAGTACTCGAAGGGACACAGGTTCCGCCGCGCTCGCTGGTGGCCGGAGTGCCGGCGAAGGTGCGCCGCGAACTGAGTGACGAGGAAGTGCGCAGCCTGAACGTCAATGCCGAACACTATCTGGTGCTTGCCGCCAAACATTTGGCCGCCAACGCTTCCTAGCATTGACGCTCATTTCCCCACCGCTAGCCAAAGGATCGTACCCACGTGAACTCCCATATTCCCACGCCTCCCGTCGCCCAGCCGGGAGCTGCACCCTCCAGTACTGCTACCGGGCGGAGCCTGAATTGGGGAGTGGTGTCCACCGGGCGGATCGTCTCCAAGGTTCTGGCAGACCTGCAGGCTTTGGAAGATGCAAATGTCTGCGCGGTATCCTCGCGTGATGCGGTGAAGGCGCGCGTCTTTGCCGATGCGCATGGCATCGATCGGGCCTACGGTTCTTATCAGGATCTGCTGGCAGATAGCGAGGTCGAAGTCGTCTATATTGCGACCCCGCATGGGCAGCATTTTGAAATAGCGATGGCCGCGCTGGCCGCCGGAAAGCATGTGGTGTGCGAGAAGTCGCTGACCATCAACGCCGCCGAAGCTCGCACGCTTGTCAACTTTGCCGGAGAACGCTCACTGTTCCTGATGGAAGCGCTCTGGGCACGGTTCACCCCGGTCTTCGCGCGGGCGCTGGCGATCATCGAATCCGGCGAACTGGGTGAGATCAGCTGGGTGCAAGCGGACCTTGGATTCCGCGCCGACTACGATCCAGCGTCCCGGCTCTTTGACTCGAACGCCGGTGGAGGGGCACTGCTGGATTTAGCGGTTTACCCGCTGACGTGGGCTATCGGTGCGCTGGGATTCCCGGATTCGGTGCAAGCGGTGGCGCAGCTGAACCACGACGGGGTCGATACGCAGACCGCGATCAACCTGGGTTATGCCGCCGGAACCCACGCGCAACTCATGGTAACGCTGAACGGAGCCGCACCGCAGCAGGCACGCGTGGTCGGCTCGGCCGGATGGCTCGCTACCAATGCGCCACTGCATAACGCCAGCAAGCTGTTCATTCACCCGGCGTCCGGGCCAGCCCGGGTTGAAGAGTTCGCTGCGGTGGGTGAAAATTACGGGTACGAATTCCGTGAGGCGACGCGCTGCATTCAGCAGGGTCTCACCGAGTCCCCCACAATGCCCTGGAGCGACTCGGTCAAAACCATGGAGCTCTTCGATACGATCCGTGAGTCCGTGGGAGTCCGTTACCCGAACGACCTGATCACAAAATAACCTTACGCCGAGCTGACTAGCGCCGGCCCCCACGAGTGGGGGCCGGCGCTAGTTGTATGTTCTCAGCTACCTTGCCGGTTGCTGCTCCGCTGCAAGACGCTGCGCCTGCTTGGCGCTGCTGCGGCGCCAATATGCTGCGATGAGCGCGCCGGAGAGGTTGTGCCAGACGGAGAACACCGCACCGGGAAGTGCCGCCTCGGGGGTGAAAAATTGCTTAGCCAGTCCGGAGGCGAGGCCCGAGTTCTGCATACCGACCTCGATGGCCATGGTGCGTCGGCTGGCGATCGGCTGTTTGAACAGTTTTGCGGTGCCATAGCCTAGGGCGATACCGCCGGCGTTATGCAAGATGACCGCGAGCAGAATCAGCAGTCCAGCGCTGAAAATGGCCGCAGAGCTGCCGGCCACCACGATGATGACTACGCCGGTGATCGCGATGACCGATACCCACGGAAGGGCCGGGAGAACCGCGTTGACCAGGCGCGGAATGACCGCGCGCAATACCAACCCGAGCACTACCGGGATGAGCACGATCTGCACGATGGACAGGGCCATGGTGCCAGCGTCCACCGGCAGGTACTGCCCGGCCAGCCAGAGGGTGAGCAGTGGGGTGAAGATTGGCGCCAGCAGCGTGGAGATCGAGGTCATCGTGACCGACAGTGCGACATCCCCCTTGGCCAGATAGGTAACGACGTTCGACGCGGTGCCGCCCGGGGCGCAACCGACCAGAATCACGCCGGCAGCCAGGGCGGGGTCCAGCTGAAGCAGGATCGAAATGGCCAGACCCAGCAGCGGCATGATCACGTATTGCGCGATCACCCCGAGGATCACCGGCAGTGGCTTACGCACCACGAGGGCGAAGTCCGGCCAGGTGAGCGTGAGCCCCATGCCGAACATGATCAGCATCAGCAACGGGTTGATCAACTTCGAGAAACCGGCGAAGGTCTCGGGGGTGAGCAGGGCGATGGCGCCGCCGGCTAGCACCAGGAGCGGGAAGAGGGTGACGGCAACTTTGGCGCTGCGTTCCTCCCCGGCCGATTCGGTTTTTCCGTGTGTTTGGGGTGATTGGGAGGATTCGGGTACTGAGTGAACAGGACGATCAGGAGACATGGGTCAATTTTGACAAACTGATCACCTATACGCCAATTGTGACGGCAAAACGATCAAACTTACCGCGTTCAGCCTGTTAGTATCCGCATGATTTTTTGGACTTCGTCACCGGCAAGGCCCTAAAGACCGGGAGAGCCGCGCGCTTCGGGCCGCTCACCCGTGGCGGTTCAAAATGATCGAAGGTTTAGGGGTCGACTATTTCCACGTCGAGCTTCCCCGCACGCCACAGCCTGGTCATGGAATCGGCCAAGTTGTTAGCCGCCAACGCCTCATCGGGTGTCAGGAAAAATGTGTTCACCCGCAGCCGCTGCTGGGGATCGAGCTCCTTCGAAAGCAACACCATCGGACGGCACCCTGGAATTTTTACCGCGTGGAACAAGCCGCAGTGCCGTTCAATATGATGCACCGGGCAGCCCAGGTCCGCGGAGCAGATGTCGGTATTGCCACCCTTTTCCCACGCATCCAAATGATCCAGCTCGCAGCTTTCGGCAGGCATACTGCACCCCGGATATGAACAGCCCCGGTAGGCGGCACGGATCGCACGCCCCTGCGCCTTGGTGTACAACCTTTGAATCCGGCCCAAATCCAGCGGAAGACTCCTGCCGTTAAGCACCAATGGATACACTCCCGCGTTGCATAACGCCGCGCGCGTCTCACCCGCCGATAAGGCAAAGCCGGAGGAGGTCACCGCGAAGTCTTTGCCGCGTTCGAGCATCTTCTCGTAATCCATGATGATGCTCACCTGCGCGGTGGCAAGCCCGGGTTGCTTCCCCGGCGAACCCCCTGATCCGGTGCGGTCAACCATCAGCAACGCCATGAACCCGATCAGATGTCTACGCTCGGGGCTCAGATTTTCCCATGGCGGATTCAATTGCGCGGGTGGCACGGTGCCGGCCGCCGGTTCTGCGGTGGGTGATGGCAGCTCTGCGTCGCAGGTCTCGTCGGTTTGTGTGTTTTCCTCGGTCTGCATGGTCTCATCCCTTGCCCAGTCAGGCATGCAGTGGACATCATCCCATTGACTGGTTGGCTCTCCGGTCAGCTCCGAATCCAGATCGCGGAGCGCGTCGCGATTTCCGGCGATCGTCTTCGGGTTATTCAGCTGCTGCAGGAATGCCTCGATCACCGAAGCCTGGGAGGGCAGTACGCGGAGCAGGTATTCCACCAGTCCGTTGCGGGTGCCGACCTTAAAGAAGCCGATTTCCGCCAGCAGCGCCTTCATCTGCCGGGTTCCGGACTTGACCTCGGCCACCAGCTCCGACAGATGTTTCCGTGCGGTCTCCGGCTCGTTTTTGATGAAGTGAACCGCGTCGGACTGCAGTTTGGTCTTCGCCGCTTCGCGCACGTGGTCCTGACCCAGGTCATTGCGCACGGCATGGATCTTCTTGGAAGCGGCCACCACCAGCCGGGGGTCTGTGTTCGCGTCGCTAAATTCCCGGGCGAGTGCAGGCAGCCAAGGTCCGGTGATCTGGCCGGCATCGTTGACCCCGGCGACGAGGCAATCGGCCTGTACCAAACGCTCCCGCGCGGTGGACAACGGGATGCGCAACCAGCCATGCAAGAAGTCCGCGGTGTGCTTAAAGTGAGTGCGTCCGCGGGTGGTGCGTCCCGCCGCGGCGGACAGTTCCTGCGCTGAGGGGTCAGACCCCGCGTCGCTGATCGCCTGCAGAGATTCTTGGTCGAGTTTGTGCGCACCGGTGCGGCGTGCGGCCTCGGCGGCATAAATCTGCGCGCGGGTGAGCTGTTGCCCGAGGTGTTCGGTAAGCATCGCGAAGCAGGCGGCGTGCCCGGCCGGTAGATCGGGCGCGGCGAGCGCTGCCGTGGCTGAGGCGACCAGCTTGGCCGCGTCGGCCAGCTGCCTCAAGGCTTCGTTCATGGATGCTGTCATGAAAACAGCATGGTGCCATTGCCCGGTGTCCGGCTGACGCTGCTGACGCTGCTGACGAATGTGGATAACTACGCCGAAGCCATGGCGGAGCGTGGCAGGTTCCCGGTGGCGGACGATGTGGTGGAGGAAGTGGCGCAGCCGGCGGCGGCCAGCCCCGCGGTGAGATCGGCGATGAGATCCGCGGGCTCTTCGATGCCCACGGAGAGGCGGACCAGATCGGCCGGAATCTGCTGGGCCGTGCCAATGGTAGAGGCGTGGGTCATCTCCCGCGGATAGCAAACCAGTGATTCCACCCCGCCCAGGGAGACCGACAGCTGGAAATATTCCATGGATTGGGCCAACGTGCGCGCGGCGTGCTCCCCGCCGGCCAGCTGCAGCGAAATGATGCCGCCAAAACCCGATTGCTGGGTGGCGGCCAACCGGTGGCCGCGGTGGGATCCGAGCCCCGGATAGTAGACGCGGGAGACCTCGGGCCTGGCTTGCAGCCAATGGGCCAGCTCCAGCGCGGTGGCGCAGTGCCGTTCCATGCGCAGCCCCAGTGTTTTCAGTCCGCGGGCGGCCAGGTAACAATCTTGCGGGCCGGCCACCGCACCGCCGGCAAACTGCTGGTAACCCACCGCTTCGGCCAGCGATTGGCCGCGGTGCAGGTAGTCGGCCACAATCACCGCGCCGCCGAGCACGTCGGAGTGCCCGCCGATGTATTTGGTGGTGGAGTGGATGACCGCGTGGGCGCCGAAGTCAAGCGGGCGCTGCAGGTACGGGGTGGCGAAGGTGTTGTCCACCACCAGCAGCGCCCCGTGCTCGCGGGCCAAGCTGGCCAAAGCACTGAGATCGGCGATCTTCAACAACGGATTGGATGGGGTTTCCACCCAAATCAGCGCGGTATCGGGACGCAGGGCCGCGGCGGCCGCGGTCAGGTCGGTCAGCTCCACGGTGGACGCGCTGATTCCCCATTTGCGGTGCAGATTGTTGACCAGCCGGTGGGTGCCGCCGTATCCGTCGGAGCCTAAGATGATGTGGTCTCCCGGGGCGAGCACCGCCCGCAGCAGCGCATCCTCGGCGGCGATTCCGGAGGCGAAAGCGAACCCGGCGGCCCCGCGTTCCAGCGCGTTCAGTTGTTCTTCGAAGCCATTGCGGGTGGGGTTGGATCCGCGCGAGTATTCATGTCCGGCGCGCAGCACGTTGATGCCGTCCTGGATGAAGGTGCTGGTCTGGTAGATCGGTGGGATGACCGCGCCGGTGGCCGGATCTTTATGCTGTCCGGCGTGCACGGCAAGGGTATTAAAGCCGCTCATGAGAAAACTCCTTGGGTCAGTTCCGAAGGCGCGGCGATCGCGCTATCCAGTGCGCGGGTGAGATCGGCGATGAGGTCCGCGGGGTCTTCGAGCCCGACCGACAGGCGCAGCACGGCGGCGTTTAATCCGGCGGCGGCCAGTTGCGCGGCCGAGAGCCGGCAGTGGGTCATGGTGGCGGGGTGGGCAATCATCGAACGTGTGTCGCCGATGTTCGCGGCCAGGGCGATCAGTTCCAGCGCATCGATCACCGCGGAGACCGACGCCTCGTCGGCCAGCTCAATGGCCAGTACACAGCCGGTGCCCCGAGGCGCCAGCCGCCCGGCGAGCGCATAGCTTTGATGGGTGGGCAGTGAGGGGTGGTGGATAGCCTTGACTCCCGGGTGGGCGCTCAAAGCTTTGATGATCACCTGCACGCTCTGGCCGACGTGGGCGGAGCGGACGGCCAGGGTTTCAATACCGCTGAGTATCGCTTGCGCGCTGGCCGGAGCAAGGGCCGGCCCTAGATCGTGCAGGAATTTGGAGCGCACCAGCATCGTGTAGGCGCCCGGGCCCTGACGGTCCAGCAGACAGGCACCGTTCAGCCGGTCCCGCGGTGCGGCGAGCTGCGGCCAGCGGGTGGCGTCGGTGAAGTCAAAGCGGCCGGAGTCCACGATGAGTCCCCCCAGTACCGCACCGTGTCCGGCCAGTGCCTTGGTGGCAGAGTGCACCACGATGTCCGCGCCGAATTCCAGCGGCTTAAAGTTGACCGGGGTGGCCAGCGTATTGTCTACCACCACCGGGATGTTGTGCCGGTGGGCAATGGCCGCGATGGCTGGCAGATCGGCGACGGTGCACAGCGGATTGGAGACCGATTCGAGGAAGAAGGCCCGGGTCTCAGGTTCGATGGCCGCTTCCCAGCCGGCTAAGTCGCCCTGGTCCACGAAGGAGACGCGAATGCCGAAGTCGGCGAAGGTGTCGGTGAGCAGATCCACGGTCCCGCCATAGAGCGAGGCAGAGGCGACAATATGCTTGGCTCCCTGGGTCAGGGCCAGCAGGGACAGGGCCACGGCGGATTGCCCGGTGGCCGTGGCGACCGCGTGCGCGCCACCCTCTAAGGTGGCAACCCGTTGCTCCAGGATGGAGACTGTCGGGTTGCCGGTGCGTGAGTAGGTGAAGCCAGCCTGGCGCAACGCGAACTTCTCGATCGCCTCGGCATGCGAGGCGAACTGGTAGGCCGCGCAATTATGCAGCGGTGGCAGCATCGGCCGGAACTCTCCGCTCGGACTGTACCCTGCGTGAACTGCGTCGGTTCCTTGGTGCTGCGCCATGGCTGGCTCCTTTACTGTGTTGTTGATGCCCGCGGGGTGCGGGTTAGACGCTGGCTGCGACGGATTCGCGCACCGAGATGGCCGCGGAGACAAGGTTTTCCAGCGAGGCCTTGGTTTCGGGGTAGCCGCGGGTTTTCAGGCCGCAGTCTGGGTTCAGCCACAGCTGCTTGGCGGCGACCGAGTCCAGCGCGATGCGGATCAGTTCGGCCACTTCTGCGGTAGTTGGTACACGCGGCGAGTGGATGTCATAGACGCCCGGGCCGATCCCGCGGCGGAAGCCGAAGTCCTCCAGATCTCCGATCACCTCCATCCGCGAGCGGGCCGCCTCGATGGAGGTGACATCGGCGTCCAGTGCGTCGATCGCGTCGATGACCTCCCCGAATTCCGAATAGCACAGGTGCGTGTGGATCTGTGTGGCATCCGCAGCGCCGGCGGTGGCCAGCTTGAAGGAGTTCACCGACCAGCGCAGGTAGTCGGCCTTGGCGCAATCGCGCAGCGGCAGCAGTTCACGCAGGGCCGGTTCATCAACCTGGATAATCGAAATTCCGGCGTGCTGCAGGTCGGTGATCTCATCGCGCAGGGCCAAGGCGACCTGGTTGGCCGAGGTCTCCAGTGAGACATCGTCGCGGATGAAGCTCCAGGCCAAGATGGTGACCGGGCCGGTGAGCATGCCCTTCAGTGGTTTGCTGGTCAGCGAGGCCGCGTAGGAAATCCAGGGCACGGTGAAGGCCGCCGGGCGCGATACATCGCCCCAGAGGATCGACGGCCGGGTGGCCCGTGATCCGTAGGACTGCACCCAGCCGTTCTGCGTGGCGGCGAAGCCGTCGAAGTTCTCCGCGAAGTACTGGACCATGTCGTTGCGTTCGGCCTCGCCGTGCACCAGCACATCCAAGCCGAGTTCTTCTTGAAGGGCCACGACGCGGGCGATTTCTGTCTTGAGAAATTCCTCGTAGGCGGTCTCATCGAGCTGCCCGGTAGCGTGTGCCGATCGGGCTTTGCGCACCTCGGAGGTCTGCGGAAAGGAGCCGATGGTGGTGGTTGGCATCAGCGGCAAGCCCAAGGCTTCACGCTGGGTCTGTTCACGGACCTGCTCGTCACTGCGGGTGAAGTCTGCGTCGGTCAGCGCGGCCAGACGCTCACGTACCGCGGCAACGGTGGTTCCGGTGAACGCGGCGCGGGCCTCGGCGGCACTAGCGGCCGCCTGCAGCGGTGCTGCGATCGCCTCTTCGCCCAGTTCCAGCCCCTTGGCCAAGGTGAGTACCTCGGTGATCTTCTGATCTGCGAAGGCCAGCCATTGGGGCAAGTGCACCGGCAGGTTTTCTTCCCGTGCCACATCGTGTGGCACATGCTGCAAGGAGGTGGCGGTTCCCACCGAGAGCCGTCCATCTGCTGCCTGGACCACCGAACGCAGGGCGCGCAAGGTGATCAGCGAAGCGCCGAGGTTGTTGCGCCAGACATTACGTGAGTCCACGATGCCGGCCAGCAAGGTGGCTCCGGCCAGGTCTCCGAGGTATTCTGCCTGCGGAGCGGCTCCGCGGACCAGATCTACGTGCACCGCTTCGACTCCGGCTCGGGCCAAGACACCGGCGGTTTCTCCTGGGCGGCTCACGTTTCCGGCGGTGCCGTAACCGGTGGTGACCAACAGTTCTGGACGCAGCTTCGCGGCAGCCAGTTTGCTGTAGACCTTTTCGGCGAGGTTTCCGGCTTCCCCATGGACCGAGCCCGCCTCGGTGACTAGTGCAGGCTCATCAAACTGCACCCATTTGACCCCGGCGGCGCCCAGATCGGCGAGCAGTTCCAGATAGGTTTCGAGCAGCTCGTCGATGCGTGACAGTGGGTCGAATCCTGGCTGTTCGGACTTTGCAAGCAAGAGGAAGGTGATCGGGCCGATCAGTGTGGGTCGGGTTTCATACCCTGCGCCGTGGTGCTTGTTATGGGTAGCTACGAGGTTGGAGGAGTTAGCGCTGAATACGGTGTCTGCACCAATTTCCGGAACAAGGTAGTGGTAGTTCGTATCGAACCATTTGGTCATTTCCAGTGGCGCCGTCGTGGCATTGCCGCGGGCCAGGATGAAGGAGTCGGCGGTGGAAATCGGGGCGCTGATCTGTCCGGCAAAGCGGGCGGGTACCGCGCCGAGCGCTACCAGGGTGTCGAGCACCTGATCGTAGTAGGCGACATCTGCGGGGATGGCCGCGTTCTTGGCATCCAGACCAAGATCGGTCAGACGCTGATTATTATGCTTTTGTAGTGCGTCTGCGGATTCGTACAGCTGCGCCTCGGTGGTTTTGAAGGACCAGTGTGCCTCTAGCGCCTTTTTAAGTTCGCGGTTGGCGCCGATGCGTGGGTATCCGAGGATGGTGGCTGCCGGGAAGTTCTTGCTCATGAGAGTCTCCTTGATTTTGTTGCTGATGAATTAGTGGATTGAATGGGTGGCCCAGGTGTTAGCTACTCGGGTGCGGGTTCGTGGCAGCTGGAGTTTGTCGATGACATCCAGTGAGCCGGCGTGGTCGTTGAAGGTGTACAGGTGCAGTCCCGGAGCACCGTCGTCGAAGGCCGCGCGGGCCAGATCGACTGCCCAGCGCACCCCGATCTGGTGGCGTTCGGATTCATCGCTCGCGCTTTCTAGCGCGTGGGCGAGGATCGGGTCTGGGGCCACCCCGGCCATGTGTGAAACGCGTTCCAAACGGCGCAACGAGTTCAGTGGAATCACCCCGGGAATCAACGGGATGCTCACTCCCGCCTTACGGGCCGCGGTGACCAGTTGACGGTAGTCTTCGGGGCGGAAGTACACCTGGGTGATTGCGTAGTTCGCTCCGGCGCGTTCCTTGCCGAGCAGCACCTCAATATCGTGCTCGTAGCTGGGCGACTCGGGGTGCTGGATTGGGTAGGCCGCCACGCCGACGCCCAGCCGTCCCCCGGCGAGCGCCGCACTATGCTGCACCTCAACCTCGCGGATCAGTTCGATAAGGTAGCGGGCGAAGGGAAATTCTCCGCGCCATTCGTGCGGGTCTGCCGGCAGATCACCTCGCAGGGCGAGTACTCCGCGAACTCCCAGGGCCAGGAAGTGCCGGATCAGGATTTCCAGCGAATCTCGGCTCTCCCCCACACACGTGAGGTGGGCCAGTGGGCGCAGTTTGGTGTTCTGCACCAGATGCTCGATGAGTTCTAGGGACTGCCGGCGACGCGTGGTGGATCCCGAATAGGTGACCGACACGTAATCGGGGTTGGTATCGGCCAGCAGGTCGATACTCCGGTACACGCTCTGTTCGGCATCCCTACTGACCGGCGGGAATAGCTCATAAGAGAGCGATGGTGGGGCCACTGAAACGCTCATATACTCCTCCTCGTAGTTGACGAGGCAGGTCCCGATTTGGCATCACGATTAAACCCCTATGTCGGGGTGCCGTGGTGCGCAGTCGGTACTGCTCCATCGTTCCTGGCATTAGCACCTTTCGGTTTCCCGATGGTTGCTGCGACGTCTTCGAGCCAGATCTCTTAGTCGCTCTTGATGGGTTGGTGATTTCATTCTTCGCGGTGATCCAAAACGAACGCAAGTGCATACGGGCACGGCGCTTAACAGGCGGTGATCTGCCGTCACATGACGTTGGACTGTAGACATGACGCGAACACTGCACGTCATATATGACGCGGGGCATGCCAGAAGATCCGCGGATCTTCTGCACATCTTGGTTCTTTCGCCGACAGGCCCCAGTGAAGCTGCTGGTTCGTGACCGATTTATGACGCACGCTTGCCGTTGACCGAGTTAGAGGTACTTGTTAGCCTGAGTTGACCTCTAGATTTGGGAGTTCATCGTGGGTAACGGCCGACGCCTAGTACTTCTCGCACTGATCGCGGCCTTGTGTTGCTTAGGGGTGCCATTACTGTTCGCCGAGGTCAGCCAGAGCCTACGACAAGCCTTGAGCGAGGTTGGCTCCCCTTCATTCATGATTGCGCTGGCCATCGCCTTGCTCGCGGTTTTTGGCATGTTGCTGGCCGTACAGGGAGTCCTTGTTAGGGGTCTGACGTACCGCATACCGGCAGTCGTGATAATACTGGGGGTCGTTGTCGGCTCCGTCTATCTAGCCTGGTTCGTACCTTTTGGCACGTACTTTTACGGAACCCAAGTGGCCCTTGCTGCTAGTGTCTACGCCGGCTTCTCAGCGATGGCATTGCTGATTATGCCCCGGGCAGTCAAAGAAACACAGAGTTCCGGCGCGCAACGCGTTGCATGAGCTGCCAGACTGCCGGAGTATTGGTCTCATGGATGAGCGCGAAATTTTGATACGGCCAGATATTTCCGGTTGGCGCGCTTGGCTCGACGAACATGAGGACACCTCGGATGGGGTTTGGCTGCTGCTGGCGAAGAAGGGCACAACTTCTCCCACCACGCTCAGCTATGCGTCGGCGTTGCAAGAAGCCTTATGTAGCGGCTGGATCGATGGCCGGCGGCGCGGAAACGATGAGCATACCTTCATCCAGCACTTCACACCGCGGCGCAAGACTTCTGTCTGGTCCGAACGGAACACCGGCTACGTGCAAGAGCTGATCGCTCAGGACCGGATGCGTGAGCGTGGACAAGCCGAGATCGACAAGGCGAAAGCCGATGGTCGCTGGGATGCCGCCTATCAGGGCCAGGCGAAGGCGGAGGTCCCAGAAGATTTACAGGCCAGATTGGATCTTTCGCCAGTAGCGGCAGCTAATTTTTCTGCGCTGAAGTCCCAGCCGCGGTATCACATCTTGCATCAACTGATGATTGCAAGGACCGCGAAAACTCGGGCGTCCCGGCTGGATAAGTTCTTGACTGAGCTTGAGTCGACGGAAGGCCATGGCTGAACGAGTCGCACTGATCAACGCACTAGTTGACTAAGTGATTGATTCCCACAGTCTTATTATTCGAAAATCATCTTCAGCTGACCAGGCAATACTCGCGTAAGAGTTCATTCGGAAGTACGTGTCACGGCTGGGCCAAGATGAGGCAGATACGCGAATTATTCATGAACATGCAGTATAAAAAGGCTTACTTGTCTCTGTTCTTATGCTTGTTTCGGTACCGCCCATATGAAGCGCAGGCCGCAATAAAAGCAATCCCAAAAAGAAGTGCTAATAGGTATTCGATTCCCAAGATCGTCTCACCACCGTTCGGCATCTCGCGCTGTCGAAGCACTGTTTAGCACTTATTCTTGCAAATGATTCGAATGGATCAGTTTTTGTTCCTAGTGGGGTACGGACAGCTGACGTTCTGCACGTACCCAAACCTATTTATTGTGGATTGCTTCCGTGATAGCGGAACCTACGCACAGAACTGCGCCGGACAATATCAGTAATGCAGCACTGACATCGCCACCGAGAAATAGTCCCACGATGCCAAACAACATCACGGTGCCGCCAGAAAACATGAAAAATGTTGCGCTGGTGCTCGGTAAAGACTTGCGGGCCTCTTTTGCTGACTCTGGCGAATTCGACATGCCAATATTCTAACCTATTTACAATCCATTCTGCCGCAGGTAATTGAACATATGCCCTAATCATCACATAATCCAAGCTGAACAAATAGTTTTGCATTAGAAAGATAAACTGCAAAAATGGCGATAGGTCCAGCCCCATTTGGTCTGGAGACAAGCGCAAATATTTCAGGAGGCGCCACGTGGCTCTACGTGTACTTGTTCCCAACGGGCGCTTAGTAGCTCACCTAGACGTCCCCGGAATCACGCCAATCTTTTGGCACATCAATGATTCCGCTGACGATGCTCCCGAAGCAGAGGTGCTCATCACCGAGCGTCCGTTACTCTTTGAACGCCGCGACCGCGTAGCCAAGATTCCGGGTTTACAACATGTGCACCTACTATCACTTGGTTTTGAATGGATTGTCGATCATCTGCCCTCAACGGTCAGCCTGAGTAATTCCAAAGGAGCAGTGGAAGATGCGACCGCGGAACATACTCTGGCACTGATCCTCGCGTCATTGCGGGAAATTCCACGCGCAACAAGTCAGCAGCAACAGGAAGATTGGAATCCGCTCTGGGGCGGGACCTTGCACGGTTCGTCAGTGTTGCTTTTGGGGTTCGGCGGTGTTGGCCAGGAAATCTACCAGCGTTTACTACCCTTTAAACCCCGAAAAATCCTAGCGGTAGCTAGCCGTGCACGCACCACCGAGGAAGGTTTAGCAGTGCATGGCATCGACGAGTTACCTCAACTTTTGCCTAGCGCCGAGATTGTCATCGTTGCTTTACCTGATAGCCCCAGCACGCGCGGGATAGTCGGTAAAGAGTTCTTGGCCCAGATGCCCAACGGTAGTCTTTTGGTCAATGTGGGTCGTGGACCTGTGGTGAATACCGAGGCGTTGCTCGTTGAGCTTGAGTCAGAAAGACTATCCGCGGCGCTGGATGTCACAGATCCCGAACCACTGCCGGCTGGCCACCGACTGTGGACGGCGCCAAATTGCTTAGTCACCCCGCATATTGCGGGAAACACGACGATGTTCATTGATCTTGCGATGAATTTAGCCGTTGAACAGGTCAAGCGCCTAGCCGCCGGAGCCGCCCCGCTCCATCTGGTGCGCAGTTAGTCGTTTGAATTAGAAACTCCCAGTCACCGCTTTTACCTGCTCGTTTGGGACGTATGACCTAGGCTAGTTCCTACGATGGATATCAGGCAGAAAACTCATGACACCGGCGGCCGAGAGCGCGCAATCATCGAGCAGAATCGTACCGCCGAGGACGATTTTCGTATCGATATCGAACGCATTCGTTTCTCTCCGTACTTCTCGCGCTTGTCGGCGGTCACCCAAGTCATTCCGCAAGCGGGTTCGGGCACCACGGTGCATAACCGGCTGACCCACTCGCTGAAGGTCTCCGCCGTGGCACGAAGCATTGCCATTGGACTACGCACCGCAGACGAAGAAACTCGCAAGCTGGTGGCGGACTTAGGTGGTTGCGACCCGGTGGTCGTTCAGGCGGCGGCCGCTGCCCACGATTTGGGCCACCCGCCCTTCGGGCATTTGGGTGAGCAAGAGCTGGACCGGGTAGCCCGCAATATCCTGGGGTTGCCCGACGGCTTTGAGGGCAATGCTCAGACATTCCGCATTCTGACCGCACTGGATAGCTGTGATGCCACAGCTCGCGGGATGAACCTGACTCGGGCGGTGCGTGCAGCGGTACTGAAGTATCCGTGGACGCGCAATGAGTGGCGCACCCTGGCCCCGATTTCCGCGGAGTTGCTGCCGCGAGGGGTTGGCACCGATCCGGCTGCGGGGGCCATCAAATACTCGGCCTATGACATTGAGGCCGCCGAAATGCGCGACGTGCTCTCGGTATTCCCGGCGATCACTAAATATCAGCAAACCGTTGAAAGCTCGGTGATGGATATCGCCGATGACATCGCTTACGCGGTCCATGATCTGGATGATTTTTACCGTGCCGGAATCTTGCAATACACCACGGTCTCGGCCGAGTTCCGTAACTGGTTGGAACAGTCCGAACAGCTGGCAGCGTTGCGTCAGGCAGATCTGGATCTGCGCAAGCCGGGCCATGCCTTGGAAATGACCTGGCGTCGAGCTTTTGCTAAAGATCCGTGGATTGCCGACGCTGGTGCTTTCCGTGATTCGGTGCAGCGCGTAGGGCATGACCTCGTCGAGGGACTGCTGGCGGTGCCCTACGACGGTGGCTTGGAAGCTGACCGTGCGGTGACTGCTTTTACGCGCAGGTGGATCGACCGGCTGCAAGAATCGGTGACGGTAGAGCGCACCCCGACGATCCGCAGCGGACATGTGCGGCTGACCAAGGAAGCCTGGCACGATGTGGGAGTGCTGAAGTTTGTGCACTCGCGCTTTGTTCTGGATCGCTCGGATCTGGCCGTGTACCAGCGCGGACAGACCCGCATCATCAAGTCTTTGGCCGAGGGATTTAATTCCTGGCTCAACGATCCCGATGATGCGGCGCGAGCTCCGCGCCGCCTCTTAGATTCGGTGCAGGCTGCTACCGAAGAGTATCGGCAGTTGCGCGCACACTCCCCCGAGCTGTTCTTGCAGGCCGGACCCAATGAGGTGCAGCGCTTAGGTCAGGCCCGCGCGATCGTAGACTATATTGCCTCGTTTACCGATGCGCAGGCGGTCTCGTTGAACGCTCTGCTGGCGGGAACCGCAGATAATTTATGGGAGGCCGGCCGCGGGCTCTAAGCCTGCACGGATCCCTGGGATGTTTGAAGCTCAGGATCAGATGAACGCGACACCGGGTCCGTGCAAGGAACCTAAACGTTCCTCACGTCCGGTAACCAGCATCAACAGTTCAATCAGCGGACCTCGAATTTCCATCCCCGTGCCGAGGGTGAAATCGTCATCCTCGGCGACCAGGGTGACCCGGCGCGCCAACTCCTTTGCGCCACCGAATGCTTGGCTCGTGCGCGTCTGGTAGCCGATGGCTAGTTGCACTGACTGTGGCGGGTAGTTGCGCTTAATTCCCAGCGGACGCCGAATGTCTTCGCCGTGAGCGATTTCTTCTACCAAACGGCTGGCTAGCGGGGCCGGCGGTCCGCTGCGTCGTGCGGCCACTTCGCGCAGGCCCCTGAGAGTTTCTTGGATGGTCGCGCCCTTTTCTGCGGCGACTCCGTTGGCGTTCTGCCGGTCAAAATCAAAGCGGGCTTTAGCCATGGCTACCGCAAGTCGAGGCGTTGTGGTGCGCGCATTATCGATCAGGTGCGCGGCAACATCGTGAACCGTCCAGCCTGCGCATAAGGACGTGGCGGCCCATTGTTCCTCGCTCAGCTCGGCGAGATCCTCGATCAGTGCTTCGCGTTCGGCATGTACTAGTTCCCAGATCTGACTCATGAATTGAGTCTTCCAGTTCGGCAGACCAGAGACAACACCAGGCTCAGCGCACAGTGGCTGCCTGCACGGATAGATTCTCAACAAAATGACATTGAACGGGTAGTTAAAGTGTTTTGCAAAGGTTAACGACGTAGGCCGCGTAACCACTAGGTGGTTACGCGGCCTATGTTGACTAGCTTGGGACTACTTGGTCAGCAGTTCCAGAGCCTTGTTCAGGGTTGCGCTTGGACGCATCACTGCGGAGGTCTTTGCCTCATCCGGACGGTAGTATCCAGCGATGTCTACTGCCTTGCCCTGAACTTCGGCGAGCTCGGAAACGATTGCTTCCTCGTTCTCATCCAGTGCCTTGGCTACGGCGGAGAAGGCCTGTGCAAGCGCAGCGTCCTTGTCCTGCTTGGACAGCTCTTCGGCCCAGAACTTAGCTAGGTAGAAGTGGCTGCCACGGTTGTCCAACTCGCCAACATTACGCTTAGGCGACTTGTCTTCCAGCAGGAAGGTGCCGGTTGCGGCATCCAAGGTATCTGCCAGAACCTGTGCGCGGGCGTTGTCAGTGGTGTTGGCCAGGTGCTCAAAGGAAGCGCCCAACGCCATGAATTCACCCAGTGAATCCCAGCGCAGGTGGTTTTCGTTCACCAGCTGCTGCACGTGCTTTGGAGCCGAACCACCGGCGCCGGTTTCGAACAGTCCGCCACCGGCAAGCAGTGGAACGATCGAAAGCATCTTGGCCGAGGTGCCCAATTCAAGAATTGGGAACAGGTCGGTCAGGTAGTCACGAAGCACGTTACCGGTCACCGAGATGGTGTCCTCGCCCTTGCGGATGCGTTCGATGGTGTACTTGGTAGCCTCGATTGGAGCCAAGATTTCGATGGTCAGGCCATCGGTGTCGTGTTCCTTGAGGTACTCGTCGACCTTGGTGATCAGTACGGCGTCATGTGCGCGCTTCTCGTCCAACCAGAAGACCGCTGGGGTCTGCGAGGCACGGGCACGGTTCACAGCAAGCTTGACCCAGTCACGGATGGCAACATCCTTGGCCTGGCAGGCACGCCAGATGTCACCGGCGAAGACTTGGTGTTCGATGAGTACGGTGTCGTTCTCGTCCAAGATCTGTACGTGGCCGTCGGCAGCCAGTTCGAAGGTCTTGTCGTGGGAACCGTATTCTTCGGCCTTCTGAGCCATCAGCCCCACGTTTGGCACGGTGCCCATGGTGGTTGGATCGTAGGCGCCGTTTGCGCGGCAATCTTCGATAACCGCCTGGTATACGCCCGAGTAGGACGAGTCCGGCAGGACAGCCAAGGTTTCGGCTTCCTTGCCGTCTGGGCCCCACATTTTGCCGCCGAGACGGATCATTGCTGGCATCGAAGCGTCAACGATGACATCCGATGGAACGTGCAGGTTGGTGATGCCCTTGTCGGAATCGACCATGGCAACGGCTGGGCCTTCTTCCAGACCCTTAGCGATCAGCTTCTCCACACCGGCGCGAACGTCATCAGAGAGTTCGTCTAGTCCGCCGAGGATGGCAGCTAGGCCGTTATTTGGATTCAGGCCCGCGGCCTTTAGCTCGTCACCGTAGGTTGCGAACAGCTCGGAGAAGTACGCCTTGACGACGTGGCCGAAGATGATTGGGTCTGAAACCTTCATCATGGTGGCCTTCAGGTGAGCCGAGAAGAGCACACCGTCTTCCTTGGCGCGGGCTACGGCGTTCTTCAGGAACTCGGTCAGTGCAGCGACGTGCATGACGGTACCGTCGATAACTTCGCCTTCAAGTACCTTGAACGGCTTCTTTAGAACTTTTACCGCTCCGTCTTCGCCCACGAAGCGGATGGAGATGGACTTGTCCTTGTCGATGACGATGGACTTCTCATTGGAGGCGAAGTCATCGGCTGTCATGGTGGCAACGTTGGTCTTCGAGTCCGAGGCCCAGGCACCCATGGAGTGCGGGTACTTGCGTGCGTAGTTCTTCACGCTCAATGGTGCGCGGCGATCCGAGTTACCTTCACGTAGCACTGGGTTCACGGCAGAGCCCTTGAGCTTGTCGTAACGTGCGCGAACATCGGTGTCCTCATCCGAGGATGGGTTCTCCGGGTAATCTGGCAACGCGTAGCCAGCTGCCTGAAGTTCGGTGATGGCAGCCTTGAGCTGCGGGATCGATGCCGAGATGTTTGGAAGCTTGATGATGTTTGCTTCTGGGGTCTTGGCTAGGTCGCCAAGCTCGCTTAGTGCATCGGCGATGCGCTGTTCTTCGGTGACATAATCCGGGAAAGTGGCGATGATGCGCCCTGCCAGCGAAATGTCGCGGGTCTCAAGTTCAACACCGGCGGTAGACGCGAAGGCCTCCACAATTGGCAGGAACGAGTGCGTTGCCAGCATCGGGGCTTCGTCGGTGTGGGTGTAAATAATCTTGGCCATAAGTGTGGCGTCTCCCTGAACGTCGTGCGGAAGCGGGCTATCCGCCCTAAACTCAACGTTCTAAACTTACCTGATTTTGTCCTGCACCACACTTTTGGGCGTTTACTTTATACCGAAATTTCACGCTTTTTCCCCGAAATACCGCGATGAATAGTGCCCGAGCACTTTGTCACACTTAAGTTAATGACCAGTAACTCAATGTGCAAACGAGGAGGTTCAGGTCCTCAGGGAATCAATCGAGACTATCTGCGAGAGGCTAATGATTGCCTTCTCGAAAAGTTCAGCTGGTGTTGAGGTCAGCCCAGCAGCTTCTTCATACGCAAAACACTGCCACGCAACGCGCCAAGTAGTTGCCACCAATTCAGCGACCAGCATCGCCTGCATTATGTCCAGCAATTCACGGTTCACCAATGACTGGCTGAGCGAAACGACGAGTTCTTGCTCGCGGCGCGTGGCGATCACCAGCAGCTTGGGGTCTTCGCGCATGAGCCGGGAGATCCGCCGGATTTCATGGTGACGAACTTCGACACTGAAATGCGTTCGGCACACTTCAAGCAGTGCATGAAAAATTTCAGAGGAGGATTTTCCTGCCGCAATTTCGGTCCCGGCGAGTGTGGCGATGAGTTCACCTTGGCCGGGGACGATAGCCGATTCTTTCGAGTCGAAGTAGCGAAAAAATGTACGCTCGGAGATTCCTGCGCGTTCGGCAATTCGCGCTACGGTAGTTGCCTCAAGCCCCAACGATTCAATGAGATCTAGGGTCGCTGCTTGAATAGCCTGTTTGGTGGCGGCTTTATGTTCGTCACGAATGCCCATTAAATTTCCTACGTGTTGTTCTGTATTTAGCCATCATCCTACGACGCTCCAGCACAGAGTTGTTTTCTGTCACACTCTGCCAGTTTCGCTTACGAAATTGTGTCACCTTGTGACAGAATTTGAAAGTTGAACAATTCTAGAAAGAGGAATCCGTGGCTCCTGAGCGCACCGAAATCAAGGCCGAAACCGCGCCTTCACGACCTAAAAACCCGGTACTGCCCACTAAGCAGCTCACCGGAATTATCGGAGCTCTGGCACTGGCCGCGTTCTTGATGATTATGAACGAGACTGTCCTGACGGTGGCCCTCCCAGCCATTATGGCGGATATGGGCATTTCGGCTTCTGCCGGGCAATGGCTCACCACCGGATTCCTCGTGACTATGTCCGTAGTTATCCCGACCACCGGCTTCCTGCTGCAGCGCTTCACTAGTCGTTCATTGTTCGTCTTCGCGCTGTCCAGTTTCTTGGTCGGCACACTGATTGCAATTTTTGCCCCGAGCTTCGCTTTCCTGCTGCTCGCTCGCATCATTCAGGCCGTTGGCACCGCTATCGTCTTGCCATTGTTGATGACTACTACCTTGTCCCTGGTCCCAGTGCACAAGCGCGGCATGGTTATGGGCCTGAACTCCATCGTGATCTCAGTCGGTCCTGCCGTTGGCCCGACCGTCTCCGGTGCCATTGTTCACGCGTGGGGATGGCACTACATCTTCGTGCTGATGGCTCCGCTGGCAGTGATCACCTTAATCTTGGGCGCCATCTTCATCAAACTTCCATCAACCGCGCGTAAACTTCCGGTCGATGTTTTCTCGGTGATTCTTTCCGCACTCGCCTTTGGTTTGCTGGTCTACGGCATCGCCAGCATCGAAAAGGCCAGCGACAATATGGGCTTGACCGTGGCAACCTTTGTTGTGGCTCTAGCCTCCTTGGCACTGTTCATCAAGCGTCAGATTAGATTGACCCGCGAGGGTAAGGAACTGCTGAACCTCACCCCCTTCGCCTCTCGCAATTTCACCTTTGCAATCGTGCTGATCATGATTGCCTTCGGCACATTGCTCGGCACAATCATGATGGTTCCCATCATTCTCGAATCCGGCAAGGGAATTAGCGCTCTAGCCATCGGCATGATGCTGCTGCCAGGTGGTCTCGCGCAGGCCATCGTTTCACCAATCTTCGGCCGCATCTACGACAAGCACGGCCCTCGCCCAGTCTTGATCCCCGGTGCAATCATGCTGGCCTTGGGCCAGTGGATGTACGTCACGGTCACCACCGAAACCGAACTGTGGATGTTCATGATCAGCCACATCGTCTTCTCGATCGGTCTGGCATTGCTGATGACCGGTCTGATGTCCTCGGCCATGTCCTCGGTCAACCCCCGTCTTTATGGACACGGTTCTGCGATCTTCAGCACCGGCCAACAGCTTGGTGGCGCCATCGGTACCACCATCTTCATTACCGTGATGTCGGTACTGTCCAACAACGAACTCGCACAGGGTTCCGACCTGGCGCAGTCGCTCTTCACCGGTGCGCATGCAGCCTTTATCGTGGGCGCTTTGCTGGGCACCATCGGTGTAGTGCTTTCGTTCTTCATCAAGGTCGAAAAGCGCGCCTAATCTCAGCTAGCCACTCCGGTCGAATCGCTAGGCAGGGGCCCGCAGTCACTGACTGCGGGCCCCTGCTGCGTTTAATAATTGTCTGCATCTGGCTACGCGTAAATAATTTCCACAAAGCTAGGTCAGATTGTTGAACAATATGTGTTTTTGGTGCATGCTTAGATAAACGACGCGGAGAGACGGGGATCACAGATGACGTATATCGACCTTAATTCTGATGTAGGCGAGTCCTTCGGCAACTGGGTCATGGGTGATGACGCAGCAATCTTCACCTCGGTCTCTTCAGCCAACGTGGCGTGCGGTTTCCACGCAGGCGATCCAAGCGGTATCGCACAGACCTGTCGCGACGCGGTCAGCGCGGGAGTCGCCATCGGCGCTCACGTCGGCTACCGGGATTTGGCCGGATTCGGCCGACGCTTCCTAGACTGCTCGGCCACCGAGCTGGCGGACGATGTGCTTTACCAGCTTGGTGCGCTCCAAGCCTTGGCACGCGCAGCAGGTTCCAACATCAAATACGTCAAACCCCATGGCGCGTTGTACAACACGATTGTTCATCATGAAGTTCACGCCCAGGCCGTCGTCGATGCGGTTAAATCGTTTGGTGAAGATCTACCCGTGCTCTTACTCCCTGGTTCGGTGGCATTAACCAAGGCAGAACACGCCGGACTGCGCCCAGTAGCCGAAGCTTTTGCGGACCGTAATTACAACCCCGACGGCACCCTGGTCTCTCGCCGCGAAGCCAACGCAGTGCTCCACGACAGTGCCCAGGTGACAGAAAATATGATTCGTCTGGCGAGTGACGGCACGCTCAAAGCCATCGACGGATCGGTTATCCAGATGCCGGCTGAATCCATCTGCGTCCACGGAGATACCGCCGGATCCGTAGCCATGGCCGCAGCGGTGCGCGCCGGGCTAGAATCCGCCGGCGTGCAGATCAAGAGCTTCGTATGAGCATCACCAACGTATTGGCCGCCGGAAGCCACGATGTCCTCGTCGAGTTAGCAGACCTCGAATCGGTCCTAGCTCTCGACGCATACCTGCAAGCTCAGCCGCTACCTGGCCAACGCGATATTTTGGCAGCAGCCCAAACGGTCATGGTGAAGTTTGAAACCACCGAGCAAGCTCGGGCCGCCGCGAGGCACCTGCCCCAGCTGAAGCTGAACACGGCGGCAGTAGCTTCCGGAAAACTTGTCACTATCGAGGTCTGCTACGACGGTGAAGACCTTGATACCGTCGCCCAGCTCACCGGTTTGAGCACGCAGGCCGTGGTCAATGCGCATACCGGCCAGCAGTGGCGGGCAGCTTTTGGTGGCTTCGCTCCTGGCTTCGCTTACCTGCTCGGTGAAAATAATGTATTGGAAGTGCCCCGCCGTGAAACACCACGCACCGCGGTACCTACCGGGTCGGTCGCTCTGGCAGGGGAATACTCCGCCGTATACCCGCGCCGGTCCCCCGGAGGCTGGCAGCTGCTAGGCCACACCGACTCGGCACTGTGGGATTTGGACCGGGAGGACCCGGCCCTGATCCGTCCACAGGATCGGGTGCAGTTTGTCGCCTCGCGCAACGCCTTGAACGTCCACACACAAACACCCACCACCGAAGTCGCCAACACGCCTAGTGGCGACGGACTCGAAGTGCTCGATTCCGGTTTGCAAAGCTTGCTCCAAGACGCCGGCCGCTACGGCTTTGGGGCGCTTGGTGTCCCTGCCAGTGGCGCCGCAGATGCAAGCTCGCTGTATCAGGCAAATAGGCTGGTAGGAAATATCCCTAACCAAGCGTGTATTGAAAATTTGACTGGCCGCATCAGCTTGCGAGCCCATGGAGATCAAGTCCTAGCGGTCAGCGGAGCGGAAGCTAAACTGAGCATCACTCCAGCACCTGAGGATTTCGTCCGCACCGAACGTGAAGCCTCTATGGACGCACCGTTCGCACTGCTGGACGGCGAGCGCTTGGATTTAGAACCTACAGGTAATGGTTTACGCAGCTACATCGCGGTGCGCGGCACCATCCAGCTGCCCAAAATTCTCGGTTCGTTGGCGACCGATACACTCTCCGGCGTTGGTCCTGCGCCATTGACTGCAGGAACTTTCCTCCCTATTGCGCAGCCAGAGAATCTCCAGATAGTTGGAGAGAGCGAACCTAGCACTTTACCGGTTGAAGACATCGAAGGGTGCTTCGTCTTACGCGTCAGCGTGGGGCCAAGAGATGACTGGTTTGGTCCGGCGGGTGTAGAGAAACTGCTCAATCAGCAGTGGCTGGTCACTAGTGAATCGAACCGCATCGGGGTTCGATTAGGCGTGGAAGGCGAAGCAAGCGCCCTGGAACGAGTTCGAACCGGGGAACTTTCCAGCGAGGGTGTAGCTCTAGGCTCGTTACAGGTCCCACCGTCCGGGTTGCCGGTCTTATTCCTCGCCGACCACCCAGTTACCGGCGGTTACCCGGTTATCGCCACCGTCATCGCTGAAGACTTATCTGATGCCGCACAACTGCCGCCGGGCAGCCATATCCGTTTTGAATTTTCCGAATCCGCTCCACGCACCGAAGGAACCCAGGCATGAAAAAGGTCTTGATCGCCAACCGCGGCGAAATCGCTGTTCGTATCGCCCGCGCCGCCTCCGACGCCAACCTGAAATCGGTTGCCATCTACTCTGATCCGGACGCCGACGCATTGCATGTGCGCCGTGCCGATGAAGCGTACTCCCTCGAAGGGTCTTCGAGTGCCGAAACCTACTTGGATATTTCCAAGATCATCGCCATTGCCCAGCGTGCCGGTGCGGACGCAGTTCACCCAGGTTATGGTTTCCTTTCCGAAAACGCGGACTTTGCTCGTGCGGTCATCGACGCAGGAATGACTTGGATTGGCCCGTCGCCGCAAGCCATTGAGCTTTTGGGCAATAAGGTGACCGCGCGTGAAATCGCGGTTCGTGCTGGCGCTCCTCTGGTGCCCGGCACCGATGCCCCGGCAGCTAACGCTGGTGAGGTTCGAGCCTTTGCCGAAAAGTATGGAGTACCCGTTGCCATCAAGGCAGCCTTCGGTGGTGGCGGGCGTGGCCTAAAGGTCGCGCACACCATGGAAGACATTGAAGATTCGTTCGAATCTGCAGTCCGTGAAGCCACCGTGGCGTTCGGTCGCGGTGAATGCTTTGTGGAGCGTTTCCTTGACAAGCCACGTCACGTGGAAGCCCAGGTCCTTGCAGATGCCCATGGCAATGTCATTGTGGTGGGCACCCGCGATTGCTCCTTGCAGCGTCGTCACCAAAAGCTAGTAGAAGAGGCCCCTGCACCGTTTCTCTCCGATGAGCAACGCAGCGAAATCCATGAATCAGCCAAGCGGATCTGCCGTGAAGCCGGGTATGTCGGCGCAGGCACCGTGGAATACCTAGTGGCCCCGGATGGCCTCATCTCATTCCTTGAGGTCAATACCCGGTTGCAAGTTGAGCACCCGGTCAGCGAAGAAACCTCCGGCTTGGACCTGGTCATCGAACAGTTCCGTATTGCCGAGGGTAAGGAACTCTCGGTGCTCGAAGACCCTACCCCAGTGGGTCATGCTTTCGAATTCCGCATCAATGCCGAGGATCCCGCGCGTGGCTTCCTGCCGGGGCCTGGCACCATCACCCGGTTTGAGGCGCCTACCGGCTCCGGCATCCGCGTGGACGCCGGCGTCCGCAGCAACTCGGTGATTCCTGGCCAGTACGACTCGCTCATGGCCAAGCTGATTGTTCATGGTGCTACCCGCGAGCAGGCCTTGCGCCGCGCCCAGGTGGCGTTGGCAGAGTTTTCCATTGAAGGGGTTCCTACGGTTCTACCGTTCCACCGTTCGGTGTCCAAGCATCCGGACTTTGTCGCCGAACAACGTTTTGGCGTCTACACGACGTGGATTGAATCCGAGTTCGCTGATGAGCTGGCTACCAGCGATGAGATAGCCACCACCGAGGCCGGTGCGGAACGCGAGATTCTGACCATTGACCTTGATGGCAAGGCCATGGCTCTTGGCTTGCCCGTTGCCTTGGTCAATGCAATCCGTCACGGCGGATCAACCTCAGCGGATTCAGCAGCCGTTCAGGATGCCGATACCGACGAAGCCGCCCTCGTCTCCCCCATGGCAGGTAACCTGGTCTCATTCTCAGCACAAGATGGCGAGTCGGTGAGCAAGGGACAAACAGTGGCCGTCTTAGAAGCTATGAAGATGGAATCCCCGGTTGCCGCCCACCGAGATGGCGTCTTCACTTCCGCAGATCTCAGTGCCGGACAAAGCGTGCTTCGTGGCGATGCCCTGGGAAGCATCTCTTAGCCAATGCGGGGTTTGCCGGGGCACTGAACTAAATTAGGGGGATGAACGTGAGCGAGATTTACACTTCGATTCCGTTAGGCGACGGGTCCACCCATGCGCATACCAGCACTTGGGTGGCCTCGACCTTGCGCCAAGAAATCGCTGAAGGGCGTTTGCTCCCCGGTTCCAAGCTCTCCGAACAAGCTTTGTCCAGCGCACTGGGGGTCTCGCGTAATACGTTGCGTGAAGGATTCACGCTGTTAGACAGTGACCTGATTATTTCGCGCATTCCGAATCGCGGGGTGTTCGTCGCTTCCCCAGATGCGGCGGATATCAGGGAAATCTACGCGGTTCGCCGAACTATCGAGCCAGCCGCGTTGGCTTGGGGTCCCAAGTTAGATGTAGATGAGCTAGCGCGGATCATTGGGCAGGCCCGTGCCGCCGCTGATGCTGAAAATATTACCCTCATGGCAGACGCCAATCAGCAATTTCACGAAACAATAGTACGTGCTACCGGAAGTGCTCACCTGCTCGAGTTGATGAGCCGGGTACTGGCGAAAATGCGTCTGGTGTTCCATGCGATGAGCGATGCACCGGACTTTCACTCACACTACGTCTCACGAAACGGCGCCTTGGTTGACCTGCTGGGCGCCGGGCAACGGATGGAAGCTGCCGATACTTTGCAGGTTTATTTGAATACTGCTGAGGCCGAACTCTTAGAACACTACGAGTCCTCGCAACCGCGCTAGGAGCACCATGCCTGATCCTTCAATGCCCTTCATCGCTGAAGCCATTGCTCGCCGTGCCCATCGGGGCCAAGTAGACAAGTCCGGAGCAGACTATATTACCCATCCCGCACGCGTGGCAGCGAAGGTTCATGACCAAGGCGGTACCGATGCTGCTGTTGCTACCGCTTGGCTTCATGATGTGATCGAAGACTGCGAGGTTACTGCTTCGGATCTCCTGGCCGCTGGAGTCTCCCAGAACGTCATCATGGCAGTCGATTCAGTGACTAAGCGTCAGGGCGAAAACGTCGAAGACTACTGCGCGCGGGTCCGCGCAAATCCCATAGGATTGCTCGTCAAGCATGCAGATCTTGCCGACAATACATCCCCTGAACGCACCGCACGCTTAGCCGTGGGGACCCGGGAACGGTTGGCGAAAAAGTACAGCTATGTACGATCACTCCTTGCACTTTAGTCAGCTATTCGCTTCACAATGCGCGTAGCATCAGAGCATGGAGTCCTAGAGGACGTGAAGACATATTTGAGAAGTTCACCGAACCGGCACGTTTGGTACTTGTATTGGCTCAGCAAGCGGCCACCGAACACAACGAAGGCCAGCTGGGCACCGAGCATCTCCTGATAGCTTTGCACCGCGAAGGGCACGGAGTAGCTGCCCAAGCCCTACAGGCCCTCGACATTTCTTCCGACAAGATCCTCTCGAAGCTGCAAACGGTGCCAAGGATCAATTCGGTTGAACCGGGCGACGAAGTCCGGCTAACCGCGCGTGCCAAAAAGCTCCTTCGCCTTTCGTTACGCGAAGCCAAGGAGCTTGGTCATGGACTAGTAGATACCGAGCATCTGCTTTTGGCATTGCTCCGCGTGAGTGACGGACTGGCATCACAATGTCTGAAGGATCTCGGCGTAAGTCCACATCAATTACGTCAGCGAATCATTATGATTCTGTCAGGCGTCTAATATAGGCCTCTTCAAGTCCATGGTTTCTTCCTGAAACGGTGAGGAGTACCGCTTCATAATGTAACTGGTCCTGATCAATCACACGGGTATCGTTAAATCAGACTGATGGCGACCTCGATTCGTTTCCCACCTCGAAGCGTGGCCATCTTGTGCCAATAATTCATCGCACCAAAACGCACCAGACCCAGGAATCCAAAACTGTGATTCCTTGGAAGGATCTTTCGTGAAATTGCCCCTTGCTGAATTACACATCCATTTGGAAGGCTCTCTGGAACCGGAGACAATTTTCGCTCTGGCCTCCAAGAATGGCATCGATCTGCCCTATGAGTCCATCGAGGAACTACGCGCACACTACGAATTTAATAACCTGCAGTCGTTCCTCGATCTTTTCTACGCCAATATGGCAGTACTGCGCACCAGCGAAGATTTCAAAGTGATCACGGCCGCGTATCTGAAACGTGCGCACGAGTCCGGGGTGCGGCATGTGGAACTATTTTTTGACCCGCAGGCACACATTGAACGTGGCCTTTCGCTGTTCGAGGCCATTTCAGGGATACGTGCTGGGCTTGAAGAGGCCGAGCAGCAATGGGGTATTACCCATAAACTAATCGCCTGCTTCTGGCGTCATGCTCCGGCTGCTTCAGCCATGGAAATCCTGAAAATGATTGTCGCCGAGAATCATGACATCGACGGGATCGGCTTAGACTCCTCCGAGCTCGGATTCCCGCCAGAGCTCTTCGAAGAGGTCTTCAGCTACGCACGCGAGCACGGACTGCATGTAGTGGCCCATGCCGGCGAAGAAGGCCCAGCCGATTACATCCGCCAAGCGCTAGACCTCTTGAAGGTTGAGCGTGTCGACCACGGTATCCGCTGCATGGACGATCCTGAGTTGGTGGCTCGCTTAGTCACAGAGCAGATGCCACTGACCGTATGCCCATTTTCTAATGTTCGTTTGCGCGCGGTGGACACCTTGGCCGAACACCCGTTGCCACAGATGCTCAAAGCAGGTTTGAAGGTTTCCTTGCACTCCGATGACCCGGCCTACTTTGGTGGCTATTTAGACGCCAATATTTCTGCGGTGACCGAACAGTTCGGGCTGACTGCCGGCGATCTGGCAACGCTGGCCCGAAACTCCTTTGAAGGCTCATTTCTTAATGAGGCCGCTAAGAACTCTCGTATAGCTGAAGTGGACGCCTGGTTGGCCCTGCAGCTAGGTACTGCGCGCGGGGCCTAAGGGATTAAATTAGAAGTGCCGCGATTCCTTGGGGGTGGAATCGCGGCACTGGACTCAATCAGTTGCTAGTACTTGGGGTTACGGCACCTGATATTTCGAGTCCCTGGCGTCGGTGATTAGCATATGCCCGGGGGCATGTCCGATCGCCAGCGTAGGACGGGATTCCATGACAGCGGCCTGTGGGGACACGCCGCATGCCCAAAAAACTGGAATCGTTCCGTCCGGCATAGAGGGGGCATCGCCGAAGTCTGGTTTTCCCAGATCCGTAATGCCGATTTCTTCCGGGTTCCCCACATGAACAGGAGCCCCATGAACCGCTGGATAGCGGGAGGTAATGCGTACCGCGTCGGCCACCTGAGCAGCCGGAATCGGACGCATTGAGACCACCATCGGTCCAGTTAGGCTCCCGGCCGAGGCGCTGCGGATGCTGGTCTTATACATAGGCACGTTAGTACCGTGGTCGATGTGGGCAATGCTGATGCCATTTTCGATAAGTGCCGCTTCGAAGGTGAAGGAGCACCCGACAATGAATGTCACCAGATCATCTCGCCAGTATTCGCTAAGATCGGTTGGCTCGGCGACTTTTTCGCCGTTCTCATAGACGGTGTACCTAGGCAGGTCCGTGCGGATGTCACCGTCGACTAGCAGCTCGCTACTTGTCTGGCCTGCTTCAAGAACTCCCAGAATAGGGCATGATTTGGGATTGCGCTGGGCAAAGAGGAGAACATCAAATGCTAGGTCTTGCGGAACAATGATCAGGTTAGCTTGTGCGTAGCCGGCACTGTAGCCAGCTGTTGGTACGCTCAGACCTGCTCGGAATAGCTCGCGTGCTTCCTTAGGTGTCAGTCCTGCTCGTGTGCTGCGCGCTGGTTGTTCAAGCTTCATGATGTCCTCCTCGAGTTAGTTGGCACTTAGGCCCAGAGCTTGGCTAGGCCAGTCAGTGACATCCACCCAAGGTAGATGGTCAGCACCCAGGTCAATGCACCAACGATCAGTAGCCATGCGGGGTATTTGTAGTTGTCCAGTAGGTCGCGGCGACGCCAGGCAACCCAGAGGAGAACCGCAAACCCAACGGGCAGGATCAGTCCATTGAAGGCGCCGGCGAAGATCAGCAGGGTTTGCGGAGCCTGCCCTAGGAGCAAGTAGATTACGGCGCACACTGCGATGAACGCGACGGTGATCAGGTTGCGAGTGCGTTCGTTAGTCGTTGACTTGGTGACGAAGGATACCGAGGTGTATGCAGCACCGATAACCGATGTCAGCGCAGCAGACCAGAGAATCACGCCGAAGGTGCGGATGCCGATTTCTCCGGCGGCCGCTCCGAATGCTTCTGCTGCTTTGTTATCGCTGGTCAAGGCGACGCCACCGGCGACTACACCGAAGATCGCGAGAAACAACAGCACTCGCATGACACCGGTGATGATGATGCTGACTACCGAGGTACGGCTGACTGCTTTGACGTGCTCGACACCGGAGGTGCCCGAATCGATCATGCGGTGCGCTCCGGCGTAAGTGATGTAACCGCCCACGGTTCCACCGATCAGCGTGGTGATGACCAAGAAGTCAATGTTTTCAGGCATCACGGTGTTCTTCAATGCTTCACCAACAGGTGGTGCGGCAACGATTGCTACGTAAAGCATCAACAAGATCATCAATGCTCCAAGGAGCACTACAATCCGGTCCAGCGCCATTCCGGCTTTTTTAGACAAGAAGACGAGAACAGCGATAAGCGCCGAGATCGCGCCACCGATTTTCGCGTCTACGCCCAACATCGCGTTCAGGCCAAGGCCGGTACCGGCGATGTTTCCGATATTGAAGACCACACCCCCGATAAAGACCAGGGCGGCAAGGAACCATCCAATGCCTGGAAGTACCTTGTTTCCCAGTTCCTGGGCACGCATTCCGGAGACGCCAATAACACGCCAGACGTTGAGCTGGACTGCGATATCTACCAAGATCGATACAACAATCGCGAAGGCGAAAGAAGCACCGAGTTTGACCGTAAATTCCGACGTCTGAGTGATGAAACCCGGCCCAATGGCACTTGTGGCCATGAGGAACATTGCCCCCATAAGGGCGGTCCGCCGAGCCTTCGCGCTCATCTGCGGCTTTATCTCTGAATCTGCCATGGTTCCATCCATAACTATCGGTGGTGATTGCGGTCACCTTCGCGAGTGATGACTAGTACATTACAGGTTGTTGAACAATCCACGCAAGGGGTTGTTGAACAATCCTTTTTGGAATAGCGCGAAGCAAGCATTTGACTTGAACCTACGTATCAAAAACAATCGCACAAGAATCGTTTAAAAACGACACCTCGGAACTCAAAAGCACATTTTCTGGCTTTCGAGAACCGAGGTGTTGCCCTGATAAATTTAGCCCTGGCGAGCCTTCATCCGTGGATTCTTCTTATTTATCACAAATACCCTGCCGCGGCGGCGGACCACTTGAGCGCCGGGCATCTTTTTCAGCGCCCGGATCGAATTCCTAACTTTCATTCATTTTCACCTCGTTTCCATGCATTCTGCTGTTGCTGCTCGGGATCCAATGCAGCCGAAGCGCCATGCAGAGCCAAGAGCTGCCCATCGCTGAGTTCACAAGGTTCCAGCAGTGCCCTCACCTCGGCTTCGCAGTGCTCCGAACCGGTCAATTCAAGGTGGGTGCAGGCAATATCACTTTCCCAGGCGCCGGTTGATTCCAACCAGATGCGGGGTCCGGCCCCAGTGAGAGCCACACGCACACCGGGACAATTGGCCATCCAGAGAGTCCCCCGAATACACATGCATGTAGCTGCAAGATCCGGCAGTACCTCACGGAACCGATCGGCATCTAGCGGCCGTTCCACCTTAACGAGGATTTTTGTATCATCCGCCTCCGGGGCGCCAGAGCCTTGCTGAAAGTGGCCGGGGCGCGATCTGCGAAGCGCTTCGTCACGGTCATAGGCACCCAACGCGACCTCTCCCTGCGAGTACGTGAGCGTGGCGTGCGGCGCCAGTTCGCGTATTAGCTTCATTCCATGCCTGAATTGCCCGCCGGAGGAATTCAAGTTCCCGGCGGATTCACCTAGTAGTTCGACACTCAATCCTTCGACGAACAACAGGCTGTCAGCCAGCGCAATTTCGCGGATCAGGAACTCTCCCGCAGTGCGCTCATCATTGGCCATCGCGGTAAATCCCGATTCCCACAAGTTCCTGCGGTCCCAGAACTGGTCTTCCACGGCGGCGGGATCCAGAGCCAGAACAACATGGTCGATCGCAACCCCGCGCCCTTGGAGCTCGGAGCTCACGATGTCCAAGACTTGACCGCTATGCCAAGTAGCCGGCAACGCCTGAATGATCACCGCATCTTCGTTCTGAGGCAACAGGCGCAATAGGGTCGGAAGGATTTCAAATCGGACCGCGCAGCCGACGCATCCATGTTCGAGCACGGATTCGGCGCGTTCACTGGCGTTGGAGCTTCCTTCCACCCGGCGCAGTACACGATTTCCCTCGAGGAGATCGTGGCTGATCACCAGCGCCTCAGGGTATTCGTTCAGCAGGCGGCGGACCGCGGCATCTCGGCAGTGAACTTCTAAGGAGGAGACAAAAATAAGCTTCATAGCACTAGAGCTTACATGAGAATGATTCTCAATATCAGTAATACGTAGCCTGTGTTAAAAGACGACGGGCCGCTCAAGTCATCAAATAGAGATAACTTGAGCGGCCCGTGGGGCGTCGAATTTCTTAGTGGAAGAAGTGGCGTGCGCCGGTGAAGTACATGGTGATGCCGGCCGCGTTAGCGGCGGCAATTACTTCCTCGTCGCGAACCGATCCACCTGGCTGCACGACTGCCGTAACACCGGCATCCAAGAGGATCTGCAGGCCGTCGGCAAATGGGAAGAACGCATCCGAGGCTGCGACGGCTCCCTGGCTGCGCTGTTCAGACTGAGCACCGTCAACGTTTTCTGCGCCACCGGCTGCATCTGCACCCGATTCAATCTTCACCCCGAGGGTGTTCGCTCGTTCGACCGCAAGCTTGCACGAATCCACGCGGTTAACCTGGCCCATGCCAATACCAACGGCTGCGCCGTCCTTAGCGATCAGAATTGCGTTGGACTTCGCTGCGCGCACCGCACGCCAGGCAAAGGCCAAGTCTGCCAAGGTTTTTTCATCCGCTGCCGCACCGGCTGCAAGAGTCCAGTTGGCCACGTCGTCACCGGCTGCGGTGATCTGATCCCCGGCCTGTACCAGCATGCCGCCGGAAACCTGGCGGAATTCGTTGACATTCCGTGCGTAACCTTCTGGCAGGGCCAGCAGTCGGATATTCTTCTTAGCCGAAAGGATTTCCACGGCTTCCGGCTCGAAGTTAGGCGCGATAACAACCTCGGTGAAGATGCCCTTGACGGTTTCTGCCATTGCCTTGGTGACGGTGCGGTTGGCAGCGATAACGCCGCCAAAGGCCGAAACCGGGTCGGTGGCATGTGCCTTGGCGTGCGCGTCGGCAATTGGATCTACGGCGTCAGGGGAAGCCACCGCGACACCACAGGGGTTCGCGTGCTTGATGACAGCGACCGCTGGCTGCTCAAAATCAAAAGCTGCACGCAATGCCGCATCGGCATCCACGTAGTTGTTGTAGCTCATTGGCTTGCCGTGCAGCTGGTCAGCCTGTGCAATGCCGGCAGGAGCTGCCTCGTCAACATACAGGGCTGCTTGCTGGTGTGGGTTTTCTCCGTAGCGCAGCACCTCGGCGCGCTGTAACGCAACGCCGGAGTAAGCTGGCCAATCGATCACGCCGTCGCCGTCTTCATCCAAGAACTGGCTGGCGGTCCATGATGCCACCGCGGTGTCATAAGCTGCGGTGTGCGCGTAAGCCTTAGCGGCGAGACGCTGGCGGGTCTTCAGATCGAAGCCGCCTTCTGCGGCTGCCTCGACGACCTGCGAGTAGAACGATGGGTCAACCACGATGGAGACCGCTGCGTGATTCTTTGCAGCCGAGCGGACCATGGCTGGACCGCCGATATCGATCTGCTCAACTACTTCGTCCTGGCTGGCACCCGAGGCGACGGTCTGTACGAAGGGGTAGAGGTTCACCACGACCAGATCAATCTGCTCGATGTCCATGGAGGACAGGGTGTCCATGTGCTCGCTCACGCGGCGGTCGGCAAGAATGCCACCATGGATGCGTGGGTGCAAGGTCTTCACCCGGCCATCGAGCATTTCCGGGGAGCCGGTAACCTGCTCTACTTCGGTGACTGGAATTCCTGCTGCCGCGATCTTCTTCGCGGTCGAACCGGTGGAGACTAACTGCACGCCAGCTTTGTGCAACCCAGCGGCCAGTTCCTCCAGGCCAGTCTTGTCATACACGGAAATCAACGCGCGGCGAATGGCTACACGGTCCAAGACGGTCTTACTCACGAAAATGCTCTCCCGGCGGTGAGATGAAAAGGGGCGGGCGGCCATAGACCGCCGCACCTATTCTAGCGCTGGAAGCTAAAGACTGAGCAGTTCATGTCGGCACTATTGAACTGGCTGTTCAAGCTGCGGAAAGTGCTCATCAAGTTGTTGTGGGGTCAGACAGAGTTCCAGGAGTTTTTCTGCATGATCATCATCGGCAACGTAGGCAACCAGATCCACCTTGGTGCGTTCATTCAACTCTTCACGAATCGAATGAGCCACGGCAACGAGGGTGTGATAGTAACGTTTGATCGTAGCCTCCCACCCCTCTTGCGTGGCTTGCTCGGTCATTGCATCAGACCAGATTTGTGCCGCCGGATCTTGGCACAACTCGATGGAAGACCAATGCCAATCGCTTGGCTCCCACTTATCCGAGTAGAAACTGTCGTTGTCTTCGGCTTCGAGATCCGCTTCGATAGCTTCTAAGACCTGATCAAGGTCTTCGGTGTCTTCATCACTATCGTCTGCTGGTTGTTCGGACTCCTCATCCTGATCATTGTCGGAGTCCATGAGTTCTTCTCCGCGCAGGTGTTCCTCGCTTTGCGCATCCGGACGGTCCTCGTAGTCGGCATCTTCATCGAGGTCTTCGCCGCGCTCCACGAGAAGCTCGCGTGACTCGCTTTGCCGGTCCCGTTCGAGTGCTTCCACAGAATTGAGCGCCAGCAGCGGCATAGAGATATTTTCGCTCTCTGTGGTGCTGACCCCGTGAAGGGCGATGGCATAAAAATTCTGCTCCGGGTGCTCAGCAATCACTTCTGCAGCGTGTCGAAGGGCAGCCACCCGTATTGCCTCTTCGAGAGCGGTCCAATCTACTCCCATGACCAGAGAATACTCCCATATGCCTTGTCATAACAGGCCTTGACGAAGCTACTGAATAAGCGTAATGAGGTGCGTGGGGCTCAAGGTTTCGGTATGCTTCGTGGCGAACGTGCCACACTTTGTGAGGCCCCTAGGAAAGGCTACTCAAGGTGCCAACTGCCACGATTCCCTCCGGTACGCAAGTAGTGCAGGAGCTCCCCTTCAAATGGAAAGTCCAGGGAACCATCTTCATCATCGGTGGCTTAGGTTTCATGTTTGATGCGTGGGATGTAACCCTCAACGGCGCGCTGATTCCATTGGTAGCCGCCGAGTGGGGCTTGGATCGACCCACCGCTGCGTTGCTGGGGACCTCCAATCTGGTAGGTATGGCCATTGGTGCTTTCCTCTGGGGAGGAATTGCAGATAAGTATGGAAGAAAGAACGCTTTCTCGCTGACCCTGCTGATGTTTTCGGTGTTTACCGTATTCGGTGCGCTCTCTCCGAACTTTGGATTTTTTGTCGCATTCCGCTTCCTCGCTGGGGTTGGCTTGGGCGGCTGCATTCCGGTGGATTATGCCTTAGTCGGTGAATTCACTCCCTCGAAACTGCGCGGACGTGTACTGACCGCCATGGATGGGTGGTGGCCCATCGGCGCCGCACTGTCATTCTTTGTTTCCGGCTGGGTGATGGCCACTGCGGAGAACTGGCGACTTATCCTTGCCGTGATGATTCTTCCGGCGTTCATGGTGTTCTTGGTGCGTCTCAAAATGCCCGAATCCCCCTTGTTTCTCGCCGCGAAGGGACGCGAGACCGAAGCGCGAGAGGTCATCGATGATTTGGTTCGACGTACCGGAGCGACGCCGAGGGACTACGCCATCGAAGCTGCACCCGCGGGCAGAGGCCCACGCTGGTGGGAGCAAGTAGTTGAATTGTGGCGTTATTCGGCCAAGCTCACTGCTACCAGCTGGCTGCTATTTATCACTGTATTACTGGTCTACTACCTCGCTTTGACCTGGTTGCCTACCATTCTGACCGAGGCAGGCATGGCGCAGTCCGCATCCTTCTTCGCTACTGCGGTGATGGCGCTCATGGGTCTGCTTGGTGTGGTGATCGCAGCGCTGCTGGTAGAGCGAGTGGGACGTAAGTGGTTGCTTGGTATTTCGGCTCCCCTTTCGGGTTTGATACTTGTTGTGGTGGCACGCAGTCTTGATGCACCAGCCACCGCGGTGGCTTGGATTCTTGTCTTTGGTGTCGTCGTGCAAATTGCCATACCGGTGCTCTATGCCTACGTTTCGGAGCTCTACCCCACCGAACTGAGAGCTAGCGGCTTTGGTTGGGCTTCGACGATGTCGCGTTTTGCCGCTGGTTTTGGACCTCTACTCTTTGCGGCCCTGTGGCCAATCGTGGGACTGCCGTGGCTCTTCGCGGGGGCCACCGTGCTGGTCATCGTGGCCATGTTGGTGATGGCGCGATTCGCTCCGGAAACGCGTGGACTTCAACTGGACTAGCTGTGCTGAAAACCGGAGAAATCTTTGGACCGCCTTGGTCTAGGTAAAGCTATGCAGATGCCCAAACTTCTTGAAAGCAGGGTCGGCATACGCGGATTTTGCGCCGGCGTGGCGCTGCAAGGCATGCTGAGCGCTGGGCTGACTTCTTGTCTAGGGACGCCACGCACTTCCACTGCCTGCATGCCGCCAGATTATTCTGTAGCTCCGAACAGTGCCGCACGTGGTGAAACAGTGCGCGTTACTGCTCCCGAAGCTACTTGCAATCCACGTTATGGTCAGGATGCACAGGTAGAAATCACCGTGACCGAAGCGCACGGAAAAGATGTTATTCACCTGATCGTCCCGATGGAAGACACAGGGAAATTCAGTTCCACGTTTGTGGTCCCCTCTGGCACATCAGCCGGTGATGCCTCCGTTGTTGCTGTCCCTTATGGTGTGGATTGGTGTGATGATACGGGGAGAAACAACAGAGTCGCTGGTGCGTTACAGGTCGTTCGCACCTCATGCGTCCTACCGAGCGAGCCTTTAGGCATTGCCGATTAGTCCGGCCAGGAACGCTACACCGTAAACCGGTCTTTGATCCAAGAATCGTAGGTCGTGGAATCCTGCGGAGCTTAGTTCCGCGCGTAGACGCTGCTGATAGATCCCCTGGTGTTCAATCACTCCCCCGCCCAGCACAATTGGTCCGGTAAGTTCTAGCTGTTTGGCGACCTCACCGATGCTTTTCACGACGTAAGTGACGGCGCGTGCAAGAATTTCTTCTGCTGCTGCATCTCCCGCAGTAATGGCGTCAAAAACTACCGAGGCGCATCGTGCCCAGTATTCGCGAGTGGTTTGCCCTTGAAAGAGCGCAATGAGTTCTTCGGGATGCTTGCAACCGCAGTGCTCTAGAAGCGCAGAGGTCAGTACCGAACACTGCTTTCCGCGGTTAAACTCATCCAAAGCGTGGCGCACCGCTTCACGCCCAAACCAGTATCCTGCACCTTCATCACCTAAAAGATATCCCCAACCGCCGTAGCGCGCGGTTTGCTCGTCAGAGTTCACACCCCAAATTGCCGAGCCGGTACCGAGGATCACTGCAATTCCAGTCTTTGCGTAACCAGCGGCAAGGATCAGCCTCGTATCGTGCACGATACGCACCTCAGCTTTCGGAGCAAACTGTTCGATCAGCCCGCTCAGTGCCAGTTCATCGGCGGCCGTATCTATTCCTCCCGAGCCGGCAATGACCAAATCAACCGGTTCATCACCGAGCGCAGTGAATGCTTCGCGCAGCGCTTGTTCGGCTTGATCGACGCTCACATTTTGTACATTTGCGCTGCCGGTTCGAGCTTCGGCCACCACTTGAGCCCCTAGGTAACGCACCGCCTGGGTTTTAGTCCCGCCGATATCCAACGCGACTAAGCGCAGGGCTGCCGAAAGGGCGGTATTCGTTGATTCCATGAAGTCTTCTACCGCCAATTCGTGAATATCCTTGTTTGGTCTTATCTTGGCACACTTGCTTCATTGCCAGAGCAGGAAATATCGATACTTATCGGATACCTGATTTTCTCAAACCGGGCACGTGAGAGTGCGGTGGACACTGTATACAGCAACTTATTAGATAGTCTGAAAGCAAGCTTATTCTTCTCAAGGAACATCGTTTCCGCGAAAGGCATTCATGCATGATGACATCTCTCTGACCACCGGACGCGTCAAGCGCGTGCTCGATGAACGTATCCGTCCTATGGTCTACTCGGATTCAATTCCCTTAGAGGTGTCATGGCATGAGCTTGCCGGCGAACCAATCCCGGCGATAGAAGGCATTGCACTGGATTACACAGAGACTCCGGTCGGTACCCAATGGGGTGCGGCCTGGGGTACTACGTGGTTTAAATTACGCGGCCAGGTTCCCAAACACTGGGCAGGACGCCGTGTAGAAGCCGTCATTGATCTCGGATTTGATATTAATATGAGCGGGTTTCAATGCGAAGGGCTCATCTATCGTCCCGACGGCATCACTATCAAAGCGTTGAACCCACGCAACCAATGGGTGCCGGTAAGCGAGAGCGCCGAGGGTGGGGAGCAACTGGAGCTTTTCCTCGAGGCAGCTTCTAACCCGGTACTTCTTGACTACCATCCTTTCCTTCCCACGGAACAGGGTGACATTCTCACCTCGTCTCCGCGCAAGCTCTACACTATTCGTCGCATGGATCTGGCTGTCTTCGAGCCAGTAGTCCACGACCTGGTGCTTGACCTTGAAGTCCTGTTGGATCTGCAAGCTCAGTTGCCTGAGGGACCACGCCGTATGCAGATTCTGCAGGCACTGGATAACTCGATGGATGTGCTGGATTTGCAGCATATTGTCCTGACCGCTCAGGCCGCGCGCGACCAGCTAGTTCAGGTACTGGCAGCACCGGCAGAACATAGTGCCCATAAAATTTCGGCTATCGGCCATTCGCATATCGATTCGGCTTGGCTCTGGCCACTGCGTGAAACCATTCGAAAGGTCTCTCGGACCTGCTCGTCCATGGTAGAACTGCTAGATTACGATGAGGAATTCATCTATGGCATGTCGAGCGCGCAACAGTACGCTTGGCTCAAGGAACACCGCCCCGAGGTCTGGGAACGGGTGAAGCAGGCAGTAGCCGACGGACGTTTCCTCCCCTTGGGTGGAATGTGGGTGGAATCTGACACCGTGATGCCCTCTGGCGAATCATTGGTACGACAGTTCCTCTACGGCCAGAAATTCTTCCGCGACGAATTCGGCATCACTTCGGCAGGTGTCTGGTTACCGGATTCCTTCGGCTATTCTCCGGCATTGCCACAACTCATGCGCCGGGCTGGATTCGAATGGTTCTTCACGCAGAAAATTTCTTGGAACCAGCAGAACAAGTTCCCCCACCACAGCTTCCTCTGGGAAGGAATTGATGGCTCACGGATATTCAGCCACTTCCCGTCCATGGATACCTATAATTCCCAGCTCTCCGGCGAAGAAGTTGCTAAAGCTTCCCGCCAGTTCCGTGAAGCCCGCGTGACCAACAATTCAATCGCGCCAGTTGGTTGGGGAGATGGCGGAGGTGGGACCACCCGCGAAATGACAGGCAAGGCCCGCCGTCTGGCGAACCTTGAAGGCAGCGCCACGGTGAAGTGGGAGCATCCAAATGACTTCTTCGACCGCGCGCAGCAAGAAATGCCGTCTCCACCGGTGTGGGTCGGTGAGCTTTATCTGGAACTTCACCGCGCGACTCTCACCAGTCAGCATCAAACCAAACAGGGAAACCGCCGCACCGAGCAACTACTCGTTGAAGCGGAACTGTGGGCTGCGACGGCCAGCATTTATGCAGGAACTCAGTACCCTTATGAGCAGATCGATTCGCTGTGGCAAACAGTTCTGCTGCATCAGTTCCATGACATCCTTCCGGGCACCTCGATCGCCTGGGTGCACCGTGAGGTTGTAGCGCGCTATGCGGAAGTTATCGAACAAGCTGAGGCACTGATTGCCGCGTCTCAGCAGGCGCTTGCCGGTACCGGGTCTAAACCGCTGACCTTCAACGCAGCTCCATATGAACGCTCCGGGCTTTCTTTTGGTGCGGCCGGCGAAGTCGAAACCACCACGGGCGATGCAGTTCACGCGGTCGGGCAAAACAACGGATACCTACTCGAAAATTCGCTCGTACGCATTTTTGTGACCTCCGAAGGATTGATCACCTCAGCGGTAGATTTGTCTACCGGACGCGATGCTATCGCGCAGGGACAAGAAGCAAACCTACTGCAGCTGCATCAGGACTTCCCGAATATGTGGGACGCCTGGGATGTAGATAAGTACTACCGCAACCAGGTCACCGATTTGCGTGAGCTTGAGTCGATTCAGCTTTCCCAAGAATCCGACGGAAGCGCAAAGTTGAGCATTGTGCGGAGCTTCTCCAAGTCCAAGGTGGTGCAGGAACTAGTGCTGGCCCCAGGGTCACGCACGCTGCAGATCACGCAGAGCACCGACTGGCATGAGGCGGAGAAATTCCTTAAGGTCGCCTTCCCGTTGGATATTCGTGCAGAGCACACCATCGCAGAGACCCAGTTTGGATATCACCAACGCGTCACACATGTAAACACCAGTTGGGAAGCTGCGAAGTTCGAAACCTCCATGCATCGTTTTGTACTTGCACAGGAGCCAGGCTTCGGTGCAGCTCTGATCAACGATTCAATTTACGGTTTTGATGTCACCCGCGATTCCACCGAAGCCGGGATCTCAACGACGTTGAGGCTATCGCTACTGCGCGCTCCACGATTCCCAGATCCACATACCGACCAAGGTCTTCAGACTCACCGTTATGGGATGGTCATTGGCGCCGATATCGCTTCGGCCACCGAAGCGGGTGCGTTGCTAAATAGCGCAGAGCGTGTCATTAGCGGAGCTCAGAGCGTAGACCCACTGGTGCGCCTCGAAGGTGCAGGTCTCGTGGTGTCCAGCGTGAAGCTGGCTTCGGATCAGTCCGGAGACTTAGTAGTGCGCGTATACGAGTCACTCGGACGCAGAGCGCGCGGAACCCTGAAGATCAATACGCAGTTCACCGCTGTAAACACGGTGACGCTGCTAGAAGACCCGTTGGCAGATGAAACAACTGAGGTAGTAGATAACGCCGTTCAACTGGTCTTAGGCGCCTTCGAGGTACGAACCGTGCGATTTAAACTTTAGGTTCATTCACTAGGACAGGAGGGGTCCAGCCGTCGGCTGGATCCTTCCTGTCTTAGTCAGTTTGGTCGAGTCTTACTCACCACGGGGACGGTTCGTAATCCTTAAGAAAACAGCCGTACAGATCAATACCGCGTTCGCCATCAACTATCGGCTGGTACACACGTGCCGCACCATCGATCAAATCCAACGGCGCATGCCACCCTTCGGCCACCATCCGGACCTTTGAATCGTGGGGACGCTCATCGGTGATCCACCCGGTGTCCACGGCAGACATCAAAATCCGATCAGTCTGCAGCATTTCTTCCGCGCTCGTGCGGGTGAGCATATTGAGCGAAGCTTTGGCCATGTTGGTATGCGGGTGACCAGCGCCCTTATACCGACGGGAAAACTGCCCCTCCATAGCGGAGACATTCACAATATATTTACGGTGCGCATCCGAAGCCGCTAGTGCCGGACGCAGCCGGGAGGCCAGCAAGAAGGGAGCGGTTACATTACACAACTGCACTTCGAGCATCTCCAGGGCATCCACACTTCCAAGGATCTGGGTCCAAGAGTTTTCGGTGACCACATCGGGGACCAAACCACCAGCATCAATGGCAGTTCCAGCGCTAATACGTTCTAGGCTTGCTGACCCAGCGGTCATGGCAGCTTCGGCGAGCGCTTGCGCGTCATAGCGCGAATTCTCCGCTACCGCGAGCAGTGCAGAGTCTTCGAGTCCTAGGGCACTGGCCAGCGCCTTGGGATGCTCGGCCGGTGGGTTGGCTTCGCCCCAAATTTCGGGGCCGCCTTCGGAAAACTCAAGTTCTGCCGGTAATTGCTGAGCTTCTGCTTCGATCAGGTGCTGATAGGAGTTCGAGGTGCGGCGCACCGTTTGAGCGGCGTTGTTGATCAGGATGTCCAGTGCCCCCTCGGCCGCAACTCGGTCAGCCAGCGAAATCACCTGGGCGGGGTCACGTAGATCAATACCAACGATCCGCAGCCGGTGGATCCAGTGGGCAGCGTCTTCCACCGCCGCAAAGCGTCGGGCGGCGTCTCGGGGAAAGCGGGTAGTGATGGTCGTATGCGCGCCATCACGTAAGAGGCGAAGCGCAATGTGCATGCCAATTTTTGCTCGCCCACCGGTTAGTAGCGCACGTTTGCCGCTGAGGTCTGCCCTTGCGTCCCTACGTTCCCGGCCTGCTGCCGCACACTCGGGACACAGATAGTGGTGGAAGGCATCAACTGTGGTGTACCGCTTCTTACAGATATAACATCCGCGCGGTCGTAGGTACTCCCCGGCGGTAAGTTCTTCGGTACCGGAGCTCAGATCAAGGCCGAGTGTTTCGTCATCCAGACGTTGCGGGGAGCCAGTGGCGGTTCGTTCAATGGCTGCCCGGTCTGCCGCGGTGATCTCCGCGCGCTTCTGCGACTTCCGGTAACGTTTAGCTGCCTTGAACATATTGCTCGTGGCGCGGCGCACGGCGATATGCCGCTCGTCTTCGCTGGGAAGTTGATGCACGGTCCCCAGCACTTTCAGCGCCGTCGTCAATTCGGCGTCGGTGAAGAGGGGCTCGTTGCCAGCCGGTTCGGCCAAGTCTGAATGTTCGCTCATATCGCCATCCATTCTACGTTGGCCTACGGTGAGCTATTTGTTCCGAGCCAAGTCTCCCAGGGTGGCAATGAGCAGTCGGCGTTCAACCACTTTGATGCGCTCATGCAAGGTTTCTTCGGTGTCCTCATCGAGAACTGCCACTGGTTCTTGCCGCAGAATCGGGCCGGTGTCCACCCCTGCATCGGCAATGTGCACCGTGCACCCGGTGACTTTAACACCGTAGGCAAGCGCGTCGCGCACACCGTGCGCACCTGGGAACGAGGGAAGCAATGCCGGATGAGTGTTGATATAGGTACCGTCGAATGCGTTGATGAACTCTTCGCCCACAATTCGCATAAAGCCCGAGGAAACCACATAGTCAGGCTGATATGACTGGCATTTTTGAGTTAATGCGTGGTTCCATTCGGCACGGTCTTCGTAGTCTTTGAAATTGACCACAAATGTTTCGATGCCGGCGGCTTCGGAACGTTCTACACCGTAGGTCCCATGCTTGTCAGCACCAACCGCTGCGATCTGGACATCAGCTAATTCATTGCTGGCGACGGCGTCGATAACCGACTGAAGATTCGAACCAGTTCCAGAGACAAGTACAACAATGCGCATGCTAGCCATTCTACGGTTCGCAGTGCGCTCACTTTGCATACCGCCCGGCAGGTGAAGTAACAGTGCTCACACACGCCAATTCACTGCGCCTAGACTGTGCTTAAGAGCAACCAGCATAGGAGCTTGCCATGACCGAGATCATCCCAGATGGGAAGAACTGGACCTTCGTTCTGCAATCTATCTGCACCCAATGCCATCATGATGTGCGTGAGGTTACCCCTGCACGGGTGATTGAGCAGCTACCCCAGTTCGTAGACCGCTTTTTACTTGCTTTACACCGTCCGCAAGCAAGAGTTCGGACAGACCCTGCGCGCTGGAGTGATCAGGAGTATGTAGTTCATGTCGCCGACATGTTAGTGACGATGATCGAACGCCTGAAGCTGATGACTAGCCAAGATGATCCGACCTTCCCTGATTGGGATCAGGATCAAGCCGCCGAAAAAGGTCAGTACAACGATCTGGATACCGATACAGCTGCCACCCGGTTGCGAACTTCTGCGTCGCTTTACATTCAGAATTTGGCAGCAATTGATCCGACTGACTATGGCCGCCAAGGATTGCGCTCAAATGGAGCGACATTTACCGTCGCAACCCTCAACCAATATGCCTGGCACGACGTATTGCACCATATATGGGACTTGCAGGCATAGAGATTTACTAGGTCATATTTATTTCATTCGATATTTTGGTTCGGCGATTCCCGGTGTTTAGACTTCTAGTTAGGCACCCGAGCCATCGCCGATCAAGGAACTGAAAAAATATGAAGATTCGACACAGCACTAAGATCTTTGCGTTATCACTCACCGGCCTCATGATGGTTTCCGGGTGTTCTAGCGAGGATTCTAGAGTCGAAGAATCACAGTCTTCAACTTCCGCGGCCGAGCTCATGCCGCGACTCGTTGATGAAGCGACAGACAAAGATCAGCTTCCCGACGGATTTGAAGCCAGTGGCACCTACGTGGTGGACTCGCTTCGTCACCTTGCCAGTTCGGGATATGGAGAGCATTTTGTGGCGGAGGGTGAAGCCGGTGAGTTGTGCCTGCTAACGGTCGCAGCGCCCAAAGAACAAGGCGATTACCCCGAGATTGCTTCGTCTACCTGCCCGCCTGTTCAGCACGTGTTGGACAACGGCATTCTGTTGGAAGTCACCGGGGGTGAATCAAGCTTTGATGTTGTCAGCTACTTGCTGCCACCAGATATTTCCGAGCAGAGCGCTACCGAAGCTATTAGGGAGCTGGTCCCTGACAATCACAGCGATCTACGCCCTCCGATCGAGATCATCTCCGCGGATTCAGCGGTCTTGCTCGTGATGACTTCGCAAACTTCCCAGCAACTGGGCGAGTTTCAGCTCCCGCGGGCCAACGGTGATTCGTTGACATTACGTCCCATCCGTTAGCGCTTCGCCCCACACGTAAGCGCAGTTAGCCTTCGAGTACTGGATCGGTTTCGAATAGCGGAGCCACTAGATAGCCAATAGCTGTACCCAGTCCGATTTGCAACGCTAAGGCGCCGGCCGTGACCCACATATGTGGCCCTAGCTCGGTCAGCCTTCCTATGGCTAACGAACCAGATGACAGCCACGAACCGGCTAGGCTCACCAGACCTGCAGCGATTCCGGTGAACACTGCGAGGCACAGTGTCGAGACGCCCAGCGAAAGAATGTTGAAGGGGATGCGGCGGGCAAACCAATCCTCAAGGTGATTTTCACCCACGCGGAGGAAGTACCAACCGGCAACGATTCCAGCGATCACCGGCAATAACAGGAATAGCCATTGATTTCCTGCCTCACCCGATGGCAATGCGGCGAATAGTGGCATCGAAGGTAGTGGACCCACGGTCGTTTCGAGTGTTGAAAGGGTACTGCCAGTCCCAATGCTGAATCCGCCGCCGCTGATCCAAGAAAGTACCCAGAAAACCGCGTTCGGGATGAGTCCGAGCTGCAGTAACGTGAGCGCGAAAGATCCGATAGGCCCTGGGCGCAGCTCTTGGTAAATATTTGCGACATCGGCCCAATGCAGGCCAACGGTGATGCTCATGAGAATTCCGGATATGGCTACCGCGGCCATATATCCAATAAACCCTGCCACGATCACGTGCCACACATAGGTTCCGGCCCATCTGCGGTGCGGGGAAATACGTGAAATATGCGCCGCGACGTCCACACCGATCAGCCTGCCCCAAGAGCCTGCTTCACGGCGTGCACCAAAAATCAGTCCAACAAAAGCGATGATCAAAGGGATAAACGTGGCCGATATGAGGTTCGCCTTGGCGTAGGAATTACTAGCCAAAAATGCGACTCCGGTGCCGATAGCTCCGTAGGTGATAAATGCTCCGGCCAAGCCTTGCCAAAGCTGGTCGGTGTAGGACGCTCTAGCAATGCGCCGGCCAGCACGCCAACAAAAGATAAAGGGTAATAGGCTCAAGCCCAAAGGCAGCAACGTTAGCAAACCTGAAACCGCGCTCGGGTCCGCTTCCGGACCGAGGTTTAGCACTTCAAGTGGCACCCCATGAATGAGCAACCAGAGCAACCCACCAAATTGCAGGATCGTCTCAAATGAATTTTCGAGGAATCCGCCGCTGAAATACACCGCCACCAGAGGCACGGTTAACAGTGCCATGCAGAAAACGATGGACTGTACAATTTCGAACACACCCTGCAGGGCAAGAGGCATTGGCCATCCGTTGCGTAGACGCAACATCACGGCTTTCATGGGTTTCTTTTCGCGGCTCATCATCTTCAATGGTGCCACCATTGGCGTCGCCCGTTGAGAATCGACGCGCAACGGTGGCACATCACCTCACCGAGGCAGGTATCAGTAGCTCGCCGGGGCGGAGCCTTGCGACTCACCTTTAAAACTGGCTGCGAGTGCCTCGGTAGCTCGAGCCAACAGTGCAACATCGGCACCGACACCCACGTAGTCGGCACCGGCTTCGATGTACTTGCGTGCACTGGCTTGATCAAAAGCATTAACGCCTGCGTATTTCCCGGCAGACTTTGCGGCTTGAATCGATTTCATTACCCCAGCGACCACGTCTGGGTGACCTTGTTGCCCAATAACCCCCATGGAGGCGGCAAGATCTGACGGGCCGATAAAGATCCCGTCAATCCCTTCAGTGGCCACGATTTCGGCGACATTGCTTACAGCCTCAGCTGATTCGATCTGCACCATCACGGTGATTGTCTCCGACGCGCGGGTGAGGTAGTCCGGTATGCGGTTCCAGCGGGCCGAACGAGCCAACGCTGAACCGACACCGCGGACGCCCAGTGGCGGGTAATTGCAGGCCGCTACCGCCGCTGCGGCTTGCTGTGCGTCATTAACCATCGGGATTATTAGTGATTGCACACCAAGATCTAAGAACTGCTTGATAATCACCGGATCATTTACCGGAGGGCGAACCACAGGAATTGTAGGGTAACCGCGGACCGCTTGGAGCTGCGCCAGGACATTTTGCAGATCGTTTGGCGAGTGTTCAGCATCAATGAAGAGCCAGTCAAAGCCGGCACCCGCACAGATTTCTGCATTCAATGCCGAGGCAGAGCAAACCCAAATGCCAGTTAAAGCATGGTCAGCACCGCTCAAGGCGTCTTTCAGTGATGGGTCTGGCTCTACTCGAAATGACATGTCACTGTTCCCATCGGTCCGTAGTCGGCGAAGACTGTGTCATTTTCATTGACCCACATAGGCCGGGTGAATGAACCGGCCAAGATGATCTCTCCGGCTTTGAGCTTGTCGCCGTGCGGGGCGATCTTGTTAGCCAGCCAGTACACACCGGCTGCCGGATGGTTAAGCACACCTGCGGCTACGCCGGTTTCTTCCACCGTCTGGTTCTTGAACAGGATTCCCGAGACCCAACGCAGGTCGATGGCATCAGGCTTCATAGGATTTCCACCCATGACCATCGCACCCATGGCTGCGTTGTCGCTAATGGTATCGACGATGGTGCGCCCTTCCATTTCCACGCGAGCATCGAGGATTTCTAAGGCTGGAATGACGTATTCTGTGGCTTCAAGTACATCAAAAATATTGGCGTTCGGCCCCTCGATGTCCTTCTTCAGCTTGAAGGCAAGTTCCATCTCGACGCGTGCACCGGTAAAGTCAGACCATTTAAAACTCGCGCCCGAGTCGTAGAGCATGTCATCGAAGATGATCCCGTAATCCGGTTCGGTAATACCTGTAGCCATCTGCATGGCCCGCGAGGTCAACCCGATTTTGCGTCCTACAAGTTTGCGGCCGGCGGCTTCCGAGCGCTGCCGCCAGAGGTTCTGGACACGGTAAGAATCCTCCACCGTCATCTCTGGGTAGCGCGCAGTTAGTCGCTGAACCGGAGTGCGAGTGGCTCCTGCTTCGACAAGTTCATCGGCAATCGCCGTGATAGTTTCCTCGGATAGCATCGACGGCTACACCTTTCGCTTTCGAGTTACATCTACGTGAGCACCCTGGATGATGTAGCTCACAAGGAATAATGCTATCGAGCTTCAAGGCTTCTGGCACATCGTACTAACATTCGCACCCCTGATAATTAGCGCGGTAATGCCAAATCCATGCTTTAGCTGCTGCTTCCTTGCACGCTTGCTAGCAAGGCTTCAAAAGGAAGAGTTGTCAGCGGATCGTTGGGATTAGCTGTATCACTGACCGATGGCGCAATCGAACGCGTATCACCTAAATCGCTATCTGCCTGCAGGGTTCCCGCATCGGCCGACAAAGCTAAAACGACTTCGCGAGCCGCGCGACGAGTTCTCTCGGACAAGGTTCCGGCAAGCCCTTGGCCGCCAAAGTCTTCGGAGGCAGCAAATACGGTGGTCGGCATAACCTGGGTGCGCAAATAGGAGAAAATCGGCCGCATGGCGTAATCAACGGCGAGCTGATGACGCTGCGAACCAGCCGTTGCGGCTAACACCACTGGCTTCGCTTCCAAGGACCGCGGATCCAGGATATCGATAAAGGATTTGAACAGTCCCGACACTGAAGCCGAGAAGACCGGAGTGACGGCCACCAAGACATCCGAGGCGACCACCGCATCGACAATCTTCTGTAACTGCGGAGGCGCGAAGCCGGTGAGCATGTTGTTTACGATGTCATGCGCGTACTCGCGCAGTTCGACGTTAAGCACGTCAGCTTGGACGCCAGCAGAGGCAAGTTCAGAAGCGACGCTTTCGCCAATCTGACGCCCCAGAAGTGAAGTGCTCGAAGGGTTACCCAGACCACCGGAGATGACCACGATTGACTTGCTCATTTTCCATCCTCAATTCAAATTTATATGCGTATGCATGTAATAACGAGGGTATCGCAGAATCTATTCCAAAATCGTTGAAAGTTTGCGAACTCACATTCACAGATTTTCAGTATTGTGACGCTCGCCAAGAAATTGATATGATCTAGTTCATGAGCAACGAACAAGCTAAGCCCGTAAATCAGCGCGACATCGAGTCCGGCGTCCGTACCGATTTCCGAAATGCCATGTCATACGGAAGCTACCTGGATCTGGAACGAATTCTTTCCGCACAGCATCCGGTAAGCGTTCCAGAGCATCACGATGAAATGCTGTTCATCATCCAGCACCAAACCAGCGAGCTCTGGCTCAAGTTGATGCTGCATGAAATGCTCGAAGCACGCCGGCTCATCGAGGCCGATGACCTAAGCAAAGCGCTCAAGTGCCTCGCCCGCGTCAAGCACATTCAGAAAACCTTGACCGAGCAATGGTCCGTGCTGGCCACACTGACGCCGCGCGAATATGCACAGTTCCGCGGGTTCCTTGGCTCATCATCAGGTTTCCAGTCATTCCAGTACCGAGCGGTGGAATTCATCCTCGGCAACAAGCACGAAGGAATGCTCAAAGTGCACGAGGCAGATCCACAGGCCCATGCGACACTCACACAGCTATTGCACGAGCCGACACTGTACGACGCGTTCTTAGCCGCGCTCTCCCGCCAGGGATATAAAATTCCTGCCGAGGTCCTCGAACGCGACGTTACTAAACCCTGGGAATACCAGGAATCCCTCATCCCGGTATTCAAGGAAATCTACGAGTCTGAAGATACCGCGTGGAGCCTCTATCAAGCCTGCGAAGATTTGGTTGATGTCGAAGACAACTTCCAGGCTTGGCGCTTCCGCCATATGCGCGTGGTGCAACGAACCATTGGTTTCAAAACAGGTACTGGAGGCTCCTCCGGCGTGAGTTTCCTCAAGAGAGCCCTGGATCTGACATTCTTCCCAGAACTATTTGCGGTGCGCACCGAAATTGGCGCCAGCTAACTCTCTGGCCGCGTTCGCCCTCGACGATTTTGAGTCGCGCTTTGGTAGCGCAGCGTCGGTGGTGCGAACCATCGCCGGCCTATATCTTCGCCACCAGAGCGTGTCTATCCCCCGGCCTCGAGTTATCGAGCTAGCCTGCGCGGCAGGAATTTCCTCTCCCGCAGCACAAACTGCCACCTCTCGGCTGATCGACCGTGGACTGCTAGAAACGGTGCAATCGGGCGAGCTGACGGTCACCGCTCCCGCCAAGTCGATGTTTGCCCGTGGCAACAGACGGATCTTTACACCACGGCACATGTCAAACGAAGACCGATGGGTGTTAGTTGCCTTCTCGGTGCCTGAGTCGCTGCGTGCACTGCGCCATCAGCTACGCAAACATTTCATTCAGCTCGGTGGCGGACTGGTCTCGGCAGGCCTTTGGGTCTTTCCCGAATATCTTCATGCCGAAGTATTAGAGGTGCTCAATGCGCTCCAGGCTCGAATGTACGCGACGCTTTTTGTTACTCAAACTCCTCAGTACCCTGGGGATGCCCAACAAGCCGCAGCACAGTGGTGGGACTTAGCAAAGATCTCGAAGCTGCATCATGCATTCCTTGCAGCAACCGCAGGACTCGACGCCACCCCAGCTGACGAGCACCTCGCCTACCGAAGCTACGTCATTCTCATCGATGCGTGGCGCGCTATACCTTACCTAGACCCCGGGCTTCCCGAAACGATGCTTCCGGAGCGCTGGCCCGGACAGGAAAGCCGACAGCGTTTCTTGGAAATATCAGGAGCCTGCCAGGGCCAGGCGCAGAGCTACGCTTCCCTACTATTAGGTCGCTAACTGAACGTAGCGAACTTGGCTTATGACCAGGCTGGGGCGTTGGCACCGTACGGCGGCGGCGGTGCCAAATGGTCCATTGCAACTCCCGACGCACGAAATGGTGGCGGTACGTAGTTCAGAGTTCCAAAAGTACTGCCCATGGTCCGCAGAATAGGCTTCTGCAGGCGTTCAAGTGGAGCCTCCGTGACGGGTAGATCAAGCAAGCTTGCGGCGGTGCGGGCCAGCGAAAAGCGCACATGCCCAGTTCGCCCTTGGACACGTCGGGCATCAGCTAAGGCGATGATGGCTGCAGCCAACCCATATCCAACTGAATGGTCCAACGCTTGCACCGGCAAAGCTCCCGGCTCCCCATTGGCATCCTGGTAAATTTCGGCGATCCCGGAGACGGCTTGGACGATACTGTCGAATCCCCGATTAAACGCGTAGGGGCCCCCATACCCCCAGGCACAAAGCTCCCCAATGATAAGGTCGGGATACCTTTCGCGCAGCAAATGTGCGTTTAGCCCAAAGGCATCCAATGCTCCTGGCCGATAGCCGAGCAATACTACATCAGCGTCTGCAAGCAGGCGCTGGATCTCTCGGAGCTGGTGTACCTCGCGCAGGTCTGCCGCAATGCTCTTCTTACCGAACCCCGTCACAATATATTGACCGTTGAGTTCGGGCATGTGCGGCGGGTCTATCCGGAGCACATCGGCGCCCCACAAGGCCAGGGTACGCGACGCTGTCGGGCCGGCGATGACGCGAGTAAAGTCTAGAACGCGCAGCCCTCGAAGCGGTTGAGCTGGGTCAGCAGAGTACGTCCAGGGTCGTCTTTGGGTCACTTCGCTCATTGTGAAGTCCGCCCAGGGGCCGCGCGACGCGCTTTTTCCCATCTCAGTATTGTTCCATTGCTCGCTTGAGCGAACGCTGGTGGCGATTGCGCCATATCCAGTTATATCTGCCGCCGCATCTTCAGCCGACCGGGTTAGAAGGTACTCCGATAAATTCTCGGTTGTTTCAAAATTTAGCGCTCGATGCAATGCGCGCTGATGATGTTCATAGTTAGCATGAGTGCGTATCCACCCATCACGAGTGCGAAAAAATCTGGAGTTCGCCCCGAACGACGGTACTTGCCGACCATCAACTCTCAGATGCTCAGATGAAGCAAAAACTTGAGCGACCCTGTGAGCATTGACCGAGTACATACCCTCGACATTGACCAATTTGTTAATTGCTGCGACGCAAAGTTCGGTAGCAGCCAGTGCTAACCCTTCAACATCCAGCGGGCCTCCCCACCAGCGACGTGGCCCATCCCAGTTAAGAGCGCGCTGCCCATCAACTAAGCCCGCTTGGACAAAGTCCATGTCGAAACGCGGCAATTGCCCTGAACCTTCGGTGAACTGATGCGCTGGAATCCGCTTAGGTGGCATTGCTCTAGAATGCCATCGGCAGCCGGGGCAAGCAAGAAATTCTCGATAGCTCGACAAGTGAAGGCGATTTCACCGATTAAACACTTTGAGCTCATGGCATTGCCCAAACGGGCAATGGCATGAGCTCAATGCGCGGAGCGAAATTAGTTCGCTGGAACGTTCAAGGTCTGTCCGACCATGATCACGTCTGGGTTGGTCAGCTGATCATCGTTCAAGACAAACAGGCCACGCCAATCCTTGACGCCCAAGCTGTCAGCAATCTCTGCCAAGGTATCGCCGGACTTCACGGTGTAGTTCTTGCCCGAGTCGGAAACCTTGATATTGAACACTGGCGCCTGTGGAGCGGCTTCGACATGCTTGCCCGCGTTTGGCTGAGCAACCTTCTTGGAGCTGGTGGTGCGCTCCAGCGACTGCGATGGGGCAGCCTTCTGGGTGCTGTGCTGCTTAGGAGCGGCCTTCTGAGTGCTCTGCTGCTTCGGGGCAGCCTGCTGCTTCGGGGCTGCCTGCTTCGGTGCGGACTGGGTCGAGCTGCCCGAAGGGGAACCGCTGATACCTAGCTTTGCGGTACATGCTGGCCATGCACCCCAACCCTGGGCTTTTTGGACCTTGCTTGCAACACGGATCTGCTCGGCCTTCGAAGCCTGGTGGGCCATACCTGAGCCACCAAATGCCTTCCAAGTCGAAGCTGAGAACTGCAGCCCACCGTAGTAACCGTTACCGGTATTGATGGACCAGTTTCCGCCTGACTCACACTGAGCCAACTTGTCCCAGGTGCTTGCAGCCGAGGCTGGCACGGTCGAAGCGACTACCGCGGTGCTTGCAACTGCCACGGCAGCCAAAGTGGCTCCGCCACGGCGAATGATGTTCTTGGTCTTCTGCTGGATCATGATTCTCCAGTGCTCTTCCACGCTCAGGCCTTCCTAGGCCATCCTCGTGCACCGCTCAGCGTCGCATTTCGACTTTTCTGAAGCACTGCCATGGCGAGCGGTTTGGAAGTCCCCGCAGTGCGTGTTTCCCCATAACACAGCGAGTGTTATCGAAACGTTATAAATGACCATAGCGCATGACCCTGCACCCAATGCAACTCAGGAACCACCCAGAAATGCCGTATTTACAGGTCAAAACCCTCAAAATATTTTTTGAGCGAACCGGATTTTGTATCACTTCCAAGGGTTCTGCCGTCCAAAACGTTACGCTCTTCAGGTGGAAAACGATCATCTATTTGTGATACAAGTTGCATAATTTTCCCAGTATTCACACGGGCCGCTTAGACCTTTAGATAACGCGTTATTCAGGAACAAAAAATGCTGGCCAAGCAACGCGTCGAATATCTCCATGGACTTTTACGACGACCAGAAGGACAGCAATCGGTTTTCGACTTGCGGGCCACCGCACACTATTTAGGTAGTCTGGAACGCAGAAGAATGAAATATGATTCTGCAAGCAGATAGACAAAGGGATCAGATGGTACTGAAGGACCGATTCACAAAGCAACGAATGCGCGAAGCGATGAGTTGTTACCCACGCGCTATGCGAGAGTTCTTCCGTAATGACGGGCTCGACGGCGCAGCATCCCTTTCGTACTACATGGTGCTTGCAATGTTCCCCGGACTCTTGGCCTTGATATCCCTGCTGTCACTAGTGGGAGCCAGTGAAAGCAGCACCCAGTGGATGCTGGATTTGTTGCAACAGAGCCTCGCCGCGAGCGGACAACAAACTAGCGATTCACAGCAGCTTGTGGAAACAGCCGAACAACTTCTCACGGGACTTGCGGCCTCCACCCAGGGTACTTTCTGGGCCATCCTCATTGGTTCTCTTGGTGCGCTGTGGAGTACCTCAGGTTATGTCACCGCGTTTAGCCGACAAATGAACCGGCTCTATGGTGTTCGTGAGGGACGCCCCCAGTGGAAGCGTCGGCCACAGATGTTCGCCATCACAGTGTTCATCATGATAGTTGCAGTTATTTCGCTAGCGTTACTGGTAACTTCTGGTTCCGTTGCACACGGCATTGGAAATATTTTTGGTTTGGGTGACAGCTTTGTACTGATCCTCAACCTTGCTAAACCGCCAGTACTCTTTGTCATGATTTTATTGGTTCTGGCTTTGCTGTATCACTTCACCCCCAACGTTAAACGACTGAAACTTCGTTGGTTCTCCCCCGGGACCTTCACCGCGCTGATCGTACTGGGCCTTTCGGCGGTTGGCTTCGCCGTTTACCTGTCCACCTTTGCAAGTTACTCAGCTACCTACGGAGCCATTGGTGGCGTGATCGTTCTTGTGCTTGCCTGCTGGATCAGTAATATCGCTTTGATTATTGGTGCGTTAGTCGACATTGAGTTCACTCGCCTGCGGCAACTGCGAACTGGAATGGCATCCGCAGAAGAAGTACAGCTTCCACTGCGCGATGACACTATGGTGGCTCGTGAACAACTCGCTGTGTATAAGGACTTGGTTCGTGCTCAAGACATTCGAATTAGTCACGGTGGCGATCCCCTGCAGGACATGGAAATTGACCCATCCGGGCGCACCAAACGGAAGGCCAAATGGCTTCCTATTGGCATCGCCGCATCGGCAGCTTGGCTCATTTCACGCCGTCGTGTAGCCAAAAATCTACAGCAGTCTCACGATACTTTGGAATCCTAGAAATATTCCGATGGCCCCGAAAAGCATAATGACCAGCAACCACAGAGTGGCAAAAGTTCCGGTTGAACGCGCAATTAAGTAGGCATCGGATTGCTCAATATCTTGGCGCCGCCAGGTGTGCACCGAGAGCAGTTTGATGAAATCGCGCAAGCCAGAGCAGAAGAGAAAACCACCCAAGAGCAGAGCCAGATATATGTAAGCACTGGATGGCGCGAAGAAAACCACCCCGAGTGCAATAGCGGCACTTGCACTACACACCACAAATGCTGGCCAATTACGTACGAACACCAGAGCGAGCACGAAGAATAAGGCGTAAATCCCTAGGGCCCTTCCTGCATATCCTGCAGCAGTAGCCCAGAGTAATGCAGCTGAGATCAACAACGGCGCGGGATACCCGAAGATCCCTGAGATGATAATCGAGGCTTTGCCGCGGCCTCTACTCACTACTTCTCCAGAGTGATCCCATCCCAAACGGAGCCCGGTGACAAAGCGTCCGGTAAACAGCGCACTGATGACATGGCCCAGTTCATGAACCAAAGTTGAGTACATTCCGGTGATACGCCAAATCGGTCGCGGAAGAACTAGTCCCAGCACCAGGATTAAAAGTACAACCAATTCTCCGGTAGCCAAGTCGACAACCTGCAGTTGCCACAATCGGTCCCATGCGTCGTTGAAGTTTACGGTCATGTCCATTCTCAAAGTCCTTCACTCGCCAAGTGCCACCATTCTTTCAATCCCCGCAAGATTCGCCCGGTTGCCACTTCGACCATGTGGAAACTTCTGGGGATCGTCACAGGTGACGGTCATAGCCTTGAGCAAGTCAATGTAAGAGTTTTATCTATGGAGGTTTCGATGTCTCGTTTGGCTTCTACCGCTGTCGCAGTCACTGGGTTGACCGGCGGTTACGCCACTGGCCGCATCACCAAGAAGCGCCCGCTGGCTGCAGTGGTCTTGGCAGTCGCTGGTACTGGAGCATTTTTGCTCTGGAAGAAGGATGCTGGAGCCGTGAAAGCAACCGCCCTGGCCACGACCTATCTCGTTGCTTTTGGCGCATCGCATCCGCTGTCCAAGAAAATCGGTGCGTGGCCAGCGGTCAACTCGGTAACTGCAGCCGTAGGCGTGCTTTCGTTGATCTTGGGCGGAGCTAAGAAGGGCCAGTAAGACGGGTCAATGTACCTCAAAGTGTCGGGGCCGAGTGCTACGTTGACTAGGTAAGCTTCCAGTCTGCGAAAGGCACCGGCCCCGTGTTCTTCCTTGGTGATCAGTTCGTCTTTTCCGCTAGTGATCTCACGGTCGCCGTCGAGTGCCAATATCAGTCGCTGTTCCTTCTTGATGTGAGACTCGGACGTCGCGAAAAGCCTGCGAAGGTCACCGATGAAATGCTTCAACGAACTGCCGAGCTCGGCGACGTTCACGAGCACAAGGTGCTCGCTGAGCTGATCGAAGAACATGGCAATTACGACCCACATACCGGCACGGGTGTTAAACAGTTTTTAGACCGGCCCGAAATCAATGAAACAGCACTAAAAGCAGCGCACCGCGAAACTATTCAGACTATGCGCCAAGGTGCTGACGTAATTTTCCAGGCCACCTTTTTTGACGGAAACTTCATCGGGTTTGCTGACTTCCTAGTCCGTCAGCCAGATGGTAGTTGGGCAGTGTGGGACACCAAGCTTGCACGCCATGCCAGGGTCTCCGCGTTATTGCAGGTCGCTGCATACGCCGATCAGCTTCAAGCCGAGAACATCGACGTGCATCCCCAGACCACCCTGGTCCTAGGAGACGGCACCCATTCGGTGCATCGCATCGACGAGATCTTGCCTGTATTCCGTGCCCAGCGGCAGAGATTCACCACTCTGGTCAAGAATCATATCGAGTCCACCCATCAAGCGAAATGGGACTCGGACTCAATTCGTCTATGTGGACGCTGCGATTTCTGTGCCGAGCAGGTGGCTGCGGTACGCGATGTCTTATTAGTAGCCAACATGTCCATGGTGCAGCGTGAAAAATTACGTCGCCAAGGTATCTACACCATTGACCAGCTGGCCGACCTCACTGCGAAGGAAGGCACATCGCTGGCGCGCACCGTAGATCAAGCTCGGATGCAACTGGGCATTGGCGAAATCGACGGAACCGAGCATGGCGTCTCCTACCGGGTGAAAACCACTCAAACGATTACTGCCTTGCCCAACCCGGATCAGGGCGATATCTTCTTCGATTTCGAAGGAGATCCGTTATATCAGGAGCCCGTGGATCAGACCTGGGGCCTGGAATATCTTTTTGGCGTCATTGAACATGACACGGGTTCGCCGGTATTTCGTCCGTTTTGGGCGCACAGCCGAGCCGAGGAACGGCAGGCATTCCTCGACTTCATTGAGTACGTTCAACAACGCCGCCAACAATTCCCGTATATGAAGATCTACCATTACGCGGCCTACGAAAAAAGCGCATTGCGTAAACTCTCCCAGATCCATATTGCTGGCGAAGAAGAAGTTGACCAATGGCTGCGTGAAAATTTACTGATTGATCTCTACGAGACTGTTCGCAACTCGCTGGTGGTTTCTACCCGGTCTTATTCGATCAAGAAGCTCGAACCTCTGTATATGAAGGAGCATCTGCGTTCGGGTGACGTCACCGATGCCGGCGCCTCGGTGGTGGCTTACGCCCAATACATGTCAGCGTTGGGTTCTTCTTCGAATCAGCAGGCCGCCCAGATTCTCGATGCCATTGCCGATTACAACGAATACGATTGCCTCTCAACACTGCGCCTGCGTGATTGGCTGCTTTCACTGGTCAACTTCCAGCCCCAGAAACATCCTGAGGTTGCCCTTTTAGACGAGGTCACCGACGAATACGAACCGACCGAAGAAGAAGTACGCCTCCAAGGCTATTTAGCTCAGCTTCCGCCGAACCAAGTACTAAGCGATGATGACCGAGCTATCGCCATGGTTGCTGCGGCCACCGGATATAACCGACGGGAAAAGAAGCAATTCTGGTGGGAGCATTTCGATCGCTTGTCAGCACCCATGGACGATTGGTCCGATGTACGTGGAGTGTTCATCGTAGACTCGGCAGAAATTCTCGAAGATTGGCACAAAGCCACGGACCGTGCCCGCACCCTGACGCGCGTGAGTAAGATCCATGGAACTCTTGCCGAAGGTTCATTACTTAGCCCGGGGTCCGGAGTCTTTGCGATGTACGCCGGCCCCCTGCCTGAGGGCATGGAAGTAGATGAGGATGCATTACGTGGAGGTGCCTTCAACGCGACGGTCGTAGAGGTCGGTGAAGGATGGATCAGTCTGGCAGAAAAGACTAGTGGGAAGATCCCCGAGTATGGGTCCTTCCCTGTGGCTCTGACCCCGGGACAGCCCATTGCGACCAAAAGTATCGACGAAGCGTTCACCCAAATCGCCCACGAAGTCGGAGCGATGGTTCCGGCGTTGCCCCAACAGCCAGGGATCGATATTCTGCGTCGCATCCCACCACGCCTGAAAACTCTTAGGGCACCAGCCGCCCCATTGCTCGTGGAGGGCAACGCCCAGATATACCCCGCGGTGGTTCAAACCCTGAAGGATCTTGATCATTCATACCTTGCAGTTCAAGGTCCTCCGGGCACCGGAAAGACTTTTGTTGCTTCACATGTGATCCACTCTTTGGTCAATGAAGGATGGAAAATTGGCGTTGTAGCTCAATCCCACGCAGTGGTTGAGAACGTCCTGCGCAAGGCCATCGAGGCTGGTGTGCACCCGGATCAGGTGGCTAAGGAAGTCAAACATAAGGATCCAGTTCCCTGGACCGGCATAAGCCCTGCTTCACTAGACGAGGCTTTGAGTTCTCCAGATGGTGCGTTAGTCGGTGGCACGTCGTGGACCATGACAGGCAAGCGCATACCCGCCGGAAGTTTAGATCTGCTCGTTATCGACGAGGCCGGACAGTTTTCCTTGGCCAATACCCTGGCGGTCTCGCGAGCAGCCCGAAACCTCTTACTGCTCGGTGATCCACAGCAGTTACCTCAGGTAACTCAAGGGACTCACCCGCAGCCGGTAGATGAGTCGGCTTTGGGTTGGCTCTCCGAGGGCCGTGCGGTCCTCCCTGAAAAGTTGGGATATTTCCTCGCAACCTCTTGGCGGATGCATCCAGAACTATGCCAAAGAGTCTCGGCACTGAGCTACGACCACAAGTTGTATTCCGCCCCGGCCGCAGGGCGCCGCGAGCTTAGCGACTCGTTTCCAGGCCTTGAAACTCATTTTGTACACCATCAAGGCAATACGACTAGCAGCATCGAAGAAGCTAATGCCATTGTGCAACTTGTCCGGGGACAGCTGGGCAAGACCTGGAATCCTGGTAGCGGGGAACAAAAACGGGCGCTGGCCCAGCGCGATATTCTTGTCGTCGCAGCCTACAACGCACAAGTAAATTTGGTGCGCGATGTGCTGGCGACCGAAAATCTTGCTGAGGTGAGGGTAGGCACGGTGGATAAATTCCAAGGCCAGGAAGCCCCAGTAGTACTGGTAACTATGGCTTGTTCCAGCGCGCAAGACGCATCCCGAGGCATCGAGTTCTTGCTCAACCGGAATCGTGTCAACGTTGCGATCTCGCGCGGGCAGTGGAAAGCAGTGATTGTACGTAGCGAGCGATTGACGGACTTCCTTCCCGCAAATCCTGCGGCGCTTTCACAGCTGGGCGCATTTATGGCGCTTTAGTCAATACACCACGGATCGACCCCGCTCACTGCCTAACGTGCTGGGTCGATCACTTTTTTAACGTCGAAGAAGCTCTCCAACACCGGACGGTCTCCACGTTGTTCTTTAGCAAACTGCAAGCCATCAATGTTGATTCGCATCTGCCGCTGATAGTTATCTCGTTGTTGCATCCAAGCAGTAGTGGTCCCATCAACTCCGTAGAAATATTTGAACCCTGCATCTTTCAGCAACTCGTATTTAGCCCCGGAATACGATCCGGTACGCGAAATATCTGAACCGAAGGGGTAAATAAACTGGTCTGTCTTACCTAAGATCGGTTCAACTTCGTCTTTCCACAACTTCATATCCCGTTTAAAACGACCGAGGTCAATTGTGCCCGTCGCAATGTGCCCCCACGAATGTGAAGCAAAGACCCAACCTTCTTTTTTCATTGCATCGGCGATTTTAGTTGCAGCTTCGCGATCCTTCGTAAGATTTTTGTTATCAGGGTACTGGCTTGGCGAGGTACGGTAACCGAAAACTCCGTTGTATCCAGTCATAGCGATAATTCCGCGAGCATCTCGATAGGAAAAGTCAGGATGTCCAGCAACGAAGTCATCTAGGATCGTGGTCATGTCGTAAGCACCTACGTGTTTTTCCCCAGACGCATCTACATATTCGTTACGGACTTTGCCCTTCTTGTCCAAGATCAACCGGTCTGCGAATCCATCACCCTGCATATACTCGTAATAGCTCAAATCATCGAGCGATAAGACGATGGGCTTCTTCCCGTCTGGAAGCATGATCTTTCGGTAACTCATGTTCTTCTTCTTATCCAAGCCCGCAAAATCAGCTGGGTTCACCAGAACAAAGTCACGGCGGTAAAGCTCATCAATGATGGCTTCGAACTCTTTTTGCGTCACCATGTAATCTTCATAACCCTGAGCAGTGCTCTCCCCGTCAAAGGCGCGCTTTGGATCAACCACTAATGAGTGGAAGAACAAATGCGGGATTTGATCCGGATGTTCCCATGCCTGAGCGTCCTTCTTTTCGGTTTCTAAGCCGCGCACGAGCTGGTTAAGTCTTTTGCTTGGATCGTCTTTGGCAAGTTTGATCGCCGTGGCATAGTCATAACCATCTGCCAGCTTATTGATCTGAGCCAAAATGCTTTGTTCGCGTTTCGCTTCCACTTCGGCCTTCTCTGAGGCTTCTGCCTCCTGAGACGCACTGTTAGCTGAAACTTCGGGGTCGCTTTGGTCACTACAACCGGCTAAAGCCAAGATGGTTGCAGCTACCACCACGATCTTGATGAGCTTCACTGCGCGCCCCTTCCTTGACGACGATCCCCGTGGATCTACGATTTATCCATGCCATCACCTTGTTTTTGACCTTACACACACTTCTCAAAGCATTGAACCCTGTGACGTGAGTCCTAGCGCAACAACTTGATTACATTTTTTGATGAAGAAATTCTCACATGAACCTTTCACGCTCAATAGCTTAGAATTAGTAGGTTAGGCGTCGAAAGATCAAGGATGTACATGCAGCCCTCGCATCGCGCGAATAGCTTGTGGCTTCAGTCCCAGCAGTTCAAAAGTTCGGCATCATATCGGCTTCTCACCGCGCAGCCTTGGGCCGTGGCCTTTGTCCGCTCGGAATTTACTGCAGACAAGCCACGTGTCGCTATGGAACTTTTCCATGCTTCGCTGGACTCGTTTCTGAAATTAGTTCGTACCAGTGATGAGCAGATCCCACAGACTTACTCTGCGCAAGATTTCGCGGAGTCATGGGTTAAACAAGGAATCTTGACTCGACCCTTGATTGACGGGCGTTTTGTGTATGAGCCAAGTGCCCAGACATTACGAACATTGCGCTTTCTGGCGGACTTTTCTACCGATGATTCACATCTGAACTCCTCGCGGCTGAACACGTTATTGTCGTCGCTAGAATCCTTGGCACACGAGACAGATCCAGATCCGCAAGCACGAATCCGAGCTTTGGAATCGCAGATCGCCCTACGCCAGGCACAAATTGATGAGTTGCGCACCGGGGATGACCCGGCGGTGTTGTCTCGGGCCACCGCACTTTCGGCTACACGGTCTGTTCTTGATTTGGCTTCTAGCCTTCCGGCGGATTTCCGGCGTATGCGCGACGGCGTACAGGAGATGCTGTACTCCTTACGCGAAGATATCTTGGATGCGTCCACCGCTAAGGGCGTAGCCATCGGTCAGGTGCTGGAAGCCGACCGGCAACTTCGCTCAACTTCCGAAGGCGAAACCTTCCGCGGATTCACCGAGTTCCTCAATTCTCCGGATGCTCAGCAACGGTTCCGTGCCGCGCTCTCCGAAGTACTTGAGCGCGATTTTGTTGACGACCTCAACACCCCAGAACGTCAGATTCTCACTAATTTGTTGCGTGAGTTGCGTCGCCAGGCGGCCGAAGTTCATACCTCCTACGGAAAACTCTCCGAATCTTTGCATGCCTTCGTGCAATCAGAGGATTACCAACAGGCACAATTACTACGCCATGCGGTACGCAACGCGGAGACTGCAATCATGAAGTCCGTGACGCTCAAACCGCGAAATGGTTTGGCGCCGCTGGACTTATTCGCTCCGCAATTCATGACCCTAGCGGGACTCGGAATATTTGATCCCTCCGAGCATGTGGCCCCTCCGCCATTGGCGGCGGCACCTGAATACAGCGTCTCCGATATCGTACGCACCCCGTCGACCCCTGAAGCAGATATGTCATTCCTGCGTGAAGCGGTCACCGAACAACTCGATGCCAGCCAGCACGAACAAGTACCACTAGATACGCTGTTCCACGTTCTTCCTCAGACGCATCGCCATTTGAATACTGTGCGGGCCCTAATCGAGATTGGCCGTACAAATGGCGAATCAATGAGTGAAACACAAACGATGACACTCAGTTTCAGACAGGTTGATGGCTCAGAACGCACCGCTATTCTTCCCGCCCTGACCTTCACGAAGGAGCCGCTATGACCAGCACCAGCTCGTACGCAGCACCCATCACCGAACCGCTCTTTGACGGGGATCTCGGGAATTTCTCCTTAGAGTTACGTCAGCTGCTGGTGCGCTTATTGCGTGGCCCGTATCTGGATGGGTCAGTCGATCCCGCTGCCTGGCAGTTGTTGCTGGACCAGCAACAGGTCGTCAGTGCTTACGTTTCGGAAATCTTCCTCTCCGTCACTTTGGATACGGATCGAAAAATCGCGATGCTCACCCCTGCACAAGTCGATCAGGTGCATACCACCCCGATCGCCCCACGTCGCGCGCTCAAACGAGATGAAACACTGCTGGCACTGCGTCTTCGGCTGTTATTGGAACAGCATTCTGGTACCGGCAGTGACGCTGTCCTTTCCCGGAATGCAATGCATGAAATTTTGGCTGAACACCGAAGCGCCTCAGACCGTGATGATAAACGGTTTGCTGAATCCTGCGATGCCGCGATAGCTCGTCTTAGTGCTCTGCGTTTGTTGACCGGCACCGAACTGGTTGACGAATTCCGCATTTCCCCAGCCTTAGCAATGGCACTTCCTATTACACGGATCGAAGATATTCCCCGATACATTGCCGCTATTGATGCCAATGAATCGACTCTAAATCTGTTAGCTGAGGGCTCAGCTGAGCTGTCCTCAGACTCGACCGAACTGGTGCAGGAGTAATCCATGAGTATTGAAATGACGCTCCCGCTCGGTGGAGCGACTAATCCCGGACAGCATCGACTCTCGCGGATTCAAATCGTTAACTGGGGCACTTTTCACGGCCTACACGATTTGGCCATCGACAGAGCCGGAACTCTGGTGACCGGTCATCCAGGCGTGGGCAAATCCACCTTGTTTGACGCCATGGGACACGTATTTTTCGCAACCCCAAAACTCAACGAGTCAGCCAACGACGCGACAGCTCGTGCTGACCGTCGAACCACTTTCTCCTACATGCGTGGACGCAAGTTCAAAACCAGCTCGGGTACCGTTTATCAACGCCCCGGAGCCACCTGGAGCGCGATCTTGTTGGGTTACGAGGACGGGTTAGGCAATACCGTGAGCCTCGGTGCCGTCTTCGATCTCCCTGACGCTGGTCTAGAAAACCAGGTGTCCAAGCATTACCTGCTTTCCGAGTCCTCGCTAGATATTGCGGAACTGGAACACCACGGTCCTCGACGTTTTACTGTCTCCTCGTTATCTAAAGCTCTAGAACCTGCCGAAGCCTTCGACACTCATAAGGCTTTTATCGAGCGTATACGCCGTCGTCTAGGTGTCGAAAGTGATAAGGCTTTTGCCCTACTGCGGACCTTGCAAAATGGTAAGGGCTTGGCCAAAGGCGTTAACCAGTTCTTCCGCCATGAAGTATTAGAAGAGCCCACCACATTAAAAGCGGCGGCAGCCGCGGTCGAAGACTTCGCGCACCTGCGTGGCATCTATCGCCAGTTGGACACGGCACGCGCACAACGCGATGTCCTGGCGCAGGTTCCAGCACAGGACAAGGCTTATCGCACTTTGGCCGAACGTATCGGTGCAACCGAGCAGCTGCTCCACAATGACATTCAAGAACTTGAAACTAAGGTTCGTCACCACCTATTGCGCAACGACATGTCGCGCCATCAGGAAGAATTGGCGCAGCTCAAGGACCAAGAACAAGACCTCGTAGAGCGAAAAAGCCAGACCGAAGACCAGCTGCGGTCACTTGAAGCCGCTCATGACTCCACTGGTTCTGCCTCACTCATGCTTTTGGAACGCGAAGCCGATTCAGCCCGGAAAGCACTGTCAGAGAAAGAGTCTGCATTACGCGCCCTTCAGGAACAGGTGACTGAAGCAGGCCTGAATTTGGACTTCAGCGCCACCGGGCTTGATGACCTACGGGCCAACGCGACCCGGACCATGCAGCAGCTTGCCTCCATCACCAAGGACGCGCAAACCGTCGAATACGAGGCTATGGCATCGCTGATGTCGCTGCGCAAACGAGCAGAGACCCTGGACGAACAGATTCGTTCCTATCAACGTCGTGGCACCAACATCGATGATCGTTCGGTGGCAGCCCGCCGCGCGATCGCTTCGGCCTGCTCGCTGAGCGAAGAACAGCTACCGTTCGCTGGCGAATTGATGGATGTAGCAGCAGATTCCACCATTTGGAGATTAGCTGCGGAAAAGGCCTTGCAGTCTTTGGCCCGGACGATTTTAGTTCCCGGCGAATTCCTGAACCAAGTTACGCACGCCATTGATGAGCTCGATGGGTTGGGTCGGGTGCGTTGGGCTGATATTTCCGTCAAGCCTCGGCAAACCGAAGCTGGGCCAGCCGATCTAGTAGCTAAGCTCGATTTTGCTTCCGGTGAAGCCGGTGGGTGGTTGCGTGCCAAGGTCACCGCCGATTACCCGTTGGTTTGTGTCAAGAATGATGCGGCAATGCACGTCCATCCCAAAGCCATCACCCCTGCAGGAACGATAAAAACCGGCAAAGGTGGCTTTGAACGCGATACCCGCAATCTCCCGGCTTCGGACTACTTGCTCGGTTTCACTAACGAATCCAAAATCTTAGAACTCCAAAATAAAGCTGTCCTCCTTCAGGAGAAAATCCAGAAAGCTCAACGGTCGGCGGATGAACGGACCGCGGCGAAAGATAAGGTGCTCGCCAAGTCCCAGAGTCTGGCAGCTATCGTGGCGGACGAGCGTAATTTCGCCCAGCTCGATGCTTCACCGGCTTTAGAAGCACTTCGCCGCAGCGAGCAGAAGCTCGGTGATGCGCTAGTACTTTCCGGAGATTCTTCAAAGATCCGGCAACAGATTGAAAGCGCCAAGGCGACGTCGGATCAGTTAGTTGGCGATCTCGCTTTGGTCCGTTCCCGGGTGGGCGATTTGGAACTTCAAATAGACCGAGCCAAGCATTTACTCGCCTCAATTGATGTCGCAGAAGCGACCAGTGACTGGGTTCAGTCAGTGCCTAGCCACTTACGCGAACATGCAATCCTTGGCCCGATTCTGCGCCAAGTTGCCGCAGGTGAATGCCCGGCAGCAGATGCCATCGCAGAAGCCTTCGCCGAGGTAAAGATCCAGCTCGGCGGCCAGCTCAATGACCTCAGCTCGCAGCGTCATGAAGTTGCCGGGGCATTGAGCGAAACCTTTAAACGGTTTGCCCGTGAATTCGGAACTTCCCATGCTCAAACACACGGTACGAGTCCGGAAGCGGCGGAACACTATGCCAGCCTGCATGGGCAGATCGTCGCGGACGGGTTACCGCATCACGAGGCACAGTTCCGCGAATACTTTGCGAATCGTTCCTATGAGCGTTTCAGCGATTTATTGCAGTTGCTCGATGAGGAACGTCGGATGATTTCTGAGCGTATCAAGCCGTTGAATCAGATTCTTGCTGACGTCACCTTCGAACACGGTTCTATTCTGCGTCTGGAGGTTGAAAACTCCATACCTGTCGAGGCAGGGACCTTCCGTAAGGAATTGAAGGCAGCTCTTTACGATGCTTACACGACGAAGGAAGAAAGCACGTTAGCGAAGTCCTATCAGGCTCTTGAGTCGTTAGTCGCCGCGTTGAGCGACCCTGGACTCAATGCATGGCGTTCAACAGTCTTGGACGTTCGCCAACATGTGGTGATTAGCTGTAACGAGCACAAACCGAACGGTGAAATCGAAACAGGGTTGGAACCAGGCACTCTTTCCGGTGGCGAGGGGCAACGTTTTACTTCTTTCATTATGGGCGCTGCCCTGGCTTATCAGTTGGGGTTTGCCTCCGCGGGTTTCACGTCCTATGGCACGGTAATGATTGATGAGGCCTTCATTCAGGCGAACTCGGAATATGCTGCGGCCGGCATACGAGCTTTGCAAGAGTTCGGTTTTCATCTGGTGCTTGCGGCGCCAGAGGACAAGATTGATTTGAGCCGTCATTTGGGTTCTATCACCGACATCATCAAGCATCCAGGTTCTAACATCTCTGGTTTTGTCACCACCGGACGGTCCCCCGCTATGGCGACCAGCATTACCTTGCGTAATTAGTCAGCGTCGTAAAGGAAGGCAACGCATTGTTTGCGTTGCCTTCCTTTGTCTTCTCTCACGATGTCTGATGTTCTCGTGGGCGCCGGAAATCAGAGAAACCCGGCAGGCCAGGTCATCAGTTGCATCCAGTCGAACCTGGAAATATTCCACCGTGAGGATAACCGGTTTGCACGTATAGTCTTATCCGTCGGCAGAGGGCCGAACGAATTGCATTGCAGCTCATCCGGCCCCCGTGGGTGGACATTTATTATTCGGTGGCGAGCCCCTCTACTGGAGAAAGTTTCGCCGCGCGACGCCCTGGGGTAATCGAGGCAAGCAACGCCGCAACCAAGCTCACAGCTAGAACTGCTGCCAGCTGAGCCCACGGAATTTCATACTGCATGCTTCCCAAGCTGGACAGCGCTGAGTGTGCACCGAGCAGTCCGTAGATGGCTCCCAAGATCAATCCCAAGAATGCAGCAACTCCACCGATGAGTACTGCCTCAGTAGCCAGCATGGAACGAAGCTGCCTCTTTTTCAGGCCCAGAGCCCGAAGGAGTGCGTTCTCGCGTGTTCGTTCGAGTACCGATAGGCTCAGCGTGTTGGCCACGCCAATCAACGCGATGAGCACGGCTACCGCCAGAAGCCCCGAGACAATCATCAGCAATACATCGATCACCTGAGAGAACATGAACTTTTCCATGACGCCGCCGCTGACCCGAGAGTTTTCGACATTAGCGACGTCGGCGATGGTTTCCACCAGTGTATTAATTTCCGTGTTGGACAGCGATGGATCAACCTTAATCGCCACCCCGGACATTCCGTCTTTGTCTGAAATTCCCAGATTCTTAGCTGTTGCTGCGGTCAAGGTATTTTCGACGTAACTGGCCGAGGTAGTTTTCAGTTTCACCTCGTTGCCGTTCACTTTGGCAAATTTTGCTTCGTTCTGCCACCAGGTGGAGAGCAGTTCGCCATCCTTCGGAACGATCTTCTGATCAAGCACCACCGCTGAGTATGACTGCGGCTCAACGATCATTGCGTATTCTTCGCTCGTCGAACCGTTTAGGAAGTCGATATTGACCATGCGCATTTGGTAAGCAGCGGCGTGTTCAATACCCTCGACGCTGGCGAGCTTAGCTGCCAACTCATCGCTATTTTTTGTGTCTTGCTGTACTTGCAAGTCAATAGGGTATTCACCGCTGATGCTGCCGTTGAGCGTGGCTTTTGCACTCTGTCCGCCGACCATAATCATCGACACCAGAGTGACTCCGATCAACAATGCGGTGGCAGTCGCGGTGGTTCTTCCTGGGTTTCGAACTGCGTTAAGCGAAGCTAGCCTTCCGGCTACCGAACGCCCAGCTAATAGCTTACCCACGCCGTAGACCGTGGCAGGGACAAACAGTGAGGCCAGCATCAGAATGCCTGGGAAGGAAAGCAGTCCACCGGCAAAAGCGATGAGCAGGTCGCCTTGGTAGGCGCCGAAGCCCAATAATGCCGCCCCTGCCAAAGTAAGCAAGGCCCCCAAGATTATTCGAACTAGCCCCGCGCGGTTCTTCACGCTTGCCGCATCGAAAGGCCGCAACGCTGCAAGCGGCGCCAGGCCCATAGCGCGGCGCGCAGGAACCCATGCTGCCAGCACCGTCATGAGGATACCGACTACGAGCGGAACGATAATACCGCGTGCGTCTAAGGCTAATGTGGCGTAGGACATTTCCGGCACGAAGCCGCGCAATAGCTGGATCAACCCAGCCATGAGTGCAATGGCCATCGCCATGCCGATTACCGAAGCAATGATGCCGATCAGCAATGCTTCGATCAGTACTGACTTTCGAATCTGCGAACGTTTGGCGCCGAGAGTACGAAGCAGTGCGAGCTCACGGGTGCGTTGAGCGATAACTACCGAGAATGTATTCATGACGACCAGCCCGGTGACCACCAAGGCCACCAAAGCAAAGACTAGAAGGATGATGGTCAGCTGATCGGTTCCACCGGTCATACTCGCCACATCTTTAAGCACCTGCTCGTCGGCGGTATTGACCACTACGTCAGCCATGCCTTTGTCACTAAAATACTGTGCGATGGTAGCTTTCGTCTGAGCAACATCCCCCTTTGAATCGATCATAAGCAGGTTCATTCCGAAGTCTTTGCCTGCTAGTCGCTCCCAGGCGCTTTCTTCCATGGCGAGTTGCGCATAGGAAGAGAACATTGGGTCGGTGGTGGTCTCAACGATCCCGACCACCTTCAGTTCACGCGTCTTGTTCGACTCGTCCATTGCGTTGACCGCTACGGTATCGGAGATCGAGACACCCATTTGCTCTGCATGTTTCTCGTCGAGAACTACTTCCTCCGCTCCCAGCGGAGCGCGGCCTTCAAGCATAGTCATACCAGAAAGTTTGTGCTCGGCAGAGATTGGCTGCATCATCACGCTGTAGCTGTTTTCTCCGGTATGGAGGTTCGCGCCGAAGAAACCGTTGCCATAGACCCCGGAGGTATCCGGAAGTTTACGCACCTCACGAATCACGTCCATGGTCAGGCTGGTCGTCTCAGCATCCGCAGGCGTCAATTCCCAATCGACGGAGGCGATTAAATCGGCGTTTTTGTAGGCGTCGCCGACGCTGTTTTTAAGTGTTGCGCGAGTGGAGGAATCTACCGCGAGCGTAGCGCCGAGGAAGGCGGTACCAATGGCGACTGCGAGAAGCACAGCGATATATCGCCGAGCATAAGTTTTGATGTTGGCTAAGGCTACCTGAAGCATAGTCCTACTCCGCTAGGGAGGCGAGTGCCTCGGTGACGCTGGCGACGGTGGGATTCTCTAGAGAACCGACGAGGATTCCGTCCTTCATGAGTAACACGGTGTCGGCGTAAGATGCTGCTGCCGGGTCGTGGGTCACCATAATGATGGTTTGTCCCATTTCACGGGTCGAGGTGCGCATCAGGGAGAGCACTTCCGCGCCGGTACGGGAATCCAGATTTCCTGTAGGCTCATCGCCAAAGACTACCTCTGGGCGGGTGAGGAGGGCACGGGCCACCGCTACACGTTGCTGCTGACCGCCGGAAAGCTCATGAGGTTTGTGCGTGAGACGGTCTCGTAAGCCCAGCGCATCGATGACCACATTGAACCATGAGCGGTCGTGCTTTTTGCCGGCTAGAGACAACGGAAGCAGGATGTTGTCTCTGGCATTAAGCGTGGGAACCAGGTTGAAGGACTGAAAAACGAAGCCGATCTGTTCACGGCGCATAGTGGTTAATTGATCATCGTTTAGCTCGGTGAGGTTCTTGCCGCCAATGATGATTTCTCCAGCGTCGGCGTTGTCCAAACCCGCCAGACAATGCATCAAGGTCGACTTACCGGAGCCTGAAGGCCCCATGATGGCAGTAAAACGCGAGCGAGCAAATGCCACGTCGACTCCGCGCAGTGCCTCTACTCGGGTGCTGTCGTGCCCGTAGGTTTTCGTGAGTCCTCGCGCTTGAACTGCGTAGTCGGTTACTTGGTGCGTTTCTGTTGTCATGCCTCAATTATATAAATCCCCTAGCCAATTAGGGATCGGCCGGAAGGTCTGTATCTTCGGTAGGCAAATCATACCCAGGGATGAGAACGCGTGCCCTGAGCTCAATATCTATGGTTTACCGATGCTAACATTGCGAGTGATACGACGAGTCTCGATGGCTTTTCGGTTCAATTTGGAACGTTGAATGCTCAATACTGACCTCAAAATGGTCGGCAACGCATTGCTGTAGATCGCGCAAGAGCTGGCCCGTAGCGCCTGCGGTAAACATCCGGTCTTCGGCAACGATATGCGCGGTCAGTACCGGTAGGTTTGAAGCAATCTGGCTTGCATGGAGATCGTGGACCGCGAGCACTCCGCCAAGTTGTTCCAAGTGCACCCGAACAGCTTCCAGATCCAGCCCCCGTGGAGTCGATTCAAGCAAAATATGTGTGGTCTCGCCCAGTAGTTTGACCGCCCGTGGCACGATCAACGCTGCGATGACTATCGCAGCGACCGAGTCGGCACTTGTCCACCCAGTAAAATGGATAACTAGCGCGGCAACAATGACTGCAACCGAACCCAATGCATCATTGAGTACTTCAAGAAACGCAGCACGCATATTCAGGTTAGCTTCGCGTCCACCTGAGATAATCCACATGGCAATCAGGTTTCCGACCAACCCGATAATGCCGAAGATGAGCAACCCGTCAGCGTGCACTTGTGTTGGGATAAAGAGCCGGCGCACCGCGTCGACCGCTGCGTAGATTCCTACAGCGAGTAACAGTGCGGACTGCACGGTCGCAGAGAGCACCTCGGCTCGACGGAACCCCCAAGTGCGTTTGAGAGTAGGCTTTCGCAAGATAAGATTTGCCGCGGTCAGGGCAAGCAAGAGTCCAAATGAGTCAGTCAGCATATGGGCCGCATCAACTAGCAACGCCAACGAATTTGTCAGCAATGCGCCAACCACTTCGGCGACCAGAATGCTTGCGGTAATGACGAAGGCCCAGGTAAGTCTGGTGCGGTTCACCGTGGAGTGGTCATGGTTATGCCCGTGCCCAGAACCGTGATCGTGTCCCATGGTTAGACCTCCTCAGGCTGGTTCGGGTGCTCTTCATGCCAATGATGTTCACTGCCACAGACGCTTGCCAACTCCGCCGCTTGGGTGAGAATTAAGGAAAGTTGCGTGCTTTCTGTTCGTGAATAAAGGCTGGCCCTGCCTTGAGCACGTACCGAGACTAAATCACTTTCGCGCAGACAGGCTAAATGTGCGCTGACGGTGCTTTGGGCCAGCCCCAGGTGTTCGGTGAGTTCTTTGACTTTGTGCTCACCGGTTAAAAGGTGTTCCAGGATGAGCAGCCGAGTAGGGTCGGCCAGCGCATGAAACAGCGCAGCCATTTTTTTAAGCTGCGTTACCTGATCCACTGCATCGTCAACTGACATTATCATCGCCATCTTACGATGATATCTTGGAAGGCCAGCTTTAGCGATCTTCACGACGCCATCCCCGAGAGCCCGAAAGTGGCATGATGAAAAGATGAGTGAAGATCTAGTCATTGGCACAGATGGTCTCGCACGCCCACTTTGGGCTTCGACCAATGCAATGCTCCGCGATTATTACGACTCCGAGTGGGGCATGCCCGTCACCGAGGAACAGGCACTCTTCGAACGGCTGTGCTTAGAAGGGTTTCAGTCCGGTTTGTCTTGGTCGACAATTCTGGCTAAACGAGAAAATTTTCGTGCCGCTTTTTGCGGCTTCGACCCGCAACTGGTTGCCAGTTTTACCGAACCCGATTATCAGCGGCTCATGAGCGATCCTGGCATCGTGCGCAATAAACTCAAGATCCGTGCAATCATCAACAACGCCCAGGCAACACTCGATTTACGTGCCTCTGGGGGGCTGTCCGCATTCATCTGGTCTTTTAAACCCGAGTTCACCCCCGAGCCGAAAACCTATACCGAAATCCCGACTCAAAGCATTGAGTCAAAAGCACTGGCCAACGCATTAAAGAAGCATGGCTTTAAGTTTGTCGGTCCCACAACCATGTATGCACTGATGGAAGCAGTAGGCATAGTGGACACCCATCTAGTCGGCTCACATCGGCGCGGATCCTCTGGAATATGGACGGAATAGATGATTTTCACGTTGCCCGCGTCAGGGGTACTGGATATCGCGCAGACACTCTCGGTTCTCAAGGTACATTCGCTGGCAAATCAAGAGATCTTAGATTTTCATGAGGCGAGCATCAAACGCGTGCTAAGCCTTGGCGGTGAATACTACGCAACGAAGCTATGGCTCAGCCCCACCGAGGTAACCATTGAGACTCAAACCCCGCAGAGGTTACAAAGTGAGCTTGTAGAAATTATCAACAGTTGGTTGGGATTACCTCAGGACCAGCTGCAAGGCTACGCGAAACTGGAAAGTCTCGACATACTGAAGCCTGCGGTGCAACGATTCCCGAACCTACGACTCATCGGTTATCCAGATCTTTTTGAGGCTTTGATGACCACTATTCTGGGACAGCAAATATCCACTAGCGCAGCCCGCACCCTGGCAACTCGTTATGTCCAAGAGCTCGGTCAACTTCATGAGTGTGGCCTTCACGTATTTCCTGATGCGCTGAGCACCTCCCAAAATACTGCCGAGGAACTGCAACATATAATCCGCTGCCCATTATCTCGCGCACAAACCGTGCAACGTGTTGCTCATTGGTATGTCCACACTGGGCAGCATTTGGTCGAGAGCCAGGAGAATTTTCTCGACTCATTACAGGCTTTGAAAGGCGTAGGCCCTTGGACCCGCAATTACGTAGCGTTGCGCGGTCTGAGGCAGCAATCCATATTTCTCCGGACGGATCTAGTGGTAAAACGGGCGTTGGCCACGCTAGGGGTCAAGCAATCAGACACGCTCGAAATCCCGGATGGCGCCGGATCACTAGCTACCGTTTTACTTTGGGCTCTGGATGCAAAGAAAAGCTGAGGCATGCCGCGAAGAACGTATCGGCATGCCTCAGCATTAGGTTCGCCTGAATGAGCGCTTCAGCCGTTCCGTATTTTTCGCTTTTTCGGTGTACTAGGTACCGCGACGGTGAGCAATCCGCGCTAGTAATTCCAAACAACCGATTCAAGCATTATGTTCGCCTTCTTCGACCACACACGAAGAAGGCGTTGATCTCAGCTTACCTGAAAAACTCCGGATTAGACTATGAATCAGTCGCCTAATTCATTAAAATAATATTTAGGCCAGCCTAACGACACTAGGTCTTGATTCCCTGCGTCGCGTCATGCGTTCATTTAGAGGCCGGCGGCTCGTCAAAAATCTGTCCGACTGGCGATCGCTTTTCTGCTTGGAAAGCATCCTCGGCGCGTCCATAGGCCCAATACGCTGACAACGACATGTCTCGCCTGTCCACGCCGCGTTCATCATAAAAGTAGGAACGCAAGGCTTTCACCACTTCTCGTTCACCATGTGCAAACACCTGCACTCGGCCTGAAGGCCAAGGAAACTGGCGTACTTCAGCTTCTATGATCGATGATTCTGGAGTGAACTCGCTGCCTCGGTGAATCCAACGAATTCCCACGCCGCTTGGTGCTGAAAGTTCAATTTCATCCCCCGCATCCTCAACTTCTATAAGCACCTGTCCAGCCATGTCATCTTCCATGGCCTCAAGAGATGCCGCAATCGCAGGGATTGCAGTTTCGTCGCCAGCAAATAGGTGGAAATCGAAGTCACTTTGCGGCGCGAACATACCGCCCGGCCCGGAGAAGCAGACCGAATCGCCAATCTTGGCATCGCGAGCCCAAGGTCCAGCCAAACCCTCGCTTCCGTGCACTACAAAGTCAACCTCTATGGTGCGTGATTCCGCGTCCGAACGGCGCACCGTGTAGGTTCTCCGCACCGGGAGATCTTCGCCCGGCAAGCGTTCACGTAACGCATCCAAGTCGTAGGGAGGTGTTAAGCCAAGTTCGGGCTTCGCAAAAAGTATCTTTATATAACGGTCAGTTGCCGACTTATCAACAAAATTTTCATATCCAGGACCGCCAAAGGTGAGGCGCACCAGATGATCGGAAATTTGTTGACGCTTAACAACCTGCAAAACTACCTGTGGACGCACTGGGCGCCCACCTTCTGGTCGTGCCACAAAACCACTCCCCCATCGAATAAGGCTAGATGGTTCTATCCTATTTGATTAGTCGCCGAATGTTTACCGCACAAATGTCGAAACGCCTTCCATCGTGGCCAGCGAGCTACGCTCGTCGCTACTGAGTCGCTGCACGCGACCAACCGCTGGATCGAAGTAGGCAAGCGTCGTTAATGCTTTAACGCAGACTTGATCGCTCACCGGATCTCGAAATTCGTAACAGATATCGAAGCTCGCAGGTTTGATATTAGCAACCCACAAATCCACGTTGACCGGAACATTTCGGTATTCTAAGGGTTTGGAATACCGCACGCGATGCTCCACGACAAGAATTTGCACACCTTCGGGAACCGCAGAAAAAATATTTACCTTCGGCATAATACCCGGCGCACCGGTGCCCCCTGGTACCCCAAATCCAGCGATTCTCGCTTCCTCCATAAGCCTGATCAAATTTACGTTGTTGACGTGGCCGTACGCATCCATATCGCCCCAGCGCATGGGAATCTCTACACGTAAAACTGAGCCGGCCATCAGTTCGCCTCCGGCATGCGTTCTTCAGGACTTATCAATTTGTACTCAGATAGCTGTTCAAGAATTTGCGATCCATCTGGTTCATAAGTCCAGCGGATACCAGGTGTGGTGCGCCGCAGATCCGTGGAACGGCCACCCGCAAGCACTGCTTCTGAAGGAGTCAGCTGACGAATGACGATGGTACGCACGTGCTCCGGATAGCGACGCGCAAACTCAGCATAGATTGTCGGGTCATGCTGCCCATCATCACCAATGAGCATCCACTCGATGTTGGGAAACTCCTCGGCGAGCCTGCGCAATTGATCAACCTTATGTTGCATACCGCTACGGAACCACGCGCGATCCGTGGGCCCCCAGTCCGTTAGCAACAACGGTCCTCTCGGGTACAAATTGCGCGATATGAATCTTTCTAAAGTCTGCGCGACATTCCAGGCACCGGTGGACAGATAAATCGTGGGACTTGTAGGATGCTCAGCCAGTACACGCTGCATCATTACCGCCATGCCAGGTGTCGCAACGCGGGCATGTTCGGAAAGCACAAATGAATTCCATGCCGCGAGAAGAGGCCTGGGCAATGCGGTGACCACAACAGTGTCGTCAACGTCGCTAATAATGCCAAAGCGCTGTTTCTCGTCGATCACAAGTACCTGCGCAGTGGCCGATTGCCCATTATGCGCGATCAGTTGAATATCATTCCACCCAACTGGCAAATCGACCGCGAGCTTAACATCGAGTACCCCACCGCGATCTGCATGAACTTCGAAGTGCTTGCCGGCGGCTAAAACTGTGACCTTGCCGAAAGGTAGAACCGCGGAAGTGAAGTTTCGAAATCCACGGATACCATCTTCGACAACTTTGGCTTTATGCTTTCCGCCTTCAAAGGCACCGGGTTTAGCCATTACGACTCGGGCCAGGACACGCACCCACCCACCGTCTTGCGCGGCATAGCCATATCCGTTATAGGGAAGGATTACTGGGTCGAGACCTTTGTCTATGGCACGACGCGCCCGAAATTGCAGAAACTGATCTTCAATTCGCGACGCGACGTGGCGCGCGACCCCATCATTTGCAGCATGGCTCATATTCCTAGTCTTTCACGTTCAACGGCTTCGGTGTGGCTCAAAACAAAAGCCACTACGCCTCTTGCCTTTTTCTACATAACGTAGAAAACTTAGGCTATGAGATTCGAACACGAAAACGGCGCACCCGTATTGGTGCTCAACGATGAACAGTCCTGGGAATTACTCACCCACACAGCACATGGACGAGTAGCCACGACTGTTGGTGGGATGATCGATATCGTCCCGGTAAACTACGCAGTTCACAAGGGAAATATCTACCTACGGACTTCACCTGGCAACAAGCTTGCCTCGATGGTGGTTAATTCTTCTATCGCGTTCGAGGCGGATGGAATCCTATCTAATGAGGCCTGGTCCGTCGTAGTCCACGGAAGCGCGGAAGTGCTAGAACACGAAGCCGACATCACTGAGGCACGCGAAAGTGGTGTCACCCCGTGGGTGCAGACGATTAAAGATTTCTGGATCCGAGTTACCGTCGACTCAATTTCGGGGAGACACTTTATTCTGGGTGAACAGCCAGAAATCGTCTAGCGTTTGGCTCACTGCCGGCAGGTAAGAGTTGTGATGGCCGCTCTAGGCACCGGCCATCACAACCAGTACGCAAGCTATTTCTCTTGGTCGTAGCGGTAAAATCCCTGACCGCTCTTACGTCCGAGCTTTCCCGCAGCGACCTTCTCGGTGATCATCGGGTGCGGTTGATCACTCGGCTCACCAGTTTCCGCGTAGGTCGCCTGCGCGATGAAATCAATAACGTCCAACCCCACCAGGTCCATGAGTTCAAAGGGACCCATCGGGTGCCCCAGTGCCGTACGTGCGGTGGTATCGATATCCTCGATACTCGCTACCCCTTTCGAAGCCAGGTTCAGGGCTTCTTGCTGAATAGCGCCCATCATACGGTTAGCAATGAACCCTGGAACCTCCTTATTCACCAGCACTGGCTGCTTGCCCAATGCTCGGGCCACCTCTGTGACCGAAGCAATCGTCGCGTCGCTAGTCTGCGCATTTCGCACAATCTCCACACACTTCATCACCAAGGCCGGGTTGAAGAAGTGCATGTTGCAAACTTGGGTCGCCCGCCCACTAGCTTCAGCTACGTGTGATGATGCCAAGGTCGACGAGTTTGTTGCAAGAATCGCGTGGACTGGCGCGTGTTGGCCCAACTCGGCGAAGATGGCTCGTTTGATTTCCAGGCGCTCGGTGGCAGCCTCGATCACCAGATCTGATTGCGCAGCACTGGTAGCTAATTCGGTGGATTGAGTCAGTCGAGCCAGGGCCAGCTCAACGTCTTCGGCGCGCAATTTACCCTTGGAGATTCTCCCGGCCGCCCAATTTTCCAATTCCGCGCGAGCCGCTTGCAAGGCCGCGCCTGAGATATCCTGCAGGATGGTCGTGAAGCCGCTCAGCGCGCAGCTCATGGCAATCTGACGCCCCATGGTCCCGGCGCCAATGACGAGAATATTACTGATACGCACCTTTGCTTCTTCCTAACCTCGTAAATAAACAGTCGTGGTGTGAGTATAGAACTCTCTCGCAGCTGCTCCTTGCTCTTTCGGGCCATAGGCCGAAGCTTTGGCGCCGCCAAATGGTACATGCGGATCGGCTCCGGCAGATTCAGAATTCACATGGAGAATGCCGACATCTAGTCGTTGCTGCGCATCGATAGCCGTGGCTAAGTCCCGGGTGAACAAGGCTAGGCTCAGCCCAAATTCTGAGTCCTCAGCAGCGGCAAAAGCCTCTTCATTTCCCGAGACTCGCAACAAGGTGAGTACCGGAGCGAAAAATTCGTCTCGCCACGCCGGATTGGCTCGGCCTGGGGCATCATTGCTGATCCCCAAAATTGTGGGCGCGATATAGGTTGCGCCCTTAGGAGCCTGACCTTCAAAGACGACCTCGGCGCCCTTGGACTTCGCCTTGATAATCCCATTCCGGACGGAGTTAGCTGATTTAATATCAACGACAGGCCCCATATGTACGGCTGGGTCCAGTGGATCACCGGTAACCCATTGGGACAACCGTAGGATGAGTTTTTTCAGAAATTCATCGGCAATAGACTCGTCAAGGATGAGTCTGCTGGTGGCGGTGCATTTTTGCCCGCTAGACCGAAAAGCACCAAACAGTACCTGTTCGCTGGCAAGGTCCAGATCCGCATCAGCAAGTACTACCGAGGCATTTTTACCGCCCATTTCGGCTTGCACCGGTATTCCGCGCGCCGCTCCCAGCGCACAGAGTTTACGTCCAACTCCCGTAGACCCAGTGAATGACAATCCTGAAAGCTGCGGCTGATCCATAATTGAGTCCCCCAGCGAGCCAGGACCGATGATCAGGTTAAGCACTCCCTCCGGCAGGCCCGCATGTTCAAACGCCTGGACCAACCGCGTCGCCAACAACGGGACGAGACTTGCAGGTTTGAACACCACGGTGTTCCCAAAAATCAGTGCCGGCGCAATTTTCCATGCGGGGATGGCTATCGGGAAGTTGAACGGCGTTACGATCCCCACCACACCCAAAGGCTTATGGGACACCAGGATCTGTTCTCCGGCGCGAGGAGAGTGGAAGATACTTCCACTGCTTCGTTCAGACTCCGCGGCGTAATAGGACAGAATTTGTCCGGCCCTACGTACCTCGCCGATTCCTTCGGAGAGAGTCTTACCCTCTTCGGTGGACAGCTCGGTTCCAAATTGCTGCGCATGCTCGTTAAGATAAGCCGAGGCTCTCAGGAGATACCCTGCGCGTTCGGCCATAGGCGTGGCGGACCAGCTAGCCCTGGCACCTTCGGCTGCCGTGAAAGCCTCGCTGACCTGTGCGGTATTTGCGGCTTTTCCAGAGGCCACGAGAATCTCAGAGTCGGCTGCACTCGTCGAGACGATCTCGTCGGCTTTGCCGGGGATCCACTGGCCATTTATATATTGGCGGAGAGTTGCTGCGGTCTGCTGTGTCATATTTTTCGGCTTTTCTAGTACAGAAGATCTTTAACGGAAGGCCGGAATGCCGGTGAGCTTATTGCCAAGTATCAGCGTGTGCACTTCATCGGTTCCTTCGTAGGTACGCACCGACTCGAGGTTGTTGGCATGGCGCAATGGCGAGTAGTCCAGAGTAATGCCGTTACCGCCCAAAATCGTTCGAGCTTCGCGACAGATTGCGATGGCCTCACGGCAGTTATTGAGTTTGCCTACTGAAATCTGGTGCAGATCCAGAGTTCCGGCGTCCTTCTGACGACCAATATGTAGAGCAAGCAGGAAGCCCTTGTTGATCTCCAAGGCCATGTCGACCAGTTTCTGCTGTGTCATTTGGTAGCCGGCCAGCGGCTTATCAAACTGCAGTCGTTCTTGCGAATATTTCAACGCTACTTCAAAGGAGTCGCGTGCAGCGCCCATAGCGCCCCAGATAATTCCGTAGCGAGCTTCATTCAGACAAGAAAATGGGCCCTTGAGACCAACCACGTTGGGAAGCACTGCGGTTGCTGGCAGACGAACGTCGGTCATTTCAATTTCGCATTGAATAGAGGCACGCATTGAGAGTTTAGGTTCAATGGGTGTGGCTTTGAACCCGGCGGTCTTGGTGGGAACCACAAATCCGCGGATACCTTCGTCGGTTTGTGCCCAGATGACCGCTACCTGGGCGACGTTGGCCAAGCCGATCCAACGCTTCAGTCCGTTTAGTACCCAGTCATCACCATCCCGGCGGGCGAAAGTTGTCATGCTAGAGGGGTCCGAACCCGCGGTCGGCTCAGTCAAACCAAAACAACCAATTGCTTGGCCCGCTGCCATCTGTGGCAACCATTCTTGTTTTTGCTCCTCCGAACCGTGCTTGTAAATGGCGCTCATGGCCAGTGATCCTTGAACCGAGACGAAGGTGCGTAATCCGGAATCTCCGGCCTCCAATTCGGCACCGGCTAGACCATATTCAACTGCTGATCGTCCTGCACAGCCGTAGCCTTCAAGGTGCATGCCAAGCAGGCCGAGCTTCGCCATCTCCGGTACGATTTCCAAAGGGAAAATGGCTTTTTCATACCAGTTCGCAATATTCGGTTTGATATTTTCGTTAACAAATGAGCGCACGTTGTTACGTAAGGCGAGTTCTTCGCCGCTGAGTAACGCATCAAAGTTGATCAGATCCGCCGGCTCTAAGGCTGCAGATGACAGTGAATTATTCATGGAATTATCTCCTTTAGAGTTTGGTGGTGCTGAGAAAAGATTGCTGGTGTTCGCCCAGGTCCGGGGGCACAAGACGGTATTCTGCTTTACTTCGTGAAAGGTTAATAGGACTTGCCACCTGTGTTGAATGCCGTCCGGTAGCTGAGTCCTCGATACTCACCAGAGGTTCCAGTCCGAGCGTTGCCGCGAGCTCTAAGGCTTCACCGACAGAGTTGACTTTGCCGGCTGGAACTCCAGCCTGCATTAGACGACTTGTCCATCGGCTTGCGCTGTCCTGAACCGTGATTTCTTCAATGAGCTCCTTGAGCTCCCGTCGATTTTTTACACGCTCCAGGTTGTCAACAAAACGTTTGTCGCTGGCGAACTCAGGCGTTCCTAGTTCTGCGACCAGAGCTGAGAATTGACGATTATTTCCGACAGCGATCACCATCACCCCGTCCGCTGTTGCGAAGGTTTCATAAGGCGCGATACTCGGATGCGCATTGCCCAAGCGCGGCGGTGATTCACCAGTGGCCACGGTACTGCTGGCTTGATTCGTGAGTCCTGCCAGCATTGATGTCATCAGCGAAATATCTACCTTTTGGCCCAGACCACTTTGTTCGCGTTCGCGCAGGGCAAGCAGGATTCCGGTTGTCGCATTCTGGGCCGCAAGTACATCGACCAAAGCCACACCTACCTTGCTTGGTGTCCCCTCAGGTTCTCCGGTGATGCTCATCAATCCGCCGACCGCCTGAACCAGAAGATCAAACCCTGGAAGACTGGCACCGCCCCGGTCACCGAATCCGGAAATTGAGCAATACACCAGGCCGGGATTCGTTTCCTTGACAGATTCGTAGTCGAGTCCAAATTGGGTGAGCACACCAGGACGAAAGTTTTGTACAAGCACATCTGCATCGTCAATAATTTTGCACAATTCGCGCAGTTCGTCGGAGTTTTTGAAATCGACGACAATTGCCTGCTTATTACGGTTCACTGCCGAGTAGTACGTGCTCACACCATCGCTGGTGACAGGTGGCAACCACCCTCGTGTTTCGTCTCCTGCGCGACTTTCGACTTTGAGCACCTCAGCCCCGAAGTCGCCCAGCGTCATGGTACATAACGGACCGGCAAGGATCCGCGACAGGTCGACAACCTTAACGCCTTGCATTGGTTGAGTCATGGGCCACCTACGATCTGATCCTAAAAAATACAGTTACATGTTGCATGCAACTGTATGTCAATTAGTTCTACTGTTCAATAGGACAGGGAATAATCGAGGTTAAAAGATAAGCTCTTCCAAACGAGACAAGTACTGCTCATCATTCAGCCCTGACGTGCGCGCACACACCGCTCGCACGAGCATCTGTGCGGTACGCAAGACGTGATTTTGCATGGCGAGCTGCGCGCCGGACGGATCACGGTTCAAGATTGCATTCATGAGCTCGTCACGGTCACCCGCTAGATCTTGGCTAGTTCGCGCCTGTGGAATCGTGACCTGTCCATGGGCTAAGACTAAATTGCGCAGCTCACCGACAATGCCGTCAAGTTTCGCGTTACGCGCCAACCCGAGCAAGTAAAGATGGAATTTCTTATCCGCCTCTAAGGTGGCGCGCCCATCTCCGGTTTGCCCCACTTGGATCATCTCATGGTGCAGTTCGCGTAAAATCTCGAGATCGGCTTCGCTGGCGTTAAGTACCGCACGGGCTGCGGCTGGCGGCTCCACAACCAAGCGAATTTGGAAAACCTCGACTATATCGTCCAAGGAAATCTGATTCACGCGCACACCACGATTTTTCGCGACCGTCACAATGCCTTCTTTTTCGAGCAACTGCAACGCTTCCCGTACCGGAGTACGCGAAACTCCAAGCTTCTCGGAAATAGCAATCGCCGAGTAGTGATTGCCCGGCGTCATTTCACCGGAAACTATCGCCGCGCGAATCTTGTTGGTGACTTGATCCGTTAATGACTCTTTAGGCACAATCGGTTGCATGCTACTCATACTGGAAGTCTAACTGTCCGGTCTTCAATAACCCCGCAAAACTGACCGACGACCGCGCACCGAGTAGGGTTAAACCGTGACTTCACACAAAATAGCTTCCTTGCCGGAACTGGCTGAGACTCTTCGACTCACGGCGCTGAACGCCGCGCTTCAGGCTGCTCCCGTAATTCAAGGAGCATTTCGAAACAACATCACCGCTGAAGAGAAAACTAACAGTCATGATCTAGTCACCGCCGTGGACAAGCAAAGCCAGGAGATCATCACAAGCTCGCTGCGTACCGCTTTTCCGGACTCTTGGGTTCTCGGTGAAGAAAATATTGATATGGATTCGGGAACTCCGGAGGCCGGCCAAGTGCAATGGATAGTTGATCCGATCGATGGGACCAGCAACTTCGTGCACGGCATTGCGTTTTTTTGCGTCTCTATCGCTGCGGCCATCGACAATCAGTTAGTTGCCGCGGTAATCGTTGACCCGATCTCTGGCGATCAATTTAGTGCTAACGCCGAGGCTGCATTCCTCAACAACCAGCGTCTTAGCCCGGGTCCACGTCCCGAGCAGGCACGCGCGAATCTGATGACCGACTACCCCGGCGCTGAATCCCTAATTAAAGACGGACCTCTGGCTTTGGAACTATTCGGAGCATGGATTCAAGACTTTGCCACGGTACGTCGCAAAGTGTCAGCCGCACTGGGGCTCGCGCATGTGGCGGCCGGATGGTGCGACGCTAGTATCGGTTTTGATACCAAAGCCTGGGACATCGCAGCCGGCGCACACCTAATTCGGATGACTGGAGGGACTTATCGGGGTTTGGCTTTCGGCAAACAAGTCGCTGCCGATCACCTCTGCGAAGGGTTTATCGCCCAAGGCCCCGGAGCTAATTACGAATCACTCAACAATGCAGCGCTGCGAGTACATCAACTGCGCACTCAGACGCGCACCAATCAAATCTGACAATATCGAATTTTTTACCAAGGCAGGGCAATTTTGCCGGCTTCGGTCGTACCATGAGGGCATGGCACCACATATCCAAAGGACTGCACATTCCGCCGTGCAGCATCATGGTGGCGGAGGGGTGATCATCGGAGGAATTGGGGCAATATTGCTCTTCACGACCTTCGCATTGATGTTGGCGATCCAGTTTCTGGACTGGGAACCACTGCTCATCGGTATAAGCATGGGCGTTTCCACATTGCTATTCGGAGTGGTTTACCACTTCACGCATTAGCACAGGCACCTCGGCGCCCCCTTTCGAGGGCGCCGAAACTATGTGCTATTGCCCTAGGTGGGTCGGCGCAAACATGCGTAGTAGCGTCTGCACAACGATCACATTAGGTCCTTCGCCCGTAAATGATTCACGGAGCGCATCACCAATCTGATCTGCTTCCACCAGCCGTGCTGGAACTCCGAACGATTGAGCTAGCGCCACAAAATCGGGCCTGGTTAGCTCGGTAGCTGTGGCCTTGCCAAAGGCCCCTTCCATATATTCACGCAAAATTCCGTAGCCGCCATCATCAACGATTAGCCATGTCACAGGAACGTTGTGTTGCTTCGCGGTGGCCAGTTCAGCGATTGAATACATGGACGAACCATCGCCCGATACCGCTAGAACTCTCGCCTGTGCGGCCGAAGCACCCTTGATTTGCAGGCCGATGGAACCGCCAATGGCCGACGGGAATCCAAAGCCTAATCCACCGGCACCTTGCGCCGAGTGGAATTCACCATCGCGAGAATCCCAGCAGCTCCAGCCCCAGTAAGCCGCAATCGTCATATCCCAGAAGGTCTGCATATCCGCGGGCACCGCTTCACGGATATCGGCCATGAACTTCTGCTCGAGGTCCAGCCCTTGTCCTCGCAGCCGGTCCTGCACCTTGCCCAGAGTTTGAGCAACCAATTGCGCCGGACTTTGTCCGTGCCAGTCTGGGCTACTAGACAATTCAGTGGTGTTGAGTTTCGAGACTAGAAATTCCAAAGCAGTCTTGGCATCCGCGCGGATTCCAAGGGCCGGGGTGTTTGATTCAAGCACCCGTGGCTCGGCATCGATTTGAATCATGTGTCCGCGAGGAGCCAGGGTGAAATAATTACTGGACACTTCGCCCAGCGACGAGCCCACAACTACCAAGACATCTGCGTCCTCTAAGACCTCAGTGACGTATCGGTCCTCTACCCACGACTGCAAAGAAAGCTCGTGTTCCCAAGGGAACGCACCATTGCCGCCAGGGGTGCAAAGCACTGGAGCATTAAGCTTCTCGGCGACCTGCAGCAGTTCGCTTGCTGCTGAGGCCCGTCGCACTCCCCCGCCGGCAACAATGACTGGTCGTTTAGCATCTGAAAGCCAGCGAACTGCCTCATCAATCAGCTCGACCCGAGGTGGATGCTCATAAGCCTCAGCCAGAGCATCGTGCACGGGTGGAACAAAGACCGGTGCCAGTAAGACGTCCTGGGGCACTTCAACCCACACCGGACCCATCGGTACGGTTACCGCCTGTGCCCAAGCATCTTGGATCGCCGAAGGTATGCCGGAGGCGTGATGCACCGTTTGCTGGAACTTGGTGACGTTTGCGGCCGAAGCCTTCTGGTCATCAAGTTGGTGCAACATGCCTTTACGTCGTGCACCCAAGCCATCCAGTGGGATCTGGCTTGCAATAACCACCATTGGTACGCCGGTGGCGTAGGCTTCCTGCAACCCGGCCAGAGACGTCAGCGCTCCGGGGCCGGTGGAAAGGAAGAGTACTCCTACCTCACCGGTGGCGCGGCTATAACCATCCGCGGCGAACGCAGAGTTGTTTTCCACCCGCGAAGAAATGAATTGCAGATTGGAGCGGGACAACGCGTCAAAAAGACCCAACGCATGTTGCCCGGGAATCCCGAAGACTGTTTTAGCACCGAGAGCACTGAGCGTTTCAACAACGAGATCACCACCGTTACGCTGCGTTTCGTTGCTCATTAGTTGTTCTGTCCATTCAGCTGACGGTATTCACTGATCAAGCTGATCAAGTCATAGGTGACGTGCGAGGCTGCAACTCCCGTGAGCTCAGCATGATCATAGGCAGGCGCCACCTCAACAATATCGGCACCCACAATTTTCAATCCACGCAGCCCGCGCAAAATCTCCAACAGTTCACGGCTAGTAATACCGCCGGCTTCTGGCGTGCCAGTGCCAGGCGCATGTGCTGGGTCAAGAACGTCGATATCTACCGAGATGTAGAGCGGACGGTTGCCGATACGATCCCGCAGTTTGGCAACAATTTCTTTAACACCCTGATAGTAGACATCTGAGCTGGTAACGATGCCAAACCCGAAACGCTTGTCATCTTCCAGGTCCTTCTTGCCGTAGAGGGGACCACGGGTTCCCACATGGCAGATCGCTTCCGTATCGAGGATGCCTTCTTCAACAGCACGACGGAATGGTGTGCCGTGGGTATATTCAGCGCCGAAGTAGGTATCCCAAGTGTCCAGGTGCGCATCGAAGTGCAACATAGCTACCGGTGCTCCTGCGCGCTGCGAGGCGGCACGCAGTAAAGGCAGCGCAATGGTGTGGTCACCGCCGATAGTCACCAACGTTGCGCCATCCTCGGTCAGCTCCAGCGCGTTGTGTTCGATGGTCTCAATGGCTTCATTGATATTGAACGGGTTGACTGCCATATCCCCGGCGTCGGAGACCTGGCTCAAGGCGAAAGGTGAAACGTCGACGGCCGGATTATAAGGACGGATCAATCGCGACGATTCACGCACGTGGTTTGCGCCGAAGCGGGCCCCGGGGCGGTAAGAAACACCGCTATCAAACGGAACGCCAACAATTTTGATATCCGACTTTGATACCTGATCTAGGCGTGGCAACCGTGCGTAGGTGCCACCGCCTGCGTAACGGGGAATGACGGCGGCATTGATGGGGCCGATGTTCCCATTTTCTTCGATCCGTACTTCTTTCATGAACGCTTCCTCCCGGCACACCTACTCAGGGGTTGCCTAATATGAAACATGAGTTTCCTCCCATGCTATTTATTGGCGCGCCTACCGTCAAGGTGTATTCGTCCATAATGGGGGCAAGTTTGTATACATTGAGAGCCCCATTCTCCCGCGTTAACGGAAAAGTAAGGCTCTCAAACGATCACTTAGGTAAATTTTTCGCCGTGTTCATGAGGTCCTGCTCTGGCACTTTCAACTCGTCACGTAGTCGATGCCCGGCTTCTCCTTTCAGGAGAATGGCGTAGACCTCTCCGGAGAGACCGAAACATTACCTTGGATATCGACTCTGGGACACAGTCCGCTCTACGCACTTTCAGGTTAGTTAGCGGCCATGCCGTGCTAAATCCGCGGCACCGATCAACCCGGCATCCGCACCGAGCTGCGCACGGACGATGCGCGCATAGGGTCTATATCCACGTCCTGGAAGGAGTTTTCGGTACGTTGCCTCGGCCGTTGCAATCAGGGAGGTAGAAGCAGATCCCAGTCCCCCACCAATCACCACGACGCCAGGATCCAGAACTGCAGCAAGGTTTGAGATTCCCATTCCCAACCAACGCCCCATCTCTTCAATGAGTTCCATACAGGCTAGGTCACCATCAGCTGCCAAAGATGTCACCATCGCGCCGGTGACCAACGCAGGGTCCGAAGAGCAGGCGTCACGAAGATTGTGCGCTCGGGGAGAGTTGAGCCGGACAAGCTCTGCGGCTTCGCGTCCCAGCGCGTTACCTGAGGCATATTGCTCCCAACACCCGCGGTTGCCGCAGGGGCAGCGATGCCCCTCTACTACTAAGGTCTGATGGCCGAACTCGCCCGCAACGCCAAAGCTGCCCCGTAAAATTCGATTATCAAAAATGATTGCGCCGCCAATGCCGGTGCCAAGCGTTAGGCAAACGCTGAGTTTTTCGCCGCGTGCGGCACCAAAATGGTGTTCCGCCCATCCAGCAGCATCCGCATCATTGTTTAAGCTGACCTGGCGGTTCATTTTAGCTTCGAGACGTTCCAACACCGGCTCATCGCGCCAAGCAAGATGAGGCGAAAACAGGACGTGAGAGCCACTTCGATTGATCCACCCGGCAGCACCGATACCTACTGGTAGGTGCTGGTTACTATCGCTCAGCTCATTAACTACGGCGGCGATAGCGTCTTCGGTCAAAGCTGCATTCTGACCCGGAGTGGGACGGAAACTTCGGCGCAGGATCTGGCCATTACCATCTACAACACCCCCGGAAATCTTAGTTCCCCCGATGTCGATTCCGATCGCGAGGTTCTCGGCGGGCATCGCTTCCTCCCTCTGAATGAGCGCACTCTGGCATTTAAGCTTTAAAGGACTTCTTGCTGCTATCGACTATGGCCCGGTCCACTTCATGGAACCCGAGAGCGAAACCTAACGAGAGAACAAACGATTTGATGGCAATCTCATCAAGTTCGTCTGCCACGTATATGAGTTGTACCGGGCCAGCAAGCACCAGCAACAGCACGGCCCAAAGCCCATAAACCCATGAAGTTTTAGCCTGAGCCATCTGTGGGTAGCGTGAGCGCCGGTAAATAGTGCGAAGCCCCAACACTAAGATTACGCCGGCAAGAATCCCTGCACCTAGAATGAAAAAATTACGTTGAGTGCGAATCAACGTCATGGTTACACCAATGAGGACACCGAGAATTGCAGACATCCACCAATTGGCAGAGCGTAGTTCCGACTGTTCAGCCCGTGGCTCACTTTCCGTCACGGAGCTCCCTTCGGTTATTTAGCGGTGTCGATTAAAGTTGTTAACAGTATTTCAAGGATACGCTTTGGAATTTATCTAGCTAAAACGGTCTGTTGAGCGTGATGAAAATTTTCCCCGAACAAACCGTTCAACGTCGCTCAAAGTAACAGAGTCCAGGTGACTACGGCCGTCTGATCAGTCGTATTCTCCCAGCTGTGAGGTTCACGGCCCGGAAAAGTCACGGTATCGCCGGCCTGCAATTCGATACGATCCTCGGGCAGCACCAAGGTGAAACCCCCGGAAATCACGTGAAGCACTTCCACCTTGCAGTCCACCGAATAAAGTTCGGCTTCACCCGCACCCTGTGGCGCGACCTCGGCCCTAATCATTTGCACACGTGTTTCGGTGCGCGGAGTGACAAGCTGTTCGGTGATTCCCTCACCGCCGAGGGCAATGCGTGGTGCTTCTTGAAGCCTAACCAGTTTTGTTTCGGGCACAGAGAATAGTTGACCAATTTCTAGTCCCAACACGTCGCAGAGCTTGAGCAATGTCGACACCGACGGGCTCGTCAGGTCTCGTTCGACCCGAGACAAGAAACCTTTAGTCAGCCCCGACATCTCGGCAACTTGGTCGATTGTTAGCCGGCGCGTTTGTCGTACGCCCCGCAAACGGGCGCCAATATTGATCGCTGCGCCGGTGGGTTCTACGGGCAGTGTTTTCATGCGCTCCCACCATTCTGGTTGCCAAGACTCCACGGATTGGTGGTCCCAGGTCTCAGATGCGGCCAGACCATTCTGATCAGACCCTTACATTGGGTCAGTTTACCAATAGGAAACCCGGACCAGCCTTAAGCAGCCGCTGTCCTACCAGCCGCACCGTCCTAATGTCGTTTCAGCACTGTCCAATGAACGCAACAGAAATTAGACTCAGCGCATGGATACCAAAAATGATCCGTCCGCCCAAAGGCTCCGCGCGTATTTAAATGAGGCGCGTGGCACCGTGCTGTGGAAGTGCGAGGCTCTGAGCGAAGAACTGGCCCGACGTCCGATGACGCCTACTGGCACCCACTTGCTTGGCATCGTGCACCACCTGGCAGTGACCGAATACGGTTATTTCGGTGAATGCCTGGGACTGGTCCCTAACGATGATCACGTACTCCAATTACTGCAAAGTGAGGATTCACAAATTGATTTCTTGCCTCCGGCAGATTATTCGGTTCAAGACGTAGTAGACCTGTACCGAAAATCCATCGCCTTCGCCGAGGCGGCGCTGGATAATTTAGAGTTAGTTTCACCGGCGCTCATCCCCTGGTGGACCGTTCATCGCCACAGCACCGTAGAACATCTCATCGTGCATATGATCGCAGAGACCTCTCGGCACGCGGGACAGCTTGATATCGTTCGTGAGTTGCTCGACGGTCAGGTTGGCCTTCGTGAACAAGCTCTAAATCTCCCGGGCTACAGTTCAGCTCAATGGCAAGAACAATATCGGCATCTGCAACAGCTTTCGCAAGAGGCTGCCCAGCGTAAGTAGGCTTTGAGTGGTTGTGTCCTCGGCGAGCGCCAGTCCGGTAAACCTAGTATTACGTAGCACTACGCGGGCGCAGCTGGCATCGGTGTAGCATCGTAATGTTGCTTCACGAGATGCGGCGCCAAGCTCCGACTGGCCGCACACCAACCCCAGGTTCATGGGTGGTTCGGATGAAGAAGCGGTCCGTACGCCGTCCGGCTGCGGGCAAGAGCTCTCTTGAGGGTACGTGCCGCCATGAGTATCAATGTTCTTCCGATTATCGATCTGCAAACCGGTCAAGTGCAGTTTCCACTGCATGGGGTCTGGGTCAGTTATTTTGTCACTAATCCTCGGCATCTCGCCGAATCACTGACGCGGACCGTACAAACCCCTAGTTTTGATGTGTCCCGCGAAGAACTCTCTGTTTTCATCGCATACGCCGGGCATAATCGCGGTATTGCCCGCGTATTTAGCCTTGCCAAATTCCCAGCTCTCGCTTCGCTCACTAAACTGAACAGTTGAACCTACCTCGGATCGTTAGCCTGCCTACTAGATCCACTCTGTCTCAGGAGACTCATCCCCGTGATGACCCAAAGCTCAACACCCCAACCCACAAAGGTACAAGTACGTCGCTGGCGTAAATATATGGCCGACGAAGTCGCCGAGGGTGCGATCTACCGCGAACTAGCGGTTAAACGCACCGGGCAAGAACGCCAGATTTTGCGCGGACTGGCCGAAGCCGAAGAACGCCATGAAAACTACTGGCGCGCAAAACTAGGCGAACACGCCCGACCGGTCCGCCCCTCACTGCGACGGACCATATTGCGTTTTATGGCCCGGCATTTTGGTTCCGTCTTTGTTTTGGCGTTAGCCCAGCGCGCCGAAGGAAATTCTCCCTACGCCACCGATCAAGATGCCGCCCCGCAAATGGCTGCGGATGAACAGGTGCATGAGGAGGTTGTCCGTGCCTTGGCGACCGCGGGCCGAACCCGTCTATCTGGCAACTTCCGCGCAGCGGTCTTCGGAGCCAACGATGGCCTAGTTTCAAATTTGGCGTTGGTCATGGGTATTGGCGCAACAGGGGTGGCGTCCTCATTAGTGCTCTTCTCCGGTATTGCCGGTTTGCTGGCAGGTGCGCTGTCCATGGCAGCCGGCGAGTTCGTCTCGGTACGTTCCCAACGTGAACTGCTCTCCGCTTCACGTCCCACGCAGGTCACGCTCTCTGCGGCTCAGAACCTAGATTTGGACGCGAACGAATTGGTCCTGATTTATAAGGCCCGAGGGATGAACGATGAGGATGCAGAGCACCGTGCCGCCGAACGGATGGGTCTGTTCACTTGCGATTGCAACCCCTCGTTCTCGCTTCACCCGGAAGTGCGCTCGGCTGAACTTGAACGCGAACATGAGGAACTTGGCTCGGCCCCTGGAGCGGCCATGTCATCCTTTATGTTCTTTGCCTCTGGCGCGGTCATCCCTATTCTTCCCTATATCTTTGGGCTCTCTGGTCTTGCCGCGGTGATTGTAGCCGTGGTCTTAGTCGGCATTGCGTTGCTTCTCACCGGAGGTATTGTCGGCTTGCTCTCCGGGGCTTCCCCAATCAAACGCGGTATGCGTCAGCTCGCCATTGGTTTGGGTGCGGCTGCGGTTACGTACTGTCTGGGGCTGCTCTTCGGAACCTCTGTAGCGTAGCGCTCGCTGCCTTTCTGGCCGCGGCCCTTTGGGGCCGCGGCCAGAAGTTTTTTAAAACCGTGTGCGGCGACGCAACGGAGTCATGGTATCAATGAATGCGACCGCTTCGTCCACGGTGTCTACCAACGCAATTCTGTCTTCCATGGCCCGGCCTACGGCCAGCGCTTGCAACAGGGGCCAGACCGGGAGCTCTTCGCGCCAATGTTTTTCTCCGACCAGGACGATAGGGGTGACGCGCGCACCGGTCGCATAGTAGTTTTCGCAGGCATCTTGGAAAATTTCTTGGACGGTCCCGGCGGCACCTGGCAACACTATGATTCCGCCGTTTGATTGTTCAAGCAAGATCGCTTCACGAATTGAATTCGTGAAGAACTTGGCAATATGCGTGGCAAAGAGATTCGGTGGCTCATGCCCATAAAACCAGGTGGGAACGCCCAACGAATGATTTTTGCTAGGAAATTGCTCACGCACTCGTATCGCCGTGCGCGCCCACAAAGTTCGATGGCGGATGGCGTCAGGCGCCTGCGCCAAAATATCCAAGGCAGCAACGATGTCTTGGGGCTCATAGTCTGCAAGCCAAGCACCAGCATTGGCGGCTTCCATCGCACCAGGTCCGCCGCCGGTCACAATCGAGTAGCCCTTACGGGTGAGGGTGGCCCCCAGCTTAACTGCATCGGCAAATTCTTGGGTTCCGCGTTGGACCGCATGCCCGCCCATGACTCCAATCATCGGCGTGTTGGCGAAAACTCCGTCGTACACCGCGTTTAACATTGCCTGCCCAATATGGTGGTCATGCAAGGTGCTAGCCATCGCGGTGTCGTCGGTAGCAAATTTCTGCGGTGATTTAGTTTGTGAATAGGTATATATCTGCGCATCAGGTACCTGCGCATATGGCACTTCTTTGATCCCTGAATACAGTTCATACGGTGTATACAAATCTCGTTCGAAAGTGTCAAAAGGCAGTTGTGCTCCGCTACTCATGCAAAGTCCGCCGGTAGCTTCCACCAGAGCACGCCCATGGGAGGAAAAGGCACAATCGATAAAAAGACAGTCTGCCAGATCCAGGGCACCCAGAACGGAGTCTCGTGTCTGCAAATCCACCCGGTGTACACGCCAGTTCCTGGCACGTGCCAGCTGGGTTTCGAGAGCTTCGGCGGCTAGCCTGTCGAATTCTCCCAACGTGGTGATATTGACTGCACGGGAGGGGACATACGGCCACACTTGAGACATGTAACTAAGCTACCGCGAATACGGGTGATTATTCACAGTTAGGGTTCTCAACTTCCTCCAGCGCGCGGAACGTGAAACGATGAGAGGATGACTGATTCTGTGCCACCACTCATCGACGCAAGGCACCTACTGGCGTACTTGGGCGACGTTCCATTCTTCTTCGGGCAGCAGCTCGCTAAAAAAGACGAATCGGTAGTTGACGTCGCTTTTGATGAAAGCAGTAGCGTCATCTCCGGCACTATCGTGGATGATGAGCAGCAGTTTGCCTCCACTATCACGGTGGTTCGAAGTGCCACTGGCTGGACCGTGGAAAGCACCGATTGCAGTTGTAACAAAGGATCGGTCTGCCCTCACGTCGCGGCTCTCGCGCTGACTGCGAATAAGATTGCGAACCAACCCCGCCCTTCAATGGCCGAGGCTAAAAGAACCGTTTCTGCTTGGTCAACTCAGGTAAATACCTGGTTTGAGGAACCAGAGCCAGGTCCATCCGAGGGACTTCTAGGTTCCCCCAACGACCCTGTCGTGGCTATGGCCCTGCAGTTCATGGTTTTCGACTCTAAAAATACTTCTCAGCAACAACAGTGGATGCCCTCCGGTTCGGTGCCACACCCCACTCGGAACAAGCGATTCCGCTTAGGCGTTCGCCCCATGGTGCGTAATTCCGAGGGCCGCTGGGTTCGCGGCCAGCTTCGGTGGACCACCATCGCCTTTAAGACTTACGGCTGGAACTTGCTTCGCGGCCAGCACCATTGGTTTACTCGCTTTGCAGCCCTGGCACGGGGCAATACACAGCTGCAGTTCAAGGTCGATGAAGATTGGCTGTTTTTAGACGAGTACGCTTCCAACTTGCTATGGCCAATGCTCGACGAGGCGCAAGAGCTTGGAATCGAGCTCATTGCCACCCGTCACGAGACCACTGTAAATGTTGATCGTCAGTCTCGTTTTGAGCTTCTGGCCAGCCTGACAGAAGACCAGTCTCTCAACGTTGCGGGCCAGCTGCACATTGCTGGACAAAGCTTAAGCCTTAACTCAGAGTCCCCCGCGGGAACCGTCGCTGATCATGGTTTTTACGTCGAACTTGATGCTCCAGACCAAATATGGCTGGCGCCTAGCGACGAAATAATTCCTGCTCAACACCGCCGTTGGTACCAGAATCGTGAACCTCTACAGATCCCTGCGGACCAAATGCAGGACTTCTTTAATGAGTCGTACGCTCGACTAGCGCGCCGTTTTAGCTTGCGCAGCATCAGTGAAGGACTGGTGCTGCCCTCGCTGGCGCCACCTGAGGTTCATGCCACGGTGAATTTCAGCCGTGAAGAACAAGCCGACGGCACGGTCAAAGATTCGGCGGCCATTTACTTCCAGATCCGGTACCCAGGGGTCCCATACGACCACGAAGTATATGATGCGCAAGCAGAGCAAGCGTTATACCGGACCGTTAACGACGTTTTTGAGAAGCACACCGACACCAGCAACCACGATCTGTCCTCAAGGTTCTTCGCCGGAGAACATATGATCACGTTCGTTTCGGATCTGCTTCCTGCGCTGCGCGGCCTGTCCATTATGAAAATCACTGAGGAAGGAATCCGCCCGGTATACCGTCAGCTGCGTGAACTTCCACAGCTGAAAATCAATGCCGTGAGCCACGAACGTAATGACTGGCTGGACTTAGGCTTGCTCATCACCGTTGGTGACCACGAGGTTCCTTTCGCTACCATCATGGAGGCACTGACCAGCGGTTCCATGAAGGTCAAGCTGCCCGACAACACCTGGTTCTCATTGGATCATCCTCTGTTTGCCAAGCTGAAGTCGCTTGTCGACGAAGCACAATCCCTCAATGACAAACCAAAAGACGCGGACTTGAAGCTCTCAGTTTTCCAAGTGTCGCTCTTTGACGAGTTTGATGAGCTGGCCGAAGGTATTGACGGGGCTGACCTCTTTATAGGGCGCATGCGTTCGTTGCTACGTGTGGCAGAAGGCGAAGAAGCTCAGGTACCTGACACCCTTAACGCCACGCTTCGTCCTTACCAGGTTGAGGGCTTCCAGTGGCTCGCACGTCTGTATCAAGGCGGATTCGGCGGAATCCTCGCCGATGATATGGGTCTGGGTAAAACCTTGCAGACCATTGCCTTGATGCTTCATGCCCGCAAACTCTGGGACGACCCAGAGCACATGGCCACGCTTCCCGCAGCACAGCGTATGAGCGCACCCTTCCTTGTCGTCGCTCCAAGCTCGGTGGTATCGAACTGGGAGATGGAAATTAAGCGCTTCGCCCCAAGTTTGAGGGTGATCACGGTGGAGGGAACTTTCGGTTCAGAACATGAGCTGAAAGAACTGGTAGCAAACTACGATGTCATCCTGACGACCTACACCTTGCTTCGCCTGAACGATGAGGTCTATGAGGGGCAACGCTTTGCTGGCCTCATTCTCGATGAGGCACAGTTCGTGAAGAACCGCTCCACGAAGGCTCACCGCAGTGCGGTCAATATCCAGACAAACTTCAAGCTGGCTGTGACTGGTACTCCTATGGAGAACAACCTCTCTGAACTAGGCGCACTGTTGTCTCTGACCTCCCCGTCGCTGTTCATGAACTCCAGTCGTTTTAACCGTCAGTTTGCTCGACCTATCGAGGTGCTCGGCGATCGCGAAACGCTACAGCTTTTGCAGCGCCGGGTGAAGCCATTCATGCTGCGCCGTACCAAGGAATCTGTGGTGCTGGACCTTCCTGCTAAACAGGAGCAACAGGTCCTAGTTCGTTTGAGTGATGAACATCAGCATGTCTATGACACTCACCTGAACCGCGAACGCCAGAAAATTCTGCACTTGGTTGAAGACTTGGATCGCAACCGCTTTACGATCTTCCAGTCACTCACTCACCTGCGGATGCTTGCGTTGGAACCGTCCCTAGTGGATCCTGAGCTTTCAGAGATCCCAGGTTCGAAATTGGAAGCGCTCTTTGAGCAACTTGAGGATGTGCTTAGCGAAAATCACCGTGCTTTGGTCTTCTCGCAGTTCACCTCTTACTTGAAGATTTTTGCCGCGAAGCTAGAAGCGCAGGGTATTCCCTATGTGTATCTGGACGGCAATACTCGAAACCGCGCCAAGGTAATCGAGCAGTTCAAGGACGGCGAAGCTCCATTGTTCCTGATCTCGCTGAAAGCCGGTGGTTTCGGTTTGAACCTGACCGAGGCTGATTACTGCTTCCTTCTTGATCCATGGTGGAACCCTGCCGTGGAAGCTCAAGCCATTGACCGCACACACCGCATCGGACAGACCCGTCAGGTGATGGTGTATCGCATGATTGCTCAAGGAACCATTGAGGAAAAGGTGGTGGCCTTGCAGGACACCAAACGGAAGCTGATCTCTACCGTGATGGATGAGGCCGATGGTTTTTCCAAGGCTTTGACGGCTCAAGATATTCGCGGGCTTCTTGAGTAACAGCTTGATTACATCTGTGCTGTTTGACGGGCTTTTACCAGCGAATCGCGCTATATTCAATATGTCTCGTTGCGTGTTCTCTGCCACACTGAGCGCAAGCAAAGAGGTAGCCTCGGAGGTCTTCTCCGGTGGCATAACGCAAGATGAAGGCGGTTATAACCGTGTCCCTGATTAAATCGGAGACTCTGAGTGCACCGAGCGACGACTGGATGAGCGCGTCGGTGAGCACCGAACAAGACCGTGTGGTGATTGAAACCGAGCAGGAACGTCTATCCCTAGACAACGAACGGCTCCTGGAAAAAGTCCGGCGAGTTATCGCTTCGCCGCTCGAGGAGATTTTCTATAACCCGAAGCACCGCATGCTGTTAATTCCGGGAGCCTTCGCTGTCATCGGTTCCTCCTTTTTGAGGGTCGACACCGATGCAGCGGCTGGCCTACGCGGTTAGCATTCTTCCCACCGTATGCCCCAAGATACCTGCAGGCAGTCTTGGGGCATCTTTATGCCCTGAACCTTCGTGGAGAAAGTGCGTTATCCGGAGGCTACTGAGGGCAGATCTTGGCACTTGCCTCATTCCGGACATAGCTTATCTTCATTTTTGCCGACGTTTTTGCTACTTACCTAACTTGTTATCCCTAGCACTGACGAGGACTGAGCCTATAACTGCCATAGCAGAAATCGATCCGGAGACTTTGAAACTGGTCAGATCTCAGTTTGATCTGTGTTATATATCGCAAATCCTTCACGAATGAACTGTGCTACATCTGCTGCTTCTCGGTTACTACTCCCCTCGGGCACGCTAATAATTCGACGTGGTTGATCCTAGAATTTCGACGTGAAACTAGCCGCGCAAATCGATTGCATTGTGCAACTAATCGCCTAGTCAACCTATATTCTCCCGGGTGCTCCTCTATTGCAATTGGACTCACTGAGCATGGGGCAACATTGGAGCCCCGCTGACTCGGATGCATTAACCTCCAAAACTAATACAAATGCTTTACTCCACGCGCAAGCGCCATTGCGTATTTTGCTAGTCTTGTTGCTTGTCCGATTATGCACTTCATCGTTCGTTGAGCAATCGTCGCCAGTGATCTGGGGAGAATTCGATCAAGCCTGCAGAAAGTCTGTGAGGCTAGGCCACTAGGTGGCACGATTCCCCGTGGCCCTTCAGCACCGGAGAGCTGAGCGCCCTAAAGCATACGAGAAGATTAAGAAAGATATGAGGAGTGAAGCTTATGGAAGCAGCGAATACTCGTGGGCCGAAATTTTTCAAGAAACGCCGGCTGAAGGTAGAGGACGTCAACGTTGTTGACGATTCGATGCTCAAAAAAGCAATCGGCGGTACCGTTGTCGGTAACTTGATGGAATGGTACGACGTCGGTGTCTACGGATACCTAGCGGTAATTATCGGCAGGTTATTCATGCCAGATACCGTTGCTCCGTCCATGCAGACCCTATTTAGCCTCGGAGTTTTTGCCGTAACCTTCGTGGCACGCCCACTAGGCGGTGTCATCCTTGGACAGCTCGGTGACCGTGTCGGCCGCCAGAAGATTCTTGTCTTCACACTCCTTATGATGGCCTTGGCGACGTTTGGCATCGGTATCTTGCCAGACTACTCAGTTTGGGGCGTCGCAGCACCAATTCTTCTCGTCGTTCTGAAGCTCGTTCAGGGTTTCTCCACCGGTGGAGAGTATGCAGGCGCTACAACCTTTATCACCGAGTATGCACCGGATAAGCGTCGCGGTTTCTATGCGTCGCTTCTTGATCTCGGCTCGTACATGGGCTTTGCCGTGGGTGCAGCCTTCGTCTCGATCCTCCAGCTGACTCTCACCGAAGACGTGATGGAAGGCTTCGCTTGGCGTATTCCGTTCTTAGTTGCCTTGCCACTTGGTGTCATCGCGCTGTGGTTCCGCTCCAAGATCGAGGACACTCCAGCATTCAAGGAAGCTCAGGAAGCTGCGAATCAGGTCAGCGAGGATGCCAAGAACTCTGCAGATGCTCCGAAGGGTGTCATCGAACTGGTCAAAGCCTATTGGCGTGAACTACTCACCGGTTTCGTTTTGGTTTCAGCGGCAAATACCGCGGGCTACGCACTAACCAGCTATATGCCAACGTATCTGACTGAGACGTTGAAGTACGATCCGGTGCACGGTAACTTACTGACCTTGCCCATCCTGGTGGGAATGTCTTTGTGCATCCCACTAGCGGGCCACTTATCGGACAAGATCGGTCGCCGTCGCGTACTGTTCATCGGTTCGGTCTCCGCGGTGCTACTAGCCACTCCTGCGTTCTTGTTCATGATGCACGGAGCTATCTGGTCCACTTTGCTTGGTCTCGCCCTGCTGGCGATCCCAGTGACGTTCTACGTCTCTAACCTTGCCTCCTCCCTGCCTGCGCTGTTCCCCACCTCTTCGCGCTATGGCGGAATGGGAATCTCTTATAACTTTGCAGTCGCTATTTTTGGTGGCTTCGCTCCGTTTATCATGCAAGCCCTCGTGACAATGTCCGGTTCTTCACTGGCTCCTGCCTTCTGGGTTATGGGGACGTCGGTAGCCGGCTTCATTGCCGTGTGTTTCCTCAAGGAATCAGCACGCAAACCACTTCCGGGTTCTATGCCGTCGGTAGCTACCGATGCTGAAGCCGTTGAACTGGTGAAAACTCAGGATGAAAATCCAGATCTTGACGTTGATGCTCTATTTGATGAGGCACCAGCGAACCACTAACCCATTGGTTTTTGATTGACCAACGGCCACCGTCCCAGATATCTGGGACGGTGGCCGTTAGTTTCCACTCTGTCTATTCGCGTGGGATCCCGCAACGCTGCGAACCCGATAAAATCTTCACGGGATACAGAAAGAGCCTGGTTGCGGATCCTTACCGATCCGCAACCAGGCCCTCAACTTAGCTTCAGCTTAGAGAGCGGCGAAAACTTCGCGTAGCAAGCGAGCAGCCTCTGAAGGAGTCTTGCCCACCTTCACGCCTGCAGCTTCCAAAGCTTCCTTCTTTGCCTGAGCGGTACCGGCCGAGCCGGAGACGATGGCGCCGGCGTGGCCCATGGTCTTGCCCTCTGGAGCGGTGAAGCCAGCCACGTAGCCAACAACTGGCTTGGTGACGTTGGCCTTGATGTACTCAGCGGCGCGCTCTTCAGCGTCACCACCGATTTCACCGATCATGACAATGGCCTTGGTCTCTGGGTCAGCTTCGAACGCTGCCAGTGCATCGATGTGGGTGGTGCCGATCACTGGGTCACCGCCGATACCGATTGCGGTGGAGAAGCCAAGGTCGCGCAGTTCGTACATCATCTGGTAGGTCAGGGTACCGGACTTGGAAACCAAGCCGATTGGGCCCTTCTGGGTGATGTTGTTCGGGGTGATACCGACCAACGCTTCACCTGGGGTGATGATACCTGGGCAGTTAGGCCCAATGATGCGGGTGATCTGGTTACCGTCGGCGTCAACCTTCGACTGTGCCAGAGCCCAGAACTCAGCGGAGTCCTGTACTGGAACACCTTCGGTGATGACAACAACAAGGCCAACTTCAGCCTCGATAGCCTCAACTACAGCGTCCTTGGTGAACTTAGGCGGCACGAAGACGATCGATACGTCTGCGCCGGTTTCAGCCTTAGCCTCAGCCACGGTGCCGTACACCTTGATGTCCTGGTCACCGTGGGTGACGGTGGTGCCAGCCTTGCGGGCGTTCACGCCGCCGACAATGTTGGTGCCAGCCTTGAGCATCAGGGCGGTGTGCTTGGTGCCTTCGCCGCCGGTGATGCCCTGGACGATGACCTTAGAGTCCTTGTTCAGGTAAATGCTCATTGTTCGCTTATCCCTCTTACTTCGCTGCGTTGGCGAGCTCGGCAGCCTTGTCGGCGCCCTCATCCATGGTTGCTGCCAGAGTTACCAATGGGTGGTTGGCTTCGGCCAAGATGGCGCGTCCCTCTTCAACGTTGTTGCCGTCAAGACGAACAACCAGTGGCTTGTTCGCTGCGTCACCCAAGGTGTTCAGCGCACCGACGATGCCGTTTGCGACAGCGTCACACGCGGTAATGCCACCGAAGACGTTAACGAAGACCGACTTGACCTGTGGGTCGTTCAGGATGACGTCAAGGCCGTTAGCCATGACCTCAGCCGATGCTCCACCACCAATGTCCAAGAAGTTAGCAGGCTTGACCGAACCGTGGTTCTCGCCAGCGTAGGCAACAACGTCAAGGGTTGACATAACTAGGCCAGCACCGTTACCGATGATGCCTACCTGGCCGTCCAGCTTGACGTAGTTTAGGCCTGCTGCTGCAGCCTTGGCTTCCAGTGGATCAGCCGCGTCCTTGTCTTCCAGAGCTTCGTGATCTGGGTGACGAACCTCGGAGGCGTTCTCATCCAGAGACACCTTGCCATCAAGAGCAACGATGTCACCGGCACCGGTCTTCACCAGTGGGTTGACCTCAACGAGGGTGGCGTCTTCTTCCTTGAATACAACCCAGAGCTTCTGGATGGTATCTGCGACCTTGGCGCGCAGTTCTTCAGGGAAGTTAGCTTCAGCGACGATCTCGGCAGCCTTGGCTGCGTCGATGCCGACCAATGGGTCAACGGCGACCTTAGCCAAAGCGTCGGGGCGCTCGACAGCGAGCACCTCGATCTCCATGCCACCTTCTACCGAGCACATGGCCAGGTAGTTTCGGTTTGCACGGTCCAGCAGTACCGAGAAGTAGAACTCCTCAGCAATGTCGGCGCCCTGAGCGATCATGACCTTATTGACGGTGTGGCCCTTGATGTCCATACCGAGAATGTTGGTAGCGTGCTCGAAAGCTTCGTCTGCGGTTTTGGCAACTTTAACGCCGCCAGCCTTACCGCGGCCGCCAACCTTGACCTGTGCCTTAACTACAACTACGCCGCCAATCTTCTCAGCTGCGGCTTTAGCTTCTTCCGGGGTGTAAGCGACGATGCCGGCAAGCACGGGAACGCCGTGTGCCTCGAATAGATCGCGCGCCTGGTACTCATACAGGTCCACGGGTTTGTGTCCTTCGTTCGAAGTTCATGCTGACTCGCGACATGGCCATAGATCGAGATCTATGCCATGCCTTAGAGAGCGCACCGCAACTATCGGCAGTCATACGGCGCCGTAGCCGTGCGCACTTCTCAGACTATCCCTAGTTTTGCAAACTTCCCACTTTTACAGCACGTAGAGAACTTTCCGTGAAGTTTCCGCGGGAGCGCAAACTGCATTGCTTACCCTAAATAATTCGCGGTTATTCGACGATTTCCAATGGCGCATAGCGCAGTAGGAGCCGTTTTTCAGAATCCACAAATTGCACTTTTGCAACCGTTTTGTCTCCGGCTCCTTCTATGGCAATAACAACCCCCAAGCCAAAGCCGGAATGCTTTACGTTTTGCCCAACCTTTGGAACGACAATTTCTTTGTTTTGCTGTACACGCTGTTTTGCGACGGGCGCGGCGTTATGCCCCCGCGAAATTGCATTAGATGCGGTACCTGCTGCCCAATGCGATCCACGGTCATACCGACTGGTGGCGAAATTCACCGTTCCGCTACCCGAGCCCCACCCGGAAGACATTGACCCTTCACGTTTCCATTCCAATAAGTGGGACGGAACTTCGTCGAGGAACTGGCTCGCGGGGTTGTACTGCGATTGCCCCCAGAGGCTACGCTGTTCCGCCCGAGTGAGGTACAAACGTTCTCTGGCACGAGTTAAACCTACATAGGCCAAGCGACGCTCCTCAGCCAGTTCTTTTTCGTCGGTCAGGGACCGTTGATGCGGGAAAATACCGTGTTCCATACCGGTCAAGAAGACCACAGGAAATTCTAGGCCCTTAGCCGTATGCAAGGTCATCAAGGTGACCACGCCTTCGCGAGCAGCCATTGCGGCACCCGCGTCATCTGCGGGAGCTTCAGGGATCTGGTCAGCGTCGGCTACCAAGGCCACACGTTCCAAGAACCCCTCAAGTCCACCTTCTGGTTCATCCTTTACGTAGTCTCGAACCACCGCGATCAGCTCTGCGAGGTTCTCCACTCGTGACTCATCCTGGGGGTCATTGGACGTGCGAAGTATCTCGAGATAACCGGTCTGCTCCAAGACAGCTTCGAGCGCCTCGGCGGGGCTGGAACCATCGGCTACGACCTTGAGGTCATCCATCAGCGACACGAAGGCCGCGGTCATTTTTATACCGCGAGTACCTAGCCCCGGGGCTTCATCCGAGCGTCGCAAGGCGTCCATGAACGAAATCCGATCCCGTTCGGCGAGCGCTGCCACGGCACCTTCAGCGCGGTCACCGATACCGCGCTTGGGCTCATTGAGAATTCGGCGGACGTTTATGTCGTCTTCCGGATTAACTAGGGCGCGGAGGTAGGACAGCGCGTCTTTAATCTCCTTGCGGTCGTAGAACCGGGTTCCGCCTACAACACGGTATTTCAGGTCCACGCGCATCAGCTGTTCTTCCAATGCACGCGATTGAGCGTTGGTCCTGTAGAAGATAGCGACATCGCCAGGGCGTACGCTTTGCTCATCGTTGAGTCGCAGAATTTCTTCCGCAATCCAGCGAGCTTCATCGCCTTCGGACTCACCTACATACCCAATAATCGGCTCGCCGTCTCCGCTGGCGGTCCACAGACGTTTATCGTTGCGTTCAGGGTTGCGCTTGATAACCTCGTTGGCTGCAGAGAGGATGTTCTGCGTCGAACGATAGTTCTGTTCGAGTTTGATCGTGGCGGCGTCCGCGTAGTCTTTTTCGAATTCAACGATATTGCGGATATCTGCCCCGCGGAAAGCATAAATAGACTGGTCAGAGTCGCCAACCACGGTGAGCTCCCCGGGTGTGGTTAACCCATCTGGGCCGGTGAGCTCACGCACCAGCGAGTACTGTGCGTGGTTTGTATCCTGATACTCATCGATTAATACATGGCGAAAACGCCGACGGTAGTTATCCGCCACTGCAGGGAACGCTCGGAACATGTACACAACTTGACCAATCAAGTCGTCGAAGTCCATGGCATTCGCGGCACGCAACCGGCGAGTGTAGCCACGGTAAACCTCGGCCACGGCTAGGGAGAAGGGGTCATGGGCATTAATTGTGGAGGAATAGTCTTCTTCATCAATCAGTTCATTTTTGAGTGAAGAAATCTTATGAGCGATAGCCTTCGGGGCAAATCGTTTCGGGTCGATGTCAAGACCTTTGGCGATTAACGTAATAAGCCTCAGCGAGTCCGCAGAATCGTAGATCGAGAAATTCGACTTCAGACCAATCGTTGCCGCTTCCCGGCGCAAGATGCGTACACAGGAGGAGTGGAAAGTCGAAATCCACATTTTCTTTGCCTGCGTCTCACCAATCAGTTCAGCGGCTCGCTCACGCATTTCTGCGGCTGCTTTATTCGTGAAGGTAATGGCCAGAATTTCGTGCGGCCGTGCCCGGCCGGTAGCAAGCAAGTAGGCAATGCGATGAGTGAGCACGCGAGTCTTTCCAGAACCCGCACCGGCAATGATTAGAAGCGGTCCACCGTGATAACGAACCGCTTGATCTTGCTGTTCGTTCATCCCCACCAACAGTTCTTCTGGAGTTGGTATGGTGCGCTGTGCCGGCTCCGCGGCGAAGTCATCGTTAAGGAAATCCATGGTGTAGTCAGTCTACGTGGGCTCTACGACGGTTTCAGTGAACTACCCGGCATAATGGAAGGTATGGCAAAGAACGTTAAGAAGAGTAAAGAGTATCGAAAGCCCTCACAATTCCAAGATCATCAGGTCAAGGGATTGCAAGCGGCTGCGCAGAAACGCGAATCTTCATCAAACCCAATGCTGCTCATCACGGCGGGTTTAGTCACCTGTGCTTTCCTCTTTGTCTACTATCACTTGCTGGTAATGCACCAGATGACCGACCTCAGCAATGGGCTCGCTATGCCTGACCAGCGCGTCTTTGGCTACACCGTCGCTGACATTGAGATACTACGTGGGGTCATGGATACAGATGCCACCGGTCAGTTGAACTACCTTCACAAGACGGCAGGGTTGCTATTCCCTCTCTTGACCGCTTTGTTCTCCATGCTTGTTTTTATTCGATGGATCCCGAATCGTCAGATGCGCTGGCTCGCCTGGGCCGCACCACTGCTCTTCGCTGTCACCGATCTTTGGGAGAATTTCGCCATTGACTCTCTATTTGGAGCGGATCTCAATGAAGGGACGGTTGCCCTAGCTTCGGTGCTGACCACTGTTCGATGGGTAACTCTATTTATTACGGCGGCGCTGATCATTGGTCTTGGAGCACGCCGGGCTAATAAGGCGCTGATTAATAAAATGGCCGAGGTTCGTAACCAGCAATCATGAAAAATTCATCTTCAACTTCCTTGTAGGATAGTGTTGATGTGGCGCTTAGCGCCTTCGCCTCTGTAGCTCAGTTGGATAGAGCGACCCTCTCCTAAAGGGTAGGCCAGCGGTTCAATTCCGCTCAGGGGCACAACATAGAATACCGAGGCTCCCCTCACCGAAGTGGGCAGTCGTCGGTTTTCTTTTTCTCGGTGATGATTTCCCCGATGAATTTTCGAATACCGCCTCTTCACGTCGTCTGGCGAATATTATAGTTTTCGGCGATTTCGAGGCTGCTTAGCAAGTCACCAACCTGTAGCTTGCATCTATCTAAAAAGACCGTGGTCCCCGTCCTCAGAGGAAGGGGACCACGGTCTTCAGTCTTGCGGGAAAGCTTAGCGCAATAGTAACGCAGTGGCTTTCGGTGAAAGGGACGCATCCATGACTACGCATGCGCCGCCGATTGCGCCGACCTGCGAGCCAAGAGTTGAGCTTCGAGTACCAAGCTCGTGCACGCCGCGTAGGCCAAAGCGACGCTTTACGGCCGCATCAACGTCGTCGGAGACTAGCTCGCGTACCTTGTCCCACTGTGGGCCGCCAAAAACAACTTCGCTTACGTCTAGGGCGTTTGCTAGCTGCCCGGCAACTTCACCAACGCGAACCATCGACTCTACGATAAGTTCCTTGGCAACAGTGTTGCCTTCCAGCGCAAGTTCGGTGAGTCTGTTTAGACCCTCTGAGCGCTGCTCTGGGCCCACGATCTCGTAGGAAGGCAATTCAAGACCACGTTCCTTGGCCTGTGTGGCCATGAAATCGTATGAGGTGCCTGCAGCCAAGCAATCATCCGCACCGCATTCTTCGCAGGTAATCGACTTCTGCCCGGTGGAGAAGTGCCCGATTTCGCCAGCGTTATTGCTTGATCCGTGGTGGACTTCGCCATCAATGACAATGCCTGCACCAAATCCATGTCCGCAGTAGACGAAGACGAAGTCATCAGACTTCTCTTCCTTGGACTGCCATAGCTCTCCGACAGCGGAAGCGATGGTGTCTTTCTCGATGATGACCTGTAGGCGCAACAGCTTACGCAACGGAGTTACCAGCTCAACGTCTGCCCAACCGTCCAGTAGTGGTGGGTTAAGTACCACGCCGTCTTCAACGTTGACCGGCCCTGGTACTGCGATACCCACACCAACGATGTGCTTCTTGGGTATGCGAATCTCGGCGATCATTTCCTTGACCGTGTCAGCCATCAGCTGGATGGTCTCGGTAGCTACCTCAAGGTTTGGCAAATCGATACTGCGCTCGCGCAGAACTTCACCACGCAGGTTCATCGCTACAAAGGTCAGAACGCTAGGGTCAAGGTGAATACCGATAGAAACTAGGCGGTTTCCTTCTAGTTCAAGAACGGTACGTGGCTTACCCGGTCCGGAAACGATGGTGCGGTCTTCGCGGACAATGCCGTCGTCCAGCAGACGACGTACTACGTTTGAGATTGTCTGTGGTGAAAGTCCAGTCGAACCTGCAAGCTCCACACGGCTGATGCCGTCTGGTGCTCGTCGGATGGACTCTAGAATTACCGCCTGATTAAAATCGCCTAGGCGGCCTAAGTTTGTACCCCGTCGCATTAAAGCTCCATAGATCTATAAAGTTGATGGATCGATCTCTCCATTCCAACGTACTGCCAAGACTGCGACACCTGATTCGAAACTGCGAGTTGTCGGACCATAGTGTCTCTCAACTAAAAACGTTGGAGATCCATTAATGCACGTTACCATTGGTCATGCGTTTTCACACGCGATATTGTGTTTTGATGATGAAAACTTTAACTATTTCAGCAGCGTGTTTAATCAACGACCAAGGACAAATACTCCTAGTTCGGAAGCGAGGAACATCAAAATTCATGCAGCCTGGCGGAAAACCAGAGCCCGGTGAAACACCTATTGAGGCCGTAGTGCGTGAGGTCTTCGAAGAATTAGGCGTGGAATTTGAAGTAAAGGACCTCGAACCATATGGGGAATGGAATGGTCCTGCGGCGAATGAAGCGGATACTTCAATCCAAGCTTATTTATTCGCCGCAAGATTTAATGGTTCACCCCAGCCCTCAGCAGAACTCGAGGAGCTCTTGTGGATCGATCCGCAGGATGCACTATTACGCGATGACATTGCACCGCTGTTAAGAGAACACGTTTTGCCTACATTGTTGGCCAATGCGCATGGCAGTGGCGCCTATTTTCATCAATGATTTCCAAGTGGTGAAATGCCTAATGTATTGTGCATCGATGCCGTGGGCACTTTGACCGATAGATTCTACTGAGGCTCCACACCCTGATCGGAGCTGAACTGTGTTTGGTAAAACTTTGCGTAGGCACCGTTTTCGCCTAGCAAACTTAGATGGGTGCCTCGTTCAACAATTCGCCCACCATCAATCACAAGGATCTGGTCGGCTTGGCGGATCGTGGACAAGCGGTGGGCAATCACTAACGCTGTGCGGTTTTCCAAAGCGCGGCTCAATGCCAGTTGCACTGCAAGTTCACTTCGTGAGTCCAAAGCTGCAGTGGCCTCGTCCAGTATGACCAGCCCTGGATTCGCTAGGATCATACGCGCGATAGTCATACGTTGACGCTCCCCGCCCGAAAGGCGGTACCCGCGTTCTCCGACCACCGTTTCCAGCCCGTCCGGTAAGGATTCGATCTGCGTCTTTAACTGCGCGTCTTCCAAAGCTGCCCAGAGCTGCGCTTCCTCGGCTTCAGGGTTGGCTAACAGTAGGTTCGAACGTACTGTCTCGTGAAGCAAATGCCCGTCTTGAGTGACCATTCCCAATTCATGATAAAGAGATGCGAGCTTAAGCTGGCGTAGATCATGCCCGTTGAGCGTAATCGCTCCCCCGCGCACATCGTAAAGTCGAGCGAGTAGCTGGGCAATGGTGGATTTACCTGCACCGGATGAACCGACAAGCGCAACCGTTTGCCCCGGTTTGATCTCGAAGGAAATATCATGCAAAATTTCTTCACCGCCGCGTCCGTCAAGTACCGCGGTCTCCTCCAGCGATGCGAGGGAAACTTCCTCGGCACTCGGATATGCGAACGTCACTCGATCAAACTTCACTGCTACTGGTTCGCTGGGTAAAGCGATCGCCTCTGGCGCATCCTTGATCAACGGTTCAAGATCTAGTACTTCGAAGACTCGATCAAAGCTGACCAAAGCGCTGGTAATCTCCACTCGCGCGTTCGCAAGCCCGGTGAGGGGTGTATAGAGCCGAATTATGAGCATTCCGAGCACCACTACGTCGCCGGCGGCCATGTCTCCACGCAGGGCGTAGAAACCACCCAGACCGTAAACCAGGGCCAATGACAGCGCCGCGACAAAGCCCAGTACCGTCACGAACGCAAATTGTCGCAAGGTCATCTTGATACCGATATCGCGTACACGTGCAGCGCGCAGACCGAACTGCGATGATTCCTCGTGCGGGCGGCCATAAAGTTTGATCAGTGTCGCCCCTGGCGCCGAAAAGCGCTCGGTCATCTGGGTACTCATTGAGGCGTTCAAATCCGCAGACTCCTTGCGCAAGCCCGCTAAGGATTTACCAAAACGTCGGGCGGGGAGCAAGAAAATTGGAAACAGTACCAACGCCAATAACGTAACTTGCCAGGAGGTCGTGAACATAACGATTGCCGTCAAGACCAACGCCACTGCATTGGAGACGATCCCTGACAGCGTTCCCGCGAAGGCAGCCTGAGCGCCGATAACATCTGAATTGAGCCGCGACGTCAGCGCACCAGTTCTAGTCCGTGCGAAGAAAGCGATCGGCATTTTTTGTACGTGGTCGAACACCTTTGTACGAAGGTCATAGATGATCTGTTCGCCGAGGGTTGATGATTGCCAGCGGACGAGCATTGCAAAAATAGAGTCAAAGACTGCAACTAGCACCATAGCGATTGCTAAATTGCGAATTGTCGCCCAGTTCCCCTGACCCACAATTGCGTCCACGACTCGTCCGGCGAGTACCGGAGTGATCACGGCTATCGCTGCAGAAAATACGGAGAAAATCACGAAGACTATCAGTCTGGCTTTGTAACTAAGCGCGAATCTAAAAACACGTCCCGGCGTATCGGGCCGATAAGCCCGTCGCTGCTCACTTTTAGACAGCTGCCACAGCGTGCTCCACGCCGCGCCTTCCATACTCACAAGTTACCTCCGTGATTTGTTCAGTTAGTACTAACGTCTCAACATCTCACGGAGTGCAGATATTTCCTAGCTGGCATGAAGATATTGATTCCATGAAGAATCAATATGTTCTAACCCGGATACTAGGTACCCGCCCACTCGTGGCTGATGTGGTGTGAGTAGCAATTGCCAACCGAGCTGAGCGAGCATTTTGTCAGCCTTGCGACTATTGCATGACAGGCACGCTGCTACTAGGTTTTCCCAGGTGTTCTGTCCTCCCCTACTGCGCGGGATCACGTGGTCGATTGTATTGGCATTTTTCCCACAGTAGGCACAACGAAAGTGGTCTCTACGAAGAACGCCCCTACGGGTCACATGGATCATGTTCCTGTAGGGGCGTCGTACATATCGTTTTAACACGATGACGGTGGGTCGGGGTAAGTCCCTGTCGGTGCCGCGAACCGGTGAATCATCGTCTTGCAAGATGATCGTTGCTTTTTCTGTTAGCACTAGGATAAGCGCTCTACGAAACGTCACCACGGCCAGTGGCTCAAATCCTGCGTTCAAAACCAACGTTCTCATGCGTTTACTTCCTTCAATGAATTCGTACGCATCACTTGAAGTTGATAACGACGAGCTCGTCTCGGTTAGTCCTCTTGCCGTTAGCCTATGCGATATGTGGCATATTCGGGGCTAAAAATAGGAAGATATTCGCTGATTTTCATCGCGAAGTAGCATGGAGTTCACTGTGTTAAACGACCATTGGCCACCGAACTTTACGTTCGATGGCCAATGGGAGCAGACTGTTTAGCCAGCTAGAGTGTAGTACCCGTACAACGGGTTGCGTGTTACCGAGTGGATCATGGTACCGACGCTAGGGTTCTGTGCACCGATCATCTGGCCACCGCCGAGGTAGATTCCTACGTGGCCGCCACCGTTCTGGAACACTAGGTCGCCAGGCTTCGGGCTGCTGGTGCGCTTGAACTGGCCGGAGCCTAGAATCGCGGAGGTGCCACGAGCAATGTTGATGCCGTGCTGTGCGTAAACATACTTTACGAAGCCGGAGCAATCCCAGCCGCTTGGAGTGTTGCCTCCCCAGACGTATGGAACGCCTGAGTACTTGGCTGCAGTTCCGGCAATGCCAGTCAGATTCTTGCTAGGAGCCGAAGTTTCCTTCTTGGTTTCCTGCTTCTGAGTTGGTGCGCTCTGCTGGCTGTTGCCGCCACGGTTCTGGCGGGTCATCGGCGCCATGGAGTCAGCATTTCCCGAAGAGTCGGAGCTACCGGAGTTCTGACGGGTGGTTGGCTCAATGCTGTCAGCAACAGCGATAACGACTGGCTCTGGCTCAGGCTTTGGCTCCGCGGTGAAGCTGGCGCGCTCGATGTCGAGCTTGTCGGCCTTCTTGGTGTCGACCTTGACGGTCTTTACCGAAACGCGTTCAGGGTTGATGGTGTCAACCGGTGCGGCGGATACATCGCGAGGTGCGGTAGCCTGGCCTGGAACGCCTAGGGTGACGATCAAACCGGACGCAGCAGCAACTACGGCTGCCTGTCGGCCGACTGAGCCCGCGTTAGACGCTACGGCCTGAGAAATCGCCTCTAGCGAGTTAGTGCGTGGCACGTCGGCGCGGCGACGTCCATGGGTTTGACGCTTGGTCACAATAATGCCTCTCCTTGATTCCTACGAGGTAAGCTGTCGGGTTCGAAGTGGAGTTACCTCGGTGGATTCGAAGTCTCCTTCTCGTCCACTTAACCCCTAGGGTTGTTAGTCAAAACTAACGACCCGATGTTGGTTCCCCCGTCACTGCCGTACGAGTTGTGTATAACTGCTCATTGCATGCTGGCAGTGCTCGGATCACACGCAATGTTGCTCAGGGCTTCCCCCTGGCACGCAGATAAGCCTATAGGACTATCTTTCAAATGTCACGTTTTGATCACGGTAAGGTGACGTTCAACGTTATAACCAACCTGCTGGGTCTTTGAACTGCCCATCAACGATGACCTCAAAGTGCACGTGCGGGCCCGTCGAGTTACCGGTGCTGCCGGCCAGCGCGATCACATCGCCGCGCTGCACCTTGTCTCCGACCTTGACTAGGACTTTGGAGTTGTGGCTATAGCCAGTTTCCAGCCCATTTCCGTGACCTACGGTAACGCGTTGGCCGGAGTGACCGGCCCATCCTGCGACCTCTACGGTGCCCGAGGCAGCCGCGTAAACCTTTGTGCCGCTCGGCACACCGTAATCTGTACCACTGTGGATCATGAAGCCAGCGCCGGTTGGATTTTTGCGATGCCCGAAAGGCGAAGTGATGCGGTTGCTTTCCACGGGACGCTGCAGCAGACCGCCCGTCGAACCGATTTTCTGGATATTTCCACCGGAAGCGGTGAGGATTTCCGAAAGCTTGTTTTCTTCGGCCACACTTGGATTGATATCCGACTTCAGTGCGGCACGCTGAACCTCTAGGCCCGCATTTTCCGGTGCCTTAACATCGACAACAGCGGAAGTCGCGGTGCGCTGAGCACTAGCCACGGAAGCTTGCTCCTCAGGCTCGGTACCGCTTAGTTGCGGGGAAACCGCTGCAAGGGCCAACCCGGATACCGCGGCAACGGCCGCGATCTTATGCGTGAACCCTAGGCGGGAAGCTTTTTTAGGTGATGCATGGAGGCTCTGAACGAGCTCACCATTACTGGCTACGGCACCCTCGGAAGCCATGACTGGCTTGGCCGTAGGTAGGGCAATGACGTTTCCGTCAACATCCTGAGCAGCAAGAGTTTTCGACGTTGGTGCGATACCGTAACGCTGTCCCGAGGTGAATCGGCGTCCAGCATAGTCAGCACAAACTGGTGCGACAACTTCTAATGCTTCGACAGTGGCTTCGCGCGATGCGCGTCGACCAACGGGTCGTTCGGTAGCGGCCGTTGCGATTTCAGCGATCACGTCGATTTCGACATTTGCTGCGCGACGTCGACCCGTCGTCCTGATTTCTGCCAAAGCATTCCTCTCACATCTACACCTGCGAAGTTAGCTGTCGGGTTCGGTCCTGTGATTGGTCCGGTCTTGCTTATTGGCATGACTTCACCCCAAGACGAATGACTCGTCAGATGAGTGGGTTCCCCGCTATTGCCCTAAAAGTTCTTGTCACATCCGGAAGGCAGGGCAATACTCGGTGTTTGCGCTTTCGGAATCGGCATTAGATAAACCTCTAACGCCCTCGAACAACCTTACCGGCCGATCGGAAAAGTTACAATTTCGTTATCTTTGATTTGTGCGTACAAAGACGTGTGCGCTGACCTCGACGGGCAACTCCAGGGCACCTTCGATGCCCTGCACACGAACCACAACGTAATCATCGGCGCGCTCTAGATTGACTATCGCTCCGGGACGGATTCCACCCTCGTTCAGTTGTCCGAGCAGGATTGGGTCCGTTTGGATCGGCTCCGCTAAGCGGTCGATCGCCAGCGGTCCGACGTTTCCGGAGAGCAAGGCGTTATCCAGGTTCTCAACCTCAGATGAGATATCCGTTACTTTCGGTCCACCTAGGATCTCAAGGCCCGGGATCGGGTTGCCGTATGGGGAAACTGTAGGCTTGCCCAGCAAGTCATAGAGACGACGCTCAACACGCTCACTCATGACGTGCTCCCAGCGACAAGCCTCGTCATGTACGTACTCCCATTCAAGACCAATCATGTCCGAAAGCAGGCGCTCAGCTAGACGATGCTTGCGCATCACGCCCGTAGCCAGTTCGTGACCTTTTTCGGTCAAAGCCAAATGACGGTCGGTGGAGACTACAACGAGCCCGTCGCGTTCCATCCGAGCGACAGTTTGCGACACAGTAGGCCCTGAATGCCCCAGACGCTCCGCGATTCGCGCACGCAAGGCCACGATCTCCTCTTCTTGAAGTTCAAGAATGGTGCGCAGGTACATCTCAGTTGTATCGATAAGGTCAGACACGTTAGCCACTCCTGGAAGTCACAACAGTTAGGTTCGCTAGAAAAACGGAACGTCAGTATGCAACTCTACTTGGTATGGCAGCGTTCCCTGCGACCACAGCATAATTTGCATGTCGTAACCGACGGTCCTGTTTTTCTCTCATCCCCTCGCAATTTGCGAAGATGTTAACTGAAACGTCGAAACTATCCTGAACTATTCCATATTTACGCAACACCCTCGGGATATCAGCACTTTCAACCAAACGCTAAAGAGGAGCGCGATGAGCACCGGCATCAACATTCCAAAGAACCTTCTGCCTGCCGACGGAAGATTCGGCGCAGGACCTTCAAAGGTTCGCCCGGAACAAATTCAGGCAATCGTAGACGCAGGTGCCAACGTACTGGGCACCTCCCACCGTCAGGCGCCAGTCAAAAACCTGGTCGCGTCCGTGCAGGACGGTCTTAAAGAAATGTTCAGCGCCCCTGCAGGCTACGAAGTGCTTCTGGGCGTCGGTGGATCCACAGCGTTCTGGGACGCTGCTGCATTCTCCTTGGTACGCAATAAGGCACAGCACCTGTCCTTTGGCGAGTTCGGCTCGAAGTTTGCCAAGGCCACCGATAAGGCACCGTTCCTTGCCGCCTCATCGATTATCACCGCCGAGCCGGGCTCAGTGCCGACTCCTGTTGCCGAAGCTGACGTAGATCTCTACGCATGGCCTCAAAACGAAACCTCAACGGGAGCCGCAGCCCCAATTAAGCGTGTGGCAGGGGCTAATGAGGATGCACTCGTAGTCATCGATGCCACCAGCGCTGCGGGCGGACTAGATGTCGACCTGTCAGAGACCGATGTCTACTACTTTGCGCCTCAAAAGAACTTCGCCTCCGATGGCGGACTGTGGCTAGCCTTCTTCTCCCCCGCTGCAATGGCTCGCATTGAGGAAATCGCAGCGACCGACCGCTGGATCCCGGACTTCTTGAATCTGAAGACCGCTCTGGATAACTCGCTGAAAAATCAGACCTACAACACTCCCTCACTGACCACGCTGGTCACCTTGGACGCTCAGATCAAGTGGATCAATTCTAATGGCGGTCTCACATGGGCCGTGGAACGTACCGCGGATTCGGCAGGGAAGATTTATGCCTGGGCTGAGGCTTCTGAGTTTGCAACGCCTTACGTCGGCAATCCGGAGCACCGCTCAAATGTCATCTCGACCATTGACTTCGATGACTCGATTGACGCCACCGCCATCTCCAAGGTCTTGCGCGCCCACGGCGTGGTCGATGTAGAGCCTTACCGTAAGCTTGGCCGCAATCAGCTGCGCATTGCCACATTCGTGGCGATCGACCCGAGCGATGTTGCTGCCTTGCTGCAGAGCATCGACTACGTCGTCGAACAGCTCTAAGCACGCAGTTAGCACAGCGGTCCGCGGTTGAATCCTTCAAGGATGCAACCGCGGACCGCTGTGTAATGCCTGAGTTTTGTTCAGTCTTGTGTCAGTCCAAGTTTTCTTTACGTGGACGGCTGCGCTGCGCAGCACGGCGACGAGCAGCAGTGCGCTGGGCCGTGCGACGTCGGCGAACCTGACGTCGCGCAGGAGTCTTGATGCTCTCCACAACATTTGCTTCAGCTGACTCAGCCGACTCGTTCTGAGTAACACCGTCAGCGACTTCCTCGAAACCGCTCTTGACTGATTCCTGGGTAGCTGCCGAATCTTTTTCAGTAGACGCGCCGGATTGCCCTTCGGGGCTCACCTGACCGGATTCATCCGTCGCGTTGTCAGCCTCGGCTGCTTCGATTTCTTCCTTTGCTAAACGATCCGCCCATGGCAGCCACGCTGGGGCGAGAAGAGCATCTTCGCCAGCAACAATGCCTGCTTCACAAACGGTGAGATCTTTTGCTTTCGCCCGTGGCACCCGCGCGAGTGTCGCGAACCACGTCCAGCCTCGGTAACCCTTTTTCTGGGAGACAAATCGATGGGTGACTAATCGCTCACCCTCGGAAGTAGCTCCGAGATACTCACCGATTTCCGTGTCAACCGCGATCTCCGTGAGCGCATTTCGCGCTACATCAACCGCGTCAGCAAGGATGGTGTCCAATTTGGGTTTACGGGCCATTATTTAAACGTCCAGATCATCGGCTACCGCGCGAAGCACGGTAGCAACCTTTTTGCCATGCACTTGTTCAGGGTATCGCCCCTTGCGCAAGGTATTAGATACTTGATCAAGGACCTTGATCAGATCCTCAATCATTGCGGCTTGCTGCTCCGGGTTTTTGCGCTTTGCGCGCGCTACCGAAGGAGCTTCTTCCAAGATGCGCAGACTCAGCGCCTGAGGGCCTCGACGACCCTCCGCCACCCCAAACTCCAAACGCATTCCGGGGCGCAGGTCATGAACACCTTCCGGCAGTGCCGTGGCGTTCACATATATTTCCTTGCCGTCCTCGGTAGTAATGAAACCGAAGCCCTTGGACTTTTCATACCACTTAACCTTGCCGCTAGGCATGATCCTCTACCTCGTTCGTTTCTCGTGCTGTAGCGCGTACTGTGCAATTTACCTCACGCCACGCTTTTTTATGTCTCCGAATCCATGGAGCATTCAGCCGGGTTAACAATTGTTCTTTCACCGGGTGCTCAACGTACGGATTCGAATAAAGTCCGATACCTAAGATTATGACACTTTGGTGCCCGTAACTTCACCTTGAGTCATGGGAGCCGCTTCAGATTCGCTGTATCGTTAAGAGACGTGAGCTCTTCTTCGATTACCTTGTCCGTCATTTCGCGCACAGCTATCGTTCTTGCGGTGCTGTCGGCGCTATCGCTGGCGGCGGTATTAGTATTGTATTTCCAAGAAATTTCCATCCCGCCGCTAATTATGGCGTTCGGCATTTTTGGCCTACCCATCGCTTTCATCTTGGCCGGTGTCGTAGTGGTGGCAAACATCCTTAAGCGGCGCAGCAGCTAATCACGTTACTCAGTTAGTTCTCAGGCGACTCCCAGATTTCACGTGCACACTGGGTTTTATGAGTGCAAAAACCCCAGAGGCCAAACTTCTTGTTGTGGATGATGAGCCAAACATCCGCGAACTTCTTTCCACTTCCCTGCGTTTTGCGGGCTTCGAAGTGGTCGCCGCAGCTAACGGTCGCGAAGCTCTGGCAGCAGTCGAAGCAGAAGAGCCAGACCTTGCCGTATTAGACGTCATGCTTCCGGACATGGATGGTTTTACCATCACCCGCAAGCTGCGCGCCGCGGGGCGTCACTTCCCCGTATTGTTTCTGACCGCTCGTGATGACACCACCGACAAGGTCACTGGCTTGACCGTCGGCGGCGATGACTACGTCACCAAGCCATTTAGCCTCGATGAGGTAGTGGCCCGCATTCGTGCCGTGTTACGCCGCACCGCCTCGGGCGAGGACGAGAACGCAACCATCGTGGTTTCAGACCTAGAGCTTGATGATGATGCTCATGAAGTCCGTCGCGCGGGTGAGGTCATTGACCTTTCACCGACCGAATTCAAACTACTGCGCTACCTCATGATGAACCCGAATCGGGTGCTGTCCAAGTCGCAGATCCTGGACCACGTCTGGGAGTACGACTTCAACGGTGACGCATCGATTGTGGAATCTTATATTTCCTATCTGCGCCGCAAGGTTGACCGTCCTGAATGGCCTGCCCTGATTCAGACTAAGCGCGGTGTTGGTTACCTCATGCGCACTCCCGACCGACGCTAAGCACAATGCCGCCTTGCGGCCCAACGGATTGTAAAGTCATTACATGCAGGCTTTAAGAACACTGTGGCGTCGTACATCCTTGCGCACCAAATTGGTGATGCTCATGTGCGCCTTGATGATTTGTGGCGTCGGCGCCACAGCGTTCGGTTCAGCACACACACTTCGCATTTCGATGACTAATCAAATCGATGATCAGCTCAATGTCTCGGGTCCAACAATGGGCTTCGGCCTGAATAAGGCTTATCAGTATTCCTTGGATAATGACCAGTCCGGCGACAACGGCGGCATTGATCCAACATTGCTCGGACTCAACCGCTCGTACGCTGATATTCGCGATGAAAACGGCAAAATCGTATACATCATGCCGCGCAGCCGGGTTACCCCCGGCAACAACGCTGACACTCCTTTGCTTGCACCGGAACAAACGGCTGAATTAGCCAAGACTCCGTGGTCCCCTGTCACTGTCCCGGGCATGCATGCGGGTTCTGCAGGGTGGCGCGCGATGGTCGTTCCGCTCCCCACCAGCGGGTTAAGTGTTTTCATTTCCTTACCTCTTGAAAACGTCAATGACACGGTCCAAAAAACCGCAATTCTCGTTCTCTCCACCGGCCTGCTTGCCACTTTAATCATGTCAATGATCGCCTATGGCCTGACTTCGCGATCTTTGCTTCCTCTCATCCGCGTCGAGCGGACCGCCGCGATGATTGCCGACGGCGATCTGTCCCAACGTGTACGAAATTACCCGCCCGAAACTGAAGTCGGCAGGCTCTCGCGTTCATTGAATGCCATGCTTGCGCAGATTGAGCGAGCCTTCCGCGACCGTGAAGCCTCGGAAACCAAAATGCGCCGGTTCATCCAAGATGCTTCCCATGAGTTGCGTACCCCCTTGGTCACCATTCAGGGCTATTCGGAGTTCTACCGTCACGGCGGACTGGCAGATCCAGAAGCCTTGGACTCGGCCATGGGCCGCATTGAAGCTGAATCCAAACGCATGGCGCATCTGGTCGAAGATCTGTTGATGCTCGCTCGCCTCGATGAACAGCGCCCACTGGAGAAACAATCTGTAGACCTCTTGGTTCTCGGCCAAGACGCCGTGGAAGACACCAAGGTCCGCGCACCGCTGCGCAAGGTGAGCCTGGTCGGTTTAGACACGAAATATCCAGCACCTGCCAGCACTGTCGGTGACGACGCACGAATCCGCCAGGTAATCGCGAACCTGATCACCAATGCGCTGCGCTACACCCCGGAAGACTCAGCGATTGAGATCGCGGTGGGTGTTCGTTCACTTGTGGCCGGTGCATTAGACGCGGTACTGGAGATTCGTGACCATGGCCCTGGCATCCCGGAGGAGGACGCCCACCGGATCTTCGAACGCTTCTACCGAGCGGACAGCTCGCGGCAACGAGAGACCGGCGGCTCGGGCCTTGGACTAGCTATTGTCGTGGCGATCGTGCAGCAACATGGTGGCTCGGTAGCGCTCAGTGAAACTGCTGGAGGCGGAGCGACTATGGCAATCTGCTTGCCCTACGTTCCACTCCAAGAACCACGAGAAATCGACGACGACGGCCAGTAGGAACCACCGGCTATGAGTTGTCCACAAAGGGCTCAGAAAGCTAGGCTACTGCCCCTGCCGGATTTATGGTGATCTCATCAATCCGATCTCTCCGAAGGCAGGATCTCCCATGAGCACCTTTTCAACCAACACCGGCGAAATGCAGGTCAAGTCCCAGGCTGTTATGAACACCATCGACCGGCTGCGGTCCGAGGTTTCCACGATGCAGATGAACTTGGACCAATTGCAGAGCACCTGGCAGGGTTCCGCCGCCACTTCATTCCAATCCATCGTTGCCGAGTGGCGCAGCACCCATGTGCGCATCGAGGAAGCGCTGAGTAGCATCGCCACGGCCCTGAACCACGCCTCCATGCAGTACGAAGAAGTCGAACAGGTAAATACCTCGCTGTTCCGCTACTGATTGGTGTAGGCGGGCGCTCGGTACGCTTAGTCCATGAGCTTATTGATCGACCCGCCGCGCTGGCCCGCGCACGGCACCGTATTTTCCCATTTGGTCTCGGACTCGTCCCTGGACGAGCTGCATCAATTCGCCCTCGCACTGGGCATTAGCCGTAGAGCCTTCGATAGGGATCATTACGATGTGCCCCGCGAACGCTATGCCGAGATTGTCGCCGCGGGTGCGCGCGAGGTCAGCGGTGGAGAACTTGCTCGGGCGCTCGTGCGTTCGGGACTGCGGATTGCCGCACGTTTGCGCCCCGAACGGCTGGACCCCGCCTTGCGCAAACGCTGGGAACGCACTTTTTCCGGGCAATCCGAACTTGCGACGGTTCTTTTATCCAAATGGAGTCAAGAACACCGCTATTATCACGATCGTGTGCATCTGCTCGCCGTACTTGAAGCACTAGATTTGTTGTGTGGCGCGCAGGTCTCTGAGCAGGATCGGCAAATCCTTGAATTGGCGGCCTGGTTTCACGACGCCGTTTATGAAGGTCAAAGCACCGACGAACAGGAGTCGGCTCAGCTCGCGGGGCATTGCCTGCATGGTCTCCTACCAGAGCACACGGTAACTTCGATCCAGCGGCTTATTATGCTGACCAGCACCCATCAGCCACAGGCTGAGGACCTGCTTGGCGCGTTACTGTGCGACGCTGATTTAGAAGTTCTGGCTCGCCCGGCCGGCGCCTACCAGCGTTATACGCAGGCCGTTCGTGCCGAGTACGCTCAGGTGTCCGAGGCAGACTTCGCCCGTGGTCGGTCCAAGATACTTCGCGAGTTACTCGACAAGGACCAGCTGTTCGGCACTGCGCAGGGCCGGCAACGTTGGGAGAGTGCCGCTCGCAGCAATTTGGCCACTGAACTGGAACAGCTCTTAACACAGTTCTAATGATGCGCCGCCCAACGGGACGGGGTTAACGGCCCGAGGGCCTGCTTCATAATGAAGCAGGCCCTCGGGTTTGCTAGCACCGCTTGAGCGGTCGCTGAGCGAGGTACGGGGGCTTAGAAGCCGCCCATTCCGCCCATGCCACCCATGTCGTCGCCACCTGGCATTGCAGCGCCAGCAGGAGCTGGCTTATCTGCAACGACTGCCTCGGTGGTCAAGAACAGGCCAGCGATCGATGCAGCGTTCTGCAGAGCCGAACGGGTCACCTTCACTGGGTCGTTCACGCCTGCTTCAAGCAAGTCGACGTACTGGCCGGTTGCGGCGTTCAGGCCATGGCCTGCTGGCAAGCCCTTGACCTTGTCGGCGACAACGCCTGGCTCCATGCCAGCGTTCAGTGCGATCTGCTTCAGTGGGGCTTCGATGCCAACGCGAACAATGTTCGCACCGGTAGCTTCGTCGCCGTCCAGCTCAAGCTTTGCAAACGCCAGGGCGCCAGCCTGGATCAGAGCCACGCCGCCGCCGGCGACGATGCCTTCTTCAACTGCTGCCTTGGCGTTACGCACTGCATCTTCGATGCGGTGCTTACGCTCCTTGAGCTCCACCTCGGTTGCGGCGCCGGCCTTGAGCACAGCGACACCACCGGAAAGCTTTGCGTGGCGTTCCTGAAGCTTCTCGCGGTCGTAGTCCGAGTCGGTGTTCTTGATCTCGGCTGCGATCTGAGCCTTGCGGCCTTCGATGGCGTCGGCGTCGCCGCCGCCTTCAACGATGGTGGTCTCGTCCTTGGTGATAACGACCTTGCGGGCGGTACCCAGAACTTCGAGGCCAACGGTATCTAGCGACAGACCGATTTCCTCGGAAACAACCTGACCACCGGTGAGCAGTGCGATGTCGGTCAGCATAGCCTTGCGACGGTCGCCGAAGCCCGGAGCCTTGACGGCAACGGACTTGAACAGACCACGGATCTTGTTCAAGATCAGGGTAGCTAGTGCTTCGCCTTCAACGTCTTCGGCGATGATCAGCAGCGACTTGTTCGACTGCATGACCTTCTCCAGCAAGGAAACCATATCCTTGACCGAGGAGATCTTCGAGTTGACGATCAGGATGTAAGGATCTTCCAGCACGGTCTCCTGACGCTCAGCGTCGGTGACGAAGTATGCGGAGATGTAGCCCTTGTCGAAGCGCATTCCCTCGGCCAGCTCCAGCTCAAGGCCGAAGGTGTTGGACTCTTCAACGGTGATAACGCCCTGCTCGCCAACCTTGTCCAGTGCTTCGGCGATCAATGCGCCGATTTCTGGATCGCCAGCGGAGATCGAAGCGGTAGCAGCGATCTGCTCCTTGGATTCGATCTTCTTAGCAGCTGCAAGCAGCTCAGCGGTGACGGCTTCTACGGCCTTGTCGATACCGCGACGCAATGCGATTGGGTCGGCGCCGGCAGCAACGTTGCGCAGGCCTTCCTTGACCAGAGCCTGAGCGAGCACGGTTGCGGTGGTGGTACCGTCACCGGCGACGTCGTCAGTCTTCTTGGCTACTTCTTTGACGAGCTCGGCGCCGATCTTCTCGTATGGATCTTCGAGCTCGATTTCCTTGGCGATGGACACACCGTCGTTGGTGATAGTAGGTGCGCCCCACTTCTTCTCCAGAACAACGTTGCGACCGCGTGGGCCTAGGGTTACCTTTACGGCGTCCGCCAGAATGTTCAGGCCGCGCTCAAGTCCGCGGCGTGCTTCCTCGTCAAATGCAATCATCTTGGCCATAGTGGCTTTCGGTCCTTTCGGGACGATTTTGCGAAAATGCAACCGACAGACAGCGCCCGCGACGGACGAGCACACCGGTATCGGCATCGGGCCGACAACCGAGATGAGCTCTCGCTATCTGAGGTGTTCTTCACGCTCCGTGCGTTAACAAACCGCGGGGGTCGAAAGGGTTCGATTTTAAAACGAACAGCCGATCGGCATTAGCAGTCGTAACGCATGAGTGCTAATACAAATATTGGCACTCTCGCATGGCGAGTGCAAGCTGATCGGCTGTGAGCGAAGTGAAATATTACTTGGAGTTCAACGTATCGTCGGCGCCAAGGACCACTGTGACACGGTTAGGAATGTTCTGAGTCTGCAAAACCTCGTCGATACCCAGGACCTCGGCGGCTTTTTCTGCGGTGGTCCGGTAGGCCTCGGACATGTAATAGACGGTCGAGGTTTCCGCATCTCGGGTCCAATTATCCGTGACGATGTTCGTAAAATCGGCCTCGGTCAATAATTCTTCACCTGCACCGGCCGTGCCCGCAATATTAGCCCCGTTGTACACGCCAATGAGCTGACCGTACAACACGTCGGCGTCATCAATGGTGCTTGAGGGGGTAGCGCTTTCGGAAGCTTCAGCGCTAGGACTCTGCGAAGTTTCGTTTCCTGTCTCTTCGGTATTCTGTGTCGGTTCGGAACCGCTGAGACGATCGGCGACGCTCGGACCGTAGAAGAAGCCCACACCACCGATGAGCAACACCGCTATTGCGGACAGGACTACCCAACGAAGCTTGCTGTCCTTGCCCTTGGAAGCGGCAGACTGCGCCCAGCCGTGGGCATGATGCGACCCCACACGGGTACTAAACTCCGGAACGCGATCGAATTCGTCACGTGGGTAGTTGGTCATTCTTGTCCTTGCTCGAGGTCTGGCTGGCCGAGGCCGGCTAAGAACTTAACGTTCTCCGCCGACGGTACCGCTCACACGACGCTTGGTAGACCGAAGTCTACGCAACCGCTTTACCAGCATTGGGTCGTAGGCCATCGCCGCGTCCGTGTCGATCAGCTGATTGAGCAACTGATAGTAGTTCGTCGGCGAAATTGAGAACTGCTTAGTGATGGCCTGTTCCTTGGCTCCGGCATATTTCCACCACAGTTTTTCCATGTTCAAGATTTGCTGTGAACGCTCATCAAGCTCTGAATCGGGATTCATTACAAAATCCACCAAAACCTCATTGCCTGCCATGCGTCTCACCTCTTCCTTGAACACCGATTAGCCGGGTCTCTTTATGCTTTCATATCCACACATGGTGGACACACCACCGATATTCTAACCAATCAATGAACTCGATGCCGTGTAACGCGGCACAACCGCGCCGAAAACGGGCAGAATAGTTGTTATGGACAACCAACAGCCAGCGCTCTTTCCGGCTCCCGCCCCACACCCTCTGCCGGCATACTCAGCCACTGACTTCCCGTTCTACTTTGGCGCAAAATCACTAGCCAGCAACGGGTTTATCGCAGAGGACTGGGTGCCGGCAGTAGAGCCACTTGATGGCGTGTTACAGGACATTGCCCGACAATTAGCGCTGCGTTCGCAGGCTGGCGAGCAGATCTTGCCGGCCCCAGAGGTGATGTTGCGCGCACTGTTGCTTCCACTAGCCAAAACCAAAGTTCTGATTATCGGCCAAGACCCATATCCAACCCCGGGACACGCAAATGGGTTGGCCTTCGCCGCAGCGAAAAATGTTCGACCGCTGCCTCGCAGCTTACGAAATATCTACAAGGAGCTCTGCGCAGACCTTGCTGTTCCCGAAGCCCCGCATCCGGACCTCAGCCCCTGGCACGAACAAGGAGTTTTGTTACTCAATCAGGTCTTCTCGGTGACCGCGGGGCAGGCGGGAAGCCATCAAAAGCTGGGCTGGGCACCGCTTGTTGAGGCGATAATTGGTGCCCTCAATTCTCGTAAAAATCCGGTAGTCGCCGTACTGTGGGGTGCCCACGCGCAAAAGCTGAGTCCTTTAATGAGCAATATGGCGCAGGTGCACAGCGTCCACCCTTCTCCGTTGTCGGCCAGCCGGGGCTTCTTTGGCTCAAGACCCTTCTCACAAATTAATAGGCACCTCACCGATTCTGGTCAAGCGCCTATCAATTGGAAGTTACCTACGAACTAGCGGCGGCGGATCCAGCGACGTTCACGTCGCGCATTTGAGGTCAAAGGCCGACAGAGCGTATCGCCGAAGACCACACCGCCGGCGATGGACAGCATGATGGCAAATGCATTGAACATCTCCACCAAGCTGGAGAACATATCTTCCACATCAAAAACGATGCCGTACATTGCACGGAAGATCATCAGCCCGGGGAGCATAAACATGACAGCCGGCGCTGCAATCACTAGCTGCGGTGAGCGTAACTTATCCGCCAAGAAACGCGCTGCGAAACCGATAATTGTCGCTACTACGGCCGGAGTAGCCCGAGAGCCCAATCCGATTTGTTCGGCCAACAATAAGACCAGGTAGCCGCCCACGGCTATCAACGCGGTAGGAATCAGCAGCCGCTTCGCGGTCTGCTCGGTCACTGCACCGGCCAGGATAGCCACTGCTACCAAGCTAACAAGCATCCATGTTGGATAGTTGATTGCAACGATCCGGTGGACGTCCACCTTGTCGCCGCCGAAGACCGAAGAGACGACCAAGGCTGATGAAATCCCCGAGAGAATCGCCGTATAGGTCAGACCGGCGGAAAACAGGCGCCCCACGGCAGTCACGGGGAACCCATTGATCGCATCTTGCAGCGCCGAGACAAATCTGCCCGAAGGCAAGAGCAACAAGATCCCACCGGAAACGACCAATGCGGGGTCCAGCGGGGCGTGTACCCGATGGCTCAACAACGCAATCACGGTCACGGTAAAGGTTGCAGTGGCGACGGAGAAGAACTCCGGCACGCGCCAGCGTGAGCCATAACGCCCGATCTGCGAGATCAGCCATGATGAGGCCATCGCGACCAATGCACCAAGCCACGAACCGCCAATGAAGAGCACAAAGGCTGCCGCGAAGATCGACTGCCCCGAAGCCACAACCCAGCGTGGGAAAGGTTTCGGTTTCCGCGTAATTTCTTTCAGCTGTTTGGCCGAAGAAGTCCGCGACACACCGCCGGCAATAATATCCGAGACCAACTCGTGAACCATTACCAGACCTGCATAGTTGGTGGTGTAGGAACGCACCACGCGCAAAATCGAATAGCTTTCAGCGTCGGGTGGGCTGTAGTTCAGATGCAACGACTGGTTAGTGATATCAACATCAAGATGGCTGAGCCCCAAAGCGGCGGTCACCGCGATAATGCTGGTTTCGACTTCCAGGGCGCCAGCACCATAGCGGATCAGTGTCTCACCGAGGTCCAGGGCAAATTCCATGGTCCGCCGGGCCGACGCATCTTGATCGACGTTCACCTTTGGATTGGCGTACGGGGTTCCGCGTAACCGGTCAACCACTTTTAGAGCTTCGGTTGGTGGCGTGTCTGAAATCCACATTTTTGCCAACAGTCGACGGGCTACCGGGTTGGCGCGCGTTGGCATTAAGGTGATGCCGTCGTCCGAGGTATGAACCTGACCGGTGCGTGACTCGATGTCGGTAGCGTCAGCTGCCGCGACGCTTGCACTTACTGCAGTATTTAACGGCAGTTCTGAAGCCATCGTCGTTTCAACGGACACCGGTTCTGGTAGGTGTCCCATGTTGATTTCGCTCGTCAAAATACGAGGAAGTGACCCGGCCAATGGCGATGGATCTTCTCCCGCATCTTTCGACTCCACGGACTTCTCGCCATGGTCTTGCTGCGCCACGAATCACTCCCCCTGAGGCTCTTTTTTACTCGTCTTCATCACGATACAACGATGGCCTGTCAACCGGCAGAGAGGAACCCCCATCCGCCGAGTATCCCTGAACACATCTGTCATTTTTTGATCTCGGAAATAAAAGTCGACTCCAGCGGGTTACTTAATTAGATGCAATTGCATGAATTTTTTGGAGAAGAGGAAAATCGTGACTTCTGTCGTACCGACGCCGGCAACGCCCGAGATTGGCGTAGAAACCTTCGGCGATATCACCGAGGATTTAAAGGGCAATTCGCTGTCCCCTGCACAGGTAATCCGCAACGTCATAATCGAAGGTCAGCGGGCCGAGCAGGTTGGGCTGGATTTCTTTGGCATCGGCGAACACCACCGCGATGACTATGCAGTGTCGGCTCCGGAAATTGTTCTCGCCGCACTGGCCCAGGCCACCGAAAAAATCCGTTTGGGAACCGCGGTGACCGTCCTGTCGAGTGACGACCCGGTGCGAGTCTACGAACGATTTGCAACCTTGGATGCCATTTCCCAGGGCCGTACCGAAATCATCGCAGGTCGAGGATCTTTCATCGAGTCGTTCCCACTTTTCGGGCTCAACCTCGATGACTACGAATCGCTCTTCGAGGAAAAACTTGAACTCTTAGCAAAGGTCCGCACCGGCCTACCAGTGACATGGGCCGGTGAGCATCGCGCAGCCCTTGACGATCAACAGCTCTACCCCTTGCTAGAAAAAGATCCAATCAGCACCTGGGTTGGTGTTGGCGGTAGCCCACAGTCAGTGATTCGAGCCGCCCGCCATGGGCTGCCCTTGTTCATGGCGATCATTGGCGGGCAGCCGGCTGCCTTTGAACAACTTGTACAGCTCTATCACCGTGCATTGAAGCAGTTCGGACAGCCAACACAGCGGGTAGGCGCGCACTTCCACGGGCTTGTCGCCCCGACCGACAAAGAAGCCTTGGAATTGTTGTGGCCGCACTATCAGCGGACCATGAATCGTTTGGGTGCAGAACGAGGATGGCCACCTGCGAGCAAGATGCGCTTGGAGGCCTCCATGGGACTTGATGGATCCATGATGGCAGGTAGCCCACAGACTGTGGCCACCAAAATGGCCAAGGTCGCCAAGAGCCTGGGACTCAGCCGGGTGGACATCAAATATTCGGCCGGTTCGTTGCCGCACGAGACGATGCTGGAGAGCATCGAACTTCTTGGCAGGGAAGTCAAACCGCTCGTACACGAGATGCTCGCCAAGTAAACCGAACAAAAGGGCCCGCACAAAAAGTAGAACGAGGAAGCCACCGCAGTGATGCGGTGGCTTCCTCGTTTTGTGGTGGATCTTACTGGACTCGAACCAGCGACCTTTCGCGTGTGAGGCGAACGCTCTAACCAACTGAGCTAAAGATCCATCTGCGCGCTGACCTGCCGGTCAAGCACCTAAATGATCTTAGCGGTCTTTGCCCTACGCACAAAATCGATTTCTCCAGTGCAACTGCCGGGGCTACCGTGGTGCCACCAATTTTTCTATCACTGCGACATTAGTCAACGAGAAAAGAGCCAATGACAAGCACAAAAATATGGAGTCATTTCGTTTATCTAGATTTAACTTTTTGGCCCCTTTTTCAGCTTGCCAAACAGGCTCGCTAAACCGCATAATTTTTCTAGCTCATCGAGCTCAAGCTGGGCCCTACAAGGAAGCTACCGGAACCCACCGGTACCGGTCCCCTGAAGGCCAACGAAATCCGCCGACTGGCATACCGCCACAAAGCAAAAGCCAAATCTTTCGTTCGTCTTAGCCTTAGGACCGATCCCAGTGCACTCTTTTCTGCGCTTTGCCCTCTCCACTTCCGTACCGTTTGGTGCTGCTCGTTCCGAACTGGAAAGCCTGTACCCAGTGATTGATGACCGCTGGAATCAGAAAATTGACCGTGCCCGCTATATTGTCTCGGTCTACGATTCTCACCTGCTCATAGCTGCAGGAATCGTGCACGATTCGGTGATTGCTCCGACGAGCGTCATGGGCGCGCTCGAGCTCGGCTGCATGAGCGTACGTCCGGAGTACCGACGCCGAGGAATCCGTCAGCAGATCACCGAGCTACGCCTGGATTTTGTGCTCAAAAGCGGATGCACACCCATCACCGTCATTGACTCAGCCAATCCGGGATCTTGGGCTGCCTACGAACGGTCAGAGGTATGGGAGCGCGAACGTAGCTTTGAACATCAGGGACAGAGCAAATATATTTACCGTGCCGTTCCAGCTTTGGCGGAACGCACCGCTTCTACGCCCGATTTCGAGCTTCCGTTGGCGGCTGCTCAAAGGAATTCCACTCCGCTTCCCGCAGTGCTGGACTTCGATGAGCGATGTGAAGCCAACCAGATGAGCTAAAAGAGCGCTTCTTGCAACTCATCTACTGGGTCATGCCCTGGAAGCGGTGCAACTTCTCCAGCCCGGCGAGCGCGCGCTGCTTCATGCAGGTCAATGGGCGTGACCTTCAGGACCGAATCGACCATTGCATTCATGAACTGAGCGGTTCCAATATCATCCGGGACGGGGCTGTGTACAACTTTAACTTCGGGCTTCTCGGCTTGGTCATCCCAGTCCACCAATAAGAGTCCCGTGGCGCTGTATCCAAATCCGTCACCGAAGTCGCGTAGTTTCCGGATCATATCAACGGTACGCCGGAATGCTGCCGGCTCGGATTCAAGGATTGTCGCGCGCTGGACAAAATAGAATCCGACGGCAGCCAGAGGGTAACGGGCACGGAGGTTTGCCGCATCCCCATAGGCTTCTTCGTATCGATTGGAGAGGTTCTTTCCAAATGAGGAAGTCATGGCCTTAGTGCTCAATAGCAGTTCGGGTCCGGTGGACCAGTGGGTCATCACTACGTCGGTTTGTTTCATATAGGCGCGGCCTAGGATTCTTGCGTCGGTACTCCCTGCTTTACCTGCCAAGATCGCGTCGTGTAGCTCCTCAGAGAGCCGTTCGGGTAATTTGCGTAGCAGTTCAAGAATGTCTGAGGACAGCACCCGTGGCGCTTCGGCGCGTGGCCAGACTAAATCTGCATCAAACCCAGCCCTGCGCAGTTCATGCGCCAACCATGCGTCCACACCCTGCGCGAAGCGTCCGGAGCGCGTCGCTGCCTTGGAACGCACTGGAATGCTCAATAACCGCTCTAAGGTCTCAAAGGACGGGTTGAACTCCTGGGTGACAGCCCCGTCTCGGATCCAGGGAGAATCTTTCGGTGCAGATAGCAAAGTCGCATCATATTCTGCAAAGGCTAAGGTTTTTTCGACTGCGCCAGTTCCCACGCTTAGTTCTCCACTGCCTTCGCTCGTGACTTCCGTCGTTCTAACATGTCTTGGCGGGCTCCGTGCAATGCACTGAGTGCCGCATCATCTAAGCCCAGCATTTGACCCAGCACAATATCGTCAACTAACGCAGTGGCTTCCTGTTTTTTACCGTGCTCCAGATAGACACGAACTTCGTCTTTGATGCTTAACAGCTGTTGCTCGTATTGGGCTACAAGATGTGCCGCGGGCACCGGGAGCTTATCGGCTTCGCTGGGTTCCAGCTTCAAAATTCCCCCACCGTAGGAGCGTCCCACCATCTCGGCACCGAGCATCGTTAAGGTATTGAGTGAGGCTAAGGGCAGTAAGTCACGCCCCAACTCGCGTACTTCTGCACCCAGGTACACACCATGGATTGAGTTAATGTGGTGCACCCCCGCATGGTTAGTTGTCAGGCGTGGAGTGTCGGCATTCATATAGGTCATGAACAAGTCCGGGACAGACAGCAACGGGACTCTCCACCACGGGGTGCGCATCCGGCATTTGTAGGCTTGATCCACCAGATCTAGCTCGCCACTGTTAATCAGTTCTTCCCCGGCGGCGGAGGCCTCGGCCAAGGGACGGAACATCAAGGTCGACATGCCGTGCTCACCCAGGTGTTGCCATTGGTCCGCGTTCAGCTCCAAACCACGAAGGTGCCGTGATCCTGGTGGAGAAATCTTCACGAGTTCAGCCTCGGTCAGTCCTAGCTCTTCGGCCCGTGCGGGACTGAGCGTAAACCACTTGTTATTGCCGGTAACGGCGCCCAATGAGGTTTCACCCCAGCCTTGGAGATTGCTAAACGCTGCGCTGGACAAGGCATGGTTCAAGATCCCTTGCGCTTCTAGGGTCACCAGTGAGCCGGTCCACCGGTCGCTAGGTGTTGTTGGTGTGTGTTTACTGCCCTCGGTCAGTTGGGTCAGATCATCTGCGTTACGGAATTGGTGCAAACTAAAGGAAGCGCTAGAGCCACTGCGATATCCCTGGGCTAGTAACAGCACCACTTCTTCTTGCGCATCAGCAAAAAGCCGCTGTTCAAAGACGACCAAGTGAACATTTGCGAATCGTTCGAGCAACATCGCTCGAACCGGTCCCGCATAGTTGACGAACATCAGTTCAGCCGGAAGAACTAAGGCGAGACGTCCACCAGTATTCAGAAAACTCGTAGCATGAACTACAAAGGCAGCCCAGACGGAGGCAAGCTCGTTGAGCTCCACTCCGCTCCTCCGGGCGGCTTCACGCGAAAGCTCTCGCTGGGCCCCGCGGTGCAATTGGTAACGCACGTAGGGTGGGTTGCCAATGACGGCATCCATATCTGCGCTGCCAGGGACATCAAAAAAGTTTGCGTGCCGAATCTTAGCTGGGGCGCCTTGCGCATGCAGGAGTGCCCGTGCAGCGAGTACGGAAGCTTCGTGAAGTTCCACTCCGCAGAGCTCTACGTCCCCTCGCCCGTCATTGGTTACTTGATGTGCCGTGGTTAGAAATTGTGCTTCTCCGCAAGAGGGTTCAAGCACACGTCGCCCCCGCCCACCGAGCGCCCATTGGGCCATAAAGCGAGCCACAGGTTCTGGGGTGAAATACGCGCCACGCTCATGCCTTGCGGTATCTTTCACGCTACTATTTTTACTCTTCAACACACATCGATCTTTCCATGGCCGGCAGACGTTTTAGCCAGACAGCAACGGGGGTCATCCACCGGGCTAAGCTCCAACGGTTTTCGCGGGCTCGCAGATTCACGGCGGGAAGGTTTCTCTTACCTTCTATTCTACTGGCCCGGGGTACAAAGACCGCTTAGTGCTTGGCGCGCAGCTTGTTGATGCCCACAACCACCATTGCTATCACGCAGCCAATCAAGAATCCGGCGACACAGGAGAACGCGGTATTTGTCAGCCACCCCAAGACGGCACCTGCCGAGCCTGTCGCGTCATGAACCAAAAGTTCCACGTGGTGCACAAAACCATAAGGGGCATGCCACCCAAGTTCGTCCATACCCACAAGGATGAGGTGTCCACCGACCCACAACATGGCCACAACACCGACCTTGCTCAAGATCGACATCACGATCGGCATACCCTTAACTAAGCCACGGCCTATCTTCTGCGAAAGCGTCGATGCTTTCTGAGCCATGTGTAGCCCAATATCGTCCATCTTAACTATCAGTCCCACCGCACCATAAACGACTACCGTCATGAGAACCGCAATGACAAGTAAAATCAATGCACGATTCAGGAATGGTTCATGAGCCACCTCGTTGAGCGAGATGACCATGATCTCCGCGGAGAGCACTAGGTCGGTGCGGACGGCAGAGCCGATAATTGCCTTCTCATCCCGCACGCCCTCCTTGCCACCTGGGCCGTGATGCTTGATCACTCCCATGGCTTCGAGTAGCTTCTCGGCACCCTCAAAAACCAGATACGCTCCGCCGAGCATCAAGATGGGAGTCAGCGCCCACGGCGCAAACTGAGAAAGAATCAAGGCGGCCGGCAAGATGATCAGCAGCTTATTCCGGATGGAACCTACCGCGATCTTCCAGATAATTGGAAGCTCCCGTTTAGGCGATAAGCCCTTGACATACTGGGGTGTGACTGCAGCGTCGTCAATGACCACGCCTAGGGACTTAGTACTTGCCTTAGCAGCTCCCAAGGCGATGTCATCTAATGATGCCGCGGTGACCTTTACTAGGGCTGCGACATCATCGAGTAGGGCTACGAGTCCACCGGCCATGTCAGGCTCCTTGAATTGTTATGTTGTCTTTTGTCTGCCGTGCTCCCGCTAAGAAAACAACAGCAAAACTCACCTGAAGTGTAGCTCCCCGAACGACAAAAAACCTGATTAACCCAGACCTTCGCAGAATGCCCAGCGCACAGGCACCACGTGTCGAACGGATAATGTGAAAAAAAGACCCTCGTCATCGTTCATTCCAAACGTTGACGAGGGTCATTCGAGCCCCCTATCGGATTCGAACCGATGACCTACGCTTTACAAGAGCGTTGCTCTGGCCAGCTGAGCTAAGGAGGCGTACTAAATAAGAATATCCGAAGACTAGGCTCTACTGCGAATCGAGCGGCCGAGGCTGTTAACGCAAGCAAGGCAGCGCCTCACGAATGAGACACCGCCTTGCGTTAGCGCAGGAAGTCGTTTAGCGAATTAGCTACTTACTGCCCACTATGTGCGCCTGTTTAGGCATTAGCTTTGATAGCGGATTCGACTGCCTCAGCGAAGTCCGTCGAAGCAAGATCAACGCTCTTACCCTGGACGAAGATGCTCGGGGTGCCAGCTACGCCTTCGTTCTGCGCGGTCACCGTGGTCTTTTCAACGAAGGGACGGAAAGTCCCCTTGTCGATGCAGCTCTTCACCGAATCGGAAGCGCCGGCAGCAACTGCCATGTCAGAAAGCTCAGCGTTCTTCATCTCACCCTGGTCGTAGTGCCCCCACAGTGCGGTAGCAAAGTCTAGGTAAGCCGCTGGGCTCTGGTCGGCAACACAAGCCAAGGCGTTAGCACCGCGCGAAGAGAAGTTCGATGGTGAGCCACCATCAAGGAATCCGACGTTGCGGTATTCCAAGGTGATCTTGCCATCGGTTAGCCACTGCTTAAGTTGTGGCCCATAAGTACTTTCAAATTCTGCACAGTGAACGCAGTTCGCATCGACGTATAAGGTTACGTTTACTGGTTCGCCCTTGGCTCCCACGGTCAGCTCGCTAGGTTCCGGGGTCGAAGGCCGATCATCTTTAAGAGCAAGATTGGTGTTGTCGATTTTTATCCCGGAGGTATCTGCCACCGTGGTAGGCGAGGTCAGCAAGATGCCGCCGGCAGCGTTACCACCCTGAGGAGCCGAACCGGTCTCGGAAATCTTCGCGTTGTTATTTTGCACGATAAGCACAACGACGAGCGCCACGACCACCACGACCGCTGCGAGCACACCGAGCTTAACCATCAATGATTTTCGCTTCTGAGCGGCAGCCTGAGTTGCCTGCATCTGCGCAGCCTTTTCGCGGGCGCTAGCGCTGCGCTCCGCTTTAGACGGACGCGAGTTGTTTGTCGACATAAGTTTGCTTGTTCCTTGGCTCAACGGAAATACTCTAATCTGCCTTCAAGCTTAGCCAATGCAATGGCTCAAATACCCCGTAACCCGCACTTTTTCCAACCTTCACAGGATGCGCATAACATTCACCAACACAGCGCAAAGCCCCTAACCGAAGTTATTTGAGACTTCAACCAAGTCATCATGCAATAGTTCATTATTCGTCTTGACCATGGGTCAAAAGAGCAATAGGAAGTCTTGTCACGTACATTGAGTGGTAGAACACGGTTTCACCCGGATTTCGGACTTGATCCGAAAACTGGGGCAAAAGCGATGTCGGTCTACTTAGACCAGCATTTGCTGACAACCGGCAAACTGCGGTGCTTCCATTCGCAGTAGTTACGTGGCCAGGAGGTTTACGGTGGGCAATGAACTAACAGTCGCTAGCGAGAATAATTCCTACGATTTTGTGGTGGTAGCTAACCGGCTACCGGTCGACAGGATTACGCTGCCTGATGGGACTCAAGGTTTTCAGCGTGCACCAGGTGGCTTAGTAACTGCATTGGAACCCGTGATGGCCGCGTCCGAAGGTGCTTGGGTTGGATGGCATGGCGGTATTGATGAAGAACTCGCCGAATTCGACAAGGACGACATTCATCTCGTCCCGGTTCCGCTCAGCGAACAAGACCTCAATCTCTACTACGAGGGGTTCTCAAACTCCACCCTTTGGCCGCTCTATCACGATGTCATCGTGCCACCGGAATACCACCGCACTTGGTGGGACCGGTATAAGAAGATCAACCAACGTTTTGCCGACGCAGTGGCTCGCACAGCCGCACAACACGCCACCGTGTGGGTCCACGATTATCAGCTGCAGCTAGTGCCACAGATGCTACGGCTTGCCCGGCCAGATTTGAAGATTGGATTCTTTCTTCACATTCCATTCCCGGCCGCCAGTTTGTTCTCTCAGCTGCCATGGCGCACACAGATACTCGAAGGACTCGCAGGAGCCGATTTGGTGGGCTTCCAGCGTGAAACCGACGCCTCGAACTTCCTGCGCTGCCTACGCCGCTTCACCGATTACTCCACCAAGGGCCATGAAGCCACGCCTTCGGCCACACATGGAATTCAGAATTTGTGTCGGGCCGAAGCCCATCCAATTTCAATCGATACTCAAGAGATTGCGAAGCTTTCACGCGATCCACAGATCATTGCCCGAGCAGCCCAGATCCGCTTGGAACTGGGCAACCCAAATACCATCATGCTCGGCGTAGACCGACTCGATTACACCAAAGGTATTCGGCACCGGCTCAAGGCCTACGGAGAGCTGCTCAACGATCAGTCGCTGCGCGCCGGAGATGTCTGCCTGATTCAGGTCGCTAGCCCGAGCCGTGAAAATGTCGGCTCGTATATGGAACTGCGTGACCAGGTAGAACTAATGGTCGGGCAGATCACCGGGCAGCACGACACCTTGAGCCACACAACACTTCGCTATCTGCACCATTCCTACCCGCTACGCGAAATGATCGCATTGTACCTTGCCGCTGACGTACTGCTGGTCACGGCGCTACGCGATGGCATGAACCTTGTCGCGAAGGAATATGTGGCCTCGCATCAAGACGGACGAGGGGTCTTGGTGCTCTCGGAATATACCGGCGCAGCGGATCAGCTGACTCAGGCAGTACTAGTGAACCCGCATGATATCGATGGGATGAAAGCGAAGATCATCGAGGCGGTCCACATGGATCAAAATGAACAAGCCCGACGTATGCGGCGAATGAATCGTCACCTGTTAGAAAACGACGTCACCAGTTGGTCCGCGCACTTCCTAGCAGAGCTGGCGGAAATCAATTCACGGGCAAACCAGATTAGCCCCAGCCCTACCCACTAATTACCACGCCTAGCCTGAACGGAAAGATCGTGCCAAAACTTGCCCCGGAGCTCTATTCTGCGCTGTCTACTTTCGCCGGACATCGCAGAATTTTAGTCGCCCTCGATTTTGACGGAACACTTTCGCCACTCGTGGACCGGCCAGAAGATGCCAGGCCGACCCCGCAGGCAGCTCAGGTCTTTGAGGAACTCTCACAGCAATATGGTGTGCGGACAGCCGTGGTCTCGGGTCGAAACCTAGATTCGCTGACCGAAGTTTATCCGGCTCCCCGCCCCGAGAACCTCATTGGTTCCCATGGCGCGGAGCGGCGAGTACCCTCGGTGCCCAGCGACTCCCCGGAACAGCCAGATCTGTCCGCATCGCAACGCGCTAATCTCAAGGAATTGACCGCCAAGCTCAGCGAAGTGGCGCAGCGACATGAAGGGGTCAGCTTAGAATATAAGCCTTCGGCTACCGTCCTTCATGTGCGTCAGGCACCCAGTATCGCGGTGGCCGATGCAGCTATCATCGAGGGACAACAAGCCCTTGCACACCTGGACGAACTACGTCTCATGGCAGGCAAATCGGTATTAGAGGCTTCGGTCCATTCTGGTAACAAGGGACAGGCCTTGCAGTGGCTCCGTGAGGTCCTTGACGTAGATGCATTGCTTTTCATTGGCGACGATGTCACCGACGAAGATGGCTTTCGAATATTGAACCGCGAGGATCTCGGAATCAAGGTAGGCGAGGGTCCAACTCTGGCCACGCATCGAATCGCAACCCCAGAAATGTTGCCAGAACTTTTGGAATTGCTGCTCTCCATGCGAAACTAGAGTGTCCCATATCACTTTCACTATGGATCGTCGGGCACGTACCTGCCCGTGAAAGGATTGTCATCATGGCAACTGTGACCTTTGAAAAGGCCACCCGAATTTACCCGGGCGCACTTGTGCCCTCCGTCGATGCAATTGATTTGCAGATCGAAGACGGTGAATTCCTGGTATTAGTTGGCCCCTCGGGCTGTGGAAAATCAACCACCTTGCGAATGCTTGCTGGACTTGAGGAAGTTAACTCAGGACGCATTCTCATTGGCGAAAAGGACGTAACCAACGTTCCGCCTAAGGACCGCGATATTGCGATGGTCTTCCAGAACTATGCGCTCTACCCGCATATGACCGTCGCCGAGAATATGGGCTTTGCGCTCAAGATTGCAGGCATAGACAAGGAAGAGCGCAATAAGCGTGTCCTTGAAGCTGCAAAGCTACTGGATCTTGAACAGTATTTGAATCGTAAACCCAAAGCTCTCTCCGGTGGCCAGCGCCAGCGCGTGGCCATGGGCCGCGCGATTGTTCGCTCCCCCCAGGTATTCCTTATGGATGAACCGCTGTCCAACCTCGACGCCAAGCTCCGTGTACAGACCCGCACGCAGATCGCTTCGCTGACCCGTCGCTTGGGGGTCACCACTGTGTATGTCACTCACGACCAGGTTGAAGCCCTCACCATGGGCGATCGGGTTGCGGTTCTGAAAGACGGCGAAATTCAGCAAGTGGGAACGCCACGCGAGCTTTACGATCGCCCACAAAATGTTTTTGTCGCCGGATTCATCGGCTCACCGGCAATGAACCTGGTGGAGCTTGAAGCTGCCAACGGCCAGGTACTCTTTGGCGACTCATCATTGCCGGTAGTAGGTGCTCAGGGCGCAACGACCTTAGGCATTCGTCCCGAAGATCTAACTCTTGGCTCTTCCACGGAAGGCGTGGAACTAATAGTGGATGTGGTTGAGGAGCTCGGTGCCGACGCATACGTTTACGGTACGGCGCAGTTGGCCGGCAAAGACCAGACCATCGTGGTTCGCGTCAACGGCCGCACACCACCGGCCCGTGGACAGAAACTGAACATCGTACCCAAAGTCGAACATGTGCATCTCTTTGATACCGAGTCAGGATTGCGTCTAGCAGACTGATCAACGTCAAAATAGCAAGCCCCGATCCAAAATACCTAAGGTGATTGGATTGAGGCTTGGCTGTTGATGTCCGCAGAATCTAAGTTAAACATCGAAGGCCCCGAGAAAATCTCGGGGCCTTCGGCAAAAGATGCCCGGCGATGACCTACTCTCCCACACCCTCCCGAGTGCAGTACCATCGGCGCAGTGGGTCTTAGCTTCCGGGTTCGGTATGGGACCGGGCGTTTCCCCCACGCTATGATCGCCGTAACTCTAACCCTCACGGTTGAACCGTGGGAAAAATACAGTGTCATCCGCAGTTGCGATAACTCAATAACTATAACAGGATTCATGGTGTTCGCGCCAATCGATTAGCGCCAACGAACAGTGTCCTTCGCCATACTTATTTGGCCTTCATAACCGGCAATAATTGCCATGCTAGCTTCAGTTGATATTCGCTGAAAATGTAACCGCTAATGCGACTTGTGAACCAACTGCCAGCTAATCATTGGTCGCCGGCCGTAGGATCGGAAGGCGACCCAACAGCCCTCGGTGAAGGCATGCTCATCAGATGTCATTCCGTTCCGGTAACGGGCTCTAACAGCCCCGTGAGCATGTCCAAACGTGAACGCCTGCGCCTCCCGGCGCTCCCCTGCAGGAAGAAAGCGCTGGCAGGCCTTACTGCCGTGCCATCTGTTTGAGAACCAGCAACTAATCAGGCGAGTTGCTATGCCTGGAACTGCGAACTGAGTATGTGTCCGTGCGGTGACAATTGGCCTCTGAAGGTGCGCGGGCCATCTCGGCACAGCCATTTGGAGATCTAGCGGCCAAAGCTTCAAGGCGTCGGCTACATCGGCCTCGCGGAATAGCTATTATCTGTTTCTACGCTGGTGCTGGCGACTACATAGCCGATTCACTTTCCAAAGCTAGCTAACGCTTCATTCGCTTTGTGATGCGGTACAGAGGGTTCTGAATGTACTACCTAGTCTTTTACCCTCATCCGCCTGGAATTAATAGCGCAGGAATCTGGCCGAGCAGCGTTCCCGTGGATCAGTGTCGTTAAACAGGAAAAGGGTCCCACCCTTCCAGGCAGAACCCCACACACCAACCACCCAGCCGGCAACCCCACCAACTAACCAAGCCGGCAGCTAGCCAGCCAAGCAGCCGGCAACCCCACCACCAAACGGAGGGTTAAACAGGTGAGGCCCCGAACACCACAGTGTCCAGGGCCTCAAACCAACCACAACA
>NZ_DATEXC010000013.1:0-1355 GCF_035257265.1 Glutamicibacter sp.
CAGCCGCGAGGATCGCCTGAAGAAAGAAGGAGCAGCAGATGAGTATTCCTGCACACCCCTCTTCAGCCTGGACGGACAATGTCCTAGACCCCATGCGTCAGGTCACTGACCCGCTGGCGGACGCCGTCGTGGCGGAAGCCTTCCAGCAAGGCCAAGCCGATGCGGTGAATACCCTGATGCGGACGCTTATCGAGAATGACGACCTCCCATCGGACCAACTGCCACAAGGGATTCGTGAGTATCTTGCCACGAGCGCCCAGATGCCGGCCTGGATGGATCCAGCGCGCCTTCAGGTCGGCGAGCGGGTGTTCTGGCGCTATGGCCCGGAGATCATCATGAACCTCTTTTGCTATGGAACTCATAGCGAGTAAGCGCTAAGACGTATTGAAAGTCGTGCGAAAATTGATCATTGAGTAGGCTAACAGACGGCATCCTTTGCGAATCTCAGGCAACCGATCGTAGCTGATGACGAGTTTGCGAAAGGTATCTTGCCATCCAAAGGTGCGCTCCACTTTGTAGCGCAGTCGATACAGACGCCGATCAAACCAGCGGAACATCCGAGCAATCGCGATCGGCGTCTTGGCATTGCGGCGATTGGGATAGATCACCGGCTGCATGTGGTGAGCTTTGATAATGCCCTTGTTGTTCTGGGAGTCAAAGCCAGCATCCAGCGTGATGGCAGAGCCAGCGAGATCAATGCCGATCTGATCGGTGAAGTCCACCAGAGCGGTCAGGGTTTCCGGCAGAATGACTGTGTCTTGTTGATTGATGGGCTTAACGGAGAGCGGACCGATCACGAAACCATGGTTTTCTACGATCGTCAGTTCTTTTTCACCTTTCTGGTGCTTATGACCAGAATAGCCGAGGCCGAGGCCCCCTTTTTTACCACGGTGTTGGAGCCATCACCGTGGAGAACGGAGGTGTCGAGCTGATCGGTTTGATGCAACTGGATAATCGAGGCCTTAAAAAGCGTTTGATAAGAGCCATCTTTGGACCATCGATTGTGCCATTTATAGACGTTGGTGTAATGGAGTGCATTGCGCTTGGTTTTGAGTTGATCCCACTGCATCCCGGTATGCAAGACATACAGAATGTAGTTAAAGATTTTGTAGAGCGAGAGTTTTGGCTTTGGCCCTGTTTTGGGTCTTTTCAGATGGGGATCAATGTATCGGTTAAAGTCTTTACGAGAGACTTTGGTCGGAATCCGATTGTAGACGAACGAAGACATCGCAGTGTTGAGTTGGGTATCCATCGCCACCTACTCCCTGACGAAGGGGGCTAAATTGAGTCATAGAAATTCTCGCATTACTCCTTTATTTTAGCATACTTACGACAAAATCTCACTATGAGTTCAA
>NZ_DATEXC010000014.1:0-2149 GCF_035257265.1 Glutamicibacter sp.
GTCAATTTGTCGGGTTGGTGAATAATTCGGGTTAAATAGAAGCTATATTTCAGTACTACTCACCAACCCAGGCTATGTATCCCAAAACGCCCTCATACGAACTATCAATGAGGGATTTAAAGTGCCAACCGCTAGGTCCTACAAAGACAACTTAGACCGGCTCAAAATGTTCTTGTTAAAAGAAGGGGAAACGAATAATAAAACAATTGTCCTCATTTTAGACGAAGCGCAAGAACTCAACCTTCCCCTCCTTGAAACGCTGCGGCAAATATTAAATTTTGAATCTGAAAAGTTACTGCTCAGGCATACCAGGAAGACAGCATTTCCTCGTGCAAAACAGAGAACAACGGTGCACAATAAAGTCCATGATACCCCAAGACCTGCCTACCCGAGACGATGTCCATGCCGCCTACGTGCAGGGCGAAGACGCCATGCTGGCCCTGGTGGGGAAGTTGACTGCCCTCCTCCTCAACCTCCAGGCACGGGTTGAGGCCCTTGAGGACCAACTGGGCAAAAACAGTCGCAACAGTAGTAAGCCTCCGAGCAGTGACGGATTGCAGAAGCCTCGCCCGCGCAGTCTGCGTACAAGGAGCGGCAAACAGAGCGGTGGTCAGCCAGGTCACGAAGGCCATACGTTGCACGCCGTCGTCCAGCCGGACCACCGCCAACTCCACTCCGTCGAGCGTTGCGGGCACTGTGGGGCCTCGTTGCAGGCGGTGCCTCCCAGTGATGACGAGCGACGCCAGGTGTTTGAGGTGCCGCCGGTGCAGATAGAGATCACGGAGCATCGTGCCGAGATCAAGCACTGCCCGCACTGTGGGCAGACCACCAAAGGCACGTTCCCCTCTGAGGTGACCCAGCCGGTGCAATACGGGCCGACTCTGAAGGCCCAGGCGGTGTATTTCAACCAGTATCAGTTTGTCCCTCTGGAAAGAACGAGCGAGATGTTCGCTGATCTCTACGGTCATCCGGTGGGTGAGGGCACCCTCGTGGCGGCTACCCAGGAGATAGCAGAGGCGGTCAGGCCTGCCAATGCGCAGGTGAAGACGCAGTTGCGCACGGGGGAGGCGGTGGTCCACTTTGATGAGAGCGGGCTGCGGGTGACCGGCAAGCTCCAGTGGCTGCACTCGGCCAGCACCGCGCAGTTGACCTCGTACGCCGTGCATGCGAAACGGGGCTCAGCCGCCATCGATGCCATCGGGATTTTGCCCACGCTGGCCGGGAGGGCGGTGCACGACCACTGGCAAGCGTACTTCACCTATCCCGACATCGCCCACAGTCTGTGCAATGCCCATCACCTGCGGGAACTGGCGTTCATCGAGGAGCGCTATCAGCAGGGCTGGGCGTCTGAGATGGCCAAGTTGCTCGTGGAGATCAAGACGGCAGTCGAGGAGGCCCGGCCGGTACACTGCCAGCTGCCCGAGGCCCAGCGAGGCGAGTTTGCCCTGCGCTACGACCAGGTGATTGCGGAGGGGCTGCACGCCAATCCTCCACCGGTGTGTGCAGCAGGGCAACCCAAAAAGCGCGGGCGCGTCAAACAGAGCCCCCCCAAGAACCTGCTCGACCGCTTGGTGGCCCACAAGCGGGAAGTGTTGGCCTTTATGGACGATTTTAATGTACCCTTTGACAACAACCAGGCAGAACGAGACATCCGCATGGTAAAGCTGCACCAGAAGATCTCCGGGTGTTTTCGCTCCCAAGAGGGGGCCGAGCGCTTCTGTGAGATTCGCAGCTACATCTCGACGGCGCGGAAGAATGGGCAAAGGGTGTTGGAGGCCTTGCAAAAGGCCCTCGCAGGATCACCTTTTGTGCCCTCATTCCTCTCTGCTCACGCTGCTTCCCCAAGCTGAGCAGTAACAAAAATACTACCAAAACATAAGCACCCCACGTCACCCCACGTGGCTCCCCTATTATAGGAGCACAGCCTTTCCGACTCAAATTTTCCGGGGGTCTGCTGTTAATCGCTGTGACCGTTCGTGCGCTCACGGAAAACCTCGCGCATGAGGGTGTGCAGACTGGCCAGGGTGGTATCGATGCGCTCGACGGCGCCCGTGAGGCGTTGGTTGATGGTATCCTGTCCTGCGATCCAGTCATCCAGGCGTTCGTTGCGTTCATCGAGTTTGATGACGAGGGCTGCCAGTCGCTTCGC
>NZ_DATEXC010000015.1:0-2617 GCF_035257265.1 Glutamicibacter sp.
GAACTGTCCGAAGTGAAGCATCTGAGTAGGACGAGGAAAAGAAATCAACGAGATTCCGTAAGTAGCGGCGAGCGAAATCGGAAGAGCCCAAACTGAACCTGTTACTGTAAAGTAATAGGGATGTGGTGTGCTATAGATCTAGATCCTGTGTTTATAGTCGAAATATACTGGAACGTATTGGCATAGATGGTGATACCCCAGTAGACGAATGAGTGTTGGATTTTTCTATAGCGAGAGTAATTGGCCTTGACAGTGGCCAACGAAAATAGGTGAAAATAGCATCTAAGGCTAAATATTCATCAAGACCGATAGCATACTAGTACCGTGAGGGAAAGTTGAAAAGTACCCCGGAAGGGGGGTCAAAAGCGCCTGAAACCAACCGGTTACAGACGTTTACAGCTTGAAAGGATCTAGGTGGAGGTTCCGCAAGGGACTAAAGCCTTCTAGAGTTGTAAGTTCCGTCTAGAAACACGGGCCAGGGAGCTTACTGTTATGGCGAGCTTAACCCAGTAAGGGGTAGGCGAAGGGAAACCAAATTCGCGCAGCATTAGCAAGGCGAAGGATCTGAAAGGGTCTTGAGTCATAGCAATAAGGCTAGAAACCGGACGATCTATTCCTGGACAAGATGAAGGTGGGCGAAAGCTCGCTGGAAGTCTGCAGGGGTCCTGACGTGCAAATCGGTCCTCAGATCTGGGATTAGGGGTCAAAAACCAATCTAGTCCGGTGATCGCTAGTTCCCACCGAATCGGATCGCAGTCCTACCTTAGTTGAGATGGCCTGTGCTGTAGAGCACCGATCGGATAGTAAGGGTTCGAAAGAGCTCGCTATCCATTCGAACTCCGAATGTACAGGCGTCGTAGAAACTAGGAGACGGGTTTATGTGGGGTAAGCCTCATAACCGAGAGGGGGACAACCCAGACTAAAGTTAAGGTCCCTAAATGTTTGCTAAGTGTCAAACAAAAGGGTGTCTTAGAGCAGAGACAGCAGGAAGGTAGGCTCAGAAGCAGCCATCCTTTAAAGAGTGCGTAACAGCTCATCTGCCGAGCTCTGAGGCCCCGAAAATGGACGGGGCTCAAGTAAACTACCGATACTTTAGATCACCAACAATGTTGGTGTATGGTAGGTGGGCGTAGTGATTGGGTAGAAGCTGGGTTGTGAAATCCAGTGGACCGATCGACTAGTGCAGATCCTGGTGGCAGTAACAGCATAGCCGGGTGAGAATCTCGGCGACCGTAAGGGCAAGGGTTTCCCGGCAATGCGTCGTCAGCCGGGAGTTAGCCGGTCCTAAGAACAACCTCAACAGAGTTGTCCGAATGGGAAACTGGTTAATATTCCAGTGCCTTGAAAGATCGTTACCACCCATCTTGCTGCTTCAGGATAAGGCAAGCAGAATCGTCGTTCTGTCCAAGTTTTCAAGTTTTGGGGAGTGTCATAATGACGAGATCCGAAACGAGAGATGAATGGTCCTCCGCAAGGAGGATTTGCTTGAATCCAGGAGACAATGAAAACAAGAATGGGAAGATTCTTTCAAGACCGTACCGAGATCCGACACTGGTGCCCTAGATTAGTAGTCTAAGGTCTATCGGGTATACCGTATGGCGAGGGAACTCGGCAAAATAGCTCCGTACCTATGGTATAAGGAGTGCCTGCAGTTTTCATGAAGAATGGGAACCGCAGGTCGCAGTGACAAGGGGGTCCCGACTGTTTAATAAAAACACAGGTGGTCGCTAGTCCGAAAGGATGTGTACGGCCTCTGTATCCTGGCCAGTGGCGGTACCTAAAACCTGGGTTCAACTGGGCTAAGGGCCGCTAAACGCCGGGAGTAACTCTGACTCTCTTAAGGTAGCCAAATGCCTTGTCGGGTAAGTTCCGACGTGCATGAATGGAACAACGAGGGCCCCGCTGTCCCCGCCTACAACCCGGTGAAGCCACATAACGTGGACGAACAGTCCACGAACCTCTGTCGGGGAGAGAAGACCCTGTGGAGCTTTACTGCAGCCTGTTGTTGCTGTATGGTTGCGAATGCAGAGAGTAGCTGGGAGCCTTCGAAGTCAGTCCTCCGGGATTGATGGAGGCAACGTTGTAACACCAGCCATTCGCTACCGTACGGCTAACCCGTTATTACGGGGACATCGGCAGGTGGGCAGTTCGGCTGGGGCGGCACCCCCTTGAAAAAGTATCGAGGGGGCCCAAAGATTGGCTCAAGCGGGACAGAACTCCGCTGTTGAGGGCAAAGCCAGAAGCCAGTCTGACTGGATCTCCAATGATACGAGATTCAGAGGCGAAAGCCGGGCTTAGCGATCCATCATGTCCCCACTATTGGGGGCTGGTGGTGACAGAAAAGTTACCCTAGGGATAACAGGCTCGTCGCGGGCGAGAGCTCCTATCGACCCCGCGGTTTGGTACCTCGATGTCGGCTCTTCCCATCCTGGTTCTGCAGCAGGAGCCAAGGGTGGGGCTGCTCGCCCATTAAAGGGGAACGTGAGCTGGGTTTAGACCGTCGTGAGACAGGTCGGTCTCTGCCTGACAGGGGTGTAGTTGTTTGAGGGGAAGTTGCCCATAGTACGAGAGGAACAGGGCAGCGCAGCCTCTGGTTTATCAGTTGTCCGACAGGGCA
>NZ_DATEXC010000016.1:0-256566 GCF_035257265.1 Glutamicibacter sp.
ACAGAGCATTCGTGTGCTCCAGCAAATTGATGCACCCCACCCTTCATTGCGCACGTTGTTCCGTAGCCTGGGCACCTGTATCGACAAGGACTACCGCGACCAACTGGCCAAAGCCATGGTCGCCTACCGGGCGGCAACTGCAGGCCTAGCATCGTTGGTGATGTACGACGTAAGCACATTACATTTCGAGGCGAAAGACGAAGACAAACTGCGCAAAGTAGGCATGAGCAAGGAACGCCGCGTCGACCCGCAAATCCAGGTCGGACTGCTCGTGGATCCGGCAGGATTCCCGCTGGAACTGCACATGTTCGAGGGGAACAAGGCCGAAACCACTACGATCATCCCCGTGCTCGAAGCGTTCCAACAACGCCACGGCATCACCGACCTGGTCGTCGTGGCTGACGCGGGCATGCTTTCGGCCAACAACCTGAAGGCGATCGAGGACGCCGGGTTCACGTTCATTGTCGGCTCTCGCCTGACCAAAGCTCCGTATGATCTTCAAGAACATTTCGAGACTAAAGGCAACCGGTTCACCAACGGGCAGGTCGTCGAATCCACCCGTCAGATGGGCACGGGGAAGAACGCGCGGGAGCGCAGGGTGGTGTATCAGTGGTCAGCGAAGCGTTTTGCCAGGGACAACCGGAATATCAACCTCATGGAACGCAAGGCCCTGGCTGTGGCCGAGGGCAAATCGCCGATGAAGAAGGTGCGGTTCCTTAAAGTATCCGGGGCCGAGAAAGAGCTGGACGAGAAAATCATCGAACGAGCCAGGATGCTGGCCGGGTTGAAAGGCTACGTCACCAATCTGCCGGTCGAATCGGTACCTGCCACGCGGGTGATCAGTGCGTATCACGATTTGTGGCAGGTGGAGGCCTCGTTCAGGATGACGAAGTCGGATCTTCGGGCCAAGCCGATCTTCCACCGTGAAAAGGATTCTATCGATGCCCACTTGACGGTTGTCTTTGCTGCTTTGGCTATTGGCCGGCATCTGCAGGAGCTGTCTGGGCTGCCGTTAAAACGGTTAATCACGGATCTGAAGGGGTTACGCGGCTCGCGGGTGCTGATCAACGGCGGTGAGATGACTTTTGATGCGTTGGTTCCTGCTGAATTCGAAGCGGTGATTGGCGTTTTGAGAAAGGGTCACTAACAGTGGCACGAAACAGGATTGGTCCGTATCCGTAAACAGCTCAAGACCGACGGGTGGGACTACGGGCCGAAAACTATTCACTACGAAGCAACGATCAAAGATTCCTTCCCCGGCGGAATCGTCCCTTCAATTGCAACGATCGCTCGCCTGCTGGCTGGTGTGAGTCATGTTGACCGGAATCCACGCAAACGTCCGCAATCTTCGTATTTGCCGTTTGCCCGCTCTTCAGCCATGGCCTTGTGGCAGCTCGATGCCTTCGAATTTCGTACTGGCGATGGCAAAGTCGTCACTGTTTACCAGCTGCCCGACGACGCAGCACGTTTTGATGTAGGTTTCTGGGCTTACCAGCAGCACGAAAACAGCCATGACGCACAGGATGTGATCGCTCGCGCCATCAAGTCCTATGGGGCTTCCAAAGAGTTGCTCAGTGATAATTCCAAGGCGTTCAATCAATTGCGCAGCGGGAGGATCGGAGCGGTGGAATTGTTCCTTGCTTCCAAGGGGGCCATGCCAATCAGCGGCCTCCCAGGCAGGCCTACCACGCAAAGCAAGAACGAGCGGTCCCATCAGACCTTGAATCGCTTCTTGGTAGCGAATAAACCGCAAGATCTTGCCGACATGCGTAGGCTGATCACTAGATATCGTGAGCATTACAACCGTCGGCGGCCGGACCAGGAGTTGAACCAGTCGACACCCGAAATCGCTTGGCAGACCTTGGCGCATACCCCAGCAATGGAGCCGCTACATTTGTCCGTGCTGCAAGCTAAAGCCGCTGAGTATCTGAGTCACCGCAGGCTCAAGCATATTGCGTTGGGCAAGGCTACTATTGCGGTATCCAAAACGGGAAAAATCATCGATCCTGGTTTATTCGAGGAACCTGCTCCGGGGGTGGCAGCAATTCAGATGTTGGTTGACTTCGTGAAAGATCAACGGAAAGTCTACTACAAAGCACTGCATATTTCTGTCCCGTCAATGCTGGCAGGCCGCCAGTATTATCGGATGGTGACTGACGAAGAATTTCTTCCCTCGGATCCTGACACCAGGGAAGTTTTCATGTCGTTCCCTTTGCCGCTGACGGCTTTGTATAGGAGCGGTAAGTTCATTCCGTCGTACGCGATTCGGGGAATTCAGATGTTGAATGCGTCAGCACAGTGGGAAAGTAAAGCGGAGCATTACAGGAAAGAGTATGCACAGCGGGCAACGCAGATGCCGCATGTTTTCACTGGTGATTGATCGAGATCTTCGACTGTCCACCAGCTCTCCGACGGGCGTAGGAGGGCTGGTGGTACTTGTGCACAAAGTCATGAGATTGGTTGTCCACGAAGTCATGAGATTCGGTGTCCACGATGTGACGAGATAACACACCACGTCGTCAGAACATTAGTTCCAACTCGCGCTATTTGGCAGCTGAATGCCTAGACGAAACCAAGCGTTCATTCCACTGTGAACTGTACTTAATTCATAGCGACCATGGATCAGAATTTCTGAAAACTGCCGTACAAGCTTGGGTGGAAACCAATAACTTGCAGGTTACGCGCTCGCGTCCACGGTATTCAAATGACAATCCTTTCGTCCAGCAGAAAAACGGGGATATCGTCCGGAAGGAGGCGTTCTATTACCGGTATGACACGCCCTGAGAGTTGGCGGTATTGAAGGCTTTATGGCCGTTAGTAAACTTGCACAAGAACCTGTTCACTCCTACGACTAAGGCCGTGGGATACAAGATCGGCCTGTCAGGGAGGCAGATGCGGACCTCTGATGCGCCGTGCACGCCGGCAGGCCGGTTGAGGTTTTCTGGAGCGATGTTGCCACCGCAGCGCGAAGTTCTGGACCGGTTGAATTGGGAAACGGATCTGGCTGAGCTGACCCGGCGGATCCTGCAGTTGCAACGGGAGCTCATTCGGCTCGAGGAGGCGAAGACCCAGGCGCAGGTTTCTTAGAGATTACGCGAGCATATTGACTTGAGACACTACGGACCGGTGAGCGAAACGTGATAACTGTGATCATTCATCATTCCCTCGGCGTGGGCTAAGCCCCTGAACGGCTCTAACGTGGTTTGCGTACTTGCAAATTTCGATTCATCGGTTGTTACTAGTATCTTTAGTCGCGTGATCTTTGCTAGATTCTTTGGCGAGTTCATTGTTCTAGATCCGTGTCACCCCGCCGGTAGAAGTAGTGATGTGTTCGATGAGGAGTAGATCGCCTTGGTGCCTAGGCGCCTGCTCCCTTGATTTGTTCGGATGGCGTGGACATAACCTTCAGGGCAGTTAATTTGGGGACTTTCTGATGGATTGCGTCAGGGCTGGTTCTGGGGCAGAGCGGATTCCATGCTTCCATGCTCGGGTATTCTTAGCTCTCCTCCCTGTCAGGCGCATGTCTTGAGATCTTCCTCGTCTAAGAATTCGTTGTTCATCGATTAATTTCGTCGGAGAGTCAGTAAGTTCATTTAGGTCTCGACATAGTTATTTTCACTTCCTTCCTTCACGCCAAAACTGAATTGCATTACTAAAGTGCAGAGCGTATTCCGAGGCAGTAATTTTTGCGTGTCCGCTAATTTTTCCCTCGTACAGTGCGAGTAGCCGATTCTTGGCAGAGTTCATACCAGCCACAGGGTCCATTCCGTGGACTTTAGCAAAAGGCGCAAAGTGGTTGGCCACATGCGCCGTATCAGATTGACTCTGTGCATAGTAAACAAAGTTTCGTGGTTGGAGAGTCGCGTAGTGGTCTACCATGTTGAATCGCTCTGGGAAAGCAGCCATGAGCTGTTCAGAATCCCAGCCGGGCCATACAGTGTTGAAGTACTTCGAAACCACAGAAGGCACATATTGGTGAATCTGCGTTTGGGGATCTTGTATGTATGCCAAAGATCCAGGCCAAGCTGCTGACGCGCGGAGGGCAGCGTACCCGCCACCAGATCCACCGACGAAGGCCACGTACTTGGCTCCGGTTCTCCCCAGCGCTTTATGGACCACCCTTGAGATCAACGGAAGGGGATCAAACGAAGGTCCACCTAGGAACCAAGACAACCACATATCCTGTTTCAGACCCATCTGAATAGTTGGATCAGCGAATGCCATAAAGGACTTGACGCTCGACTGCATCGAGTGGACTCGTTCGAATCTAGGGTAGAAGTGATTCTTCGAGGTATTAGCACCATGAAAAACTACAAATAGTTCATTCGAGGCCCTTAGCGTTGAGTAAAAATCCAAGGTCATTCCATTGCCTATGGGCGCCGAATGGACTGCCGTGGGCTGTCCGGTGAGCCGAAGCATGTTAAGGCTCTTTTGATTAACCTGAGGGACACCATAGTAATCGTGGTGGGTTTCGCGCAGGCCTGTTTTTGAGTTGATCTTTGAAGTCACCTTCCAATTCTACAATCGAGGGCTTCATGGAGCAGAACGAACGGCTCATCCGTTAGGATTGATGCCATGAAACGAGTATTTATCTATGGCAGTTGCGTCACTCGCGATTCTGAGCCTTTTTTCAAAGACTACGGCCTTGAGCTGGCCGGTTATGTGGCCCGTCAATCCCTAATCTCCGCGTTCCGCAAAGTTGAGACATCTGAGTTCGACTTCTCTAAAGTAGCTTCGAACTTTCAGCGGACAATGACCAGAGGCGATGTAGAGGGTAACCTACGGTTCGAAATCGCAAGAACCAATCCAGACGTAATCATTTGGGACATCTGCGATGAGAGGCTCGGAGTCAAACTGGTTAAGACAGGCGGATTGGTTACGCGATCCCGGGATCATATAGCCGAAGGTATCCATCCGGGGCCGTTCGGTCGATTCATCAATTTCGGCGCCGATGAGCACTTTAAGCTTTGGAAACGTGGTCTAGACGAGTTGTTAAAAGTTCTGAAACGGAGTGGACTCGCCGATCGGTTGTTCTTGAACGCGACACCTTGGGCCGTTGAGGACGAGTTCGGGCAAAACTATAATGGTCAGGCTGAAACTGCTGAGCAGTTTAACCGTGATGCTGATCGATACTTAGACTACGCGTCGCAGTCCGGTGTTACCGTTGTACCTACCTCGCAAAGCGATACTATCTCGCGCACGGACGGTCATAGATGGGGGCCCGCTCCGTTTCACTATGTGGATGCTACTTACCTTGCTATGTTAACTAACTTATCCAATGCAATTAGGACATAAACAGGCAGCTTAGACATTGTATTTTATTTGGCTTTGAGCTCAGCCTTTTAAATTTTGATGGATCCGGAATTTTCAAGTCACACGGTACCAACCACGAGTTTAAATAACACTCAAGCGGCTTGAACTGACTGATTTATCGAATTATTAATCCTTGCAGCTTTCGGCATCGCTAAGAACCTCGGATCCCGCGATGAACTAAACCGTTCAGGATGCTTGTCACGAGCGACAGCCAACGTCTCTGAATGCTTCACCGGCAACCTGCCAGCTGACCCGACATGAACATCGGCAGACGTGTATAAATTATTGCCGGAATGGTGATGAGCATGGGTGTTCCACTGCACGAACTCGCCTACTAAACTGCTGCATCGCGCTCAAAGAATGGAATCGTTTAGGGAATTCAGAAGCATATTTCAAAGTATTGAAAGCGCCCCGCTATTATCCCGAATTCGGGATAATAGCGATTCTTGGTTTAAGGCATTGTAGTATATGCCGGTATTTCCTGAGCGGTTTGGTTCGTTGGAGCATGCCCGGGATTTTTTGGGCCGGTTTGTTCATGCGTATAACACTGAGCATCGTCATTCGCCGGTTGGTGTTTCATACTCATGCGGACGTGCATTTCGGGATGACTGGGCAGGTGGATGGCCAGCGCCTAGCGGCGTTGGAGAAAGCATGGGCGGAGCATCCTGAACGGTTTGGAAAGAACCGGCTATTGAAGAAAATGTTACTGCCTGAAGTGACTTGGAATAACGAACCGCTCAAGCAGGAAGAAGGGGAAAAATGTTGGTCTAAGACTTGGTGGTCTCATTTTACTCGAAAATTTCCGAGCCGCCAGTTTGTGTGGCCCCGCTAGCAATTCACTCAACGTGAGGTTGTTTAGAGAACTATTGGTCGTTGACGGGTGGTCCGCAAGAGCTTTGGTTTTAGATCGGACTTGCCGATACATTCTATGTTGATCGGTCACCGTGTGGTGAGGTGGTTTAGGTGTATACCCATTAATTCGGTACTTTGGGTTTTGTTTTATTTTCACAATTCAAAGCATGGAAAAAGGGGATTTTTTATGGGTGGTGCGTTGTAGAAGCCGCAGAGTGTCGGGGAATCTTGGGGGCAGTGAGGCGGCTATTTATGACGATAGATTGGGTAGTATCAAAAGTATGATGAATCAAACTGCCATATTTGTTGATGCCGGGTTCTTATTATCTTTAGGCGGCCACAGGGTTGCAGGAACAACCTTGCGCTCGGCCTTTACTACACATTATGAGTCGTTAGTTCGTGGGATAGTTCAAACTGTCAAGAAGAATACAGGGCTTAATAACTTACGTGTTTACTGGTATGACGCTTCCAAGGACGGTCTTTTTACTGAGCAGCATAAGCGTATTGGGCTGATCCCGGGTGTCAAAGTTCGCTTGGGACGTATTTCCTATAATGGTGAGCAAAAAGGTGTCGACCTTCGCTTAGCACTCGACCTGGTCGGTGTTGCCCGTCATGGCTCCGCATCTGTCGCTTACTTAGTCTCAGGTGATGATGATCTGGCCGAAGCGGTAGAAGAAGCCCAAGACTTAGGCATGAAAGTAGTCCTGCTTGGGTTGCAAAAGGATCAGAGCCGACTTGGCGTTGCCTCGGTAGCCGAGCATTTAGCCCTGACCGCAGACGCTATCGAAGTCATGCCTGACTCAATAATAGATAGTTCGTTTACTCGTATTATCGATTGGGATAAGGACAACTGCGCAAAAACCGCACTGGTTGCCGCCGCACCCACCGCTAAACCCGCCGCATCTCCTAAACCTGGTATTCCGACACCGGCAATGTTGGCGCAAAAGGCCCAGCCTGTTCGCAGCGCAGAACCAGTGATGCAACCAGAAATGGTGTATTCCTCGGATAGTGAGCGTTCCGGATTCCACGGACAAGCAGCTTATGAACAAAAGGAGCTCACGGCAGCCGAAGAGATTGGTGCCAAAGTAGCTCAGTCTTGGCTGGCCAGCACCACGCAAGCCGAAGTCGTTGAACTCGTTGCAGATAAGCCACAGCTGCCGCCGGAGATTGACCGCACCTTGCTGAAAGACTGCGCCCAGGTTTTGGGGGAGTGGAAAACCGACCAGCAAACGATTCGCCGGACACTTCGCGGAGCCTTCTGGGATTACCTAGATCAAATCATGTGACGAGATGATCGCTTTAATGAATCAAGCTTCCAATACTGACTAAGGTAAATTTGTATCGTGACTTCTCAGCAGAAACCCTTTTACATCACCACAGCAATCTCCTACCCCAACGGTACCCCGCATATCGGGCACGCCTACGAGGTAGTCGCTACCGATGCCATGGCGCGTTTTAAGCGCTTGGACGGATATGACGTCTTCTTCTTGACCGGTACCGATGAACACGGTCAGAAGATGATGCAGACTGCTGAAAAGGAGGGAATTACCCCCGCTCAACTGGCGCAGCGTAACTCTGACGCCTTTCAAGCGATGAATGACGAGTTGGGTACCAGCTACGACCGCTTCATCCGCACCAGCGACGCTGACCACCATGCTGCGGCACAGGAGCTGTGGCGCCGGATGGAAGCTAACGACGATATTTACCTGGATAAGTACGCCGGCTGGTATTCGGTGCGTGACGAAGCTTTTTACACCGAAGAGCAAACTGATGTCCGCGACGATGGAATCCGTTACGCCACGGAAACCGACACCGAGGTTACTTGGACCGAGGAAGAGTCCTACTTCTTCCGGCTCTCTAAGTATCAGGACAAGCTCTTGGCCCACTATGAGAACAATCCAGACTTTGGTGCCCCACGTTCACGCTTTAACGAAGTTGTTCGTTTTGTTGAAGGCGGCCTGACCGACCTTTCTATTTCGCGTACTACCTTCGACTGGGGAATCCCTGTTCCAGGCAACGAGAAGCACGTGATGTACGTATGGGTTGACGCACTGACCAATTATCTGACCGGTGCCGGTTTCCCAGATGTGGATTCTGCATCCTTCCAGAAGTATTGGCCTTCCGATGTCCATGTAATTGGAAAAGATATTTCGCGCTTCCACGCGATCTACTGGCCCGCATTCTTGATGTCGGCAAAGTTGTCGGTTCCCAAGCGCGTGATGATCCATGGTTTCTTGCACAATAACGGTGTGAAGATGTCCAAGTCTCTGGGCAACACCGTATCTCCGGATGACTTTGTTGCACGTTACGGTCTTGACCAGGTGCGCTACTTCTTCCTGCGCGAAGTGACCTTTGGCGCCGACGGAAACTACAACCATGACACTATCATTGCGCGCATCAACGGTGACCTCGCAAACAACTTTGGAAACCTCGCTCAGCGTTCGCTATCCATGGTTGCCAAGAACTGCGGGGGAGTCGTGCCGACTCCTGGACAGCTCTTGCCAGCTGATGAGCAGATTATGGCTGCAGCTTCAGAGCTCTTGGAACTCAACCGTGACGCGTACACACGTCAAGACTTCAGCCGAGCTCTGGAAGCCGTCTGGCACGTCTTGGGCGACACCAATGCGTACTTTGCGGATCAAGAACCTTGGAAGCTGAAGAAAACTGATCCAGCGCGTATGGAAACGGTTCTTTATGTCACCATTGAAATCGTGCGCAAGGTGGCTTTGCTGCTGCAGCCTGTTTTGCCGCAAACTATGACCAGCATGCTTGACCTTTTGGCTGTCGGTCAGGGCACCGCGCGTAACTTCGAGAACTTCGGCACCGCTTTGGTTCCAGGAACCGAGCTTCCGGTGCCGGCACCGGTATTCCCTCGGTATGAAGAATTGAAGTAGCCACACACCAATGTGCGGCAAATAAGGTATCAAGGATTACCGTTGAGTATCGTTTTCGAGTAAAAGCGAGTAAATCTAAGTACGTTAGAATGAACGAGGCTTGATCGTCTCAGCTGAAGATTCGTTGCAATTGTGAGTTGAATTTCGAGCTGTGAACGTCAACTCGCGAGCAGGCAAAGCACGAACAATATTAGAAAGAGGGGCATAGGAAATATGCAAAAACTAGTAGTAGTAGGCCAAGGCTATGTTGGGCTTCCACTTTCTCAGGGAGCCGTTCACGCCGGGCTTCAGGTCACCGGACTCGAGCTGAACAAGACTGTTGTTGAGAACCTCAACAACGGAATCTCCCACGTGGACGATATCTCGAACGATGACCTCTCCGAGTTGTTGCAAAAGGGTTACCGTGCTAGCAACGATCCATCCGTTATCGCAGATGCAGACGTAGTGGTAATTTGCGTTCCTACTCCGCTTGGCGAAGCTGGAAGCCCTGACCTGGGTGCAGTTATCGGCGCAACGAAGACAATTCGCGACAATCTGTCGGGCGAAACTCTGGTTGTCCTTGAATCTACTACTTACCCAGGCACGACTGAAGAGATCTGTTTACCGATCTTGACCGAGAATGGTGCAGTACTGGACCAGAATCTGTTCTTGGCCTTTTCGCCAGAACGAATCGATCCAGGTAACCCAACTTACGGACTGAAGAACACTCCAAAGGTTGTCGGTGGCATGACCGAAGAATCCGGGGATCGGGCTGTCGCTTTCTATAGCCAATTCATTGATTCTGTAGTCCGCGCCAAGGGCGCCAAAGAAGCTGAAACTGCCAAACTTCTGGAGAACACCTACCGCCATATCAACATTGCCTTGGTCAACGAAATGTCCAAGTTCTGCAACGACATGGACATCGATCTCTGGGACGTAATTAACGCGGCCAAGACCAAGCCATTCGGTTTCCAGGCGTTTTACCCTGGCCCAGGTGTAGGCGGACACTGCATTCCAATCGACCCAAACTACTTGAGCTACTCCGTGCGCAAGTCCCTTGGGTACCCATTCCGCTTTGTCGAACTTGCCGAAGAAATCAACAGCTCGATGCCACGCTACGTAGTCGACCGCGTGCAGAATGTCCTGAACGAATCCGGCAAGGCACTTAAGAACGCTAAGATACTACTTCTGGGGGTTACCTACAAGCCAAACATCGCGGATCAGCGTCACTCGCCAGCATTGCCTGTAGCAGAGGCGTTCTTAGAGCGCGGTGCAGATATCTCGTTCCACGATCCAAAGATCGAGGAATGGTTCGTTGGCGATACGTCGTTCAACCGCGTTAAATCACTGGAAGCAGCTGTAGCTGATGTTGACTTAGTTGTTCTCTTGCAGAACCACGCCAACTACAACGTCGACGCCCTGGCAAATGCCGCAAAGTCGTTCTTCGACACCCGTGGTGTTTCGGCCGGCGACGCTGCAGTACGCCTTTAAAGAAGAGTGATCACTCGAATGCTAAAAAAATTACGAGGTTTCCAGCCTTGGCAAGTTGCTGTTTTAGCAGCAAGCGTATTCGGATTCATAGTTGCGGTAGGCGGAAGCCTACTGCAGTCGACAGTTTTAATTGCTATCGGCTTTGGTATCGCGATTCTTGGAACTTTACTTCTACTGCTTCTGTTCAGCCGCCAAACATGGCGTCAGCTAAAGAAACTTGACGCTAAAGTCGGTGAGATTTCTTACGGAGTGGTGCCAGCGAATTATGAGGGGATGACCGGAGAGACAGGGAATTCGGAAAAAGCTGCCCCTCGACCAACGTTGCCGCCTGTCGGACTTGACAACGAGTGGGCTCGACGGATGCCACACGTACGTCCGCAGATGGAAACTTTTGCTCTTCGCTCGAAAAGTGTCCGTGTCCGTGATGCGGTTGCTTTGGCTGCTACCAGTGGGATGTATAAGTACAAGCCCCTTCGTGAGATGCTCACCGTCGCCGACATGGGCATGATTGAGCGTCAGCATTTGGAAGTCGTTCGTTCTTGGAATAAGGACATGCTTCTGACCTTGGCTCGGCTTGCTGCAAATCAGCGTGCCTTCGAAAGCGACATGCAGGATTCTGCGCGTCTGTTTAATTTGGTTGAACGCTATTTCGGAATCAAGGCTCTTGGACGTAACGATCGACTGATCTACGTAGAGGTTTTGACCGAGACCGGTGAACTGAAGAAACAACGCGAGGCTATTAAGCGTTTTGGTATCCGCAATAAGTTCCCGATTCAAGGCGAGCTGCTTCGTCTGAATTCGGTGCACCAGGTCGATGCGGGAGTTACTGAGCGATGGCTGGAGGAGCTCAATGGGCTTTTTGCAAAGGAAGGTCTCGCTGAGATTCGCCTTGAAGAGTCTGACGAGCTTGCTGCGATTGATCGTTTGCGAAGCAAAGCTAAAAAGATCACCGACGGTCCAACAGTCTCCGTACTAGTGCCTTCTTTCCGAGGGGGTGCGTTGCTAAAGACTGCACTTATTTCTTTGTTGGAACAGACTTGGGACAACCTGGAGATTATTGTTGTCGACGACTGCTCCGGTATGGAGTACGAGCAGTACCTCGTTGAAGCTGAAGCAATGAGCCCGAAAATTAAGGTTTTGCGTCAGGCGAAAAACCTTGGCGCCTACTGCGCCCGAAACGCAGGCCTCGCGGTTGCCCAAGGTGAGTTCATCACGGTTCATGACGATGACGACTGGTCACACCCAGACAAGATCGCTTTGCAAGTTAAGCATCTGCTAGAGAATCCTGAAGTACCGGGCAATATGTCCCTTCACGCACGATCCACCGATGAATTGAAGTTCCTGCGGATTAATAACAATCCGCAGTTCGCACAACCAAACTTCTCGTCGTTGATGGTGCGCCGTTCACTCTTTGCAGAAATCGGCCCTTGGGACACTGTTAATCGCGGTGGCGATGCTGAATTCCGTGACCGTGTTGTACAGCGTTTTGGTACACCAATTCCTTCTGTCGGAAATATGGCGCTTTCGTTCACTCGAACTCGTGAAGGTTCATTGACTGCAGGCGAAATGAGTCGTGGATTCGTTGATCCTTCGCGTCTTTTGTATCTTGCTAGTTACCTAAAGTGGCACTCTGAATTCGGACAGAATCCTGAGAGTATTCACCGTGGTCAGGATCGCGAGTACATGATTCCTTCTACGATGGAGGCTGGTAAACGTGGTGCTGATTTAGGGACTTTTGATGTCGTTTACGTAACTGACTTCCGCTTCCCCGGTGGCACTACGACGCTTACCCTTGCGGAAATTAAAGCGGTCGCGCAAAGTGGTAAACGTGTAGGGTTCATTCATTTGGAGTCTCCACTAAACAAACCAACTACGCCAATTAACGACGCTCTATTCGAAATCCAGCGTCGCGGCCAGGCCGAGCAGCTCAGCCTTAGTGACGTCGCACACGTGCGAGTTTTGATTGTACGTCATCCGACGGTGGTCACTTACTTGGAGCGAGCAGATTCCAAGATTACTGTAGACCGGGCACTCCTTATCGTGAATAACCCTCCAGTTAACAGAGGGGGTAGTGGCATGGTGTTTGATTTGGAAGTTTGCATCTCGAACATGGACCGTCTGTTTAAGACTGAGACGTTCGTTATTGGTGAGTCTGACCTAACGCGGAAACTATCAGTGCCACTGGTTCCAGAGTCGAGACTGCTGAAGAGCACTTGGCCTGGTGTTATTTCGAGTGGAAGTACGCCTTCGCCGGACTTCACTAAGAAGCCAGTTTTAGGTCGTCACTCACGAGATCATGGACTGAAATGGCCATCAAGTCTTACCACCTTCCGTTCAGCATACGTCTCAGATAATTATGAGACCAAAATCCTTGGTGGTGCTGACGAACTTCGTAAGAAGTTGGGAGAGTCGGCAACTGATGGAATTACTGTTCATGAATTTGGTGCAATGGAAGTGGATGATTTCCTGAGCTCTGTTGACTTCTGGGCATACTTTCACGACGATAAGCTCACCGAGTCATTTGGTATGTCGACTGCTGAAGCCATGGCGGCAGGCAAAGTTGTTATATTGCCGCCGTACATGGAAACAACATTTGGTGACGGCGCAATCTATGCTGACGCCAATGAGGTTGAAAGCCTAATCCAGCGCTATTGGGCGGACCGCTCACTCTATGAAGAGCAGTCGGACAAGGCTAGAAATTACATTGCGACTCGATACGGAATCGATGCTCTTATGCAACGACTTGACGCAATTGATAATCAGGTCGTTGCCTAACCGCATCTGAAATTTATGGGAAATATATCTGCATGAGTTCGACCTCATTAAGGGCAGTTGCGCGTAGCCTACGATTTACAGTCGATAGGCTGCGCGCAATTTCCACTTATAAAAACTTGTTTAACGGAAATGTCGAGAACCTTACGTTTTCGAAGCCGGCTCTGGACATGCCACATGTGCTTTTCATAACGAGCAATGGGGCAGGCATGGGGCACATTACTCGCTGTTTGGCGGTTGCAAAGAGTGGAAGCGAAGATTTTCACGCATCTTTCGTCACTCTCTCGACGTCCGCAGAAGTTATTGCCCAGCAAGGTTTCGAATACCTTCACTTCGCCAGCGCTGGTACAACTGGACAACCTGCACGACTTTGGAACAATAACTTTTACCAATTCTTCAACGTACTTACGCGGAGGAATCACTTCGACGCCGTGGTGTTCGATGGAACCTGGATTTACCGTGGCCTGCGCGATGTACTGGATAAAAAACCAAGCTTGAAGTTGATTTGGTTACGTCGCGGACTTTGGAAGAAGACCGCCAGTATCGAACAGCTGCCGGAGATGGAAGCTTATTGCGCGCGAATTCTTACACCTTGGGACGTCGGAGACCGTCTGGACGACGGACCCCTTTCTCATCGAAAGACTCAAACTTTAGTTCAAGGCATCGTTTTGTCTAATAGTGCTTTACTCTCCAGAAAATCAGCGCTAGAAGAATTGGCACTTGATCCTGATGGTAACTACGCATTGGTTCAGTTGGGTGCTGGGAACATCAATGACATTTCGGACATTCGGCAGAAAGTCACCGCTGCAATTCAAGAGCAGTCGAGAGGCGCAGTTATGCCTGTGATTGCGTCGTCTCCACTAAGCAATCATGTGCAAGGCGACGAGAACTCAATCACTGTACGCAAATATCCGATTTCGCCATATCTTCGCGCCTTCGACTTTGTAGTCTCCGCTGCTGGTTATAACAGCATCCACGAAATCATAAAATGGGATGTACCGTCACTTGTGATCCCCAATTTAAACGCGAGTACAGACGATCAGAAAACACGTGCTGACGCTCTATGCGATGATGTAAAGCACTTTACCGCTCTATCAGACAGCGAGATTTATACTTATATTGCTGCTCTTCTGGATAGGTCCTCGAGAGGGTGCGATAGCACAACGCAGACAGATGGATACCCTCAATTCATCGATAGTGGCGAGGAAGCGGCCCAAGCAATTAGCGAAACTATAAGATTGTAGAAGCCCCAAACAGCCGCCGGAAACGAATGAAAGATAATTAGCATGCGAATTCAACTTCTAACTCATTCATTCGGTCCGGAAGTCTCTCCTCCGCAGCGGCGATGGTCGACGTTCATTGAAACTTTTCTTGCGAATGGGGCCGACGTTGATGTAATTGCGCCTAATCGTCAGTCGGATAAGACGTGGACGCCGTTGAGCGATGCCACACTGGATAAAGTGCATGGGAAATTCTCTCTATACTCGTTCAGTTTTCGATTCCGAGCTTTCCGCTGGTACTCCAAGCTGCTTGTGCAGTTCTTGATGATTCTATTCATGATTCCGTGTGCGCTTCGTGCGCCGAAGCCAGATTTGCTCATTGTTACCGTACCGGCCCTGCCGACTCTTGTCGCTGGATACATCGTTTCCAAACTACGGAGGGTTCCGCTCGTCGTTGAAATGCGGGATGCTTGGCCAGAACTATTGGAAGAGTCTGGGGTGATCCCTTGGAAGGCGGTAGAACGAATGGCAGTTCGGTGTATAACTCGTATGCAAAACTCGGCTTCCAAGGTTGTGGCTGTCACGCCTGGGCATGTCGCAAAGTTGGTCGAAAACGGTTGCAAAGACGTTGAAGTCGTAACTAATGGATATCGATTCAGACAGTTCAGCAAAAGTAAGTCCCGGACTGGCACCAGTCATCGTCCACTTCGAGTTCTATATTTAGGAAATCTTGGCGAAAGTCAAGGCCTCCAGAAGGCCTTGGACATAGCAGCAGTATCCAAAGACTGGATGGATCTACGAATCGTAGGTAAAGGGTCGGCTCTACCTGCATTGCAATCACGCGCTGATGAATTAGGACTTAGCAGAGTTTTCTATCCGCCGGTTAAAGGTGCTACCGTTCTTGAATGGTACGACTGGGCTGATACCTGTCTAGTTTCTCTTCGCGAAGACTGGGAAAGTTTCGACTACACTGTGCCTTCAAAACTTTTTGAGCTTGCAGGATACGGATGCCACATTACGGGTCTTGTGAGTGGTGAAGCAAAGAATCTGATACGGGTTTACGAACTTGGATTTAGCTACACGGGCGATGTTCTTTCAATTTCTAGTTCGTGGATGGCGGACGCTTCAAAAATTATTGAATGGCAGCCAAATCCGGCCTCGCTACGCGCGTTCAAGGAGCGTTTTGATCTTGAGCGGTTGGGACATGAGTATTTCCGTCTACTTAATTCCCACTATCAACAAATCGAAGGAAGAAAAGTTTGATGTCGGCACTTAGAGTACGTGGATTACTTGCAATTTCGCGTATTGGCGTGGCTGGTGTAAAAGAGGACCCTGTTCACTTTGCCTTGATGGTTTCACGTCGCTTTGCGTCAAGCAGAATCTTCCTAAGTGCCAGTGAACGGATTGGTCGCCTTCTCGAGACCAAAAAATTCGCGAGTTTTGATTTTGCCAGAAGAATACGTAGCTCTATCCTCCTATTGGACGGTAAACCGAATGACGCTATCGCATTGCTCAGCGGCCTTCACGATGCGAAAACATTGTGTGCACGTGCTAGGATCCATGCATTCTTGGGCGAGTACGAGATTGCTCTTACCGAAGCAACAAACGCTGGAAAGACCGGGCGACGTTTAGCTAAACAATATGCCTCGGAGATATCCGTTCTCTCCGTTGCGATGACGGATCAAGAGACGTCTTTAACGGATATCTATATTCAAGATCGTCGTGTTTTGCACCTGCTGACTAATTCACTCCCATTCACCAATAGCGGATATACACAACGAAGCCACAGTGTTTTAAAGTCCATTCAAAAGGCTGGATGGGAAGTAGTCCCATTTTCACGAGTTGGTTATCCATGGATTGTAGGAATATTACCGAGCGCTGACGCTGATGAGATCGACGGGGTAACTTATCGCCGGTTACTGCCGAAGGTACTTCCGGCGACAGTAACTGAACGATTGTCCGTACAGTCAGAACTTTTGTCGCAAGCTGTAGATAAGTTTAAACCGTCAGTCCTGCATACTACGACCGAGTTCTTAAACGGCATGTCGGTAAAAGACGTTGCTCAAAAGGCGGAGCTTCCGTGGGTCTATGAAGTTCGAGGACAACTTGCGGATACTTGGCTGTCCGGATGCGAAGATCGAAGTAGGGAATCCTTCCGGTACGTAAACTTCAAAGCAAGGGAAGCAGAGATAGCGAAGTCTGCAGATGCAGTTATCACTCTTGGAAGCACCATGAAGGACGAGCTGGTCGCAGCTGGTGTGGATCCTCAGCGCATTCTGATTTGCCCGAACGCAGTCGGCGAGGAATTCATCGAGAACGTGCCAGACAAATCCTCGAGCCGAAAGAAGCTCGGATTAGATGACGACTGGCAACTGATTGGTACTGTTTCAAGTCTCGTTGGTTACGAAGGACTCGACCTTCTTATTAGGGCGTTTGCCGAACTTGCACCACGCCATCCAAAATTGCGGATCGTGATCGTCGGCGACGGAACTGAGCGGACGAGCCTCATCAATTTAGCCGATGAACTTGGTGTCAAGGGGCGGACAATATTCCCTGGCCGAGTTGAGAAGACCCAAGCTCGCCTATATCATCGAGCGTTGGATGTTTTCGTTGTTCCTCGTCGCGATTTGGATGTCACGCGTGCAGTAACTCCCCTTAAACCAGTAGAAGCCATGGCATTCGAAGTACCAGTGGTAGCTACTGATCTTCCCGCGTTACGGGAGATCGTGGATGATGGTGTGGACGGTTTGCTCTTCGCAGCAGGCGACCAATCAGATCTTGCCGATAAGATTCGGATCTTATTGGAAGACAAGGAAATGCGGTCGGCGATGGGACATGCCGGGCGTACGAAGGTCCTGGCTACGAGGACATGGGCAGCCAACGCGGAGAGAATAACTACTCTGTACAGTTCGTTGTGTGATGAAAGAAGCGAGAAGTAGGCGGCATTAATTGCATTTTTCAAACTTTATCGACTAAGCATAAACAATCCTTGGAAGTAGAAAAAGAATGACTGAAATTGATGTTTGTGTCGTGGGCATGGGATATATTGGTTTGCCCACTTCAGTTGTATTAGCCAGAGCGGGTTGGCGCGTACACGGAGTAGACATTAATGAACAAGTCGTAAATGACTTGAGTAATGGTGTAGCTACGTTCGAAGAACCCGGGATCTCGTCAGAGCTTAGAACCTGCGTCAACAGTGGAAATCTCACAGTGTCGACCGTTCCGCAAGTATCAAATGTTTATATCATAGCTGTCCCTACACCGATTAATTCAAACAATGAACCAGATACCTCGTATATCAGATCTGCAATTGAATCGGTAGCTCCTTTTGCGAAAGATAACGACCTTTTCATTTTGGAAAGCACTTCGCCAGTAGGCACAACCGAGATGATCCGTGAACTCTTGCTTCGGTCGAGGCCTGATCTAGTCGATTCCAACTTGTACTTCGCGCACTGCCCAGAGCGTGTTATTCCTGGCAGTATGATGAAGGAAATCATCAGTAACGATCGTGTTGTCGGCGGGTATGACGCGATTTCCGCGGAACGTGCGGCGAATCTGTACCGCTCATTCTGCCAGGGCGAGATACATCTGACCGATGCGCGGACAGCTGAACTAACCAAGCTGACTGAAAATTCTTTTAGAGATGTCAACATCGCATTTGCTAACGAGCTGTCCATCGTTGCAGATCATCTAGGTGTTAACGTTTGGGAAGTAATCGAGCTGGCGAATAAACACCCACGTGTGCAAATTCTTCAACCAGGACCAGGGGTAGGTGGTCACTGCATCGCGGTAGATCCATGGTTCCTTGTCGCCTCGGCACCGACGAAGGCGACTTTGATCCGTTCCGCGAGGAATGTCAACGATTCAAAACCGAAGTTTGTGGTGGACAAGATCGCGGAACACCTTCGCAGTACGCAGCGAGATAGTCTAGCGCTTTTAGGATTGGCCTTTAAAGCCAATGTGGATGATCTTCGAGAATCGCCCGCCGTCAGCATCGTGCAAGATCTAGCCCTGCAGTACCCAGATGTTAGGCTAAGCGTTGTCGAACCTTTTGTCGATGTGCTTCCACGGGCATTGCAGGAATTCGACAATGTGAAGCTTACAGACCTTGAGACTGCGCTTGAGAATGAGAACTTGCTCGTATTGCTAGTTGACCATGACATCTTTAAAACGATTCCGCAAAGTACTTTGCTTGCCAAAGACCTGGTGGACACGCGCGGTCTGTGGAAAGAATTGGATATCTAGTCCGTGGAAGCAAAAAAACTGCTGGTTATATTCGGGACGCGTCCCGAAGCTATCAAAGTTGCACCTATTATCCAGGCAGCCAAAACATCTCCTCAGTTAGAGTGTGTGGTGGCCGTTACCGGCCAGCATCGCGAGATGTTGGACCAAGTGAATACACTTTTCGGAATCGTGCCTGATTTCGATCTCGATGTTTTCGCTAAGGATCAGTCGTTGAATAGGCTGGTTGCACGGATCATTGACGGCCTAGATGGCGTATTCGATGAGTGTGCTCCTGACGTTGTATTGGTTCAAGGGGACACAACCAGCGCCGTGGCTGGCGCCATTGCTGCGTTTTACCGGGGCATACCGGTGGTTCACGCGGAGGCCGGACTCCGCAGCTACAATCTGTTCTCACCCTTCCCAGAAGAAGCGAACCGTAAACTAGCGAGCCAACTTGCCACCCTGCATCTCGCCCCAACGATGTTCAATAAACGTAATTTGTTAAACGAGGGGGTCTCTGAACAGAACATCGTGGTTACGGGTAACACCGTGATTGACGCTTTGCTTCAAACTCTCTCGGACGATATTAGTTTCTCGGATCCGCGCCTATTGGAAGTCGAGTCCTCGGGTAGACGACTTGTAACAATCACAACTCATCGACGTGAGAATCATGGTTCGAGGATGACATCGATAGCTAGGGCCATCGCGGAAATTGCTGCGACTGTTCCAGAGACGGATTTCGTTTTACCGTTGCATTGGAACCCCGCTGTTCGCGATCAGATAATTCCAGCAATTTCAGGACTCGATAATGTAGTGGTAACGGATCCATTAAATTATGCAGAGTTCACGAAATTGCTGAGTCTATCTAGCGTTGTGCTGACTGACTCTGGTGGCGTTCAGGAAGAAGCGCCAAGTTTAGGTAAGCCGGTACTTGTCATGCGCTCCAATACTGAACGGCCGGAAGGTATTGTTGCTGGGTCCGTTAAATTGGTGGGAACGGCTACCGACGACATCGTCCGTGAAATGTTGCTTCTCTTGGGTGACCAAGCAGCATTCGAGTCGATGGCTACTGCAATAAACCCATATGGTGACGGTAAAGCTTCGCTAAGGAGCGTTGCCGCGATAGCGGAACTTCTTCATGTTGGAGAGCGAGCCGAAGAATTCAATTCTTGGAATCCAAGTGAAGAACAATTGGTTCGCGCAGCTCAGATGATTCAAGAATAGACGACGTCCGTCCCTGCAACAGGAAATATACTGGGATCAAGTGTCTGTGCAACGAAGGCTCAGACGCTGGCTATGCCAGTTTGATAGGCAATGACCACTGCCTGAACTCGGTCGCGGGCTCCCAGCTTCGCCAGAATATGTCCGACATGTGTTTTTACTGTGGCCTCCGACAGGAATAGCTGCTCTGCGATTTCTGGGTTTGATCGACCTTCAGCAATCAAACCAAACACCTCACGCTCACGAGGCGTCAAGGACTCGACGGCTGCAGTAAGGTGATCGTTACTTTGAGCGGTGATCTTCTTGAGCATTGGCGCCATATGATTTAATAATCGGCGTGTAGTCGATGGAGCAATCACTGCGTCACCACGGTTCACGGTACGGATAGATTCCAAGAGCTCTTCTGGTGGAACATCCTTGAGAAGGAAGCCACTTGCGCCGGCTTGGATTGCACTCAGTGCGTACTCATCCATATCGAACGTGGTCAGAACTATGACTTTGGGGCCGCCAGCTGCCTTCCTATCAGGATCTAGCAATCGCTCAGTAGCTTCTATACCATTCATTTCCGGCATACGAACATCCATCAAGATGACGTCCGCTGCGGCTAAGGCTGGAGACGCCAAGGCTTCGCGTCCATTGGACGCTTCGGCAACCACCTTCATATCGTCCTGGGAATTGATCAGCATTCGGAATCCGCTACGGACCAGAAGCTGGTCATCTACCAAGGCAACGTTGATTGGCTCGGTGGTAGTCATTCGATTTTCAGTCCTCGGAGTAGGGGATGAAGACGGAGACGCAGAAGCCTCCGTCAGGAAGCGGTCCAGCTGTGCTGGTTCCATCGTATAGGGCGACCCGTTCATGCAATCCACGTAACCCTTGGCCAGCACCCTCGATTTCAAGTTTTCCGGCACACGCTCCGTCATCCTCGATATTGATATCGAGGCCTCGGTTTGACCAATGCAACTTAACCGTGGATATAGCCTTTGGGCCAGCATGCTTTATTACATTAGTGATCGCTTCTTGTACGCATCTGTACGCAGTGAGCTCGGCGCCGGTAGGCAGAGACCGTCGAGGGGACCCCGTAGTCTCATAGGAAACTTCCAAGCCAGACTTGACTGCCATCTCAACGAGTTCAGGAATATTACTCAAACTTGGCAACGGACGGTGCTCAACTTCTTCGTCGGTGCGCAGCACGCCTAGCAAACGACGCATTTCCCGTAGTGAAGACCGGCCCGCATCTGAGACGGTCTTCAACGTTTCAATGGCAATATTTGGGTCCTGAGCCGCTGCGTACCGAGCGCCGTCCGCCTGCGTGATAATCACCGATAACGAATGTGCCACGATGTCATGCATTTCTCGGGCTATATGGTTGCGTTCGTCAGAGGCGGCCAGCTCGCGTTCAATCAGACGTTCATGTTCCAGACGCTGCGCATGTGCCCGTAACGCGCTCAAAGTTTGCTTTCTACTTCGCGCGAGGTCGCCAAAGGTCCAAGCGACTGTCACCACTAAGGACAAGCCGACAAAGGAAATGACCATGTCAAAGGTAATTGGATTATTACCATAAAGTCCCGGTCCGAAAATATTGAACGTAGCCAAAATGGCTCCAAGAAATCCCAGACCCAAGGTAGCGAAGGATTGCCAGCGTTTCCCATAGATAGCCATGGTGTAAATCATGAGTGGGACCGAGATCTGAGAGGGCAGGAATACCCCTTGGAAGAACAGCTGCAGAATGTGGGCGCTAGCAATGGTGAGGGTAGCTGCCCACGGGTAGCGACGGCGGACCATGAGTGGTGCCGATTGCAATAGGGCGATTGCCGCGATGCTGAGTCCAAAGCCTATGCCCACGCCAAATCCGAGGCCGACCGAGAAAGTAATGCACACGAGTGTGTAAATCGCACCTGCGAACATATCGATCCGGCCGGGGTTTGAACGGATCCACCGGTCTATCCGCCGGTGTGGATTAGTGAAAATCAAGTGTTCCCTCGCGCGTGCTTATGCTCTGTTCTACCTTGAGTCTAGCCAGCGAATTGGCCGCAGTCCTCATGCCACGGTTTGAGATTCTGCGACGCAAAAAGAAACCTATCTCATAATTTGAGATAGGTTCTCAAATGGTGGATTCACTTCGTTATGATGAGAGCATGGGAAACGTCATTAATATTGCTGTCATTCCAGGCGATGGTATCGGCCCAGAAGTGGTTGCCGAAGCCGTGAAAGTCCTGAAGTTCGTGACTAACGGTGGAGACCAGCAGGTAGATCTCACCGAGTACACCTTGGGCGCAGAACACTGGCTCAAGACGGGGGAGACCCTGACCGATGAAACTCTTGAAGCCATCAAAAAGCATGACGCCATCTTGTTCGGTGCCGTTGGCGCCGCACCGGGTGACACACGAATCCCTTCGGGAATCATTGAACGCGAATTGCTGTTGAAGCTGCGGTTCTCTCTTGATCATTTCGTGAACCTGCGTCCGTCCAAGTTGTATGCAGGTATTGAAAGCCCACTGGCAAACCCGGGAGAAATCGACTTCGTGGTTGTCCGTGAAGGCACCGAAGGCCCATACGTAGGCAACGGCGGTTCGCTCCGTACCGGCACCCCGCATGAAATTGCTACCGAGGTCTCGGTGAACACCGCCTACGGCGTAGAACGAGTAGTTCGAGATGCCTTCACCCGTGCGGCAGCCAGGACACGCAAGCACGTGACCTTAGTTCACAAACACAATGTGCTGGTCTACGCCGGACACTTGTGGCGCCGTACTGTAGAAATGGTTGCCCAAGAATTCCCGGAAGTCACCCACGACTACCTCCACGTGGATGCGGCCACCATCTTCTTGACTACCAACCCGTCGCGTTTTGATGTCATTGTGACCGACAACCTCTTCGGTGACATTCTCACCGACCAGGCCGGCGCAATCACCGGCGGCATCGGCTTGGCAGCCAGCGGCAACATCAACATGGACCGAACCTACCCATCCATGTTTGAGCCGGTCCACGGCTCGGCACCAGATATCGCCGGTCAGCAGAAGGCCGACCCCACGGCAGCAATCCTGTCGGTGGCATTGATGCTGGAACACCTCGGAATGTCAGCTGCGGCTACCGCTGTTGAGCAGGCTGTCGAAAAAGAGATCACTTCGCGCCAAGAATTGACCGATCATCGCACCACCAGCGAAATCGGCGATGCAATTGTGGCGCTACTGGCCTAAGCTAAAAGTGATGTAGCTCGATTAGTTGCTAATCGAGCAGCAAATCCACGGACGGGTGTTCCGCCAATGGCGTGGGCGCCCGTTTTTCGTTAACTGAGCAAGGAAGTCCAGAGTTAGATGGAATTCACCGAAAATCCTTCATCGAATCGCAAGAGCGCGGAAGAACGCGCTGCCGTCCTAGCAGACCCCGGGTTTGGGGACTTTTTCACCGACCACACCGTGGTTGTTGACTGGACTGCTGGCTCCGAGGCTGACACCGGTCAGTGGCATGACGCCCGAGTTGAGCCGTACGGCCCCATCGCAATGGATCCTGCTGCCTCCGTCCTGCACTATGGCCAGGAAATCTTTGAAGGACTCAAGGCGTACCGCCACGAGGACGGATCAGTATGGACGTTCCGCCCGCACGCCAACGCAGCACGTCTGAACAAATCAGCAGTACGCCTGGCACTACCACAGCTGGACGAAGACGTTTTTGTTGATTCGCTGCGCAAAATTGTTTCCACCGATATTGACTGGGTGCCTACCGGTGACGGGGAAGCTCTCTACCTGCGCCCATTCATGATCGCCACCGAAGCTTTCTTGGGTGTTCGTGCCGCGCGTGAAGTCTCCTACCGGGTGATTGCCTCACCGGCCGGAAACTACTTCGGCGGGGAACTGAAGCCAGTAGGTATTTGGGTTTCAAAGAATTACGCCCGTGCAGGCCGTGGCGGCACCGGATCGGCTAAATGCGGTGGCAACTACGCCGCTTCACTTGTAGCCCAGCTAGAAGCAGAAGAGAACGGCTGCAAGCAGGTGCTCTTCCTTGATTCATTCAATGACAATGCAGTTGAAGAACTTGGCGGAATGAACGTGTTCTTCGTAACTAAGGATGGCACTCTAGTCACCCCGGCGTTGACCGGGACCATTTTGGAGGGCGTGACTCGTTCTTCGGTGATTCAGCTGGCCAAGGATCGTGGCATGAAAGTTGAAGAGCGCAAGATTACGTTGGACGAGTGGCGTGATTCGGTCGCCAGCGGCGACATCACCGAGGTGTTCGCCTGCGGTACTGCCGCAGTCATCACTCCAATCGGCGTGCTCAAGAACGGTGAAGAACTGATCGGTGACGAGAATGCTCCGGCCGGGGAAGTGACAATGTCCATCCGTGAAGAACTTCTAGGTATCCAGCGCGGAACCGTAGAAGACCGCCACGGTTGGCTCGAGCGCTTGGCCTAAAGCATTAACCGGAATCAGCGGGGCGGAACTTGCATCTGGCCCGCTGGTTCTTTTTTAATCAAATCTTGCTGCTGTTTCGGTTAAACGACTGGCTGGCATTTACGGAGGTGTGGACTAATTTGGATGAGCGCGCTCTTCCGATCGATAAGTTCAGTACAGCTGAACTTGAGTCCACAAGACTGGAGCAGTCCGCCATGGCTAGTATCGTCTCAGAATTAAAGGTTATAGTCAGTAGCGCGAATTGAACGCAGAATTTAGGAGCAGCCAATAGTGCATGAGAATGAGAACGGTCTTCCCAAGACCATTGCTCGTAGAAGTATGCTGTCCTTGGTGCTCGCTTCCGCGGGACTTCTTACGTTCGCTAAATCTGTAGATTCTGGTATGCCCGGATCGCTTCAACACGAAATAGAAACAAACTCGACTAAAATTCATCAGTGGAAAAATCGTGACCGAGCGATATTGCACCCCTTGAAACGTGTATCTAACACTAGCGGCGCTTTGCGGAAGTATGAAAGCGCTTTTCCCATGACAAAAATTGACAAAGTGATTGAGCTTCCAGGATTTGTGGGTAAGCCACGCAGAATGTATGCGGTGACAATCATTGGAGTCTCTAATCAGTTGCAAATTATTGACGCGGAGATGGAACAGCCGGTTCATGTTCTGACAGTTCCTGAAAGCCACGATGGGGGGATAAGCGCACTAGTCTGGGACCGTGAACGGCAACGAATTCTCTTTTCAACCTTGAATCAAATATACGAATGGTCTAGTGCGCGCCCGGATCGCCTTGAGCCAAATGCCATCATCACTGAAGCCAGTACCTTGTACGGAGCGCTAGTCGATTCTAAAGGAAACCTCTGGGTCGGCGCTTATCCTACCGGAGCTGTATATCGCATAAACACGGCCAAAAAAGCAGTTACTTCTACGGGCAAGTTGGCTCCAGATACTGACTACACTCGACGTCTGGTAATTGACGAACGAGACCAAATATGGGTTGGAACTGGATCTCTGAATCCACGAATTTTTGTATTCTCATCTAAATCGCCAAATAGTGTCGAAGAGATTGCCCTTCCACGACCTCAAGCAAATGGTTTTATCTCGACTCTAGATCTTCTGGGCGATCGACTTATCGTCAGCGTTAGCGGGATTTCCGAACAGCTCGTCCTAAACGTTAAAACTCGACAATGGGAGGACCCAATCGATCGCGTTTGGGGTGCTCGCCTTGCATCGGAGGAAAATAAGGGCTCCCTAGGAAACGTGTTCTATACCGTTTCTGATGGAGCGCTTTTTGAAACAGATACACAGACTTGGAATGAGACGAAACTAGGATCAGTTCCAAGCGATTCTCTGATTAAAATAACTACGCAGGATCAGTATGTTTCGTTGGTAAATGAGTCACCGAAAGGACTGGTGATAACGCGCATTGACGTCAGAGACATGTCGGTTGGATCGATTAGCCCTATAACCCTCAAGGGTGGAGACTTTAAAATCCAATCCCTTCTGGGGCATTCCGACGGGAATATTTACCTCGGTGGTTATATGGGCGAAGGACTCGCATCTGTAAATCCCGATACCAACGCCCGATGGTCTTCCCCCGCTGAGCAAACTGTTATCAACCAGATTGAGGGGATGGTGGAGTTTGACCCTTCGAGCTTGTATGTCGGCTCTTACGGTTTTGCGGACATCGTCAGTGTTGATTACAAACGTCGGGATATTTCCAAAGGTTATCTTCGTCTTGAGCGGTTAGACAGAAAATATGGCCAGTCCAGACCTTTCGGGTGGGCCACGAATTCGAATAGCGTTTTTTTCGGCACGGTTCCTGATTATGGACGTTCCGGGGGAGTGCTAGGGAAAATATCTCCGTACGAAAGTGAAATCGACTGGGTACTGGACGGAGATGGGAAAGGGTACATAGAAGGGCATTCCATCATTGGACTTGTAGCGGATGAACAGCACGTGTATGGAACGACTTCCGTTCGAAACGGTTATGGTATACCAGACACGAAAGGCCCTGCGAAGATTTTTAAGTTCGATATAAAACAACAACGATTAGTCTGGCAGTCCTCTCCGATACTCGACACAGGTGCTCTATATGCGCCTACAATAATTGCAGGTTGGCTGTTGGTAGCCGACATCGAAGGAATCAACGTAATTGATCCTGTTGATGGCCGTCTTGTGCGGAAGCACCGACTATCAGATACAAACAATTCCCAGCGACGAGCTGGTTGGGCGAGTGCTGATCTAGCAGTGGGCGGCGGTGGGAAGATTGTTCATAGTGCTGCAGATACTACGACAGTCATTGACTTCGTGAAGGGTACTATGTCAACGATCGGCAGCCGTAAAACCAAAGATAAATTTGGATACAGGATAACCTCGCTGCCCACGGGGCGAGTTTTCGGGACTTTCGAAGATACAACGCTCGTTGAATTCGATCTGAAACCATTTAAGGCTGGCTAGTTGTCAGAGGCAGTGCGCTTGAAAGCGCTTTTTGCTGATTGCAAACATGCCCTAGGCTTGTGTGTATGCGCATTGCCAGATTTGTAGTTGATAGCGACCCAATGTATGGAGTCGTAGACGGAAACGATATCCACGTTTTGTCCGGAGACCCTTTCTTCCAGGGAATCAAGACCACCGGTGTTACCCACCAGCTCGACGACGTACGACTCGTGGCACCGATCATTCCCCGCTCTAAGGTCGTGGGGTTCGGTAGAACTTACCGTGAACATGCAAAAGAACTTGGAAACGAAGTTCCCAATGAACCATTGATGTTCCTCAAGCCGAATACCTCCGTCGTGGGGCACGGCGATCCTGTGACTCTTCCAGCATTCTCCGAAGAAGTTTCTTTTGAGGGCGAACTAGCAGTGGTCATTGGACGTATTTGCAAAGATGTCCCAGCGGAAAAAGCTGCGGACGTGATCTTTGGCTACACCGTGGCTAATGACCTCACCGCACGTGACGCGCAGCGTAAGGATCCGCAGTGGGCGAGAGCCAAGGGCTTTGATGGGTCATGTCCACTAGGCCCGTGGATTGAAACACAGCTAGCCGATCCAGATGATGTGGGAATCGTTACCCGTGTTAACGGCGAAGTTCGCCAAGACGGATCAACCAGCGAAATGATCTGGTCGGTCAATGACCTTGTCGCTAGGGCGTCCGAGGCTTTCACGCTGCTACCGGGAGACGTAATTCTCACCGGTACGCCAGCCGGCGTTGGTTTAGTTGTTGAAGGTGACAACGTGGAGATTGAAGTAGAAGGAATCGGAACTCTTCGAAGCGTCTTCCGCCGTTAAGCTGACGAGATCTCCGGAGAACGATTTTGCCGTAGCGCGCTGATCTTCTCATCCATTGTGATGCGAAGACCAGCGCGCTATTGTGCTTCCGGCAGGTCAACGGGACTAGAATGAAATCACCATGACTGATCTATCGCTGATTCCTACCGTGACCGAAGAAACCCCGGTTCGGGTTCGTTTCTGCCCATCGCCTACGGGCACCCCACACGTTGGCCTGATCCGTACAGCCCTGTTCAACTGGGCCTACGCACGCCATACCGGGGGCAAGATGATTTTCCGTATCGAAGATACGGATGCGAAGCGCGACTCCGAAGAGAGCTACAACCAGCTGCTGGACGCTTTGGCGTGGCTGGGCATCGACTGGGACGAAGGCGTAAACGTCGGTGGCCCACACGAGCCATACCGCCAGTCCCAGCGTGGTGACATTTACCAGGACGTCATTGCAAAGCTTCGCGCTGCAGGACACGTCTACGAGTCATACTCCACCCCTGAAGAAGTCGAAGCACGCCATAAGGCCGCGAGTCGTGATCCAAAGCTGGGTTATGACAACTTCGACCGCGAATTGAGCGAAGAGCAGATTGCCGCGTTCAAGGCGGAAGGCCGCGAACCTGTACTGCGCATTCGCATGCCAGAAGAGGACATCACCTTCACCGACCTGGTTCGTGGCGACATTACCTTCAAGCCGGGAACCATTCCCGACTTTGTGGTTGTCCGTGCCAATGGCCAGCCCCTTTACACCTTGGTGAACCCCGTTGATGATGCCCTGATGGGTATCACCCACGTGCTTCGAGGCGAAGATTTGCTCTCTTCAACTCCGCGTCAGATAGTGCTGTACCGAGCCTTGATTGATATAAAGGTCGCCCAGTACATGCCGCTGTTTGGACATCTGCCATACGTGATGGGTCAGGGAAATAAGAAGCTGTCCAAGCGTGACCCAGAGTCGAGCTTATTCCTGCACCGTGACCGCGGATTCATCCCCGAGGGTCTACTGAACTACCTGTCGCTGCTAGGTTGGTCGCTGAGTGCTGATGAAGATATCTTCACCCGTAAGCAACTCATCGAAGCATTTGATGTTAAAGACGTGCTCTCAAACCCAGCACGCTTCGATATCAAAAAGGCAGAAGCTATCAACGGTACTCACGTACGTTTGCTTGAGCCGCAAGACTTCCGTGACCGTCTAGTTCCTTATCTGCAGGCTGCTCAGCTTGTGGGCAGTGAATTGAGCGCACGCGAGAACGAAATACTTGACTCGGCTGCACCTCTGGTTCAGGAGCGTGTCGGCTTGCTCGGAGAAGCCGCCGAAATGATGGAGTTCCTTTTCAAATCTGATGAAGAAATTGAGATTGAAGAGAAGGCCCTGAAGGGAATGCCTGCAAACCTGATTGAGGTTGTAGACGCGAGCATTGCTGCACTTGAAAGTGTCCAGGAATGGAATGCTGAAAACATTCAGGACGCATTGCGAGTAAAGCTGATTGAGGAGCTTGAACTTAAGCCCCGTCAGGCATTCGGCCCGGCTCGTGTTGCTGTTTCAGGAAAGCGAGTATCGCCTCCATTGTTTGAATCAATGGAAATTCTGGGACGCGAATCCAGCTTGAAGCGCCTGCGTGCTTTCGGCGAATCACGCTAAGCGATAGAACACGCATTGCGCGAACTAAGCAACACCTTCGATTCCACCGCCCGACTGGGTGGCGGAATCGAAGGTGTTCTTTTTGACATAGATGACACACTCGTTGATTTGCGGTCCGCAGCAATCGGTGCATTTCTTGCCATGGTTAATGACCTGCTAGAAGAAGTCACTAGCGAGCGGTTACGACTCATTGCCGAAGACTTTGCAGATGATGGTGCAGGGGCTTATGAACGATATATGGCCGGCGAAGTCACGTTTCTCGGGCAACGTCAATTGCGGCTAAATCGCGCCTTTGAGCTAGTTGACCACAAACCTCTTTCAGAGCAGTCCTACCTTCGCTGGGCTGACGACTATGAATCTCTGGTCAAGGATTCGTGGAAACCATTTAATGACGTCTTGCCGCATCTTGCCGCGCTCAGCAGTTGGGGGATACCTTATGGTGCGGTGAGCAATAACGTTGAGGCGTATCAGCGAATGAAGCTGGAACGTGCCGGACTGCCCGGATTCAGGGTGGTGATCGGGTCGGACACGGCCGGGGCACCTAAACCAGATCCTGCGCCATTTCTTGCTGGGTGCAGTCAGCTGCAAACCGCGCCGGCCAGAACCCTGTACGTGGGTGACAATCCAATAAATGATATTCAGGGCGCAGAGAACGCCGGACTTATCGGAATCTTTGTCGACCGCGACTCCAAACACGCAGCGCAATCGGCTTTCACCGTATCGAACCTCGGCCAGCTCACTACCTTAATCGGTCAATGCATCGATTTGTAGGAGTGCGCCTAACTTCAAGTCCTCAATTTGTCAGCGCCTGATTAGCTGGGTATAGTTAATTCTCGTGCTATGGCATAAAGCGAAAATCCTGATGAGGTTTGTTCGCTGAATGTCCAAGTCACCTTGGGATATGGTGTAATTGGCAACACAACGGTTTCTGGTTCCGTCATTCTAGGTTCGAGTCCTGGTATCCCAGCGCTTCACCGGAGAGATTCGGTGAGTTGAAGAGAAATCTTTAGCGTACGGCCCCATCGTATAGCGGCCTAGTACTCCGCCCTCTCACGGCGGCAACACGGGTTCGAATCCCGTTGGGGTCACAAAAACCACGACATTGTCGTGGTTTTTCTTCTTAACCTCTTCTGACACCATTGTTGCTCGTGGCGTTCAGCTTGTCATAAGGCATGATTGGACTCATGGAGTCCACGTCATTACCGCCGGAATCGACAAACCCGGACAACACCGAGCCGGATAAGCATGCCATTGAAATGCTGGAGCGAGTAGCCAAGCTTGAAGACTCACTCAATAATCTGCAGTTCATTCTCGCTCACGACGCCAATGGTGAATCGCTGCGCATCAAGGCATTGCACCAGATCAATGACTATCTCGAACCTCGCATCAAAAGTTTAAATGCACCTCTACTTGCAGTGGTCGGAGGTTCTACCGGTGCCGGAAAATCCACGCTAGTCAACTCACTCCTTGGTGATCGTATTAGCCGCTCCGGAGCAGTACGGCCCACCACACGCACACCGGTACTTGCAGTGAATCCCGCAGACCAGCCGTGGTTTGCCAGCGAACGGATCCTTCCTGAGCTGACACGTCTCAAAGGTGCTGGTTACAGCGAAGGCCACGGTATGGAGCGCCACGATGCTTTACTGGTGGTAACGCACAGGAATGTGCCCCGGGGATTAGCTATTCTTGACGCACCAGACATTGACTCCGTATCAGATGATAATCGCGCTCTTGCGGGACAGCTGCTGAATGCTGCAGACCTCTGGATTTTTGTCACCACCGCGAACCGGTACGCCGACGCGATCCCGTGGGAAATGCTCACTGAAGCAGGCGGGCGGGAAATTACGGTCTGTGTGATACTTAACCGTGTCCCGTCCGGAGCCGAGACTGATATTGTTCCGGATCTGCAAAGACTGCTCGCAGCAAAAAACTTGGATCCTAAATTACTTCACGTCATCAACGAGGTTCCGCTTGATGAACAGCAAATGATTCCGGGCGAGCGGCTCGAACCGATTTCGGCATGGCTGAATTCTCTAGCCGCCAACGTAGCCGAACGTCAACGCATTGCCGAACAGACGCTCGAAGGCGCCATTAAGCGTTTGCAACATGATGTTCGCTGCCTAGGTGAGCAGGCGGACGATCAAGATCTTCAATTGTCTGCCCTAGCCAGGATTGCCACTGAGCGCTTTGAATTTACCTTGGGAAAGACCACCGAAGCGCTGAACGACGGATCGCTCTTGCGCGGTGAGATTTTAGCCCGGTGGCAAGACTTTGTCGGCGCCGGAGAATTACTGCGAGGCATTGAAGGCGTCGTGGGGCGCATCCGTGACCGAGTTGGTTCATTCTTCAGCGGCAAGCCACCGGCAACGCATCGGGTTGAAGATGCCATAGAATCAGGTCTTCATACGGTTTTGGTTGGTGAGATCACCAACGCATTCCATGACGTAGATCGAAGCTGGCGCAATACGCCGATTGGAATACACCTTCTCAGTTCATTGCCTGCCCAGCGTCCGCCCAAAGAACTGGAAACTAGGGCTGCAGACACGATCCGCGCCTGGCAAAAAGATGTGCTGGAAATGATTCGCAACGAAGGTGCGGGGAAGCGCAAGACAGCCAGAATCGCTGCATTCGGTGTTAACGGTGTGGCAGTGGCGCTGATGGTGGTGGTCTTTGCCTCCACTGCCGGAGTCACCGGATTGGAAGTAGGAATCGCTGGAGGCTCAGCAGTGGTGGGACAAAAATTGCTGGAAGCAATATTTGGTGAAGACGCGGTGAGGCGAATGGCTACGCGCGCCCGCACCATGCTCGAGACTCGAACCCAGGAGCTCATTGACGAGAATCTAGCTGTGTACCGCAATGAAATTGACGCTCATCTTCAGCCAGCAATTGTTCAAGAACTACTTGGCCAAGTGAAACCTTTACGTGGTGGAGGGTATAAGGCATGAGCGAGCGCAAGGTAACTCGTGCACATACGGGACTTAGCGAACAAATTGACGCGGTAGTCTCTGCAATGCAAATTGCTGAACCGTATCTTGAGCCCGAGATCGTTGACCAAGCCGCCGTGATCATTGAACGTGCCGAAGCGCGCCGGCAGCTATCAGCTGATCATGTGGTGGTAGGCCTCTTTGGTGCCACTGGCAGTGGGAAATCCTCGCTATTTAATGCCCTCGTCGGTTCCGAGATAGCACAAACCGGTGTGATCCGACCGACCACTACCAAAACCGTGGCTGCCATCTGGCAGCCTGTGGGCGCTGACGCCTTACTTGACTGGCTGGAGGTCAGTGAGCGTCATATTTTGAGTTCACAGGTTCTTGGCAAAGATTCCAAGAAGTCTCAAGATTTAGGTGGAGGACTTATCCTGCTGGATCTTCCAGATATGGACTCAACCTCAACTGAACATCACCTCATCGCCTCACGACTCGCAGGACAAGTCGATTACCTTGTCTGGGTCCTTGACCCACAAAAGTATGCTGATGCTTCGATTCACCATGGCTACCTCAGTGAGCTGACCGGCCAACGCGGAAACCTCTTGGTGGTGCTTAACCAGGTCGATACCATCGCGGAAAGCGACCGTGAGCCGGTTAAGGCATCTTTAAAAGCATTGCTTGCGGATCAGGGAATCGGGCAAGTGCCCATTGTTTTGGCCTCAGCACGTTCGGGAGAAGGCCTCGATGCCGTTCGCGACAAATTAGCGGCAGCACTGAATAATAAGGTGCAGGCAACCAGACGATTGCGTGCCGATGTGGATGGACTATTGCGCTTGTTGGACGGTGACCTTGCGGTTCCCAAGGTCCATACCCCTGGGATTATGGAACAGAGTGAGCTTGAGGGCAGCATTGCCAAGGCCCATGGTTCCCACCGGATCGCTGATGCGGCCCAGACCTCGTATAAGCTGCGTGCTGCGACTAACACCGGCTGGCCGCTGACTAGCTGGTTGACCAGGTTGCGTAATGACCCACTGAAACGAATGAATCTTGGCCGAGGAATTGAAAAGCCTGAAATTTCTCTCACGTCGCGTCCCGAACTATCAATCGCAGAGAATGCTGCGGTAGACCAAGCCGTCGTGAAATATCTGAATACTGCTACTGAAGACCTCTCGCCACGTTGGTCCCAGTCACTCAAGGACGGTATCCACGAACAAAAAACGGAACTGGCAAATGAAATCGATATTGCTATAGCTAGTTGCACCCTTGGAGTTGAAAAAAAGTCCTGGTGGTGGCCGGTGACAAAATTTGTTCAGTGGCTTGGAGTCGTGGTGGCACTGGTAGGGGCGTTGTGGCTTGGTGGAATTGCAGTGGCTGCTTACTTCCAATTTAATCTTCCAGAGACTCCGCGCGTGGAAGGATTCGCAATTCCAACGCTGATGGTCTTTGTGGGGGTACTGCTGGGCATAGTATTGGGAATCTTCGGGTCATTTATAAATAAAATGGTCGCTAGACTGAAGCGAAGGAAAGCACTAAAAAATCTTCAAAATTCAGTGGGTGGCGTGGTTCGGCGATTTATCGTAGATCCAACATCACACCATTTAGAGCAATACAACAGTTATGCGTCGCTGATTACCAGAGCAGCGAAGAAAGTCGAATAGCAGCCTTTGACTAATCAACAGACAGAGAAAAACTTGACCGTAGGCGACATTGGCGAACAGGGGATTCTTAATGAGATTCTTCCTCTGCTAGATGCCAAAGACGCCGGACTTGGCCCAGGGGATGACGCTGGAGCGCTTCGCGTGGCTGGTGGCGAGGTAGTGGTGTCCGTAGACACTATTGTCCAAGACCAGGATTTCCGTTTAGTTTGGCCCAGCGGTCATGAGCATAAAGCGTATGACATTGGCTGGAAGTCCATTGCTCAAAATGTTTCAGACATCAATGCCATGGGCGGTGTGCCCACCGGAGCAGTCGTTTCGCTGTCCATGCCTACAGACGTTACTTTGTCATGGGCAAAAGAATTTGCCGGGGGAATCGCCGGAGCGATTACTTCGCTGGGTGCTGATCGCTTGGCCATCTTAGGCGGAGACTTGAGTAAGTCTTCGGAAATTTCGGTGACCACTACAGTACTTGGTGAATGCGAACACGGTAAAGTCCTGCGCAGTGGGGCGAAGCCGGGGGACCTGCTTGCAGTTGCAGGCAGGCTAGGTTCCGCTGGTGCGGGCCTGGCTCTGCTGGATGCGCACAACGATTCAACGAGCTGGAACCGTGCGGTGCTTCGACTGGTTGAGGCACAGTGCAGGCCGGTACCACCCTTGGAATCTGGTCCGCGTGCAGCACAAGCCGGGGCAAGCGCGATGATGGATATTTCAGACGGGCTGCTCCGGGATGCAGGAAGGCTGGCAAAGGCTAGCTGCGTCAGTCTCGACTTAGACCGGCAGGCGCTTGAAGGTTTTGCTCAGCGTTTGGAACCTGCTGCAACGCTTTTAAAAACAGACCCCATGGAGTGGGTGTTGCGCGGCGGAGAAGACTTTGGTCTGCTCGCAACGTTCCCGGCCGAAGCCGAAATTCCTGAAGAATTTACCGTTGTTGGAAAGGTTCTACGCACTACTGGCCGTCGGTCAACAGTTCGTCTCGACGGAAAACAATTGGATTACCGAAACGGTTTTGATCACTTCGGCTAGAGCCGTGCTGAGTTTTTAGCCTTCGGACTGAATACGCAATAAATCGGACAGCTCCCGGCCGGCGTTCACTACCGATTCGTGGTGAATCTTGCCTGGCTGGCGGGTCAAGCGCTCAATAGGTCCGGACATGGACAGTGCGGCGATCACCCGTCCGGACTGCCCCCGAATTGGGGCAGAGACCGAGGCAACTCCGGGTTCCCGTTCGCCCAGTGACTGCGCCCATCCGCGGCGCCGCACCCCGGCCAGGATGGTCGGGGTAAAGCGCGCGTGATGCAGGCCATCAATCATGCGTTCATTGTCTTCCCAAGCCAAGAGAACCTGAGCCGCGGAGCCAGCCTTCATCGATAGCTGCGTACCCACAGGAATGGTATCGCGCAACCCTACAGGCCGTTCGGCACTGGCTATACACACGCGGAAGTCTCCTTGTTTGCGGAATACCTGAGTGCTCTCGCCGGTGTGATCCCGCAATTTAGTGAGTACCGGCCCCGCGGTGCTCACTAGTCTGTCTTCACCTGCCGCGCTTGCGAGCTCGACAAGCCGTCCGCCGAGCTCGAAACGGCCGTGCATGTCGCGGCCCACCAGTCCATGATGAACCAACGATTGAGCGATACGGTGCACTGTGGGGCGGGAGATCTGCGTGACCTCCACCAGCTGCGAAAGGGTAGTCGGCCCATTTTCCAATGCGTTAAGAATGGCTGCTGCCTTATCGAGGACACCAACACCGCTACCTGTAGTCATGAAACCATTATTGCGTCTCAGTATTTGAGATTCAAGTCCAGATACTGGAAATGGTGTTCTATGAAGTGTCAAAGTAAAGGTGTTGATAGTTCGTAGCTTGAGGAGTGTGTCGCATGTCCACCATGCAGTCGCCCCAGACCCTCGCAGAGAAGGTCTGGAATGCGCACGTAGTGCGCCATGGAGAAGGGGAAGGCGAAGCACGCCAACCCGATTTGATCTACATTGACCTTCACCTGCTACACGAGGTCACCTCACCGCAAGCCTTTGAAGGCTTGCGTCTGGCGGGGCGCAAACTTCGCCGCCCGGATCTCACTATCGCTACAGAGGATCACAACACTCCGACGCGTGATATTGATAAGCCCATTGCAGATTTAACGAGCCGGACACAGATCTTCACCTTGCGGGATAACTGCAAGGAATTTGGCGTCCGCCTGCACTCACTAGGCGACAAGGAACAAGGAATTGTTCACGTGGTTGGTCCCCAGTTGGGCCTGACACAGCCAGGTATGACCGTCGTCTGCGGTGACTCCCATACTTCAACGCATGGTGCCTTCGGTGCTCTGGCTTTTGGTATCGGCACCTCCGAAGTTGAACATGTCATGGCCACGCAATCTCTGAGCTTGAAGCCATTCAAGACGATGTCCATCAACGTTGAGGGAACACTGAAGCCGGGTGTGACCGCAAAAGATATTATCTTGGCAGTAATTGCAAAGATTGGCACAGGCGGTGGACAGGGCTACGTGCTGGAATACCGAGGTTCCGCAATTCGCGCATTGTCCATGGATGCCCGCATGACGATCTGCAATATGTCCATTGAAGCTGGCGCCCGCGCCGGCATGATTGCACCGGACGAAACAACCTTTGAATACGTCAAGGGCCGCCCCCACGCACCTGAGGGTGATGACTGGGACGCTGCCGTTGACTACTGGAAGACCTTGCAAAGCGACGAGGGTGCACGCTTCGATAACGAAGTGTTCCTGAATGCTGATGAGCTCGAACCATTCGTCACCTGGGGAACCAACCCCGGCCAGGGTGTTTCGCTGTCCTCCAACGTTCCGGTCCCCGAAGATTTTGAAGACGAAAATGATCGCAAGGCCTGCGAACGTGCGTTGACATACATGGGATTGACCGGCGGAACTCCTATGAAGGAAATCCGGGTGGACACCGTGTTCTTAGGTTCTTGCACCAACTCGCGGATGGAAGACCTGCGCGCGGCCGCCGAAATTGTGAAGGGCCGCGAAAAGGATCCGCAGATCCGCATGATCGTGGTGCCAGGTTCGGCCCGTGTTCGCCTCGAAGCGGAAGCCGAAGGGCTGGATAAGATTTTCAAGGACTTCGGTGCAGAGTGGCGCTTTGCTGGTTGCTCCATGTGTCTGGGAATGAACCCAGACCAACTGGCTGAGGGGGAGCGTTGCGCTTCTACCTCCAACCGAAACTTCGAAGGACGTCAGGGAAAGGGTGGGCGTACCCACCTAGTTTCACCACTGGTAGCCGCAGCAACGGCTATTCGTGGCACTCTCGCATCCCCCGCGGATATTGCCAACACTCCGGTCTCGGCCTAGGAAGAAACACCATCATGGAAAAAGTTGTTACCCACACCGGAATTGGTGTCCCGCTGCGTCAGAGCAACATCGATACTGACCAGATCATTCCTGCCGTCTATCTGAAGCGGATTACACGCACAGGCTTTGAAGATGCGCTGTTCGCTGGCTGGCGCCGGGATGAAAATTTCATTTTGAATACGCAGCCATATGACAAGGGCTCGGTCTTGGTCGCAGGTCCGGATTTTGGTACCGGATCTTCACGTGAGCACGCGGTCTGGGCCCTGAAAGATTATGGGTTCAAAGCCGTAATCTCAGCCCGCTTTGCCGATATCTTCCGTGGTAACTCTGGCAAGCAGGGATTGGTTGCCGCCGAGGTTGCGCAGAGTGACATTGAACTGATCTGGAAAGAACTCGAGAATAATCCAGGAACTGAAGTCACCGTAAATCTGGATGCGCGCACCGTGCAGTGCGGATCAATTGTGGCTCCGTTCCAGATTGATGACTACACCCGGTGGCGTCTGATGGAAGGCTTGGACGATATTGGGCTGACGCTGAAGCAAGAAGCTGACATTACTTCCTTTGAAGCTTCCCGTGCAGCATTTAAGCCTCAGACTTTGCCGGCAAGAACAGCTGACTAAGTTGGTTGACAGGCCTCGTTCGTACTAATCAGTAGGTGTATTCGAGCGGGGCCTTCCTTCGTTAATGCAATCAACAGCCTCACCATCTACAGGTCTTCCCTGAAAGCATCCTCACAATGTGTGCGCCACGGGCAGAACCGCTCCAACGCGCACCGGCAATGACGGTATGCTTGCTTAGTCCTGCCTGTTTTATCGGCCTACCGGCCCGGGCAGGAGAAAACGACTACGCGATGAGGTTTATTCATACATGGGTAAGATTCTAACGGTCCATGGCGGTGTCCCTTTGAAAGGCACCGTTCGAGTAGGCGGCGCTAAGAACCTGGTTCCAAAGGCTATGGTTGCGGCACTGCTCGGAAACTCTCCTTCGGTACTACGTAACGTACCGGAGATTAAAGACGTCGCAGTCGTGCGCAGCCTTTTAGAGATCCATGGGGTTAAGGTTTCTCAAGACCCCGAGACTGGTGACCTCACCATGGATCCATCCGCCGCGAAGAGCGCCTCAAACCAGGCCATTGATGCTCACGCAGGCGACTCACGTATCCCTATTCTCTTCTGTGGACCTCTTATCCACTCCCTGGGTGAAGCTTTCATCCCAGACCTAGGTGGTTGCCGAATTGGTGACCGTCCTATCGACTTCCATCTGGAAGTCTTGCGCGAATTCGGTGCCGTGGTAGATAAAGAAGCCGCTGGCATCCGTATCTCCGCCCCTCTGGGACTGACTGGTGCGAAACTAGAACTTCAGTACCCAAGCGTTGGCACTACCGAGCAGGTTCTGCTTTCCGCAGTGCGCGCAAAGGGAGTCACCGAGGTCAGCAACGCGGCGATTGAGCCGGAAATCCTGGATCTGATCTCCTTGCTGCAGAAAATGGGTGCCATTATCTCGGTGCACCGTGACCGAGTCATCCGCATCCAGGGTGTTGACGAACTCCGTGGTTATGACCACTACGCTTTGCCGGACCGGAATGAAGCCGCTTCGTGGGCCTCTGCTGCACTGGTCACCAAAGGCGATATCTTCGTTGAAGAAGCGCAGCAGCGTGACCTCACCGCCTTCCTCCACGTTTACCGTCAGATTGGCGGAGAATTTGAAGTGAAGCAGAACGGTATTCGCTTCTACCACCCAGGTGGAGAGCTGAATCCTTTGATCCTTGAAACCGATGTGCACCCTGGGTTCATGACCGACTGGCAGCAGCCTCTGGTGGTTGCGCTGACGCAGGCTAGCGGCGTTTCTGTCATCCACGAAACCGTGTACGAAAACCGCTTTGGCTTCACCGACGCTTTGGTACGTATGGGCGCCACCGTGCAGGTGCATACCGACTGCTTGGGTTCTACCCCTTGCCGTTTTGGTCAGCGTAACTTCAAGCACTCAGCGGTAGTTCTTGGCCCAGCAAAGTTGAAGGGCGCAAACATTGACGTTCCTGATTTGCGTGGCGGATTCTCACATATGATTGCCGCACTGGCCGCCGAAGGCACCAGCAAGGTGACCGGTATTGAGATTATCAACCGTGGCTATGAGCACTTCATGGAAAAGCTGACCGCACTAGGTGCAAACGTTGAACTGAGCAACTAGGGGAGCGTTAGTTCGTGACAGATAACTCAGTGCATCGGGAAACCGTCAAAAGTAAAACGGTCTTTGCAATCCTGGCCGGTGTGGTTCGTCCGGTTATGAATACCCTGATTGGCAGGACTTGGCAAAACTTTGACAAGCTTCCTTCCGGCGGGTTTATTCTCTGCCCTAACCACCTGACCGAGATTGATCCTTTGGTCGTTGGCCATGCGATATATAGCAGTGGACGTTTGCCGCGTTGGCTGACCAAGGACTCATTGTTTAAAGTTCCAGTTCTTGGATCAGCTTTACGTGCAACCGGACAAATTCCGGTTTCTCGTAAATCCTCAAGTGCCGCTGAATCTCTGGAAGCTGCGAAAAAGGTCCTTGAAGCAGGGGGCGTGATTGTCATTTACCCTGAAGGCACGCTGACCAGAGATCCTCAGCTCTGGCCAATGGTTGGCCGTACCGGTGCTGCACGCCTGGCATTGCAAACTGGAGCGCCGGTGGTGCCAATGGCCCACTGGGGAGATCAAGAATTATTTCCCAGATATGCCAAGAAAATGTACCCGTTCCCGCGTAAGCACGTGACGTTGTCCGTGGGGGAACAAGTGCAGCTTGATGATCTGCGTGTCGGGGCACGCACCCGTACGGTACTGCAGGAAGCCACGGCACGAATCATGGCCTCCATTACCGAGCTAGAAGCTGAACTGCGCCAAGAGACAGCACCGCAGGCGCCGTGGAACCCAAGTGAGCATGGACAAGCAACTACGGGCCGAGATTATGATGCCCCGAAACAACCAAACGACTAAGTCTGATCACCTAGCGAAGGAAAAGCCTTGAGTAAGCCGCTACCACGTAAGATCGCCGTCATGGGTGCCGGAAGCTGGGGAACCACCTTTGCGAAGGTTCTGGCGGACGCAGTTTCTGACCAAGGCATTCCGGTACAGATCTGGGCCCGCCGTGAAGAAGCTGCTCGTGAAATCAACGAGCGTCACACCAATTCGCGCTATTTGCGCGATACGAAACTTCCCACCAATATTTCCGCCTCTGCGCAGAGTGCTGAAGTATTAACTGGCGCAGACCTCGTGGTCTTGGCCATTCCCGCCCAGTCCTTACGTGAAGAACTGGCTAAATTTGTTCAGTACTTTGAACAAGATGTTGTTTTGCTGTCCTTGATGAAGGGCCTTGAACGCGGCACGGATCTTCGGATGAGCGAAGTAATGGCCGAGGTTACCGGTATTCCAGCTGATCGTATCGCGGTCCTCTCCGGTCCAAACTTGGCCATGGAAATTGCCCGCGAACAGCCAACCGCCTCGGTGGTTGCCTGCTCCAACGCACAGACTGCGCATTGGATTGCGCAATTGTGCTCCGCACCGTACTTCCGTCCGTATACCAATGACGACGTACTGGGTGTTGAACTTGGCGGAATCGTCAAAAACATCATCGCCCTGGCCGTAGGAATGTGTGATGGCATGGGAATGGGTGACAATACTAAATCCACCGTCATCACCCGCGGATTGGCAGAAACCACACGTCTGGTACTTGCTCTTGGCGGCCGTTTGGAGACATTGTCCGGCCTCTCGGGGCTCGGCGACCTAGTTGCCACCTGCTCCTCATCTCTGTCACGAAATAACACTGCAGGCCGCTTGCTCGGACAAGGTCTTTTCCTTGAAGAAGTAAATGATCGTATGTCCCAGACGGCCGAAGGAATCAAATCGGCTCGTGCAGTCCTGGATCTGTCAACGAGCCATCAGGTGGACATGCCAATTACCGAATCTGTGGTTATGGTTCTGGAAGGCACTTTGAGCGTCGAGAATATGGCGGAGCGTCTGTTGTCGCGAGAACTGAAATCTGAAGGAGAACTGCAAAAATGAGCGAGCCAAAACCACGAGTCCTCCTGCTCTTTGGCGGCCGTTCCTCAGAACATTCCGTTTCCTGTGTGACCGCCGCCGGTGTCATGCAGGAAATCGACAAAGATCGATTTGAAGTCATTCCCGTGGGAATCACCCGCGCGGGAGCATGGACCCTGGTAGACCAGGACTCTCCAGATTGGACTCTGAGTTCGGGAAATCTTCCCGAAATCTCGGTCGCGGATAAACCTGTGCACCTGTCCAATGATGGTCAGCGAACTTGCCTCTTGCAGTATTCGGGCTCTGAAATCACTGATCTAGGTCCCATTGATGTGGTCTTCCCACTGCTGCACGGCCCTTTTGGCGAAGACGGTTCGATTCAGGGGATGCTGGAAATGTCTGGCGTTTCCTATGTCGGTTCAGGCATCGCAGCCAGCGCCATGGGTATGGACAAGCATTTCATGAAGGTCGTCTTCGAAAATGCTGGATTTAACGTTGGCCCATACCAGGTAATCACTAACAAACAGTGGCTGCGTGACAGTGCTGCAGCACTGGATCGGTGCAAGGATTTGCAGTACCCGTTATTCGTCAAACCGGCGCGTGCGGGGTCCTCCGTTGGTATCACCAAGGTTGAGGACGCTACACAGCTACAGGCAGCTATTGAGCTTGCTCGCGAGGAAGACCCGAAGGTCATTGTGGAACAGGGCATCAGCGGGCGTGAAATCGAATGCGGTGTTCTGGAAGGCCACGGTTCGCTGGAATCTCGGGCGTCTATGCCAGGGGAGATCGCAGTAGCAGGCAACGAGCATACCTTCTACGATTTTGAAGCAAAATATGTTGATGGTGCAGCGGCGAAGCTCAGCTGCCCGGCTGTCCTCAGTGATGAGGCGACCTCAACTATCCGAGAGCTGGCAGTGAAAGCATTTGATGCCATTGACGCCGAAGGATTATCTCGGGTTGATTTCTTCTACACCGCTGATGGCGAGTGGATTATCAATGAAATCAATACCATGCCAGGTTTCACCCCTTCGAGCATGTATCCACAAATGTGGGCAAAGACGGGTATCGGCTACAGCGAACTAATCAATGAACTCATCGCATTAGCTTGTGAACGAAAAATTGGTTTACGCTAAAGCAATTTAACTGATGCGGACCGTCAAAGATCTGGGATCTTCGACGGTCCGCATATTTGAACGGCTTCGCTGTTTGCCGGGCTGTATTTCCTTAGTTAGAGATCTACGTTCTTCTCTACGCTGACGCACGCGCCTTCTGCAGGAATGCGTGAGGCGGCTTGGGATAGCGAGGCGAGCACAGTGCTCGATGGAATTACCTGCGGGTCTAGAACGACTTCCGTAGCCGGGGTACGGCCGTAGGTGGTTAATGTCCACACTCCGTCCTCACCCTCGTGCGCAATCCAATCAACTTCGTTCACTGAGACGCAGGGATCTGTTGTTGGGCCGGGTACTTGAACCCCACAGCGTAGGACCACCTGAGATGGGTCGCCCCAGGCGGCAGTAGCCTGGGAGTTAGTGCTGCGACGCTCAGCATCACCAATGAACTGCGGGAGAATCACCATCATCTCGGCACAGGTTGGATTCCCGGCATCACTTGCAGGCTCTACAGCTGCTACCGAGGCGCAGGCGGCAAGTGTGGGTGTGATCACCAAGGCGACTGCGGCTAAAGTAGCCATACGCCTAATCTTTAGATTAAGTTTTGATGACTCTTGACTCTTATTACTGAAAACGGACACTTTAACAGCGTACCGTTCGTTTCTGAAAGATAAGATGTAAAAAGATGAAACTGTGAAAGGTAGCATATGTCCTTCGAAGAACAGCCCGTACGTCCACGTGCGAAGAAAAAACGCACCGGGCGTGGAATCCTCATTGGCATTCTGGCGCTAGTAGTGATTGCCGGCCTCGTGGCCGGCGGGTACGTTTGGAATCTTGGCCGCACCTTCGACTCGAAGAGTGACAAGATTGCCGAGGCATTCCCTGCTGAGGAAACTCGCCCAGAGGTCAAAGAAGAATCTAAAGACGCAGTAAATATCCTGCTTCTGGGTAGCGACACCCGCGCCACTCGGGAGACAGACGAATCAAGCGAAGAGTTCGGAACCCTACCAAACGGTGGCCGTTCGGACACCATGATGCTGGTACATATCCCAGAGGACCGCAAGGGTATGTACGTCACCTCGGTGATGCGTGATACCTGGTTGGACATTCCTGGTGTTGGAACTGCAAAGATCAACCGTGCATTTGCCAGCGGCGGCGTTCCCAAGGCCGTAGAAACCTTGGAAGGGCTCTTTGGTGTCCGCATCAACCACGTAGCCTCCGTCGACTTTGAAGGCTTCAAAGGCTTGACTGATGCGCTCGGAGGAGTGACGGTCAACAACCCGCAAGCCTTCCGCCAGTCAATTACCAACGGCATGTATTTCCCTGCCGGAGTTCAGACCCTAGACGGCGAGCAGGCACTGGCCTTTGTGCGTGAGCGTAAGTCGTTCCCAGGCAGTGACTACGGACGTGTGAAGAACCAGCAGCTCTTCGTCAAGGCAATGCTTGGACAAATCATGTCTAGGGACACTCTGACCAACCCGGGTAAACTGAACGACGTGGTCACTGAGATTGCGCCATTTATTGCCGTGGATGAAACACTGGATGCCTCCAAGGTCGCCGGCTACGCTGCGTCAATGATCAACGTACGTCCAAGTGACATGACTTTCTTTACATTGCCAAATAAGGGACCAGGGCGATCCGCAGACGGCCAGTCGATAGTCATACCTGACATGGAAACTATTGATAAGTTTGGCAAGGCGTTGCAGGAAGACAAAATGGATGAGTTCGTGGCAAGCACGGACCTTTCCAAATAAAACTGAAAGACCCGATTTCCCATGACACAAAAACTCGATACCTCCGTGCGTGCCATTCGCGAATGGTTGCAACGGAGCGTGAAGAGTCTTGGAAATCATTCAGATAGGCTCAACGCCATCAACGTGTTTCCGGTCGCCGACGGTGATACAGGAACTAACCTGTATCTCACCGCTCGGGCCGGTCATGATGCCGTCAGCAAGCTGGAAAGTGATGACATCGGCGGATTCTTAGAAGTTGCCGCCCGCGCGTCCATGGAGTCAGCGCGCGGCAACTCAGGAACCCTACTGGCGGTATTCCTCAGTGGGCTCGCAGAACCATGGCGGGGCCATGACCGGCTGACCGCTAGCCTGCTTGCCAAGGGCCTTGAACGGGCCAAGGTGCGTTCCTGGTCAGCACTGAGTGAACCAGTCGAAGGCACCATGCTCTCGGTGATCAGTGCGGCAGCGTTGGCTGCCGGTTCAACCTTGGCCCACATAAAAACAGACGTGGAGAGCCGCGCAGCCCTGGATACTGTGCTTCATCATGTGGCTCAAGCTTCGCGGATGGCGGTACGCGGTACCGAAAACGAATTACCTAGTCTTGAAAATGCAGGCGTAGTGGACGCGGGCGCCGTGGGTATGCTGGTGATCTTGGACGAGTTCTGCGCTGCAGTTCGGGGTACAGAAACAGACTTTGATTCCTATGATGGTTTTAATGGATACCAAGTCCAAGATCCACATGTGCATTTGATCCAAAATGATGCCCAGGGTGTCGAAGTGATGTGCACGATTACCCTTGATGCGTTGGGAGCAGCCACACTGCGAGGGCAACTGGATCGCGTGGGTGACTCGGTGATCATGTCGCCGGTCAACCCCACTGGCGAAGAAGTGTATCGCTGGAGGGTCCACGTGCACGTGGCCGAGGCAGACTTGGCGTTGGATCTTATCCGTCAGCAGGGGGAGCCGGTGAACATCAGCATCACCGACTTGTGTACTCATGATGGATGAGACCAAAGCGGTATCTCTAGAGCAGGCTGAACTATCACTAGTTCTCGGGGCCAAAAATGCTGGTGCCCTCGAAAAAGCTTTTGGATACACCACCGTAGGTCAATTCCTCTGGCATTTTCCCCGGCGCTACGTTGACGTGGGGGAGCTGACCCCCATTGCAGAATTACCTTTTGACGAGCACGTCACCGTCGTGGCACAAGTGACTAACGTCAGCCAGCGGCAAATGCACTCGCGACGTGGCTTCATCTTCGAAGTGACAGTCAGTGACGAACTTGACCAGAATGGTCAAGAACTCAAGATGACTTTTTTCAACGGCTATCAAGCGCGTCAAGACTTGCAAGTCGGAACCATCGCGATGTTCAGCGGTAAAGTCGGCTGGTATCAGGACCACCTGCAGCTCAGCCAACCCGACTACGCCATCTTGGACACGGTAGCCGAGGCTGATCCGCGGCCCATACCTATCTATCCGGCCTCGGCAAAAATGCCAAATAAGAAAATTCGAGACTTACTCTCACTGCTCATTGATGAAATGACAGAGGAGCAACTTCCCGAATTTCTCCCAGAACAACTTTTGGCAAAACATCATTACCCACGCAGAGCCAAGGCCTACCTGGACAGGCACCACCCTCGTGAAATCAAGCATGCCTATATTGCCCGTCAGCGTTTTGCCTTCGAAGAAGCCTTCATGCTGCAACTCTCCCTGGCAGAACGAAACCGTGCAGTGGGAAACCAGCCAGCCATTGCGCGCAAACCGGTCAAAGGCAGGTTAGCCGAGAAATTTGATTCAAGACTTCCTTTTACCCTCACTGAGGATCAGATAGAGGTCGGCAAAGAGATCTCGGCAGATCTGCTCAATGAGCATCCGATGCACCGACTGCTCCAAGGCGAAGTCGGCTCGGGCAAAACCATAGTCGCGTTACGAGCTATTTTGCAGGTCATTGATTCCGGTGGACAAGCCGCTTTACTGGCGCCCACCGAAGTTCTTGCAGCCCAGCACTATTCCTCGATTAGGAAAATGCTGGGAGATTTGGCCGAGCCAGGCTTATTTGGCGAGGGCGAAGGTACCGGCGTAGCTCTGCTTACCGGGTCGGCTAAGACGGCGCAGCGCCGTCAGGCGCTTCTAGGCATTGCCAGCGGGGAGACCGGACTGATCATTGGAACGCATGCGCTGTTAGGGGAGCATGTGCGCTTCGCAGAGCTCGGTCTCGTGGTCATCGATGAGCAGCATCGATTCGGCGTGGAGCAACGAGACGCTCTTCGCGCCAAGGGTGAAGAAAACGTTCCGCATACCTTGGTCATGACGGCTACACCTATTCCACGGACCGTAGCGATGACGGTTTTCGGAGACCTCGATACCTCAACTATTAAAAAATTGCCAGCAGGGCGTGCCCCGATTTCAACACATATCGTCCCGATGCAGTTGACCGGTTACCGGGACAGGCTTTTTTCACGGATCCGTGAAGAAGTGGCCAAGGGGTATCAGGTTTATGTGGTGTGTCCAAGAATTTCGGAAACAGCGGTGGAACAAGGAATTCTGGTGGCAACTGCTGAGGACGGCGCCAACCAGACTATGAGCGTTGAAGCAATGTTCGAGTTGCTTTCCTCGATGCCATCTTTTGATGGTGTGCGTCTGGAAGCCTTGCATTCACAACTTGATTCGCAGGACAAACAAGAAATCATGGATGAGTTTGCTGACGGTCAGATAGATGTGTTGGTCTCTACCACGGTGATTGAAGTTGGCGTGGATGTTCATAATGCAACTTTGATGGCGATCATGGATGCCGAAAGATTCGGCATCTCGCAGCTCCACCAGCTACGAGGTCGAGTGGGCCGCGGTGGATTGCCCGGTACCTGTCTACTCACCACGTGGTTGGACGCGGACCATCAATCGGTGAATAGATTACGAACCATTGAATCGACCCTTGATGGCTTCGAGTTAGCAGAAGCAGACCTAGCCGAACGCAAGGAAGGAAATATCCTTGGAGTACAGCAATCTGGTAGCCGCTCAACGCTGAGAGAACTGAGCATTATCAAAGACCGTGGTCTCATTGAGTCCGCGCGAGAAGACGTGCAAGAACTCATAAAACAGGGCGCGTGGGCTACAAAGTATCCAGAACTTTTTGCCGTCGCAGAGTCGTGGATAGACCAGTCCACCCGAGAATTTCTGAATAAGAATTAACGTTGACACTTCGAAAGTAGTAGCAAGACATGAGCCGTATTATTTCCGGAGTTGCCGGGGGAACTAGCCTGAAATCAGTACCCGGAGACGCGACAAGGCCAACGACTGACCGGGTCAAAGAAGCACTGTTTTCCCGCCTGGAAAGCTGGGACGTCATTTCGTCGGCACGCGTACTGGATCTTTTTGCTGGATCCGGTTCCCTCGGACTTGAGACCGCAAGCCGTGGAGCCCGTCAGGTATTGCTCGTCGAACTAGCTCCTAAAGCGGTGAGCGTTTGTCAGCACAACGCCACCAAAATCAATGAGGCTCTGAAAAGCGACGTTGTCTCGGTCCAACGAGGCAAAGTTGATACCGTTTTATCCAGCTTTTTCGATGAGGAAGGCAGTGCTCCCAAAAGAACCTTTGATCTGGTTTTAATGGATCCTCCATATCCGTTAACGGATCAGGAACTCGCTGTCACCCTTGACAAGGTTTCCATGATCTTGGCAGAGGATGCGACAGTAATTGTCGAGCGTTCAAGCCGTTCCCCTGAACCGTTGTGGCCCGCAAATCTGGCAAAGATCGCCGATAAAAAATATGGGGAAACACGGTTATGGTTTGCCGAACCGGTCCAGAGCTAAAGAATGTCTAACCTCTGCGGGATAAGGACCGGCTGCTTCACAAGCTGTAATAGCTGACTGGTTGATTTGCTTCTTTGAAGCGGTAAGTATCAGGTTGCCAGGGAATTTGCGCGTAAACATTTCCGGGGTTGAACTTAGCAAGACATAGTCGAAAGCAGATTGCGCGGCCTGAACTTGACGATCCGTAAAAGCAAGTGGAGGGTCATCACCAATATTTACGAAGAGCAAACCCTCTGGCGCTAGCGCCAGAGCCAGTTCTTCATAATATTCCGTTTTAGTCAGATGCTCTGGTGCTTCAGGGCCACTGAAAATATCTAAGACGATCACGTCAAATTCTTTATCGAGCAGCTCTTCCTTCAAGACTGCACGAGCATCAGCCACCAGCGTCTGCATATTGCACCGTTCTGGCAAAGGCAGATGAGTTAGCACAAAATCAAGTAATTCACGTTCGATATCAACAGCCACGTGTTTGCTCTCGGGATACCGTAGTGAGGCCCACCGGGCGAGGGTTAGCGCGCCGGCACCCAAGTGCAAAAACTTGAGCGGCTCACGCTGCGGGCGCAACACGTCAAGATGATTCGCGATTCTCGCGAGGTATTCGTAGAAGATGTTTTCTGGATGCGTCAGATTTACGTGAGACTGTTCAGCGCCACCAATCGCCAAGATCATCGCGCCTGGAACTAGGTCATCAGGATAAATGCTAGCGTGTTCTTGGATCCCACCAAGCCAGCGTTTTAGCGGTTTCATACTCATTTTGTTAACACCTTGGGAAGTAGTTGCAGTCTGTCTACCGCTTCGCCGATGACTTCAGGCCGTTTGCAGAAAGCAAACCGCAGCAAGGATGAGTAGTCTTTCTGGTTTTTTTGAAGAGCGAACACCGACATGGGGATCGCAGCTACACCGATTCGCTCCGGCATCAGTTTCGCAACGTCCACCGCACTGGTATTGCCCAGACCCTGCAAATCTGCAACCAGAAAATACGTACCTTTGGGTCGGATGACTTTAATGCCTGCCTCTTCGAGTCCTTCGGCCAGTTGATCACCACGAGCGCCAAGGTCTGCGGCAAAACTTTCAAAGAAAGTATCGGGTAGTTCCAATGCCTGCGCTACAGCCGGCTGGAAGGCAGGGCCAGAAGAGTATGAAAGGAACTGTTTGACTGTGCGCAGAGCCGTTATCAGCTCACGGGGCCCTGTGGCCCAACCAACTTTCCAACCGGTAAAGGAAAAGGATTTTCCTGCGGAGGAAAGAGTAATGGTTCGCTCGAAGCCGCCGGGGCGGCTAGCGATAGGAACATGAGCAGAAGCGAAGGTGAGATGCTCGTAAACTTCGTCCGACAGGATAATGCAATCGTGCTGGTGTGCAAGAGCTACGATTTCGTCCAAGACCTCGGTTCCAAAGATGGTGCCTGTAGGGTTATGCGGATTATTGACAATAATCATCCGGGTTTTACCCGTGATGGCTCTGCGAAGCTCATCAAGATCTGGGGCGAAGGAGGGAGCCCGCAATTTCACTACCTTGTGAGTGGCGTTAGCAAGTCCAATCATTGCGGCGTAGGAATCATAAAAAGGTTCAAAGGTGACAACCTCGTCCCCGGCCTCCACAAAAGCCAAAACTGCCGCAGCTATGGCTTCAGTTGCTCCTGTGGAGACGACCACCTCAGTGTCAGGGTCGATGGACAAACCATAAAATCGGTGTTGATGATTGGCTATCGCATGCCGTAGCACCGGAATCCCGCTGCCAGGGGCATACTGGTTAGCCCCGTCTTGGATAGCCCTGACCGCAATCTCACGAATTTCTTGTGGACCTTCTGTATCCGGGAATCCCTGACCGAGGTTGATGGCTTGATGCTTAGTGGCTAGGCCGGTGATTTCTTCGAAGATTGTGACGCCGGGTTCACCATCCGCTCCCAAGAGATTTGCGCTCTGAGCCGTTCGTCGCCAGGGGGTAGATTCAAAGGTCATAGCTCAATTATGCTTCCTGGCCTCTGGATGGTCTAAGCGAACACGCATGAATCGTTACATGACAGTTCTGTCAAAATCACGTGTTATCAGTGGTTTGTTGATAGATTCTAGATATGCGCAGAGCTGTATGCCCAGGATCTTTTGATCCCCTTCATAATGGCCATGTTGAGATCATCGCCCGAGCGGCAAGTCTCTTTGACGAGGTCATTGTTGCTGTATCGACAAACTACTCGAAGAAGTACCGGTTTTCCGAAGAAGAACGGGTAGCAATAGTTGAAGAGACCGTCGGAGGACTTCGGGGTGTCTCGGCCATACCTATGGGTCAGGGTCTGCTCGCAGACTTCTGCAAGGAGCAAGGTGCAGAGGCAATAGTCAAGGGACTGCGAAGCACGGTGGACTATGCCTATGAAATTCCTATGGCTACGATGAACCGTCACCTGACCGGTGTGGAAACAGTCTTTCTGCAGGCCGACACGAGATTTACTCACCTATCGTCCTCACTGCTCAAAGAGGTGCAGTCATTGGGTGGGGATGTGAACGAGTATTTCCCACGCGCGGTCATTAAGCGGCTGTCGAAAAAGAGTTAAAATCGGGTTCGTGTATCGAGCCAGGAGTGGGTCACAAGAATTTAATTGCATTTGAGAATGACGGGGGACTAGCAACGTGGCACTAAATCCAAAAATTACAAAAGCGGTTATCCCAGCAGCGGGTCTCGGAACGAGATTCCTGCCGGCAACGAAGGCAATGCCCAAAGAGATGCTGCCAGTAGTGGACAAGCCTGCGATCCAATACGTTGTTGCCGAGGCTGTCAAAGCTGGCCTTAACGACGTGCTGATGATTACAGGTCGTAATAAGCGCGCCCTCGAGGACCACTTCGATCGAGTACCTTCTCTCGAAGCTTCTTTGGAAGCAAAGGGAGACACCAAAAAACTGCGTTCGATCCAAGAGGCCACCGAATTGGGCGATATCCACTACGTTCGCCAACGTGATCCACGTGGTCTTGGCCATGCAGTCCTGTGCGCTAAGCAACACGTAGGCAACGAACCTTTCGCTGTCCTTCTTGGTGATGATCTCATTGATTCACGCGATGAACTGTTGTCATTAATGGTGGAAACGCAGCAGAAAACAGGTGGGTCAGTCATTGCGCTCATGGAAGTTGAGCCGGAACAGATCAGCGCGTATGGCTGCGCGGATGTTTCTGCGGTTGAAGGCGAAGAATATGTCAAAGTAAACGCCTTAGTGGAGAAGCCGAGTGTGGAAGAAGCACCAAGTAACCTCGCCATTATTGGACGTTATTTGTTGCATCCACAGGTATTTGAGGTGCTTGAACACACCGCACCTGGCCGTGGAGATGAAATTCAGTTAACCGACGCGTTGCAGGAACTAGCCGTCGGTACTGCTGAAGGAGCAGGAGTACACGCAGTAGTTTTCCGTGGTCGCCGCTATGACACGGGTGACAAGCTAAGCTACCTGCAGGCAAACGTGACCCTCGCAGTAGAAAATGAAGAGCTCGGCGAGGGCATGAAGAGTTGGCTCAAGTCCTTCGTGGCTGCTCTCGATAACTAGCAATAAAGGGGCTACTCAGGATAATCACATTTATCTTGAGTAGTCTTTTTCTTTGCCACCGTCGCGAGCAACCACTCGCCACGTGGGACGACCATAGATTTTCTTTGAGAAGCTGCAGGAATGAATATCCCAAACAAGAGCGAAAGCTTCACCTCGCGTAGCGCCCGCTACGGGGTGCAGCGCAAGCGAAAACGACGCATGCGCGGTGTTTTACTGTCTGTTGTTGCTCTCGTTGTGGTAGCGGCTTTGGGCGCCGGATTTTATGTTTTCAACCTTCAGCATAAGTTTAATTCGAAATCCAACTCCGTAGCCATCAACTACACCGAAGAGCAACAGAATCAGCGTCCGGTGAAAGCCCCAGATGATGGATCGATGAATATTCTGATGCTGGGTGTTGACCACGCAGACGAGAACGAGGCTGAATCAGCGGCACTGGACGGTGCGGTAAGTCAACGCAGTGACTCGATGATGCTGGTTCATATTCCCGAGGACCGAAAACAAATCTACGTAATGTCTTTAGTAAGAGACATGTGGGTTGATGTTCCTGGGTATGGACAGCACAAGTTAAACGCTGCTGTAGAACTCGGGGGAGTCCCCCTGCTGATGCAAACGGTAGAGGGCTTATTCGATACAAAGGTTGATCACGTAGCGATGATCGACTTCGCCGGATTCCGAGAACTTTCAACGGCACTCGGAGGAGTTAAAGTAACTAACGAGATTCCATTCACGGCCCACGACACGGACTACTTCTATCCAGAAGGCGAGATAACTCTCGAGGGCGACCGCGCCCTGCGGTTCGTGCGCGAACGCAAATCGTTCAGTGATGGTGACTATCAACGAGTTAAGAATCAACGGACTTTCTTGATGGCTGCGGTGAATCAAGTGCTGTCTAACGATACGTTTACTAATCCGACGAAGCTCTACAACATCGTCGACAAGGTTTCGCCGTATCTGACCTTTGACTCAGAATTTGATGCGGCCACCATAGTGGGATTGGGTATGCAACTAAAGAACGTTGATACCGAGAACCTTGAAATGTTCACCATGCCTACCGCTGGCAGCTCAACAAGCCCCGACGGGCAATCCATAGAACTAGCTAGCGAGTTGGCGATCGGTCAGATTTCGGAAGCTTTGCAAACGGACACTATGGCCGAATATCTTGTGGATAATCCTCCGCAGTAGGTGCCTATAGTGCTGAGTGGGATTAACTGCACGTGAGCTTCGTACATGAAATCACGTGTTAGCACTGCGCATAAACTAGACTTTGATCATCTGTGCTTACGAATTCAAGTAGTAGTTAGCATTCGACAAGAGGACATTTTCCACATGACAGTTGCGGAGGAGGCCGAAAAGTACGGCTTGCACCGAGTAGGGGCAAGGCCGTCATTGGTCGATTACCTGAAGCAGACCTGGAGCCGCCGAGAGTTCATTTATGAACTGGCGAAAGCTCGAGTACAGTCGCAGAATGATCGTAACCGGTTGGGCATGATTTGGGTGGTTCTCAAACCAACTTTCAACGCGCTCATGTATGGAATGATTTTCGGTGTACTACAAGGCGCTAACAAGCCTCCAGAATTTCCGGTATTCGTAGTTATCGGTGTATTCCTCTTCGAATTCTTCACTACCTCCATGAACGGTGGAGCGAAGTCGATCACTGGAAATACTGCCCTTGTTCAATCTCTTGCGTTTCCGCGACTATCGCTCCCAGTCGCCCAAGTCACTCAAAACCTATTGACCCTGGTGCCCATGCTCGGAGTGATGTTCCTTTACGCTCTCATCTTGGGAACCACCCCTAAATGGTCTTGGTTCATGATCATCCCCCTGGTACTTCTCTTCAGCGTCTTCAATATGGGTGTTGCCCTTATTTGCGCTCGAATTACGGTGCATATTAGAGACTTCACGAATATCTTGCCGCTCATTGGCCGCGTACTTTTCTACACCTCAGGCGTCTTGTTCAGCGTTGACAGAATCCTTAACCAGTGGCCATGGATGATTGCTGTGTTCGATTTTCATCCCCTTTACCAGACCTTGAGTATTGCCCGCGCAATGATCATGAATGATAGTCCATATGACCCAATGGCATGGCTTATAGTCGGAGCCTGGGCGATCGCCACGTTGGCCTTCGGCCTTATTTACTTCTGGAAAGCTGAGGAGCGTTACGGCCGTGCGGATTAATTTTGATGACTTAATCAATCCGGACTTGCATCCGGAATACGAACCTGAACGTATTTTTTCTGATGACACCTCATTCATTGACGTGGTTACGCAGGATGAAGGCGCAAACTCAAATCTTTACATTGACTCCACCCGTCAGCCGGTGGTGATGGTTGATAATCTTCATGTGAAGTATCAGGTGTACTCCAGTGGCAAGGCCGTAGGTGCTTCTGGCGCTCGTCGACTGCTGCAGTCAAATATGCGTGGAGTTCGAACCGTTCATGCCTTGAAGGGTATTTCCTTCGTTGCATATGAAAACGAATCAATCGGTGTCATCGGCTCTAATGGTTCGGGCAAATCTACGCTACTCAAAGCAATTACTGGGCTGACCCCGCCTGCATCTGGAAGCGTTTATGCGCGATCTCGCCCAAGTTTATTGGGAGTTGGAGCTGCTCTTATTCCCGGTCTATCGGGTGATAAAAATATTACACTTGGTGGTTTGGCGCTCGGCTATAGCCGCCAAGAGGTTGAGAAGATGCGCGAAGAGATCATCAAGTTCGCTGAACTCGAAGAATTTATAGACTTGCCAATGCGTACCTATTCATCAGGTATGAGTGCTCGCCTAAAGTTTGCTATCGCGGCGTCGAAGCAACACGATATCTTGATAATCGACGAAGCTCTTGCTGTTGGAGATGCGAAGTTCAAGAAGCGAAGTGAAGCAAAGATCCGCGAGATTCAAGAGAACGCCGGTACAATTTTCAACGTTTCGCACTCCATGAATTCAATCAAAGAGACCTGTAATCGCTGTATTTGGATTGAGAAGGGTGTCCAGAAGATGGATGGCGATCCGGACACAGTGATCAAGGCCTACCAAGCTCATTTGAAGAAGAAGTAAAGGGACGGATGACGGAATATCCAGGCGTTGCTTACGTAATGCCTGTGCTGAACGAAGCGGAATACCTTGAAGAGGCCGTCGCATCGATTCTCGCGCAGGATTATGAAGGTGACAAGGAACTGGTGCTTGCATTGGGTCCGAGCACGGATGAAACGAATCTTGTTGCCCATCGATTAGCAGCTCAAGATTCACGTATTACTCTGGTGGACAATCCTCAAGGCCGAACCCCGATAGCTTTGAATTTAGCTATTCGTAATTCGACTCATCCAATTGTGGTTCGCGTCGACGCACACAGCGAGCTTCCTACCTACTACACCAAACGCGGCATTGAAACACTCAACCGCGTTGGTGCTCATGATGTTGGCGGTCTGATGGATGCTCGTGGCCGCACGCCAATGCAAAAGGCCATTGCCGCTGCCTACCACTCGAAATTTGGTTTTGGTGGACCCGCCTACCATTCAGGCGCCCCCGAAGGTGAAGCCGAGTCTGCATATCTCGGTATCTTCCGGCGTGAAGTTTTTGAAGAAGTCGGCTACTTTGACGAGAACATGTGGCGAGCACAAGACTGGGAGCTTTGCCTGAGGATAAGGCAGGCCGGCCACAAAGTCTGGTTTGATCCGGAGCTGAAGGTCGGCTACTACCCGCGCGATAATTTTCCCTCCCTTATCAAACAGTCGTTCGCCTCTGGAACCTGGCGTGGTGAAATCGCCCGGCGATTCCCCGAAGGAAAATCCTTGCGACATGACCTTCCACCGTTGCTTCTCGCGGGAGTGGGTGTAGGTATTCTCTCCGCTGCCGTGCAACCGGTTGCCGGTAATTCAATTCCACAACCCGTCAACGTCCTGATGAATCTGAGCAGAATTGTTCCGGTGCTCTACGCATTGGTCTGTTTAGTGGAAGGAATGCGCGCCAAAGGAAGAGGACTCAAGGAGAAGCTACTTACAGCTGTCGCTTTCCCATCCATTCATCTTCCGTGGGCACTCGGTTACATCAAGGGGCGTATATCTGGAGCCGGCAGCACGTTGGATAAAGGCAGGGTTAAATGAGTTCAGTACGTCCTTCGCGACCGTCGTTGCAAGAACTACGCGAGGTCTGCCAACCTCCTGAAGTTCGCGCGCGAAAAAACGCTGAACATTGGACCGCTGAACTCTACCTTCGTCATATCTCCATATATCTCACGGCAGTACTGGTGCGAACCCGTATCTCCGCCAACGGCGTCACCGGGTTAATGATCCTTGCCGGCTGGTGCATGTCGGTTGCTTTGTTGATCCCAGGCATCTGGGGGCCACTTCTGGCCGTCGTACTTTCCCAAGTACAGCTCTACTTTGATTGTTCAGACGGGGAAGTGGCTCGCTGGCGTGGTACTCAGTCGCCGCGCGGGATATTTATCGACATGGTGGGTCACCATACAACCGAAGCGCTGATTCCTATTGCTTTGGGATACCGCGTGTTCATGGAGCTCTCTGCAAGTAGCGATAATGCTACGCAGGCATGGCCAACCTTGTTTATGGGTGGATGTCTCGCTGTCCTGCTCGTTCTCAATAGGTCCCAGTCCTTGATGGTGCATGCAGCTCGCGGGATGGCTGGACTCGGAAAACTGCCGGATACCGCAGAAGCACGCTCAATTCCAGTAACTTCGCTCGTCGGACGTTTGCGTTCGCTGGCTCGATTTGTGCCGTTCCACAGGATGCTGCACGCGGTGGAACTCAGCCTCGTGATACTGGCTTGCGCCATCATCTCGGCTCTGGTTGGGGAACCTGGGATTGCCGAAAAATGGATGATCTGGATTTTGCTTCCAGCTACGGTGTTGGTCAACGTAGGTCATTTCGTTGCAAACATGGCTTCTACTAGGCTTAAGGCTAACTAGCTGGAAGGGAGGAAGAAAATGACGACAGGAGTACTGCCTCGGATAGGCGTTGTTGTCCTGACAATGGGAAATCGCCCCATCGAATTGAAACGCGCATTAGCGTCTTTGCTGGCACAGAAGCGCGTTCAAATTGATGCAGTGGTTGTGGGCAACGGTTGGGACCCCAAGGACATTCCGGCGCCCATCAAAACACACTTCCTTCCCGAGAACCTTGGTATTCCTGCCGGACGCAATGCGGGGGTGAACCATGTGCAAGGCGAATTCCTTTGCTTCCTGGATGATGATTCGTGGTTCCTAGACGAAGATTTTTTGATCACTTCCGTTGACCGTTTCAAGCGGTACCCGAAAATGGGACTCTTGCAGCCTCGAATTACGGATCCAAAATCCCTGGAGAATGATCCAACGCGGTGGATTCCACGCCTGAATAAACGTACTGCTGAAGAACCAAGCAAGGTCTTCCATGTGGGGGAGACTTGCTTAGTCAGTCCCCGGGCACTTTTTGATGCTACTGGCGGGTGGGCCGCAGGATTCTGGTACGCCCATGAAGGAATTGAACTCGCTTGGCGCATTTGGGATACCGGACATTATGTTTGGTATGCCGGGGACATGCGCATTGGTCATCCAGTGGTTGACCCCCGCCGGCACGATGAGTTTTATCGCCTGAATGCTCGCAACAGAGTTTGGCTGGCACGAAGAAACTTGCCTGTACCGTTGTGCTGGATCTATCCGACATCTTGGTTACTGGTTGAGTGCCTCAGAATGCGGAAAAACCGCCCTGCGGTTCGACAGTATTTGGGTGGTTGGCGCGCTGGTTGGCGTGGTAGCCCATGGCACCGTGAAACTCGGCCTAAACTGAAGTGGTCTACCGTGCTTAGAATGACTCTGGCAGGACGACCACCAGTTCTTTAATCTGGCCGGCGGGCGTAGAGCCCACCACAATAACTATGCATCAGCAACATGACGTGGAGGTAAACATGGCTAAAACAGTTCTTACTTACGGTACGTTCGATTTGTTCCACATTGGACACCTGAATATTCTCAAGCGGCTCAAAGAAAAGGGCGACCGCCTCGTAGTCGGCGTTTCTACCGATGAATTCAACGCGATCAAAGGCAAAAAGCCCATCGTGCCCTTCGCCCAACGGCTGGAGATCGTTCAAGCCATCAAGTACGTAGATCTGGCGATCCCGGAGGAAAACTGGGAACAGAAGCGTCTTGATATCAAAAAATATGATGCCAAGGTGTTCGGCATCGGCGAAGATTGGCAGGGTAAATTTGATGATCTGGATGACGAAGTCGAAGTAGTTTATCTGCCTCGTACTGCAGGAGTCTCGACTACCGAGATGAAGCGTGTGCTGAGCGAATTTGATGAACGCCATGTCGAGTCTTTGAAAAACACGCTCGACGCGCTGAGCCAAATTGTCAAAGAACTCAGCTAGTTCCCTTACTCCAGCCTAGGTCTACAACAGAATAATCCTGTCCACTGGAGTCCTTCGCACTTGTTCATGAAAGTACTCTCTCACTAGTTGATGCCCATGGATTTTATGGTGTGCAGGTTCGGCTCAGATATTCAGGGCGACGGCTTTGACGTTACTTACACCTGGATGAGGTAAACACAGCAGCCCGCAGCCGCCAGCGAATCCACTCACATTCTGAGGATGCTACTTGAACGGTGGAGTCTTACCTCCCTCCGCGGTTGTACTAGCATCTGGAGTCCTGCCTCAAGAATCCTGCGTTGAACACCTAGTACATGCGCAGTATATTCACGGTGAAGTCTCGGGCTGAGCTCTGCTTTGTGGACGAATTATGTTTCACGGCTACGTAGAATATAGGCGTACGCCATTGAATAATGAGGATAGGTTTTCACGTGGACTTCGCTGGATGGAGAGGAACAATAGGGCAGGTGCTGCCTCAACGGCTCGTGCAGCAACTACTTAAATCTCGTATCCGTCGTGTACAGGCTTCCGATCTCAGCAGCTTGGAATTACGCGAAGTGAACGAAACTGCTGTCCGTGCGATCGCAGATAGCGTTGGCATTGAATATACGTGGGATGAAAACTCGTGCAGGTTTGTCATTGGACGCGAACATTGGAACCTACTGCAGTCCGAACTTCGGGGCAAGGGTTTATTCTTTGCTCAATTGGCAGAGGCCGGCTCTTACTCAGCCTCTGAATCCTGGTCTGTGAGCACCACACCCTTGGAATCCGGTGTACTTGGAGCCGGCGTGTTGTGGAACGTATTTCCAAGTAACCCTGAGCTCATCCACGATGTGATGGATTACGTAGGTCCTATCGATGCTGTATACACGTGGGTTGATTCCACGGATCCTTCATGGCATGCAGCCTACGAGCAGGCGAAAGCAAACGCAGACGGTCACCTGAACAGCAGTTCCACCGATCCTGGCCGTTTTGCCTCTCATGATGAACTGAGGTTCTCCCTTCGCTCTCTGGAACTTAATCTGCCCTGGATTAACCACATCTATTTGGTCACTGCCGGGCAAACCCCGTCATGGCTTATGGAAGAACACCCGAAAATAACTATCGTTGACCACACGGAAATTTTGGATGCTAAGTGCCTGCCCACCTTCAATTCGCACGCAATTGAATCCCGGCTTTCTTTCATCCCGGGGTTGGCAGAGCGGTTCCTCTACATTAACGATGATGTGTTTTTTGGCCGACCAGTCTCACCAAATGTGTTTTATGGTCCTGCAGGGCAAACCAAATTCTCAGTCTCGCCTGGGCATTTTATGGATGCGGACGAGACCGAATTACCCGTCAACTCGGCTGCCAGAAATAACCAATCGTTGATCAGATCCACATATCACCGCACGACATCGCGAAAGTTCAAGCACGTTGCGCATCCCCAATTGCGAAGCATCCACGAGCTGGCCTACAAACAGTATCCAGAAGAACTCGCACTGACCGCCGGTCATCAATTTCGCCATCCGCGGGACATCTCATTGCCATCGTCGCTAGCGCATCAACTCGCAGCCCGCACTGCGATGGGCTACCCGACGGAGATAGACTACTCATACCTTGATATAGGCGACAGCGACTTTGCCCTCCGAGCACTCAGGCTAACTCGTGGCGTACTTCCACAAATGTTTTGCCTGAACGAAGTTCGCCAGGCCTCGGAGGTGCAATCTCAAGAACGGGTAATTAAAAACTTGTTCCGGATTTTGTACCCATATAAATCTTCATTTGAAAAGTAGAATCCGGCTTAGTGCGGAATTCTCAAAGATAGTGACGCACAAATTTAAGGAACACATCTCAGTGGCATTAAAGAAGCATTCCGCGCAGGCAAGAGTACAGTCGCTGGTCAGTGATTTGCGGGATTTACGGCTAAAACGTAAAACCTACCGCTACTACTCAGGACATCACTCGTTAGTCGTGGAATCTATCGACGGTCGGTTGAACGTTGAAGCCGAACTGAACTATGTACCGAGTGCAATTGCCGTACTTCATGGTCGCCACATCGTGTTCTCCGAACCTGTCATCTCGAATTCTCAGGAGTCGACTGATCATCACCATGCAACAGCCACCTTGGGGCTCGACCAGGTTTTGGACGCCTGGGAAGAGTATCGCCAACTTGCGACCTTGCACGCTGACGAGCTGGATCCAGAGGAAGAGGGCGAAGACAGGTCCGAGATCGAAGAGGTCAAGGAAGATGATGGTCTGCCTGCTGGAACCGTGAGGTTAGCATTCACTTTTGAATGCGAATTCACAGAGCTGCCAAGCGCTATCGCCTGGGTCCAAGTTGAACCACAGGGTGAACTGCTGCGTCGAAAAGAAGTCAAAGCTCTCATAGAAGAGGGCGAACTTGTCCTAAGCGGTCCGGTGATTGCCCACCGAATTATGGGACGCTTTGAAAAGACTGAACTTCGCGGCGCTGCCCGCTATCACACCGGTGAACGCAGCACCGGAGTGTATGTCAATAAACGAGCCGAAATTTCGGTTGGTATCAACCGTGAAGTTTCGCATTCATATCGTATCCGGACGGATAAGACGCAGGTTCACACAGGCATCCTTTCTCTTGCAGGGGTACTAGACACTCAGACCGATCGCCTGACCGGTGCACGATTGAGTGTCGTTGGACGCCGCACTCAAACTGAGTTCGAAGCACCCGTGCAACTGAAGCTTGACTCGGAGCTTGCCGACCGCCGGTTCGGTAAGGCGACGTACAAGTGGCAGGCCGATTTGGACTTCGCTTCGCAGAATTGGGAACTCTTTGACCGCGGCGACAATTACGATATCTACCTGATGATCAGCCGCACAGGTAGCGATGAAGAACGGCGTGTGCGAGTAACACGTACTCCCTACCTTGTCCGTTCCACTACGCAGGCCGGCGCCGTACACAAAGGCACTCAAACCCTGGCGATTTCTCCGTACTTCACTTTCAAAGCAAAATCGACGTCATTGATTCTTGAGGTGTACGAGAAGGAAGCTTTCGCAGTGCTGGAAGATTCCCGTGCAAAGAGCTTTCCCATACTGGAAAGTGGAAGCAAACCAATCTGGATTGTTGGCGAGCTTTCCTATAAAGCTCAAGATAATGCGCTCCACCTTTTCCGTTATCTTCGTAGCCAACGCCAGGACATCGAGGCCTATTACGTCATCGATGAAAATTCCCCGGATCTGAGGAACTTCGCGTCCATGGATAACGTGGTTTTCCACGGAAGCAAGGAACATTTCGAACTAGCAACGCGTGCCTCGCGTTTTGTTGGTACGCATCATGCTGATTACCTGTATCCGACACGGCATCAGAGTTTCGCGGCAAGGACTCGTGCCACCCGCGTATTCCTGCAGCACGGAGTTATGGGAACTAAATGGATGGTACCGAACTACGGCAAGAATTCGCCGGGCTTCACCACAGACTTATTCATGGTGTCTTCGGAACGTGAGAAACAATATATCGTTTCTGATTTTTTGTATTCACCGGAAGACGTCAAGGTCACCGGGCTCTCGCGCTTTGACTCCCTGCTGGCAAACGACATTCCAACGAACAAGAATTTGCTGCTGATCATCCCGACCTGGAGGGACTGGCTGCAAAACGAGGAAGCCTTCCTGGAATCGGCGTACCTTCAGGAATGGAAAGACTTGCTGTCTTCCCCCGAACTCGAGCAGATGGCAGCGAAGCACTCCCTGGAAGTGGTTTTCAGCCTGCACCCAAACATGCAGCATTTCCGTGAGCATTTCCAAGACACCCCCGCGCGATTAATCGTCCAGGGCGAAGTAGATGTCCAGGAGCTCATCAAAACCGCTGCGGTCATGGTCACCGACTATTCTTCCGTGGCATTTGACTTCAGTTTCCTGCACAAACCCGTGCATTACTTCCAATTTGACCGGGCAAGGTTCTTGGGGAAAAAGGGTTCTCACCTTGACCTGGACGCTGAACTGCCAGGTCGCATCGCGTTCGACAGCGCCAGCCTGCTCGCTGATCTTGCTGAGACCATGGACCGTGGAAAACTGATGGAGCCACGGTATGTGCAGCGTGCTGATGTTTTCATATCGCACCGGGACCAGAACAACAGCGAGCGTGTGACCGCGGAAATTGAGAGAGCAACTCTTCGTAAGCGTTCCCAAGACGGCTGGAAAGCAGAACTCCCCGAAAAATTGAAACGCCGCTTCCGCAGGAATAAGCGGTACTACTCGATGATGCGCGCCCTGTTCAAGACGGTCTCACGGACCCCAATGGATGAAAATCTCGTAGTCTTCGAATCGGGTTTGGGTAAGCAATATGGTGACTCACCGCGATACATCTATGAGGAGCTCGTCCGCAGTGGTGATACCCGGAAGAAAGTCTGGATCTATTCAGGCACACATCGGTTCACCGACCCGAATACCATAACCGTTGAACGCCTGTCTCCGGAGTATTTCTGGTATTTGGCGAGAGCCAAGTACTGGGTGAGCAATCAGAGCTTCCCGCACTATTTGCGCCGGCGCAAGAACGGCATTTACCTGCAGACGTGGCACGGTACTCCGCTGAAACATATGGCGTTGGATATCGAAGAAATCCATGGTCGTGATGAAGGCTATGTGCAGCGGGTTCTCAATGCCACCAAACAGTGGACTCATCTGATTTCACCGTCGGAGTACACTGCCGACATCATGAAGTCGGCATACTCCTTCTCCGGAACTGCCACCGATCTGGGCTATCCGCGCAATGACATCCTTATGGCTCCGGACGCCGCGGCACGTGAAGCTTCTATACGCGAAGGATTGGGATTAGCTCCGGACGTTCGTACGGTGCTTTATGCTCCAACCTTCCGTGACGACGCTGGAACCGGTCGTGGTCGCTTTAGATTTGAGCTGCCGATGGACCTTGAAGAATTTGATCGCCGATTTGGGGAAGACACCGTGCTGTTGCTGCGCATGCATGTACTGGTGTCTAACGCGATCAGCATTCCGGAGGAACTCAACGCACGGATTCTGGACGTTTCCGGGTACCCGGATATCCAGGAGCTTTACCTTGCCACCGACGTGTTGATTACCGACTATTCTTCGGTGTTCTTCGACTATTCGCTGCTTCGCCGGCCAATCGTCTTCTACGCATATGATCTGGAGAATTACCGCGACAACCTGCGTGGATTCTATCTTGACTACCAGAACGAAATGCCTGGCCCAATTGTAGAGACCGAAGCGGAACTCTGGGATGCCGTTGCAGATGCCCTGGAAGGCAAGAACATCGGGGGAGTGGAACGAGAAGCATTCGTGAAACGGTTCGCACCGTACGATGATGGTTTTGCCTCACGCAGGGTAGTCCAGAAGTTCTTCCCACCGAGCAAGCAGCGATAGTTCATAACCCGGTAGTCCTCAGGACTGCCGGGTTTTCGCGCTCTTGGACGCCAACACGGGAGTAATAACCAATGCTGGCGGGCGTTATAAGGAAGAATCATCTGGTGGGCATTGAACCACGAGGTGATTGCTTCCGTGGAATGGCTTAGATCGATGGTAAAAGGGTTAAAGTGAACAGGTATAGTCTCCGTGTTGTCTTAGGAATTGGACGACGTCTTGAACGTCGCGGCAGGTATCGCCTCGCTGCAGTTTTCTATGAACGGGTACTAAAAACCAAGATCCTGAAATCCGACGAGGTCCGGTTCCGTTTAGGGCTGTGCCAATATAAGTCAAAGAAGTACTCGTTGGCCATGGCCAATATGGAAATCGCCATTGCGCACCAGCCCCACCGCTATGGGTGGATCCAATCGCTGGCATTAAATATGCAACGCATGAAAAAATTTGATCGTGCGCTGGAGTTGTTTGCCGTGGCCTGCGCCGGACAGCCGCATAATGTTCGGTGGCATCAGCGCTATGCCAAGTGCGCGGTAGCAGCTCGCAATAAAGACTTGGCCGGGAATATCCTTGAAACTTTGGTGACAAAGTACCCCTTAGATCCTGAGACTTCCAAAGCCCTTGCGAGCCACCTGCTGGTTACCGGCCAACGCTGGCGAGAACTCGAAGTACGAATTAACTTTTACGACGTTCATAAGCAAGACGCGCAGTGGCTCTTCCTCTCGGGGCAAGCGGCACAATTCATGTCCCGCTTCGAAGAAGCACGAGACTTCTACTTAGAAGCCACAGCCCTTGAGACACAGCATTCAAAGGCTTGGTACGGGCTGGCCCGCGCTCATGAAGAGCTGGGAGATCACGAAAGTTCCAGAGAAGCTGATACTCAAGCTGTGCTCACCACTGGTAACGAGCGGATACTCGAGCTCGGCATAGGACGGTTGCATGAGCGGGAAAATGATTGGAACCGAGCGGAGCAGTCCTATCGCTGGGCACTGAATGACTCAGGTGATCCAGAGAACCGGCAAGCGTTGAATTACCGCGCGGGAGAAGTGAACAGCAAGCTGTTCAATCTTGATGCGGCCGCTAAGCACTTCGGCGAATCGCGAGTCGCGGCTGCGAGCATTGAAGAACAAGTCATCTCTGCCTACGCGCAAGCTCGTGCCTATGCGCGTGCGCAAGATTTTGCCAGTGCCGCCAACACCTACTCCACCTTTGTCGAATTACTTCCCCAGCAGAGCCGGGTAGAAATTCCTGTCGCGCTTTACCGGTATGCCCACGCCCTGCATCAGCTAGGTAGCTATGAACAAGCCACAAATATCTATTTGCGGGCCGCAAATGCATGGGGATACCTCACCGACGAGCTTAAGGTTCCGGCGGTTGCCGGCCCGCGCGCCGCAGAATGCATCGCACTTGCCCAAAATGCCGAGGCGCGGGGGCAATGGCAGCAAGCCGCAGATGCCTACCAGGACGCGTTGTGGCACACCTCGACCACCCAGCGTATGTGGCAAGCCCGGGCCGGACAGGCTCTCAGTAAAATTGGTGAGCCACAACAGGCCTGCGAATACTTTGAGAATATGCTGCTTTTCAACGAAATCTCGGTCGCTGGAATCGGAAACGCGCTCAAGGGCGTGGGACGCCACCGTGGGGCACTGTTCATTCACGCAACTGAACAGTTGCCATTGGACGAAAAGCTCGTAGTTTTTGAATCCTCCCACGGTAAGAACGTTCATTGCCACCCATTGGCAATCTTCCTGCAGATGCGCAATGATCCACGCTTTGAGGATTTCCGCTACGCGTGGGTATACAACGACCATACGCAGACTCCGGCGCAGCTATCCGGTTATCCGGACGTTGCAATCATCAAGCAGCATTCGGATGCATACATACGATTACTCGGTACAGCGAAGTACCTGGTGAATAATGCAACGTTCCCCACGTATTATGCGCGTCGTGAGGGGCAACAGGTACTGAATACCTGGCATGGAACGCCACTGAAATTCATGGGCAAACTCGTTAAAGGCGCGGTGGGCGAACACCGGAATGTGCAGCGCAATTTCTTGCAAACCACGCACATGATGGTGCCCAATGAGCACACCTTGAAGACTCTCTCCACAGACCATGACCTGGATGGTATTTTCCCGGCCAAGGTGGCCCTGACCGGCAGCCCTCGAATCGACTCGATGGTACATCTCAGCCAGGAACGAAAAAATGAGATTCTAAGCCTGCTTGGAATTGATGCGCAGAGTACTGAACCCGTCGTTCTTTTTGCTCCCACCTGGCGCGGCCAGCTCAACGACCGAAGCTACGATGTGAATTCTCTGGTATCCGACGTAGCCCGGATGGCTAACGGGAAGCATCACATGTTGTTCCGCGCCCACCGCTTTGCCGAGCAACTCATTGGAGATGCCGAGCTGGATGCGGCTATTGTGCCAGCTTCTATCGACACAAATGAGCTGCTCGCGGTAGTTGACGTACTCATCACCGACTACTCCTCGATCTTCTACGACTTCCTGCCCGCACGTAAGCCAGTTCTCTTTTATACGCCGGACTTTGAAGCTTATGATTCCGAACGTGGACTGTACTTCGACAGATCAGCGTGGCCTGGCCCGGTCAGTGACAGCATTGACGAGTTGGTTCACGAGTTGCACAACGTGCTGGGTGCTCCTGCGGTCAAATTGCATGAAAACTTTGCGGATAACGTTGCTGAATTTGCGCCAATGGAGGATGGGGCCGCCAGTAAGCGTGTGATTGAATTCTTCTTCTTTGACGATGATTCGCATGTGCTCATGCCAGCGTTGGACCAACGCACCAAACTGTTGTTCTATCAGGGTCCGTTCAAGCCCAATGGTATTGCCACAGCATTCGTTAATTTGATTGGTGCACTAGATCCAAGCAAGTACTTGGTCACTGTAGCTGTCGACATGAATGCAACAGCTGCTGACCCGGCAGCGCTGGAGATTCTGAACTCGCTGCCGAGCCATGTGCAGGTGCTTCCGCGCGCGGGCGTCACAGCGATGTCAGCCGAGGAACGATGGGTTTCGGATTCGTATCATGCGCAACGCGGATTCAGCTCGTCCGAGGCAGAAAAAATTCACCTTAACACCATGTCCAGAGAATTGCGTCGCAGTTTCGGAGGCGCGCAATTTGACGTCGCAATCAACTTTGAAGGGTATTCGCGATTCTGGGCCGCGCTCTTTGCTGCCGCTCACAGCCACGCAACGACAACGTGCATTTACCTCCATAACGACATGGTGGGAGAGTGGCTACTACGCTTTGGCAGCATGCCCGGACTCTTCGCCACCTACCCGCACTATGATCGCTTGGTTTCCGTCACGGATAGCGTTGGCGAGGTTAACAAGCGAGAACTGGGTCAACGGTTTGATATCGACCCAGCTTCGTTTACCGTGTCCGAAAATCTGTTGGACCTCATCAAACCTGCGCAATGGTCACACCTCGCTGTACCGGTGCACGAGTTCCCAGGCAATGACCTGACGGTCTTTGCCAATATGGCGCGGCTTTCCCCAGAAAAAGGACAAGCCAAACTATTGCGTGCATTCGCGGAGGTTCATGCAACTCATCCGAACACGCGCTTGCTACTCATCGGAGATGGCCCCTTACGGATGAGCCTAGAAGAGCAGATTTCCGAGCTGAACTTGGAAGGCAAAGTCGCTATTACCGGGCTGCTGTCCAACCCGTTCCCCACGCTGAAATCAGCAGATTGCTTTGTCTTCTCGTCTGACTATGAGGGGCAAGGGCTGGCGATGATTGAGGCAATGATGCTTGGTCTTCCGGCAATCTCCACCGACGTTGTAGGTTCGCACAGTGTGCTTGTCGGAGGCTACGGACTGTTAGTCGAGAACTCCGCGACAGGGCTAAAAGAAGGAATGGAAAAATACCTTAACGGCTATCGAGCCGAGCGGGAATTTGATGCAGCCAGCTATCAGAAACAGGCCTTAGCGCAGTTTGAGTCACTTGTTAAACAACCTGCGCACGTCGGTCAGTAACTAACTAGTTTTCCAGCAGATCCAGCGTTTCCGAAATGAACCTGGACATACTGGCTCCTGGAGTGATGTCGCCGAAGTAACGCTCAATCAGAGCGTTACGTTCGGCGTCTTCCATTTCCAGCGCCTGGTGAATTAGCTCTGCCGCATTCCCAGCCTGTAATGAATCCAGGCTGGGCAGTTGCTCCAGCGCCGGTGAGTCCGCCACGACAGCCTCGGGCGACACCGGAGTAGTAATAAAAATGGGCTTCCCTGTGGCAAGGAAATCGTAGGCAACGGCGGATATATCTGTAATACACGCGTCAGCCTTAGACCACTGCCAACCCCAATGCGCGGTGTCGTCAAAAAGCAGCCGACCCGCTGCATCAGGGTTTTCAGCCGATAGTTTTTCTCGGATCCGCGCAACGTCAGCACCGTATTCTTCTACGTTGACCCCGGACCGTGGGTGAGGGCGGAAAATGACGTTGAAGCCGCCGTCGGCAATCAGTGATTCAATAATTTTGACGCCGTGACTTGTTACCGAGCCATAATTCATGGAGGGTCGGTCACCCTCCCATGTAGGGGCGTACAGCACGGTGGGCAGCTTGGAATTCAATGAATAGGGAGCCAGATACTCTGCGTCTATCTGTGGACGTCCCACTAGACGGGTGCGCGATTCGGAGTCGTAGTTACGCAAATTTTTTGCTAGTCGGTCCCGGGCCGCCCTGCCAGCACCGAAGACGTAATCATAAGACTTCAGCTGATTAGACCACATGTAGGCTTTTTCGCTTTCGCCATGACAGATGAAAACATGGTTAGGTTCGTTGAATCGAATCATCTGGAAGTTCTTGATGTTCTGATTGACGTAAAACACGACATCGATACGTTGTGAATCTACTAACGCCTCAACGTCTCCGATTGTTGGTGCAAGATGAACCGGTAAAGGACATTCTTCGGATAGCGCCAATGCTGTTCCAGGCTGGCGAGCAATCACGACTACCGGAACTGACTGCGCCAGCTGCTGCAACGGCGCATACCACTGGCGCAATTGATAAGCGTTGACCATTTCGTCTGCAAAGTACAGACCGACTCGGTAACGTTGCTCGCCTTGTGGCAGGTGGAATAGATGCTTAGCGTGACGGTTTACTTGAGAGCGTTGTTGCTGCGCAACCAGACGTTTTTTTGCATAGTCAACTGCACTGGCCAAGACTGGTAAAGCACGCATAAGAACCCTTAGTGATGATGAAAGCTGAGTCAATCCTATGCGTGTGATCTATTGTTTATCCAAAAGACATGCCTTGGAGCAGGGGCGTTCAACTTCCGCCTTGGGCTATCCGTACGATAAAGTGTGTTCAGTGCAACAATGAATCTTCATGCGTGGAACGGTTTTCAGTTTGGGAACTAGGCTCCGCGCACGCTAAGATGAAATGTCGGACTATGTTTAAGTAGGAGTCATCATTAGCGGTAAGCGTTCTGATCGATCGTCACACGGCGAACTCGATCGCAAGTCGCCATTGGTTATATCAGCCATGGAGCTCGGTCGTGCACCAGGATCCATGAGGACTCTCAACGAGCAAGTCCCGGCACCCGCAGATGTGGGTAACGCACTCATTGGTATTCGTGGAGGATCTGAGGTTTCCTTAGATCTTCGCCTTGAAGCTGTACACGAGGGCATTTTGGTATCCGGCATCGCCACGGTGGAAATCGCTGGCGAATGTGGACGGTGCCTTAATCCCATCGGGTTCAAGTACGGGGCTGATATTCAGGAACTCTTCTACTATGAAGATAGTGATGAATTCGAAGAAGATGATGATGTAGATCAGTATTGGGTTATCGGTGACCACATGGACATCGATCCGGTATTGCGGAACGCAGTGGGAACTGTCCTGCCGTTTCAGCCGGTATGCCGGGACGATTGTTTAGGACTTTGCAATGAATGCGGAGCCAACCTAAATGATGATCCTGAGCACCACCACGAGGTAGTTGATCCTCGTTGGGCAGCGCTTGCGCAGTTGTCCGAGGCCGCCACAGAAGATGTGGCAACAGACAAAACGTCAGACGAGAGAGAAGAGAAGTAGTCGTGGCTGTTCCAAAGCGGAAGATGTCCCGTGCGAATACTCGTGCCCGCCGTGCACAGTGGAAGGCTACCGCGCCGAGCTTGGTGAAAACCATGGAAAACGGTCGCGTTACCTACAGCCTGCCTCACCAGGCAAAGGTTGTCACTGACTCAGCAGGTACCGAGTTGTTCCTTGAATACAAGGGCCGCAAGGTAGCAGACGTCTAAGACATGTCTTCTAAAGAAGAACTTTTGAAGCGTCTCGGAATCAACTTAGATTCCGAGACGCTTCATCTTTCATTGACCCACCGTTCGTATTCATACGAGAACGGTGGCATACCCACAAATGAGCGCCTTGAATTCCTCGGTGATTCCATTTTGGGATTCTGCGTTGCAGAACATCTTTATAAGAGCTCCCCGGATCTGGCTGAGGGTGACCTCGCGAAGCGCCGCGCTGCAGTAGTCAGTACACGCGCATTGGCCAGCATCGCCCGTGAGCTTGAAATCGGTAAACATATTCTTTTGGGACGTGGTGAAAGCCAGTCCAACGGTGCAGATAAATCTTCCATCCTTGCTGACACCATGGAAGCACTCATTGGTGCTGTCTACCTGTCCCACGGCATGGACGAAGCGCGCCAGATGGTCATGCGCTTTATCGGACCGCTTCTTTCGGATCCCCAGTTGCTCGGCGCTGCCACCGATTGGAAAACCGTCATTCAAGAAGAAGTCGCTGCGGCTAAAAATGGTGAAATGCGTTATGCGGTCACCGGCTCAGGCCCAGACCATGCACGCTCCTACGTGGCCGAACTTCTCATTGCAGATAAGGTCTATGGCACCGGCACGGGTCCTTCTAAGAAGGAAGCCGAACAAGAAGCTGCACGTAATACCTGGAATATGCTTCACCCTGGTGAAGACCTCCCATCAAGTTAAAGTTGCACCATGCCTGAACTACCTGAAGTTGAAGTTGTACGAGTCGGACTCGACAAGTGGGTTAGAACCCGATTAGTCGAATCCGTTCAGGTGCTGGATCCGCGTTCGGTTCGGCGGCACACCGACGGTGCTCAAGACTTTGAAGAAACGCTTACTGGCTGCACGCTGAGATCAGTAGTGCGCCGTGGCAAATTTCTCTGGATGGATCTCGAAGGATTGCCAGAACCTACCGCACTCGTAGCGCACCTTGGGATGAGCGGGCAACTCCTTGTAGAAGAACCCGAAGCTCCGGACGAAAAGCACCTCAAGGTGCGCCTATCGCTTGCCCAGCGGCTCGATGCTCCGAACGAACTTCGTTTTGTTGATCAGCGTATTTTCGGCGGAATGTTCCTCTCCCCATTGATTCTTACTACGGACGGATACCCGGGCGGAGCAGGTAGTGAGCAGCCATTGATCGCGCAGGCGGCATCACACATCGCCCGCGATGTCTTGGACCCACATAGAGATCCCAACGATTTGTACTTGGCGCTACGTAAGCGCTCCATAGATTTGAAGCGTGCCATTCTTGATCAAGGAATTATTTCCGGCGTTGGGAACATCTACGCTGATGAAGCTTTGTGGCAGGCAGGCCTCTCTGGGCTACGAAATACGGCTACTATAAGGCGCCCAGAAGTTACACGACTGGACGAGGCGCTTGTGGATGTGATGACCCGGGCACTGGAAGCGGGCGGAACAAGCTTTGACTCGTTATATGTCAACGTCAACGGCGCCAGTGGCTACTTCTCCCGGTCGCTCAATGCCTACGGGCGCGAAGGCAAAAAATGTCTACGGTGCGCGAATAGCGGCCGTGAATCGCTCATCCGACGTGACCCATTTATGGGACGGTCATCATACAGTTGCCCGGTGTGCCAACCGAGGCCTCGGCGACGTCGCTGAGCATCTAACGGAGTGTTAGGCAAATTCTGCGAGCACTGATTCGTTATAGGGTGCCCAAGCGTCCACTGCCCACTGACCGAAGTTCTTATCTGTCAATGTGACGCACGCAAGCCGGTTTTCCGGATCCACCCAGAGGAATGTACCGGACTGGCCGAAGTGTCCAAAGGTGCTTGCTGGGTGGTTCTGACCGGTCCAGTGCGGATTCTTGGTTGAGCGGATCTCGAATCCCAGGCCCCAATCGTTCGGGTTTTGACGGCCGAAGCCAGGGAGGATACCCGCGAGGTTTTCGTAATGCACCTGGGTGGCATCTTGCATGGTTTCTGCCGCGACTAGCGTGGGGTTGAGAAGCTCTGCAGCAAATATTGAAAGGTCTTCCGCATTCGAACGACCATCCTTGGCGCAGCTGCCGGCAATCTCGGTATTGCTCATACCAAGGGGCGTAAAAACGGCCTCTTGCGCGTATTCCGAGAAGCTCATACCGGTTTCTTTTTCAAGATGTTCGGCCAGGACTTCAAAACCGGTATTTGAATATCCCCGCTTAGTTCCTACCGCGTAGCGGATGGTTTTCGAGTCAAAGTCGTATCCAGCTGTATGCGCAAGTAGGTGGTGCACCGTTGAGCCATCCGGGCCCGCTGGATCTTCCAACGTTATTGCTTCTTCTTCAAGTGCAATGAGGAATGCATAAGTGCTCAACAGCTTGGTAACGGAGGCCAACGGATAAACACGCTTGGTATCACCATGCTCGGCCACAACTGCGCCGTCCCCGTTGATGACTACGGATACCGCGTTATCTACAGGCCACTGCTCAATCTGGGCTAAAACGCTCATGGTTAGACCAATCCCTCATTATTCGTTCTCGTGATTGCGAGCGGGAATCACCCAATCGTGGCCTCGCTTCGCTAGAATTACGAGCAGGAATTGGGTAGCTTTCCCTTGACCAACCATATCTACACTTGACCAAACATAGGAACTTTACGCCGTGCATCTGAAGACTCTCACCGTTCGCGGATTCAAGTCTTTTGCTTCGGCGACCACCTTTGAATTCGAACCTGGCGTGACCGCAGTGGTAGGCCCGAACGGTTCAGGAAAGTCCAACGTCGTGGATGCGCTTGCCTGGGTCATGGGGGAGCAGGGGGCCAAGACACTTCGCGGCGGCAAGATGGAAGACGTCATTTTTGCTGGTACCTCTGGCCGGGCGCCTCTAGGCCGTGCGCATGTATCGCTGACCATCGATAACGCTGATGGAAAGCTACCTATTGACTATGCAGAAGTCACCATCTCCAGAACATTGTTCCGTGCAGGTGGCTCAGAATACGCCATCAACGGCTCTTCGTGCAGACTGCTCGATATCCAAGAACTCCTCTCGGACTCCGGACTCGGCCGGGAAATGCATGTCATTGTCGGTCAGGGCCAGCTAGATAAAATCTTGCACGCCACCGCCGAAGACCGCCGGGGGTTTATCGAAGAAGCAGCCGGCGTTCTCAAGCACCGCCGGCGCAAGGAAAAGACCCTGCGCAAGCTTCAAGGCATGCAAGGAAATTTGGACCGTCTAGAAGACTTGAGCTCCGAGGTTCGCAGGCAACTGGCACCACTAGGGCGCCAGGCAAAGATTGCCCGCCGCGCTCAAAGTGTTCAGCTGGATGTACGTGACGCAAAAGCCCGGCTGCTGGCCGATGATCTTGTGTCCCTGAACAACAAGCTTGCCCAGGACATTGATGATGAGACAAAAATCCAAGCCCGTCAGCAGGAGACCAGCCAGCGCCTGGAACATGTGAAAAAGCATGTGTCTCAGCTCAGTGATGACGTTGAACTGCTTGCCCCGCGGCTGAACCTGGTCAATGAAACCTGGGTGTCGCTGACCACTCAAGGGGAGCGTTTCCGCTCCTTGGCTGCGCTTGCACGTGAACGCGGAAAGCTCCTGGAAGGAAACCAAACCCATTTTGACTCCAGCCGTGATCCGGAGCGGCTCGAGGCACAAGCTGAACGCCTAGCCGAAGAACTTGAAGAGCTTGAAGAGTCAGTTGAGGACCGCCACGAAATTCTCGCTGAAGCCATCGAGGACAAGGAACAGGCAGAGGAGCAAGCTCGAGCCGAGCAACAACGCATGGCGGCCCTGCTACGCGCTGCGGCTGACCGGCGTGAGGGCATGTCGCGTCTGGCCTCCCAAGTGGCATCGGCACGAAGCCGCGTGGATGTGACGCGCGCAGAAATCGCCCGTCTGCAAGATGGGTTGCGCTCCTTTGATGCGGACTTAGAAGCTGACGCACGATCGCATACCGAGCTTTCGGCAGAACTTGACCAGCACCTGGCCATGGAATCCACATTGAATGAGGAATTTGAGCGGGCCGAGAAGGAATTTCTTCGGCTATCCCAAGCACAGTCGGAGACTGCGGGACGTGAACGGGAACTATCGGTCCAAATCTCCGGGCTGAAGGCACGCCTCGATGCCTTGCGGCTGAACACCAAACAAGATGATCATTCTGTGCAGATCATTGAGCAGGCTCCCGAAGCAATTTTGGGCCGCCTAGGGGAACTCATTTCCGTTTCGGCAGGATATGAACAAGCAATCTCCGCAATTCTGCGCGAATCCGCTGAAGCGCTCGTTGCGCGCGACCAAGAGTCTGCTCTGCTGCTGCTTAAATCGTTGGCCACTGAGCGCGCCACTCATGCAAGCTTTGTACACGCATCCGTGACGAGCTCGGAAGCGAGCACCGTCAAAGTTTCCGGTATTTCGGCGCGAGAGGTTGTCACCGCTGATCCACTGCTCAATGATCTGCTTGATGTGCTCTTCGCACATCACTATGTGGTGCAGCACCTCGACGAAGCTACAGAACTGCTGCACGCTGATCCCAAGGCGCAGATCACTACCCTGGACGGAGCTACAGTATCCGCTCTACGCAGCTCCGTAGGCGATACGGCCGGGGCTTCGCTCATTGCCCAGCAGGCGCTGGTGGAGCAAACGTCGTTAGAACTATCTGCAGCAAACAGCGAACTAAGCGAATGCGAGAGCCAGTTAGCCCAGCGTGCCCCGGTGCTTTCGGAAGCGCAGCAAGCCTATGAAGAGGCTCAGGGCGCACTAGCCGAGTCTGACGCCAGCATTGATGAGATCTCAACCTACCTGGCAAAACTGGGCCAGAAGCTGCATACAGCCCGCGCAGACAAAGAAGCGTTGGCCCAGCGGATACACTTGACCGGCGAAAAACTTGAGATTGAACAAGAATCTTTTGAAGAAATTACCGAGCGTATGGAGATGGCCTCCGTGGACCAGGACGAGGACTCGGTAGATGATGCCGGGCGTGCGGCCTTGGCAGACGCGGCTGCAGCGGCCCGCCAGCGTGAGCTGGAAGCCCGGCTGGCGCTTCGTAGCAGCGAGGAGCGTGTAAGTGCTCTTCGTTCCCGTGTAGAGGGACTACGCAGAACTGCGGCCGCCGAACGCAGCCACCGTGAGGTAGCGGCGCGCAGAGCAGAGGATCGCCGCACCCAAGCAGCGAACGCACAACGCGTGGAGCAGGCAGCCGAGCGGGTCTTAAAATTCATTGAAATTTCAGTGGACATTGCCGCGCAAGAACGAGAAACACTCACCGGCAAGCAACGTGAGCTGGACCAGCTGCTCTCCAGCCAGCGTACCCAGGCAGAACAACTCACCGCAGAACTCGCGCGGTTATCCGACGCGGTACACCGGGACGAGATGGCGCGTGCAGAATTGCGGCTTCGCATTGAATCTTTGGAAACGAAGTCCTTGGAAGATCTCGGATTCACTGCGGATCACTTGATTGCACACTTTGGTCCGGACCAGCTGATTCCCGAAGACGTTGATCCTGAAGATCGATGGGCCGAACTTCATCAGAATGTTGATGACGAGGGCAACATCATCGGAACCAAACCATTTGACCGAGTCGAGCAGGAAAAGCGCCTGAAAAAAGCTGAGCGGGACTTAGCGGCTCTTGGCAAGGTCAACCCGTTGGCGCTGGAAGAATTTGCGGCTTTAGAAGAACGCCACAAATTCCTCAGCGGTCAGCTGGAAGACCTGAAAAAGTCGCGCAATGATCTGCAGCAGATCATCAAGGATGTGGACGCCCACGTGGAGCGGGTCTTCACCGAGGCGTACAACGACACCGCCGTGCAGTTCAAAAGAATTTTTGAGCGTCTGTTCCCCGGGGGAGAAGGACAGCTTGTCCTCACCGACCCGGAGAACATGCTAACCACGGGCATCGAGGTGGAAGCTCGTCCCGCAGGCAAGCGGATCAAGCGATTGTCGTTGCTCTCCGGTGGTGAACGCTCTTTGACAGCCGTTGCACTGCTAGTTGCCATCTTCAAGGCGCGTCCTTCACCGTTCTACGTGATGGACGAGGTGGAAGCAGCACTGGATGACGTGAACTTAGGCCGCCTGATCACGATCTTCGAAGAGCTGCGCGAAGCATCTCAGCTTATTGTGATCACCCATCAGAAGAAGACCATGGAAGTCGCTGACGCGCTGTACGGCGTGACCATGCGCGGCGATGGAGTCTCCACGGTGATTAGCCAGAAACTCAGCAGAGCAGAATAGAATTCAGGCCGGGCCGCTTTAAGCTGGCCCGACCTGACACAGCAGGGGCTAGGACTTCCGAGTCACCGGAATCGACTCAGGGCGCTGAGCACCCTTGAACACATTCTGGTAGCTATTTGGCAAGTGTCCTATATCGAGTGCACGCACGCCAAGATCAGCTAGCTTCGAAGCCAGAATTGTTCCGCTCGGTCCTAGTGCGATAAGAACCATGTCTGCGTTTGTATCACTAAGCGTGTCGGTTAGACGAGTTAGATCCGAGTAGGCATCTACGGATTTGGAAAGAACCATCTCATGGCCAGCGAGGTTGTCGAAGAGTTCAGGGATCAGCTCAAAACGGGAATCGGCACCGGTCACGAAGACAACTTTTTTGCCTTCCCACACCTTGCGCCACAGCCGCACCGCTTCGTCGCCGAGAACGGAGAACGCTTGTGGCCGGGTCATATGTGCATTGGCGAAGGACTGCGAAGAGATGACTAGCTCTTTCAGATTTGGCCACAGTTCCTGATAGACGCCGGACCAATGCGCATCTCGGAACAACTGCGGGAATCCGATGAGCAAGTTTTCATTGTCACTCGTGAAAACCTCACGCAATGCGGCTTGCAGATCCGGCGAATTGGGCTGAAAGCGGAGATTAAAATCGCTCAACTGCATGAGCCGGAATTCTCCATCACCGAATCGTGCCAGAGACTTATCCGTGGTCGCCAGGACATTGAGCGATTCTCTGAGCGACATGACCTGGCGGGAATGAAAGGCGGAGACGGCCTGCATGATATCTGAGGTGGCAGATAACCGAATGGTTTCCAATTCACGTTTTTGTGATTTTAGTTCGCCGTGGATCTGCCGAAGGATCTTCTCAATATCCTTGGTGTCGGTCGACTGATTTTCAATGGAAACAGGGATGGGTTTTCCATTGACCAATTTAACATTGAAAACACGGTCGGCAGCCTTTTTGAGTTTTTCTAACATGTAGATCCTCCGAAATTAGAAATCTTGCAACCGATCGTGGTGGCAGTGGTCAACTCAAGTATTGCAGGGTTTGGCACGATTCATTACACCATGGGCCTCACTCAAGGCTTGGAACATCCAAGGAACCCAAAAAAACTAGGAAGTGCAGGTGAGTTCAAAGAACTTATCCTCGATATTCCGAGGAATAACAGTTCACTGAAGAATTTGACGTTGCATCCATGTTGTCAAGGATTGTAGTGCGTCCTGAATAGGAGAAAGGCCCGAAGGGATGAACCCCTCCGAGCCTTTCTGAGCAAGCTAGCTGCGCGAGCGATCAGCAGATATTCTGCTGGCCATTCTTCTTGTATGCGACTGTCTCGTCCAAGACCACGGGCCCGCCAAGCAGGACATTAGTCCAACCCTTCATGGAGCGCATGGCACTGGCTACTGATGATGGCATGCAATTCTTCTTCGTCAGCAGCATTGGAGCGTCATTGTACGAGGCAATTACCGCACCGGTGAGGCCATCACGGAAGTCGTCAGCCGTAGCAATAAACTGGCGCTGGGAACCCTTAGGCCAGAAAGTCTTTGCAATCAGTGCGCTGGTGTCATATCGCGTCGCGCCCTCGTAGCGGATGACCTTGGCGTTCGGAACTGCCGCGCGGACCTGGCGTTCGGCCTTCGCAGAAATTGCCAGTGGCCCACCTGCCATGTAAACACGCGTTGGCTTCAGGCGTTTTAATTCGCGAATCGTTGCCGCTGGAACTTCAGCCTTTTTGGTCAGCAGCATCGGGGCTTCCCTCCCCGAGGCTACGGCTGCCAGAGACATCGCATCTTCAAACCGCTGACCGGTCGCCAAGAACACCTCGTTAGAGGATCTCCAAGTCCTGGAGATCTTTGCGCTGGTGTCGTAGAGGCTAGGACCCCAAACGCGGGATACCGGGCCGTAGGATTTTATCTTCTTGACGGTTGACTCGCTGATAGCGCTCGGACCGCCGAGGACAATAATTTTCTTCGGCTTCAGACGCTTCAACTCTGCAGCCACCGAGGAAGGCAGCGAATCTTTCCTTGTCAGCAAGAGTGGCCCATTGTTACGTGAGGCCATTGGCGAGCCAGCAAGAGCATCAGGGAAACGTTCACCCGAGGTAACCACCACGGTGGAAGCAGTCCTGGGGAAAGTACGCTTGGAAATCGCTACCGGAGTATCAAACCAACGCTGCCCGTAAAGCCGTACCGGGTCTAAACGAGCTGGCCAGACATCCATATCACCCAAGTACGAGGTCACCATCTTATAGGGGGTACTACGCGTATTCTTTGCGAAATCCTTCAGCGACGTCAGATTGCCGTTCCAAACGTTGGCATCCACATTTTTTGAATTACCAATGAGGTTTGAGTTCGAGGAATACTGCCATACGTTGAAGGTCTCCCAGCCTTCGGGAAGTTCGCGTGGATTCTTGGTTGAGGTATCAGAAGTCGGGAATACCGACACATGCAGCGGCCAGTACTTGAACGCCTCGGAATCACCGGTGCACTGATCCCACCAAGACTGTGCGGTATAGATCATCGGCAGCCGGCCCGTGCTGGCCTTGACGGTGTTGCCAAAGTCCTTGATCCAGTTCACCATCTGCGCCGGGCTCATGCCGTAGCAGACATCGCCTTGACCCTGTGGGTAGGCAGTCTTTTTATATGGATTCCACTCGATATCCAGCAGTGGGGGCATGGTCTTGCCATCAGCAGTCCACCCTCCACCGTTAGCCAGGAATTCCTTGGCTTGAGCAGCTCCACTGGAATGCGCTGGCATCGCAAAGTGGTAGGCACCGCGAATGACCCCCGCAGAACCAGACGCAGCGTAGTTAGCGTTGAACTGCGGATCTTTGAATAAGGACGAAGGCCACGACTGCGTGGCCTTGATGTAGCCAAAACGTGCCCCGTTGTTATAGGCCTGTTTCCAATCAACTGTCCCTTGGTGATGAGAAACGTCAATGCCCAAAGTTCCCGGTGGACGCCAGGTGCGAAGTTCATCAAGTGAGCCCGGTACGGCAAGATCCAGATTCGGCTCGGTGTCAGTGGCTACTTCTTGTGCGAGAGTAGCTAGTTCAGCCAGCGTCGGAGCCGTTGGATCTCCAGACTCGTCAATGCGCTTTTGGCCTTGGCCCATGGTGGCGTCGATGAAATCTTTGTCTAGTGCATCCAGCGCCAAAGAGGCCAAGGAAATTCTTTCCTTGGCCGAGAGATCAGTTTTCTGAGCTAGTCCGTCTTCAATGGCCTTTGCCGCGGAACCAGCAACACTTAGCGTGCTCGCTGGATCAGAAGTCTGCGGTGCTTCCGGGTTGCTGGACCCAGCGGGAGACGGACTCGCTGCAGCGGAGCTAGAAAGACTAGGCGCTGTTTCCTTGGCGGGTGACGCCATAGCGGGCGCGGTGGCTGCCAGCGGCAGGACCAGCGCGGCCCCGAGCGATAACGCGAGCAGGCGTCTGCCTGCATAGCGGTTTTCAGGCATGAAATCTCCTGTGAAGAATTACGAGTGTGAGCGGTGATTCTTCACAGTATATAAAGGCCAGTCAAGAAAGTCCCATTGGTGGTCGAAAGACGACGAGATCCAACGGCTATTTTCCTTGGACCGTCGGCTCAGGCTCTACTGCGACGGGACGAATTGTTTTTGGTACCAGGAGCCATGCGACCACGCCAATCAAACACACCGCACCCGAAGCGCTCAACGCTACCTGGTAGCTGATGGCATCTGCCATTGCTCCGGCAATGAGTGGGCCGATAATTGCTCCAAGATCTGTAAACATCTGGAAGCCTGCCAGTGCCTTGCCGCCATTTCGGCCCGAACCAATGACATCTGCCACGGCGGCCTGCTGGGCAGGACCCAGAATGCCGCCACCAAAACCAGCCAGCACCGAAAAGATGATAAACCCGGTCAGCGAGGTGAAGTAACCCATGGCCACAATCGAGCCGAGAAGGACCACCATGCCCACCAGGATAGGGATCTTGCGCCCAATCGAATCGGTCAGTTTTCCGGAGAAAGTCAGTGCAATGCCATTGCCCACGGCGAAGATTGCCAAGGAGATACCGGCAACTTTCGGGCCGAGGTCTTCCCCGAAGACTGCAAGAGCAAACAGCGGGATCATGCTGGTGCGGATACCAAAGGCCAGCCAGCCATAGCTGAAACCGGAAGCCAACGCCGCACGGTAAGCCGGCGAACTCAGTGCTTCGCGAGTGGTGACTACCTCTACCGCTGACATTGCGCCGGACTTCGTTGGATCCTTGTCCAAGTCGCGCCGGCGTCCCAAAGCAAAATAGACCACGGCGGCCGCGATCACTAGCGCGGTACCGTAAATGACAAAGGGGATGCGCATGCCAAAGGGAGCCAGCAGGCTGCCTAGCACCGGGCCAATGACGTTGCCCAGCAGGAATGATCCGGCATACATGCCAGAGATGCGGCCCCGTGATTCATTGGGTGCCAGCCGGGCAATGAGCGCCATCGCCGAGATTGTGAACATGGTGGAACCAAAGCCACCGAGTCCACGGGCAATGAGCAGCTGGGTGTAGTCCTGGACCACGGCACATAGCAGCGTGGACACCGCCACCAGCAGCACGCCGGTGACGTATATGCGCGGTTCGCCTAGTTTCCCCACCAGGATTCCTGCTACCGGGGCAAAGATGAGCCGGGTGAAGGCAAAGATAGAGACAATCACGCTGGCCGCTGCGGCGCCCACATCAAAACTCACTGCATATTGCGGAAGGATCGGTGCAATCAGCCCAAAACCGAGGGCAATGATGAAGGCCGCCACCAGAAGGATTGCTATTTCACGCGGGATGGGAGGGCGTGGCTTAGACGAACGTTGACGCTGCATGATGACCGTTTCCTTACCGTGGAAGCACGGTAAGGAAGGACCTTTCTCTAGAACTGCAAATCTCTTGGCAAGAACGCCACCGCAAGTCTATGCTCTCTGGGCTTACTCGTCTTCAACTGGTGATTGAGGACTCGGAAGGTGCCCAGCAGTATGGGCCAGAGCATACTATGAGAGAATTTCACTCGTGACCGATTCGCTATTACTTACCATTATCATTGTCGCGGTCATCGCCGTGGTGGCCATTGCTGTCATCGCGTTCGTGGCCAAGGGGCGCAAGCCCAAGACTCCGTACACCTCCGAGCGCGACGCAGATGATTCTCCATCTAGCGCCGCAGGTACCGAACCGGGCGAGACCCCGGCCGCTGGGCAGTCCCCAGACGGCACGGTACTGACCGAAGAACCTCCGGTAGAGCCAGCGGCCCCCGCCGCACCGGCACTGGATGTTCCAGAGCCAGTCCAAGGGCGCCTTGCCCGTCTGCGCGCTCGCCTGACCAAGTCGAACAACATGTTCTCCAAGGGCCTGCTGGCCCTGCTCAGCCAAGACTCAATTGATGAGGATGTCTGGGAAGAAATCGAAGAGACGCTGCTGCTGGCGGATCTTGGTACCGAACCTGCCCTTGAACTAGTTGACGCACTGCGTGAACGCGTGAAAATTGAAGGCAGCCGGGACCCGCTGAAGGTGAAGGCAATGCTCCGCGAGGAGCTGCTGAAGCTCGTGGATCCGACCCTGGACCGCAGCTACCTGCCTGAACCACACGCGGACCGCCCAAGCATCATCATGGTGGTTGGTGTTAATGGTGTCGGCAAAACGACCACCATCGGCAAGCTGGCTCGTGTACTGGTTGCTGAAGACAAAGACGTGCTGCTCGGTGCGGCTGACACCTTCCGTGCGGCAGCCGCAGAACAGCTGGCCACCTGGGGAGACCGTGTCGGTGTGCCAACCGTGCGCTCGCACATCGATGGCGCAGACCCAGCCTCGGTAGCTTTTGAAGCCGTATCTGCTGGCATTGACCAGGAAGTCGACATTGTTATGATCGACACCGCCGGACGCCTGCAGAACAAGGTCGGCCTGATGGATGAGCTGGGCAAGATCAAGCGTGTTGTTGAGAAAAAAGCAGCCATTGACGAAGTCCTGCTGGTCTTGGATGCCACCACCGGCCAGAACGGCTTGGCTCAGGCCAAGGTGTTCTCCGAGGTAGTCAACGTGTCGGGCATCGTGCTGACCAAACTAGATGGCACCGCCAAGGGCGGAATCGTCGTAGCCATCCAGCGTCAGCTGGGTGTACCGGTGAAGCTTGTTGGTCTAGGAGAGGGCCCAGATGACCTTGCGCCGTTTGATCCTGAAGCATTCGTAGACGCACTGCTCGAAGGCTAATCTTTTCGGCGGTTCTCAAAAGGCATCCGTGCCAGGCGCTCCTAACGGCGCGTGGCCCGGATGCTTTTTTATTCACAATCGCATCCCGCCTCAAACTCCCGCCGGGTGACCTAAAAGCCGGAGCGCATCGGTGGAAAGTAGTGATCCTCAGAGCGGTTGGAAGGAGCTGAGCGTTGCAGTCAACTGTAATCGGTGCACATGCATTCTGAATGCTGAGAATTCAATCACAGTCCAACAAGACTACGTTGACGAAATAATTCGGAATTCCGGGGATTTTCAGGTTCTTGCGTAGATTATATAGATACCTGGAGTGTGACCTGTGGTGTAACTTTGGGGGAAATTTTCAGTTATTGTTCAGACTGAATCACTAGACATGAAGTAGAGCCTCGTTTAGCGCGAGGCTTTACCTATGTTGGCAAGTGGTAGCTAGCCGCACCGGCGGCGTTGCCCTTGCCTCGTGTTATTTTCCCCGGACAAAGGATCCCGCCACACGTGAGCTTGCAGCAGGCCGAGACTGGCACCATCGCCCGTAAATCCAAGCCAAAGGTTTTTCGTGGCGACATTCAGGGATTACGCGCCATCGCCGTAGGCGTGGTGGTGATTTACCATTTTTGGCCCAAAGCATTGCCCGGTGGTTTTATCGGCGTGGACGTCTTTTTTGTCATCTCGGGATTTCTGATCACCACACACTTGCTCAAGCGTCCACCTCAGAACCTTCGTGACGTAGCGCAGTTCTGGATGCGCCGTGTTAAACGTCTGCTTCCAGCCTCATTCTTAGTCATTCTGGCCGGGCTGCTTGGGGTCTGGCTTTTGGCTCCGATTACGTTGTGGCAGGACTGGGGATTCCAGGCCATTGCCGCCACGTTCTATTTCCAGAACTGGTATCTCTCAACTTCTAAGGTTGATTATCTGGCCGAAGCGGATGCGCCAAGTCCCTTCCAACACTTCTGGTCATTATCGGTGGAAGAGCAGTTCTATCTCATCTGGCCGATCCTCATCGGTGCCTTGCTGTTCGCTGCGATACGTTTTGGCTGGAAGCGCGCCAACACCGCACTTATCGGGATGGGCGCAATCTTCGCCTTGTCCTTGGGCTTCTCCATCTACGCAACGGCGACCGACGCAGGAGCCGCGTACTTCTCCACCTTCACCCGTGCCTGGGAGTTCGCAGCTGGTGCCCTCGTGGCGGCATTGGGGCAGCGCGCCTATGCGGCCAAAAAAGACGCGACGAGCTTGATTGGGGCATGGGTTGGATTGGGTGCGATTGTATTCAGCGCCTTGGTATTCGAAGGTGAAATGCCGTTCCCCGGCTATATTGCTCTGGTCCCTGTTCTAGGTACCTCGTTGATGCTGTTGACGCACTCCACACACAAGTATTCGCCTGGTTTCCTGCTGGAGAACCGTGTCATGCGCTTCCTCGGCGATAATTCTTATGCCATCTACCTGTGGCACTGGCCGATTCTCATTCTGGCTCCCTATACGGTCGCCGAATTCGGGGTGACTGCGCAAATTGGTGCGTTGGCGCTGACCTTAGTTCTCTCGGTACTCACTCAGAAGTTGGTTGAGGTCCGGTTCCGTAAATTCATTGAGGTTTCAAAGATTTTGACTGCCCCAAGATTCTTGCTTGCCGGCTCAGCCACCTTGGCACTGGCCGCCGGCGCTTTCTACACCATGAGCGGGAACATCATGGAGGAGTCCAAGGATATAACCGCTTCGGTCAAACGCGTCAACGCGCAAGTTGGAACGGACTGCTTCGGCTCCAACGGGCTCTCGGATCGTTGTGTCGAAGAACAGGGAATTCCGGAGGGCTACAAGCAGCTGGCCCCGGCCCCTATCGTGGCCAAGGACGACAAGCCAGAGGTCTACGCGGATGACTGTTTTTCCGAGCAAGGAGACAACTACGCAAAGCGTCCGGTCTGCAGCTACGGCAAAGACGATGGAAAGCTCAAAGTTGCGATAGTGGGTAATTCACACGCCGGTCAGTGGGTGCCAGCGGTCAAAGCTATCGCCGAGCAACGCGGGTGGAAACTCGACACCTATTTGATCAGCCGGTGTGCGGTGATGGGTGAACGCCAAACCTATGATGAGAAGGCCTCTGTCGACGCCTGTGCGGAATACTCGGATTGGACCACTGGGCAGATCGACAAGAAAGACTATGATCTGGTCATCTCATCAAGCCGCCAGTCCTTAGCGATTGAGGGCAAGGACTTTGCCGGATCTGAGCTACCTGCGCAGCAAGCGTTTGAGAAGACCCTGAGTGACTGGAAAGATACCGGCGCGCAGGTTGCGGTTATCAAGGACACTCCGTTCCCTGGAAGCACCGTGGGTAACCTGCCGGACTGTGTTGCCGAACATGAGCAGGAACTTTCAAAGTGCAGTGGCCCGGCTGATCAATGGATTCCTATGGACCCGCAGTTTGATGCCGTCAAGGCCCTGGATGATCCGAAGATCGTCTCGGTGAGCCTGAACGATAAGTTCTGCCGGGAAGACACCTGTCACGGCGTGATTGGCGGCGTCGTGGGATATTGGGACCACTCGCACCTATCGAACACCATGGCCAAGGACCTCGCCAAGCCGTTAGACAGTCGGCTCAAAGAAGTGCTGGATAACGACAAGCTCTTCGCTTCTTCGTAACATCGAATCAGCACACAGAGACTTTGCTGGAAACTCAGCAAACTGCGGTGCAACATGAACAAAATACAAATAATTGATAAAAAGCTTGCCGGTCACTGAGCGACTACCTATGCTCAAATTTATGGCCGTTTCCTGTCTGTAATCGCTAGCAAATATGTTGGCTCCCTCAAGGGTTACGGCTGGAGAATTCTGTCTGATGCGCAAGCAACCTCATCTCGGCAAACGGTTTGTGGCAATCGTTGGCTTTCTCGCGTTGGCAGCGCCTCTGTCGGTTGCACCGACGGCACATGCGGTGGACCCGGTGGTTTCGGTGTCGGTACGAATAGCCGGGAACAACGCGGAAGACGCCCCACCGTCGAAGTTTCTGAAAAAAGTCACCGAAACCAGCACTACGGTGAATCTTCAGCTGCGCCGGAGCCCCAACGCGAAAGCAGCATCGCTCGGGGTGATGCCCAAAGGCACCGTCGTGAAATTGACTGGGAAAAAGCAAGGTGCCTGGAGCCAGCTCAAATGGGGATCCAAGACCGGTTGGTCTGCCACCGAATTCCTGCGGACGCGTACCTTCACGAAGGATGAGTCCAAACGATTCATGCGCGGCTACGCGTCGATCTACTCCAGCGCCTCGTTGACTCGACGCGTTGGTGCAGTCAATTTCCGCACTCAGGTGCAGCTACTTTCACGGTTGGGTCAAAACCAATCAGCTCGATAGCAAACAGCCGGCCAAGGCATACCGCTACGTGCAGCACAGCGGGCCGGTGTATTCGCACTACGATGCCACGCAATCCAAGCAGGTTGGCCGCGTGCACCACGGTGAGCGCTACGAGTACCGCCGCTGGGACTCGGCGAACCGCCGTGACGAGGTCTTGCTGAACGGCAGATGGGTCTGGGCGGACTCCACCAACCGCAAGGCGCCCAAGACCGAGTACCGCTACGCGCAGAAAAATGGCACCCTCTATGACCGGGCCAGCAAGGGCAGGGCGAAAAAGGTTGGCACCATCAAGGCCGGAGCCAAAGTGCAGTGGGCCACCTGGGATTCGAAGAACCGCCGTGACGAAATCCGAGTCAACGGAAAATGGGTGTGGACCGATGTCACCAACCGTAAAAAACCCCCAGGGGCTGATCCCGCCGACGGTGACCGTGGCCGACTACGGCCGCTTCACCACCAAATCCTTGACCCTGCTCAAGCAGCCATCTGCCAAGGCCGGCTGGGCTGGGAGCCTGAAGAAAGGCATGAAAGTCACCGTGCAAGCCAAAGCAGACGGAGGCTGGGTCAAGATCAAGTCCGGTTCGAAGAGCGGCTACATCAAGGAAAAAGACAACCTTCGGCTAGCCGGCCCGCACTCTGTCGCGGTCTACGGCACCCTGCGTACGGGGCAATCCGCCTACAACGTGATGGGTGGTTTCCAGCAAAAGGAAATGAACCAGCGTATTTCCAAGACCGCTCTCTACCAACTGTGGAATCGCAACTGGACCTTCTTGACCAATGGTTCCAAGTCCGTGGTGACCGAACAATTCCAGTATTCGGATCAGGCCGGACCGTCCATGCTGAAAAAGCTGGACAGATATGAAAGCCAGCTCAAATACCAAGGTCGAGTGATGTATACCCGGCAAAAGGTGCGGTTGACCGACGGGTCGCAGTCCTGGACCTATAAGACCACACTATTTTCGGAGAAAGTCGTCAAGAGATCAGGCCGCTATATCTCTTCCGGCGACTTCCTGAAGCGCTCCTAGGCAAGGAAAGAACTGTGAAAACCTCCCAAAAATCAGCCATTGAGCGTCCCGGGCGTCCACGCAATCAGAAGGTACTGCTGGCAGGTGCCACGGTACTTGCCCTCACCTTGGGCGCCGGCGGGTTGGTGCTTGCCAATTCCTTGGGCGCTCAAGCCGAAAGCACCACGAAGGCTTCCCAGAAGCAGCTGGCTGACGTCGCACGAACTGATGCCCAGACCGGGGAAAAAGTTTACGTGGATGCCCAAGCCCAGGTGATCAAGTCCCTTGGCGAAGCGGGAAAACTGACCGTAGAGGGGCAGAAAAAACCATCTTTCGAAATCACCGTGCACAGTGTCAAAACCTTGGACTCGTGCACCTTGCGCGGGTTCGGGGAAAAAATCACCCCGGAGAATGGACACTTCCTCCTGGTTGATGTCAGCGCCAGCCTTGCGGCTTCAGCCGCCAATGCCGTGGAAGAGGAGATTGCGCTGATGCCGCTGGATGCCTCGGTCTTTGGCGTGTCAACCGGTGAAAACCAGAAGGTGGCCTACCAGCTGGATACCGTGGCCTCCTACTCTTGCGAGGTAGAGAACGCTGCGGACATCGCCGTGGGCGCAGGAGATGAGGTCCGGGGCATGCTCATGCTTGATGCACCTTACGATTCGGGACAAATTGTGTACGACCCTGAAAAGACCGGCGGTTGGACGTGGGGCTACTAGCCAGACATCGATGTGACTGCCAAGCAGCTTCGATGAGCGTGGATTTCTTGGCCGGCCTCTAGTTTCCTTCCGCTATTGGGCATAGTCTGGAGCACTACAATCAATTCGTGCTTTGGGGGACCGGATTATTGTGCAACGTAGACATCACGTGAGTTACCTATTGGCCAGACATCAACGTGCCCAGCACGCCAAGCCGTTGATTATCTGGACAACTTCCGTGTTGTCCGCACTCAGCCTTACCGGCGCTCTCGCGTGGCCGCTGCTGGCGCAACCGGCCGGCCTGCGGTCCGGGACAATGGAAACCGGAATTGGTTCCCTGGCAACGGCAGATTTGCATGGTTATCCCATTGTGGTCAGTGAGTTCGCCCCGCTGGCGGTCTTCGGCGGCTCGGGCAAAGAACTAGCCATTGACGGGCGCCCTGCAAATATCGCGCTAGAGCTATTCGGGGCAGATGATCATGTGCAAGGATCCGAGGCCGGATCAGCAGCTCAACCGGGCCAATCAGGAAATTCCTCCGAATCCGGGCATCGTGCGCTGCTGGCCGGAAGAGTAGGGGCCGCCGGTCAACTTCCCGGAAACCTGCAATTGATGCACCCGGTCACCACTCGGAGAATTTCCAGCCCCTATGGTTGGCGTTCGAATCCCACCGGTGCAGGAAATCAGATCCACATTGGACAGGACTATCCCATAGCTTGTGGTTCGCCGGTCTACGCCAGCGAATCCGGTCGAGTCATCGTATCGGCCTGGGCCGGGCATTCAGGCATGAGGGTCACTATTGACCACGGCTACAACGTTCACACCGGCTACAGCCACAATTCTAAATTGCTGGTGCGAGCCGGACAGCATGTGCAACGCGGTGAAGTCATCGCCTTGTCGGGGACCACGGGCAATTCCACCGGATGCCACGTGCATTTTGAGGTGCTCATCGATGGCCGGTGGAATGATCCTCGTCTGTTTCTGCCAGCAATCCCCGGCCAGCCCGAAGCCATGATCGACTCCACACGGTTGACGGTGGATGCCGACAGTGCACCCAAGGAACAGAAGCAGAACAAGCCGGAAGAAGAAAAGAATCCTGATGTCGTTGTGCCCGTGGATGACACCCCGGTAGTGCCGGAACCGTCACCCACCCACACGGCTAAGCCGTCGGCTGCTCCCAAAGAATCAACCTCGCCGGCACCATCTAAGTCGCCAAGCGCCAAGCCAACGAAGTCTGCAACGCCAACGTACTCCGCTAAACCCACGCCGTCGCCTAAACCAAGCACGCCTGTCACGGTTCAACCCACGCCGTCCTCGCCTGGCCCAAGCGCATCGCCGAGCCGTACAGGATCGCCTACACCAAGCGCGAGCGCATCGCCGAGCCACAGCCCCACGGCCACCACGCCGCCATCTCAAGAACCCACGCAGAGCGCGCCGCGCAGCAAGACACCCCAACCGACGGCGTCGCCTACTGCCAGTGCTACTGCGAGCCCTAGTCCTCGGATGACCCCGGAAGCACCAAGCTCTTCGGCGGCGCTTCCTACATCGCACAAACCTACAGTGCGGGCAACAACTGAACCCGAAAACTCACGTAGCTCCGGCTCCCCGTTACAGACAACGAACAACGAATCTGCTAAGGGCTAGCCTGCAGCGGACCTGGGGTTCAGGACCTGATCTTCCCGCTATGAGGCCGGGGCATTGCTTCCGCGTCGAAAGGCGGAGACCGTAGGGTCCCCGGGCAACCAGAATCGCCATGGAAACTGCGGTCCTCCGGCAATTCCAGCGACTCCCACCCGTGGGCCACTGACAATCTGTGCCGGGCTCTCGGGCGGCGCTTGCAGCGAGAATGGGGAGGAGAACAAGTCCAGTCCATCATGGGCTGCGCGTGTGATGCCCAGCGCCTGAGCAACGTTGCCGGGTCCGCGGGCCAGCTGATGGCCTGGAATTTTGCTGCCGCTATCTTTGCGTTTTGTGAGCCTACGCTGCTGGGCAAGCTCGTTGCCTTCGATAATCTCGCCTGCGCGGATGAGCACCCCCGAGGCGGAACCTGACGGTGAACAGACAAAATTTATTGCGTAGTGCATTCCGTAGCTGAAGTACACGTAAGCGTGGCCCGGGTCCGCGAACATCGACGCATTGCGTTCGGTGCGGCGGTCTTTTGAATGACTTCCAGGATCATACGGTCCAGTGGTACCCACACCCATATAGGCTTCCACCTCGGTGATGCGCAGCGTCACCAGCCCAACAACAGAGTCCACAGAAAACCTGGCACCCAGTAATTTCGGCGCAACATACAGCGCGTCCTGGCTGAAAAATTCGCGGTTCATCTCTCAAGTATTACCAGATCTGGTCAAAGTGTCGGTTGGGGCTGTGAAGATACTGCTATCGGATGCATGGGGCATCGGATAACTCGCACCCATCAAGGAATATCAATGAAAAAGCGCATGGTAACTTTGGCCAGCTTCTTGGCCTTGCTCTTCACCCTCACTGCTTGCGGCGTTTCCACGCAAGAATATGAAGCGGCTCAAGCATCTACCGCCGCACTGGACAGCGAGAAGCAGGCGTTGCAGATAGAACTAGACACTGTGAACGCCAAGCTTGAAACCGTTGAGGCGGAGGCGACCGAGCTGCGTGAAGCCGAGGAACAATGCGAAGCAGAATCGAAGGCTGAAGCAGAGCGTCAGGCGGAAGAGAAAGCCAAGAAGGATAAGGAAAAAGCGGCGAAGGACGCCGCCAAGAAAGCCGAGGAAGCCAGGGCCAACAAGGCAAAGAAGATCTCCAAGCGTGCACTGGCCCAGATTGTGAAGAAGCCAGACTCGAACATAGATAAGAACGTCATTATCTATGCCAAAGTCACCCAGTTTGATTCGGCGACTGGCCCTTGTATCTTCCGTGCTGACGTCGCTCACGCGCATGTGGGAAAGTACGACTATGAGCACAACTCAATGTTCACCGCCGGTGATGGTGTGTCCAACTGCGACATCTTGGATAACGTTCTGGCAGGTGACATCATCCAGGTCACCGCAACGGTCATCGGATCCCTGAGCTACGACACCCAGATTGGTGGATCTACTACCGTTCCCAAGTTCGAGGTCATCAAGATCAAACAACTCTGATCATATTTTCATTACTGGCAATTCGGCTCGGTTCCTGCTCTGCGCAGAGACCGAGCCGATTGCCGTTTAGTGAATGGGCGGAAACCAGCCGGAAACATTTGTGAGAGCAGATCGTTACACCAAAGCGTTGATCGTCACATCCCCGAAATCAAAAGTGCCTCCTGCGGAAATATCGGTGACTAAGAATTAGTACTTGAAAGACCTGATTCACTCACCGATACACCAAACACTTTTGAGGAGATGGGTCCCTGATGCAGTTGGATACAGCCAGCTTATGGATCATGATCGCCGCAGCGCTAGTTCTCTTAATGACACCGGCACTGGGCCTGTTCTACGGCGGAATGACTCGTTCCACCGGCGTGGTCAATATGATGTTGATGAGCTTCTCCGCCGCCGCACTGAGCGCTATCGTCTGGATCCTGTGGGGCTACTCGCTCTCAGCGGGTCAGCCCGCTATTGCCGGAATTATCGGCAATCCGTTCAGCGACATTGCCATGCACAATACCGAGCCAGCCGGACTGCTCAGTGCCGGGTTCTCCGGGACCTTCGCGCTGATTTCGGTAGCTATCATCTCCGGAGCCATTGCAGACCGCAGTCGCTTCGCCCCATGGCTGCTCTTCGTGCCACTGTGGGTTTCGCTGGTCTACGCACCGGTAGCCTTCTGGATTTGGGGTGGCGGAATGCTGTCGGAAGACGGATTCCTCGGACGTATCTTCGGTGAAGCCATCGACTTTGCCGGCGGCGCGGTGGTACACACCAACGCCGGTGTTGCGGCCCTGGTGCTTGCACTCAAGCTTGGTCAGCGTCACAATTTCCATGACCGTCCGCAGCCGCACAACACCCCACTGGTGATGCTTGGTGCTGCACTGCTCTGGTTCGGTTGGTTCGGGTTTAATGCCGGGGCAGCGACCACCGTTGAACAGGCCGGACTGATCTGGATTAACACCATGGGAGCCCCAGCAGCCGCAATCCTAGGCTGGATCTTCGTGGAGAAACTCCGTGGCCAGCGTCCGAGCTCGGTGGGTGTAGCCTCCGGCCTTGTCTCGGGACTCGTAGCCATTACCCCAGCGTGTGCAGACCTGGCACCGTGGGCCGCCCTGCTGCTCGGACTGATTGCCGGCGCCGGTTCTGCCTGGGCAGTCAACCTGAAATGGAAGCTCGGCTACGACGACTCACTTGATGTGGTCGGCGTGCACCTGGTCTCCGGAGTCATCGGTACCTTGTTCCTGGGCTTCCTTGCCCTGCCGACCGAGTCGAACGCTGGCGGCCTGTTCTACGGCGGAGGAATGGGACAGCTCGTCGCCCAGTTCATGACGCTGCTCGTGGTGCTTGTCTTCTCGGCGGGCATGACGTGGATCATCGCTACGGCAATTGAGAAAATCACGCCATGGCGTGTCTCGGCGCAGACCGAAATTGAAGGTATCGACGCAGCAGAGCATAATGAAAGCGGCTACCTCTGGGCTGAGAACAAGGTCTAAGTAAGCTCCAAATGAAATGAAGCTCGCCGGCTGGATCATCCACCGGCGAGCTTCTGCATGTTTGCTCGAAGATGTGAAAAGCATGGGAATTAGATCTTTTGCTGGCAAGCGGTATGAAGGTTCCCTAGCGTGGCTGGCATCCGCAGGCAATCTATTCGAAGCTGGGAACATGTCATGACAAACAAACCAGAACAGCCATCGAACCCGGAACATCCGCCAGTACTTTCGGGTCCCGGACAAGACAGCGAAACCCTGACCACCACCCAAGGTGCTCCGGTGATCGACACTGACCACTCGTTGAAGGCCGGCGAGCGCGGCCCCACCCTTTTGCAAGATCACCACCTGCGCGAAAAGATCATGCACTTTGATCATGAGCGAATCCCTGAGCGGGTGGTCCATGCCCGCGGGGCAGCAGCTCATGGAACATTTGTCAGCTATGGCAATGCCGCGCAGCTGTGCCGGGCCGACTTTCTGCAGCCGGGAAAGGAAACCCGCGTTTTTGTCCGTTTCTCTAACGTTGTCGGGTCCCGGGGTTCTATGGACACCGCACGCGACACCCGTGGCTTCGCGACTAAGTTCTACACCGAAGAGGGAATCTTCGATTTGGTGGGGAACAATATCCCGGTGTTCTTTATCCAAGACGGCGTGAAATTCCCGGATCTGGTTCATGCGGCCAAGCCGCATCCCGACGTGGAGATTCCGCAGGCTCAATCCGCTCACGATACGTTCTGGGATTTTGTTTCATTGCATACTCCGGCTCAAGCACATGCGATGTGGCAGATGAGTGACCGGGGGATTCCACGCTCCTACCGGATGATGGAAGGATTCGGCGTCCACACCTTCAGGATGCTCAGCGCCAGCGGTCAGTCTTCCCTGGTGAAGTTTCATTGGAAGCCCAGACTCGGGGTGCATTCGCTGGTGTGGGAAGAATCCCAGCTCGCGGCCGGCGCCGATCCGGATTTCCACCGCCGTGATTTGGCCGAGGCTATCACTGCTGGTCATTATCCTGAGTGGGAATTGGGGGTGCAGATTCTTCCGGATGATGGCAGCTACACATTCGAAGGGATCGACCTGCTTGACCCGACAAAGTTCATCCCGGAGGAGTTGGCTCCGGTGCAAGCCCTGGGAAAGATGGTGCTTGACCGGAACCCGGAGAACTATTTTGCCCAGACGGAGCAAGTTGCCTTCCATCCAGGACATCTGGTGCCGGGAATTGATGTCACCGATGACCCGTTGCTGCAGGCTCGTTTATTCTCTTATCTTGATACCCAGCTAACTCGTCTTGGCGGACCGAACTTTGCGCAGATCCCCATCAACCGGCCGCAATCGCAAGTCAATGACATGTTCCGTGATGGTTTCCACGAACATCGCGTGCCACAGGGTATTGCTCCGTACCAGCCAAATTCCTTAGATGGAGGTTGCCCATATATGTCGCAGGTGGCCTCGGGGGAATATCCGCCGTTGGATTTTCCGCAGGCACTTGGGGCCAGTGAGAAGGTGCGTGCCGAGCCCGCGAGTTTCTCCGATCATTACAGCCAGGCACGATTGTTCTATCTGAGCCTCACCGCGCAGGAGCGCGCCCACGTCCAGCAGGCATACGCCTTTGAGCTGGGTAAATGTACGGATGTCGCGGTTCGCCAACGGCAAGTGGACTGCCTGACGCAGATTGATGCCCAGCTGGCCTCCGCCGTGGCCGAGGCATTGGGGCTGGAAGCTCAGTCAGCTGTGAAAGACCTGCCACAGGTGCAGCCAAGTGCCGTCCTGACACAAATTGGATCCCGTTGGCCGGTTGACGGGCGCAATGTTGCGGTGATCTTCAACCGCGGCAATGAAGAGCACCTCGCGCAGATCGTCAAGGATCTGACCAGGTCGGGTATGAACCCGTTGCTGGTCTCAGCCCAGGGTGGACAGGCCGCAGGCGGGCTGCCGATTGACCGGACCTATCTCACAGCGCGTTCCATAGAATTTGATGCGCTGGTACTCATTGGACCGCTCCCGCCAGCCGCAGACTCTTCGGTTCCAATTGATGCCAAAGCCGGAGCGCCGACCGCGGGAGCCGTTCCGATAGATCCGAGGGTGTCGTTGCTGGTCAATGAGGCCTACCGGCACAGCAAAGCAATTATCTGCATTGCTGGCCACGACGCTGGTTTGCTGGATGCGCTCGGTATTGCCGATAACGCTCCAGGGATCAATAGCGTAAAAGTGGCTGGCGTGGCCCAGGCGGCGCAGGACTTGCTGGCGACACATCGTGCGTGGGAAAGGTTCCCTGTCGCCGAATAATGCTCAATAACTGAGGGCGGGTAAATCCTTGAGTGGGTTTACCCGTCCTCTTCGGTGTTCCTGACAGTTCCCGGGGATAGGTAGGTTCACCCCTTCGGGGTGCAGTACGTTCGAGGCATCAGTAACTTGGAGGACATGTCTTTAAGATACGAAAGGACGGTGTTAGCAATGAGCCCTTCGAACAGCCGTGGTGGCACTGCGTTGATAAGTCTGAGCCTGATAGTTGTCCTTGCCGGGTGCTCGCAAGCCATTCCCGTGGATCCGGAAGGAACGCTGAATACGGTGCGCAATGGCACCTTGCGCATTGGGCTTTCTCCCCATGATTCTTTTGTTGAGATCAAAGGATCCTCCTACCAAGGCAGCGAAGTGGAACTGGCCAAAGACTTCGCACAGAGCTTAGGTGCCACACCCGAGTTCATTGTCGGGGGAGAAGAGAGCCTGGTCAAAAAGCTTGAAGAGGATCAGATCGATTTAGTGGTTGGCGGGATCAGCAGTAAAACTCCCTGGTCAAAGAAGGTCGGTAGGACCCGCCCTTACACACAGGCCATTGACGAGAAGGGCAAAAAGGAAAAGCTGGTGCTGCTGGTTCCTCCGGGGGAGAACGCCTTTCTCGGCGAACTTGAGTACTTCCTGGATCAGACTCAGGAGATGCCATGATCCCGGAAGCCGGAACTCACTTACCCGAAGAGCAACAGCAAATGATGCGACGAGCGACCAGGCTGGAGTGGATCAGCATCGGCTACGCCGCGTGCACCATTACCGCCGTAGCACTGGTCGTGGGAAACTCCCAGGCAATGCGCACCGCGTGGATTGATGACATGCTCTCCGTGCTTCCGCAGGTGGCCTTCCTGCTTTCCGGGATATATGTGCGCCGCTCACGGCGCCCCACTCATCCCTACGGCTACCACCGGACCATGAGTGCCGGGCACTTAGTCGCCGGAGTGGCTTTGCTTTCCGTCGGCGCAGTACTCGTTTACGAATCCGTCTCCGCGTTGATCAAGGCGGAGCATCCGACTATCGGCACCATGAACATTGCCGGGCACACAATCTGGCAAGGCTGGCTCATGATTGCAGTGATGGCAGTCTTTGCCGTACCCGCGGTGATCCTGGGCAGACTGAAGATCAAGGCAGCTAAACCGCTGCATAACAAGCTGCTCTATGCAGATGCCTCGATGGCCAAAGCGGATTGGCAAACGAATGTGGCATCCATTGTTGGTGTGGGCGGTATTGGCTTCGGACTCTGGTGGCTGGACTCGGTGGCCGCGCTGGTGATTTCCGCGGGAATTATCCAGGATGGGTGGAAGAACACGCGTTCGGCCACCGTAGATCTGCTGGACCGGCGGGCCACCTCCTATGACGGAAAAGATCCGCACCCGCTGATCCCGAGATTAGAGGGACAACTGAAGTCCTTTGGCTGGATCAAGGACTGCGGTATACGAGCTAGGGAACTGGGTCAGGTGATGCACCTCGAAGCGTTTATAGTTCCAATTTCCGTGGACTTGTCCATGGCCCAAATCCACGAAGTGAAAGCCGCCTTGGAAGACACTGACTGGAAGGCCTATGACGTGGTGGTGACGCCGGTACTTGAATTGCCTGACTTTTTCTCCCAGCCGCGAGAAGTAGTGAAGTAAAACCTGTGATGTAACCACCACCAACAATGGGACCTCCCGGAGCCGTAATGAACTGGTCTCCGAGGGGTCCCATAACATTTGCGCAATAGCAGATCAGCAGATCGAAGAGCTCGCCCCTAGCCTGAGTTCTTATTGCTGCGTTCCATCTCCGCGTAGTCCTCCAATAGCTGTAAGGCACGCTCGCCGGCCTTCCCTTCCTGCGTCAGGGCGCTGCGCATATTTTCCACCACGCTTTCTCCCTGCGGGAACGGCGGAAGCAATGGAATATCCGGGTCGGTATGCATCTCCAGCAGCATCGGCCGGTCCGCGTTCAGCGCCTGCTCCCACGCATCGGCAATCTCGTCGGGGTGAGAAATGCTGCGTGCCGCAAGACCGAGCATCTGCGCGTATTCGGCGAAAGGAAAGCACGGCAGGTCTTGGCTCGGCGAGAAACGTGGTTCACCTTCGGTCTCACGTTGTTCCCAGGAGACTTCGGCCAAGTCGCGGTTATTAAACACGCAGATAATAAATCGCGGGTCTTCCCACTCTTTCCACAGCTCGGAAAGCGTCACCAGCTCGGCATTGCCACTCATCTGCATGGCCCCATCCCCGGAGAGCACAATCGTCGGACGTTTCGGATCGCGCAGCTTAGCTGCCAGCCCATAGGGGACCGAGGCGCCCATACTTGCCAGGGTGCTGCATAAGTGAGCGGGCACTCCTGCTGGCAGCCGCAACTGCCGGGCATACCAGTACACGCAGCTTCCAACATCCACCGCCACTTGGGCGTTAGCTGGGATCAGCGCAGATAGCTCATGCACCACCCGCTCCGGGTTCATAGGCCGCGCCGGTGTCATCGCTCGCCGCACCATTACGGAACGCCATTCAGCCACCGCACTGCGCACAAAATCCCTCCAGGGTTTGCGCCGCTCTGAGGCTGGGGGCAAGAGCTCCTCCAAAGCACGCAGGGTATGGGCGGCATCTCCGAGCAGGGCCACATCCACCGGGTAGCGGTTGCCTGGCCGTTGCGCATTCACGTCAACCTGTATAGCTTTCGCCCGTCCCTGAGGCGGATAAAACTCGGTCCACGGATCGTTGGATCCCACGATCAACAATAAGTCGCACGAGTTCAGCAGCTTGGCGCTCGCCGTACTGCCCAGATGACCCATGACCCCGGCTGCCTGCGGCCACGACTGATCAATGTAGGGCTTACCCAGCAAGCTGGTCACGATGCCCGCGTCTAGCAGCTGCGCGACGGCGTGCACCTCATCGGCCGCAGTGCGTGCCCCCTGGCCTACGAGCAGCACAATTTTTTCGGCTTCCTCGATCAGCTTCACCGCCTGGTGCAGTTCTGGCGTGCGCGGAACTACCAAGGGTGCTTGCCACACTGCCGAGGAAGGGATTTGGCCATGCGTGGTGCTTGGCTGCACTGCGTCGGCTTGCTGGATATCGTGAGGGACTATTACCACCGCAGGGCCCGAGGAGGCCAAGGCGCTGCGGATCGCCTGGTCGACCACGTGGCGCAGCTGTTCAGGTGCAATCACTTCCTCGCAATATACGGCGACGTCCTTGAACAACGCCTCCAAGTTTAATTCCTGCTGATACCCACTGCCCAAGGCGGTGGTGTTCTGCTGCCCCACAATTGCCAGCACCGGCATGGAGTCAAATTTGGCATCATAGAGTCCGTTGAGCAGGTGTACGGCACCCGGACCTTGAGTCGCAAGCATCACGCCCAAATCCACGCCCGCGTGATGCTCCTCGGGTCCCTTGATGGCGTACTGGCCGAGCCCAAATTTAGAATGGGCTACGGCCATGAACGCGGCATTTTCCTCGTGTCTGGCTTGAACAAAACGCAGACCCGAATCGCTGCGCCGCAGGGCGCCGAGTATCGGATTGATCCCATCGCCGCTGTAGCCGAAGAGCCGGGTGATGCCCCAGGTATGCAAGCGTGCAATGAGTTCATCTGCCACTGACTGAGTGCTCATGGATCGGTACTCCTGATAATTGCCTCGTTGTTCATGGGTCACTCTTGGCTTAGTGTCCGGGGTGCTCGTCCTGCGGTTCCTGGGCAGGGGTCTGCGGGAAGCTCTCGCGTAGCGCCTGGTCAATGTCGGCGGGGGACTCGGTGGCTACAGCCAGCGGATCAGTGGCGTTTTGATCTTCGGCCATTGCCTCGTCACTGCGCAACGGATCCGACGTGTCTAAGGTTTGGGGATCATCGGATGAACCTTCGCTGACAGGTTGTCCATCACGCCCGTCCAGAGGTTCATCTTCTAGACCTTCTTGGTTCACTGCTTGGAATTCTGCTTCGTTGAACGACATGTCTACTCCTTACAAAGTTCGTGGTGACCGGAGATAACCCGGGTTGCTGGCCAATGTACTAGGTACGGTTGCCCTGCGACATAGCCTTGATCAAACTTTCAGTATCAACCGCAGGCTGGCGATGCAGCGTCTCCATTTGCTGCAACGTGGTCTTTTCAAAGTCCGGATCTCCAGAAGCGACCGCCGCCTTGGCCACCGCTACCCGGTAGTTTGCGGCAAAAGCATCCGCCGCGGTGGCCGCCACACAGGAATCTGAGGCCACCCCTGCCAGAATCAGTGCGCGGATCCTGTGGAAGTGCAGCAGCCCGTCCAGGCCTGTTTGCCAAAAAGCACTATCGCGATGCTTGATGACTTGTACGGATCGGGACAGATCCAATTCGTTGAGGTTCCGCGCTTGCTCGGTTCCCTCGAAGAGGAATCCTTGGTCATCTTCCAGCATGCTCAGTGTCCACGTTGATTTATCGCGCTGGTGAATGGTGCAGACATTTACTATCAGCAGATCATGTTTCCGGGCTTCATTCAGAAGCATGCTGCATTGCTCGGTCACCGCCCCGCGCTGCTGTGCCAGCGCGGGGGTTTCGAAAAAAGCATTTTGCATGTCAATTATGACCAGCGCAGGGCGTGAGAATAATTCGGGCTTCCAGCTGCGCATCAGCAGTGCCGATTCTCAGGTGCAAGTACGGCGGGGGACAGGGAACTACCTGTCCCGGCCCTCGGTGAATGTGCGCTGGTCGTATTCACTAGACACCAGCATCGCTGCCACCGCGTGGGTGGTCCAGCTTGCTAGGGCCCTTGATCATTCTGAACAGACCCCAGATGGCCATGAGCGCGCCCCATGCCACCCCAATCCACATGGGAGAAATCGATTTGTCGGCATTCTGCGGAATCAGCAGGAAAGCTAAGAAGAATGCAAGAATGATCAAGCCGCCAATGAGCAGTCCCAATCCCAAGTGCTTTTTGCGTGCAGCCTTGTCAGGTTGTTGCGACATCATTTTTTACTCCTTCGCGCCGGCTAGCCGGCATCAAATCGATTCGGATCATCGGATTCTTCCGTAGCTTTGTTCTCGTCTTGCTCCGGGTCGGAAATCGGTCCCCGGCGCACCACATCGTGTTCGTCCGGTTCCTCGGTCAGCGGGTCAGTTTTCTCAGAATTCTCGTGTCCGGTCATCGTAAATACCTCATTTCAGGCGATCAACTGTTTCGGAGCATGTCTATCAGGGCGCTCTTGCGCTTGTCCGAGTAGTTTTCCACTCCAAATTCCTTGGCACGCTTCTTGAGTTCCGCCACGGTCCAGTCCTCGTAACTCCCGGACTCACCTCCGCGTTCGCCAACTTTGTCGCGGCCGTCGCGCGCCGCCGCATTAGCTATCCGAGCGGACTTCTGTTTGGAATTTCCCTCCTCGCGGAGCTCGTCATAGAGTTCTTCATCCTTGATTCGGCTTGAGCCTTTTTTCTCTGCCATTTCTTCTCACCTCTCGCCTGGCGGTGATCGACTGGAAGAACCTACCAGGTACCGCACACGTTAGGCTCCAGTCACAGCCTTAGCTAGTGCCGGTGCTTTTCTTTATGGTAAATCTCAGAAACTTGGCCGCCTTGGGCCATGTGTCTAGCACAGATCCTCGCTGCAGGAGGGGAATAGTCGAAAATTCCAGCTAATTACGGGAGATTTCCGGGCTGCTGGATCTTGAGTGATGCCCGGGTAACTGACATTCTGAGCCTATGGATAAAGAGCAGCCTTGCCTTTATCACTCGCCAAACGCCTTGGCTGCGGGCCAACTGAAGGGGGAAGGGCATGAGTACCTTCGGTATCGAAGAAGAATTCTTCATGATCGATGCGGAAACCGGGCTTCCGGCTGAACCGGATCCTAACCCGTTCAAAGAACTGCTCGATGCCCAGCGACGTGGACAGGTACAACACGAGTTGCTCGCTTGCCAGCTGGAGTACGCTAGCGCCATTTGTGACGACAGGAATCAGGCGTTGACGGAATTGCGAGGTTTCCGTACCGCGTTGGCGCACCAAGCCGAAGCATCCTCAATGATTGTCGCCGGACTCGGTGCAGCACCAATGATTGCGCAGAAAACCCCGACGGTGACAGACAACGCGCGATACCGCGGTATCCATGCGTGGCTTCCGGGAATCACCTCTGAGCACTACATGTGCGGTCTGCATATTCATGTGTCAATTCCTGACCGTGACGCCGGGGTCAGGGCTTTAAACTTCCTGCGGCCGTGGTTGCCGTTATTCTGTGCGCTCGGAGCCAACTCACCCTTGTGGCATGGAGCGGACAGCGGATTCTCTTCATGGCGCACCATCCACTACCGCAAATGGTCTGTTCAGGGGATCCCTCCACATTTCAGTGACGCTTCGGACTATGAGAGCCGATTAAGGGTGCTGATCGATACGGACGCAGTCCCGGACCAAGGACATATCGGATGGGCCGTGCGGCTTTCGGAAACCCATCCAACCATTGAACTGCGCGTCGCCGACTCGCAGTTGCGAGCCCAAGACTCAGTCCTGCTTGCGGTGCTCGCTAGAGCCGTGGTGGATACGGCACTGAGCTCCGGGGCAACATCCTATGAATATCTCCCTGAACGACTGGACATCGCATTCTGGCAGGCTGCCAAGCATGGACTCACCGGAAACCAGATCAACCCCGGTGATGGAAGCACTATCACTAGTAAGGATTTAATGGGCCGCTTGCTGCGTCTGATCGAACCAGCACTGCGGGCCAGCGGGGATTATGATTTCGCCGTGCATTCCTTGCGCAACATTTTAGAAATGGGAAATGGTGCGGTACGTCAAAGAGCGGCGTTTGAACGCGGATCAATCAGCCATGTATTAGCCAATGCACATAGCGAAATGCGTATGTAGTGCGTAGCAGGTCAGGCGAACCGAGCAACATAAAGTACGTGGGACCAGTTCATTGTGAACTGGTCCCACGTACTGTTCTCGGGTTAGCGATTAGGGTTTGCGTGTCTCGGCACTGATGAACCAGGCTTGCTGTTCAAGAGCCGCAATGTAGCCATGCAGAATGTCCGCAGTGGTTGGGTCTGCCTCGTCAACCGGGTCATGAACTTCACGCATCACGCCAACGGTAGCTTCCAAGGCTTTGACCACCATATCCACGGCGTTGGTGGTCAAGATTTCGCCGTTGGTGGGCTGCTCAAGTGTGGTGTACTTGGTGATGGTGGCAGCCATGCCGTCAGGAGTCGCGTGCAAGGCACGCATGCGCTCGGCGATTTCATCCGAACCCCGGCGAGCAATGTCCACAATCTCATCGAGATTCTGATGCAGGTCGCGGAAGTTAGGGCCAACGACGTTCCAGTGGATCTGTTTGCCGACTAGCTGCAAATCCAGTAGCTGGATGAGCACCGTTTGCAGTGAGTCTCGCAAAACTTCAGGGGCGATAAATCCACCCTCTACGTGCTCTTTGCGGGTCTTGCCTGCTGGAGTCTTTTTTGTGTTCGACATATTATTCTCCTTTGCGGTGAAGTTGAGCCGTACAGTGGTGAGCTTGCGGGCTCACCGACTAATATCGACGCTACTATTTTTGGCTGCCGAGGGGAAATGGATCAAAGGATTCTCACGTCGCTCCAAGGTTCTACAGAAGATTCCTGATAACTCTGACTATTTATTTGCAAGGGGAGCTTGCATGCTCTTCGGACCGTGCGTTGCTAAATGAAGAGTGTTCATCCCAGGAAAAGTAAGGGGTATGAATCAGCCAGAAATCGGTCTGGAATCTCGCTGCTCCGGCGCAGTGCCATCTCGAGTCAGAAACAAGCCAAATGCCATCATGCCTGCGCCAAGAAATAGATGAAGCCAATTATCCGCATCGTTGAGCGGGATGAAATTGGCGGCACCGTCAAAGTCAATGATTAGCCCGTAGATCCAGAGCAATAGATAAATGAATCCGCCACCAGCGAGGTAGCTCTTGGCTGCCGGGATGCTCCGTGCCATGACCAATCCCGCGATACCGAACAGCAGATGCACCGCGTTGTGCAGATAGGAAACCTGGAAAATTCCCAGCAGTTTTGCTTCGGAATGGTGTCCGGCGCCCGACAAGGAATCATAGTTCGTAGTAACGCCCGGGATGAACCCGAGAATTCCGACGATGAGGAAAACAACACCAATCAGCAAGGAGGCTTTCTCCACGGCAGACCGGATATCCGAAGGTGTTCGTCTGACATTCATGAGGTCATTCCTTTGTTCTTATTCAAAGACAGGGTGGGCCACGTTCATAGGTCAGTTGTTGACGTAGACCGCGTGAAAGATACGTTAGAGACAAGGAAGGCGCCGTGGAAGCCGAGTCTGGAGTACACAGGAAACTTTTAGGATCCGCAATATGCCGGTATGCAATGAGTCCAGCCCCGGAACCAGCCATATCCAACAGATACCGGGACCGAGCATCAGCTCCCGGCGCTGCCGGATATAACGTTTTGTGTACTTTGAATAATTGATCTCTGACATGTTCTTTGAGGTATTTAGTTGACTTGAACATTTCTTTACTCCGGCATCCGGGATAGGTTGAAAACACACTCTGTTGCCAGTTCTGGATATCGTTCCGTGGATTCATCCGCAGAAGCAGATCTGAAAGGCAGTGCAGCGTGACTCATGGGGAGTACTCGGAAAGTTACGGACACAGTGGAGGTTGCAGAAAATGCCTGGAAGCATCGTCAAATCAAGAACTGCTCAGCGAGTCGCCGAATTGCTCGGCGCGCGAGAAGGCCGGCAACACTTGAATCAGTATGGATGGGTACAGGGAATGCCCATCGTCATGGCAACCACGGCGGAGAAACTTATCGACGTGATGGGTTTGGTTTCAATTCACGAGCGTGCGGTAATCATTGCCTTGGCTAGCGCGGAGAATCACCAAGTGCAGTTGATGCATGTCTCGATGCCAAATGCTGTACTCCGGGTGGTCGAGGCCGCGTCCGAAGAAGCAACGATTGAATCGCTCTTTGATCTGGTGGCGCGCCAGGAGCTGACCGAGTTCCGAGTGAAATATTGGGCGCACAGTGCGGTAGCTCAAGGCATCCCACCCTTTGTACCCCAGACAAACGAACCAGCATGTTCCTATGCAAATTCCTCAGGGGCCTAGAGCCGGGTAGTGAGTCTTACACATTTCTTCTCGCTTAAAATTCGCTGCACTGTGCGGCAGGAACACAACAAAATTGAGGTGTGAAAATGAGCAAAAATCATCTACAGGTGCTGGCGAAGGATCCGGGACGTTGGACGGCGTCTCTGAACGGCGAACACGTGGCCACGTGTAGCTCCCGGACCAGCGCCTATCAGCAGGCTTTGAAGAAAGCCGAAGAACTCGGAAACGCAAAAATCATCGTCCATGATGAGGACGGCGAATTGGACTACGAGGAAACTTATCCATAACAGAACGAACTGCAACTGACTCTTCATCCAGTGGCAGGGCAGTACGGCAAAGGTCCGGTACGTGCACTGAGCACGTACCGGACCTGTCGTTTCTTCAGCCGCGCTTAGCGGATAACACGGCGATTAAACCTGGCGGTTCGTCCCGTCATCCAAACCTTCGGTTTCGATTTGTTCCTTGCGCAACTGGGCGTCGACGCGTTCATCTTCGACAACGGTTTCAGTATCCAACCGGACCCGTTCTACCGGAACGGTTTCCTTGTCGACTACCGGGCGTTCGGCATGAAGCGTGACCTCTTGTTCTTCAGAGCCGAGTTCGCCTGTTTCATTTATGCCCGAAGCCTGCGCATCCGTCACCGGAACACGTTCGAGGCGGACCTCCTCATGGCTCACCGGCACGGTCGTGGTCACGTCCTCCGTCACCACATGCTTGCGTAACTTGACCTTGCCGGTCTGAACTTCTTCGGTTCCCACCCGTAGCTGTTCCTCGGAACGCGTCATCGAATCATCGTTCGCGGCATCAAAGCCAGCCGACTGAGTGGGTGCGGCTGAGTGAGCGTCGAGGCCCTGCTCGGTGCCGAAGGTGCTCTGGTCTGCGGTGTCGTAGGAACGTCCGTAGTAGCCGTAGAGCTCTTGTTCGTCGGACTGGCTCAGTTCGCCAGCAGCGTCAATGCGCGGGGCGTCTTTGACCATCTGCTTGTCGTAGGGAACGCTGAGCGTATCGCCGACCACAGAAGCGTCGGTCAGGGGGACAAAGCTTTCAGACAACCCGAAAAGTCCGGTGTGCACCGTGACCCATTCGGGTTCGCCGGTGTGGTCATCGAGAAATACCTGACCGACTTTCCCAATCTTTTCGCCGTCCGTCCCAACGACGGTTCCGCCGATCTGGCTCAATTCGTGAATCTGCTGTGTGCTGATCATGAGTTTCTCCTTCTGCTGCGTTCGTCAATGAATCATCAAATCCAAACAGGTCGCCCGGTACTTTACCCGGGCGGCTGAAGCTGCGCCTCAGTGGGGCGTGACATTGAGATAACTTTTGTTCGCACGGTCATCGTGTCCCCGTACAGAATCGAGGATGGCATAAATTTCAAGCAGGCGATGCGAGACTTGTTTCTAGGTGAAAGCAAGCTTGGTGCAGACTGTGAAAAGTGGGAATAGCCTTACATTCCCTGGCCGCAGAACTTAGTGCTAACCCGTGTGCGGGAGAGCTGGATCAATAACTGCAGTGGCAGGAAATTAGAGTCTCCGGGCTCCAAATAGAGGAGCAGACATAAGTGAGCCACCTTCAAATTCAAACGGTCTGAAAACTGAACCGGTTATTGAAGGTGGCATCATGTGCTGAAAAAGGGGTGGGTCAGCGAATACTGCTGTACCAACAGCGCTCATCTTCTGTTCGAGAGATAGCGGCTACAACTAGCGAGCCAATTCCGGGCGGTACGCGCCCACCGCAGAGGTCTGATAAGGATTGAAGAAGGGCAGAGCATGTGCCATGCGGCTGAACTTCCATTGTTTGACTCGGAACGTCAGCAGGCCCGAGAGGTCGGCGGTTTTGAACAAGTCCCAGAGACTGAAGTGCTTGGGGAGACAAGGCACAATCTGTAGCGCTCGGCTTAGATCTGAAACGTAGAGCAGGCGCAGATCGTCACTTTCTGGTTCTGCCATTGCGATCAGCGCGGGGCGCTGATGCAACGAAAGTAATCCCATGGTTGTTTCAAGTGGTTCGTGGGCTTTGCCGGTGATAATCGGCATTCCTTCGACCCACGAGTTGGAAGTCAGGAAGCTGCGTCCCTCGCGGGAGGCCAATAATGCTCTGATTTGTTCGATCAGCGACGGCTGAATATATTTCCCGGGCATTGTCAATCCTTTGAAGTGTTGAGAGAGGGAATCGTTTGATCCCTTTCGTCGCACGGAGAACGGAGAACAGGCATGTCCCTAACGAATTGGCGTGCACTTAGGTGTACAAGACATTCCGATGCAAGCAAACTCGGCTTACTTTGCACTGTACGGGTATTCCATTCCAATAGATAGCTGATTATTCCCTGCTGACACACAGGAGCCTAGTCAGCAAGCAGAATACTCTTTTTATTAATTGATAAAAATTGTTGAAAATTACCTTTCTGCTTGTTTTACCGCTCTATGGTGACAGGTTTATAACGCATCAGAGGGTGGATCCCGGAAGAATGCTGGGAAATCTACGATTCTTAAACGCCGTCGCAGAGCAGAGGGATACTCTGCCCAGAGATCATCGATCTTGACGGTGAAAAGATCCTAGAAAGGCGGACAAGCACGTGGCATCTCAGTTGATGGATTCGCCTAATCCACTGCGCATCGCGGTTCTCGCGCACCTTCACCACCCGATCCGTTCGCCCTATGCAGGCGGGATGGAAGCGCATACTGCACACCTAGTCTCACTGCTTGGCTCACGGGGTCATGAGGTTACCCTTTTCGCTAAGGAAGGTTCCGAACAACAGTCTGCGCGAACCAGGGTACAAATTCACCCGGTCTTGGCTCAATCCTTCGTGGTGAACGGATATCCAGATGAAGACCAGCGCAACGACCAGCATCAACTGCTGGATGCGGCGATGGATAGGGCAGTGCAAACCATTCGTGCCGGCGATTTTGACGTGGTGATTAATAATTCGTTGAGCCCAATTCCGCATGCTCAACTTCGCGGAATCCCGGTCCTGCATATTTTGCATACCCCGCCGCTTCCGCGGATCATCGCCCAGCTCAAAACGCAGAGTCCGGATAGCCTCCACCGCTACGCCACAGTCTCCGAGTCCAATGCTTTAGCGTGGCGTCCGTGGCTGCCGCAACTGCAGGTGGTGTCCAACGGAATCAATCTTGAATTGTGGTCGACTCTGAATACCACCAAGGTTGAATTGGGAACCGCTGCGTGGTCCGGAAGAATCACCCCGGAGAAAGGCACCCATCTGGCCATTGAGGCTGCACAGGCCAACGGGCTGCGTCTGGTCATTGCCGGTCCCATTCAAGATCAAGAGTATTTTGACAACCTCATTGCCCCAAAGCTTGGAGAACGTACCGTATATGCCGGCCACCTAGATCAAGGCGGACTAAGGGGCCTGATCGGTGCCAGTGAGGTTTTCATTTCCTCACCGCTCTGGGAGGAACCTTTTGGGCTGACAACGCTGGAAGCCATGGCTTGTGGCACCCCGGTAGCGGCGACCCCAGCAGGAGCAATGGCCGAACTGCTAGGGACTACCGGTGGCGCAATCGCCGCTGAACGCAGCGCCGTAGCCCTGGGTGTCGCTGTAGAACAGGCGCGCGGTATGCCACGGGCAGTCGTGCTGGCGCGTGCTGGCAAATTTACGCATGAAGTAATGATTCAGTCCTATGAATCCATGATGAACGAAATTTCAGACGAAGCATTTTCCACGCGGGCGCAACGATGAGTGCTCCACGGATTTCCTATTACGCACACCATATGGGTTCCGGTCATCTTCGCCACGCGCGCAGAATTCTGGACTCAGGCCTCTTCGAGTTGCAGGTGGCCAGTACCGGGGAAAGAAATGAAAATCTACTCCCTGCTCGGGCAAACTATGTTTCGCTGCCACCGGATGTCAGTGCGAGCTCCATGGCGCAACCGGTTACCGGTGGATACCTGCACTATGCGCCGGCCGGAACACACATTGTCGAAAGATTTGCGACGCTGAACCAAGCCTGGCAATGGTTTGGTCCGGATGTCGTGATGGTAGATGTCTCTGTAGAGGTGGCGCTGTTTGCCAAGCTCAGCGGGTACCGCGTTGCGCTGCGGCGTATGCCCGGCACACGCACCGATCCGGCACATGCACTGGCTTATGATATTGCTGATGCGCTGTTCGCCTATTATCCCGAACAGCTTGAGGACCCCTTGCATCTGCAGAAGTATGGCCACAAGAGCCACTATCTGGCGGTTCCCGAGCCACAGCTGAAGGCGGCCGCACAAGAGACCACGAGCACGCTGTTGACCTCTGGTTTCTCTCAGCGGCCCACAGTGGTTGTGCAGACATCACTGGGGGCTTCTATTGGTCAGGCAGCAATCATCCGTGCCGCCCGGGCGACCCCGCAGTGGACCTGGCACGTGTTGGGCAGTGTCCATGACGATGGCGGTCAACTCCCGGAAAATCTACAACTACACGCGGTGGTTCCGGACCCCGAAGCGTGGATGGCAAAGGCCACCGTGGTGATCACGTCGGCAGGACATAACGCGGTAGTGGCCGCCGCCGCGTCAGGTCGGCCAGCGCTGATCATTGCCGAGCAACGTCCCTTTAACGAACAACATTGTTTCGCTCAGATGCTCCATCAAGCCACCGGGTGCATGGTGGAGGATTCTTGGGATAGTCCCGTGGACTGGAATGCCACCTTGGAGCGCACCGCAGTCAGCGACGGCTCATTGCTGTCCACAGCATTGTTCATCACTCAAGCTGAATTCGCGTCGCGTTTGGAGCGGCTTACCGCTCAGCTGATGGGCAGTGAGCAGCGATGCTAGTAAGCGCCCGCGCTATAGGCTTCGCGCACTTCGCTCGCGGTGGGTTCGCGGATGACCTGCAGGGTGGGAAAACCAGGATCAAAATCAATCAGGCCGCGTTGTGTAAAGGCATTAAGCCAGCCTTCCATCGGCCATACACCCCACCGTGCACGGAAGATTCTGGCATTTTCCACAATGGCCGCAAAGTGGTTCAGCGGAGGCTTGCACACCCCATGATGCTGGTGAAACACCGTCGCATCGCTAAAAACCATTGGCAAGCCATGCTCGCGTGCGGTGAAAGCAAAATCTGTGTCTTCGGCTCCGTACCCGGTGTACGCGGTAGAAAATCCACCGATACGTTGGAAGTCAGCGGCACGGATGGCGAATCCCAAGGACCAGAACATCTCGTATCTGCCGCTGGGCTCGTTTTGCGCGAGTGTTTGGCGCAAATGATGGGCTACCGACAGTTCAAGAAGTGCCTGGTCTCCGGGCGTAGGCCCTTCTTCCAACGCAGCGCGCAAGTACCGGGGGCTGGCCATCACCAATCCTGCATGGTCTTTCAAGCCACGCAGCAACAAGGAAAACGCAGGATTCGACGGGATGCAGTCCACGTCCAGGAAAACAAGGTGCTCGGAACGTGCATGGTGTGCGGCGGTATTTCGTGCGCGCGCCAACTGCAGGCCACGGTCTTCGGGAGCGGACTGCAGGTGGATGATCTGCAATGGAACCTGGCAGCTTACCGGGTCCGTTTGCGGGTCATCCATGTAGACCACCACGACTTCCTGGGGCCGCCAGGAACTTGCCTGCACCCCGTCTAATAAGCGCTGAAGGTGACCGGCACGTCGATGGGCAATGACTAACACCGAAAAATCCATTGAGCTTCAACCGTTCCTTCATAACTCACACTGTGATGGCTCGACACTACCCATACACCACTCGTAAATCAGGATTTCCAATGACTTCTCAGCCTACTTCCAAGATTATCCGGGTCGCCTCCGTACCCAGCGATCAGGTCTACATCCGCCATCTAGACTCCTGGCAGCGGCAGCTGAACCCACAGATTCGGCGTTTAGCGGACCCGATACCAAACGCCGAGGTGCGCAGGACACAATCAGCGTGGTGGCCACCGCTGATGCTGACACCAAAATGGGTGCAGGAAAACCACCAGCACTTTGACCTCATGCATATCCATTTTGGGTTTGATTCCCTGGACCCAGCGACCTTGCGCGAAACTGTTGCCGAGCTGCGGCGCCTTGGCAAACCATTGGTTTACACGGTTCATGACCTGACCAATCCGCATCAGGCTAATCGCGGACCACATCTAGACCTCTTAGATGTGCTTATTCCCTTCGCCAGCGAACTGATTACACTCACCGACGGAGCAGCGGCAGAAATTGCTGCGCAATGGGGCCGCGCTGCCCACGTGCTACCTCACCCGCATGTGCTGGACTTTGACAGCATGAAGCGGATTAGACGGTCCAAGGAGGCACTCAGCCAGCACGAACCGGACAGAATTCGGCGCGTCGGAGTCCACCTGAAAGGACTGCGGGCAAATATCTCGCCGGCAATTATTGAACCGCTGTCGCAGATAGTGCAGGAGCTCGGAGGTGCAGTGCTTCAAGTTAACATCCACCAGCAGGTCATGGACCCCGCTCACAGTGAATATCAAGAAGAACTGGCGCGGAACTTGGCAGAGGGGGACGCGCAAGGAAAATGGGAACTGGTTTGTCATGAGTATTTCACCGAGGCAGAGCTCTTTGAATACCTGGGCTCACTTGATGTGAACGTGCTGCCGTATAAATTCGGGACGCATTCGGGTTGGTTAGAGGCGGCACTGGATGCTGGAACAGCCGTCGTAGCCCCCATCTGCGGCCAGTACGTAGGTCAGCATCCCTCGGTAGCTGGCTACCGATGGAATGGGGAGCAAGTAGATGAAGGTTCCTTGAAGCAAGCGGTGCGAAAGCAATTAGCGTTGACGTATGTTCCCGGCATGAATGCCAGTGAACGTGAGGAACAGCGCGAAGCATTGGCGGAGGCCCATCAGCGCATTTATAGCTCGTTACTCGGACGGTGAGCGTGGTGCTTTATGTTGGGGGCTGGCGTTCAAGGAAATGGTTGATGCTAGCTGGCAGTCAGCTGGGGAGGGCTTCAAAGTTCGCGGAAAATCTGTAACGTGAAAATTGCTGAGAACAACCAACCGACCAAGGAGCTAATCATGGCCAACGAAGAGGTTCGCAAGGTTTTAGAGATTATTAAAAATGTCCGGATCGGCATGGTGACTACCCAGAGCCAGGGGAAAATAGTCAGCCGTCCACTGACCGTCGTTGAATCCACCGATGAGGGAGACCTGTGGTTCTTTGCCTCTGCGGACACCGACATTGTTCGCGAATTTGAGACGCAGGATCTGGTCAATGTGTCCTTCTCCGGGAGTAAAGAGTGGGTTTCGGTCAGTGGCCGCGCCTCGGTGGTTCGGGACGTGTCGAAAAAACAAGAGCTCTGGAATTCTATGGTCGAAACGTTTGCGGCAGCTGGTCCGCAATCCCCGGAGACCGTACTGCTCCGCGTCGATTCGCAGTCGGCCGAGTATTGGGAAAATCCCGGCGGAGCCGCAAGTCTCATCGCAAGTTGGGTGAAGCAGAAAATCACCGGCAGTGCAGCTACACCTGGGGACTCAAATACGGTTGAGCTCTAGTCACCGTTGTCCGAAGTATTAACAAGTTGAAGGCTCCCGTTCTTCAAAAGCAGAACGGGAGCCTTGAGCTTGGTGCGGTGGGAGAAGCGGTTAGGGCTGGTCAAACTGCCCAATGAAGGCTCCTGCCCGCTCATGATGCTTCGGGATACCGGGCAGCTGTAAAGTTCGAGGACTGCACATAGAACTGTGCCCCACGAACCAGCAGGTTCATGGGGCACAGGGAAAACGCTACTTGCCGGCTAGGCCGTCTTTGGCGTCCTTAGCTGCATCCTTGACGTGTTCGCCAGCCTGTTTGGCTTTCGCCTCAGCCTGATCCTTGGCGCCTTCGGCCTGCAACTTATGGTTATCGGTGGCATCACCGACGGATTCCTTAGTTTTTCCAGAAACTTCCTGAGCTTTGTTCTGGATCTTGTCTCCAATGCCCATGATTACTACCTCCTGTGTGGTTCCGGTACTGACGTTTTGAACTATAGTTCGATTCGCAAATCCATCATTTGAAACTGGACGTGGGCTGGGAATGATCCCACCTGGTGCCTAGCGTCCGAAGCCGCCTCAATCTCGTTAAGGCTGGCTAAGAGAGGTGCCTGAGCCTCTAGTGCTTAGCTACTCGCCGTTCCAGGCCCCGTGTCCAGCGTTTAGTGAGAGCCTGAATGCACGCGGCACTGGCGCCGGAGATTACCGCAAATACCAATATTTTGCCCAGCGTTGCCTGTTGTTGTTTTTCGGGGTTAGTCACCGATGGAGGGTGTTCTCCGGTGGTTTTCTGCCAGAGGGCACCTATGATTTTTGAGCCTACCCAGCCGGTGAGCAATGAAACGAGGGTTCCAAGAAGTTTGGCGACGATGTTCATTGATAATCCTTTCTCAGGAATGTGTAATGAGTACTGAGTTTGGTGAGTGTTCCCGGATATGTAAATTCTGGGGCACCGTTAACGGGCCGGGCAGTCACGATGCACCATAGAGATTGCTAGTCGGAGTCGTAGCGGTCTTCTCTGGAAGTATTCAAGTCTGGGTCGGCGCCCAGGGCGGGATCGTCTAGTGGACTGATCGCTTCACCTGCATCGGAGGGTTGCTCCTCGCCGACGCCCGGCTTGTCCGGTGCATCAAAACGATCTTTGATTTCTTCGAACTTTTCCTTGGCCTTGTCAATAAAGGACATGATGCTCCTTGGTGTTTACCGGGTATTCGTACTGGATAGACTCGACAATTCCAGAGCTGGCCGTTGCACACAAGACGGTTCGCGTGGGTATTACCTGTGAATCAAAAAACATGAGAAATCCGCGGAGAATTCGGTGTTTAGGGTGATCCCAATCTGCGAATTCGCTGGAAAACGTTGGTCTATATAAGCGTGCTACGTAGGGTGGGACTCAGCGTCACGTCAGTGCAAGCAAGTTACCGGAGGTGAGCTTTGGAAGAGACAGATTTAAAGACCCGCACGGTGGGTCTACTCGCAGATCCCGGTATTGCTCAGTCTTTGGCCAATAAGGTCAGCACCCGGCTGGAATCAGTGCTTAATAGCAAGTACCAAGATGAAGTCACCTGGACGGTGACGGTGGACCCGATGTCCCTGCCGATGAATGAATCCGGACAAGTGGTTCTGATTAAGCACGCCTCGCGTCTTCGTGAAAAGCATGAGTGGGACTTCGTCATTTATCTGACCGATAGCCCGCAATATGAGCAGGGTAGACCGGTCCGTTCAATGATCAGCTGCGATTATGGAGCCGGCACCGTTGTCTTGCCCAGTATCGGTGTACCGACCCAACGTCGAGTCGCTCAGAGTCTGGCAGATGCATTGCATGAGCTGGCCGAGGGGGATAAGCCGATGCCCAAGCCAACCACCTTGGGACGGGTCATGAGCGTCCAAGGAAGCTTGGATAGTGCAAATGATTCGGGGGAGCGATACGACAGTATCGAGGGGATCCGCGGACGCACGATGCTGGTAGTCGGAATGATCCTAGGCAACCGGCCGTGGCGTTTGGTGCCGCGGCTTACCTCCGCGCTGGCTGGCGCGGCGGCCACCGGCGCCTTTGGTGTGTTCTACACCAGCATTTGGTCTATGGCCGATTACCTCAGCTTCGGACGGCTGGTGCTCATCACCGTAGTGAGCGTCCTGGTGCTGAGTACCTGGCTGATATTCCATAACCGGCTGTGGGAGAGGCCCCAGGGCGCTCGACGGAAAGAAAAGCTGCTTCTTTACAATCTAGCTACTGTTCTGACCGTAGTCATCGCGGCCGCAGCCATGTACGTCTTGTTATTCATCGTGCTGCTCCTGGGCTCGCTGGTGGTCATCGACCAGGCTTTCTTGTCCTTTGAACTGGATCATGAAGCAACTATGAGTGAATACCTGAACCTTGCGTGGTTGGCGGCATCTTTGGGAACGCTGGGCGGCGCTATCGGATCAAGCTTCGACGAGGTGGAGTCTGTCCAACGTGCAACCTTTAGCCAGCGCGAGGTGGAGCGAAGAAATATTGAGCTTGGCAGCAGTGCGGATGGTGAAAAAGATGTGTAGTTTCATCAACGCAGCTACCGGACTAGGTGTAATCGTTACCTGTTAAAGTCCTTAGTGCTCGCACGGTCACCGGGCCATGCGCGTAGTGTCGTGGCAAGGAAAAGAATTTGGACAATACATGAGAGCGCAACGTTGAACAGGGAGGTGGCGCAAATGCCTAAGCAAGTGCTCAGGCTGTCACTGACCAAAGACCAGATTGCTGACCTTTTGAATGCTTTGGAAGATCACCGGGATGATTTCCGTGCCAAAGCCAAAGAAGCCACCGGTGGGTTGAGTTTAGATGTAGCCTACTGGCGCTCCCGTGTAGATGAAGTCCAGCGGTTGCTTGATCTAGTATCCACGTCGGCACAGCTTAATCGGCCTTAGACCGCGCGCGGTCCAAGGCCGATTAGCTTGTATCAGCTTGTAACTCGAGGCTAGATAGCTGAGCTGGCTGGGGTGCGAAATGGTTTGGCCAGCTCATTGTCCGCGAAGAATGGAATTGCATGAGCCACGGCACTATGTTTCCAGTACTTCACCCGGAAGGTTTTCATTCCGCAGTGTTCGGCATCGTGGAAGAGGTCTCCAATGAGGCAGCCCGGATCCGATTCCTTGACGACTTCCAGCGCTGGAGAGTTCTCGGAGATGTGGAGAAATTTGAGCACATCAGTTCTCGGATCGGTTAGTGCAACCAAGACCGGTCCTTGATGTACAGACACGAGGCCCATCACGTCATCCAGCTTTTCTGTCGGCTGGGTCATGATTACGGGCATTCCTGATTTCCAACCGTACGCTCCGAGGTGCTTTCTTCCTTCTCTTGATCCCAGCAGTACTGCGACACGTTGCGCTGTCTGGGACCTGACTAGCCGACCTGGCATTTGAACTACCCTCCACTTCTAGACGATACTTCTCAACTCCAACTGAGCGGTGATCCGCCGTTGTCTCCGCATTGGCATTCTTCGATTGAGCAGGGCTTGGCCTAACAATTGAAGCAACGGGATTCAGGGTTGAAAGTATCATTTGTGAGGTGGAGGTAAAGTGTACATTCAGGAATTCTCAGGTATTTCACAGGTTTTAGAGTTCTTGCCCGAAACTGCCCGGGGCTAACGACCCATGATGTCCGATAATTTCTAGCTTATTCACTTTATGAACGTGCTCTGCGCGCCGTCGAGCACCGCATGGGCTCCGCCGAGGTCCCAGGCAGCGCGCTGCTGTTGTGCCCCGGTTCCGGTCTTTGCCCACCGCTCTACCGCTTCGTAGACTAAAGACTCATCGCCGTTGGATTCCAACGCGCTGCGCACAAAATCTAAGAGCCGGCGAACGTGTTCCCATGCGGGCGTATTTGATCCGGACTTTAGATCCAACAGATTCCCTTGCATGCCCACTCTGGCCGCTTGCCACAGGGCTAGCTGCAACAATTCGGGTGCCGGCTCAATCAGTTCTGCGGCGGTATCCAGCACGGTGTCAATCAGCGCGCGCATCAACGCTGCCAAAGCCACCGCCTCTGCGCTGGTCAGTTGAACATCGCTGGCACGGAACTCAAGAGTTGGAAACTTTTCCGATAACCTAGCGCTCCATCCAATATGCCCAGCATCAGGCAGCGACTCTGAGGACAAGAGCAACTCTCTGTGCTTGAGGTAGGTCTCGACGTTGTCGAAGTGCGGAGGTATGCCATTGATGGACCAGCGGCGGTATTGAATGGTTCGCCACGAAGTGAAACCGCTATCCTGGCCACGCCAATACGGTGAATTGCTACTGAGCGCGACCAATACTGGAATCCAATGGCGCAGGCCATTGAGCGCCCGTATCCCGGACGCTAGATCCGGTATGCCAATATGGATGTGCATCCCGCTGAGGTAATGCTCGGAGGCCAAACCGGGTACCAACTCCTGCACTGTCTGATACCTTTTGGCGGCAGTGATTTGGGTCGGTTCGTTCGGCAGCAGCACCGGAGTCCCCAGGGCCACCGGAAATATCCCTAGCTCGTTGCAGGCCGCGGCCAGTAGCTGGCGGATGCCGCGCAACTCATTCATGGCTTGCCCGGAGTCGGTACACACGCCGGTAGCGATCTCAATTTGCGCCGCTAAGAACTCGGTCTGTACATTTCCCGGTTTCGCCAAGGCGTTTAATGCGAGCAGATGTGAAGTCTGAACTGTATCCAGCGGGGCCAAACGAAAAGTATGTTCATTAAAAAGGAAGAACTCTTCTTCGATGCCAAAAGTTCTCTTCAGCAAAAAGCCACACATCCTTCAAGGGTAAAATTGCTGGTTGCCGCTCAGGCAATCAAGAAATTAGCGTTTCTTTTCGAAGCCATTCAATTTATGTGATCCATCGCAGTAGGGCTTAATTGCTGATGCCCCGCATCGACATAAGGCGACGGTCTCGCGCGTCCGAGGTACCGGCTGGCCCTTCTCATCAAGGATTTCAAAGTCGCCGCGCACCAGGAGCGGTCCGCGCGGGCAGACGGTGATGCTGGTGTCGGTCTCACTCATTTGATCAGTTCCTTGCTGCGCAATGAGCTGCGTCCTTGTTCCCACGCGTCCATTTGCCATCGGCCCAGTAAATCATCGATGAAGCACACGGCGTGCGCACCAAAAAAGATGGACGGGCCAAGTTCCGGATCTGCTTCAATGAGGCCGCCCGCCAGATCGCGTCCGGCAATCTGCTCATGCACCGCATCCGCTTCCACATGTTCGTCAAAGTAGTCGGTGACCGGACTCTGGAATCCCAGGCGGCGTAGTCCACGGGCATAACGGGCGCTGGGAATTGACGAGGTCATTTCGTAAATTGCCAGGTGCCCGGCGACGGCTCCGCGCAGACGACGGTGCAGTGCAAACAGCGACATCATGTTAACCGAGGCCAGAGTAATGGCGGGAATCTCATCGATATACGCGCCGAACCGCGAATCCAGATCAAGGCCTTCCATAGTGGTGGCGAAAAGTTCGCTGTGCATTTTGCCGGCATTGCCGCTGCCGTACTCGTCGTATTGGATCTCCACCAGTGCGGACTTGCCGCGCCCGGTGAGCCGCGGAATAGCCCATGTATGCGGGTCGGCTTCCTTCAGCTGATATATGGATTTCTGGATTAAGAATTCTTTGACCTGCTCCACGGAGGCGTGGCGTAAAACGAACTCGGATACCGAGGGCCCGGTGGAGGAGCCCGCCAACTCAAAGAGCTGAGCCGCAACGCGGTCGGCGGTCTCTGCAATGACTGGGAGCTCTCCGACCGCATCGCGCAGTCGAGCTTCAAAAGCCGTTTCCAGCCGCGCGCGGAAGGCCAATAGCCCCGGGTGCCATTCCCATTCATCGCTTACCTGCTCGAAGCCGCCATAGTGCAACTCATACAGAGCAAAAAGACATAACTGCAGATCTTCGTCGTAGAGGATGTCGGAGTCTGACAATGCCTGCGTGGCCGCTTCATTGAGCTTTTGCATATCCGCTGACAGGTCGTTCTGTCCGAGGATTTGAAGCAGTAGAGAACTTGCCGGTCCGCGGTGCTGGGGAATTTTCATAGGTTCGTTCCTCACTTGCTACAGGGGATTGTTGGGACTCAGCCTAGGACAATGTTCAATCACAGGTGTGTCACTCCCGCTGGCTCTCGGAATTCTCTCAGCTTTGCTTCAGGTCTTTGATTGCCTGGTGCGCAGCATTCCAGCCGGCCATGCCGTGCACACCGCCGCCGGGCGGGGTGGAAGACGAACACATATACAGCCCCGGCACGCCCAAACTGTACGGCGACAGTGAAGCGGTGGGACGCAAGAACTGTTGCAGGCCACTCAAAGATCCACCACCAATATCTCCGCCCACAAGATTCGGGTTCCACGCCTCAAGTTGCGCCGGGCTGGTTTTTGCCCGGCGCAAGATCCGGTCCTTGAATCCCGGAGCGAAATGTTGAATCTGAGCATCGATCAGTTCTCCCGCATCGCCGGTATAGCCTTGCGGCACGTGCGCATAAGACCAGATCACATGCTGCCCAGCGGGAGCCCGAGAAGCATCGGCAGAGGAAGGCTGAACCACCATCACAAAGGGGCGTTGCGGCATGCGCCCGGCGGCTACCTCGCGTTCGGCGTGGGCTAGTTCAGCTGCCTCACCGATCACGTGAACCGTACCTGCATTCGCCGTGCGCGGGTCATTCCACGGCACTGGGCCATCGAGCAGGTAATCAACTTTGTACACTGCGGTGCCGTAGCGCCAACCTTCGAGTTGCTTTCGGTAGCGCGGAGGTAGCCTGGATCCGGTAATTGCCAGTAATTGGCGAGGGGTGACATCTAAGATGGTCAGTTCTGCCGGTGGCAGCTGGGATAAGTCCGTGATGTGAGTACCGGTATGTATTTGCACGTTCAGCGCCTCGAGGACCTTGAGCAAGGCAGTGATGATGCTGCCGGTCCCGCCGCGGGCTACCGGCCAGCCCCACGACTGGCCTAAAGCACCGAAGAGTGCTCCAAACCCGGAGGTAAAGGGATGTTCCAGCGGGAGCATGGAGTGTGCACTGGAGCCGGCAAACAAGGCTTTCGCTTCGCGTGTGCGAAAGGCTGTGGCGGTAAGCAGCCTCGCTGGCGGCAGCGAGCGCAATCCGAAGCGCGCCATGAGTACCGGGTGCGGGGGAATGCCCAGCAGTGGACTGGTTACATTGTCCAGTGTGTCGTGGGGACGCCGGATAAACGGCCCGTGAAGTGCCTTCCAGGCTCGTGAGTCCTGGGGGAATTGTTTGACGGTTTCGTCCAGGTCTTGATGCAGAAGCGCCGAATCGGCGCCATCCAATGGGTGGGCCAGCGGGTAGTCGTGGAATTTCCATTCCAGCCCCTGTCCGGTCAGATTGAAGTGCGCGAAGGCGGGGGATCCAAAGGCGAAAGGATGGGCCGCGGCGCCCAGATCCACCACGACATCATCACCCAAAGTACTGCCTGAAACGGCAGCGCCTCCGGGTTTCGCATTGCGTTCAAAGACCTGCACCTCGAAGCCTTGTTCGGCAAGTACCGCTGCGGCGATCAGTCCGTTGGGTCCGGCGCCCACGATATTGGCCTTGCGCGTCATTTGCCGGCTCCGGAACTGCCCTCCGCCGGCTCTGGCGCGAAGCGGTCTTGCCAGGTCTCATCGCTGAGCATGACCAATTGGTTAATCTGGGACAGTGCGCGCTGCTCCAAATCTTCTAGTAGCCCGCGGTCCAGCCGGGGTTCTTCATCAAGCATCAGTTGCAGCGTCTGCCACATGCGCAACTTGGCATTGAGCAGCCCGGTGAGCACATCCAGCTGAACCTGTGCTGCGGAGATCTTGCGCTGCCTGAACGGGTTGAACGGGTTGACCATCCCGGCAAGTTTTGCCACGGGGGCGGCGACTTGCGCCAGCGGGCCGCGGCTGAAACCCAGACGATCCATGAGCGATTCCAGATCCTGCTGATCTTTCTCGACCTGCTTCCACAAGGAGTTGAAGCGCTCTTCATGTGCGGTTCCGGCCCAGGTGTCTTTCGCGGCTTCGAAATGATTGAGGCCGGATTCCGAGCCCAGCAGATGCTGGCTGAGGTACCTGTGCAGTTTTCCCTGATCGATGGTGTGGTGCGGCATCACGGTGTTCCTTCGCTTGGTGGTTTCAGCTTGCGGCTGGCTGGTGATTCGTAGGCTATGTTGGTTGCCGGAATATTCCAAGGAAATGCTTCGATTGCCCGGTAATTCCCATTTTCAAAGAGCCCGGTCATGCTTGTGGCTACGAACTCGGGAACGGCCGAGATTTGAGCAATGCGGCTAAGTGCGTGCTGTTGCGCGTCGAAATATCCGTAGCGTTGGCGGTGACCTCGGGCGTCTGCTTCAGATCCTGGAAATCGGTGGAGTGCATCGCTTCGCCAACCCAATAGGTGGAGCCCTGCGCGGGGATGCTGAAGCCGACTTCGCTCAGCCCTTGAGACAAGTCAGCGATCACGTGATGCGCACCATCCTCATTGCCTACTACCGCCACCATCGCGACTTTGTCAAAGAGTATCGGGCGTCCATGGCTATCTGTTTCGGAGAGCTCGGCATCGAGGCGTTCCAGCACTTGTTGGGCAACACTGGACGGGTGGCCCACCCAGATCGGGGTGGCCAGCACCAAAATGTCCGCCGCTAAGATCTTTTCTCGGATTCCGGGCCATTCATCCCCTTCACCCATATCTTTGAGTACACCGGGCATGACGTTAAAATCCACAACCCGCAGAATCTCAGGTTGGACGCCGTGTTCTGAGAACTTCGCGCCCACCTGCTGCGCCAGCAAGTCACTGCTGGATTTTTAGGAGAAGGCGACAAGGTGCAGACAAGGATGAGTGCTTTTAAGCTTTCCAAAGACATGAAAATCAATTCCTAAGGTCGGTGGATTCTAGATAGACGATTGCTGTGATGGATCATGCGATGAGGTGCACAGCGCCAGCCGCGTTCGCCGCCTTCTTTCACCGGCTATCGGTCGGGGCAGCCCGATGATCGATTCCCTCGGCAATTCGATCGATTTCTTCCTGGGCGCCAGTGAGTTGCTGAACCATTTGCCAAAGCTGAGGATGTGCATCGCGTACCTCTGCGAGGTCGGTGTGATCGGTTGCCACTTTAGATAGGTCGAAGCTGACGTTGGTGCGGGCTCCTGTGACTGCGGCGCGCAGAGCACCCAGTGCCACCGCAACGTCGGCGATCAGTGCCCGATTGCCATATTCGGCAAGCCATTGCAGATCCGCGATGGCGGTGATGGCCAATTCACCCAGCGCCGCCGAAGCTTTAGCCGCCTGAATTGAGGCATCCTTGACCGCTTGCTGCCTGTCGGGTCCCTGCTCCATGCGAAATGCTGCACCGAAAGCGTTAGTCACCGCGGCATCTTGGTCACCGAGTTTCAGCGCCTTGTCCTTAAGTTCCTTAGCCCGGGAATCAATTAATGACAGCGTGACTTGCTGCTCATGATCTTCGGTGGAGGTGTATCCGCACACCATGGAGGTCAGCGAGGCCGCTATGGCCAGCATGATCCCGCAGGCGGCCCCTCCACCCGGAGCCCCGTCTGATATCGACAGCGCATTAAGCCAACCGGTGATGGTGGAGTTCGACATCGCGGGGGTCCCGGGATTATCCATTGCGCGGGATCACCGGCTGATTATTCGTCATGTCCCTGATCTTGGCTCATGGAGCCTTCACCGGGCGGAGTTTCTCCGGGTGGAACACCGCCACCGGGTTCCAGCCCGGTGATTTTTTGGTTTACCGGGTCTGGGTTGGAGCTCGCACCGGCGTCTTCGGTGTGTGGCTCAGGTTTCGGGGACTTGGGAAGATCTTGCTCTGTCATCGGATTCATCCTTTGCAGTTTTTTGATCTGGACATTCTGGCTGGTACTTCAGCTTCGGCAGCCCCTACGGGGTGGATTTGCCGCCGTTGACGTTCAGGGTTTCGCCCACCACATAACTTGATTCGGCTGAGGCGAGAAAAACGTAGGCAGGCGCTAGCTCTACCGGTTGACCGGCGCGGCCCAGCGGAACATCGTGACCGAACTTAGGCAGCTTATCTTTTGGCTGACCATCGGATACTTGCAGGGGAGTCCAGATCGGACCGGGGGCTACGCCATTGACGCGGATACCGCGCGGAGCCAGCTGGACCGCCAGCCCTTTGGTGAAGGCGTTAATTGCAGCCTTGGTCGAGGCATAGTCCAGCAACGTCGGCGAAGGATCATAGGCCTGAACCGAGGTCGTGTTGATGATGCTCGCGCCGTCAGGAAAATGCTTCAGCGCAGCCCGGGTGATGGTGAACATTGCCAGAATGTTGATCTGAAAGGTTTCCAGAACCTGCTCATCGCTCAGGTCTTCCAGCTTCTCAATGGCAATTTGCTTGCCCGCGTTATTGACCAAGATGTCCAGTCCACCAAGCTTTTCAGCTGCCTCATCGGCCAGTGTGTGGCGATAATTTACCTCAAGCAGATCTCCGGGCAAGCCAACGGCTATCCGGCCTTCGGCTTCAATCAATGAAATGATCTTCGCAGCATCTTCGGCTTCGGCTGGAAGGTAGGCGATGGCGACATCGGCTCCCTCACGGGCAAAGGCAATGGCCACCGCGGCGCCGATACCCGAATCACCACCCGTGATCAAAGCCTTGCGTCCCTTGAGCCGGCCGGTCCCGACGTAGCTGGTTTCCCCATGGTCTGCGGTCGGTTCTAGTTGGGCGTCAAGCCCGGGTTCAGGCTGGTCCTGCTTAGGTGGTGAAATCTTCGGATGGCGGGTTACCGGATTATCCAGTGAAAGCTGCGCCTCGTTGCCTTGGGAATCGGATTCGGGTGTAGTCATCAGAGATCCTCCTGCTTGGTGCGTGGAACTGCTCGGATCTCTCACGCTAGGACACGTGCTAGCAGGTCTCAAGGCCTTGGCAAGACTCACGGAGAACGTTCGGGAAACCTGTAACTTGCCTGCATGAGGTGCACTTCAAAGAGTAAAGAGGCATAAGCACAGACTTTTAATACTTTGGTCATTGGCAACAGATATGGGTGAACCCTGATTGTGGACTCAGCGCTTTATTTGTCTCTTCGGCATCCCTGCTGAATTTGGAGTTAAATGTGGCACGAGGGCACAACCTGAAGGACTTCAGCTTCTGAGTTGCCAAAACTGGTCTTGCTGTTCATCTTGAGGTTGTAAAGATTAAGAGTTTCCCAGCCCTAGGGCTGGCAGGATGGAAATCTTTTCACACGTTCCTGATGAGTCAGATTCCGATTAAGCATCCAGAGCTGAGTGAAGGAAGACTGCGCCAGATCTACACGGAGCTGGACGAACTAAGATGCTTGCGCACTGCCTGCTTCAGACGCTGATCGTTGAGCAAACGGAAGTGGCCCATGGTTTCGAGTTTGATATTGGTGGCCCCGGCAAGCTCGCAACCGCCGGGAATATGCGGATCAAAGCGGCTGAAGATCGAAATGATCCGCGCATTTACGCTCAGGTTTGCGGCCAATTTCAACACCCCGGTGTCATTGGGGGATAAGGCCCGCAAACTGCGAATCGGTGCGTAGCGGGCATAACCTGATCCAGAAAAGGGCGTGCTGATGGCGATCATCCGGTTCACTCGATAACCCTGCGTCGAGGCCGCCATGAGATGTTTGCCAATGAGCCCGCCTTTGCTGTGGGCTACGAGTACCACCTCGTGCAGGTTCGCTTCGGCCAGAAACTTCGCGACGGCAACAGACATCTGCGGTACAGTCCCGCGGTTGTAACCCAAGGCTGGAACCACATGCACCGAATGCCCCGCCTGATGTAAATACCGGGCCAGTGGAAGCATGAACTTCCAGCTTTCCCAGATGCCCGGAATCAGAACAATGTGCTCGGTGTGCGCATCAGTATTCGCCGCCGACTGCTGTGCAAACTTGGCGGGGAGTAGTGCCCGCAGCTGCCACGCACCGGCATAAAGGTAATCCAGCAACCACGCGAAAGCCTGCTCGCCGCGCTGCAGCATACTTGTCACTGGCTCCTCCTGCCGTGTTTAGGGGACTTTTTCTCAGATCAAAGTGCTGATGAGCACCTCTGGCATTTTTATTGTGGCACGCACAACGCCCGGGGCTGAGAGGCATGCCGGTATTCCCAGTGTGCGTTGAAATCGAGGTCCAAAGCACAGTGATCTTCGAAGAAAATCCAGGTGTTGGTGTGGGAGCGGTTAGTCGCTGGCCCGATTGTTGATATTCTTATAAGTCGAGTCCTGTGCGGTTTTTTGATACGCACCATACGACCTATCGAAAGAAGTGCCCGGCACGTGTTTAATTCACTTTCCGATCGCCTGACAGCTACCTTCAAGAACCTGCGTGGCAAGGGTCGCCTCTCCGAGGCAGACATTGACGGTACAGCCCGCGAGATTCGCCGCGCCCTGCTGGATGCCGACGTCGCAGTACCGGTGGTTCGCGCCTTCGTAGCCCAGGTGAAAGAACGCGCACTGGGCCTGGAAGTTTCCGAGTCGCTGAACCCGGGACAACAGGTAGTCAAGATCGTCAACGAGGAACTCGTTGGCATCCTCGGCGGGGAAACCCGCCGGCTGAACCTGGCTAAGAACCCTCCCACGGTGATCATGCTCGCAGGTCTGCAGGGTGCCGGTAAAACCACTCTTGCCGGTAAGCTCGCAAAGCACCTGAAGGCCGAAGGCCACACCCCTTTGCTGGTGGCCTGTGACCTGCAGCGCCCTAACGCGGTTAAGCAGCTGCAGATCAACGGTGAGCGCGCTGGCGTTCCGGTCTACGCACCGCATCCGGGCGTCTCCTCAGAATTTGATACCGCTACCGGTGACCCGGTATCCGTAGCCCGTGACGGTATCGCCGAGGCCAAAGCAAAGCTCCACGACATTGTCATCGTGGATACCGCCGGCCGACTCGGTGTAGACACCGAGATGATGAATCAGGCAGCGAACATCCGCGCCGCAATCAACCCGGATGAAGTCCTCTTCGTTATCGATGCAATGATCGGTCAGGACGCGGTGAACACCGCACTGGCCTTCCAAGAGGGCGTCAACTTCACCGGTGTAGTGCTCTCCAAGCTTGATGGTGACGCTCGTGGTGGCGCCGCTTTGTCGGTAGCCTCGATTACCGGCAAGCCGGTCATGTTCGCCTCCACCGGTGAGAACTTGGACGACTTCGAGATCTTCCACCCGGACCGTATGGCTTCACGCATCCTGGACATGGGCGACGTGATGACGCTCATCGAACAGGCCGAGAAGAACTGGGACAAGGGCGAAGCCGAGCGGATGGCGAAGAAGTTCGCTGACCAGGAAGACTTCACCCTGGACGACTTCCTCGCCCAGATGGCCCAGATCAAGAAGATGGGCTCGATGAAGAAGCTGCTGGGCATGATGCCCGGCTCGCAGATCTCCCGTCAGCAGCTGGAACAATTTGACGAACGCCAGATTGACCGCGTTGAGGCCATCGTCCGCTCGATGACCCAGCACGAGCGCGTAGCACCGAAGATCATCAACGGTTCGCGCCGTGCGCGTATCGCCAAGGGTTCCGGTGTCGCGGTCTCCGAGGTCAACCAGATGCTCGAACGCTTCACCGAAGCGCAGAAGATGATGAAGAAGATGGCTGCCGGCGGCGGCATGCCAGGTATGCCAGGCTCCGGCAAGGGCGCCGCGCGTAAGGCGAAAGCCAAGGGCAAAGGCAAGAAGCAGCCGCAGAAGTTCGGTAACCCGGCTAAGGCCGCTCAGGCCGAGCTCGAGGCGAAAAACAAGAAAGCTGCAGCACCTGCAGGGGCCGCCTTCGGCAAGGGCGCGCAGGAGGACTTTGATCCTTCGAGCTTGAACCTGCCAGCAGGTTTTGAGAAGTACCTGGGTAAGTAGTCACTAGCGAAAGGTCCTTAGGAAATCATTTGCGATTTCCTAAGGACCTTTTTGCGTTAACTCATCCTTGCGCTGGGCATAGCAATCTTGAGATCCTGGCCCTCCAAAGCTGGTACCGCCTACGTCGCACCTGCCTGAATGCCTTCGCCACCGGTGTAGTTTCCGGGTCTTGCATGGTAAGGCACTGTTAGTGTTGATACATGATCTTGCGCAAATACAGCGAAGTTGACGTCTTTTCACCCACTGCGTATCGCGGAAACCCGCTGGCCGTTGTCCACGGTGCCGAGGGGCTAAGCGACGCTGAAATGCAGCGCTTCGCAAAGTGGACAAATCTGGCTGAAACCACTTTTCTCTTAGACCCGACAACTCCGGACGCCGACTATCGGGTGCGGATTTTCACCGCTACCCATGAGCTGCCTTTCGCAGGACATCCGACACTGGGAACTGCCTTCGCGTGGCTAAACGCGTCAGGCGTACCCAAAACTGATGGCAAGATTGTTCAAGAATGCGGTGCTGGGCTCGTTGAAGTGCGAGTCGAAGGGCAACGCTTTGCTTTTGCGGCACCGCAACTGACCCGCTACGAACCCATTGACGAATCACTGATGGAGAAAATTGCCCACGCCCTAGGCGTAGCCCGGGAGGACATCATTGACACCTCGTGGCTTGTCAACGGCCCGGAATGGATTGGCGTCAGATTGTCCAGCGCGCAAGAAGTACTTGCATTAAATCCGGACCCAGCAGATCTGGGACTGCTCACGGTGGGAGTAGTCGGTCCGCATGGGCCCGGGCATGATGCGGACTTCGAGGTCCGTGCCTTTGTTGGCGGGGACCCTGTCTGGGAGGATCCGGTGACCGGAAGCCTGAACGCCGGGCTGGCGCGCTGGATGATCGATTCCCAGATCGCCGGGCAGCACTACATCGCCGCGCAAGGCACTGCTATCGGGTACGAGGGCCGGGTGCATATCGACAGTGAGGACGGAATCATCTGGGTTGGCGGGAACGTCATGGGCTGCGTTAATGGCGAAGTGCAGCTCTAGCTAGAACGGGAACTAGGTACGCAGATAAGCGCAGCGGTGTCTGGTGCCTGGAAGGTTCGGTCTGCTGTATTGCGCCAGTGGCCGAACTATGGAGAATTTTCCAGAGCTGGCCTATGGTAGACCTCAAGGGGTACTCTCCCCACTTTTGGAAGTGCAAAGCATTTCCGGCAAGGACGGCACATTATGTCGAACAAGTCACCACGCAAAAGCGACGCGAAGAAACCTGGCAAATCCATCAAGGAAAAGCGTGCCGAGAAGAAACTGAAGCATGCAGAGACCGTGAGTGATCCGGTTCGCAAGTCAGCTAAGTAAAAACTAAATACATTAGTCAACACCGGCATCGGTAGTTGGCATCGATCGAGCCCCTGTCCGTAGCGTGAGACGCCGGACGGGGGCTCGATCGGGTTTTGAGAGACGAATGTTGAGTGCTGCACCAAGCGGTCTCCTCCTTTAGGTCTATAAATTTCGGGCCATGGCCGCAGGTTAGTGAGCCCTGAGAGCGATTCCCCACCCGCCTGAAAATCATAGGATGAGAACAGCAGATAAATTCCCAGCGAAAGTGGACTATGAGCACCGAATCGTTTGACCTCGTCTCCCTTGGATTTGAGTTCCGCTCCCGCGACAGCGACGCTGCACAAAAGGTCTTCGACACGCTAAATTCCCGTGGCCTGATTGGCTACCTAAGAGCACCGCAGATAAGTGATCAACTGACCTATGTGCCCGTAGACGTTGCCACCGGCAAGCAAGGATCCGCACTCTTGGCAACCGAGGCCGGTGAATTAGCCACGCACGAGCTGTCTCTGGCGGAACTGGCCGAAGAGTTGCTGGAGGCCGCAGGTGCTCAGGCGCTGAGTCTTGATGGCGTCATAGTGGCCGGTACCGAGGTGGAAGTTACCGGTGACGATGATGCAGTGGAGGCAAACTCGGGCAATCAAGTAGTGGCCGGGACCCATCTGATGGCCAGCGAGTTGGTGATGTCCTCGCTGGGGCTGCCCGGAGTATGGAAGGTGCGGCAAACGGATGAAAGGATCCTAGCCGTCCGCGAAGGAGAGCCAGTTGAAATCAGACTGGGGCAGAAGCTCCTTCGCGCCATCGAGCTGCAGAGCTCCGAAGGCTACATTCACCTCAGCATCCATGCCACCGGAAAAACTTTCCAATTCCAGGACAGTAACGTCTTTGAATACTGGATGCCCACCGAGGACCGTCCCGTACCCATGGCCGCTACCGGCAGCGAGGTTGCCCAGCTCCAAGGCAAACTCGGCGCGCAACTGTACGCCGCGGATTCTGAAGAGCTTTTAGAGCTTGAAAAATTCTGGCCCGAGGCTGCCTCGGGTATCGTGCGCTTAGCCAAGCTACGCAGCCTGGACGGACTGCGACTCTTCTTGAAGGGGCTGGGGCTGCCAGAAGAAATGGTCGACTACATGTGCGGCGAACCGTTGGCGGAAGGATTCACCGAGTTGCCGCGCAGTCTGCCAGCCGGCCTGGACCTCGCGTTGGAAGAAGAAATGGCTCGAGCCAAGGGAGTAATGAAGCTGGTGTACCGCACCGGCTGGACTCCAGCCGCGCTGATTTCCTCATCTCTAGCGATCATCGGGGCGGGAGCCCTGCTGAATCGCTGGATGAAAACTTCGGGCACACCGGGTACCGGATGGCGCCGGACCATCATGTTCTTCTGGTATTCAGATGCAGGCTACTACCTGGCGCGCGGCGTACGCCAGGTACTTCAAGCGAAGCTGAATAAACGTTGAGCTGATCTAGAGAAATGGTTCCACCGGTGCGGCGCATAGGCGCGGCTCTGATAGAACCATTTTTAGCAGCGTGAGACGGGGTTACCCCTTTTTCGCACGTAACGAGGGGAAATCTGTATCTCTGAACTCGGTACCTGAGACTTGCCCTGAGCTGTGAAGCTCTTCCTCTGCCTTGCGTAGTTCTACGCGGCGGATCTTTCCGGAGATCGTCTTAGGCAGATCAGCAAACTCGAGTCGGCGAATGCGTTTGTAGGCTGCCAGATGCTCTCGACAATAGGTCAGAATACTCTCGGCTAGCTCAGCGGTTGGCTCATAACCATTGGCTGGAACGATGTAAGCCTTGGGAACGCTAAGGCGCAATTCATCGGGCGCCGGAACTACCGCGGCTTCACCGACCCCTGGATGCTCAATGAGCACTGATTCAAGTTCGAAGGGGCTGAGCTTATAGTCACTGGATTTGAACACATCATCGGCGCGACCCACATACGTCAGAACTCCGTGCTCATCACGTTCGGCGATATCGCCGGTGTGGTAAACATTGTCGCGGAAAACCTCCGCGGTCTTTTCTTCGTTTTCGAAATAGCCCTTCATTAAACCCAACGGACGCGGGGTGGTCACCAGACAGATTTCGCCGAGATCACCCTCCTGGCCGGAAGCCGGGTCTCGAAGAATGATGTCATAACCGGGCATAGGGCGTCCCATGGCCCCAATGGTGATGCGTTCGCCCGGAGGATTGGCAATCTGCACTGTGGTTTCGGTCTGGCCAAATCCGTCTCGTATGACTTGACCCCACGCTCGCTGGACCTGGTCAATGACTTCGGCGTTTAATGGTTCGCCGGCTGATACAAGTTTGGCTGGTGGAGACTCAAGAAGGGTGAGATCCGCCTGAATGAGTAATCGCCACACCGTTGGCGGAGCGCAGAAGCTCGTGACATGTTCCGTGGCCATCTGGCCCATCAGGGCGGCGGCATCAAAGCGTTCATAGTTGTAGATGAACACCGTGGCTTCGGCAATCCATGGGGTAAAGAGATTTGACCATGCGTGTTTGGCCCAGCCAGGGGAAGCCACGTTGAGGTGAACATCGCCTGGTTCTAAGCCAATCCAGAACATGGTGCTCAGGTGACCTACCGGGTAGGAAGTGTGCGTATGTTCTACGAGCTTCGCCTTAGAGGTGGTCCCGGAGGTGAAGTAACGTAGCAGCGTTTCATCTGCGCGAGTTGGTTCGCTGAGTGTGAACTCAGTGGGTGCGGTGAAGGAATCCGCATAATTCATATTCTCGCCGCTGGGAGTTCCTCCAATTTGAATGAGCTTGTAGTCCCCAGACACGGTCTCAAACTTTGGAATCTCAGCTTCGTTGGTAATCATCCACGAAACGTGTCCGCGGTCAATGCGGTCTTCAAGATCTGCTGAGGTCAGTTGCGTGGTGCAGGGAACGAGAATGGCTCCGAGTTTGATGCCGGCGAGCATGGTTTCCCATAGCTCTACCTGGTTGCCGAGCATGACTGCGATGGAATCGGAACGTTTGACGCCTTGGTCGCTAAGCCAGCGTGCCAGTTGTGTGGAGCGCTGTGAAAGTTCCAGCCAGGTCCGCCGGGTGGAGGTGCCATCTAGTTCGGTGATGATTAGTGCAGGGCTGTCTCCACGCTGAGGATCAAGGGCGACCTGATCAAACCAGTCATATCCGAAGTTAAAATGGGTGAATTGCGGCCACGAGAACTCTGCGCGGGCCTTCGAATAGTCTTGGCGCAATTCCAATAGCTGATTACGGACGGAGCGAAATTCTTCGGTGACGTTCATCTAAAACCTTTCAGTACCGATGATTCTAAAGTGGCCTGCATCACTGGCAAATATACTTTGATGTCCTACCTTTTGGAAAGAGACAAGCCGCGAAGGTCCTCCCGATAATAGATGCGTGACCCGCGAATTGGATTCGTGCCATGAGTGGCTTGCGTTCCACGCAAGACGGAAGCCACCCTCTTTAGCCAATGAGCTGGCAAGAGGGTGGCTGAAATCTTTGGGGACGGGCTTTAAGAACTTAGGCGGTTACGGGCAAGGCTTCCAGGTCTTTCCGCCCGGTGCGTAGCAGCGTGGTCCGGTGTAATTACGCGGAACTGGCTGGGTACGAGGCTTGGGTGCCTGCGTGCGCGGTTTGTGCACCTTTGGCGCCTGATAAGTCGGCACCTTTTGCCGTGGCTTGGAATGCTGTTCAATGCGGCGGCGCTCCGCAGCCTTTTGCTCTGCGGCCTCGCGCTGTTGCTTCAACTCTGCCTGGCGCTTAGCTTCGGCAGCTTCCTTCCTGGCTGCTTCCTTTTTCTTGCGCTCTTCATCTTTGCGCTTTTCTTCGGCCTTGATGAGCGCTTTTTTGGTGTCCAGGTGATCCTGTTCGATCTGGTTTGCGCGAAGAACGGAGCTGTCGAGCGCGCTCAAGTTCTTTTTATAGTGGGTTGTCAGCAGCGCGTATGTCACTGGATGCATGTCCGGGGTGATTTTGTTCAGCGCGCTTTTGACGCCGTGGCCAAGAGCTATTACCGTGGCTGCTTCGCCCGCGAGGCTTTCGGCATCCTTGACTGATTCTGCCGGCGCTTCGCTAAGTTCTTCAAAAGCCCGTGTAGCTTCTTCGAGTTGCGCCGGGATAGTGCACGCAGCACTGGGGTCGAATAATCCGGTGGACTTGGCCGCGGCTTCGTTCTGTGCCTGAAGTACCTCGTCGTAGAATCGCACATTTGGTTCGTACTTCACTGCGATTCCGAGCCCCGCAGCGGCGATATCGGCGTTGATTAAGCTCTTGTCTTTGTACACGCCAGCAAGGGTGCGTCCATATTTATCTGTGCGCTCAATGTCGTATTCCAAATCGACCTTGTCGCCGGGTGCGAGTAGTGATTTGAGATGGTCCGAGGCTTCTGGCCCCATGCACTCTACTGACTTATTTGGATCAACGGTTTCCGGGGTGTCGATGTTCAATAGGCGTACGCGCGTATCCTCACCCGCAATGCGGATGTCTACGGTATCGCCATCGACTACTTTCACTACTGTTCCCTTGGAGTCATTTCCGGGCAGGATGGAACAGTCTGTCGCCCCAAATGTCAGTGCCGCGATTAAACCCACGGCGAGCCAGGTTAGCTGCTTCGTGCTCATGGTGTTGATTCCTTCATAAGTGCGAGTGAGTGGAGTGATGAGTCTCTATGGCTAATTGAAAGCAGGAAAGCTTGAACTGTCAATTTGTCCACGTCGATGCGTCCAGAGGTGCTCTTCGCCTCATTGCTTGAAGCTTCAACTAAAAACGAGTAAGCTGGTATTCAAGAGCTAGAGATACACGTTGAAAGGTAAGGCACCATGGCACTCATCAAAGAAGACAAACTTTCCGCCGAACTGCAGATGAATGCGGTCCAGCTCAAAGTTGGCAATATGAAGGTCATGAGCGATTACTACCAAAAAGCGCTGGGCCTGGAACTCCAGGACGAAAATGCAGGCGGAACCCGCCTAGGCCGCGGAGCTCGAACGCTGGTCAACTTAACTCCATCACCGGGTTTGCAGCAGCCAGCTCGCGGCGAGGCTGGACTCTTCCACACCGCACTGCTCTTTGATACCAAGGCAGATCTGGCCGCCACCGTGCTATCTGCGGCACAGTTTGACCAGAGCCGCTTCGTTGGCAGCTCGGATCACCTGGTCTCCGAGGCCTTCTACTTCACCGACCCGGAAGGCAACGGCGTCGAGCTGTACTGGGACCGCCCACGCGAGAGCTGGAGCTGGTCCAATGGTGAAGTGGCCATGGATACCACATACCTTGACCCCAACGCTTTCCTCAACGAACACCTCAACGAACAGGCCATTGCCGGACAGCGCAATGCCGAGGCTGAAATCGGCCACGTCCACCTGCAGGTCGGAGACGTGGACACGGCGCGTTCCTTCTACGTGAACACCCTGGGCTTCGACGAGACCACCGCACTCGGAGACCAAGCATTATTCGTCTCCGCCGGCGGCTACCACCACCATATGGCGATGAATGTGTGGAACTCCCGCGGCGCCGGTCCACGCAAGAACACCTTAGGACTCGGCGAGGTGCTGATCAATGTTCCGAGTCCGGACGAGGTGGGCAAGCTCGCCGAACGCTTGAACTTTGCCAAGGTGGAAAACCATCACACCGGAGCGGAACTACGCTTCACGGATCCCTGGAACAACCAGCTGCGCGTCGCAGCCAGCTAAGTAAAGCGAAAGTGCCCCCTTGTATTGCAAGGGGGCACTTTGACGCGAAGTATCAGAAGGCTATGCTCCGGTGATTTTGCCAAGTTTCTGCGCCGCGCGCTGCACCAGTCCCTGGGGTTCGGCTATCTGCACCGCAGGCATCTGCGTGGCCGCATGCTCATGCTCATTGACGGTGTAGTTCCAGTACTCCTCGGTTTTGGTGATCGCCGAGGCATCTGGTTTATACGGTGGCTTGTGGTAAGACAGATGCGGGCGTTCCCACGCAATATTCTTACGGACCACCTTGGCCGGGCTGCCGACGGCAATGACGTTGTTGGAGATTTTCCGGTTGACCAAGCTGCCAAAACCGATCACCGAGCCGTCGCCGATCTTCGCGCCGGCCAGCAAGGTGGCCTGCGCGCCGATCCACACGTGGTTGCCCACGGTAATATCCTTGGCCGGGTTCACCCGCTTGCCGGACTTCACGTCGAAGATCGCGTGTCCGTCATCGGCGCGGATCTGGTTGCCGCTGGCAATCATCACATCATCACCTAGGCTGACCGTCACGCCCTCCACCGCACTGATCAAACACCTGCCGGTAGTGGTCACATCCTTACCAATGCGAACCGTGGCATCTTCACCCACGCGGATGTTGAAGTTGGAACCCTTCTTGCTGCTGGGCCCGATAATCAACGTGCCATTGTCACAATCGAAGACCAGATCCAACCGGCCGATATTCGCCTCGGGATCCACGAGCACCCGGTTGTTCTGGCCACGGAATTTGACCGTGATGTTTGTCGTGAATTCGGTGGCGGAGTTAATAGTGTTGCCGTGCTCGTCCTTGAAGTCGCGTAACGCGGTAAGTTCGATCATTGCATCGACTGTAGACCCCGAAGCTGGACTCTCACCGGATGCTTCCTTGGCATTTGAGAAGATCTGATGCGTTCTGCTTCCTCGATAACGAAGCGCTATGCGGATTCAAAAAGTTGCTGGCCCAGATATTGGCCCTCTTGAATCCCCGGGGGAACGGCATAGAGGCCCGAGCTGGTGTGACGCAGGTATTCATTCATCGCATCGCTGGCGCTCATTGCACGCTGAATCGGAACAAAGTGCGTGCGCGCGTCGTTCACAAACGCGATAAAAAACAATCCGGCATCCAACCGGCCCAAACCATCTGAACCGTCGGTGTAATTAAACCCGCGGCGCAGCATCCGCGCCCCGCCGTGCGCGCTGGGGTGCACCACCGCAACATGCGAATCCTTCGGAATAATCGGTCCACCCCGTCCGGGCATGGCGAAGTCCGGAGCGCTGAATTCGTCTCCGCCGGAAAGCGGAGCGCCGCTGCCCTTCAGTCTGCCCACCACGTTTTCCTGCTCGCCCAAGGTGGAGCGGTCCCAAGTTTCAATGTGCATCCGAATGCGCCGTGCCACCAGGTAGCTCCCGCCCACCATCCACGACTGGTCGGTGCTGTCCTTGGTGGCCCACACGTTTTGTTCAAGCGCTGCGGTATCTTCGGCGACGATATTATCGGTGCCGTCTTTAAAGCCGAACAAATTGCGCGGGGTGCTCTGCTGTGCGGTGGTCTTCGAGGTTCTCCCAAAACCAATTTGAGACCACCGCACATTCGCCTTGCCAAAGGCCAGGCGGGCCAGATTGCGGATCGCATGCACCGCCACCTGCGGGTCATCGGCGCAGGCCTGCACAATAATGTCGCCATCACTGCGCTGCGCCTCGATCATGTCCCCGCGAAAATGCGGCAGTTCGATCAGTGCTTCGGGCAATTTGCCGGCCAGCCCAAAGCGGGGTGTCTTTCCGTCCAGGAACAGCGAGCGGCCAAATCCCAGGGTGACGGTGAGTCTGGCGGCGGTAAGTCCCAGCGCTTCACCGGTGTCCGTGGGCGGGGCGTCATAGGAACCGGCCAGCGCACCGCCTTCACCGATTTCCTGTCCTTGGGTCATCGCCGAAATTGCCTGGGTCCACTCCTGGAGCAGTTCGATCAGCTCTTGGCGGTCCTCGGTTTGCACGTCAAAGGCGGCGATGTGCATGCGGTCCTGGGATTCGGTGATGATCCCCGCCTGATGCTCCCCATAAAAGGGAATCCGATCACTGGGCACCGGTTCGCTGAGCTGCCCGGCGTAGGCCACATGGCCCAGTGCGCCTAAGGCCAGTCCCGCGCCTCCCGCCCCGGCCGCGGTGAGCAGCAGCCTCCGGCTGAGGTTGACGCTGCCCTCTTCCTTGTCCTGGCGCATTTCTACTTCACCACGGCGGCGGTCAACTGGGACAGCGGTTCGGACAACGCATCCACCCCGGCGGCCAGATCCTTGATCTGCGTGGCGGTCAGCTGGTTGTAGTACTTAAACCCTTCGCCCACGCGGTGCTCATCAAGTTGTTCCTGCAGCGCGGTGAAATTCTTCTTCAGCTGTGCATCTAACTGGTCATCGGTGCCCGCCAATAATGGCTGCAGATCTTCATAGGCGATCTTCGCGCCTTCCAGGTTCGCTTGGAAGTCCCACAGGTCGGTGTGGGAGAACAGTTCTTCTTCGCCGGTCACCTTGCCGGTGGCTACCTCGTCGAGCAGTTCCTTCGCCCCATTGGACAGCTTGTCGGGGGTGAAGGTGAGCTTGGTGGTCCGCGATTGCAGTTCCTTGGTATCTTTGACCATCTGCGCCGCCAGCTTGCTGCGCTCGTCCTTGGTCAGCTTGGTGTAGCCGGCGGGGGACCAGAGGTCTTTTTCTGCCCGGTGCCAGCCGGTAAATGCCTCACCCTTTTCTAGGTCGGCTTCGCGGGCGTCGAGAATCGGGTCCAGGTCCCCGAAGGATTCTGCCACCGGTTCGATCCGCTCCCAGTGCATCCGGGTCGGGGCGTAGAGCTTCTTGGCAAGCTGCTCGTCTCCGGCGGCAAAGGCGTCGGCGAAGTCCTGGGTGCCGCGCATCAGCTGTTCGGACTGGTCCTTGACATATGCGCTGTATAGATCTGTCGCGTTCTTCTGCAAGGAGGCCCGATCCGCGGAGACGCTCTGGCCTCCGGCGGATTCGGTGACGGTGAACGGCGCGCGGATCCCGTCGCCGACCATGCCCGGCTTGCAGGAAGTGAAGTAGGAGCCGGCCGGTGCCATCACTACCAGGTCCCGGGAGACCCCGGGGCCGATGTTTTCCACCTCGCCGGCGATGCGCAGACCGTCTTGTGCGAGCAGGTAGAACTCGGTGACCGCGCTGCCCTCGTTTTTGACATTAAATTTCAGTGTGCCGCCCGGGACCTGGTTAGCGGACACCGTGCAGGCGTCGGCGGTGGACACCACGCTGATGGTGCCGTCGCCGGACGCGGCGCTGGTGGTGTTATCGGTGCAGCCGGTCAGCGTCATTGCTGCCAGGGAAATCAGGGCTGCCGGGGCAAGGAATTTATTCATCGTGAGGCCTTTGCTGTCGTAAAAAATGTGGGGGTTAGCCGCGCACTGCGGTTTTGGGGGCGAACACGGTGCGCAGGTAAAGGAACATCACCGGCACCACGTAGGCCACCCATACGCTCGCTTCGAGCCAGGTGGTGGCGGGGGAGAAGTTGAACACGCCCTTGAGCAGCGTGCCGAGCACCCCGCCCGGGGCGATCACACCGGAGATGTCAAAGGCCAGGTGGTGCAGTCCGGGCAGCAGGCCGGCCTCCTGCAGGTCGTGCACCCCGTAGGCCAGCACCCCGCCGGCGACGATCACCAGGATCGCCCCGGTGAAGGCAAAAAATTTGGACAGGCTGATCTTCAGCACCCCGCGGTGGAGCATAAATCCCAGTACGATCGCGGTGAGGATCCCCAGAAATGCGCCGAGCAGCGGTTGCCAGGTTTCCCCGGTGGCCCGCGCCGCGGCCCAGATGAACAGCGCCGTCTCCAGCCCTTCCCGGCCCACCGCAAACGCACCGACCAGCACCAGCCCGATCGCCGAGCCCTCGGCGACCTGATCCACCTGGGATTTCAGATCGGCATTAAGCGTCCTGGAGGCCTTCGCCATCCAGAAGATCATCCAGGTGACCAAGCCCACCGCGATAATCGACAGGCTGCCGCCGATCAGCTCCTGCGCTTCGAAGGTCAGGCCGCGTGGTCCGAAGGTCAGCAGCGCCCCGAAGCCCAGAGAGATCAGCACCGCAATGCTGATGCCCGCCCAGATGCGCCCCAGCAGATGGCTGCGCCCGCTCTTGGCCAGGTAGGCCACCAGCAGCACCACGATGAGCACCGCCTCCAGGCCTTCACGCAGGCCGATCAGGTAATTTCCGATCATTACTTTGCACTTTCACGCAGTTCGTTTTCCGCGCTGGCTGCTGCCAGGCATGCGGCGGTGCCGCCGGCTCAGAGCTCACTCTGTGTCCGGTCACACAAACAACCTCGCTAAGGTTAGCCTAAACTTGCTACCGGCAAAAAACTACCTAGTAAATCTGCGTTTTCTGCGACTTTCCGCGCCTTGTGGTTCATTACTGCATCGCCCCGTGCCCTAATGACCGCCGATCGTTTTTCCCCGTACGAGTAGTCCGCAGCGCTTTTCGCAGGCATTCGGGTATCGGCTACCGGTGCCTGGCAGCCTGGATGCTTGTTAGCCTGCACCCATGATGCTCTTCGACAAGCTAGGCGAAAGCGCCCGGCCGGCACCACCACGCAAGGCAGCGCTGCTCTTCGCGGCGCTCACCGCGGTGCTGCTTCTGGCCTCCGCGGCCCTGCAGCTCCGCGCGTCCGCCGCCCGCTGGATTGATTTCGGCTCAACCGTTGGCCCGCATGAGCTGTCGGTGGAAAGCGACCAGTACGATTACTACCTCCCGTACGGAGAATTCTTCCCGCTGGCCAACACCGGTTTCCCGCTGGGGATCGCGATGATACTCCAAGCCCTCGCCTTGCTCTGCCTGCTGGCCGCACTCGGTGCACTGCGCGAACGCACCTCGCGCGCGGTCTTATTCACCGCACTCCTGCTGGGAGTGCTCGCCGCGCTCGGCTTCGCCCTGCAGGGCCTTCACGCATTGCTCTCCGCGCTCGAACGCCAACCCAGCGCGCTGCTGGACTCGCAGCTTTTCAGCCTCGCGCTGCTCATCGGTTTTCTCGCCCTGTGTGCGCTGAGCATCCTGTGCTTTTTTTCGATCCCGCTGCTGGGTTTGGCCGCAGCCTTTCTGCTCGGCTCCACCCTGGTCGGATATTACCTCTCCAGCTACCTGCTCACCGCGCTGCTCACCGGCTACGTCTCGCACGACACCACCCCGGGCACCGAAACCACCGTGGCGCTGTCCACCGCCGCCGCATCGATCACCATGCTGGCCGCACTGATCAGCCTCGCCTGTCAACGCCGAAAATAACTTCGGCACTTATCCACAGCCTGCGCAGCTCCCGCACCACGCGCGCCGGGCTGCCAACATGCTGGGTCCATGAGTATTCGACAGCTCGTTACCGGCCTGGCCAGCCTGCGTGACTTTGCCACCGGCCCGATCCCGCACGGAGTAACCGCCCTGCTCCTTGAGGTGATGGGGCTCTGCCTGGAGGTACTCACCAAGCTGTCACTTCGTCTGCGTGAATCGGCCGACCCCCGCGCCGCCGCCGCCCACGCATCGCTGATCGAAAACATCTTCCGCTACACCGTGCGGGAACAAATCCGCAGCCTGACCCACCTGGAAGCCACCGCCGCCCATCTGCTGTGCGCCGAGGAACTGACCGCAATCCGCAGGCACCGCACCGACTTCTCCCGGCCCGCCGTCCAGGAGACCGGACGCACCGCCTATGCCAACGCCAGCACCTTCAGCGCGGCCTGGCTGGGCATCGACTTCTTTGAGGCGGATCGCCGGCTGAGCGACGCCCACCTGCTCATTGCCCGGCGCTTCATGGACGGCAGCGCGATCACCCCGCGCTTCACCCAGCTGGCCGCCTTGCACGCCGAAGACCAGAAGCTCGATCCACGCCGGGTCGCCCACGCCGCGCGTAGTCTGGACAAATTTGAACCGCCAGACACCAGTTTTGAAGGCGCCCCGCTGGACCCGGCAGCCAGCTATGAGGGCCAAAGCATGCAAGAGCGCGCGGTGACGCTGCTGCGCGAGGCAGACCGGGCCACCGGAGCCAAAAAGCTCAAAAACCTGCTGCGCGATTACCGCAAGGCGAACAAGGAATGTGTGCAGGCCGAATGCGGCCTCTTCTATCAAGGCAATACCAACGGCGTTGACAGCTTCCTGCTGCGCTCGCAAGGTCTGCAATCGGAGCAGCTGCATTCATTCGTCGGCCAGTCAGATAATCCGCGCACCGAAAGCGGGCAGGCCGCCCGCAAACCAGCACCACTGGCCCCCGCAGACCTTTTCACCAGCGCCGATCCCGTCCCGGACTGGGCTCAAGACCCCGCCCCTGAACCAACCGAACAGGCCGAACCCACTAAACAGGCCGAACCAAACCAGTCCCGTCAAGAATCTGCCCCGGCCTGCACGCCACCGGCCGAGCCACCCGCTGACCCGGCACCTGAAGCCAGCGAATTGGAAGTCTCCGTCGCTCAGCGCAGACTCAACGCCTTACTCGCCTCCCTGTCGGCCAGCAACACAGGTGCCAAAACCGTCACCCCGCAAGTCCTGGTCCACATGCAGGCAAGCAACCTGAGTGATTTGGCGTCCGCCACGGCGGTGACCGCTCACGGAGTACCCCTGGAACCGGCCGAACTGCGCCAGCTGTTGTGCGGAGCAAAAATCATCCCCATCGTCTTCGGCGGCAAAGGCCAGGTGCTTGACGTCGGCCGGGCCCAAAGACTCTTCCCGGAACCAATCAAAAAGGCAGCCTTCGCCAGAGACCGCGGATGCATCGTCCCCGGGTGCAACGCCCCGCATGAAATGCTTGAGTATCACCATTGCAATTGGTGGGAACGCGGCGGAAAAACCTGCATCGAAAATTGTGCGGTGCTTTGCCGACATCACCACGCGCTCATTCACCGCAGGCTATTGCGCATTCAAATGGTGGGATCAGTCCCGCACATCGTGCTGCCTGAATTCCTCGATCCGGACCAGATACCAAGGCGTAATAGCTACTTCTCCATCGCCGCTTGAATTTGGCCGCGGGCTCGGCGTGCCGTTGCGTCTATCTAGTAGCGCATCCCACAAAAAACGAGTTGGTATCGGTTGACTGCATCTGGCATGATTGGAAGGTACTCGATTTGTTGGGGACCCTCTCTCCGCGATAAATCCTGTCCTTTTTTAGAGTTGAACCAGTACGGCCTGCCCCACAGGCGCGAAACGTTCGACTCGCCCATGTTGAGAAACAGGAGACCACTAAAGTGGCCGTAAAGATTCGTCTGAAGCGCTTCGGTAAGATGCGCGCACCTTTCTACCGCGTTGTTGTTATGGACTCGCGCGCCAAGCGCGATGGCCGTGCCATCGAGGAGATCGGCAAGTACCAGCCAACGAACGATCCATCGATCATCGAGATCGATTCGGACCGTGCGCAGTACTGGCTCTCCGTTGGCGCACAGCCAACCGAGCAGGTTGCAGCACTGCTGAAGATCACCGGTGACTGGCAGAAGTTCAAGGGCATCGATGGCCAGGAAGGCACCTACAAGGTTGCCGAGCCTAAGCCAGCATTCGTTGCTCCTGATAAGGGTTCGGTGATCCTCCCAGAGGCAATCACCAAGAAGGCTGAGAAGCCAGCTGCTGAGGAATCGGCAGAAGCTGAAGCCACCGAGGCCGAGTAATCATGCTCGCCGATGCGCTTGACCATTTGGTGCGCGGGGTAGTCGAGGAACCGGAAGGTGTCAGGGTTTCCCTGAAAGCTAACCGCCGCGGCGACCTGCTCGAAGTGCGTGTTCATCCCGAGGACCTCGGTCGTGTGATCGGGCGTCAGGGACGTACCGCACGGGCACTGCGTACCGTGATGGCAGCGTTGGCCAAGGAGCCGATTCGTGTTGATGTTATCGACACTGATCGTAGCCGGTAGCCAAACATTTTTGAGGTCAGGCGCAAGCTGACTTCACCACGGAAGGAGTTTCCGCTCAATAGGGCGGAAACTCCTTCTCGTGTTTCATCATCAAAACCCGCCAAACTATGGCACCCCAGCGCGAGGCATCGTCCCGTGAATTCAAGGAGAATGATCACCAGATTATGCGATTGCAGGTAGCACGTATCGGCAAGCCCCACGGCATCCGTGGCGAAGTGACCGTTCAAGTCCTCACCGACGTCCCCGACGATCGTTTTGCCCCCGGAGAGGTCCTGCACGTCATCGACGGTCCGGTCAAAACCCTCACCGTCACCAAATCGCGCTGGAACAAAACCATCCTTCTGGTCGATTTCGCAGAAATCACAGACCGCAATATGGCCGAAACCTTCCGCCAGGCCCACCTTGAAATTGAGGTCACCGGCGAGGAAGAAAGCGCCTCGGACGAGTGGTACGAGCACGAGCTGCTGGACCTGAAGGTCATGCACGAGGGCAAGCAGGTCGGCGTGATCACCGCGCTGCGCACCAACCCCGCTCAAGACCTGCTGGTCTTCAAAGATCTGAACGGTGAAGAGGTCTACCTGCCCTTCGTCGACGAATTCGTCCCGGACGTTGATCCCGAGGCAGGCACCGTGACCATCACCCCTCCGGCCGGCCTGCTTGAACTGAACCAGGGCGAGGAAGAAAAGTAGGCATCATGCGCATCGACGTCGTCTCCATCTTCCCTGAGTACCTAGCACCACTTGACCTGTCGCTGATCGGCCGCGCCCGTGAAGAAGGCATCCTGAACCTGAACGTCACCAACCTGCGTGACTTCACCACGGACCGCCACCACAAGGTGGATGACACCCCCTATGGTGGCGGAGCCGGCATGGTGATGATGCCCGAGCCTTGGGGCCAAGCCCTGGACTCGGTGCGCGCCAGCGCCCCGGAAGCCGCCAAGCCGATCCTCATCGTGCCTTCTCCTGCCGGAGCAGTCTTCGACCAGCAGATGGCCTATGACTTCGCCGAAGAAGATCACCTGGTCTTCGCTTGCGGGCGCTACGAAGGAATCGACGAGCGGGTCATCGACTACGCGCGGGAGAACTTCACCGTCATCCCGGTCTCCATCGGAGATTATGTACTGAACGGGGGAGAAGTCGCGGTCATGGTGATGGTTGAGGCCATTGCCCGGCTCATCCCGGGAGTGATCGGCAACCCGGAATCCTTGGTCGAAGAATCCCACTCCGACGTGCTGCTGGAATATCCGGTATACACCAAGCCTGCCGCCTGGCGTGGCCGCGAGGTGCCCGAGGTCCTGCTCGGTGGAAACCACCAGCGCGTGGCCCGATTCCGCCGTGATGAGCAGCTCAGCCGCACCGCAACCCGCCGCCCGGACCTCATTGAACTGCTCGACGCAGCCACGCTGAACCGTAAAGACCGCGACGCCCTGTGGCATGCGGGCTTTGCCGTTGTCGACGGGGAAATTATCGCTAAATCGCAGCTGGACTGGACCAAAGAGTCCTAGATCACGCATTCGGCCATCGGGCTTACTCGCGTCGATGCTCCGAATATGGCAAAATTGTTTCTTGGTGTGTTTTTGTCCGATTCCTGCCACAGGGGGAAGCCGGGCCTAGGGAAACCGCCGCATCGGCAGCAACATAGGCTGCCGGTGGAAATACGTTTCGAAGAGATCACCGCTTGCGGTTGATGAGCTTCGCTACGAGGGTACGGTGACCTGTGGCATTGACCCTAGAGGATGCACCATGCATATTCTTGACTCAGTAAACGCAGCATCGCTGCGCTCCGACATTCCTGCTTTCGGCGCCGGCGACACCTTGAAGGTGCACGTCAACATCATCGAAGGTAAGAACTCGCGTGTCCAGGTTTTCCAGGGCTACGTCCTTGGCCGCCAGGGTGCTGGCATCGGTGAGACTTTCACCGTGCGTAAGGTTTCCTTCGGTGCCGGTGTTGAGCGTACCTTCCCAGTTCACTCCCCAATCATCGAGAAGATTGAGCTAGTGTCCAAGGGTGACGTACGCCGTGCCAAGCTGTACTACATGCGCGATCGCCACGGTAAGGCAGCACGCATCAAGGAGAAGCGCGACTTCGGTACCAAGAAGTAATTTCGTTCTTTCATGAACGAGGTTGCTAGCCCCGAGCGAGCAACGAGCAAGCGCCGGACCTGGTTTTGGGTCTGGCGCTTCGCCGTTTTCGCAGTTATCTGTGGCCTGATCGCCACCCTATTCATCCGCGCGCTCGCTGTGGATGTCTACCGGATTGAATCCGGCTCCATGGAACACACGCTGAGCCCCGGCCAAAGTGTGCTCGTGGACCGCCGCGCCTATCAGGACACCGACCCGCAGCGCGGAGACATCATTGTCTTCGACGGACGCGGCTCCTTCCTGCCCTACGCGCGTGCCTCTTTCGCTGATGACCTGCTTGGCGCGCTGCACCTGAGCGGCACCGCTAACACCTATATCAAGCGTGTGATCGCCATCGGTGGCGACAGCGTCGAATGCTGCGGTGCCGATGGCAAAATCCTGATTAACGGCCAGCCCATCGACGAGTCCTATATATACGAAGGAAATGCACCCAGCGAGCAGAAGTTCTCTGCGGTCGTTCCCGAAGGCCGCGTCTGGGTGATGGGTGATCATCGTGCACGTTCCGAGGATTCGCGCGCCTTACTCGGTGCCAGCGGTGGTGGAATGATCAATCTTGACCGAATCGGCGGCAAAGCCACGCAAATTATCTGGCCACTCGATCAGCGCTCTACTCTCGAGTAACAGTCGGCAACATCCCCATGACGGAAAAAACTTTTAAATTTTTTCTATCGGCATGGATTTATCTAAAACATCTGATGGTTGAAAATACAAGCTTATTCCGGCACTGGTTGAATTCATCGAAGATTCTCAGCTCGCACTAAGCTGACTAGTGATTAGTAACCGAACTGCAATCTTAAACTAAAGCGTCAATTCAAGCATTCTGCGCCGTGAAGCCTCTCGATGCTCGAATGACAAGGGCGTTTCCGTGGCTAGATTTCTCCCATTGGTGGACGCGGGTCCTTGAATCCGAGTATCAAAAGCCGATATTGTTTCAATTTGGTAACAACACACTGCTTTGAAGTGCGCCCGGAGACGGATGCGACCTTCAAACGATCGCACCACATAACTGGGAGAAGCTTTAATGCCAAAACCAAAGAACAAGACTGCGCAGCGCGGCATTGTCGCTGCTGCAGCCACCGCATTGGTGGTTGGCGGTAGCTTTATTGCTCCCGCAGTCGCAGCCGATAAGGCTGAATCCACTCCAGCACCTTCGCAGAGCCCGAGCGCTACGCCGTCGGCCACTGATGTCGCTGTAGACACCAAGGGACTTGACGAAGCCATCAAGCGCGACCTGAAGAAGTCGCCTGAGCAGTACTTGGAAGACTCGAAGGCAAACGACACCGTTGCTGAAGTCACCAAGAAACTTGAGGACAAGGGCATTAAGACCAAGTCCAGCGTCAAGGACGGCAAGGCCGAAGTTGAGGTTGGCTCCAAGGATGCCAAGAAGGCCGAGAAGATCGTTGCCGCTAGCATCGCTCCAAAGGCAGTTAGCCTGAAGATCAATGCTGAAGTTGGCAAGATTGCTAATGTGAAGGACGTCTACGACGAACTTCGCGACAATGTAGCCCCAGTCGAAATGACTCGCCTGACCGCGATCATGAACACCGGCGCAGGTAAGCCATTCGAAATCGTTGCTGGTGGCCCGGCAAAGACCGAGAAGAAGGCAACCCCGAAGGCAACTTCCACCAAGGCCGCCGAAGAGCTGCTCACCTTGGAGGAATTCGCCAAGGAAGCTAGCAACGTCAAGCTCGTGGAAGGCGCCAAGGCTAAGACTGCCGCACTGACTGACATCTACGGTGGCATGGGCTACGGCGCAGCGCGCACCGGCGACAACGTTGAAGGCCTTTGCTCCATTGGCTTTAATGCATGGAACCCTAAGGGTATCGACGCGGTTCTCACCGCTGGGCACTGCACTGAAGATGGTGCATTCAAGAACACCTTTGTCGTTGAACATGGTGCTCCAGGCGAGACCCAGGGGATCAGCAATGAGCTGGGTACCTTCGGTTTCAGCCAGTTCGGCGGACCAAACCACTACGGCGTGCCTATCACCCCGGACCTGACCCAGGAAGAACTGGACAAGGCAGAGCCAGGCACCGATATCGCCGTCATCGACAACATCAATACCAAGCTGACCCTGCACCCAGAGGTTGCACAGTGGCCGGCGGGTGCTGACGAGCGCTCCAAGACCATCAAGGTTAAGGGTGTTTCCAAGGCTGTTATTGGTGCAGATACCTGCTCGGTGGGTCGCACCACCGGCTGGAGCTGTTCAGAAATTCTCGGCGAAGGCATGTTCTTCGTTGGTGGCTACAACGACGACATTCGCGCCGTCTGGGGCTACACCGCGAAGAACCCGAACCAGAGCATCTTGGATCAGGGTGACTCCGGTGGAGCTGTGCTTCAGGGAAACAAGGCTGTGGGCATCAACTCCGCTAACTCCGGTGGCGAAGATGGCGTCGAAAACAACGCTGATGATTTGGCGTTCTACACCTCGCTGTCTGATGTTATGGCCAAGAACTACACCAAGGGTTACACGGTGAAGTTCTATGTTGAAACCCCTGCTCAGACTTCACCTGAGGTTGGCGCTGAGGTCAAGCCAGGCGCAACCATCACGGGTAAGGTAGCGGGCGCTTCTGCGGGCACCACCGTACGCGTCGTTGTTGATGGCAAGCTGTACAAGAGCGTGAAGGTCTCGGCTAACGGCACCTTTACCTTCCCAGCGCCTGACACCGAAGGCAAGGTCACTTTCGATATGACCGCTGCCAACGGATTCAACAAGTCGACCAAGGGTACCGGTTCGGTTATCGTTGCTGCTCCAGAGCCAACGCCAACGCCGACTGCTACTCCTACGGCAACGCCTACCGAGTCAGCTACTCCTACGGCAACGCCTACCGAGTCAGCTACCCCGACTGCAACTCCAACGGAGAAGCCAAGCGAGTCTGCAACTCCAACCGAGTCGGCTAAGCCAACCGTGAAGCCTACCGAGTCGGCTAAGCCAACCGTGAAGCCTACCGAGTCTGCAACTCCAACCGAGTCGGCTAAGCCAACCGAAACCGAATCCGACGAGCCAACCGAGGCTCCGAAGAACGATGACCAGACTCCATCCAAGTCGCCTGAGAAGAAGGACCCGCTGGCCGATACCGGTGCCAGCACTGTCCCACTGATCGCCGCTGGTGGAGCCCTGGCTCTTGTAGGCGCATTGTTCCTGCTGTTCCGCCGCGGAAACCGCCGCCACAGCTAAGGGATAATCCCTAAGCGGTTGTAGCTTCGGCAGCAACCCGAAAGTGCCCCGTTACCTGCCCGGTAGCGGGGCACTTTCACTTGGCACACATGTGCCTCACCGAAAACTTTGCAGATCCGTAGATATCATCTTCCTAGGTGATCGAACTGACCAAGAGGCGGTAGTACCCAATGATCAAGAAATCCCCACTGGCTCAACGCTCACTCGCGCTGGCTTCCACCGCTGTGGTTGCAGGGCTGATGCTCTCCGGCTGCGGCCAGGCAAGCACCAGCGGCGAAGGATCAGCCGAACCTACCAGCAGCGAGAATGTTGTGGATCAAAACGCCCTGCTAGAAACCAATGACTCACTCTCGGCCACCTTGGGCGGCTCCTATGTGCAGGGCTGGATCGAAGACGGCAAGTTGAACGTCTCCACCACCGACGAGAGCCAGATGAAGGTCATCGAAGACGCCGGAGCGCAGCCCCACCTGGTCAACTATTCGACAGACGATCTGCGTCAAGGCATCCAGGATGTCATGAAGTGGCAGGCCGGGCTCGAAGCCCCGTTGAACACCGCAATCCACGGTTACACGCTCAACCCGCAAAATGGCGGGCTGACCTTGCAGGTGGACACCAGCCACATGGATGATATCAAGAAACAACTCGATGCGGACAAGCCACTGGGGCAGATCCCAGTGGACTTCACCGAGAGCGGCGGCATCGCCACCCGCGCCAACTAATTTCGCACTACCCGAAGCCGGCCACACAGCATCATGTGGCCGGCTTTGGCATGCCTAGCGCCACCTGCGCCAAACCCGGCATCCACACACCTTTGCACCTGAGACCGAAGTCAGCGTCGGCCACGTAAGATGGAGGCAACGCAGGACACTGAAAGGTAACAAAGAAAACGTGAGCGCCGAATCCGCAGAAGTACCCCCAGCGCGGGGCCCGATTTACCGGCTTTGGCGGTTTGTCCGCGAAATACTGATCATCCTGGTCATCGCTATCGCGTTGTCGCTCTTGATCAAAACCTTCTTCTTCCGCGCCTACTACATCCCGTCCGGGTCGATGGAAAACACGCTGCAGATCAACGACCGCATCTTCGCGAACCTGATGACTCCTGGCCCCTTTGAGCTCGAACGCGGCGACGTGGTGGTCTTCCGCGACGACCACCAGTGGCTGCCGCCGCTGGAAACCACCCCCACGGGACTGGAAAACGCGCTGTCCTGGGTAGGCATCCTGCCCGCGGGTGACGAGCAGTACCTGGTTAAGCGCATCATCGGCATGCCGGGGGACAAGGTCGAATGCTGCTCGGCGGATGGAAAACTGACCATCAACGGCGAAGAAATCACCGAACCCTACATTTATGCCGGCGATTCACCGAGCGACATCCAGTTCGACGTGACCGTACCCGAAGGCAAAATCTGGGTGATGGGCGATCACCGCGGCGCCAGCGCGGACTCCCGCTTCCACGTGGACGTGCAAGGCGGATTTGTGGACCTCGACTCGGTGCAGGGCCGCGCCTCGCTGATTTCCTGGCCGCTGGACCGCTTCGGAACCGTCGACACCCACGAGGAAGTTTTCGCCAACGTTCCGGCGGCGCAGTAAGCGATGGCCACCAGCAAAGGACAGCCGACCACCCTCGATCACGAACGGGCCTTGGCAGCCGCACACGGCGCGCGCTACATCGGCGGCGTGGACGAGGTGGGCCGCGGCGCATTGGCCGGGCCGATTACCGTGGGCATCACCGTCATCGACATCGCAGCGGTTCCCGAATTCGGTGAACTGCGCGATTCAAAACTGCTCACCCCGGCACGCCGCCAAGAGCTGGTGCCGCAGGTCCGTGCCTGGGCCTCCGGCTACGGGGTAGGCCACGCCAGTGCGGCGGAGATCGATCAGCTCGGAGTCACCGCAGCCCTGCGGCTCGCCGGCACCCGCGCCGTCGCCCAGTGCACGATCGCCCCAGAGGTTGTATTGCTCGATGGCAGCTACGACTGGCTATCGGCGCCGGAGCAAGACCTCTTTGACCTGTTGGCCGATGACCGCGAACCGGCCGGACTGCACATCCCGGTGCGCACCCTGATCAAAGGCGACATGACCTGCCAGTCGATCGCCGGCGCCTCGATCCTGGCAAAAGTTGAACGTGACGGGCTGATGGCTCAGGCCGCCACCGAATACCCGGCCTTCGGCTGGGAGATCAACAAGGGCTACGCCACCGCAGCTCACCGGGCGGCCATTGAACAACTGGGCCCCTGCGACCTGCACCGCAAAAGTTGGAACTTGACTTCCAAACCCCAAAAGGCCGAAGGTAAAGCCTAGAGACGAAGGACGTACCATGGCAGCCGAAGACCTCGAAAACTACGAATCAGACCTCGAATTGCAGTTGTACCGCGAGTACAAGGCGGTCGTCGGGCTGTTTAATTACGTGGTGGAAACCGAACGCCGCTTTTACCTAGCCAATCAGGTGGACGTGAAAACGTTGACCGATTCGGGCGAGGTGTACTTCGAGCTGAACCTGACCGACGCGTGGGTCTGGGACATCTACCGCCAGGGCCGCTTCGTGAAAACCGTCAAGGTGCTCACCTTCAAGGACGTTAACGTCGAAGAGCTGAACCGCGACGAGCTGCAGATCCCCAAGGAGGGACTGGGCGGCTAATCTTTTCCACAGCTGGTACCGGGGACACTCCTCGTCGCCCAGACATCGTTGATGCTGAAGGTCTACACGGACTTTCAAGGATGCCTACGATGAATCAACAGCAATTACTTGGTGCACGCGGAGAACAAGCTGCCGCCGACTACCTCTGCGCCCACGGCTACCGAATCTTAGAACGCAACTGGCGCTGCAAAATCGGGGAACTGGATTTGATCGCCGCCGATGCGAACGACTTCGTGCTCGCCGTTGAGGTCAAAACGCGCAGCACCACCAACTTCGGCACCGGCTTTGAGGCGATCACCCCCACCAAATACCGCCGCCTGCAACGCCTGCTCCTGACGTGGGGCAAAGCCCGCGGCCGCTACGTCGGCCAGCTACGCATCGACGTCATCGAGGTTTACCCGCAGTCCGACGGTTTTCACTGCCAGCATCATGAGCAGGTGGCCTCATGAGCGTAGCCCGCACCGCTGCGGTGGCGCTGCACGGGGTGCAACCGGCACTCATCGACGTGGAAGCGGATCTGGGCAACGGAATCCCCGGCTTCCTGATCCTCGGCTTGCCCGACGCCTCGCTGAACGAAGCCCGCGAACGCATCAAAGCCGCAGCCCGCAATACCGGTCTGCCCCTGGCGAACCGGAAACTCACGGTGAATTTGTCCCCGGCGACGCTGCCGAAATTTGGCTCAGGTTTCGACCTGGCCATCGTCATCGCCGCGCTGGCCGCCGACGGAATGCTGACCATCCCCAGCGACACGATCTTCCTGGCCGAACTGGCCCTGGACGGCACACTGCGCCCGGTGGCAGGAGTATTACCCGCGGTGCGCTTCGCCGTACACAACGGCTATCGGCACGTCTTTGTCGCTGCCGCGAACGAGGCCGAAGCCAGGCTGGTTCCCGGGGTGCGCATCACCGGAGCCCAGCATCTGGGTCAGGTACTGGTGATGTGTGGGGCGCCGCCGGAAAGTATTCGCACCTACCTACGTCACCAACGTCCGGAAGCAGCGCAGCTACCCGAGGAATCCGAGATTTCACAAGATCTGAACTTGGTCAACGGGCAGTATGAAGCGAAACTCGCGTTGGAAATCGCCGCCGCCGGAGGACACCACCTCATTATGGTTGGCCCCGCAGGAGCGGGAAAAACCTTACTAGCCCGGTGCCTGCCCGGCATCCTGCCACCACTGGACGTTGCCGACTCCTTAGAAGCCACCGCGATCGATTCCATCACCCGCGGTGGACAGGGTGGGATTACCAAGTTGCAAAACACCGCCCCCTTTATTGCCCCGCACCATACCGCCTCCAGCGCGGCACTGCTCGGCGGTGGTAGCCGCAATATCAGACCTGGCGCCATCACCCGGGCCCACGCCGGAATTCTCTTCCTCGATGAGGCGACCGAATTTCGTGCAGGGGTGCTCGACGCACTGCGCCAACCGGTGGAAGAGGGGCATATCAATTTGGCCCGGGCCAGTGGCCATCAGCAGCTTCCGGCACGGTTTCAGCTGATCTTGGCCGCGAACCCGTGTCCCTGTGGACGCAATTTTGGCAGCGGGACCGGGTGCACCTGCACTCCCAACGCCAGACGGCGCTACTTCTCCAAACTTTCCGGGCCACTGCTTGACCGGATCGACCTGCAGGTGAAGATGAACGCGCTGACCGGCCAGCAATTGCTTGGCCGAGAGGCGGCCGAATCCAGCGCCACCGTGCGCACCCGGGTGCTTGCCGCCCGGCATTTGGCGGCTGTCCGTTTAGAACCCTGGGGATTGAACTGCAATGCCCGGCTGAGCGCAAAAATCTTGCGCCACGAATTGCACTACCCCATGGCCACTCAACGGGCCTTGGAATTGATCGGTGAAAGCCATGAGATCTCGGCCCGTGGTCTAGACCGTATGTTGCGCGTGGCCTGGACCGTCGCGGATCAGCAAGACCATGGTGCGCCCACGGTCGATGATCTGGACGCCGCCCTGCATTTTCGACAAAACCTCGACCCGAGATAGGAGCGGATCATGTCTAGCCCAGACACCGCACAGCTATTGTGCTTTGCAGAACTCAACACCCTGATTGAACCCAACGATTACGCTGCCAACGCCCTGCTGCAACTGATGAGCCCCAGCGAACTATTAGCTCTCATTCACCGCCAAGACCACGTGCCCGGATCACTGAACACCCAACTGAGCGAGATCCTCGGCGAGAGTTCCGGCTCTAATAAAGCGCTGAGCCTGCCGGTAGCGCTGACCCGCTGGCGCAAACGCCTCGGTTTCAGCAACCCGCACCTCGCGTTAGACACCATCGCCGCACTGGATGGCGGACTGCTCACCGCAGAAGATCCACGGTGGCCCTCTCAACTTGATGATCTGGGGCTGGGCAAACCCTTGTGCCTGTGGTGGCGCACAGCGCGTCCAGAATTACTGGGCGAACTACAGCTTGCACGCTGCATCTCCATCGTCGGTTCACGCGACTCCAGCGACTACGGTCACCAGGTCACGTTCGAATTGGCGCGGAAACTGACACTGCGCGGGTTTTCGATAGTATCCGGAGGTGCATACGGCATCGACGCGAGCGCCCACCGTGCAGCCCTCTCCGTCGCAGATCCAGACCTGCCTAGTTACCCAACAATTACAATCCTGGCCGGGGGAGCGGACAAACCCTATCCGGCCGGCAACGAGTCATTATTACGTCAGATCGTCCACTCGGGGCTTTTGCTCTCCGAAGTTCCACCGGGCACCGCGCCGACTAGGTTCAGGTTCCTGAACCGCAACCGGCTCATCGCGGCTTTGAGCAGACTCACCGTCGTCACCGAAGCCCGTCATCGCTCGGGGGCGCTGAACACTGCGAACCATGCCGTAGAGCTCGGCCGAGAAGTAGCTGCGGTGCCCGGCAGCATTTTTTCGCCCAACTCGGCTGGCACCCACAGGCTGCTCGCCGCAGGAACTGCCGCGCTGGTGACTAGTACCAGCGACGTGCTCGAGCTGCTCGGTGTGCCGGCCGAACCAGTTGGAGATCAGGTTCAAGTAGTTGATAGTCAGGAACGTCCGTTGGATTCGGTGACCAAAACTCAGTCAATGATTTATGACGTGATGAATTTTGTGCAAGGCCACGTGCCCGATGAAATTTCTGCGTTGAGCGGGATCCCGATCTTAGAAACCCTGCGTGCATTGAGCGTGCTTCAACGCTTAGGCGTTGCGGAGTCCAACGGGACACAGTTCAGGCTGGTGAGCCGTCGAAGTTTATCGGTGAAAAACGCGGTAAATTGAAAGGGATGAAGCCCGACCCAGCCACCGAAGTGCCACAAGTCCCGTTAGCTATCAGCGAGCCGATCGCCGACTACCTGGACTATCTGCGGCTCGAGCGTGCACGCAGCGAAAACACCTTGCGTGCCTATGGTGTGGATCTGCGGCTGATGGCCGAATTTTTGGCGGGACAAGCGCACGTTCAACGTCTGTCGGATGTCACCGTCCAGATGTTGCGTGACTGGTTGGCACTTCTGCACGAAGCGCAGATTTCACGCACCACCATCGCCCGCCGGATCTCCTCGGTCAAAAACTTCTTTGCGTGGGCGCTCAAACACAAGGTGGTAGCCAAGGATCCTGCGTTGCGTTTGGTGGCACCGAAAAAAGAACAGCGGTTGCCCCACGTATTGCAGGCCGGCCAGATTGATCGTTTGCTCAGCGAACCGGCATCAGATTCTCACAAGGCTGACCCTGCGGGCGGCGAACCAGCCGCGGCGCTGAGCAAAGCGGAAATTGTGGCGGAGCAAAAACGCATTGCTTTGGCATCCCGGGATCGGGTCATTGCGGAACTGCTTTACGCATCGGGGTTGCGCATCAGCGAGCTTGTCTCGCTCGATATTGCTGACATTGATTTTGAACGACGAACCGTGCGCGTAGTGGGTAAGGGAAACAAGGAACGTGTGGTCCCATTTGGCAAACCGGCCGAACGAGTGATCAATCATTGGCTACGCAATCACCGCAAAGTTCTGGCGCTTGAGGAAACCGGTGGCGCATTGCTGGTGGGTGCTCGTGGCGGGCGGCTGAATGTCAGGCAGGCGCGTGAAGTCATCGCTCAAGCCCTGAAATCGCTGGGGGATACCTCGGCTAGTGGGCCACATGCTTTACGCCATACCGTGGCCACTCATTTGCTCGATGGAGGCGCGGATCTCCGCGCGGTACAAGAGTTCTTAGGGCACTCCTCGTTGGCTACCACTCAGCTCTACACTCACGTCTCGGTGGACAGGTTACGTCAAAGTTACCGCCAGGCCCATCCGCGGGCCTGAGCGTTTGGTTGAAATCTATAGGTATTGGCTCGACGGCTGGCGAAAGTCTCGTTCTTCGGGCAAAATGGTACTTGTCGGTAAGTACTGCACTTCGGCGAGGTTGACGTAGGGGAAGACGATCAACACCGTAACGGAGGATGGCATGTCTGCATCGATGACGCGAGGCGTGATTTATATTCACTCGGCCTCTGCCGCGTTGTGCCCACATCTGGAGTGGGCCATTCAGGAGGTGCTCGGCCAACCAGTCAAGATGGACTGGAGTGACCAGCACGTGGCTCCTGGACTTCGGCGTGCCGAAATTACCTGGACTGGTGTGCAAGGTACCGGTGCCAGCCTGGCCACCGCAATGCGCGGATGGCAGCATCTACGTTTTGAAGTCACCGAAGACCCAAGTCAAGGCTGCGATGGAAGCCGCTGGTCGTTCACCCCGGATCTGGGCATTTTCCATGCGACCATGGATGTCGCCGGCAACATTATGGTCAGCGAAGAACGCATCCGCTGGGCCTATGAAAAGGGCGACGGCAATGCCTCGGTCTTTTTCCAAGAAATGTCTATTGCCCTCGGCGAAGCCTGGGATGAAGAACTTGAACCATTCCGCCATGCAGGTGACGATGCACCTGTTCGATGGCTCAACCAGGTGGTATAACAACTGGTTCATAAGTCTGGGGAGACCGAATAAGTCTTCCCGAGTAAATCCCCGGTGGTGCGGGGTGTTACCGCAGAAAAACGGGATCCCGAAGAAGTTTCGGGATCCCGTTTGTGTACGCTGAGACTCTTAGCGAACGACGTCGTAGACGTTCTTTTGAATACCGTTGGAGTACACGGCAGAATCCACCAGTTGCAGCTTCTGCGTAGCCAACGAGGCCTCGCTGAAAAGCCGCTTGCCCGATCCCAGCAGCACCGGGAACACCAGCAGGTGATACCTGTCGATGAGCTGATGCTCCTGCAAGGAATGCACCAGGGTTGCCGAGCCGTGCACAATCAACGGGCCGCCCTCGCCGGCCCGCAGCCTCGCCACTTCGGCGGCCGAACGCAGGATCTGGGTTTCACCCCACCCATCGACCAGCTGGTTCTCATGCAATGACGTGCTCACCACATATTTGGGCATGGCATTGTATTGCGGGAACTGCTCATCCATCGATGGCCACACCGTGCCGAAAGATTGATAGCTGACTCGGCCCAGCACCATCGCTTCGGCCTCATCTTGTTCGCTGCCCTTGAGCTCGTAGGCGGCCGGATCAAATTCCACACTGGACATGGTCCAGCCGGCGTTGTGATAACCGGGTTCACCTCCCGGGGCCTCCATCACTCCGTCGAGCGAGGTGAACGCGGTGACAATCAGTTGGCGCATGGCAGTATCTTCCTTCTTCCGCGGTGGCTTCAGCCGGTGCACATAGGTTTTGCTACTAGTGATCGTAGCCTAAGAACTTAAAGCAATGACGGGGTGCCTGCTGCGTTGCAGCAGGCACCCCGTCATCACCGGTTCAAGCAAAAACTAGACGCTGCGGATAGCAACCACTGCGTTGTGTCCACCAAAACCGAAGGAGTTGTTCAGTGCCACGATGCTTCCCTCAGCAGGAAGCTTCGCAGGCTCGCCGGTGACAACCTTCAATGGAATCTCCGGATCCTGATTATCCAGGTTGATGGTTACCGGAGCCAGGCGGTGGTAAATCGCCAAGGTGGTCAGCACGGACTCCACTGCGCCCGAAGCGCCGAGCAAGTGACCCATCTGCGACTTGGTCGCCGAAACCCACACGTTATCCAGGTGATCGCCCAGGGCTGCCTTCAACGCGGTGTATTCAGGCTTGTCGCCCACCGGGGTGGAGGTTGCGTGCGCGTTGACGTGGACCACGTCTTCTGGCTGAATCAGGCCGTCAAACATCGCTGCCTTCAGGGCGCGGGTCGCACCCAAACCCTGTGGGTCCGGTGCGGTGATGTGGTACGCGTCTGCGGTCACCGAGGTGCCTGCAAGTTCGGCGTAGATCCGTGCGCCACGGGCCAGTGCGTGCTCTTCGGCTTCCAGCACCAGTGCGCCGGCGCCCTCACCCATCACAAAGCCATTACGGTCGATGTCATAGGGGCGTGAAGCGCCCTGCGGGTTGTCGTTGCTGCGCGAGAGCGCCTGCATCGAGGAGAATGCAGCGATCGGCATCGGGTGAATGGCTGCTTCCGCGCCACCGACCACTACTACGTCTGCCTTGCCGGCACGGATCAGTTCCATACCTACATGCATCGCTTCGGTGCCCGAGGCACAGGCAGAAACCGGGGTGTGAGCGCCGGCGGCGGCACCCAGATCCAAGGAGACCGCGGCGGCTGGGCCGTTTGGCATCAGCATCGGAACGGTCATTGGCAAGACACGGCGTGGACCTTTTTCACGCAGGGTGTCCCACGCGTCGAGCAAAGTCCAGACGCCGCCGATGCCGGTGGCGAAGGCGACTGCAAGCTTATTGCGGTCGATCTCTTCGATTCCGGAGTCCTTCCACGCTTCGCGCGCGGCAACCACGGCGAACTGCGTGGATGGATCCATCCGCTTGGCTTCCACACGGGAGAGCACCTCGGTGGCTGGGACCGAGGCGCGCGCTGCGAAAGTGACGGGCAGCTGGTATTCCTCCACCCAGGAATCGGTCAAGGTGGCGGCGCCGGAGACACCCTTAAGGGCGTTCTCCCAGAGGGTGGGGACGTCCCCACCGATAGGGGTTGTGGCTCCGAGACCGGTGATCACTACTTTGCGCGCCATCATCAAACTCTCTACTGGGCGGTAAAAAAAATTGTGGGGGGCCGGCTTGACGTACCGGCCCGTGCGTGTGGCTTGCCCACACGACGGTGTGCCGCACCAAGGGCGCGGCGAAACTGCTTAGGCCTGTGCTGCGGCGATGAAGTTTACTGCGTCGCCCACGGTCTTCAGGTTCTTGACCTCTTCGTCCGGGATCTTCACCTCGAACTTGTCTTCTGCCTCAACGACGATGGTCATCATCGAGATCGAGTCGATGTCCAGGTCTTCGGTGAAGGACTTGTCCATCTGCACGTCTGCAACGTCCAGGCCGGTCTCGGCGTTAACGATTTCGGCGAGGCCCGCCAGGATTTCTTCGGTGCTAGCCATGGAATGGCTCCTTTTCTGATTGTGCCGGAGGATTCCAGCCATTGTGTGTGGCGCGCACCCGGTGTCGGGCGGTGCCGGTCTGAGTAAAATTTTACGCGCTGTTGGGCGCAGGCTTTCGCCTTCGGTTTAAAGCTTAGGGCAGGAGGACTATTTGAGCGCCGAAGACAAGCCCGGCGCCAAAACCAATCTGCAAGGCAAATTTGCCCGAAAGCTCCGGATGCGCCCGGCGCATGCGGTCCATCGCCATCGGAATGGAGGCCGCAGAGGTGTTCCCGTTTTCTGCAATATCCCGGGCGACGAGCACCGTTTCGGGTAGTTTCAGCTGCTTGGCGAGCTCATCAATGATGCGCATATTCGCCTGGTGCGGGATGAATGCGGCCAAATCGCCAGCCTGCAGTCCGGCCTCGGCTAATGCCTGGCGGGCCATCTTCGCCATTTCCCAGACCGCCCAGCGGAACACTGTCTGGCCGTCCTGGCGCAGCGTCGGCCACGGGTTAGCCAGCTCTTCGAGCGGTTCGTCAACGGCCGATTCAAGCAGCTCATTGGCGCCGGGCAGCGAATCGCGCAAGTCAACTTGTGAGTGGGTCATGCTGATCGCGTTCCACTTGGAGCCGTCGGAACCCCACACCGACGGGGAAATCCCCGGAACCGGTGAAGCGCCGACGATGACCGCCCCGGCGCCATCGCCAAGCAGGAAGGAAATGGTGCGCTCGGAATTGTCGATGTAATCCGAGAGTTTCTCCACGCCCACCACCAGCACGTGCTGAGCTAGCCCGGAACGTACCAACGCGTCCGCCTGGGCGATCGCATAGCAGTACCCGGCGCACGCCGCGGAAATGTCATAGGCCGGAGCCGGAGTGGCGCCGAGCCGGTCAGCAAGAGCCGCGGCCGCCGACGGGGTGGCATGCGGGAAGGTCACCGTGGCCACGATGACCGTATCGAGCTGCGCGGCGCTGATTCCGGCGTCCTCAAGGGCCGCTTGCGCCGCGCTTTGAGCCATATCCAGCACCGAGGTGTTCGCATCGGCGCGGTGCCGGGTGATGATGCCGGTGCGCTGGCGGATCCACTCATCGGAGGAGTCGATCCACTGGCAGACATCGTCATTAGTCACCACCACATCGGGGACGAAGGACCCGGTGCCCAGAATCGCGCTATACGCGTTCGGGGTGGGGGTAAGTAGCTGCGCGGTCATGATGGTTCCTAGGCCCCGGTGTGCTCGGCGATGAATTCGCGGGCGGCATCCAACTCTGCCGGGCTCTTCAGCGCGAGGGTTTTGACGCCCTTCAGTCCGCGGCGGGCCAGACCCACCAGGGTGCCGGCCGGAGCAAGTTCGAGCACTCCGGTGACGCCTTGAGCACCCAGGGTTTCCATGCACAGGTCCCAACGCACCGGGCGGGAGACCTGAGCGACCAGCGAGGCGAGGTTCGCCTCTCCGTCGGTCACCGGCGCGCCGTCGAAGTTGGAGAGCAAGGTTAGCTGCGGGTTGTGCGGGGACAGGCTGGCGGAAAGCTCTTCAAGAACGCCTACGGCCGGCTGCATGTGGCTGGTGTGGAAGGCGCCTGCAACCTTCAACGGGATCACGCGGGCCTTCGCTGGCGGGTTGGCCACCAGAGCTTCAAGCTGTTCCAGGGTACCGGCCGCGACCGTCTGTCCGCCGCCGTTGGCGTTGGCTGGGGTCAAGCCGAGCTCGCTGAGCTTGGCCAGGACCTCATCGGGGTCTCCACCAAGTACCGCGGCCATGCCGGTGGGGGTGGTGGCTGCTGCCTGAGCCATGGCGTTGGCGCGTGTGCGCACAAAAGTCAGTGCGTCGGTTTCGCTCAGTGCGCCGGCTAAGGCGGAGGCGGTAATTTCGCCCACCGAGTGTCCGGCAAGGATCGCGCCGGCAGGTAAGGATTCGCCGAAGAGTGCACGGGCGGTGACCAGTCCGGCGGCGACGATCAAGGGCTGCGCGACGGCGGTGTCCTTGATGGTCTCCTCGTCGGAGGTGGTTCCGTGGGCGAGAAGATCGCGCCCGGTGATGTCGCCCAGCGCAGTTAAATGGTCGCGAACGCCATCAACTTCGAGCCAGTCGGTGAGAAAACCTGGGGTCTGGGAGCCCTGTCCGGGGCAAACGATTGCTAACACTCTTACAGCTTTCCAAATAGTTGTGGCTTCACGCGCGGTATTTCGGTACCAAGCTCGAGGTGGCTCTTTGTAGGAACTCTACAAAAGCTTAGCGTAAGGCCACGATAAAAACCCATGTAAAGCGCCTGTGTTGCGTTCCGGGGACTGTGTGTTCCCCATAAAATTACCTGGTTCAGCCCGCTTCGTTCAGCCGGCCGAGCACCAGTGCGCTATGCAGCACAAATGCGTCACGCGCCACCAAAGGATCCCAGCCGGTCACCTCGGAAACCCGCTTGAGCCGGTAGCGCACGGTATTGGCGTGCACAAAGAGCTCGCGCGCGGTGCCTTCCAGCGAATGGCCGAGTGCAAGATAACTGGACAGCGTCTGCAGCAGCCCGTTGCCGGCGTGCACCAGCGGCTGGTAAACGCGTTCAATCAGCGCGGTGCGGGCCAGCGGGTCCCCGTTAAAGACCCGCTCGGGCCACAGGTCATCGGCGTCGACCGGCACCGGCGCCTGCTCCCAGGCGCGCGCCGCGCCGTAGCCTGCCACCGCGGCGCTCGCGGCGGTATGCATCTGGCTGACCGTGGCCGCCAGCGGGGAATAGACGATCGGCCCGGGGCCGAAGAACCGGGCAAAACGGGTCAGGTCCGCTTCCTCAAATTTGGTGTCCGAAAGCATCAGGATCGCCCGGTCTCCAAGCACCCCCACCAGCGAGTCGCTGGCGTAGCGTTGCGCCACCCGGCGCAGCGCCGCGACGAAGGTCACCGAGCTGGAGGACGGGGTCGCGCCGACCATAATGCGGATGTTCTTCTGCGACTTCCAGCCGATCGCCGCGATCCGCGAGGACAGCGAGTCCTGGGATTCCCCGTGCAGCACCGCATCCACCACGTGCGCTTCTAAGCGTGAGTCCCAGGCGCCCCGGGTCTCGGCGGCTCGGGCGTAGACGTCGGCGGCGGCGAAGGCCACCTCGCGGGAGTAGCGCAGGACCGCCTCGCGCAGTTGCGCCTGTTCGTTTTCGGCGGCGATATCCGGCACCTGTGATTCGACAACCTCCACGATGGTGCGCAGCAGCGCCAGGGCCTTTTGCAGCGAGATGGAGCGGGTCAGCTCGCTCGGGGCGGCGCCGAAGACGTCGTTCATCACCCAGGCCGGAGTGGATTCGGGTTCCTCGTACCAGGTGACAAAGGTGGAGATGCCCTTTTGCGCCACGAGCCCCAAGGCCGCGCGTTCGGCGGGCTCCAAGGAGCGGTACCAGGGCAGGGACTGGTCCAGGTATTTCAGCGCCGTGGTGGACAGCACGCCCAGGTGGCTTTTGAGCCGGCGAATAGTTTCTGCGGTGGGCTTGGGCACTCGCACAGCGCGCGAGCGCACACCCGATGCGGGCTCGACCTGAGGACTCATGGTTTCAAGCATACGCAAAAAATGTGCCTACGCGCCGGTAGTTAAACGCCGGCGGGCGCCAAACCACCTGGGATCAGGTGGCTTGGCGCCCGCCAAACAAACGAGAACTAGCTGCGCGTCACTTACGCGTCGCCGCCCGCGTTGCCGGAAGTTCCGGCATTCGGGTTGTTCAGGTCGTACTTTGCGTGAGCCTTCACCGCGGTATCGGCTGGGATCTCGCCGCGTTCTGCCAGCGAGGCCAGGGTCTTCACTACCAGGGTGTGCGAGTCGATCTTGAAGAATCGACGCGCCGCAGCACGGGTGTCCGAGAAGCCGAATCCGTCCGCGCCCAAGGTGTGGAATTCACCTGGCACGTAAGGGCGGATCTGCTCCGGCACCGCACGCATGTAGTCGGAGGTCGCGATGACCGGACCGGTGGTGGACTGCAGCTTGGAGGTCACAAACGGAACCGGGCGGTCCTTGGATGGATCAACGAGCACCTTGTCGTCGGCGAGCTGACCCTCGCGGGCCAATTCGTTCCAGGAGGTGACCGACCAGACATCGGCGGACACACCCCACTCCTCGGCCAGGATCTGCTGGGCCTCGATAGCCCACGCCAGCGCCACGCCGGAGGCGAGCAGCTGGGCGCGCGGCCCATCGGTGGTCGCTTCCTTCAGCAGGTAGATACCCTTGACGATGCCTTCAACGTCAACGTTTTCAGGCTCGGCAGGCTGGCTGATCGGCTCGTTGTACACGGTGATGTAGTACATCACGTTTGGATCCGGGTGCGTGCCGCCGTACATGCGGTCAAGGCCCGAGCGCATGATGTGCCCGATCTCGTAACCGTAGGCCGGGTCGTAGGCGACCACTGCCGGGTTGGTCGCCGCCAGCAACGGCGAGTGGCCGTCCGCGTGCTGCAGACCTTCGCCGGTCAGCGTGGTGCGTCCTGCGGTGGCGCCAATGATGAAGCCACGGGTCATCTGGTCCGCGGCGGCCCAGAACTGGTCACCGGTGCGCTGGAAACCGAACATCGAGTAGAACACGTAGATCGGGATCAGCGGTTCATCGTGCGTGGAGTAGCTGGTGCCGGCGGCGGTGAAGGCCGCTACGGCGCCGGCCTCGTTGATGCCCGGGTGGATCAGCTGGCCGGCAGGGGACTCCTTGTAAGCCAGCACCAGATCACGGTCTACCGACAGGTAATTCTGTCCGGCAGGGTTGTAGATCTTGGCGGTTGGGAAGAAGGAGTCCATACCGAAGGTGCGCGACTCATCGGGCACGATCGGCACGATGCGGTGGCCGAAGTCCTTGTCGCGCATCAGGTCCTTGAGCAGACGCACAAAGGCCATGGTGGTCGCTGCCTGCTGCTTGCCCGAACCGCGCTTGGCGAAGGCGTAGGCCTTGTCGCCTGGCAGGTGGATCTTGGAGCTGGTTTCCTTGCGGCGCGTTGGCACCGCTCCGCCCAGTTCGCTGCGGCGTTCCATCATGTACTTGTACTCCGCCGAGTCATTGCCCGGGCGGTAGTACGGCGGCAGGTATGGATCGGCTTCGAGCTGCTCGTCGCTGATCGGGATGCGCAGGTGATCGCGGAAGCCCTTGAGGTCCTCCAGGGTCAGCTTCTTCATCTGGTGGGTCGCGTTACGCGCCTCAAAGTGCGTGCCCAGGCCGTAGCCCTTGACCGTCTTGGCCAGGATGACCGTCGGCTTGCCCTTGAACTCGGTCGCTGCCTTATAGGCCGCGTAGACCTTGTGGTAGTCGTGGCCGCCGCGCTTCAGGTTCCAGATTTCGTCGTCGGTCATATCCGCGACGAGTTCCTTGGTTTCCGGACGCTGGCCGAAGAAGTGCTCGCGGACGAACGCGCCGGACTCGGCCTTGTAGGTCTGGTAGTCGCCATCCGGGGTCTGGTTCATGACGTCGACCAGGGCGCCGTTTGGATCTTCTTCGAGCAGGGCATCCCACTCGCGGCCCCAAACCACCTTGATGACGTTCCAGCCCGCTCCGCGGAAGAATGCCTCAAGTTCCTGCATGATCTTGCCGTTACCGCGCACCGGTCCGTCCAGGCGCTGCAGGTTGCAGTTGATCACGAAGGTCAGGTTGTCCAGCTTTTCGTTGGCAGCAAGCTGCAAGAAGCCGCGCGACTCTGGCTCGTCCATTTCGCCGTCGCCCAGGTAGGCCCAGACGTGCTGGTCACTGGTGTCCTTGATGCCGCGGTTGTGGATGTAGCGGTTCAGCTGTGCCTGGTAGATGGCGTTTGCCGGGCCGATACCCATGGACACGGTCGGGAACTGCCAGAAGTCCGGCATCGAACGTGGGTGCGGGTAGGAAGGCAGTGCGTGGCCTTCCTGGGACTTCTCCTGGCGGAAGCCGTCCATATCTTCTTCGCTCAAGCGTCCTTCGAGGAAGGCGCGGGCGTACATGCCTGGGGATGCGTGGCCCTGGAAGAAGACCTGATCGCCGCCGCCCGGGTGGTCCTTGCCGCGGAAGAAGTGGTTGAAGCCCACCTCGTACAAGGTGGCTGCGCCTGCGTAGGTGGAGATGTGTCCGCCGACGCCGACGCCTGGGCGCTGGCCGCGGTGCACCATGATGGCTGCGTTCCAGCGCATGTACGCGCGGAAACGGCGTTCTACGGACTCATCGCCCGGGAATTCTGGTTCCTGATCCACCGGAATCGTGTTCACGTAGTCGGTGGTGGTCACCATCGGGACGCCAACGGACTTGGCGCCGGCACGCTGCAGCAGCGAGCGGATGATGAACTGAGCACGTTCGGTGCCCTGGGATTCGACCAGTGAGTCGAATGAGTCCAGCCATTCCTGAGTTTCCTCAGGATCCCGATCTGAAAGCTGGTAAGTCAAACCACTACGGATCTGGGAGATGTGTTCCTCTACAGCCACGGAAGCTCCTTGATTGAATTGCGGCTCCGGCACGTTGGTCTGAGTTTCGGACCGTGTGACGGGTTGGGACTACGAGAGCTGTGCGCTTGAGTGACGTGTGCATCTCGTTTCAACCCATACTCTAGTTCTTATAGAGATGTGAAAAGTACAGTTTTTAGACTCAAAAAGCCCTTAAATCTGACTTATAGAGTGACATATGCAACTCGGTACAGGAGCTAGGTGCATAATGCTCATGTAAGGATGACGTGAGTCACGTGTTCTCGCGATAGAATTACCGGCGTGTTACGTCCTTAGCGCTTGAATGGGAAGACAAAAGAGTGTTTTGTTGTTAGTAACGCTTTGTAACAGCAGGAGGAATGAAGTGAGCGACGCCGTATCGGCAAACCTGGAACCCGCTAAGAACTTGGGTTTCAAAGATGAAGACCTTATTCAGGAACTGGGCTATGACGAAGACGTGGACTTCGGTCTTCGTGATGCTATCGAGGACCTGATCGGTTCAGATTTGCTCACCGAAGAAGACCACGACGTAGTCGACGCAGTCATTTTCTGGTGGCGCGACGGCGACGGTGACTTAGTCGACGCTCTGATGGATTCATTGGAATGCCTTGATGAAGGTGGCATTGTCTGGCTGCTTACCCCTAAACAGGGTCGTAGCGGACACGTGTCCCCAACCCAGATTCAACAGGATGCTCCCACCGCGGGGCTTCATGTCACTACAACTGAGGGTGTCTCAGAGGATTGGTCCGCCATCCGTCTAGCACCACGCAAGAAGAACTAATGATCGAAACAGGTTCACGCCTGTTCGATTTCTCGCTGGAAAACCAGTACGGCGAAACGATCACCAGCACCCAGCTCGCTTCGGGCAGGGTGCTGGTGGTTTTTTACCCCTGGGCATTTTCCCGCGTCTGCGGATCTGAACTGGCGCAAATTCAAGAACACCACCAGGAATTTCTCGACGCGGCCGTCCGGGTGGTGGCGATCTCCGTGGACCATAAGTTCACGCTGCGCAGCTACGCCGAGCAGCTTGGCATCGAGTTCGAACTCCTCGCCGACTTCTGGCCGCATGGTGCGGTCGCCAGGGCGGCTGGCGCATTTGATGAGGCTAAGGGAGTGGCTGCACGCCACTCGCTGTATCTGATCGACGGGGTGGTGCGCCACATTTTTAGTAGTCCAATGACCGAGCCGCGCAGCCTGAGAGCGTACCAAGAGGTCATAACAAGCTTGAAGTGACGCAGCTCTCCTGGTGCATTCGGTTCTCGATTTGCGTGCAGAGGAAATAACCGGTAAATTTATCTCTCGTTGGCTTGGAGAAATGCAAGACAGTATAAAGGTTTGGGCCTTTAGCTCAGCTGGTAGAGCGTCACGTTTACACCGTGAATGTCATCGGTTCGATCCCGGTAGGGCCCACCAAGCAAAACCCGCTTCACCCCATCTTTTCGATGAGGAGAAGCGGGTTTTTTGTTGTGCGCTGAGCGACGCTAAGCCAAAAGGTATTCACCCTCTCAGTGGTGCGCCTCGCAGGTCTAGCTCAGACGCCCAAAAACCGGGGGAGCGTCACAAGGTTCAGTGGAATAGGTTCCCCTTCGGCTTCGTTGTTCTTAAAGAGCGTCAGTATTTTTCTGCAGGGTAGATTCTGCAAAACTGCAAACCTAAGGAAACGATTTGCCTGTCCCGTTGAGCATTCTTGATCTTGTCTCTATCTCTGAAGGCTCCACCGCGCGCGAGGGGATTGCCGCGTCGATGAAAGCCGCCCAGCTGGCGGATGAGCTCGGCTACCATCGGCTATGGTTTGCCGAACACCACAACACGGCAAACTTAGCCTCCAGCGCCACGGCGTTGCTCATTTCACAGGCCGCCTCGGTCACCGAGCGGATCCGGGTGGGTTCAGGTGGGGTGATGCTGCCGAACCACGCTCCGCTGATGGTCGCCGAGCAGTACGGCACCTTAGCTAACATGCATGGTGATCGGATTGACTTGGGCCTTGGCCGCGCGCCAGGAACAGACGGTATGACCGCGCAGGCGCTGAATCGTTCATCAGCCGAGCCGCAAGAATTTGCGCGAAGCATTTATGACTTGCAGGGCTGGTTCGGGCAAAGCGGCACGGCGCACAGCATGCCGATTGTCTCGGCCGTCTCAGCAGGTATGAACGTGCCGATTTGGGTGCTTGGCTCTACGGTTAATGGTGCCTCTATTGCCGGTCAGTTGGGGCTGCCGTTTTCGATTGCCTCACACTTCGCCCCGGAGCAGATCGATCACGCGCTGAAGGTTTACCGCGACGCATTCAACCCCGAAGCGGTGACGGCGCAGATCGATAAGCCCTACGTGATGGCAGGCATCAACGTGATGGTGGCGGACAGCGACGAGGAAGCTGCACGGGAATTCACGGTGATCGAGCAGATGTTCCAAGATGTGCTGCGCGGAAAATCGCGCAAGCTGCAGCCTCCGGTAGACCCAGAAGTGCTGGCCGGCCAGGGCTACACGGGTAACCCGATGCTGAAGATCAAGGCCGTCGGTGGTGCGTCGAAGGTCAAGGCCGAGCTGGATGCATTTGTGCAGCGAACCGGTGCGGATGAACTGATTACGACGACCTACGCCTTCGATTCCTCCGTGCGCGAGCACTCGCTGAAACTTTTAGCGCAGCTTTGGTTCTAAAACTTTCACGCAATAGTGCATCCGCCGCGGGCAAAGATCGAATCGCTCCGCGGGAGATGCACGTCACTGCATTCTGATTTGCGCCGATGCGCTTTCACCAGTAAAGTTATTCCCTGTTGGCAAGAAGTTATTACTTCGGCTAACGATGGTAAGGGCCTTTAGCTCAGCTGGTAGAGCGTCACGTTTACACCGTGAATGTCATCGGTTCGATCCCGGTAGGGCCCACCAAGCAAAACCCGCTTCACCTCATCTTTTTGATGAGGGGAAGCGGGTTTTTTGTTGTGTCCAAGATGCACTGGCCGAGTACTGGCGATAAGCTCCCGCGCGGGCGTTCGACGCACTTGTGGCATGGGTGAGCGCAGTAAGGATATGCGCGCTGCAGGAAGCGTGACCGCTTTATTGTGTCGGCCCGGTCTTGCACTCAGGGACTTGATGGCGTTCTTTGGAGTCGGCGACATCGCCGGGTTGCAGCGTCAAGGATAGCCCCTGCGGACCTTTCGGGAGTACACCGCCCATCAGGTTCGACCGGAAGCGATTCGAACTTGGCTGAGAATGATCGACCTGGAAATCGGAGCCAGCGATCCGCTCTAGACGGCCTATTATGTGGAGGAACTGCGAAATCTGATCCCGGAACTTCGAGAACTCTCACGCATTCCTGGCGCATCATTTCAAAAAACACTAATTCAGAGGCTGGCAAAGGTTGGTGTCCGCCTGCTGTGTGTCCCAGAAATTCCCGAAACCCGCGCCCATGGGTGCACTCAGTGGTATCACGGTGCGCCGGTGATCACGCTCTCCCTGCGTGGTGAGGACGACGGAAAGTTATAGTTTACGTTCTTCCATGAACTTGGCCATGTGCTCTTGCATCCCAATCACGGTCTGATGCTCCAGGCCGAGGAGGGGGTGCTTAGTCCCCCCTGAAATTGACGCGAACGAATTCGCAGCGCCGACTCTGATTCCATCCGATTTTCAAGGCCGCTTGAAGGATCTTCGCTATGGCCACGGTGTTGTAGCTTTTGCGCAGAATGCGGGCATCGTCGTTGGGCAGCTGCACTATCTAGGGCTCTGGCCACACAACCGCGGGCACAGGCTTTTAAAGGCTTTAACTTCCCCGCAGGCTAACTTCCAGATTTACTGCGCCTGGATCTAAATGCCTTCTAAGTTGCTTCGCCTCGATTGCATGGGAAACTGAAGTTATGACTGCTCCCGAAGAAAACGTATGGATCGCCGCCACTCGAGCGAATCCCGAACACTCGCAGAACTTTGCCCAGCGCTGGAGGACCTTCGCGCAGGAAGGGCGCGATATTTTTGGCGAGGCGCGAACCATCGATGCAATGGCAGAGCGCAGCAGTCGAATCCTTGACGCCGGATGCGGTACCGGTCGAATCGGCGGCTGGCTGGCGCAGCGCGGGCATCAGGTCGTAGGCATCGACCTGGATGAGCACCTGATCGATGTGGCCCGCGAGGATTACCCGCAGGCGCGTTGGGAGGTTGGCAATCTAGCTGACTTCACGCTCACCGATGACTCTTCGGCCGCACTTGAGTTCGACGTGATCGTCTCGGCCGGAAATGTACTCACCTTTTTATCCCAATCCGAGCGGCTGCCTGCCTTAGTGAAACTGCGCGAGCATTTGGCAGCCGAGGGACGCCTGGTGGTGGGCTTCGGTGCGGGACGCGACTACGAATTCGAAGACTTTGAAGCCGATGCAGCAGCTGCCGGCCTCGAACTGCAGCAGCGCTTCTCCACCTGGCAGTTCCACCTTCCGGCTGATGACTTCCTGGTGGCGGTACTCGGCCGCGCCGGCTAAGCGCGGACGAGGCTCACGCCTTGGTGCGCAGCCGCCACAGTGAGGTGACTTCCCGCGAGCGTGCTGCATGAAGGATGTCAGAATCATCGGTGGCGCGCCCATGGGTTGGCTGGGTGTCAATCCTGTCGACCACTTCTAGACCCGCGTCGTCGATGGCATCAAGGAGCAGTTGGCGGCTGCGCAGGCCCAATAGCTCGGCCAGGTCAGAAATGATCAGCCAGCCTTCGCCGTCCTGCGTCAGATGCTCGGGCAATCCGCGCAGAAACTGCAAAAGCATCTTGCTTCCCGGATCGTACACTGCAGCATCGAGTGTGGTCGGCGCGCTTCCGGGCAACCAGGGCGGATTGCAGATCACCAGAGGCGCGCGGCCTGCAGGGAACATGCTGGTCAGTTCGGCGCGGGCGGAATCCTCGATGGCCAGGCGCGCGAAGTTGTCGTTTGCGCAATCCACCGCGCGCTGATGGATGTCGGTGCCGATCACGGACTTCACTCCGCGGGATACCAAAATCGCCGCGAGGACTCCGGTGCCGGTGCCGATGTCAAAGGCCAGCTCGGCGCAGTTCAGCGGCGCCTTGGCAACCAGATCAACATACTCATGCCGGGTGGGCAAGAATGTGCCGTAGCCGGGGTGGATCTTCTGGCCTAGTGCCGGCACGTCGACGCCGTTGATGTACCACTGGTAGGCGCTGAGCACGCCGGTGAGTTCCTGGAGGCTGACCACTGCGCTGGGTGTAGTGGACGCGACCTGTTGCGGATAACCAAATGCCACTGCAGGGCCAACGCGCGGTGCCCGGGGCAGTTCCAGCGCGGCCTCGCCGTCGGCGGTGTCACAATTCAGTGGAACTAAGATCAGCGACATCATCCGCGAGCGTTGAGCTCGCCCCTGGCGGATGGCATAGAACTTTTCCGCGTCGGATTGAGGTTTGCGCGAAGACTTGCCGCTGGCCGCCTTAGATAACCGGCGATCGATGGCCGAGAGCATCTGCTTGGCATTGTGGAAGTCGCCCAACCAGAGCATGGCGGTGCCGCGCGCCGCGTTGCGCATGGCGGCATCTGCGGTGAGCCGGTCATCCACGACCACCACATTTTTAGGTGCTCGGCGCGCATTGGCCGACCACCAGGTCGCGGAAGTGCGAGTTCCCTGGTGTTCCCAGCTCAGGGTTTGGCCGGCAATGATGGGGGAGTGCTCGATGGCGGTGTACCTCGTTGAGTCGTGGCGCTCACCCAATGATTGACCGCGCGCGAGCGATGGTGCTGCGAAGTCCGGTAAAGACAATGATACGGAGTTTTCCGCCAGCGCTGGTGCAGTACCAGCGCTCTAGCGCGTATAACCTTCGAGTGCTATCTTTAACTTTGTAACGCAAAGTACTTTTCATCACGAATAACTTTGTGGCTCTACCGAGTCGCCCGATGAAGGAGAGAGCAGGCAATGAGCAACGAGAACACATCAGAAACAGATCCGGCGCGGATCTTGGATGGCATCGAGGCGGATGCGCGTCAAACACGTCAGGCCATGAGTCCGAACCAGCTGCTGCTCTTTTCGCTCTGGGGCGGCGCCTGGGTCATCGCGTTCATCGCGGTCTTCTTCACCTTTGCTCCGCTTGCCTCTCCGTTGCTGCCAAGATTTCTCGGCGTCGGCATCGGGATACTCGCTTTTGTGCTGGCCATCGTGATTTCCGCGGTGCACTCGGCCAAACGTGGCTCCGGAACGAACGGGCCATCGATGGTGGAAGGTGCCATCTACGGTAATTCCTTCACGCTGGGAATCATTTTCGCCGGTTTGCTCGGCTGGCGGCTGCACGCAGCGGGCCTGGATTCCATGGGACTGCTGACCTTCGCGCTAGGTGCACTGTGTTTAGTGGTGGGCGTGCTGGTGATCTCCGGGTCGCTGATCTTCAATGATCGAACACAGCTGATTTTTGGGGTCTGGATCATGGCCATTGGACTGCTTTCACTGGCGGTGCCGGCGCCCTATAACTTGCTAGCCGGTGCGGTGGGAGGACTGGGGTTGATAGTTCTCGGGTTGCTGCACGGACTGAAGCCAGCATTGGTCGCAGGTGAGGTGGTTGAACGTGGGCATGCGCGAGCTTGATCCGGTCATACATGCACAGGCTCGCCTGCGCACCGTCACGGTACTCGACACACTTCGGGTTGGCGACCGAATTTCATTTCCCAAACTCCAGGGGCTGCTCGCGATGACCTCGGGAAATCTGGCCACACATCTGCGCAAACTTGAAGACAGCCAGTATGTGGCCGTGGAGAAAATTTTGGAGGGACGCAACCCGGTGACCTATGTGTGCCTGACGGCCGTGGGGCGGGCGGCGTTTGAAAACTACAAATCCGCGCTGCGCGAACTGCTTGACCCGGCACGCTCAAAGGCGAAATCTTAGCGCACCTTAGCAGGATTGCAAGACCTGGAATACGAGGTCAGGAAAACGTAAGCTGGTGTCCAGCTAGCTCCAAAAATTGGCAGGTAGCGTCGGTTAGGTAAGTTGTTCGATCAAGCGACAGGAGATCATCTAATGGGTTTGGGCGATAAGTTCAAGAACAAGGCTCAGGAAGCAAGCGGCAAGGTCAAGGAGACCGTCGGCGATGCGACCAACAATGAGAGCCTGCAGGCCGAAGGCGTCAAGGATCAGGCAGCAGCCAAGGCCAAGCAGGCCGGCGAAGCAGTCAAGGACGCAGCTAAAGACGTTCGCGACGATCTGAACAAGTAAAAGTTTTCCATCCAAAGGCACCTACCAGATTCGGTGGGTGCCTTTGGTGTGTGCGGACGTGGGTGCTTAGCGGGACGAAGCCACGTGGTGCAACGCCCGGATCACCGGCAGTGAACTGTCTTCCTCCGCTTCCAGCTGCTTCGCAAGATGTGCAGCGCGCACCGCGTATATGTCGGTGGACAGCGTCTGATCGATGGCGGCGAGCAGTCGCTCGACGCTCAGCTCTTTGTATTTGATCGGCTCAACGCCTGCGCCGAGGGCATGCACGCGAGCGGCCCAGAACGGTTGATCGGTGAAGATCGGCACGCCAATCGTTGGTACTCCGGCGCGTAGTCCGGCCGCGGTGGTGCCTGCCCCGGCGTGATGAATCACGGCGGCCATCTGCGGAAATAGCCACCGGTGGTCGGTGTTCCCGATGCCCAGGATATTCGGCTCGTTAATTCCGGGGGCGCCTTGGAGGATGAATCGCCGGCCGCTTCGGGCAGCTACCTCGTGCATGAAGTCTGCATCCAGCGCCTCGGTGCTGCCAAACCCAAGGTAAACCGGTGGCGGACCAGCGGCGAGAAAGTCGAGAAGCTCGGTGGGAGCAGTCCAATCGTTACTGTCCTGCGGCCACCAGTAGCCGCAGGTGCTCATGCCCGCGCGCCAGTCCTTTGGCCGCGGAACTATCAACGGGCTGAAGCCGTGCAGGATCGGGGCGTCTTTGCGCCTGCGCTGCCGTTCCGAGGCGGACCTGCTTCGTGGCGGCAAGCCAAGCTCCGCACGAAGACGGGCCACTGGCGGATCATAAGGGGCTTTGCTGGCACTAATGAGTGACCCAAGGAGCTTGTTGCCCACTGCTCCAAAATTGCGCGTGGTGCCTAAAACCATGGGCGCGTAGGCGCTGCTTGGTTCGGATGGCTGAAGATGAGCTCCGATGGCTGGAATCTGGAGGGCCTCGGCGATGTCGTAGGCAAAGGGTGCCACCGAATTGGCCATGATCACCTCGGCCCCGTGCGCGGCGGCTTGCAGCGTCCCGGTGGCAGCGGACTGGAAATAGCTCCGTAATTGACGCATATACCAGCGCAATTCTTTGGCGCCGGCTTTCTGCCCCGGTGCTGCGGGGTTCACCAGTTCAGTCATTGAACCGGGCAGTTCGTGGAAGTCGGCGCCAGCGCTGGTGACAAGTGGCGCGTATTCCGCGTTGGCCGCGATCGACACCTCAAAGCCTTGGGTGCCCAGCTTGGCGGCGAGTCCCGCCATGGGCGCGACGTCGCCACGAGTTCCAGGGGTGACCATGAGTACACGCATTTTCTCTCCAGCCTAATAATAGCGATCACTGTTCGCAATTAAGTATATAGTCTAATGGTGGCAGTAGAACACCACCGAAGACGGCAGGAGAAATCTAGGGTGCCGAAGCAACAAAAGCACGAAGCCGGTACAAATTCAGACCGCAGTGCCAGGGGTCCCAAACCTGCGCACTCGCGCGAAAAGATTGCCCGGGTGGCCGTTGAGCTGGCGGACGAACGCGGTCTGGGCGCGGTGTCCATCAGAGCCGTCGCCCAGCAAATCGGCGCGGGGGCCGCCTCCCTGTACCGATATGTTGATTCTTCGGACCAGTTACTTGATTTGATGGTCGATAGGGTCAGCGGCGAATACGTCTTCGACGAGTTGACCGGCAGCCCGGAAGAACAGCTGCTCACCCTCGCCGCCCAGGGACGAGCGATGATGCACGCCCACCGCTGGCTGGCGCCGCTGGTGCAGAGCGCACGCGTACCGGGACCTCATACTCTGCGCTATTTAGAGTCCGCGCTGAACGCACTGGCGGGCACCGCATTATCTGGAACGCAAAAACTTCAAACGATCGCCATGCTCACCGCGATCACCTCGGCCTTCGTGATCAACGAACTGAGCCAGCAAGATGCGCAGCCGCGCGGTGTCACCGAAGTTCAGCAGGCGCTGGCCAGCGGGCAGTACCCTTTGCTTACCGCCGCTTTCCTCCAGGGAGCTGCCACGCTGGATCAAGACGAAGTGTTTGGCTCACTGATCGGGAATTACCTGCGCGGCGCAGGAGTCTTCGAAGCGTAATCTTGGCGCTGTATTGTCTTGCTGAGAAATCTTCTTTACGGTGGTGACTTGGTGTGAAACGATGAATCCAACACTAGCTTTACCGACGATACGGGAGTTCATCATGGCTGTACCAGCCGAAACGACGATGGCCGAGATCAACGAACTGATCAGCCTCGATACCACCAGCCGCGACAGTAACCTGCCGCTGATTGAGCTGGTGGTGGCCAAGCTGGATGCAGCGGGAATCAGCTCGAAGCTGATCCACAACGATGACGGCTCCAAGGCGAACCTGCTGGCCACCATCCCGGCCAGTGACGGCACGCGCACCGGCGGCATCGTGCTCTCCGGGCACACCGACGTGGTCCCGGTAGATGGACAGAACTGGTCCAGCGAGCCATTCAGCACGCAGATCCGCGACGGCAAACTTTACGGACGCGGCAGCTGCGATATGAAGGGTTTTATCGGGGTAATCCTGGCCAAACTGCCGGAAATCACCGCAGCGAAACTCACCGAACCAATCCACCTGGCCCTGTCCTATGACGAAGAAGTCGGATGCGTGGGAGCGGTAAGCCTGGTGGAGGAAATCGCCAACCAGCGGCTGGCTCCACGCGGCGCGGTTATCGGCGAGCCCAGCAGTATGCGTGCGATTCGCGGGCACAAGTCCATGAACGTTTTCCAGGTGACCTTCAACGGCGTTGCCGCCCACTCCTCACTGCCACGCGAGGGGCTGAATGCGATCTCCTACGCGCTGCGCTTTGCCAACTACGTGGAAGAAATTTCGGCCCAGCTGCGCACCGACGGACCGAGCGATGACGCGTTTATCGAGCCAACCACCACCATGAACGTCAACCGCTTTGACGGCGGAATCGCGGTGAACACCATCCCTTCCAAGGCCGTGGTGCACTTTGAATTCCGTTCGCTGGCAGTAGTGGACCGGGCCGCGCTGATTGCGCAGTTCCGTGACTATGCCGCGCAGCTTGACGCAGAAATGAAGCAGCTGAACTCTGCCGGCTCCGTGCACTTCGAACAGATTGCAGGCGCCCCGGGGCTGGACACCGACCGCGGAGAAGAAATCGTCGCGTTGGCCGCCGCCTGCGGTGCGATCGCCACAGATGAAAAGGTCACCTATGGCACCGAAGCAGGACTGTTCGCCGCCGCCGGAATCCCGTCGGTAGTGTGCGGACCTGGCGACATTGCTCAGGCGCACGCACCGGATGAATTCATCGAACTATCGCAGATTGTTGATTGCGAGAACTTCATCCTGCGCCTGGTGCAGGAGCTCTCGGCATGAGCACCGCCACGCCGCAGGCGACCCCGCAGCAACTAGCGATTGCCCGCAAGGCGGTGATCTCTTCCTCCATCGGCGCTGCCCTGGAATGGTTCGACATCATCGTCTACGCCACCTTCGCTACGACTATCGCAAAACTGTTCTACCCCGAATCCAATGGATCCTTCGCGCTGATCCTGACCTTTGCGACCTTCGCAATTTCCTACCTGATCCGACCACTGGGCGGAATGATCTTGGGCAGTTACGCAGATCGTCAGGGACGCAAGAAGGCGCTGACTCTGACTTTGATGCTGATGATGCTCGGCACGCTCATCATGGCCGTCGCGCCAACCTACGCGATGGTTGGCGTCTGGGGTGCGCTGATCATCTTGCTCTCGCGTCTCATTCAAGGATTCTCCGCCGGCGGCGAGTTTGGCACGGCCACCGCGTTCCTGATCGAAAGCGCCCCGCATAAGAAGGCGTTTTACGCCTCGTGGCAGGTGGCCGCGCAGGGTGTGTCGATGCTGCTGGCCTCCGGCTTCGGTTATGTGCTGACCACGCAGCTGTCCCAAGAAGCGTTGGAAAGTTGGGGCTGGCGTGTGCCGTTCTTTGTCGGTCTGCTGATCGGGCCGGTGGGACTCTACATTCGTGCGCGGCTCGAAGAGACCGAAGAGTTCATTACCACCAAGAAGAGCAAGTCGCCACTGGGTGAACTGTTTAGCCAGCACTACGGACGGCTATTGGCCGGTTCCGCGGCCGTCGGTGTGGCAACAATTTCTGTTTACATGATCTTGTACATGCCGACCTTTGCGGTGAAAAACCTCGATATTCCGGCCGATGCCGCCTTCCTTGGCGGAGTAGTAGCCGGTGTGATCACGTTGGTGACCGTCCCGATGATCGGCCATCTGGCGGACCGGGTGGGCCCTGCCAAGGTGATGACCTGGGCGGCGGTCGGTGCCTTGGTCCTGGCGTGGCCGCTGTTCAAGCTGATGACCAGCAATCCGAGTATCCCGGTGATGGTATTGGTGATCGCATTACTTGGTGTGATCATGTCCTTCTACTTCGGACCACTGCCGGCACTGATTTCCGCGCTCTTCCCAGCGGCTATTCGTGGGTCGGGGATCTCGGTCACTTATAACGTGGGCGTGACGCTGCTTGGCGGTATCGCACCACTGGTATTGACCTGGTTGCTGAGCATTACCGGTTCGTTGGAAACTCCGAGCCTGTACTACATGGCTATCGCGGTCATCTCCTTGGTCGGCCTGGCGTTTATTCGCCTGCGCTACAAGCTGCGCTAAAAACCGCAACAACGACAGTGGCTTCGATCCGAGAGATCGAAGCCACTGTCTTTTATACCGTCTACCGGACTACCAGCAACACTGCGATCCAGTGGCAGCCGAAGGCCAGAACCGTGCAGACGTGGAAAAGTTCGTGGAATCCGAAAACCGCCGGGACCGGATTGGGACGTTTGGCTGCGTAGAACACCGCGCCGATCGAGTAGAACAGCCCGCCGCCTAAGACCAGCAGCAGGACCGCGGGGCTGGCTGCCCAGTAGGAGGGGAGGTCCATCGCCGCGCCCCAGCCAAGCAGGATGTACAGGACCACGGAGAACCAGCGTGGAGCCGCTGGCCAGAAGGTTTTGACGAGGATCCCGAGTATTGCTCCGGCCCAGATGATCGACAAGGTTAGGGTCGCCTGGGAACGGTCAAGGATTTGCACCGCAATGGGCGTGTAGGTGCCGGCGATCAGCAAGAAGATATTTGCGTGATCAGCACGGCGGAACCACGCGGTGGTCTGCGGTGACCAGTTTCCACGGTGATACATCGCCGAGGTGGCGAAGAGCGTAATGGAGGTCAATGCGAATACCGCGGCGGACCACTCGGCGGCCTGCCCCTGCGCCAAGACCACAATCAGGAGCCCCAGGATAATCACCAACGGGCTGACCCAGGCATGAATCATTCCACGCCACAGCGTACGTTCGGTTCCCGGAGTTGGCTGCCACCGGGAGCGAGATTTTATCGTCTTGGTGGCGTCGGAGGCGGTGTTTGTCATGTGCTTCCTTAGAGCTGGCCAAAATGTCTACTGGCTCAAATCTTACTGGAGCCAGTGAAACACCATGGTGAACTTTCATCCTGCACTCAGGTGGCCTGAATGTCGTTAGTTACGGGGCCTCAGGCTGCATGCCGCGAGGTTTCAGATTTTGGGGGAGAGTCGGGGTAAGCTCCTATTTGGTTGAAGATCGCATGATAATTCGGTGCTTCACCATCATCATTCATTCGCATCACTTGGGGAGTATTATGCTGCGCCGTGTTTTGGCTATGTTCGCGATTGGTGCATTGGCACTCACCGGCTGTGCAAATGCTGCTGAAAGGGAGCAGTCAACTGCCCAGTTCAGCCAAAGCTATGTCCTGCTTGAGCAATCCTTCATGGCTGATTTGGCTTCAACGGGCACTAAGGCGGTCAAGCCGGGCGCCAAACTCACCGGACCGAAAGCAATGACCGTGCTCAACTCGTTGCCGGTTAAAGGCAAGGCTCCGGCGACCGGATATAACCGAAATAAGAAGTTCGGTAACGGGTGGAAAGACTTTGACAAGGATAAGTGCGACGAACGTCAAGATGCGTTGTCACGCGATATGTCCAAGGTGAAGTTCAAAGACCGCAAGAAGTGCACCGTGCGCTCCGGAACCTTGCAGGATAGCTACACCGGTAAGCGCATTAACTGGAAAGTGAATTCTGGCTCGGTTGATATCGACCACGTGGTTGCGCTGAAAAACGCTTGGATCTCTGGCGGTCAGAAACTCTCTCAGGCACAACGTCAGGCCTTAGCTAACGACCCGCTGAATTTGATGGCCTCCTCGGCTTCTGCGAATCGACAGAAGGGTGCTAAAAACACCGCCGAGTGGCTGCCGAAGAATAAGGCTTTCCGCTGCCAGTACGTGGCTACTCAGGTGAGCGTCAAGAAGAAGTACGCGCTTTCGGTGACCGGCGCCGAGAAGAACGCCATGAAAAAGGTGCTCAACACCTGCAAAAACCAGAAAGCCGCCAAGGTGAAGGCGATCAAACCTGGCGGAAGCAAGGACAGTTCTAAGCCGAAAACTCCGAAGAAAGTCCAGAACCATTACGTTAAGGGCACCGTGCATCCGGGAGCATTCTGCAAGAGCGCAGACAAGTCCAAAAAGGGTAAATCCAAAGCTGGTAAGACCTACACCTGCAAGAGTTCCAAGACCGACAGTCGTTTGCGCTGGCGAGTATAGCTAACAAAGAGAATGGTCCGCAGCCCGGCGCATGCCGGACTGCGGACCATTCTCTTTGTTGTTATCGAGGCTAAATGCTTACCTCAATGATCAACTAAGCTCTCTTTTTGGTGATGAAGCCCCAGATGACCAAAACGATCAATGAGCCACCGATGGCAAGCAACCAGCTAGACAGCGAGAAGAACTTGTCGACATCGGCGTTGAAGACGGCTTGGCCGATCCAACCTCCAACGAGGGCACCTACGACGCCGAGGACCAATGTTGCGATCCAGCCGCCGCCTTGCTTACCTGGCAAAATTGCTTTCGCGATAGCGCCAGCAATCAAGCCCAGAACGATCCATCCAATAAATCCCATGGTTCTCTCCAATGGTCTAGCTATCAGAAGTGGTCGGGTTTGACCTACTTGATGGTGACAATACTCGACATTGAGTAGTAGTTCCACGAGTACCGATGATTTTTAATGAAATTTTCAGGAAAGATTCAACCTGAACGTGAAGGTTGCATCAGAAAAACAGGTATTCCATTGCTGACAAGGGATAAGAAAATTTCGGCAAATCGTCCGTTTTGGATTCCTTGACAGTGTCGCGTGTCGGTTCTAGGCTGTTTAAATCTGCTTTTATGAACAACGGGTTCAATAAAAGCTGATATTAGGTTCGCGCACGACGGAGTGGATAAATGACGACTAACCAAACGCCCATCATTGTTATGGGAGTTTCAGGTTCCGGTAAATCAACCATCGGTGCCCTGCTTGCCGAGAAATTGGAGCAGGAATTCATTGATGGCGATGCCCTGCACCCAGAAGAAAACCGCATCAAAATGGCGGCGGGGATCGCCTTGGATGACGCGGACCGCACGCCATGGCTGAACAACATTGGCGAAAAACTTTCGGTCAGCAACCAGACTGGAGCACCGGTCATCATTGCATGCTCGGCACTCAAGCGCTCTTACCGGGATTTGATTCGTAGTCACGAACCAGACACGCTCTTTGTACACCTCACCGGTGGCAAGCAGTTGATTGGCGAACGCATGGCGGCACGCAAACACGAATTCATGCCGACTTCATTGCTCACCAGCCAGTTGGCGACGCTGGAAGAACCAAGCAGCGACGAACATGTTCTGCTCGCAGAGATTGCACACACTCCCGAGCAGATCGTCAGTGATCTTCTCGAAGCTTTAAAACAGTAGCGAATTACTTACTTCCATTGATCAAGGACGACAATGACAACTGAGCTCGAAATGAACTGGACGCTGGGCACCCCAGCGTTACTAGGTGTGGCGGTGGCAGCCATTGCGCTGCTCTTGCTGCTGATTATCCGCTTCCGCGTGCATGCCTTTGTCGCGTTGGTGCTCACCAGCTTGCTCACCGCGGTCGCTGCGGGTATTCCTGCAGGCTCGATTATCACCACGATGACCTCCGGCTTTGGCAGCACACTAGCCAGTGTGGCGCTACTTGTCGGTCTGGGCGCGATGCTGGGACGGATGCTGGAAACCAGTGGCGGCGCGGAAGTGCTGACAAATTGGTTGATCGAGAAATTCGGTGAACATCGTGCGCCGCTGGCACTGTCTGTAGCCTCGCTGCTCTTCGGTTTCCCGATCTTCTTCGACGCCGGCCTGGTAGTCATGATGCCGATCATCTTCACCGTTGCCCGCCGGCTGGGCGGCTCGTTGCTGTTCTACGGTATTCCGGCCGCGACCGCATTCTCCGCGATGCACATCTTTGTCCCACCACACCCAGGCCCGGTGGCCGCTGCCGGACTGCTGAACGCCAACGTCGGTCTGGTGCTGGTCTTTGGCCTCATTGTTGCGATCCCAACCTGGTACTTCGCCGGTCACCTTTTCGGCAAGTTTGTGGGCAAGAAATTCGACATTCCTGTTCCTGACATTTTGAGTGCCGCGCTGGGTGACGGCCAGGACAAGAACCACTTCAAATCTTCCCCATCGGTACGCACGGTATTCAGCCTGTTACTGCTGCCGCTGGTATTGATCTTCCTGAACACCGGGTTGAACATGCTCGGTTCGGCCGGGATCGTTGACCCGAAGACCGCATGGGTTCAGTGGTTGCGTCTGCTCGGTGAAACTCCGGTGGCGCTGATCATCACAGTCCTGCTGGGTATGTACCTGCTGGGCTTCCGTAAGGGCAAGGAAAAGACGCTGATCGAAACCATCGTCGATTCGGCGTTGGGCCCGGTCTGCTCGATCATTTTGATCACCGGCGCCGGTGGCATGTTCGGTGGAGTGCTGCGAGCAAGTGGAATTGGCGACGCGATTGCCTCCTCGCTGGAAGCCGTCGGTCTGCCGCTGATCGTTGCTGGCTTCTTGATCGCGGCAATTGTCCGCGTGGCCCAGGGCTCGGCAACTGTTGCACTGACCACTGCTGCGGCGATTATTCAGCCTGCGGTGCTGGCCGATTCTTCGCTCAGTTCCTTCGAAGTAGTCACGATGGTGCTTGCCTTGGCTGCAGGTTCGGTCTTCGCCAGCCACGTCAACGACTCGGGCTTCTGGCTGATTTCACGGTTCTTCCAGATGGACGTACCCACCACGTTGCGGGTATGGACCGTTGGCCAGGCATTAGTTTCGGTGGTCGGTTTCGCTTGCGTGATGGTGCTCTACGCCATCGCCAAGATGATTTCCTAGGTATCACTGTAAAAACCCCACAACGCGCGGCGTTGTGGGGTTTTTTTTGCACCTATTTTCGAAGCTTTGAATATAAGGCACACACCGCAGCCTGGACGCCGGTGCTCAGTGTTGGTTCGATGACCGGAGCGAAAAACGGTGAGTGATTTGCCGGTGGTGTGCCGGCGGCGAGGGTCTGGGATGTATTGCCACCGAAGAACCAGAACACGCTGGGCACCCCAATTGCCGAGGCCAACGCGCCGAAATCTTCACTGCCCATGACCGGGTGGCCCGGATGAACTTGCTCGGCACCGAATTCTTCGCGGAAGTTCTCGGTCAGCGCCGCGGTCTCGACCGGGTCATTATGCAACGGCGGGAAATGCGACAGGTCCTCGAACAGCGGTTCTGGGGCCCCGGACGCGGCGGCCTCCATGTTGATGATCCGCCGGATCGCGGTGAGCACCGTCTCGCGGACCTCAGGCTCAAAGGTTCGCACGTTGAGAGTGAAGACTGCCCGATCCGGGATCACGTTTTCCTTCAACCCGCTGTGGAAGGAACCAATAGTGACTACCGCCGCGGATTGCGGCGCGACCTGCCGGGAAACGATAGTCTGCAGCCGCATCACCATGGCCGCGCCAACCACGATCGGATCGATCGAATGTTCTGGCATCGAGCCGTGTGAACCTTGACCGTATACGGTGACGCGGTAGGAATCGGCGGTGGTCATCGCCGCACCTTCCATGATGGTCACGGTTCCGGCCAGTCCATTCATCACATGCTGGCCGTAGATAACCTCCGGCGTGGGGGCTTGGTCCCACAGCCCGTCCTCGACCATGGCCTTGGCCCCGGCACCGACTTCCTCCCCGGGCTGCAAGATGAAGACGATCGTTCCTGCCCAGTCATCGGTTCCGTGGGCATAAAGCTGCGCGGTTTGTAACGCGGTGGCCATATGGGTGTCATGACCGCAGGCGTGCATCACCGGAACTTCGGTGCCATCTTCAAGATGGCCGGTGTCTTTGCTGGCGTAATCCAATCCGGTGTCCTCTAGTACCGGCAAACCATCGGTATCGGCGCGAAATCCGATCACTGGGCCATCCCCGTTGCGCAGGATGCCGACCACTCCGGTGCCGCCGCAACGAAATACCTCAAGGCCCAAGGCCTCCAGCCGCCGTGCGAGGTAATCCGCAGTTTGCCTTTCCTGCATGGAAAGCTCGGGATGCGCGTGTAAATACTTGTAGGTTTTCTGCAGATCGGCGGACATCGCCTCGGTCATGGTCAACGATTGCGGGATCTTGCTCATTGTCTGTGTACCTTCCGGCGCGGCTGGATTGGGATTTAGTAGACGGGACCCTCTGGTGGGGTTTCTTCCGCGGCTCGTTCGGCCACTTCTGTCTTTTGGCGGTCGCGCAGCACCCACGCCAGCACGGCTGTGGAGATCACTGCAATCGCGGTGGAGAACAGAGCCATTTTCGGTGAAAGCGGCGAAAGCACGAAGACCACGATGAGTGAAACCACCAATGCGATGACCGCCGCGCGAGGCGACTTCTGCGAAACTATTGCCTGAATGAGCACGGCGCCCATCACCGTGGGCAGGATGTATAGCTGCACGGTCTGGACGATATCGGCAGGGATCACACTGACCAACCAGGTACCCAGGAGACCGACAAAGATGAACAATGAGGTCAAGTGCACGGCCGCGGCACCACAGATGGCCGCCACGGAGGCGAGCTCACCCTTACGCGTGCCGGGCTTCACCCCGATGGTTGACTGGGCGATCATTGCTGCGGGTAGAAGCTTGTTTGAAATGTTGCCAATCATGAACGCCTGATACATGGAGGAGGCACCCAGGATGGGGTAGTAGGTCAGCGGTTCGACAATCCAGATCACCCCGAATACCGCAGCGAGCGCGGCGAAGGCAGCGAAGATCCCGGATAATTCAATGTCCAGTCCGGAAAAGAAGACTAGGTAGGCTGGTGCTGCGAGCGAGAAGAACAGGCCAATAATCATGGTGATTCGGCCCCAGCGCGAGGTGGTCTTGTCGAAGACTCCGAGCGCCTCGTGGATTTGAGTTGACTCTGGCATGGCGTACTCCTTAAATCCGTAGGTGACCTAGACTCGGGTGGCCAGGTGGGTAATGACTAGCGACAAGATGATGGCGATACCGAGGGCCCATTCTTTGATCCAAGGCCGGTCCACACGTTTGGCGATAATCATGAGTACCGTCATGATCACCGCCGAGGATCCGAAGGCGACCACATGGATCCATGACTTGGGCAGCTCACCAAGTCCGAGCACCATAAAGGCTCCAACCATTGCCGCGCCGGGAACGACCAACATGATGGCCGGGTTGACCTTGCGCAGTGCTGAGTCACCGCGCTTGAGCAGGGGAGTGAGAATCAGTGTGGCAATCATCCACATGGCGCCGCCCAGACTCATCGCGGCCAGGGCCAGGCCGAAAACCGCCTGGGTGTAGGTGGGGCCGCCGAGTTCGGCTCCGGCAGAATTCGCGGCAATCGCGGCGGCGGCAGTTTCGTAGGAGACCGAGCCGATCAGGCCGATGCGAACAAGCACCGCGGGGGTGCCAAAGACCGTCAGCAAAGCGATGGCGACCAAGACCACTGCCAGTGAGGGGCCCAAAGCCGAAATTGCTCCGGCACGGAAGCTGGTTTTAATCTCCTGATGAGTCATGCCAATATGCGGGGCGGCAACCTGCGCGGCCTTCATATAGATCACGCTCTGAATGACGATGACCAGGAATACTCCGATGGCGCAGGCCCAGAGGAATGGGGAATTGGCTACGGCGAGAATGTCGGTGGAATTATTGTCCACCGCTGCTGCGAGATACATGAAATCTCTACCCTTCGGCACGTGGTTTTGGATCTCAGGCATATGACATGCAAAACCAGTTCAAGTGCCCGCGTGCACAACACATGGCACCTTGCGTTGGGGAGTTATAGACCCGGCTAGCGCGCCCCTGGGTTTCCATACGTAAGCGGTTCGGAAGTCACCGAGGAAGGTCCGGGAAATACCAGTTACGAGTGTTCGGAAGACTATTCAGTTGTTTGCGGTGTTTTCTCGCGTGCCACCCACCATACGTGAGGTCGGGCGGAACGAAAATAGTTTTTAGGCGCGACTTAGCGAAAAGAAGGAATCTCTGATTAGTATCTGACTAGTGATTAAACACGCGCAATGGTGCTAAGTCAGTTGTGAATGGTTACCGGGTCAGCTTATTTTTTCGCGATGGGATCCACAAATACTCGTGGAGCACCTTCCCAGAGGCTGCAGATTTCATTGTGGGTGCGGCGCATAATGCTTTCCATATTGCGCCGTGCTCCCTGCGCGTCCATATTTGAGATGCTGTCGGCAACCGACTGGTGCCATGCCAGCGCTTCCTCATGAGGACGTTCCGGCATCAGCCCAAGCTCGGTGCGTCCGCGCAGAATCGCGGCAATAGGTGTGGCGAGATTGGCGAACATTTCATTACCGGAGGCTGCGAGCACCAACGCGTGGAAACGGATGTCCAATTCCAGGAAACGACGCAGGTCGCCCTGTCGGCCGTAATGATTCATTTGTGCCGAGATCAGCATCAGTTCTTTGCGCATGGCTTCCGGGGCCACCTCGGCGGCTAATTCGGCGGCCATTGGCTCCACCGAAATACGCAGCTCGGTCAATGAACGAAGCTGCGCGCCCTTCTGATCACTAGCTAGGCGCCAACGGATCACGTTCTCGTCATACGGGTTCCACTCCTCGGGACCCAACACTCGAATACCGACGCGTTTGGTGCTGGTGACTAGGCCACATTGCGCAAGTACGCGCACCGCCTCACGGATCACGGAACGTGAGACCTGGAGCTTCTGCTCGAGATCTGCGGCGAGAACGATGGACCCGCGGGGGATGAAACCGCCGACGATGCGGGATCCGAGATGCTCAACCACATGAGCGTGGAGACTTGTTGCCATGGCGCCAGTTTAGCCAATAACTGCTGGTCACGTTGCCCGGGCACCACGACGGTACGAAATAAATATGTTTTAAACCTTCGTTAGATCTGGGAATAGGCGGCCCGGCGCGCGTAGACTAGTAAGCGTCACATGGCCGTGATGGAGGCCGTGAGTTCCCGGTTTCCAAAAACGGTACAACTCCCCGGTAACTGATGGAGACTTATTTTTATGCCTGCACAGATTGGTGTCACAGGTCTGGCCGTGATGGGCGCTAACCTAGCCCGTAACTTCGCCCGCAACGGATACACCGTCGCCCTGCACAACCGTTCGATCGAAAAGACCGACGCATTGCTTGCGGCCCACGGCGATGAAGGCGACTTCATCCGCACCGAATCGCTCGAAGAGCTCGTTGCAAATCTTGAAACTCCGCGCCGCGTACTGATCATGGTGAAGGCCGGCGGTCCGGTAGATTCGGTCATCGATCAGCTGGTGCCACTGCTCGAAGAGGGCGACGTCGTCATCGACGGCGGCAACTCGCATTACACCGACACCCGTCGCCGCGAAGCTGCATTAACCGAAAAGGGCCTGCACTTTGTTGGCATCGGCGTTTCCGGTGGCGAAGAAGGCGCACTGCTTGGCCCATCGATCATGCCGGGCGGCTCGGCAGAGTCCTACAAGTCGCTAGGTCCAATGCTGGAAAAGATTTCAGCTAAGGCTGACGACGGAGCCCCATGCTGCGCATGGATCTCCACCGATGGTGCCGGCCACTTCGTAAAGATGGTCCATAACGGCATCGAATATGCCGATATGCAGGTCATCGGCGAAGCATACGACCTGATGCGCCACGCAGCAGGCATCGAGCCAGCTGCGCAGGCAGAGATCTTCGCTGACTGGAACAAGGGTGAACTGTCCAGCTTCCTGATTGAAATCACCGCAGAGGTCCTCGGCCACACCGATGCTTCCACCGGCAAGCCACTGGTAGACGTCATCCAGGACTCCGCCGGACAGAAGGGCACCGGTCGTTGGACTGTGCAGTCCGGTCTGGATATGGGATCACCTGTTTCGGCCATCGCCGAGTCGGTCTTCGCTCGTTCACTGTCCAGCCAGCGCGACATTCGCGCCGTCGGCCAGCAGGTTCTGGCAGCGCAGACTACCGAGGTGACCCTGCCGGAGAACTTCATTGAAGATGTACGCCAGGCACTATTCGCTTCCAAGCTGGTTTCCTACGCGCAGGGCATCGACATGCTGACCTCTGCCGCCGGTGAATACAACTGGGATCTGAAGCTGGACGAAATTGCCGGTCTCTGGCGCGAAGGCTGCATTATCCGTGCAGCACTGCTCAAGGACATCACCGCCGCTTACTCGGCAGATGAGAAGCCGGTCAACCTGCTCTTCGCACCAGCCTTCTCCGAGGCAATTGCCAAGGCCGTTCCGGCGTGGCGCCGCGTAGTGTCGGTTGCAGTGCAGCTGGGTATCCCAGCGCCGCTGTTCTCCTCCTCACTGGCTTACTACGATGGCCTGCGCCGCGACCGTCTGCCAGCTGCCCTGACTCAGGGCCTGCGGGACTTCTTCGGTGCACACACTTACCGTCGCACCGATAAGGAAGGCACCTTCCACACTCAGTGGAGCGGCGATCGCACCGAGATCGAAGCAGTGGACACTCACTAGTCTTCGCTAGCTACTCAAACGCCCGCAGGTTTTGAACCTGCGGGCGTTGACTTTAACTATCGGGTTCTGGGCTTTCTAAATTGCTCATGGCCTGCAGGTGCTTCAAAATACACAGTTGTGCGGAGCGGATCAAATCACTGGCTAGAAATTGAACGGGCCCTAAACCGGGGAAGCAATGGGGTGAACGTGGCTATGATTCCCATGCCAAACACTGAGAGTCCTATTGCAAAAAACCTCCATTGAGCAGCTCGGCAACTTCTGAAATCTTGCATTTCTGCATCCGTAGCGCCGAACCATGGCTGGAGATCATCCTTGCTCCATCCAGTCGCGCCCGCCCCGATTCCGCACGAAGCTCCATCGAGTTTCACCGGATAAAGCAGGATCGCAAAGGATAGAGCGAAGAGTAAAATGGCGGATCCAGCGAGTAATTGACCGTTTCTGTTCAGCCTGGATCGCATCAACAGGAACAACCCTGCAGCGCACAGCCCAACAAGTAAGATGCCGTACAGTATCCAAAAAGATAGTGGCTGGTCCAGATATTCATGCATTTGAGTTTGTCCTGTCGCCACCGTAGCGCGTACCCCAAACCGGGGACCTAAAAGCTGATCTTATATCCGTCGAATCCTCTGGATCGTGAAAGCCAGCCGTGAATATTCGGGGAAATATGTCGCCTATGCAAAGGGGTGACCTGAAGCTGTGGTTGGTGATTGTCTCCAGCCCCTCCGCAAGTGCCACGGCTCAGAGATCTACTTGCAGCCCAGTCTGCGGCAGATTTATAACCATCAACAAATTCTGATCAGCTGCAATCCGTGCTGCAAAATATCGACTCAGATGTCAGTCTTCATCGTCGAGTAACAACTGCGCGGTGCGCAAGAGCTGCACAGCTTCATCCGGTGCGATACGCACTAAGGTGAATGAAGCTACCACGAGTCCTGTAATGGCAGTGGCGAGCATTTGCGTTTGGGCAGCGTCCACTGCTGGCAGGGCCGCGGTGATTCCGCGATGTAACGCCGACTGGAGTTCGGCCCGGTATTCGCCAATAATCCGCGCTACTTCAGGGTCTTCGGAAATTGGTGCGTTGGCTGTATTGATCAAGAGGCAGCCGTGATTTGCGGGCAAGGATTCGGTGCGTTCAAAGGCGTTGGCGAGTCCCGAGAGATACTCGCTCACTGCAGTGGGCTTGACCGGGGTAGACAACAGAGGCTGCAGCCGGGGACGGACAATTTCTTCCAGATAGCTCTCTACGGCTGCATCAAAGAGTCCGCGCTTGGAAGCAAACGAGTTATAGATGCTTGAACGACTCAGTCCCGTAGCGTCTTCAAGTTCTGGTATGGAAGCGGCCTCGAATCCCTTGGACCAAAAAACCGTCCGTGCACCGTTGATGACTTGCGTCCGATCAAAAGCTAGTGTTCTTGCCATCACATAACCTCCCTCTTTCGGTAACGACCATTCCAGTATATATTGAAATGGTCATTACAAAACGACGTGGTTCGAAAAACTTTACTCAGGAGACGGCATGATCATTACCGCACTAGTATTCGGTGTCTTAGCAGCACTAATTCACGTATACATTTTCCTGATGGAATCCATGTGGTGGACCACCCCGCGGGCACGTGCCACATTCGGTACCACCGAAGCGGAAGCGAAAGCTACTAAGGAACTAGCCTTCAACCAAGGTTTCTACAACCTGTTTCTTGGCATCGCGGTAGCACTCGGTGTGGTGTTTCACTTCCTCGGACAGCCGGCCATCGCCGCCACCCTACTGCTCACCGGAGCTGGTTCCATGCTGTTAGCCGCCACGGTATTGCTCTTGTCCAGCCCGGATAAGAAATCAGCGGCCCTCAAGCAAGGCGTTTTCCCGTTGTTCGCGGTGGTTTTCATGATCATCGGCCTGAGCAATTAATTTTTCGTCCCAGAAGCAAAACTAAGAAAGGTGCTCATTACCATGAGTGAATTTACCAGTACCCAGATTCAGCTTGCTAGCCGTCCCACCGGATGGCCAACTGCCGAAAACTTCAACGTCACGACCACCAGCTACGGTCCACTAGAAGCCGGGCAGGTGCGCGTGCGTAACGAATTCATCTCCGTTGATCCCTATATGCGTGGACGAATGAGTGCCGCCCGCTCGTACGTAGCACCTTACGAAATTGGTGGACCTATCACCGGTGGAGCAGTCGGACGCGTCGTTGAATCGGCATCGGATCAGTTGTCTGTAGGTGCCGTAGTACTGCACCAGCACGGCTGGTCGGACACCATCCAGGATGATGCAGCTACTTTTAACCAGATTCCAGAAGTTCCGGGAATGCCGCTGTCCCTACGCTTGCACATCCTGGGCATGACCGGTTTGACCGCGTATGTGGGACTGACCCAGATTGCTTCGATGAAACCAGGAGACACGGTCTTTATTTCCGGTGCGGCTGGCGCCGTGGGTACCGCGGCTGGACAGATTGCCAAACTGCTCGGTGCCAAGCGTGTTATCGGGTCGGCAGGCAGCGCTGAAAAGGTAGAACTGCTGACCAGCAATTACGGGTATGACGCGGCGTTCAACTACAAAGACGGCGACGTGCGCGGTCAACTAGCGGCAGCTGCGCCCGAGGGTATCGACGTATTCTTCGATAACGTGGGTGGAGAACACCTGGAGGCAGCTTTGGCCTCCTTCAACAATGGTGGACGTGCAGCATTGTGCGGTGCGATCTCCGGATACAACTCCACACAGAAGCTGGCTGGGCCTGACAATATGGCCAACCTGATCACCCGTGGGCTCAAGCTTCAGGGGTTCACTCTCTCCAGCTACCTGCACCTTTCTGAAGAATTCGGTGCGAAGATGGGCGAATGGTTTGCCTCGGGCAAGATCGCTTACGACGAGACCATTGTTGACGGCATTGAGCACACCGTCGATGCCTTCTTGGACATGATGCAGGGTGCAAACACCGGCAAGATGCTCGTGCGCATCTAGCCCACCGCGCCATCATACCGGGCTAGACTCGGCTCATGAACGGATACGAATCAGGTTCTCCGGCGTTGGCATGGCTTTTATGGGTGGCCCCGCTGCTGACCGTCATAGTTGCAGCCATAGGCGCCTATGCGGCGGTCAGATCTATGCAGTTTCGTACCAAAGTTGATAGTGCCGGGCAGTGGTGGGCACGCGTGCAGAACGCCATAGACCACTGCCTGGCCGACAACACCAGAGAACAAAACCTAGGCACAACCATGCTCGACCACCTCCAGGCTCAGGGCGAAATGCCCGAAGGCCTGGATGAGACCCAGCAACGCGAGTGGCAACGGATCAACAAGATGCGCTGGAGCGTGCAGCCCGAGGATCTGTTGATGATTCGCGGTATCGTCAAGGATCTTGCCCTGTCCCAATCCAAGCGGCTTAGTTCCATGGGGATCCGCCTGAACCCGGAAGTACGTCCCGAATACGACACGTTGCTGCGCCAGGCACAGTTGGTGCTCAAAATTGATGCGAAGCTCGGACGTGAGAGCGACCCTGAAATCCTCAAGCTGCTCACCGCTGGCTAAGCGCGGAACATTCGCAATTCGGTCAGCCCCGGCGTCTTGGGGTCTACCTTTTGTGCCCCATCAAATTCAAAGCCGTTGCGTCGGTAAAAGGCGGTGGCCCGCGGATTATCCTCCGCCAGCCACAACGACGCCGGTTGCTTCCCTAAAACCGCGTTGAATAGCTGCTGCCCGAGTCCGGTGCCGTGGTTCGCGCTAACTACGTACAGGTTAAAAAGCTGCAGTTCGCCTCCCGGTTTTCCTCCGGCGAGCGCAAAGCCGAGAAATCCTTTGGAGCCTTCGGCTACGACGCGGCGTAAGTTGGGGTCCGTATCTCCAGTCAGTCGTTCCCACAGCTGGTGACGCGCAACCAAGTGCTCTTCGGTGAAGTAGTCTTCGGGCAGTTGCCTGGCATAGGTTTCTTTCCAACAGCGCACATGCAGCTCGGCGAGCGCAGCTGCATCTTCCGGTAGCGGCGCACGCAGCACATAGTCCACTACTTGCCTGCGGTGTACTCGGCGAGGTGCCGGCCGGTGAGCGTGCCCGAGGCTGCCAGTTGTTCCGGGGTTCCCTCGAAGACGATGGTTCCGCCGTCGTGGCCGGCTCCTGGTCCCAGATCGATCACCCAGTCTGCCTGAGCAACGACCGCTAGATGGTGTTCAATGACAATCACGGTGTTTCCCTCATCCACCATTTCATCCAGTAGTCCCAAGAGCCGGTCCACATCTGCCATGTGCAGGCCCGTGGTCGGCTCATCCAGTACGTAGATTCCCTGGCCCTTGCCCAGATTGATGGCTAGTTTCAGGCGTTGCCGTTCGCCACCGGATAGTGTGTTCAGTGGTTGTCCGAGTTTGATGTAGCCAAGCCCCACCTGGTTTAAGCGCTCTAAAGTGGTCTTCGCCTTGGGAATCTTCAGCTGTTCGAATGCTTCTTCGATACTCAGGTCGAGGACCTCGGCGATGTTCAGCCCGTCCAAACGGTATTCAAGCACCTGCGCGGTGTAACGCTTTCCTTCGCAGACTTCACAGCGCATTTGCACGCCTGCCATGGTGGCCAGATCCGTATAGGTGAACCCCACGCCGTTGCAGTTTGGGCAGGCACCCTCGGAGTTAGCGCTGAACAATGCCGGCTTGACCCCATTAGCCTTGGCGAACGCCGCGCGGATAGGGTCAAGGATCGAGGTGTAGGTGGCCGGGTTGCTGCGCCGCGAACCACGAATAGCTGACTGATCCACCACAGCAACGTCGTCGCGTTTGGAGATGGTGGAGTGGATGAGCGTGGACTTGCCCGAACCGGCCACCCCGGTAATCGCACAAAGTACTCCGCGCGGGATGTCCACGTCAACATTTTTCAGGTTGTGCGTGCTTGCCCCGCGGATCTGCAGCGGTTCTTTACCCGCACGCACTGCCGACTTGATGGGCACCCGAGCTGAGAAGTGCCGTCCGGTGACCGTCTCGCTGGCTAAGAGTCCTGCAAGGTCTCCGGCGTAGGTGACCGTGCCGCCGTGGATTCCGGCGCCCGGGCCCAGATCAACCACGTGATCGGCAATCTTGATCACCTCGGGCTTGTGCTCAACCACTAGTACGGTGTTGCCCTTGTCACGCAGGTCTTCGAGCAGGCGGTTCATGCGTTGGATATCGTGGGGGTGAAGTCCCACGGTGGGCTCGTCAAAAACATAGGTGACATCGGACAGTGCGCTACCCAGGTGCCGGATCATCTTGACTCGTTGTGCTTCGCCGCCAGACAGGGTCCCGGCAGGTCGATCCAGGGAAAGATAACCCAGCCCAATTTGCACTAGGGAAGCCAAAATGGTGCGCAGGTTTCCAAGCAGGGGAGCGGCGTCAACGATGTCCAGCTTGTCCAAAACCTCCACCAGGTCGGTGACCTGCATGGATGTCATGTCTGCGATACCCAGGCCAGCGATTTTTGAGGCGCGGGCCTTCTCGTTCAAACGTGAACCGGCACAGACCGTGCAAGGCGCCGTAGTAGAAATGCGCGCGATCCAATCGCGGATATGCGCTTGCTTGATTTCCTTACCCGAGTGGATGTAACTGGTTTTGATGCGGGTGATCAATCCCGAATAGCTCATATTCGCCCCGTTGAGTTTCACCTTGCCCAACGGGGCATAGAGCATCCTGTCCAGCATCTCCTGGGGCATATCTTTGAGCTTAAGATCCAGGTCTGGCTCGGTACCGGCGGTGAGGGTTTGCCAGAGCCACGCATCCGGAGCAAAGTTTGGGGCCTTGATGGCCCCCTCGTTCAGGGTTTTATCCCAGTCCAGCAATTCATCAAGGTCGATACTTGCCTCGGTGCCAAAACCTTCGCAGGCACCGCACGCACCCTCGCCTAAATTGAAAGAGTAAGCGCCAGCGCCACCAGCACTCGGGCTTGAATAGCGCGAGTAGAGTACGCGCAGCAATGAATAGGCATCGGTGGCGGTGCCCACGGTGGAGCGTGAATTCGCGCCCATGCGTTCTTGATCCACCACGATCGCGGCCGACAGATTATCCAGCACCTCAACATCGGGGCGCGGCATCGAGGGCATAAAGGATTGCACAAACGCCGTATAGGTTTCGTTGATAAGCCGTTGAGACTCGGCGGCGATGGTCCCAAAGACCAGTGAGGATTTGCCAGAGCCAGATACCCCCGTGAAAGCGGTGATCCGTCGCTTAGGAATATCCGCGTCCACCCCGCGGAGATTATTTTCCCGTGCTTGACGGACGTGGATCATGTCATGGGTATCTGCAGGGTGCTGGCTCATAGGCTAAATCTTACCCAGCAGCCAAGGTCGCGCTCGCCGTAAGCAATATGACGCGGACAATGTCATGAGCAGAGTGTTTCGGGCTTGCCGCGCTAGCGTTTAACCGGTGCTTAACCGTGAGATCCCTGCAGAATGTCCTGCAGACCCGATAAACCGTGGACGAAAGGTACAAGTTCGCCTTAAAGGGCGCTCTGGTATCCATAAGTCAACCCACAGATTTCTGTGAACGGTCTTTGAACCTCTACGATTGTGAAGGCGTGCCGTAGGCCACAAGGTCGTGCGATCTCACGCACAGCGCTCATCACTCGTCATCCTGAAGGAAGAACATGAACGTTTTGAAAAAGATCCCTCTATTAGGATGGATCGTCGTTGCCATTATTCTAGGCATCTTGCTCGGCCCAGTAATGCCAGTTGGACTCGGTAGCGTCTTCATGACCTACAACTCGATTTTCTCGGGCTTCCTGAGCTTCATTGTTCCGCTGATCATCCTTGGCTTGGTCATGCCGGCAATTGCCGAATTGGGCAAGGGCGCAGGTAAATGGCTTGGTGTGACCGCGCTGATCGCTTACGGCTCGACCATCTTGGCCGGCCTGCTGGCATACTTCGTGAGCCGCTGGCTCTTCACCGCCTCGCTAACCGGCGGGGGAATCGCTGAAATTGGTGAAGGCGAAGGATCCGGTTTTGAGCCATTCGTCTCTTTGGTGAGTGCAGCAGACGGCGCCGCCACCGAGATTGTGCTTGAACCAATCATCGGCGTGATGAGCGCGTTGGTTCTTGCATTCGTGCTCGGCATTGGGCTGACTGCTTTCCGCAGCACGGTGCTGTTCCGTGGGGCCGTGGAATTCCGCACCATTATTGAAATGGTCATCCGCCGCATCATCGTTCCGGCGTTGCCACTGTTCATCTTCGGTATCTTCCTTGACCTTTCGGCCAGTGGTTCAGCAATCACCGTGGTCACCAAGTTCCTGCTGGTCGCAGTTGTCTCCTTCGTGCTGACCTTGGTCATGCTGCTGATCCAGTACACCATCGCCGGCTCGATGTCCGGACGTAACCCGTTGAAGGCACTGTGGGGCATGCGTGACGCGTACTTCACCGCACTGGGTACCTCTTCCTCGGCGGCGACCATCCCGGTCACCCTGGCTTCAACCAAGAAGAACGGCGTCTCCGATTCGGTGGCAGGCTTTGTGGTGCCATTGTGCGCCACCATTCACCTGTCCGGTTCGATGGTGAAGATTACCTGCTTCTCGATCGCAGTCTTGATGCTCACCGGCGGAGACGTCAGCTTCGGCGCGTACTTCCCATTCATCTTGATGCTCGGTGTCATGATGATCGCCGCTCCTGGTGTGCCAGGTGGCGCCATCGCAGCCGCTGCAGGCCTGCTGGTTCAGATGCTGCACTTCGGCGATGTCGAGGTGGGTCTGATGTTCGCCGCGTACATTGCGCTTGACAGCTTCGGCACCGCAACCAACGTGACCGGCGACGGCGCGATTGCGATGATCATGAACAAGCTCACTCACGGCAAGCTGGGCGCTCAGGCCCAGGATCCTGAAGCTGAGCATGTTGAAGTCCTTGCAGGCGAGAACGAGCAGCACAACCTAGCCAACTAGGGTTAGAGACCGCAAAAAACTTTGAAGGACCAACGTTGACAACGTTGGTCCTTCAAAGTTTTAACACGTTATTCTAGATCCACATGGCGGGATCAATATACTCGGCCGGGTCCACCGCGGGCTTGCGTTCCTCGGGAGTGCGCGGGCGGTTCTGCGCCGGGATGCCGGTGACAATGGATCCTGCTGGAGCATCTTTGACTACCACGGCATTGGCTCCTACGGCGGAGTCGGCACCAATGGTGATCGGGCCGAGTACCTTCGCACCGGCACCGATGACCACACGGTCCCCGATGGTGGGGTGGCGCTTGACCTTAGCCAGTGAGCGTCCGCCCAGGGTGACGCCGTGATAGAGCATCACATCTTCGCCGATTTCGGCGGTTTCGCCAATTACGATGCCCATGCCGTGGTCGATAAAGAAGCGCCGTCCAATGGTGGCACCAGGGTGGATCTCGATACCGGTGATTGCACGGTTAGCCTGTGAGAGCATACGTGCTGGCCACTTGAGCGACGGGTTCTGCCACATCTTATGCGCCAGGCGGTGCATCCAGATCGCGTGCAGTCCTGAATACACGAAGAAGTTTTCGGTATCACTACGGGCTGCCGGGTCATGGGAGCGAGCGGTGGCGAGATCTTCGCGTAACCGGGAGAAAAAACTCATAAATACAACCTTTGTGCTTGCAGCAAGCTGACGTGCCCTGAAACAGGGAACATGACAAATCGGCGTGAGCCGCTTGGAGGACCTATATAGATCCAACAGCGCGTCACGCCGATTTATTCACGACTTTGAAAACTAGTTATTAGCCACGGATGTCATCAAAGAGCAAGGTGGAGATGTAACGCTCGCCGAAGTCGGGAACGATGGTGACGATCTGCTTGCCTGCATACTCTTCGCGGGCGGCAATCTGCAACGCACCCCATACTGCGGCGCCGGCGGAGATGCCGCCAAGAATGCCTTCCTTCACACCCAGTGCGCGAGCCACCGAAACCGAGTCTTCGATCGACGCATCCAGCACCTCGTCGTACAGGTCGGTATCGAGCACCTCGGGGATGAAGTTTGCGCCTAGCCCCTGAATCTTGTGCGGGCCTGGCTTGCCGCCGTTGAGGATTGGTGAATCCTTCGGCTCCACTGCAACGATCAGCAGGTTAGGGTTCTTTTCCTTCAGGTAGCGTCCCGCACCGGTGATGGTGCCACCGGTACCGATACCTGCCACGAGCACGTCAATCTTGCCGTCGGTGTCTTCCCAGATCTCTGGGCCGGTGGTGTCCGCGTGAACCTGCGGGTTTGCGGTGTTTGCGAACTGCTGGGCCCAGATGGCGTTATCCGAGGTAGCGACGATTTCCTTCGCCTTTTCTACCGCGCCACGCATGCCGTCGGCACCCGGGGTCAACACGATCTCGGCACCGTAGGCGCGGAGCATGACACGGCGCTCGGTGGACATCGTCTCTGGCATGGTCAAGATGACCTTGTAACCGCGAGCTGCGCCAACCATGGCCAGGGCGATACCGGTGTTGCCACTGGTGCCTTCCACAATGGTTCCGCCTGGCTTGAGCGCACCGGACTTTTCTGCGGCGTCTACGATGGCGACACCGATACGATCCTTGACCGAGTTGGCTGGGTTGTAGAATTCCAGCTTCACTGCGACGCTACCTGGCAGGCCCTCACCCAAGCGGTTGAGCTTGACTAGAGGGGTCTTACCGATGATCTCGGTGACGTTGTTGTAGATCTTGCCCATTTGTATGCAATCCTTACGTGACTTGGTGCAGGCCGCTTTTGCCCGGCGTGTGGTGCTTAATTTTCAGTTCTAAGCCTAATCGGCTCGCTGAGCGCTCAGGACTCGTTAAGCCATTGGGCGTAATATTTCCTGACTTTTACGAGCTTCGGGTCAATAATGACTCGGCAATAACCGACTTCTTGGTTCTCCGAGTAGTAATCCTGGTGAACTTGCTCGGCCGGATAGAAATCTTTGGACTCCTCAATCGTGGTCACGATCGGGCTCGGGTACAGTGCCGCGTACTTGTTAATCGCCGTCTGGAAGAGTTCACGCTGTGCATCGTCGAGTGGGAACATTGCCGAGCGATACTGGGTACCCACGTCGTAGCCCTGGCGGTTCAACGTGGTCGGATCATGGACCGTGAAGAACATGTCCAAGATAATTTCAGCCGGTACGACCTGTTCGTCGAAGATCACCGCGACAGCTTCCGCGTGACCGCTGGTTCCGGAACAGACCTGACGGTAATCCGGATTTGTGGTGTGTCCGCCCTGATATCCGGAGAGCACCGCGTGCACTCCGCGGGTGCGCTGATACACGGCGTCTAAACACCAGAAACAACCGCCAGCTAAAACGAAGGTTGTCAGTTTGGTGCCCTCGACGGTCAACGAGGCGGAAAAATGATGGGGCGTGTCTAATCTGAGAGTACTCACAGAGTTCATAACGTCGCGGCGTTGCATTATGTTCCACACCCAGTTTCAGCGCGTAGGGTAGGAATATGCAGAGCAAGGCTAATACCCCGCAGAATCCGGCAGCGAAAACTCCGGATGCGCAGTCCGCGAACCTTTCCGCCGTTAACGGCGAGGATACGGAAGGCGCAGAGACCGAAACTAGTGCCAGCCCCACCACGTTGGGTGCGGTGCTCGAAGCGGTCGAGGAACTGTGGCCGCAATCGTTGGCCGAAGACTGGGACGCCGTAGGGCTGGTCACCGGTCGCACCAACGCGCCGGTGAAGAAAATCGTGATGGCGGTGGATCCGACCTTAGAGGTCATTAACGATGCGATCACCCGCGGGGCTGATCTGTTGATCACCCATCACCCGTTGTTATTGCGTGGTGTCACCCAAGTGGCTGGAACCAGCTTTAAAGGCGAGGCGATTCACCGGCTGATTGAATCCGGTACCGCGCTGCTGACCGCGCACACCAATGCGGATAACGCGATTGGCGGCGTCAATGATGCACTGGCCGACGCCTTCGGCCTGAAAGACTGTGTCCCGCTGGTCGAGTCTAAGGACGGTCTGCCTGAGGAAGGCTTGGGCCGGGTAGGTTTCCTGGATAAGCCGATGAAGCTCGAAGATTTTGCCGAACGCGTCTTTACCGTACTTCCGGCAGTTGCCGGTGGTGTCCGGGTGGCCGGTGACCGCGTGGGCATAGTGCGCAAGATTGCGCTGTGCGGTGGAGCCGGTGACTCACTTTTTGATGCGGTCCGTGCCCATAAGGCAGACGTTTACGTCACCGCGGATTTGCGCCATCACCCTGCCAGTGAGGCACGCGAGGCTGCCGACGGCGGACATCCTTACCTGATCGATGTCTCGCATTTTGCCTCCGAGTGGGTGTGGCTTTCCGCCGGTGCCCGCGCGTTGGGAAATGTCTTGCAGGATTTGGGCCATGAGGTACAGATCGAGGTGTCCCAGGTGAACTCTGACCCGTGGGACTTTGTGCTGACGCCATAACATGTTGCATCATCTTGAACTGTGGGTAGCCGACCTGAGCGCCAGTACTGGTTCCTTGGGTTGGCTATTCCTGCGTCTTGGCTTCGAAGTGGATTCCACCTGGCCCAGCGGTATCAGCTACCGCCATCAAGACTTCTACATTGTGCTTGAGTCGGGTCCGGACGTCAGTAAGGGACCGCACCGGCGCACGGCGCCGGGACTGAACCATTTGGCCTTCCACGCCGGCAGCCGCGAACAGGTCGATGAGCTGGCAAGCGAGGCTCAGCAGCACGGTTTTACGCTGCTGTTTGCAGATATGCATCCGTTTGCCGGGGGAGCGGAGCACTACGCTGCCTATCTGGAAGATGCGGCTGGGTTCGAAGTTGAACTTGTAGCGCGCTTGGGTTAAAAGTTTTGGTTTGTGAATGCTTGAGTTCGTCGATATCCGGGCGCCGGGGTCTGCTCAGGGCCAAACTGGAATAGCCAAAATGCTCTCGGCCAACGGATATGCCAGCTGAAATCCAGAAACTGAAAGCGTACCCAAGGCGTTGCGGCCGATGTGAAGACAATGAGCGTCAGATCTACGAGCAGCCGGACACAATACGCACGGTAGTCATCACTGCAGAACCGCTGACACCGCTAAAGACTTTCAGCGAAGAAGCCGACCTTTCCACCATGGCTGGTAACTGTTTTGCGAAGGTGACGGTCAAGGTTCTGGTTGGTACCCGCTCTGGGGGTACCAACCAGAACTATTATTCGTTAGCTTTTAACTCCTACTTACAGCTCAGAGCCTCGTAGGAAATTTCTTTGGTGATGTCATCAGAACCATTGGAAGCATCGACCGTGACAGAACCCGCATTCAGGGGTGCCTTTCCTGCGTTCAGCGGAGCGGAAGCGGACTTGCCTGAACCTAGGTTATTCATTTTCTTGTTCCCGAAGTCACTGGTTATGTGCAAGGTAACGGGTGAATCTTCATTGTTCTTGGCATTCACGTTGAGCATCGTATTTTTGCCTATGCAACGGGCCGTCACGCTCAGTTTAATGTCGAAATCTTCTTCTATGACCGGTACGTCTACTCCAGCTTCGGTGACCCACTTGGTGCCTTCGTCGTTTTTGGTCACGGTGAAGGTGTCCCAGACGTCGCCAATCGCCAAGTCCGTGGTGGACGATGCGGTTTTCTCAGCCAGGTAGGAGTTGTAGGTCAAGCTGTCTTCAGTAACGTCGATGACTTGATAGGTAGTGAAGTCCTCACCGCGCTTTACTTGCGTGGCATTGTTCTGTGTCCAGACGTTATCGTTTTCATCCGCGAGGTCATAGTGCTTTGCGCCAGAGTTTGACACGACATACACCGGGCCATCGGTAACGCCCTCGAAGTCGGTTCTGTTCTCATTGTTGTAGCCTCGTGAGTACACATGATCGTGACCCATCTGCACAAGATCGATGTTGTGTTTCTGGAAGATTGGAACCCATTCATCTCGAAGTACCGGTTCGTTGCGCCCGGACGAAGCCGAGTAGACGGGCTGGTGGAAAGTGACAACGTTCCACTTGGAAGTGCTGTCTTCGAGGATATGATCCATCCACGCGGCTTGGAACTGTACCCAAAGTGTAGAGCTCTTACTTTCTGGGCAATCATCGGTTGAACACGCGGGCAGGTTATCTGGCGTCAGGAATCCTTTATCCCGAGTGGCATTTATGGTGATAAACCGGACGCCCTGGTAATCGGTGTAGTAGACAGTCTCTTCGGCGAATGTTGTCCAGTGATCAAAGAGTGCCCGGTATTGTGCGGCAGCTTCGCTGTCACCAATGGTGAGCTTTGCCAGGTCGCCGGCTGTCTCGACCGACGGGTTGTTTCGCGGGTATTCAAAGTTGGCCTTCCACGCGGAAAGCTTGTTATCTCCGGAGTATTCGTGGTTGCCCGGCGCCGCCATGACGTTTGACGTTGCGGCGGATTGTTCCATTCCCTTGAACCAGTTATTCCATTCGCTCTCGTTGCTTCCGGTATTGATGAGGTCACCGGCATGTACTGAGCCCACGGCGTTCGGGGCTGTACGTTCAGCTTGCGAGACGACTTTTGGCCATGTGGTGTCGAGACCGATCTGCGCATCTCCGTAGTAAATGTATTGGAAATCGGTGATCGCTGAGTCGGCAGTCGTAAACGTATTCCACTCGCTCGAATTGGAACCATTGCTGACTCGATATGTGTAGTCGGTCCCGGGCAGCAGGTTCGTGAGTTCAGCGGAGAAATGCGGCAAGGGGTTGCCATTAACTGGCTCAACGAATTCTGCAGCGACGGTAGTGATTTCGCTTCCGTCCACCTTGCGGAATTCGACATTTCCAGCGTCAGCGGCGGAACTGCCTGCCATCCATGAAACGTACTGCGAAGTTTCTGGGGTCTCGGTCGGAGTAAGAATAACCCGGGAAATCGGGTCGATGTTTTCGGTGGTATTCAAACTGAGTTCGGGAACGTCCAGGTAAATATCTGAACTGCTGGCACGGTCATTATGCAAACTGATCGCGACGGTGTTCACGCCGTCGACGAGGACATCTGCAGGAATTTCGAAACTGGAAGAAACCGGGTTGCCGTTGCTGCTCCCTGCGTACTCCTGAGTACTTTTGCCGGTGAGCCTATCGTCGAGAAATCCAGCGACTTTTGTGCCATTGATCCACATGGTCAATGCATCGTCATAAACCACATCGCCGGTGATGTTCAGGAAATCATCGGCGCTACCTTCAGGCAGGTCGAATTGGGTACGGAAGAAATACGCCGGCGTAGCAGTTCCGGTTTGCCCGCCAAGGTAGTGGTTGAGCAATGTCTGTGGGTTGTACGGGCCTACCGCACCCAGCGAACCATTCTTGGCGCCGAAGCTACCTTGCGCAGTTTTCCATGTGCTGTCGTCAAAATCTGTTGCAGCCCATGAATCCAGATCTGCATTTCCGGACGCCGGGTCGGTGCCATCATCTAGATAATTCCATTGAGTGCTGTCGGTGGAAATTACCACCGTGTTATGGCTCTGATTTTTCAAAAACGGTCACCAGCCAGTCAGATCTTGTAGTCAAACACCCGTGAACCGATATGTGCTTCAAACGCCGCCACCGTCGACTCAAAATCATCACGCTGAACATTACTGATCGCGTTCTTCGCATCATTCCACACGTGCTCAATCGGATTATGATCCGGAGCGTAGGGCGGGAAATTGATCAGATGAACATCCTGCAAAGTCTGCCCCGAGGTCAGTCCTGCCTGGATTAACTTGTTCTTATGCCAGGACGCGTTATCCCACACAATCACAATCTTCTTCCCCGGATTCAGCCCCACCAACATCTGAACGGCCTCTAGGATGGTGGCACTGTTCTGCCAATCCAAACGCAGTGATATGCATTCACCGGTGTTCTGGTTCAGGAACCCGATAAACGATTGAGAAGCTTTCTGCCGGTCCACTTTCAACACAGTTTTCGTGTTCTTCTCGTACCACGCTTTGCGCACCACTGCTTCCTGATCGATACGCACCTCATCCGCAGCGAATACCAGCGTGTTCTCATCAGCTAACGGGCCGGTAAGTTCTTCACGGATTTCTTTGATCCGCAGGTCAATACTCTTTTCGTCGGCTCGCCTGCGGTCAAACTTCTCTGGTTTGTGGAAGGACAGTCCAGCCATGCGCAGCAGGAAGTGATACGAGGAATTGGAGGCGTACTCGATGTTGAACGTGGTCGATAACCAGTGATCCACTTTCGGGACATCCCAGAACTGGGCCGGAAGGTACTCGTCGCCTGGCGGTTGGGAGAGGACCTCGGTGACTGTTTCTCGTTGCTCTTCGGTGAGGTAGCTGCGGTTCAGGTTTCCTGCATGCCCGGTATAGAGCGAGGCCATGCGTTGCTTGTGCCAATCTGTCACCCAGTCAAGAAGGGTTGAGGGTTCTCGGTCCACGAATTCAGCCACAATTTCCGGGGCCACGTCCCGAGAAAGTAGGAGTAACGCTTCGGCTTTCTTCACTACGAGTTTGTGGGGTGCATTGGCTTTGTAGTCTTTGAGTAGCCGGCGTTCTTCATCGGTGAGTTGTGGGGTGCGCATGCTTTCAAAATTAACATTCCGGCAGTGCTGGGACGGGTTTAACGCGCCGTGATCAATGGGTTTTCAGAACCGCTTTTGAACTGCGAGAGCCATATCCGGTTTGATCTCAGCATCAGCGGGGGCTGCGTGTGCAGGACTGATTGTGCTTGCCAGCAAGGCAAGAACTGCCGTGGTGGTCACGCCGCGGCGCCAACCAGGCGTTGAATTTATTTTTAGAGACATTTCTACCTTTGAGCTGTGAGTGTGTGATCGGCCAGTGAAAGTGGCTGATGAACACAGCTAACGCCAAGAGAATGTCTGGAAAGAGAACCCCAAGTGAACCAAGGATTTCTAGACTGAACGGTCGAACGCACGGTTAGCGTGCGGAGAACAGTTTGGTCTGTGAATCGGTGGACCGTGGAATTCCGTGAAAAAAGCTGAACTACTTAGCCGTAGTGAACTGATGGTCCTCGGCCAGCAGGATATTCAGGGCCAATCCCTTCTTATCTTCCACTAGCTGCGCATCCCATTTGGTTTGAGCCAAAGTAAGCAGTTCTTCTGGGTTCTGCGCAGCGACCGGTTGCTGGATCAAGAAGCGTGCAACCTCGCCGCGCGTGTGCTTAGCAAAGTGCGAGACCACCTTCGGAACTCCGTTTCGCAGCTGGAAAACATTCACCGCGACACTGTTGCCATTACTTGGCTTATACGCCGCCGCGTAGGTGCTTGACCGGGCGTCGACGATTAACTGATCGCCTGCTGCCTCGTCGAGTACCGCGGGCAGTCGCTTCTTCCACCAGCTGGCCAACTTACCCAGCGGTTCGAGTCTGGCCGACATGGATAGCCGGTACGGCGGAATTCTGTCGCCGAAGCGCACCGCGCCCCACAGTGCGGACACCACGATGATGGACTGATCCGCTCGTTGCTGCGCTGCGTGATCTAGTGTGGCGTAGTTCAGCGCCTCAAAAAGCACGCCTGAATAAATGTCATGCGCCTTGGCCGCCGGTTCGGTGTGTAACCGGATATTGCGGGCGACCTCGTGTGCCAGCGTTGCGCCAACCCCGAGAACCTCCATGGCATTTTCATTTGCCGAGACTTCGGACAGGGCGGCTAGCACCGCAGCCCGATCATCTGCCAGTTGCGCAAAGGAAAGCTCACCGGAAACAAACGGTGCGCCGTGAGCATGGGCGGTCTTACCTTCGGAAGGTGGCAACAAAATAAGCACGCCATTCAGCTTATCGGAGATCAGCCGGGGTTCGGCGCAGGGCGCTGCCAGGAACAAATAGCTGATCATGTACGAATCGCGAGCAGCTAGCTACGCTGAGCACAGTAGCCTGAACACGACTCTTGCAGTGAGGAAACACCATGAATGAATCTGCACACGGCTCTTCCTCGGACGAGTACGATTTTGATCTAATTGTCATTGGTGCCGGCCCCGCAGGGGAGAACGCGGCCGATTACGCGGTCAAACATGGGTTGCGGGTCGCAATCATCGAGTCTGAACTGGTCGGCGGCGAATGTTCCTATTGGGCGTGCATGCCGTCCAAGGCACTGCTTCGCAGTGGGCAAGCGTTGAACGCGGCCCGCAGGTTATCTGGAGCAAAGCAGGCAATCACCGGGCCGCTCAACGTCGAGCAGGTCTTAGCGCGACGGGATTCATTCGCGAGCCATTGGGATGACTCCGGGCAAACCCGGTGGCTAGAATCGGCAGGGATTGAGCTGATTCGCGGCCGCGGTCAACTTATCGGCCCGCATCTTGTACAGGTTGGGCAGGCACAGTATTCAGCGCTCGCCGTGGTGCTTGCTACCGGTTCGGTGCCGGTGCTCCCAAACATTGAGGGTTTAGCACTAGCCAAACCCTGGGGCACCAGAGAAGCTACCGCGGCTGAAGAAATTCCGCCACGCTTGATCATCATTGGTGCAGGTGTCGCGGGCACCGAGCTGGCCTTCGCCTTCTCTGCCCTTGGATCACAGGTCACGATGCTCTCGCGCGGAACTTTGATGAGCCGCGAAGAACCATTTGTGGGTGAACATCTGACCAAAGCACTAGAAGATGCGGGCGTTCAGATTCTTCGGGGTGTGACCCCGGATCGTGTGGACCGCGATGCAGCTGGTGTGGTGAGCATCCGCTTGAACGACGGCAGGCAAATTTTTGCCGAGCAATTGCTGGTTTCCACCGGGAGGCGGGCCAATACCGCCAACCTTGGTTTGGCGGCACTGAACCTGGATCCCACAGCAAAGCTGAATGTGGATGACAGCATGCGCGTGGAGGGCTTTGACTGGCTCTACGCGGTGGGCGATGTGAACTCACGCGCCGCACTGACCCATCAGGGAAAATACCAGGCGCGCATTGCCGGTGAGGCGATCGCTGCCCGGCGCAACGGCGAACCACTCTCGGCAGAGCAGTGGGGCAGCCACGTGGCGAGCGCTGATCACCTCGCCGTACCACGAGTCATTTTCAGTGATCCGCAGGTCGCGGCCGTCGGAATGACCGAAGCCGAAGCGCAATCCAAAGAACTCAACTTCCGCTGCGTTGAATACGACCTGGGTGCCGTGGCGGGCGCAAGTTTGCATGCCGACGGGTATCAGGGACATGCCAAGTTGGTGGTTGAGCAATCGCGTCAAGTGATTATCGGGGCAACCTTTGTCGGCCAGGATGCCGCCGAGCTTTTGCATGCGGCGACTATCGCGATTGTCGGCGAGGTACCAATGGACAGGTTATGGCATGCGGTTCCCGCGTACCCGACGATCAGTGAAATCTGGTTGCGCTTAATGGAGGAATATCATTTCCCCGCGCCAAATGTGGCCAGCGGCTCTTAAGGCGAAGTCGGCGCGAACAAACTGACGGGGCTAGAATGGTTAACGAATGGGATGACTAGGCGATCGCGTGCCGTGCAAACGGCCCGAGGAACGTCCGGGCTCCACAGAACAGGGTGGTGGGTAACGCCCACTCGGGGTAACCCGCAGGCTAGTGCCACAGAAAATAGACCGCCAGGTTTTCCTGGTAAGGGTGAAACGGTGGTGTAAGAGACCACCAGCATCTCGGGTGACCGGGATGGCTTGGTAAACCCCACCCGGAGCAAGGTCAGACAGACCGCGTTATGAGGGCTGTTCGCCCCATGCGGTCGGGTGGACCGCTAGAGGCTGTCGGCAACGGCAGTCGTAGATAGATGATCGTCTTCGCGCAAGCGGACAGAACCCGGCGTATCGGTCATCCCATTCACTCACCAGCGTGGTGAGATGATTCACAGGCGTCAGGCTCCGCTTCGCGGGTGCACCGTCTAGAATGGATACGTACTTGCGGGGATGATCCTGTTACCCCGCGCCACCGCAAAAGCAATGGTGCTTCTCACGGTGCCAACCGACTTTATGGATCTGGAAGTCGGCTGAAATGGAAGGATTTTCTGTGACCCAGCAGTCTGTCGTTGCCCAGGAAGAATGGAGCGGGCGCGAAGAGCTCGCCGAGGCCATGATTCCACTGATCGGACGCCTTAACCGCAATAACAATGTGGTGACCTCGATCTACGGCCGTAAGTTGATCAACCAGTCCGCCATCGACATCATCAAGGCGCACCGCGTAGTGCGCCGCATTGATGGCGAAGAATTGGCGTTGACCACTACCATGCCAATGCTCGAAGCAATTGAATCCTTGAACGTTGGTTCGGTTTCCGTTGACTTGGGCCGTCTGAACAAGAAGTTCGCCGCCTCCGGCTCGAAGGACCTGAACGCTTTCCTCACCGAAGAGCTAGGCGAAAAGGTCGGCCAGGCTGGCGCCACCGACGTTGAGCCGCAGGACGTCGTGCTCTACGGCTTCGGCCGAATCGGCCGCCTGCTGGCACGCATCCTGATTGAACGCGGCGGCTACGGCCTGCGCCTGCGTGCCATTGTGGTGCGTAAGGGTTCGGATGACGACATCGTTAAGCGTGCTTCGCTGCTGCGCCGCGACTCGGTCCACGGGCGCTTTGACGGCTCGATTACCGTAGACGAGGCCAACAGCACCATCTTGGCTAACGGCACCCTGATCAAGGTCATCTACTCGAATGATCCAACCACCGTTGACTACACCGAGCATGGCATCAACAACGCCATCGTGGTGGACAACACCGGTCGCTGGCGCGACGAGGCTGGCCTGTCCCAGCACCTGCAGGCTAAGGGCGTTGCCCGCGTACTGCTGACCGCACCGGGCAAGGGCGATTTGAAGAACATCGTCCACGGCATCAATGATTCCTGGATCACCGCAGATGACAAGATCGTCACCGCGGCCTCCTGCACCACCAACGCGATCACCCCAGTCCTGAAGGCACTGAACGACAAGTTCGGCGTCATCCACGGACACGTTGAGACCGTTCACTCGTTCACCAACGACCAGAACCTGATCGACAACTTCCACAAGGGTGAGCGCCGCGGCCGTTCGGCAGCACTGAACATGGTGATCACCGAGACCGGTGCCGCCAAGGCAGTAGCCAAGGCACTGCCAGAGCTCGAAGGCAAGCTGACCGGTAACGCAATCCGCGTACCAACCCCAGATGTCTCCATGGCGATCTTGAACCTCAACCTTGAGAACGGGACCACCAAGGAAGAGCTGAACGCTTACCTGCGCGAAGCTTCACTGACTTCCAGCCTGCACCGCCAGATCGACTACATCGATTCCCCTGAGGTTGTGTCTACCGACTTCGTCGGTTCACGCCGTGCGGGCATCGTTGATGGTTTGGCGACCATTGTCTCGGACAAGAACGCTATCGTCTACGTCTGGTACGACAACGAATTCGGTTACTCCTGCCAGGTAGTGCGTGTGATTGAGTCAATCGCCGGCACCCACCCGGTGGCAGTTCCAGCGGTACAGGCACAGACGGCTAGCGTCTAAGCCTCAACGCCTGCAGGCAGCACCCCGATCCTTTGACCAAGGGTCGGGGTGCTGCCTTTTAAACCCAGGGTGGCTTGCTAAGATTTCCCTTATGGCTAGGCGTATTTATTTGAGTGTGACCGGTGCGCTTGCAGCGCTCGGTGTATGTACCCTAGTGCTAAGCTCCTGCGCTATGAACGGTAGTGAGCTTGGACTGACTGCGGGCGAACCGCGAGCCGTGGTGGGAGCGCACTCCATAGATGAGACAGCGTCCAATGCGGCTGAAGCCAGCGGTGTGCTGCTGCTCAGTGCGGGGCAATGCTTCGAGCTACGCGCTCCGAAAGGAAAGCCGGCCTTGCTGATATTCCCTTCCGAGGCCCACGTCTTATCTGATGGGTGGCCCGGCATGAAGGTTGCCGATGAGGAATTCCGCGTAGGGGACCACCTGAGTATTGGCGGTGGCTTCCATCAGCTGACTGAGAAGGATGCCGAAGCCGTGGAAAAATGCCAGTCGACGGGCGAAGCCTTTACGGTTCAAGTCCTGCCGCGCCATACTGCCGAGCCCGCTGGGAAGTAGCCGGTCGCAACGAACGAGATTCGAAAGTATGTTCTAATCCTGTTTGCGCTGCGGTCTCCCGCCGGTGGCCGATGGCAAGCCAACCTTTCTGAGGGTCTGCCCCATCCCTGCCAGAAGTCTGCGGGCCGATGCGTGCTAATCCCAGTCATGAGGGTGCTTATCCTGGCGCTATGGGCTCACTGAGCGTGCCTTGCCCGCGTGCCAGCAGGGGAGCAGATCCTCCCCAGCCCGGCGCGGGGTCACCTGCTGGTCCCTGTGCCTATAGCTTTTCGCGATGCAGCCCGCCAAGAGGGTCAGGCGCAGGGCCCGACGTGAGTTTCTACGGCCGACGCGTGTGGTGGCGCAATGACTATTGGCGCTGAGAGTCTAGGCGGCGTTATATGGATGGTGGGCGGATTGCTTGCTGTCCGACAAGCATCGCTGGGGGAGAGGGGATAATGCAAGTGCTCTGGAACGCAAAAGCAGCGCCGGACGATTTACTCGGTACGGCGCTGCATCAGCGGTATATAAATTTCAGACTTTAGTGCCCGAAAGGATCCTCATCGGTGCCCGGCAGCCAGGTAGTGCCGGCTACACCCCAACCCAGAGCCTTCTTCGCCTTGAGCCAACGCTTATCCCACCGCGGCACCAGCTTGTCTACGTAAAGGAAGCCGTCCAGGTGATCAAACTCGTGCTGCATGATTCGTGCAAACCAGCCGGTCGCCTCGAATGAGACCGGCTTGCCAAACTCGTCGACGCCTTCAACTTTCGCGTATTCAGCACGCTTGAGTGGGAAGTTCAGGCCGGGTACGGAAAGGCAGCCCTCGGCCTCCTCATCAGGGTCAGGTGTTGCCTGGGAGACCTTCGAGAGGGTGAGTACGGGGTTGATGAGCACGCCGCGTTCGGGAGCCGTATCTTGATCAGCGTAGATGTAGGTGAAGATACGCAGTCCGACACCGATTTGCGGTGCCGCTAGTCCTACACCGTGAGCCGCATCCATGGTGGCATGCATATCAGCGACAAGCTGGCGCAACTGGTCATCAAATTCGGTGACCTCAGCTGCGCGTTGGTGCAGTACTGGTTCTCCATATACGGTGATCTGCCGAATGGGCACGTGATCGGTCCTTTCCCAAGGTGCTAAGAAGTCTTCTCCAATAGTTTCACGGCTCATCTTAGTTTCGCCACTGCGGGTACCGGCGTTGTTTAGAGCCCGTCCACACGCACGCTCGTGTTGCTGAGGGAAGATGCGTGGGCAATTCTGCGTGTTTACTAGTCTAAATCGCAGTTCCTGGGCCTTGATCGCGCAGACCGCGTCTGACATTCAGGCGATGTGGAACTCGATTGAAGACCTGCACTGAGATGCACTTCACCGTCAGGTGGGCGTTCATTGTGGTTGCCAGGTGTGATTGACGCAAGATAAACATTAGAACAAACGTTCTAATGGATGTTTTAAATGGGAAAGGCTAACGTCCCCATGACGTTAGCCTTTTGGTGAGCTTCGTAGCCGCTCAGACAGTTGCGAGTGTCTAAAAAGCCTAATCCCAATAAATCGAATTCTGAATCCCCCAAGATTCACTATACAAACTTCGATTCCCCGCTTCCCATCCTAGGACGGCAAAGCGCGAAAGTCGCCGTGAAAAAGATGACTAGGTAGTTCTTTGCCTGGATACAGGTAGTGACGTCAACTGGGCGTTAGGAGGTTCAACCACATGGAGCTCCCCGTTAGTGCTTGGAAGCAGCTGACGACGATCGACGATACCTAACTTTGTATATGAACGCTGCAAATGACCTTCCACGGTACGGCGGGAAAGGAAAAGTTCGTCAGCAATTTCATGACTGCTCGCCCCCCGCGCAGCAAGAACACAGGTAGCGTACTCACGTTCGGTGAGTAAGGACCGAACAATACGTCCGCGACCTAAGGCAAAGGTATTTACTTGTTCAAGCGGCTCTGCCAATTCCGTAGAGAGCGATAACAATCGGGACGCCAATGTACGCTGACCTAGCTCGCGGGCAGCGCCCGAGGCTCGCTGCGCAATCTCGGCAGCATAGAGCAAACGTTGCGACGATAGATGAGCAGCGGTCAGTGCCTGTACGGCTTCCAGCGCCGGTGTGTGGATCACCGAAGCATATTGTCCAATAGCCTGCGCCAAAGGGCCTTGCACTATAGCTGCGGCGTCACTGACCTCGTCCACCCCAACAGACAGACCCAAACGCCACGCATCGTGCAACAGGCGCATCCGGACCAGCTTGCGATTAAATTTATCGGCCTGTGCCAAGCACTGGCGAAGATGATCCTGCGCTGCCTCTGTACCCTCGAACTCCAAAATGACAGGCAATAAATTCCGTTGCGCAATGGGGCGCATAATTTGGCCAGATACCTCTGAGGAAGACTTGCCCACAAAGTAATAGGTTCCGGCCTTCTCTCGATCGCCAACTAGCACCGCAGCGCTCGCGGCCAAAGAGGCGATGAACCCAGTGGATAAGTAGGGGTCTGAGGCAGCTGTGAGGGCGAAGGCCTGTTCAAATGCTTCCAACGCATCCAACGCACGCCCCTGCTCAAGTTGTTCAAGCCCATGACCAGTCAGGTAATTGGCGTGGTTGATCGCCAAGTTTGTGAAATCGAGTCCCGACAGTAGTCCTGCCAGCTCAGCACTCACCCCGCCTAAACTGGAAGCCAATACCGGCAAAGCAAAAAGTAGCTCAGCCTGAGTTGCAGGTGTGGCCGAGGACCAATAATTGTCTGTTGCAAAGCTAACAAACTCTTCAAATGCATCGACTGGGCGTCCCGCATAACAATCTTCAATCAGCACATGTGCCAAACATGCTGAACGTAACGCGGGCGAGATGTCGCTATGGGAGGCATAGTCTCGCATCCTCTCGCTATCAACCACTCGTCCAGCACGAGACAACAGGAGTAGCCGCTGTGCCTGACTATCAATCGGATCATGAGGACCAAAATCAATAATTCGCGTCGCCAACTCGGGATCACCCAAACCGGCGAAAGCGATCTTAGCCGCAACCGCACGAAGCTCAGGACTTCCGGTACGTAACAACGGCTCAAGCACCGATAAAGCTACCTTCGGCCTACCCAGCTCATGTAACGCGTCGGCACGCATCACCAGTACGTGCTCCAAAATTGACTGATCGGTGAATGACTCCCGATCCAATGAATCGGTCAACGCCACCACCTGGGCAAACTTGCGCGCCTGAGCCGAACCAACCACATCTTCATACAATTCAGCTGCAGGGATCTTGATCCCCAGCTGCACCCGGTGCCGGGTGAACCAAGCCCGCGCATGAGAAGTGAGAACTTCTCTAGGAATAGTATCCGAGGCGCGCTGCAGGTAATCCCGAAGTTTCGTTTCGGTCAAAGTACTCAATACAGTGTGCGGGGCAAGACCGGAGCTGAGCACGACCGCAAGTTCGCGCTCGCCGGTTGCTTCATCTTCGGTTAGTGTTACCAATTTTGCCAGACGGGTATCGAGCAATTGAGGAAGTGCGGCGCCGAGTAGTTGCTGTGCAAAGGGGTATCTCAGTCTGCCGGTTACCGCCAGAAGTTCAATGGCTTCGCGTATTGATCGAGGCTGTTCGCGCAGTCGCGAGTTAATCAGATCTGAGATGCGTGGTCCCTGAGGATTCCAAAGCCGATCAAGAGTCCAGTAGCACCCCTGTTTAGAGAGGACCTTCGCATTTTGCGCGTCCAGGGTGAGCTCGCGAAGGTGTAGCGCATTTCCATCAGACAATTCCAGCAGCGTATCAACGGTGCTCGAGTTAACGGCGCCGCCTAGTACATCTTCCAAAATCGTGGCCGTGTCGGCAAAGCTCAGCCGTTGAAGTTCGACACGAAAAGCATCAGGGCTGGTGCGTAAATCCCTCAGCGATTGAGGCAGTTCATGAATCGCGGTGGTAGTTACCACGAGGTGAATGTTTCGCGTCAGTGACAACTGCCCAAGAATCGCGGCGCTTTGCTCATCGGCATAGTGGGCCTGATCTAAAAACAGGGTAAGGCTCTGCTGCTCGGTGTAACGCACTAATCCTGCAAGCATTTCTGCCGGAGCAAAGCCGCCAGTTGGTGTCGGCAACTGTGCTGTCAAAGTTGTTAGCAGGGCAAAGGGCACCTGCGTCAGGGCTTTGGCTGCGGTAATCCAGTAAATCTTACCCGGATGTTTTGAGAGGATCTGACGTGCAAAAGTTGTACGTCCACTACCGGTCTGCCCCACAATAAAAATGGGAGCGCCACGCGATACCGTCGCACGAGCTTGCTGGTATGCGTTGTGAAGTGACGGTAACTCCGTGGGGAGTTCGCTGGACGTGCCGATCATAAGCCTAAGTTTGTACCTGGTTGTGAGTCTGGTCAAGTAGCTTAAAATCAAAAACAGGTAGCTAAATGACTATGCAGCAAGCCCGTAATTGGTTTATTATTCCTAGCTCATGCACAGATATGGGCCAACGCCGCAACTGCGCTTTGTGTAAACATCAGCACAAGGACGGAGCGAAACGATCTCAGTCCAAATCGGTGCGCAAAAATGTCTATGAAATCAAAAAACGGCCTGATCCGGAACTTACGTTTCGAATCAGACCGTTCGTCTGGGGTGAGTAACGGGGCTTGAACCCGCGACCTTCTGGACCACAACCAGACGCTCTACCAACTGAGCTATACCCACCATGATTACTTTGTGACTAGTCGGAACGCTAGAGCATTCAAACTGATTTCAAGCAACGAGAAATACTATACATGCATCTGGAGCGAAACTAATAATCGGGCGACCTTTGAGGTCACGAAGTCCGCAGGGAAACAAAAAACGGTCTGATTCAAAACTTACGTTTCAAATCAGACCGTTTGTCTGGGGTGAGTAACGGGGCTTGAACCCGCGACCTTCTGGACCACAACCAGACGCTCTACCAACTGAGCTATACCCACCATGTTTGCTTCGGTACTAGTCATTCGGCTTTTGCGAGTTGATTTCGTATCTGGCAACGAGAAATACTATACACATATTGAGGGGGTGAGTGCCAACTTGAAAGCCCCCTAAGTCGCTGTGTTGTGTATCACCTACGATTTAGGGGGCTGACTAGTGCTTACTTTTCGTCGTTGGTGCTGATCTGGGCAGCGATTTTGCGGCTCTGATCGGTAGTTGGTCCGGGGGAGGGCACCATGATGGCAGCTCGGTAGTAGCGAAGCTCGTCAATTGAGTCCTGGATATCACCCAACGCGCGGTGGTTACCGGTCTTGGCGGGAGCAGCGTAGTGCGCCTTAGTGAACCAGCGCCGGCTTAATTCCTTCAAGGTGGAAACGTCAATGATGCGGTAGTGCAGGTGATCAATGATTTCAGGCATGTCGCGAGCCAAGAAGTTCTTATCGGTGCCTACCGAGTTTCCTCCCAGCAGAGCCTTGTTCGGCTCCGGGACATGTTTTCGGATGTATTCCATGACCAGACGCTGGGCCTGCTCCATTTGCATACCGCCGTCCAGCTCCATCAACAAGCCGGAGACCTGATGCATATTGCGAACGAAGTCTCCCATCTGTGCCAGAGCGGCATCGCTAGGCTTGATAACCACCTGGATACCCTCGTCGATGATGTTCAAGTCCGAATCGGTAATCAGTACCGCTACCTCGATCAACGCATCATGGACCAGGTCTAAACCGGTCATTTCGCAATCGATCCATACAATTTTCTCTGAATTACTAGCCACGGAACCAATCTACCCTCTGGATAGCTTGTGGGGCAGCGCACGGCATGAAAGCTTCAGGCATCTCAGTGTCACACCGGTATGGGCATAGCGGGCGATGCTAAAATCATGGGAGATTTCATGACGTTGAACGATGAGCCTCCTACTGGCTAACCGGATGCAACGTCAATCTTTTTAAACGAACTTTTTGTCCAATCCAGCACGAGGTGTCACGGTGTCCGCTAGTAAGGCAGAAGTTCTAGCTCCCCAGCCATACGCTGGGGTTAATAAGACATTGCTTAGCGGCATAATCGGCTCCTCGATGATCCTCTTCGGATCCTTTGGTACGGGTTGGCTGGCCAGTGTTTCACCGCTGAATCGTGATCCTTTTTTCATCATGGTGCGAACCGAGACTGCCGGCGTTACCATTTGCGTAATCTTGCTGGCATTGGGTTGCTGGTTGCTTTTCCGTGCGTGGTGGCGTCTAGGGCAGAAGCTAAAGACCTGGGGCGACGGCTCGCTCAAAATTGTGCGGCGCGCGGTGATGCTTTGGAGCATTCCAATGCTTATCGCACTTCCCATCATGAGCCGCGACGTTTTTGCTTACATCGGGCAGGGCCGTTTAGTCGATGCCGGACAAGATCCGTATGTCGACGGCATTTCAAGCCTGAATAACTGGTTCCAGCTAGGTGCCGACACCATGTGGGCACAAGACGGTACCCCCTACGGTCCGCTGTTCTTGACCATTGAATACATCGTGGTCAACATCGTTGGCGGGTCTACCGACGCGGCTGTTCTTGCTTTCCGCGCCATCGCGGTCATCGGTGTCCTACTGTGCCTGCGTTATGTTCCTAAACTGGCCGAACTGCATTCGGTTTCCGGAGCCAAGGCAACGTGGATGACCGTGGCGAACCCGCTCTTCCTGGTGAACTTTGTGGCCAGCGCACATAACGATGCGCTGATGACGGGTCTATCGGTGTGGGCCGTGTATCTGGCTTGTAAACGACACGGGTTCTGGGCGATTGTAGTGCTCGCGGCCTCGATCGGCGTCAAACCCATAACCCTGGTACTGCTGCCGTTTATCGGTTTGCTCTGGGCCGGACCGGAAGCCAAGTGGCCACGCCGATTCCTCTATTGGTTCTACTCCGGTTCCATCTTCCTGGTTCTCATGACCCTCGTAGGCTGGCTGAACGGCTACTGGTTTGGCTGGCTCAGCGTGCTGCTGAACTACACCGGTACCGGAGTTTCTGTTGTTGCGCCGCTGGGAATGTTAACTATCGCGTTGCAAGGCATTTTTGGCTCATTTGGCATGGAAACCGACTGGGTTCTGTCGATCATAAAAACCGGTGGCCGATTGCTCGGTGTGGGGCTTGCCATTGTCCTGATGTTCCGAGGGAAGTACTCACATCTAGTCCAGCGCATGGGTATCGCGTATGCGGCAATTGTGGTGCTTTCTCCGGTAATCCAGCCGTGGTACCTGCTGTGGTTGTTGCCGTTCTTCGCGGCGACCGGGTTGCGCGATGACTGGCAGATGCTGTGGCTACACCTCACCACGATATTCTTCTTGGCTTACCAAGCAGCGGATCAAATTTTCGTCTGGCAGTTCCTTCAAGAAGATCTAGTTCCACGGGTGCAGCTCATCTCGTGGGGAATCTCGATCCTCTGTGCGCTGTACATGGTCTTCTTGGATCCCAAGACCAAAAAAATCTGTCCCGAGCTACTGAGCTCCACAAACTGGCTGAAAAAGAAAGTCAAGTGAGTTTGCTGGTGCAAAAACTAATGCGACGTGGAGTGTCGCTGAAGGCCCTGGGTTGGCAAGGCTTTGCCGCTTCGGTGATGATCACCGTGGCGTCTTGGGGTATCGGCTGGTTTCCGCGCAGCCAGCTCTCTCCGCTGGCCAGGAGCGGATTTTTTATCGAATTCCGCACCGAGGCATGGGGAGTCATTAGCTGCATCATCCTAATGGCAGCAGGTTTGGCGTGGTTGACCCGGGTATGGATTCTCGCTCGCCCGCTAGTTGATACTGCACAACTGATCAGTTCACGACAGCTGGCGCAGCTGTTCATTAAATGGTCGGCACCATTGATGTTTTCCTTCCCAATTCTCAGCCGTGATGTTTACTCGTATCTGGCCCAAGGCCGGATGCTTCATGCCGATAAGTCTCCATATCGTGAAGGTATTTCGGCTCTGCCTGGCTGGTTTGAAGGTGGCTCGGATGGGCTCTGGGCCCAATCTCCTTCCCCCTACGGCCCGTTCTTCCTGGTACTTTCACGCATCATTTATTTTGTCTCCAATGGGGTGCCCGAAATTGGAGTAGGGCTCCTGCGCATTACCGCGTTACTTGGGGTTATCGGCTGTTTTCATTTCACCGCCAAACTGGCAAATAAGATGGGACAAAATCCAAACTGGGCTAACTGGGCCATCGTAGGGAATCCACTGTTTTTATTGACCATGATCGGCGGCGCTCACAATGACGCGTTGATGATTGCCGGAGTGTTCAGCGCATTCGCGCTGGCTTATGACCGCCGGCCAATGGCAGCCACGCTGGCATTGGCTATCGCGGTATCTGTGAAACCGATTGTGCTCTTGGTGCTGCCATTTATTGGGTTGATCTTGTTAGGCCGCGATAAGTCCTTGCGCGCAAAATGCATAGTTTGGCTGAAGGTGTTCTGCTATTGCCTGATCTGGTTAACTATCATCGGCGCGGTGACTAACCTCTGGTTTGGATGGTTACCGGCCATGTTTACCGCTGGCGATGCGGCCTTCCCCTACGCTCCGGTGGGCTTGACTGGCTGGTTGCTTGGCATGCTGGTTGAAGTGCTGGGCGGCTCGGCGAGCCTGACACAGACCATCGTGGTGTTCGTTTTTCAGCTTGTTTCTGTGGCCATCGTGGCCTGGCTTGCATTGGCTAAAGATATTTCTCGACCGGTGCGTCTGGCCGCCTGGGCACTGTCTGCGGTGATCCTGCTCGCACCGATCATCCAGCCCTGGTACATCTTGTGGATGATCGCGCTCTTCGCGATCTCGCACCGTGTCTCTTGGGCCTCCGAGAAACTGATGATCTATTTGGCCAGCTTGATCCTTGTGGTGGTCTTCGTGGATCAGCTCTCGATTGAACAATGGCATATCGTGTGGTTGATGCGGGTATTTGCGGCGGTGCTGGCGGTTGGTTTATTTGCCGGCCTTTTCCGCTTCGACCCGAAGACACGCACCGTCCTCAGTGGAGACACTGGGCCAGCTTCCATTCAGTAAGTATCCAGCCAACGGTAACTAGGCACACACCAGACGTCACAGGTTGCGCGCATTTTTCTCGGCTTAGATAGAAATATGCAAACGATGTTTTGGCCCGCGACTATCGCCATGCTTGGCGGTGTCCTCTTCTTAGGCGCAGCCGGTATTTTCCTGCTCGCCATCCAGTATCACCGCCATGGGCGCCTATCCTGGCGCCGCACGCTAACCACCGGTGCCGCAGTTATCTACGGTTTTGGCCTCTTCAGCTACACCATGCTTCCGCTGCCCGAAACACGTGACGCATTTTGCCGGCCCGGGGTGGCCATTCCGCAGCTGCAACCGCTGAACTTCCTCAATGACTTCGCGCTCTCCTATGAGCTGGGGATGCGTCACTTTTTGACTAGTTTTACACTGTGGCAGGTCCTTTTTAATGTGATCTTGTTCATGCCGCTCGGTATCCTAGCGGTCCGCTGGCTACGCGGGAACGTTTTTCTGGGCACGCTCATCGGACTCACTGCCAGCTTGGCCATCGAGCTGACTCAGTACACCGGGATCTGGGGCCTGTATACCTGCGCCTACCGGGTTGCCGATGTTGATGATCTTCTGATGAACACCTTCGGCGCATTGCTTGGATCCATTGTGGCGTACCTGCCAATCTTTGCGTGGCTGACCGGCCCCAGAGAACAAAGTGCCTTAAAGGCTGGGCCACGCAAGGTGACCAGGCTTCGGCGCTTTATGGCCAACGGCTTCGATATCGCTTTTGTCCTCGGGCTGGTTATGCTCACCACCTTCGTGCTGGAGATCGCCGAAAAACTTGGAGCCCCGCAAGCGTCCTATGACCTGACCCAACGGTGGATTCCCACGATCTCTGTATTGCTGGTCTTCCTGCTTCCCACCGTCATGCCAGGACGTGCCAGTTTAGGGCAACGCTGTGCTTGGATTCGGGTTGCTGGAAAAGACACACTGCAAGTACCTGCATGGCAGGGCCTTGTGCGCAGCATTCTGGGTCTAGGCGGAATCTCCTTCGCCTTCCAAATTGCCGACAGCATCTGGGCTGCAAGCCCCTGGGCGTGGCTCAGCGCGCTGGTATTCGGCTACCTCGTACTGAGCTCAATCTTCCTCTTAGGTGATCCGACCGGCCGTGGAATCGCCGGTAGGCTCACCGGCACCAGATTCATTGATCGGCGAATTCACTAATCGTTCACCACCAAGCTGTCAGCTGATGGGGCTAAAATAGTTCCGGTGGCCGGTATCCGATACAACTGGCAACCACATTCGCTTAAAAGACGTTCCGATTCATCTCTCCAAAGTTAGGCCTGCCCCGCAGTATGGATACTCAGCAAGAAATTCCGCACGAACCGCACCGCGCCGTCCTCGGCACCGCCGTAGGAGCCACGGTCCTGATCGCGATTGGTGCATTCGTACTATCCTTCGCGGCGCTGACCGACTTGGCTGAACGTTCCGGCATCCAGGCAAACCTGGCCTGGATCTGGCCAATCATCATTGACGGCATGATCGTGGCGGCCACCGTTGCCATCGTGGCGCTCAACGGCTTCAACCGTAAAGCGATGATCTACCCGTGGTCCTTGCTGTTCTTCGGCGCGATCGTGTCGACCGCTGCAAACTCCACCCATGCGATCCTCACGGTGGATTCCATCGTTAATGGTGTGCCGCCACTGGTATCGGCACTCGTTGCGGCCATGCCGCCTATCGTGTTGCTGGCGATCACCCACCTGACCGTGCACATGTACCAGAAGAAGTCTGAAGCTGCGAAGCTTCGAGCCGCCTTCGACTATGACGAAGAGCAGATCAACGCGGAGAAGTACGGCGTCGCCTACGACGACGGTTACAACTCCGCCCTTTCTGATGCACAGCAGGCGGAAGCCGAGCGTGTGGCTCAGCTGGAACAAGAACACCAGGACGCTATCGCCCGGGCGCGGGCCGAGGCTATTGCCCAGTCGCGCTCGGAAAAGGTCACCCCGCTGAAGCAGGCTCCAGCTGCGGCTCCGGCAGCCGCTAAACCGGCTACCGCTGCCAAGCAGGCTGGCGAAGACAAGGCTCCGTTGTATGAGGATATGGCTAAGCGCCTGACCCGCCCATAGCAAGGGCACACACCGCATCGATCACCCACGGCATTTCATCACATTAGGAGGCACCACCATGGATCCATTGACCAGCAGCACCGAACCGGAACAGTTCAGCGAACAAATCGACGAGGCGGTGTCTCGTTTTGAAACCGTGGGCCAGGAACTCGATGAGGTGCTGCGGGCGATGAAATCAAAAATTCGCTCGTTATTTATTGATAGTGAAGTCCAACCCTTGTTCGTGACCGGACGGGTAAAAACCGCCGAGTCCTTCCGGGCCAAGGCTTCGCGGCAGTTGCAGGAAACTCCGGATTCACACCCGGTCTTGGAGTTCCCTAACCCGCTGCGGGAAATCCACGACATGGTGGGTTTGCGCATCATCGTGATGCTTCCCCATGAAATCCAGCAGGTAGCCACGCTCATCAAGGCGCACCGCGAGGACTTTGACTGCCGCAGTGACCGCGAGAAAGATATTGGTTCGGTGGAATCCGGAACCTATGGTTACTCCTCACGGCACCTGCTGCTCAAGACCCGCAATGAACCGAGCGTGTCAAAGTTCCAAACAGCTTTGGGCAAACCGGTAGTACCCAGTGGCAACTTCGTCTTTGAGGTGCAGATCCGCACGGTGCTTCAGCATGCATGGAGCGAGATGGAACATGACATCCGCTTTAAGCATCCGGGAGAAGCCGCCTGGAACCCGCAGATCGACAGGCATTTCACCGCCACCGCGGCCATGCTCGAAACCGTGGAAAACTACTTCACCGATATTGATGATCTCTACCATCGGATGAATGGTTATCACGACCGCGAAGGTCTAGGCACCGAGAAGCTGACCGGCGAAAAAATCGGCGAAATCTGGCAGACTCTGCTTCCCCACGTGGACCGCAAGCGCGACGATGACTGGTCCTGGGCCGCCGAATTGCTCGGTTCCCACGGCATCGATCAGACCTGGCAGCTGGCCGAACTTCTGGATGCAAATGTAGTCACCGAGGTCCGCGCCGCATTGGATCACCGGTATTCTCCGGGGCCAGACAGGCTGCTTGACGACGTGCTGCTTTGGCGTTTTGGCAAAGCCCATATCGATAAGACCAGTGGTTCGGATCTAAAACGCGAGGCTTCGCTTCGTCGAAGACTGATTCAAATGAAAGACTTCCGCTCCACACAGCGCCGCTAGCGCAACTGCCCGGCACCCGATACTGGGTGCCGGGCAGTGGGCTTTAAGATGTTGGTTCGCACACAGTAAGCCTGATCCCGCCTATACGACCGGTAGGATAGACAAGTTGCCCTTTATATGGGCGAATAGTTTTTCCTTACCCCGTTTTGAAAGGGCCACACCATATGATTTCCGTAGCCAACCTTGAGCTACGCGTCGGCGCCCGCTTGCTGATGGACGAAGTAAATTTCCGCATCGACAAGGGCGACAAGATCGGACTGGTGGGTCGAAACGGTGCCGGTAAGACCACCATGACCAAGGTCTTGGCCGGAGAATCCCAGCCTGCTAGCGGTAACGTCTCGCTGAAGGGTTCCATTGGCTACCTGCCGCAGGATCCGAAGACCGAGGACATGGAGCAGCTGGCGAAGGATCGCATCCTCGCCGCCCGTGGCCTCGACGTGGTACTCAATAAGCTGGCTAAGGCCCGCGATGAGATGGCTAGCGATGATGCGTCCGTAGCGAAGAAGGCCATGGGCCGTTATGACCGTCTGGAAGCCGAGTTTATGGCTGCCGGCGGCTACTCCGCCGAATCCGAGGCCGCGGCCATCTGTTCTAACCTGGATTTGCCAGAACGTATTCTTGAGCAGCCATTGCGCACCCTATCCGGTGGCCAGCGCCGCCGTGTGGAGCTTGCCCGCATTCTTTACTCGGATGCCGAAACGTTGCTGCTCGATGAGCCAACTAACCACTTGGACGCCGATTCCATTACCTGGTTGCGTGACTTCATCAAGAACTACGCCGGCGGCGTGCTGATGATCAGCCACGACACCGGCCTGCTGGATGCCACCGTGAACAAGGTGCTCTTCCTTGATGCCAACCGCGCCACGGTTGATGTGTACAACATGAACTGGAAGCGTTACCAGACTCAGCGCGAAACCGATGAGCGTGCTCGTAAGCGCGAGCGCGGCAACATTGAGAAGAAGGCTTCGGTCTTGATGGCTCAGGCCAACAAGATGAAGGCGCGTGCCTCCGGTGCTTCCGCCGCGCAATCGATGCTCAAGCGTGTTGACCGCATGCTTTCGGGCCTGGAAGAAGTACGCGCGAACGACCGCGTGGCAGCTCTGCGCTTCCCGGATCCAGCCCCTTGCGGCAAGACCCCAATGATGGCCGAGGGCCTATCGAAGGCCTACGGTTCCCTGGAAATCTTTACCGATGTATCGCTGGCTATCGACCGGGGATCGAAGGTAGTCATCCTGGGCCTTAACGGCGCGGGTAAGACCACCTTGCTGCGCATGCTTGCCGGCGTCTCGGAACCAGATACCGGAACGATCATTCCGGGACACGGTTTGAAGATCGGTTACTTCGCCCAGGAGCACGACACCCTGGATCCAGATGCGACGGTGCTTGAAAATATGCGCCGCAACGCGCCGGACCACCTCGGCGATGCCGATGTGCGTTCGATTCTTGGTTCCTTCATGTTTGTCGGCGACGACGTCTCGAAACCAGCAGGAGTACTCTCCGGTGGTGAGAAGACCCGTCTGGCTTTGGCCACCATCGTGGCCTCCAGCGCTAACGTGCTGCTGCTCGATGAGCCTACTAACAACCTTGACCCAGCCTCGCGTGCCGAGGTACTTGGTGCACTGTCCAGCTTCCCAGGCGCCGTGGTGATGGTCAGCCACGATGAGGGTGCCGTGATGGCGCTGAAACCAGAGCGTGTGGTCATCCTGCCTGACGGCGACGAGGACCTGTTCAACGAGGGCTACCTGGAATTGGTCTCACTGACTTAAAGCCAGTACAGCAAAGCCGCGGGCCACCATCCTAAGAGGATGGCGGTCCGCGGCTTTGCTGTACCCACAGAAGAGCCCACGGCCACCGGCCGTGGACTTGTTTCGTTACTGTGGTTTGCCGCCCTTGGGCGAATCGTCATCTAACATGAGATCCTCATAAGCTTCATCGGTCAGTGACCCGTCGCGGCGGAACTTCTTCTCTTCCTTCGCACGCAGCTTGCGGACCCGGTGAATTGGTTCGTCAAAACCCAACGCCTTCGCCTCGGCGAGCTCGGCAGCGTCTTCGGCGTTGATCTTGCGCTGTTGCTTCGCCGCGTACCAGAAGCCTACGAAGGATAAGATCCCAAAGAAATACCACTGGAACTCGTAGGAAAGGTGCGGACCTTCATCGGTGTCCGGTGCATCCAAGGGCTGTGGTGCCGTGGCCGGTGCCGGATCTTCCTGATACATGATGCCGTAAGCACCTTCGGAGATCGGGTAGGGAAGTTGCGCGGCGTATGCGGGCAGATGGATGGACGCAAGCTGGCCATCGGGGGCCCCGCGATCCAGTTTGATCTCCCCGGCCTTCAGCCGGGCGTCCACCGTGACCGTTCCAGCAGGAGCCGCGGGAACCCCATCGGGGCGACCGTTTTCGGAGTTTCCGATAGGTAGGAACCCACGGTTGATAATTACCGTAGCGCCGGATTCGGTGCGGAATGGAACCAGCACCTCATAACCCGGGCGGGAAGCCTTAATCCGATTGCGCACGATGCGCGTGTCATCGCTGAGGTATTGACCGGTGAGCTCAACGGTCATCCAGGTGTCTTCTTCAGGCAATGAATTAAACTTGTCCAGCGCCTGATCGCCGGATACCGGTGTGGCGTCGTAGTTGTTGTTCACGTGGGAAATGCCGGTAAGTACTTCGGTGCGGCGATCAGACTGCCATTTACCGAGCCCCGCACAGGCTGCAGCAAAAATGACGACGAGTAGCAACCAGCCAACCCAGCGGGTGCTGGCCAAAAAACGATACATTTACTGAGTAGCTCCTTCGCCCATGGGCAGGGTTTCCTTATAGAGCAAGCGCTCTTTCAGATAGGTTTCTAACCACTCGCGGTGCTCAGTACAGGCCAGCCAGATCTTTCGGCGCTCTGGGGTGTGGATCTTTGGGTTATTCCATAAAATCTGAAAAGCTGCCGGCGCCCGGCACCCCTTACGCGAGCATTGAACTTCGGCAGGCGCAGAACTCGCGCCTGCTAATGAACCGAGAAGATCCATCTATGCCTCCTTAGACACGTCGGACGGGGGAGCAGGGTCGGTCAGTGTGCCCTCGATAATCACAATCTCTGGTTCGTTCACCGGAGCAGGCCGGGCCGTATTTTCGAGCTGCTCCGGGTCCTTGCCAGTAAAAAATTCTGCCGGAGGTTCGCGCCTCGTCAGATCTGCCCCGCCGTTGGCGATGACTACGGCAATATAAGGCAAGATCACCGCTCCGGCGAGAAGCACCCAGCGGACCCAGCCTTCAAAGAAGAACGCCAAGATGAAGCACAGCATACGCACGGTCATAGAAATCGTGTATTTGCGTATGCGCAACTCACGCTCCGAGGTATGGGACTCGCGCGCTTCGGTAATACGGTGAACCGGCTGGTCCTTTGGACCATGGTTCGCATGCTGGTGTGACATAGCTTTCGAACTTCGCTCAACGGGGCTATTTCTGCCTTTATTCTCTCACTTGTGCCTGTGAGAACCGAATTTCTACGTGCCGTCGAAGCTGTAATACTGCGTGGTAACTAATAGGATTGTTCTCAGACTAGCTACTGACCTAAGCAAAGTGTCTGTTCTGGCGCCCTCGTAACCGACGGAGTGCGCCGACGGCATGGATGGAGAATTACATTGAGCACGGAAACCACCAGCGGCCGCAGCGTACTGGTAACCGGCGGAAACCGCGGAATTGGCCTAGCCATTGCGCGTTCCTTCGAAGCTAACGGTGACAAGGTTGCCATCACCTACCGTAGCGGTGAGGTTCCCGAAGGGCTGCTCGGCGTGAAGGCCGATGTTACCGACACCGAATCAATCGACGCGGCGTTCAAAGAGGTTGAAGCGGCCCACGGGCCGGTTGAAGTGCTCATCGCCAACGCCGGTGTAACCAAAGACACGCTGCTGCTGCGCATGAGTGAAGATGACTTCACCTCGGTGATCGACACTAACCTCACCGGTGCCTTCCGCGTGATTAAACGAGCCAGCAAGGGAATGCTGCGCCTTAAGCGTGGCCGTGTAGTGCTGATCTCCTCGGTGGTTGGACTTTACGGTTCACCAGGCCAGATAAATTACGCTGCGTCCAAAGCCGGCCTAGTGGGCATTGCCCGCTCGCTCACCCGGGAACTTGGCTCACGTAATATCACCGCAAACGTGGTGGCGCCAGGCTTTATCAACACCGAAATGACCGCGGTACTTCCAGAAGAAACTCAGAAGTCCTACCTCGCGTCCATCCCGGCCAACCGCTTTGCCGAGCCAGAAGAGGTCGCCAACGTGGTGCGCTGGGTTGCCAGCGATGAAGCGGCCTACATCTCCGGGGCGGTTATCCCGGTTGATGGCGGCCTTGGCATGGGCCACTAAAACTACCCCCAATTTTTGATATACCTAAGGAGTAAAAAGTTGAGCGAATACAAGGGTGCAATCGTCACCGGCTCGTCGCGCGGAATCGGCGCGGTCACCGCACAGGAACTGGCAGCAGAAGGCCTCGGAGTAGTTATCAACTACCGCGCCAAGGCGCCACGTGCGAACAAAATCGTGGCAGCTATCGAAGACAAGGGTGGCAAGGCCGTTGCTGTAGGAGCCGACCTGACCACCACCGAGGGTCCACAGGCACTGGTTGACGCGGCCGTAGAGAACTTCGGAACGCTGGACGTGCTGGTGCTCAACGCCTCCGGCGGCATGGAAACCTCTATGGGGGAGAACTACGCGCTTCGGCTCAACCGCGACGCTCAGGTTGCCATGCTTGAGGCTGCCTTGCCAGCAATGAGCGAGGGTGGCCGTGTAGTCTTCGTGACCAGCCACCAGGCACACTTCATCAAGCAAGTCTCCACCATGGAAGCCTACGACCAGGTTGCACAATCCAAACGCGCCGGTGAAGATGCCTTGCGTGAATTCATTCCAAAGCTGGCCGAGAAGAACATCAATTTTGTGGTGGTCTCCGGTGACATGATTGAGGGCACCATCACCGCCACCCTGCTTAACCGCATGGAGCCGGGCGCTATCGACGCGCGTCGCGAAGCGGCCGGCAAGCTGTACTCGGTTGAAGAATTTGGTGCCGAAGTTGCCAAGATGGTCTTCGCTGACGTGGAAACCGGACACACCGAACTTGTTGGTGGCGCCGGTGACTTCTTGAAGCAGGCTGAGCAGTAAGAACCTGCTCGCCAAGCAGCTTTTCAGGCCTGTCGTTCGCTCCCGCACCGGTGGAGAACGGCAGGCCTTTATGCTGCACCGTAAGCGCCGTTCAGTGCTGCGTCCGACTCCAGCGGTATGGCGTAGTGGTGGAGACCTTCAGCAGGCCGTAGCGCTCCAAGATGGGTCTGGAATACTCGGTGGAGTCACTATGGATCAGAGTTTTGCCCAGTTCGAGGGCGGCTCGTGCCCGAGCGGCGGTCAGGGCCCGGTAAATTCCTTGCCCACGGTGGGCCGCAACGGTGGCGCCACCCCAGATTCCTGCAAAATCCGTGCCTGGAACCGGTTCGAGGCGACCGGCACTGAGTATTTCTCCCGTGCTGTCCTCGGCCACCCACAGTTGCATTCCATCCGCGGTGGCCAAACGGCGAAGAATCGCCTCGGCGTGATGGGTTGATACCGCTTCTCCGAAGGTGCGGTCCTGCATCGCGGTCATCGCGCGAACATCAGTTTCGGAGACGACCTGGCGCAGTCTGACACCGGCCGGCAGCGGCGTTTCGGCGATCAGGTCGGCGGCCCGCCCGACCATGATTGACTCGCTAGCGTCGGCTGCGAAACCGTGTGCGAGTAACTGCTCGTGCAGACCCGGCTCATAGTCATGGCCCCGGCTCTTCCATTCGACGCCGTTGATTTCTGGCTGCTCTCGAAAGTAAGCGAGCGCTTCGCCGACCAGAGATGCCAGGTGGGTGTCATCGGTAGGAGTGATGTGCGGATAGGTGATAAACCCTTGGCCGCCCGCGAAATTGATCAGCCGCAGCGGACCTAGACGCTGAACCTTTACGGCGCTGGGAGTCTCCGCATCGGTACGCAATTGCCCGTCGTAGTAACTGAGGTACTGTCTGGCTAAACTTTCACGCACAAATCCTCCTGCTGGTTTCGAGTTCAAAAAAGGCGCCTCTTGAAAGATTCAAAAGGCGCCTTGAAATTTTGAGTTACGGCTTCTCGCCGCACACGACCTTGTGCCAAGGCTGGTAGGTCCAGCTCTTAACATCTGGTGGAAGAGTTTTGGAGCCATCAACCGTGCTGCGGTTACGCGTGATGTCGATGCTAAAGCCCTTCTGCCCACCACTTTCCGAAACACACTTGTCGGCCGGGTTGTACCGGGTCTCAGGATTAGTCATGTTGTACTTGCCCGAGCTCTTCTGGCTAACCTTCCAGTACTTCGTGCTCCACAAGCGGGTGTGGACACGATCGCCACTGACCCACGCCTGAATCATCACGCCGTAGGGGGTGTTGTTCTTCCACACCATATCGACTTGGCCCTCCCAGAGGGTGGCTTCACGGCCTGCTGGGTAGCGTTCAAACCAACGGGAGTGCGGCTTATGCGTGACGTCGTCATATCCGGCAAGGAAGCCGACGTTGTAAAGCTGAGTGGATACCTGTGAGAGTCCGCCGCCCACGGCCTCGGTACTGAAACCGCTCTCGACCACACCGGAGCTAAAGTAGCCGTTTGCCACGGTGATTGGGCCCAGGGCCTGAAGCAATGAGAAGTTCTCTCCGGGCTTGATCACGGTACCGTTGATGCGATCTGATCCGGCATGCAGGTTCTTGGTGCGCACCCTATCGGAGGTTGGATAGGGAGTGGAGAATTCAACGATCTCTTCCTTGATACCCAACTTCTTAGCATCCGCGGTGGTGAAGTCAGCCTCGGAAGTCTTGAGAACAACCTCTGCGGTGCGCTCCTTAGTTTCGGTGGCGGCTAAGACCTTTGCGCCCAATCCCTTGGTCTCCAAGGCCAGACCCGTGGTCGACTTGGTGATGGTGGGCTTTCCGCCGGATAGGGTAATGCGTGCGTTCTTTGCGGTACTGCTGAACTCGGAATTCGTGGTTGCTGCTTTAAATAGTTTTTTGTCGTCCAAGGTGATCGCTGGTGCGCCGTCCTTGGGAGTGTAACTTGCAGCCGCCGCGATAGCCGCAGCAGGAATATCGACCTTCTTCTTATCCGAAGTTAGGCTGACTTTGTCCTTGAGCAGTGCTTTGACCTTGTCGTCGTAGAAAGACTGCAAGGTATCCTCGGAAATTTCAGGCTTGGCAATTTCGCTCGGCAATTCGATTGCCGGTGCTCCGATTCGCCAGTCGCTGGTGAGGACTTTCGCAGCTTCATCTTGTTTCAGGCTCACCCCATCTACGGGTTTGACCAGTTTGGCTTTGCCCTCGGCAAAGGTGATGTCGCCTTCGGTCACCTTGGCGTCAGCCTTTTTCGCTAGCGCCGCCAGCTGAGAAGTCAGCTTGTCCTGATCAACGTCGATACTAGCGGTGGCCGTGTATTTGCCCGTCAGACGGTCAATGAGTTCTACCGGGTTTGCCTCGTAGCCGGTTAGGTCTGCGACGGTGTCGTCAACGTTGAGCGATAGCCCAGCCTTGACTGGGTCCATCTTGTAGTTCTGAAAGTTGATCTGCACGTCGAAAGGCTTCGAAGCCAACGGAACAACAGAGTTATTCAGAGCCGCTCGGGCGTCATCCTGGCTCATTGATCCGATGCTCACTCCAGCGATGCTGGCGTTCGCTGGAACTTGGGCACTGATAAGAGCTGCGCCACCGAAGTAGAGTGCTGCTGCCGCCACCACGCAGGAACCAGTGATGATCCAAGGCTTGGCCTTGTTTCGGCCCTGGTCCTTAGACCGGTTGCTTGGCGATGGCGAGGAGGAACTGTCCGGGGAGGGGGTCTGCACTTGTCTGTTAGCTCTTTCGAAAAGCGATTGGGGCCGGGCCCGAGACGCGAATTTTTACTTCGCCGCGCATCGGTGCACCAAAAGAAATACTAACTGTTGGAACAACCGATGCATGGCGTTGTGGGGGTAAACACCGAAATTGTTATCGACTTGTTGGATTTCAAGCGTCAAAGTCGTCTAAAACTAGGTCAGCGATCACATCTAGGCGACTAAAATCAACGCGTGCACCGGACTGCTCGCGCAAGGCTGGTTTCGCATTAAACGCTACACCCAGTCCGGCTGCGGTGACCATGTCCAGATCGTTGGCGCCATCGCCGGCGGCAATAGTTGCTGACATGGCGATGCCGTGTTCGGCAGCCCAAGCGCGCAACATCTTTTCTTTCACCGCTCGGTCAACGATTTGCCCGTGGACGGTGCCATCAAGCAGTCCGTCGGTAATTCCCAGCGTATTTGCCAACGCGTGATCCAACTTCAGCTCTTGCGCCAGGGGATCAAGGATTTGCTGGAAACCGCCGGAGACAACACCCACTACGTGACCGGCTGCGTGCATCCGTTGAACTAATTCGCGTGCTCCGTCGGAGAAGATAACCCGGGAAATCACGTCGGACAGGACAGATTCCGGCAGCTCTTTCAGCGTTGCCACGCGTTGAATTAAGGACTGGGCGAAGTCCAGTTCGCCGCGCATTGCCGCCTCCGTGACGGCTGCTACCTCTGGCTCGCGTCCGGCATGGGCAGCAAGAAGCTCGATCACTTCCTGTTTGATCAGTGTTGAATCTACGTCCATCAAGAGCAGGATGCGCTTGGCATCGGTCAGCGCGCTGTCCAGAACCGTAACGCAGGCTTCGTCGGCGGAAAAAATTCCTGCGTCGATCAAAGCATCAAAGGCAGCTAGGGCTTTCGTGCGCAAGTCTAGGGTGTCAATATTTTCGATCCGGGTCTTGGCGACCCAGCGTGAAGCGGACTCGTGCACGCTGAAAATTGCATCGGTGACGGCAGGCAGTCGACCACCTAGCTGTGCAAGGAGTTCGTCAAAACGTTCGCGGGGGAGTGCTGGGCGGGATACGAGGGTCAAAGTTGAAGCCATGAAACTATTTTCGGTGGTGCAAGCGAGTACGACCAAACATGACGTCGTAGTAATCGAGGTGAGATAAAACATCAACTAACTTGTACAAGTTAGTTGTAGAATATCTAAATGACCTCATCACCACTAGATCCCATCCTTGCTGAGGACCTGCTCGACGCGATTTATCCATTATTCGGAATGCTCAATAAGGTTCGAAGCATCTCCGCCGGGAAGCTTGGCATTCTGAGTTTGGCTGAGGAGCAGGGAAAAATTACAGCGGCCGCCATGAAAGACAAGGTCGGGGTAAGCCAGCAAGCGATCTCCTTGGCTGCCAAGGAGTTGGTTGAAATGGGACTTCTGGTGCGGACCAAAGATCCGGCAGACCTGCGCCGCACCTGGTTCGCGTTAACCGACTCCGGGGCCCAGAAGCTTCACGCGGAACGCCAACTGGCACGGACGGAACTGGCTGAGATGATCAACAAAAATCTCACTCGAAAACAGCAGGAGTCGATCCGCCACGCACTCGAAGCACTAACTTATATTTCGCGGGGTGGGCATGAAGCAAACTAACTCCAATCTTGTCCCCACATTAATTTTTGCGGCATTATCCACCGCAATCGTCAGTTCCTTAGGGATGCTCTTAGTTCCTTCGATCGCAGCAACCTATCAAATTTCGGTCAGTGCAGCCCAATGGATGTTGACGGTCAATCTCCTAGCAGGTGCGGTCGCCACCCCGGTGATGGGCAGGCTCAGCGACGGACCACACAAGAAAAAGCTCTTGCTGTATTCCCTGGTGATCATTCTGCTGGGCTCCATCCTCGCGGCACTGGCCCCAACCTTCGGGATATTCCTCATCGGACGTGCCATGCAGGGTCTGACCTACGGCATCGTTCCGGTGACAATTGCCCTGGCGAGGCGGTACTCGGATCCCAAGACCGTGCACCATGCAATTTCCTCGTTGTCCGTTACCGTCGCCACCGGTATCGGCATCGGATATCCACTGACCGGCGTCATCGCCGGGATGTTTAGCTTTCAATGGGCCTTCTGGTTTGCCGCGGTGTTTGTATTCATCGTGATCTTCGTGGTGCTGCGGATAGTGCCCGACGGACCCGATGAGAAAGCACCACGCACAAAATTCGACTTTGCCGGTGCTTTGCTGCTGGCTGCCGGACTGGGCCTGCTGTTACTGGGAATCAGTGAAGGCTCGCACTGGGGTTGGATTTCTGCTCGCACCATCCTAGTTCTTGCAGTGGCAGTCATTTTGCTGGTCATCTGGGTGAAAACCGAGCTGCGGATAACTCACCCGCTGATAAACCTGCGCACACTACGGCAAGGTGAAGTACTGCTGGCAAACTTCGCCGCCATCGGGCTCGGCGCGGCCCTATACATCGGCATGTCCGTGGCCAGTCTCGTCGCGCAGGCGCCGGAAACCACCGACTTCGGGCTCGCATTACCGATCTTGTGGGCCGGATTTGTCATCATGCCGCTATCGGTAGGGAGCCTGGTGGCAAACCGTCTGGTGCGCCGGCTCGGACACCGAGTGGGCTACCCAGCATTGCTACCCATCGGTGCGGTGCTTTTTGCCGCGGCGGCAACCTTCCTTTGGCTAGCGCACGGGGCATTATGGGAACTTCTGCTGGGAATGCTGGTCTTTGGCCTGGGCATGGGTGCCAGCTACGCAGCCATGCCAGCACTTATCGCGCGCAGCGTCGCGGCCGAACAGCTGGGCAGCTCGGTCAGTTTCAACCAGGTGCTGCGCACCGTGGGTAGTTCTTTCGGTACCGCGGTCTCCGCCGCAATCATCGCCATGCACGCAGATTCCTCGGGTGCCACCACAGGTCAGGGCGTCACTTTGTCCTTCGCGGTGAGTGCTATCGGCTGCATTTTGCTCGGTCTGGCGTTGACCGTTCATTTCTTTTATCGCAAGCAAAAGAGCAACGAGTCTTAATCCACATCGGTAATGGTGTTTTCAATTAGTGAATCAGGCAACGAAAGTCTAGGCTTAAAAACCATGAGCGAAGTGCTAACTTTCAATGATGTCAGCGTGGTGCGCGGGCGTAAAGACCTGCTCAAGGACGTGTCCTGGGAAGTCAAAGAAGGCCAGCGGTGGATCGTGCTGGGCCCGAATGGCGCCGGCAAATCAACCTTGATGAATATTGCAGCCACCCGACTGCACCCCACCCGCGGCACCGCGGGCATTCTGGGTGAAACCATGGGTAAGGTCGACGTTTTCGAACTGCGACCGTTGATCGGCCTGAGCTCCTCACTGGTCGCCAACGCCATCCCGGCTAATGAAACCGCACTAAATGTGGTTCTCACCGCCGCCTACGGCATGACCGGACGCTGGCGTGAGAAGTACGAGAAGCTCGACGAGCGCCGTGCGTTCTCGATGCTCCACCAGTGGGGCATGTCCACCTTCATGAACCAGCCATTTGGCAAGCTCTCCGAAGGTGAGCGCAAGCGCGTACTGATTGCCCGCGCATTGATGACCGACCCGGAACTGCTGATTCTTGACGAGCCAGCTGCCGGACTGGACCTGGCAGGACGCGAAGAACTCGTCGCCCAGCTGACCGAACTTGCGGCGAATGAAGAAGCTCCGGCTTTGGTTTTGGTCACCCACCACCTGGAAGAAATTCCACCGGGCTTCACCCATATCTTGATGCTTAATGCAGGTGAAGTAGTCGCCGCCGGCGAGATCGCTTCCACCCTGACCGAAGAAAACCTCAAGGCAACCTACGGGATGGATTTGAGCGTGCGCGAAGTGGACGGCCGTTTCAGCGCCGTCGCACGCCGAGCGAACTAGGGGTAGCACCACACCGTGATCGAATTCTGGCGTGAAGCGTTAATCCTGCTTGGCGGCCTGTGGGCCGGAACCATCAACACCGTGGTTGGTTCTGGCACCCTGGTGACGTTCCCCATTTTGGTGGCCTTAGGTTTTGCTCCGGTTAACGCGGTGGTATCCAACGCAATGGGCCTGATTGCCGGTGGATTCTCCGGCGCCTGGGGCTACCGTCGTGAAGCTGCCAGCGTCAAAAAAACCTTGCTCAAACTTGTTCCGGTCTCCCTGATTGGCGGACTGATCGGTTCACTCTTGCTGCTGAATCTGCCCGAATCGGTGTTCGGCGTGGTGGCTCCGGTCTTGCTGGTCTGTGCGCTGGTGCTGGTGATCTTCCAACCCAAACTCTCCGCATGGGCTAAAACCCGGCAGGCACAACGCGGCGGAAATGATCCCGACGATGCCGACCGCGCTAAGATCCCCACCATTCTTTACGTGCTGGTCTTTGTTATCGGCGTGTACGGCGGTTACTTCACCGCCGCTCAGGGTGTCTTGCTGATGGCAGTGTTCGGGGTTTTCCTGCAGGCTTCCTTGCAGCAGTCCAACGCGATCAAGGTCATTCTTTCGCTGATGGTCAACATCGTGGCAGCCGCCATGTACCTGCTGATCGCCCCGGAACGTATTCACTGGATTGTGGTGCTGCTTATCGCCGTGGGTTCGTTGATCGGTGGATTTATTGGTGCCAAGGTAGGACGCAAGCTCTCGCCGGGGTGGCTGCGAGTCATCATCGTTATTCTTGGCGGTATCGCGCTGGTGAATATGGTGTACAAGTTGGTCGCTGGTGCCTGAGATAGTTAATCCCGAGCGCATCATGCCCATTGCTGACCTGCAAGATGCACGCCTCGATGAGTACCTGCGACTCTCCGAAGCGCACCTGCGGATGCGCAGTGACGTGGAAAACGGCCTGTATATTGCCGAGAGCACCACGGTAGTTTCCCGCGCAATCAATGCCGGGCACGTGCCCCGCAGCTTCTTGCTGGCCGAAAAACATCTGGATCAGCTGACCGAGGAATTTGCGCGTTTCCCGGACGTCCCAATTTTTGTCGGTAGTGATGAGCAGCTTCAAAACCTGGTAGGTTTCCACCTGCACCGAGGTGCGATGGCCTCGATGAACCGCCCGGATCCACTGGATTTAAGTGAAGTGCTTGAGCAGAGTTCGCGGATCGCTATCCTCGAAGACATCGCCGATCATACAAACTTAGGCGCGATTATGCGTTCGGCCTCGGGGCTGGGCGTGGACGCGGTACTGATTACGCCCAAGTGTGTGGACCCCTGGTATCGACGAAGTGCACGCGTCTCAATGGGCACCGTCTTTGACCTCCCGTGGGTCAGGCTCACCTCCTGGCCCCAGGACATCAGCATTCTCAAGGCTCATGGCTACACGATGCTGGCCATGGAGCTCACCGAGGACGCGGTGTCTCTGGCCGAGGTTGAAATGACTGAGGGTAAAAAGTTCGCGATGATCTTGGGCAACGAAGGCAGAGGAGTGACCGAAGAAACCCTGAGCCTGGTTGACCAAGCGGTGATGATCCCGATGCACCGCGAGGTGTCCTCACTCAACGTGGGTGCCGCCAGCGCTATCGCCTTCTGGAAACTGTGCTCTTCGACACCCAAATGAGTTTCACGCAGCATGCTTGCGTGAGATAGGATGGAATGTCTGTGTCTCGGCCTTTTGGGGTTCACGGCGCAGTAAAATTTCCGAGCAAGTGGTTGCTGGCAAAATCCAGTGGCCTATCAACATAAAGGTGTAAAGCTATGAAGGCTGATATTCATCCAAAGTACGGTCCAGTTGTCTTCAACGACCTGGCATCCGGCGAGCAGTTCCTGACCCGTTCGACCCGTTCGTCGGACAAGACCGTTGAGTGGGCAGATGGCAACACCTACCCAGTGATCGACGTCGAAATCTCGGCTGCATCGCACCCGTTCTACACCGGTAAGCAGCGCATCATGGACACCGCTGGCCGTGTCGAGCGCTTCAACGCCCGCTTCAAGGGCTTCGGCGGCAAGAAGTAATTCTTCGCCCCTCGCAAGCTTTTTACGGCACGATTTCAGTTCAACTGAAATCGTGCCGTTTGCGTTTAAGCCCAGGCGCCAAGACGATAGAATCGACTTATGATGCATCATGGCGAATACAAGGTAATCGGCGGCAAATTAGTCGTTGTTGATCTCGATAGTGACAACGGGGTGATCGTTAATGCTTCGCTTAACGGCGACTTTTTCCTCGAACCGGATGAGGCACTCGAAGATCTCAACGCTGCACTGAACGGTCTGCCTACCGACGCCAGCCATGGCACCATCCGCGACGCGGTGAATAATAATCTGCGCGAAGGCGCGGTGATGTTCGGTTTTGATGCCGACGCGGTGGCGCGCGCGGTCCGCCGAAGCCTGGGTCACGCCACCAAGTGGGAAGATCACCAGTGGGAAATTCTCGGCCCAGAAATCATTCCGGTAGCCGAACAGGTTGCCCTGGACGAGGTGCTCACCCGGCAAATAGGCACCGGTGAGCGAAAGCCTACGATCCGTTTCTGGGACTGGGACGAATCGGCGGTCGTTATCGGCTCCTTCCAATCACTAAAAAACGAAGTGGACATGGAGCAAGCCATACACCACGGAATTAAAGTGGTGCGCCGTATTTCAGGTGGCGGGGCAATGTTCATGGAGGCCGGAAACTGCATTACCTATTCCCTGTACGCCCCAGATTCCCTGGTGGACGGGATGAGCTTTGCCGATTCCTACCCGTTCCTGGACGCGTGGGTTATGCAAGCGCTGGAATCGCTGGGCATTGATGCCTATTACAAACCGCTAAACGATATCGCCACGCCAAGCGGAAAGATCGGGGGAGCGGCCCAAAAGCGTTTAGCTAAGGGCGCGCTGCTGCACCATGTCACCATGAGCTATGACATCGATGCGCAGAAGATGGTGCAGGTGTTGCGTATTGGGCGCGAGAAGATCTCGGATAAAGGTATTACCTCGGCGGTCAAGCGAGTGGATCCGCTGAAATCACAAACCAGTGGAAATCGGGCGCAAATCATTTCCACCATGATGGATACCTTTGCGGCCCGGACCAACGCCACCGTTGTTGAATTAGATGACACCACGCGAAAAGCCGCCCAAGACCTGGCTCAAACTAAGTTTGATACCGAGGCCTGGACGGCTCGCGTTCCCTAAAGCTGCCGGCTGGCGCGGCTGTGCTGCTGCGCTTGGAGGGTTCGTTCTAGCTCTGCGCGCTGTTCGATGAGTATGCGCAGCAACGCGGCCGGAGCCCCTTGATGATGTTCCATCCAGCGGTTTCCGGCCCGCAAGGTTGGATTTTCTTCCGGTTCGCCGGTCAGATCCTGCGAACCCGGGTAAAGGCCCTCAATGACGCGAGTAGCAAATTCCATGCTCATTGTTTCAAAGACGGGCAGGATTGCGGCCCAGTAACGCGACTGGAATCCAGCCAGCAGACTGGCCGAGCCCATCGCAAAACCGTCTGCGATCGCCGAAAGGGCATCGTTTGACAATGGACCGTGTGCATCGTGGCCCATCAGCACGGTATCAAAAGCATCTTCCTTCACGTCCGCATCCGGACGGGCAGCCAGCGCTGTGCGTACCGCGTTTTGGGCCACGCTCGTAGGATTGAGCTTCGCAGCCTGATGCATGCGCGCTTCGGCCTGTGCGTCCAGCCCGCCTGCTGCCGCCAGCGCAATGTAGCTCGCCCAGCGAAGTTGCTCATCAACTGGGACCCGGTATGGATTCTCTTCCTCAGCCAGGAATGAATCGATGACCTCGCGTGCCACACCGGAGCGCGCCAAACGAGCAAGGGTGCGCGCGGTGGTGGTCTGCTGGTCGCTACCAGCTTCGAAATTCGCCAGCCAGCCGGTGAGAACTTCGGCAGCGCGTTCGCGGATGGTGACCCGCAGTTCCGGGGCAACATACTTGGAAATCGACGTGACCAGCTGATCAAGCAGCATCGCAAAGACACCTGAATCGGTCACCGTGTGCGCATGTTCCAAAATGGCGTTGACGTAGGTCTGTGAAGCTAGCTTCGACTGACGCACGCCGTCCCATAGCGAGGCCCAGCTGGTTGCACGTGGTAAAGATTCCTGCAAGGATCCAAGATTTTCCAGCAAGGTTTTCAGCGAATTATCATCAAATTCGATGAGCGCGTAGGTTTCATCTCCCACGTTGGGCAAGATCAGATCGGGCAACCGCTGGCCGACGAGGAAATCTAGTGCGACGCTTTCTCCGGTCAGCTCCACACGCTGTGTTGCGGTGCGCGTGAGCACGCCACCGGTCAGCGTGTAGGCACCGACGGTGAGCACATGGGGTCGCACAATTGCTCGGCAACTTATTGGATCTACGCCGTGCTGTTCAAGATTTGCGGCGGTGAGGATTCCGGCGTCATCCACGGTGTAGTTCACCGCGAGTTTTGGCACGCCACTGGTCTTCAGCCAAGCGTCTGCCCAGCTGCGCATATCGCGTCCACTGGCTTTTTCCAGTGCCTGCAGGAAGTCTTCCAAGGAGGTGTTGGCGTATTCATGTTGACGGAAGTACGCCCGCGCCGCGTCGCGGAACGCTTCTGCCCCGACGAAGGCGGCCAGCTGCTTGAGCACACTGGCGCCCTTGGCATAGGTGATGCCATCGAAGTTCTGGTCTGCGGCCAGCAGATCCGGGATATCGGCCACGATCGGGTGGGTGGTTGGCATCTGATCTGCCACGTAGGCCCAGGCCTTACGGCGCGCGGCGAAGGTAGTCCACGCGGTGGTGAATTCGGTAGCTTCATCGTTAGCAAGCGTGCCGATGTAATCCGCGAAGGATTCCTTCAACCACAGGTCATCCCACCAGGTCATGGTCACCAGATCGCCAAACCACATGTGCGCCATTTCGTGCATGAGCGTATTAGCGCGCTGCTCATACTGGGCTTCGGTGGCATGGGAGGTAAATACGTAACGTTCGGTGAAGGTGACGAGGCCAGGATTTTCCATGGCGCCGAGGTTATATTCCGGAACAAATGCCGAATCGTATTTGCCCCACGGGTAAGGGTAGTCAAAGAGCTCGTGGAAGTAATCCAGACCTTGGCTGGTGAGCTTGAGAATTTCTTCGCCGTCAAAGTGTTCGGCCAACGAGGCGCGGCAGGTTGCTGCCATCTCAATGTCCAGCGATTCGCCATCTGCAAGTTTTTGCACGTGGGTACCGCGCACCACATGGTACGGGCCGGCGAGAACCGCGGTGATATAGGTGGAGATCGGGCCGGTCGGTGCGCAGGCGACGGTCTTAGTGCCGTCGCCATGATTCAGCTCGTCGATGATCTGCTGATTGCTGGCCAGGTGCCAGTCTTCGGGGCCGGTCAAGGTGAATTGGTAGCTGGTTTTAAGATCCGGCTGTTCAAAGCAGGCAAAAACACGGCGTGCTTCCGAGGGCTCAAACTGTGTGTAAAGGTAGGTCTGGCCGTCTTGTGGATCCACAAAGCGGTGCAGTCCCTCCCCGGAGCGTGAGTAGCTGGAGCGTCCGGTAACACGCACGGTATTCGCCGCGTCCGTCCGCAAATCATCGAGGTAGATGCGGGCATCGAGCACCGCGTCCGCGACGGAGATTTCTGCTCCATTAACCACGATGCTTTCAATTGACTCATGAATATAGTCAAGGAAGGTCTGCGGTGACTTTGAAGAGAAATTCAACGTTGTGATCGCGGTATAGGAAGTTTCCTGCGCTTGGGTGGCGTTACTCAGATCAAGCTCTACGGCTGCGTAGTGCCAGCTGATGTTCGCGGCGCGCCAAGCGGCCTCATCACGTCGAAGGTTCTCATTGGGTGCATAGCGTTCTAATGTGTCCACCCTTACAGCTTAGCTGTGAAATGAATGTTTGATAATGCTGAGCGAGACGAAAATTACTTTGCCCGACCACGCATTACGGCCAGTAGCTGGCGTATTCCTTGGAAATGATCTGCAAGTAGTAGACGTGCGGCATCGATGTCTTTGGCGCGAACCGCATCAAAAATTGCGCGGTGTGCCGCCGCAGTTTCAACCAGTGTCGGGTTGTCCGGTTGTTCTTCCCCGATCACGTCATGGATGGAATGATAGACCTCCCAGAAGACACCTAAAAGATTTGATAACAAGGTGTTATTGAGCGGTTCAAAGAGGATCCGGTGAAAATCGCGGTCTGCGTCGGCGAACATGTCACCCTCCTGCGCTGATTGCTCCATGCGAATCACCGTCGCTTCGAGGGCTAGTAGATGCTCCTCGCTAACCACGCGAATTGCCTGGCCGATAAGTCCCGTTTCCAATGCCTGGCGAACTTCGACTAATTCTCCTGCCTCATGTCCGCGGTGGCGTAGGGACATCTGCCCGCGGAACGCCAAGGAATCGTGTAGCGCGCTGAGATTATTCTCGGCCACAAACATGCCAAAGCCGTGCCTGGTGTCGATGATCCCGAGGGCTTGGAGCACCTTCACCGCCTCGCGTAAAGAGTTGCGTCCTACACCTAGTTCGGCCATGAGTTCTTGCTCGGTGGGCAGGGGATCCCCGGCCAGCAGGTCGCGATTTAAGATCAATGCGGTGATGTCGGAGGTAAGCGCCCGCAGGCGTGCCTTCGCGTCCAGGCGTCGCGGCCCGATTGTTGCCATGAGCTTCTCCAGATTCTCAAAATTTCAAATGTGAGCCAGTTGACCATAGCTAGTGACTCCGATTACAGTCTAGTCTATAGATCGGACATCCTACGTCCGACGAACTCACTTTATTTCCTTGGAGGTGGCATCGATGGCACTTAATGAAGTGGCAAACAAGCCCTTTGCTCGTCGAGACTTTTTGAAGATTACCGGCATGGTGGGCGCGGCCGCGGCATTCTCCGCCAGCCTTGCTGCCTGTTCCTCGGGCGACACCGGCACCAGCGGTTCGGGATCCACCGCAGGTGCAGCGGCTGCAGGCGTGCTGACCGCCGGAATTTCCTACGCACTATCGACCGGGTTTGACCCGATGACCTCCTCGGGCGCAACCCCATTTGCGGCCAATATGCACATCTTCGAGGGTCTTGTCGATCTGCACCCGGCAACCCGCGAACCATACCTCGCTTTGGCTGCTGCGCAGCCGGTCCAGGTCGACGACACCACCTGGGAAGTGGCACTACGCAAGGACGCGAAGTTCCACAACGATACTCCGGTCACTGTAGAAGACGTGGTTTACTCCTTTGAACGCGTGCTCGACACGAAGAACGCTTCGCTGTTCGCGCAGTTCATCCCGTTCATCAAGTCGGTCAAGGCCAAGGATAAGAGCACCGTATCCTTCACGCTGAACTACGCTTTCCCACTGTTCCCAACGCGCATTTCGGTAGTCAAGGTGGTCCCGAAGGCAGTTGCCGGCAAGGATCAGGTTAAATTTGACGCGGCTCCAGTAGGTTCGGGCCCGTACAAGTTTGTCTCCGCTACCAAGGACGACAAGATCGAATTCGTAAAATTTGAGGGCTACAACGGAAGCCAAACTGCCAAGGCCGATAAGATGACGTGGTTCCTGCTCTCCGATGCAGCAGCGCGCGTCACCGCGATGGAATCCAACCGCGTACAGGCCATCGAGGATGTGCCATACCTAGATGTGGACCGTCTCAAGCAAAAGGTCAACGTTGAATCGGTGCAGTCCTTCGGATTGCTCTTCTTGATGTTCAACTGCTCCGAGAAGCCATTCGATAATGTGCTGGTCCGTCAGGCACTGCACTACGGCTTGGACACCGAGTCAATCATCCAGACCGCATTGCTGGGTAACGCCAAGGCGGCGACCTCCTACGTCCAGGACACTCATCCGGAATACGTCAAGGCCGATACCGTATACGGCTATGACCCGGCAAAGGCCGAATCGCTGCTGAAGGAAGCCGGAGTCAGCAACCTGAAGTTCGAGCTGAAGACCACCGACACCTCCTGGGTCAAAGACATTGCTCCGCTGATCCTCGAATCCTGGAATAAGATCCCGGGTGTCTCTGTCACCATGCAGAACCTGCAGTCCGGTGCCTTGTATGCAGACAACGTTGACGCAGGAAAGTTCACCGTCGTTGCTGCACCCGGTGATCCATCGGTATTCGGCAACGACCTTGACCTGTTGCTCTCCTGGTTCTACCGCGGAGACGTGTGGCCAAAGGCCCGCTTCCGCTGGAGCGAAACCAAGGAATGCAAGGACCTGCAGAAGATGCTGGACCAGGCAGTTAAGGCCGAAGACCCAGCCAAGGCCAAGGAAATCTGGGCTAAGGCAATCAACCTGATTGCTACCGAGGTTCCGCTCTACCCGGTGCTTCACCGCCAGTTGCCTACCGCATGGAACTCCGACGCGCTGGAAGGCTTCGCCCCATTGCCGACCACCGGTATGTCCTTCATTGGCGTAGCACCTAAGGCATAACCTGCTTTTGGTTGGCCGTACCTCCAGGTGCGGCCAACCAAGCCAGTTGACCATTCGCTTCCCAACCCAACGGAGTAATTGCGTGGGAAATTTTCTCAACCTGCTGCTGCGGCGCTTAGCCGCACTGCCCGTGATGATTCTGGGCATTTCGCTGCTTGTATTCATCATCTTGAAGCTCGCCCCCGGCGACGAAGCTACCAGCGCACTCGGTGAAGGCGCCTCACAGGACGCCAAGGAAGCCTACCGCGAAGAACGCGGGCTCAACGAACCGATCTTCATCCAATACTTCGCCTTCCTCGCCAGACTGATCCGCCTCGACTTCGGTTTCACCACCCCGCCAGCCCAGTCGGTGAGCACCATGATTCAGGGCGCTTTTCCGCTGACCTTGCAGCTGACCTTCTTAGGCGTGATTATCGCGGTTGTCATCTCGCTGGTCTTCGGCGTACTCGGTGCCCTCTACCGAGACCGCTGGCCAGACCAGGCGGTACGCATCCTGTCTATCGCGGCCATCGCAACCCCATCCTTCTGGTTGGGCATCTTACTGATCCAGTGGTTTGCGCTGGGCGCCAACCCGCTCTTCCCCTCCGGCGGCGCAGCGGCACCGGGCAGCGGTTTTGTCCCGTGGCTGACTCATATGGCCTTGCCTGCTCTGGCCTTGGCCATCCCGGTCTCTGCCGGCCTCACGCGAGTGGTGCGTACCTCGATGGTTGAAGAATTGGATCGCGACTATGTGCGCACCGCCATCGGTAACGGTGTGCCACGCAACGAGGTGGTCAGCCGCAATGTACTACGCAACGCGCTTGTCACCCCGGTCACCGTGCTGGGTCTGCGCATCGGTTATCTGCTCGGCGGCGCAGTGGTCATCGAAATGATCTTCTCCCTGCCGGGTATGGGCCAACTAATCATGAACGGCATCACCAACCACGACACCAATCTGGTCCAGGGCGTAGTGCTGACCATCGCGATCACCTTTGTTTTGGTGAATATCGCAGTGGACCTGTTGTACCTGCTGATCAACCCACGTATTAGGACGGTGTAGCGATGACCATCATGGCCCCACGCAACAATCTGGTGCAACGGCTCAGCTCCGGAGGCACACGTTTCCGCTCGCTGAACGTTGGCTCCAAAATTGCCCTGGTCTTTTTAGTGCTCATCGGTGTGACGGCGGTGCTAGCACCGCTCATTTCCCCGCACGACCCGCTGGCAACCGGTATTCCGGCCCAAGCACCAGGAGCTGAACACCTCTTTGGCACCGACCGGCTGGGCCGTGATATCTTCTCCCGGCTGCTTCACGGTGCCCAAGCTTCGCTGCTGGTGGGTCTTGGATCCGTTGCGCTGGCGTTAGTCCTCGGCGGACTGCTGGGCGCTCTGGCAGCCACCAGCTCGAAGTGGGCCAACGAGACGATTATGCGCATTATGGACATGCTGATGGCCTTCCCTGGCATCGCCTTGGCGGCCGCGCTGCTCGCCTCGCTGGGCAACACCTTACCGGTGATCATCTTGTCGATCGCGATTATCTATACCCCGCAGATCGCCCGCGTGGTGCGCGCCAACGTCCTAGCCCAATGGGGCGAGGACTACGTGCGTGCCGAACGCGTGATCGGGGCCGGACGCTTCTTCATCCTCGGTACCCACGTGCTGCGGAACTGCGCCGCCCCGGTGCTGGTCTTCGCCACGGTCATGGTTGCCGACGCGATTATCTTGGAGGCATCGCTGTCCTTCCTTGGCGCAGGTATTCAGGATCCTGCACCAAGCTGGGGCAACGTAATCTCCTACGGACGCACCCTGGTGCTCAACGGCGCGTGGTGGGCCACCACCTTCGCCGGCCTTACCATCTTGCTAACCGTGTTGGCCCTGAACATCCTCGCCGAAGGCATGACCGATGCACTGGTCAACGTCAAGGGCGGCGGCAAAAAGCGCGCGAAGAGTGAAGAGCAGGCAGCGGTGGCCAAGCAGGCAGCAGACGAGCATGCACACGAGCGTTTGCGTCGCGAATTGAACCTACTGGCAGAAACCGAAGCCAAGCGCACCGACCGATTGGTGCTCGAAGACTCCGGCGCGCGCACCATCTTGGAGGTCAAGAATCTCTCGATCCGTTTCCCCGATCGATACGGGCAGACGGACATCGTGCAAAACGTGTCTTTCACCGTACGCGAAGGCGAGACCATGGCCCTGGTGGGGGAGTCCGGTTGCGGTAAGTCAATTACTTCGCTTGCCATCATGGGCCTGCTGGGTCCAAGCGCGGAACTTTCCGGTTCAATCACCTTCGAAGGCAAAGAACTGCTGCCGGCAACCGCTGAGGGCGGCACGCTAGCCGGAGATGACAAGGTCTACAAGGGTTTGCGCGGCGAACAGATCGCGATGGTCTACCAAGACGCCCTGTCCTCATTAAATCCTTCAATGCTCATTGGCGAACAGCTGCGCCAGCTGACCCGCCGCGGTGGACGCAAGACACCGGAAGAACTGCTGACTCTGGTCAAGCTCGATGCGGCGCGCACCATGCGTTCATACCCGCACGAGCTCTCCGGGGGACAGCGCCAACGTGTGCTGATCGCGATGGCGCTCTCGCGTCGTCCGAAGCTGGTGGTTTGTGATGAACCGACCACCGCACTGGATGTCACCGTGCAAAAACAGGTTGTTGAACTGCTCAACGAACTGCGCGAACAACTGGGCTTTGCCATGGTTTTTGTCAGCCATGACCTGGCCTTGGTCGCCTCACTGGCGCACCGAGTCACCGTCATGTACGCCGGACAGGTGGTTGAATCAGGGCCAATCCGTTCGGTACTGGCAAACCCGCATCACGAATACACGCGTGGATTACTCGGAGCGGTGCTTTCCATTGAATCGCAGGCCGATCGCCTGCATCAGATTCCTGGAACCGTGCCTAGCCCGTATGACTTTGTCAGCGGAGATCGTTTCGCCGAGCGCAGCCAGCGCCTGGACGCGGATCCAACCCAGGCGACGCAGTTTGTTGCGGTGGACGAAAACACCGAGCACCACTGGGCCAGCCACGAAGGAGTCAAGCTATGACACCGATCATTGAACTGCAAGATATTCACGTGCACCACAAGATTCGTGGCGGTAAGCTCTTCTCCCCGCGGCTGATCAAAGCGGTCAATGGGGTTAACTTCTCGGTTTCACGCGGTGAGACCGTCGGCATTGTGGGCGAATCCGGCTGTGGGAAGTCAACTCTCGCCTCGGTGCTGGTGGGCTTGCAAGAACCAACCAGCGGTCAGGTGCTTTTTGCTGGCAAGCCGGTCAACAAGCGAAATGCGGCCGGCCGCAAAGAGTTTGGCCGGGCCGTGGGCGTGGTCTTCCAAGACCCGGCCACCGCGCTGAATCCTAGGATGAGCATTATGGACACGCTCACCGACCCCTTACGGGTGCACGGTATTGGTAATGCCAGCTCGCGGCGCAGCCGCGCACTGGAACTGCTTTCAGTGGTCGGTTTGCCAGCCTCTGCAGCTACCGCGCTACCCAACCAGGTTTCCGGCGGACAGCGCCAACGTGTGGCAATCGCCCGTGCGTTAGCGCTGGAACCGGAGGTGATCGTCGCGGACGAACCAACGAGTGCGTTGGACGTTTCGGTACGCGCCCAGGTGCTGAACCTGCTGACCGACCTGAAAGATCAGCTGAACCTCGGCATGGTCTTTATCTCCCACGATATTCAGACAGTGCGTTATGTATCGGACCGGATCTGTGTGATGAACTCCGGCCAGATGGTCGAAGAGGGCAACGCGGCGCAGGTTTTTGATGCACCGACCAATGACTACACCCGCACATTACTGGGAGCAGCTCCCTCGCTGCTTCAGCTCTAAACCAACAATTATGAAGGACTTTTCTCGTGGCTTTTGGCAATAATCCTAAATACACCGGCGTCATCCCACCGGTTGTCACCCCGCGCGCCAGCGACGGTTCCATCGATGTCGCCTCGCTGCACCAGGTCGTTGAGCACCTGATCTCCGGTGGAGTTTCGGGTCTATTTATCCTTGGGTCATCCGGCGAGGTGCCTTACCTATCTAATGCCGAGCGCGAGCAGGTAGCCCGCGAGATTGTGGCAGTGAACGCCGGACGTGTTCCAGTTTTGGCTGGTGCCAGTGAGCAGACTACCGTGCGCACCATCGAAGAAGGCGCCAAGCTCATTGCTTTAGGCGCCGACGCACTGGTAGTCACCACCCCGTTCTACGCATTGAGCAACGCAGCCGAAATCGAGACGCACTTCCGTGAAATCAAGAAGGCGCTGGGTGTGGATCTTTTCGCTTACGATGTGCCGGTACGCACCCACCACAAGCTTCCGCTAGACGTGGCCGTCCGACTAGCCAAAGATGGCATCATTGCAGGAGTGAAGGACTCCTCGGGCGATGATGTGTCCTTCCGCCAGCTGTTGCTTGCCACTAAAGACATTGAAGGTTTCTCGGTCTTCACCGGCCACGAAGTGGTTGTTGATGGCGCGTTGCTTGGCGGCGCACACGGTGTGGTTCCAGGCCTAGGCAACGTAGACCCGGCCGGTTACCGCCGCCTATTCGATCTGGCTGTCGCCGGCAACTGGGCTGGAGCCGCCGCAGAACAGGACCGCCTGGCATCCCTGTTCAATATTGTGTATACCCCGGATCCCTCCCGTGTTTCAGGTGGCGCGGCGGGACTTGGCGCGTTTAAGACCGCACTGGTGGAACTTGGTGTCATCAGTTCTAATGTGATGAGTCTTCCCATGGAAGCGCTGAACGATAGCGAGGCATCAGCAATCCGCGCCATCCTGGAGAGCGCCGGACTGCAGACCCGGGTGGCCAGCTAAACATGGTCGCTACGCACCCAGGCGCTGTCATTGCACTGGATGTCGGTGGCACTAAAATTGCCGGCGCCCTTTTTGATGCGCACCGGCAGATCATCGCCAGCACGCAGGTGCGCACCCCCGCCAGCGAGGGCGCGCCTGCGGTGCTTGATGCGATGGCCAGCGTGGTAGAAGAACTGCGGGCACGAACCAGCGAAGCAATCGCCGGTTTGGGACTGGGGATCGCTGGAGTCATTGACCCGGTGAATGCTAAAGTCAGCTCAGCCACCGATACAATCGCTGGGTGGGCCGGAACTGATCTGCGAGCAGAATTACTGCTGCGAACCTCGCTGGAGGTTCGTGCGGTCAATGACGTGCATGCTCATGGGCTAGGCGAAGCGTTGTGCGGGGCCGGTCGCGGGGCTCAAGAGGTATTACTCTTTGCCGTAGGAACGGGCATCGGGGGAGCACACCTAGTCCGCGGAGAATTGTTGACTGGTGTGCATCACGTTGCCGGGCATGTGGGACATATCGATTCCATCCATGCCGCTGGGTTACCCTGCTCCTGTGGCCAAACCGGGCATGTCGAAGCGATCGCCTCGGGACCCGCCATTCACCGCCACTACCTACGTCTGGGCGGAGACACCCGAGTTAATGACACTAAGGCTGTCTCCGCGTTAGCTTTGGCCGGAGATCCGCTGGCAATCCAGGCTCTAGCTACCGGTGCGCGTGCTGCCGGGCGAGCCATCGCTTCCCTTGCCAACGTGCTGGATCCCGAAGTCATCATTGTTTCCGGAGGCATGTCAGGTGCCGGGGATCTCTGGTGGGATTCTTTACGTCAAGGGTTTTCAGAGTCAGTAATCGGTCCTGTAGCAAAGACCGAACTTGTCGTTGCGGAACTCGGTAATGAAGCGGCGTTTTATGGGGCTGCCAGTTTGTACTGGTCGTCCAAGGAAAAGGAATAAACATGTTGCTGAGCGATGCACAACTAGCAAGTCTGCGTGGACGACTCATCGTTTCGGCGCAGGCATATCCAGGTGAGCCGATGCGTCACCCGCAGACCATGGCGCAGGTCGCCGTCTCAGCGGTCATCGGCGGTGCTGCGGCGATACGTGTTCAAGGCTTAGCCGATATTCAGTTCACCCGTTGCGCCGTAGAAGTGCCGGTGATTGGTTTGTTCAAGGATGGACATGAAGGGGTATTTATTACCCCAACAATTCATCATGCCTTGGCGGTAGCACAGGCCGGCGCACATATCGTCGCATTGGATGGTACCCGCCGTGAACGTCCGGACGGCAAAACCCTACTCCAAACCATCTCTGCGGTGCATGAACAAACTGGTGCCTTGGTTATGGCCGACTGTGGATCTTTAGATGATGCGCTGGCAGCTGCCGAAGCTGGTGCGGATCTGATCGGAACTACCTTGGCTGGCTATACGCGCGAACGGAACAAAACCGCGGGTCCCGATTTGGAACTCATTGCCTCAATCGCGGACGCCAAACTTGGCAAACCGCTAGTCGCGGAGGGCAGAGTACATTCACCAGCCCAAGCTCGTGCGGCCTTGGACGCAGGAGCGTTCTCGGTGGTTGTGGGCACCGCGATTACTCATCCGGCCACTATCACCGGCTGGTTTGACTCGGCAATGCGCGGCTGACCAAAACCCGCGTTGATGGCCACAAACTCGAAAGAGATTGTGGTCATCAACGTTTTAACTGATTAGTCAGACTTCTGAAAATCCTGACGAACTTCGATCGGGGGAGACGCTCTTGAGAACACGGAATCGTTGGCGGGAAGTCTTTAACATGACAGACCAAAACTAACGGCTGTCTCAAATCCGTGCAGCCTACTATTTTGATCACTAATACGGTGAACTTTGCGTAATATAGAGCACCCCCACCCAGCCGAGTGGTTTGAAAAGGAAGAAGAGTAGGCAGGTTGCGCTCGGTAGAGTCCAAACAAATCTGTGAGCCGAAACGACCGCACGCATGTCCGGAATTTTTGGTTTAACACCACCGTGGCATTTGATGCTTGCCATACGTTCAGTTCGAAAGATGCTGACGAAAACACGGTGAACGCTGCATCATTCGCCTGTATCAATGCAATAAATCTTGCCTATGGGGCTTTGCAAGAGTCACTTCAACGGAACGAATTCTGAAGGAGCTCACTAACCGGGAATCTCGAATAGTTGGTGGTTTGCTTGGCGGCCCTTTGACTCAAGCTGATCGGTGATTCGGATTTTCATTTCCTTCAAGCTCTCTTTTGAGATTTGTGCCTCCTGTACTCATACCAAGTCAACCAGAGGATCAATAGGTCAAAGACTGTTAGAAGCGCCATGCCTAGACTAAATTTCACGACGATCTGATAGACCTGATAGCCAATAAAAATTAGTAAGAATGCCATCATCCATGGATACGCCCAGAGGAAGTTTCGAAGCACCGCCCAAACCAAAACAACTTTCGCGATCCCATGCAGTAGCAAGTAGATAGCGCCAAACAAGGAAGCTGAGAGCGTCAATCCGTGAGACGCGTCGATTATAGCGTTGGCTACAAGGTCTTGAGGATCTTCAGACAGTTCGTGTTGGGTGAGAATCCGGACAAGGGTGCCAATCTGGTTCGGTGGAACCAGCAACAAAAGCACGCCGCCTATTAGCTCAAGTAAACCGTCAAGTCCCTTCAGGTACAAGGTCACGCGAAAGATGCGGTTGAGAGCATCTCCTTTGGTATCTTCGACACTATTCACGACGGCTCCAAGTGAGAGGAATGCTTCTAATTTGGATTCTGGCACACCATGATGTCAAGAGAGAATCGAGTGAAGCCTTGCGTTTTCTTCAAGAGGTAAACTACTTGATCCTATGGAAAAGTATTCCGAAGAAAAATTGACCAAGGCATCAACCAGAGATGACCGCGTGGCAGACACCGGACTTCAACAGTGGCTGTCCACGGTTTGCTCGGCACCCAAAACGGCCACGCCGCCAGACTTGGAAAGTTTACGGTTGCCGCGTACCCGCTGTCCTGGTCCCGATCTCTATTCCGTCCGGAACTTTGAAATTCCGAGCCAAACGGGAGTTCCGGTTCGGTATTACCAGACGGGGGAGCAGCCACGGCCATTGGTGGTTTACGTTCATGGCGGTGCCTTTACTTTTGGTGATCTCGAATCGCACGACCGAACCTGTCGACGACTAGCACTACACGGTGATGTCAACGTTATGGCAGTAGATTTTAGGTTGGCACCCGAGCATCCAGCCCCTGCAGCAATTGAAGACGTCGTTAATGTTTTGCGTTGGGCATCTATTGAGCAAGAGCAGATAAAACGGCCACCCATGCCGGTGGCTCTAGCCGGAGATAGCTCTGGTGGACTCATTGCCGTTCTTTCCGCGAATGAGTACATTTCTTCCGGGGGCCTAATTTCCGCGATGCTACTTGCCTGCCCAAATGCTGACCTCACGTTGAGCAGTCTCAGCATACGGAACAAAGGTCAGGGCTGGGGTCTTAGTAGTGCAGACTTGCGGTGGTTCATCCAACAATGGGTTGAGGATCTGGAGCCGGAAACGTTGGGGAAATATAGCCCTCTGCACGTGGACCTAAAATCGCTACCTACAACACTGATTGCGATTGCAGAACATGATCCGCTTCATGATGAAGGTGCTGAGTTGGCCAAAAAACTGAGGGTGCTTGGAGTAGACGTTCAAGTACTGGACTACGCGGGCTTAGTCCACGGGTTCTTGAGCCTTGACAACGTGTCGACTGCAGCCGAGGTAGCAGGCACCAATTTACTCACGCTTTTTGGACAGGTTTTGCATGACGGGTTATCTGGAGCATTGCCCAGAAATATGGGGCATTAGATATCGTGGCGTTCACTCAACGGAGGCACTGAACTGTGCAGGCCTAGGCGCAGAAGTGTGTCTCAGGCGATCTGCGATAAACCTATCTGGTGTATGCAAGATTTATAGAATCACGGATTAGCTAGCAAACTCTTTTTCACTCAGGTAGTCTAAAGCGTGGTGTTTGATTGAGTTTATGGTTTCAGCTCAAGACCAAGTGGAAAGGAGGAAAAATTGCCAAGTAGCGCAAACGGAAAGCTAGATTGCCCTGCCTGTACTCTTCCTCTTTTTCTCGTTGCTCCAGTTTTGGCCCTTGCGCTGACCTTTATCGGCTATTGGCTGGCCAGTCCATTTATTCCCGGACACGTTGCAATCCATATGGGACCCGATGGTGTCGGCTATGGATCTGCATTCCGGATGCTGGTGGTTTGCGCAATAATCGCCACAGTGGCTTTTGTTGTTGGCGGAATAACAGCGCGAGGATTTTTAGTCGCGGGCCATTGGTATCAGATAGAAAAGGCCATCGTGATTAGCGTTGAAGCTTTCGCCTATGCAGTGCTCGGTGTTGGGCTGGGCTCGGTTCTAAGTACCCTAGGTGTGGAGTCAAACGGCACCAGTTCCCAAAGCGTGGGCTTGGGTCTTTTGTCGTTCGTAATCGTCTTTATCCTTGCCGCGATAGTTTACGTCGTAGCACTTCCCAAAGGACGATTTGAAGAATTCCAGGCTCGACAACAACCGTCAAAATAGGTGTCAGCCAAGTTTTCCTACTCGCGGGTCGGTTCATTCTCCGGCGGTCGGAATTCCCGCACAATGCCCGTGGCAGGCGGAGCCAACGAGCGATACGTTCGCCCATCTCCTGTGTTGATCACGATGGAATGCGGAATGGAGTAGTCTACTTTTTCGTACCAACCCGGTAACTCTTTCGCCAAGTTGCAAAAGCGGCACCTATAGCCGGAGTTATGTACCGAGGTTGGTCCATTCAGGTGGCGTTGGACCACGTGGTCAATCTCTTCGGGAACACCGTCACAGTAAGGCGTCATGCAATGGGAATCGCGAATTCGAATGAACTCTTTGAGCGACTCAGGGAATTCACGAGCTTTTGAGTCCATAGCAATGAGGTCTTGATTACCGGGTGCGGTGTAGATCCTCTGAATTTCCGGGAAGGTGAAAATTCTGCGGTTCAATTCATCGTCTTTCAGCGTCAGATGGAATGGGTCTTCGAGGTCCACCATCGCTCCGGCAACTAGTTCACGAGCATATTGCGCCGGTAAGATCCCGTAGCCCGGTAGGTTTGCCGGCTCATGGCTGCCTGCAAACAGTGTCTTATCGGTCATGATGAGTTTGATGTCCAAGAACAGTGGAACCTTGGGTGGAAAGCCTTCCAACTGGCTGCAGATCAGCATGTCTGCCTGAAGCTGTTGCTTGGTGCGAGGGTCGTTGCCCATGCGGAAGATCGCCTTGGCCCGTTTTTTGATCGACTTGGCTAAGGCGGTACCTTCGACCAAGGGCAGCTTCGCGCTGAGCGTTACACAGTCCTTGCCCTTGCGGAAGCGGACATAACGTTTCGCGGCTTCATCCTCAATCTTGACGGCTTTTTCACTGCTTTGAAACCGCTCCGTGAATTTTCGAACGAGGTCGCTGATGGCATGCACGCCAAGATTCTCAAACATATTTGTATGTTCAGCGAAAATCGCGTCGAATTCGCGCCGGCCTTTCGCATCAACTTCTTCAAGCGGTTCGGTAATGGCTTTGATCTGACGCTCGATCAAATGCCCACGGGCAAACCAACCGTAGAGGTTTGGGGTGTCTTCAAGTAAGATCCGGCAAGCTCTGAGATAGCTGCAGGCCCCATTGGTACTTTGTCGACGATTGATGGCAACAGCCGCTGCGGCGCCTCGTTCACTTTGGTCTATGTGCACTCCGCGGTCCTCATTGTCGCGGACTACTTGCTTCTCGTAAAAGTAAGCCATTCTTGCTTGTTTAGCGCTAAAGCTGGCCTTGCGACGTTCAATCTCGTCAATATACTCGGCGAGTAAAGAATTGTCATGATGAGCGATGGCATGGTCGATGCCGACATCTATCTCCTGCTCGCTGAGCGCGGCGTAATCGAGTACGCCGCCTGTTGGTGGTCTCGTGGGTGGCGGAGCTTCGAACTCTTTGTCAGGTTGTTCATCTTCTTCGTACATAGTTTCACTTTACGTTGTTGTACCGACGTTTCAGGCTCGCAGGAGCAGTCTGTGGATAAGCGGATATATTCACTTATGGTCAGGTCAGCATGGTGATCACGAAAACCTGCCTGGTAAGTTTGGCGTAACTCATTAATTGATAGGACGGTGCGCAAAAGTGTTTCTGCATCATGTACAGCTTTCGATGGGATCAGGAAAAGAAGCGCTCGCTCGCAATTTTTATGTAAACGGAATAGGTCTCACCGAGGTACCCAAACCGCCGTCGTTACAGCAACGTGGAGGGTGCTGGTTTCGAGCGTTTGATGGCGAACGGGTGCTCGCCGAAGTTCATCTTGGTATTGATCCGAACTTTGTCCCGAGTGACAAGGCGCATCCTGCATTTCTCGTAGAGAATATTGCTGCCTTGGAAGTGATGGCCCGTCGAATTGAAGCGAGTGGGCACGAACTGTCCTGGGCGGAACGGTTTAGCTTTGAGGGCTACCAACGGTTTCACTGCCGGGACCCGTTTGGCAATAGGATCGAGATCCTAGCGCATGACCTCAGTAAACAGGAAAGAGACCCTAGCTGATTTGGTATGCTTAAATCCTGTAAGTAGAGATTTCAGCTCATAGTTGTGAATTTTCACGAGAGGGCGTCGTGCTCGAAGAAGACCGGACATATAACCGCAAGTGGATCATCGGCATTATTGGTGGACTAGTGTTTCTTGCCCTGTTGTCAGGGGTCTGGATGGCTACGGTCAAGGATCAATTGCCGGTGGAACTCGCGACGCACTGGAATGGCCGCGGCGAGGTAGACGATTATGACTCTCTCGTAGGCCATGTGCTGACGATGACCTTTTTCTCGGTCTTTGTTGCCGGAGCTATCGGATGCGCGGCAGTCATGACCCGCGTTCAGTCGATCATGCTTGCCCGGATTGGTCTTGGATTCGCGGTAGCGCTTGGACTGATGATCAACGGCTTGAGTATTGCTTTGGTCGTGGGCCAATTGGGGATGGACTCTGCCCAATCCGCTTCGGTGCACGGGCTGACGCTTGCTCTATCTTTGATCGCGTCCGTGCTGCTGGGCTTAGTCGTATTCTTCGCTTACCGTCCGCGGGAAGTCATTCACGAACAATCACACGAGATCATCGCCGCGGATCGGGAAGCTAACGACCCAACCTCTGCGGTGGCGCTGAGCCAAGCGCAGCGCGCACAGCTCGACGAGATAGCGTCGGTCAAACTAAAAGTTCCTGGAGTGCGCTGGTTGATGGCAGCGGTTGCAATATCACTGGTGCTGATCGGTTGGTACGCTGACCAATTCGTGGTGATATTCGGCTCTCTGGCCGCCGGCTGGTGCTACTGGTTCTTCTTTGCTGGAATTTTTGAAGTCGACGGACAAGGCACCCGGATTGTGGCGTCCAAATGCTTCAAGGTCATGAAACTGGAGTACTCCGATATCAAAGCCGTGCACGTTAAAGACGTCAGGGCTCTGGAATACGGCGGATGGGGCTACCGCTCGGACATCTCGCATAAGGGATTCTTGACCGGCAATGGGCCGGCCGTTGTTATCGATATGGGCTACTACCAACAGCAGATCATCTCAATGCCGGACGCCGTCACGGCCAGCCAGATCTGTGCACTGATCAATGCTTATCGACTGCTTGATACGGCAAGGGCCGCGACCACCAAGTAGGTAGCCGCGGCCTTGTAGCGAACTTACGCCTTGGACTTCTTCAACGACTTCTCGCTGACCGGAGCATTGTCACTAGCACGCAGCTTGCGGAAGTACTCCATGGCCTCATCTTGGCGGGTGGCCTCGATGCCGGTGGAGATCTCCGCGCGCAGGTGCTCCTGGGTGTAGCCAAACGCGTCAACCAGATCCTGAGCATGTGGGCGCAGGCGGTCTAGCAGGCGGTTGAGGTAACTCGGAAGGGTGCGTGCACGCTGCATGGACAGCCGGCCGTGGGCCAGGAACCAGCCCAGATCATCTTCGATCAAGCTCAGTGCGAAGACATCACGCAACCAGGTCAACACCTCGGCGGTGGTTGGATCCTCAACCTTGGTCAGTGCCGCAGTGAAAGCTTCCCAGCGCAACAGCTGCCCGTGATCACGTGCGGCCGAGATCAACAGGTCTTGATTCTCGTTGAAAGCCTTAGCGCCCTTGACCTTATCCTTGCCAGCCGCGCGCAAAGCGTTTGCCACCTCGGCAACCTTGGCGTTGACCCGGTCGGTCAACAGCTCGCGCTGGTTCGCCGGATCTTTGAAGAAGTTCGCGCTTTTACGTTCATCGGAGACATCCACGAAGGCCTGACCCACGCTGCGCAGCCCCGAACGGTAGAGCGCCGTGGTGCCGACCTGCTTAGCTACGTAACGGGCCATCGCGCCGGTATCGAGCTTGCGGAATTCCGCGGCGTAATCGGTGAGCAGGCGCTTGCCGACCAGCTGCAAGAGGACGTTGTTATCGCCCTCGAAGGTGACATACACATCCAGGTCCTGGTAGAGCTGGGTGAAACGATTCTTGGCGATGTAACCCGAACCGCCGCAGGCTTCGCGTGACTCTTGAATGGTGTCCAGCGCATCCCAGGTGCTCAAAGGCTTCAGTGCCGCGGCGAGGGTTTCCAGATCCTGACGATCCTCGTCGGTGTCTTCCCGGCCCGAGAAGACTGCGTCAAACTTCGTCAATAGTTCATCATGCGCAAAGGACGCGGCGTAGGTGCGTGCCATCCGGGTGATCAGCCGGCGCTGATGACGCTGGTAATCCAAGATCGTGGTTTCTTCGGTATCTGAGACGCTGTTGAACTGGCGGCGCTGGTTGCCGTAGGTTACCGCGATCTGCAAGGCCATCTTCGAGGCGCCAGTTGCCGCGCCATCGAGCGAGACTCGGCCTTGGACCAGGGTGCCGAGCATTGTGAAGAAGCGCCGGCCGGGGGAGGAGATCGGGGAGCTGTAGCTGCCGTCGACCGCTACATCACCGTAGCGGTTGAGCAGGTTGGTGCGCGGGATGCGCACGTTGGTGAAGTGCAAGCGGCCGTTGTCTATACCGTTCAGTCCGCCCTTAAGCCCGTCATCCTCGCCGCCGATGCCCTCCACGAAGCTGCCGTCTTCATTGCGGATTGGTACGTAGAAACAGTGCACCCCATGATTTACCCCGTTAGTGATCAGCTGCGCGAAGACCGTCGCTGCGGTGCCATGCAGGGCAGCGTTGCCCAAGAATTCTTTCCAGGCAGCTGCGAAGGGGGTGTGGATGACAAATTCTTCGGTTTGCGGGTCATAGGTGGCGGTGGTGGCTACCGCAGCCACATCGGAGCCGTGGCCGATCTCCGTCATGGCAAACGCGCCAGGTACATCCAGATTCATTGCGCCCGGGAGCCACTTGGCGTGGTGTTCCTCGGTGCCCAGGTGCATGATGGCGCCGGCAAACAGGCCCCACTGCACGCCCGCTTTGATCTGCAGCGAAGGGTCCGCGGCGACAAGTTCAACGAAGGCGGCGATGGAGCCACCGTGGTCATCGAGCCCGCCGAACTTCTTCGGGAAGGCGCGCTGTACTGCTTTTTGTTCTACTAGGACCTTCAGCTGGCGCAGTACCTGCTCACGGTGTTCATCCATGGACCAGGAAGGGTCACGCTGCAGCTGCGGGTCGGCGGCCCGAGCGCGTGAGTCCTTGCGGATTTCTGCGTAGGGGCCAAGGAGCTGTTCGGCGAGGGCATTGACGTTGATGCTGTTCATTTGTGTGCCTTTCATGCGCTGCGTTGGGTGGTGGAGATGCCGTGGGTGAGCCAGGAGCTGAGCGCCTGGGCCATTTCATTCAAAGTTGCTTTGTCTTCGCCTTCGGGCTGGCGCAACCAGATTTCTCCGGCGGAGCGGATCATGCCGAGGGCGGCGCGTGGCCATAAGCCGGTGGCTCTGGAGGCACTGTGCGTATTACCCGCGAGGTGCGCGGTCAGCCGTTCATTCATCAACGCGGTGACCTCGTCGAAGAAGGCATTGAGCACTCCGAGGGAGCCGGTTGCCGTGCGGTCCGGTGCGGTGAGCACATCCGGGGCTTGAGCGGTGACAAAAAAGTAAAGGTTCGGGCTGCCCTTGGCTAGCTCCAGGTAGGCGGTGACCATTGCGCGCAGCGCCCCGGCTTCGTCTCCCTCGGCTAAGCCCGCGGCGATGATGGAATCGCGGAAGTCTGCGATAACCACCGCGCCGAGCGCTTGGCGCAACCCTTCCTTATCTCCGAAATAACGGTAGTAGACCGGTTTGGAGGTTTTGGCGTGCGCGGCGATGTCTTCCATGGACACCTGCGGGCCCAGTTTATGCACCGCTTTGCGGGCGAGCTTGAGCAGCTCGGTATGCCGTTGACTGCGATGCGCCTGCCAGCGGGCCGAACGGCCATCGGTGACCGCGTCGATATCTTGGGTGATCTTGTTCACGTAACTCAGAGTATCATGTACTGTTGGTTACAGTAATACTTCTCACAATCCTAGGAGTTCATCCATGGCCGACCAGCCAGTGCGCCACGCGGTAATCATCGGTGGCAACCGTATTCCCTTTGCCCGGTCAAACACCGCCTACGTTAATGTCTCCAATCAGGACATGTTCACGGCCGCACTGGAAGGCCTCGTAGCCCGCTTTGGTCTGCAAGGACAGCGCATCGGCGCGGTCTCCGGCGGAGCGGTACTCAAACACTCCAAGGACTTTAATCTGATGCGCGAGTGCGTGCTGGGCAGCTCATTGGATGCGGCTACTCCGGCCTATGACGTACAGATGGCCTGCGCCACCGGCATGGAAGCCATCGGCTCGCTGGCAAATAAGATCAAGCTCGGCCAGCTCGACTCGGCCATTGGCGGCGGCGTGGATACCACCAGTGACGCGCCGATTGTGGTCTCCGAGTCCTTGCGCGCAATCCTGCTGGAACTTTCGCGGGCACGCAGCACCAAGGCCAAGCTCGGCGCCTTGGCAAAGATCCGCCCGGCACACCTAGCGCCCAGCGCTCCGGGTACCGGCGAACCACGCACCGGAATGTCGATGGGTGAACACCAGGCAATCACCACCCACGCGTGGGGCATCACCCGCGAAGCGCAAGACGAACTGGCATTGGCAAGCCACAAGAATCTTGCAGCCGCCTATGAGCGCGGCTTCTTCGATGATTTGATCACCGCGTTCAACGGCCTGGCTAAGGATAATAACCTGCGCGCCGATTCCTCCATGGACAAGCTGGCAAAGCTTAAGCCAGCCTTCGGCAAGTCCCTAGGGGAGCAGGCCACGATGACCGCTGCGAACTCCACCCCGCTGACCGACGGTGCCTCGGCAGTGCTTTTGGGCAGCGAAGATTACGCGCAGGAAAACGATCTGCCGATGTTTGCAAACTTCGTGGACTTCGAAGCCGCGGCGGTGGACTTTGTCCACGGCAGCGAAGGACTGCTGATGGCTCCCGCCTACGCCACCGCCCGACTGCTCAAGCGCAATAACCTCAGCTTCGAAGATTTTGACTTCTTCGAAATCCACGAGGCCTTTGCCGGCACCGTGCTAGCCACGCTCAAGGCGTGGGAGTCCGAAGAGTTCTGCCGTGAAAAACTGGGACTGGACGGACCACTGGGCACCGTAGACCGCAGCAAGCTCAACGTGAACGGTTCCTCGCTGGCCGCCGGTCACCCATTCGCCGCCACCGGCGGACGACTGATCGCCAGCACCGCAAAAATGCTGCATGAAAAGGGCTCCGGCCGCGCACTGATCTCCGTGTGTGCCGCCGGAGGCCAGGGAGTTGTCGCAATCTTGGAGGCACGAAAGTAAATGGCTGATAAGTACCTAGAACTAGTAAACAGCGGGATGACCAAAAAGCTTGCGAAGCTGCTGGGACTCCCACGCCCACCCCGCCTGCGCCGCTATGGGGTAGACACCCCGCTGCTTCCCGGTCCGGTATTGGTCCTAGGCACCTCCGCCCGCGCCCAGGAACTCAGTGACACCATGGTCTCTTGGGGCTTGGATGTACGCCGCCACGACGCGGGGGAGAGCAAGCTCGGCGGGCTGGTATTGCTCCTCGACGAGCTGAGCCACCCCGAACAGCTCTCCGCCCTGATGCTTGCCACCGGTGCTGCCTTGCGCAAACTGGTACCCGGCGCCCGCGTGGTTTCCGTCTCCAAGCCGGCGCTGGCCAACGATGAGCCCGCGATCGCCGCGGTACGCCAGGGCATTGACGGCGCGATGCGGTCTCTGGGACGCGAAATGCGTGGCGGGGCCACCGCCAACGGCATCGTCTTAGCCGGAGACACCAGTATCGTCAGCCCCAGCGCACTGGGAGCGCTGCGCTTCTTCTTCTCCGGACGCAGCGCATACGTGGATGGTCAATTTTTGACCGTCCGCACCGAAGCTGGAGAACTACCCGAAGACTTCCGCGCCCCACTGGCCGGTAAGGTTGCCGTCGTCACCGGCGCCGCCCGCGGCATCGGCGCGGAGATTGCCCGTACCTTGGCCCGGGACGGTGCCAAGGTGGTGTTAGTTGACATGCCGCAGGCGGGCGACGCGCTGGCAAAGGTGGCCAATCAAGTCGGTGGTACTACGCTGCAGCTGGATGTCACCGCCAAGGATGCTGGCCAACGCATCATGGACCACGCCCTGACCCGTCACGGCTCGCTGGATTTGGTAGTACACAATGCCGGGATCACCAGGGACAAGCTGCTGGCAAATATGGACGCGGCCCGCTGGGATTCGGTGATCGCGGTTAATATCGCCTCGCAGCTACGCATGAATGAGGTCTTCCTGGCCGCAAAACTACCCGGGCTACGCGTAGTCAGCCTGGCTTCCACCTCCGGCATTGCCGGTAACCGAGGCCAAACAAATTACGCCGCCAGCAAGGGTGGGGTCATCGGCATGGTGCGAGCCAGCGCCGCATTATTCGCTGAAAACGGTGGCTCGATCACCGCCGTGGCACCGGGCTTTATCGAAACCGAAATGACCGCAAAGATCCCGCTGGGCACCCGAACCGTGGCGCGCTTGGTGTTGCCTTCGCTCATGCAGGGTGGGTTGCCGGTAGACGTTGCCGAGGCGATTGGTTTCCTTGGTTCCGACGCCGCCGCTGGCCTCAACGGTCAGACACTGCGCGTCTGCGGTCAGTCGCTAGTAGGTGCATAAATGGGTGCCGATGTAGTTTCCGCGATCCCTTCCATGGGATCGGTTTATGCGCGCGCAGTCAAAACTCTGAACCGTAAGAGTAAAAATCCGGTGTTGCCCGAGGTGACGCTGGTCTTCCAAGGGGCTCAGGCCAATCGGGACAAGCTCGGCGAATTCCGCCGTGCGGTCAAGGCGCCGGCCAACGGAAAACTGCCTAGCCTCTACGTGCATTCACTGGCTTTTCCGCTGGCGATGTCCTTGATGCTGCGCGATGACTTTCCGCTGCCGTTGCTGGGCATGATTCACCTGACTAACCAGGTGGAAGTTGCCGAGCCGTTGGGGGAAACCGAGTTATTCGACGTGGAAGTGAACGCCGAGAACTTAGTTGCCCACTCTAAGGGGGTGTGCTGCGATCTGCTGGTAAAGATTGTGGTGGACGGGCAAACGCGAATGTTGTTGCGCAGCACGTTCCTGGCTAAGGGCGTCAAAATTGATGGCCAGACACTGCCGGCTTTGGCACACAGCAGGTTTACTGCGCCGCAGCGCACCGCACAGTGGAAACTGGCAGCAGGTGCCGGACGGGATTGGGCTGCCGTGGCCGGGGACTACAACCCGATCCACCTCAGTGCGCTTAGTGCGAAGGCACTGGGAATGCCTCGGGCTATTGCCCACGGTATCTATCTGGCAGCACGCGCGCTGGCAGGAATTGAACCAGCCAGCGGGAACTATTCGTGGCGCATTGAGTTTAAAACTCCGGTGTTCCTGCCGGGCATAGTAGATCTGGGATATGAAGCGACCGGCAGCGGGTACAAAGTCCAAGGCTGGAACCCGCGCAAGCTCAAACCGCACTTTGAGCTAGATCTGAGTCGCGAAAACTAAAATTTAGTGGTCCGCAGCATTTAGCTGCGGGCCACTAATTTCTTGCGGCCATTCGGGCGCTTCGCGTTGCAGCGTGATGGTTTCCTTCGGCTGCCAAAAATACGCGGACGGCTCCAATCCAGACCAATGCCGAACCGACAAGGTGCAAAACGACCATCAACTCGGGCAGGTGAGTCAGGGACTGGATGATTCCCAGAGCTCCTTGGCCCAAGAATACAAGGATAAATAACAGCGCCTTCTGTGCAAGTATCTGCTCTCCGGCGAGCTTGGCACTACGCCACAGCAAACCGGCGAAGGTAAGCGCAGCCAAGGCCGCGGCACCGTGGATAATCGTTACCCAGATCCATGAGAATGGCATCCGCGGCACCTGCGCCGAATCTCCGGCGTGCGGACCGGTACCGGTCACCACGGTTCCCAGAACGAGCAGTACCGCGGTGAGGATAAGTAGCCAACGTGCTAGCGTACGTGATTTCTTCGAACTGGCGGGAAGCTCTGGTTTATCGAGGTTTTGAGTTTTCTGCCAGGTAATCGTCGCGGCAGTGAGCAGTAAGGTGGCCGCCAAAAAGTGACCAGCCACTACATAAGGGTTCAGATCGACCCATACGGTAATGCCGCCAATGACGGCGTTGAGGACTACACACCAGAACTGCAGCCATGCCCATCGGGTCACCTCCGGAGCCTGCTTACGTTGCAAGCGAGCGGCGATAATCACCCACCCCACCACGATGCATAATCCAACGGTCAGTAGCCGATTGACGAATTCGATAATGGAATGCAAGCCCATCTCAGCGGTAGGCGCTATGGAACCGCCCACGCAGGTGGGCCAGTCAGGGCAGCCGAGACCCGAGCCAGTGACTCGGACTACACCGCCGCCAAGAATGATCAGGATCGCTGCGATTAACGCGGCGAGGGATGCGCTACGAAGTGCGCGACGTTCTAGTGGGAAACGATGTTCCAGCCAGGCAAAGGGCGTGCGCATGCGGTCCTTAAGATTGTTGCGTTGGTGTCGGCGCAGGGCTGCTGGCCATACGATAGCTGGCTAGCGAGGCCACCGCAGCCCGCTCCCAGGTGAATTCACCACTGTGCTCGAGGGCAGCGTGTCCAGCTTGGGTGACCATGGCTGGATTTCGCGCGAGCGTGAGCAGCTGTTGCGCCCAAAGATGGGGGGAGCAATCCTCCATCAACCAGCCCGATTCACCGTCGTTGACCGCATAGGCCAATCCGCCCACATGGTTCGCGAGTACCGGGGTACCGCAGGCCTGTGCCTCGGCAGCTACCAATCCGAAGGTTTCTGATAGCGAGGGTACTGCCACCACATCTGCGTTGGCGAAGACTGCGGCAAGTTCGTGGGGTTGCAAGGGACCAAAAAAACTCAGCACGCCGCTGACCGATAATTCCGCGGCAAGTGCTGGCAGATCGTAATCTGCGGAGCCGGAATTTGCGCCGAATAATGACGCGGTGATTTTCAGTGTTGGGTCCTCGGCGCGGGCGATGGCGATCGCCTCGATCAGGACATGGGCACCCTTGAGTCGTTGGAGCCTGCCGGCGTAAACCAGATGCAGATCATCGGCACCCAGTGGACGGTTCAGTTTGTTCTGGTCGGGGTGGAAAATCTTGTGGTCAACTCCGGGCAGCACCACGTCAAGTTTTACTTTATCTACGCTGTAGAACCTGGAAAGTTGTCTTGCCTCGACCGGAGTGTTGGCGATGATGCGAGTTGCTCCGGCGAGTAAACGGCACTCAGCCTCTTTACGCCCCTCGGGCTCCGGGATGCCAGACTCAAACTCTTTGGCGGCCGCGGAGGTATGAAGCGAAACGACGAGGGGAATGTTCCATATACCGGCTAGTTGCAAACCGACCATCCCGGAGAGCCAGTAGTGGCCGTGGATGATGTCAAAGTGCAGCTCGGACGCATGTTCACTGATCAGCGATGCTGCTTCATCAATGATCTTGGGCAGTTCTTCTTTGGATAATGCAGTCCCAGGGCGTACCTGCACCTGATGCATGAAGACGGCCGGGCTTACTTCCTTCGACGTTGATTCATCGGCGGTGCGAGTGAACATATGGACCTCATGGCCCAGTGCCCCGAGGGCTAAGGCGAGGTTACGAATGTACACATTCATGCCACCCGCGTCGCCGGAACCTGGTTGCTCCATGGGCGAGGTGTGCAGGGAGAGCATGGCGATACGCATGAAGACTCCAAAGCTGGCGGATAAAAACGTCATTTCACTAATTGATGACCATCAACGATCGTACCAAGCCCAGCGATGGGTTAGAGCGCTTGCAAAACGGATTCTTGTGATGGGATGCAGTTAGGCTGCGAAATTTGCGGTTATTGACACAGTGCAGCGTGAACCTTCACCCGCTTGCGTGCCGTCAGGCTGGTGTATTTCGTGGGCAGCCGCACGAGATATAGAAACGGCCTCGCTCCCTAAGGAGCG
>NZ_DATEXC010000017.1:0-1293 GCF_035257265.1 Glutamicibacter sp.
GCTCGATCGTCTGCCTGAAAGCGGCGCCCCCTTGGCGTCACAGCCGACGATGTCACGCTTTGAAAACCGCATCTCACGCACCGAACTCTACCGGATGGCTCTGGAATGGCTGCACCAATTTATCGCCTCCTATGCTACCCCGCCCAAGGTCATCGTGCTCGACGTCGATGACACCGAGGACCCGGTCCATGGCGGGCAGGAACAGGCTCGCTTTGATGGCTATTATGGCGGCTATTGTTTTCTCCCCTTCCACGTTTACGAAGGCCTCTCGGGGCGCCTGATCACGACGCTTCTGAAGGCCAAGCGCTTCACTGGCGCGCAGATGCTCTCCGTGCTGAAGCGCCTGGTCACGCGGCTGCGGCGCGCCTGGCCCGCCACCCTGCTCATCTTGCGCGGCGATAGTCACTTTGCCTACCCCGAGGTGATGCAGTGGGTCGAAGCACAGCCCGGGCTGCACTATGTGACGGGTTTGACGAGCAATGCCGTCTTGAAGGCACTGGCTCGCGAGGCGGTCGAGCAGGCCACGCGGGCCTATGCGCGCTGGGGGCGCAAGGTCACCCGCTTTCACTCGACGCACTACCAGGCCCAGACGTGGTCGCGCCCGCGCCGCGTGGTCATCACGGTCGAAGTCTCCGAGCAAGGGGTCAACACGCGTTTTGTCGTGACGGATATGGAGCAGGCCCGCACCAAAGTGCTCTACCAGAAAATCTACTGTGCTCGCGGCCAAGCGGAAAACGAGATTAAGGACCACAAACTGTACCTCAAATCGGATCGCACTTCGTGTCATCGCTTTGAGGCCAATCAGTTCCGGGTGTTGTTGCATGCAGCGGCTTATGTGTTGCTTGAGACTTTACGCCGTGAGGTGTTGCGGACCACTCAGTGGGCCTCGGCGACGATGGAGACCATCCAGTTACGTTTGCTCAAACTCGGTGCCCGGGTGCAAGAGTGCAAAGATCAGATCAAGATTTCCTTGCCCTCATCGTGCCCGGTGGCGCCGGTATTGCGGTGCAGTTTAGCCTTGTTGACAGCGGTGCGTCTCACCGCGCAGGCCCTGTGAGCGCCATCGAGAGCGTTGGCGGCCCAAGTGTCAAGTGCTCGTTGTCAGCCCAAGCGGGCTGTGAGGATGCTGTGTGCTCGGTGGCAACAAGTCGACTGATTGGTGCAGAGCCAGGACAACCTGATGGGCTGGTTTTAGGAACCGGCTGATCCTGTGAGGCGATTGTGCTGGGGTTATCCTGACATCACAAGCGCTCTCTGTAGTCGATTTTTGGGGTTGGTGAATAATCCGGGCTA
>NZ_DATEXC010000018.1:0-145336 GCF_035257265.1 Glutamicibacter sp.
CCTACGGTGATAAGCCTTACGGCAATCGTTCCGAGGGTGGCAAGTCCTACGGTGATAAGCCTTACGGCAATCGTTCCGAGGGTGGCAAGTCCTACGGTGATAAGCCGTATGGCAATCGTTCCGAGGGTGGCAAGTCCTACGGTGATAAGCCGTATGGCAACCGTTCCGAGGGCGGCAAGTCCTACGGAGGCAACCGCTCTGAGGGTGGCAAGTCCTACGGTGATAAGCCTTATGGCAACCGTTCCGAGGGCGGCAAGTCCTTTGGCAACAAGCAGGGCCATCGTTCCGGCCGACCAGGAGCAAGCCGTGACAAGTCCAGCTCCTCGGCATTTGGCAAGAACTCCGAGGCAGCCTTCGGTAAGGAACGTTTCGGTAACTCGGTGCAGTCAAACTACGCCCGACCAACCCAGCGTGCCCGGGCTCAGGCTCGCGTCGAAAACCAGGCAAACCGCACTGACAGCCAGGACGGCGTCCGTCTGCAGAAGGCCATGGCCAACGCCGGAGTCGCATCCCGCCGCGTCTGTGAAGAAATGATCACCGAAGGCCGCGTTGAGGTCAACGGCAAGCTCATCGTCGAACTCGGTGCCCGCGTGGATCCGACCAAGGATTCCATCCACGTCGACGGCATGCGTTTGCAGTTGAACCAGACAAACAAGTACTTCGTTTTCAACAAGCCAAAGCACGTGATGTGCACGATGGATGATCCTGAGGGTCGTCGTACCATCGCTGACTACTTCCGTCACGAGCACGCTCAGTTGCGCCTCTTCCATGTGGGCCGACTGGACTACAAGACCGAGGGTCTGCTGATCCTGACAAATGACGGGGAACTGGCTAACCGCCTGCAGCACCCGAAGTATGAGGTTCCAAAAACTTACCTGGTACAGGTTCCTGGCCCAATTTCGCGTGCCGCGAGCAATGCTCTGCGCGAAGGTGTGCGCCTGGAAGACGGCTGGATCAAGGTTGACGATCTGAAGGTCATCGACACCACGCCGAAGTCCGTGATGGTTGAGGTGACCCTGCACTCCGGTCGCAACCGCATCGTGCGTCGTATGTTCGATGCAGTCGGACACCCAGTAGAGCGCCTCGTGCGCGTGGGTATCGGCCCGATCCAGCTCGGCGATCAGAAGCAAGGCGTCATCCGACCTCTGGGTAACCAGGAAGTCGGACATTTGATGTCCATGGTGGGGATGTAACCTATGCCCACTTCTCACCTTGCCGGCCCAGTGCTGGTGATTGGCACCGGACTACTGGGCACCTCGGTGGGTCTGGGGCTGCGCGCTAAGGGCGTAGCGGTTTACCTGCAGGACATTTCGCCGACCGCACAAGCTGTCGCTCATGACATCGGCGCCGGTCAACCACTGGATTCCGAGGCGCGAATTGCCCCGGAACTGGTGGTCATCGGTGCTCCGCCTGATGTCACCGCGACACTGGTGGCCGAATCGTTGTTAAAGTACCCGAATTCGACGGTGGTCGACATCGCTAGCGTGAAGGGTTCAATCCTCGCCGCGGTGAATGCCGATGCGCGGTTGAGCGACGCGGATCGTGCCCGCTATGTGGGTACGCACCCGATGGCAGGACGTGAGAAATCAGGTCCCGCCGCCGCGCGTGGAGCGTTGTTTACCTCGATGCCGTGGGTGATCTGCGCGCACCAGTTGGCTTCCGCCGCGAGCGTGAAAACCGCCGAGGCGTTGGCCATCGATCTGGGGGCGACCCTGCACCGCATGGACGTCACCGCTCACGACGAATCGGTCGCGCTGACCAGCCATTTTCCACAGGCAGCCAGTTCGATGATCGCATCGCGATTGTTAAACGCTCAAGCCCACCAGTTGGGTTTGGCCGGCAACGGGCTGCGGGACATGACGCGCATCGCTGCCAGCGATGAAAAGTTGTGGATCCAGATTTTCTCACACAACGCGAAAGCGTTGATCCCGATTCTTTCGGGTATGAAGGAAGACCTGGACCGGCTGATCAATACGTTGAACAATCCAACGGGCCATGGCGCCTTACTGGATTTGTCGCAATTGATGAGCGAGGGCAACGCCGGGCAGGCTCGAATTCCGGGCAAGCACGGTGCCCCACCGCAGGCATTCGCACTGGTTACCGTCGTCGTTGATGACAAACCGGGGCAGATCGCGGCACTCTTGGCAGATATCGGCGAGGCAGGTATCAACCTCGAGGATATGCGCATGGAGCACTCCGCCGGACACCAGGTAGGACTGGTGGACGTGTCGGTATTGCCCGGACGGCGCGATGAATTGATCAACGTATTGACGAACAACGGATGGAAAGTAGCCCAGTGACGCACGCAGCTAACCTAGAGAACCTGGTCATCGCCATTGACGGACCCAGTGGTTCGGGCAAGTCCTCGGTTTCCAAGGCAGTGGCCCGCGCACTAGGCGCTGCCTACCTGGACACCGGAGCAATGTACCGGGCGATCACCTACTCGGTGCTCGACGCGGGAACTGACCTATCCGATGGCGCAGCCATAGCTACCGCGGTGCGCGAAGCAAAACTCGAAATCTCGGTGGATCCGGATCACGAACACGTGGTCATCGGCGATACCGTGGTGACCGAAGCGATTCGTGAACCTCGCATCTCAGAGCAGGTTTCGGCGGTGGCAACCAATTTGGAAGCCCGTGCCGAGCTGGTCCGTCGACAGCGTGAAATCATCGCAGCCAACGCGCGCATTGTCGCCGAGGGCCGCGATATCACCACTGTTGTTGCCCCCGAAGCACATGCTCGAATTCTGCTGACGGCTTCCGAAGAGGCGCGCCTGCGCCGCCGCGGAATCCAGCTTGGCGGAACTCAGGACGCCAGCGCGCTTGCATCCCAGGTGCTTGAACGCGATAAGAAAGATTCGACGGTTGTGAACTTTACCCAGGCCGCCGATGGAGTGATTACGGTTGACTCCTCGGATCTGGATTTTGAGCAGACCATCAACGCCGTGCTTGACGCAATCAACACGGCTGCGAAAAAGTAGTACTAACTAAGCCTTAACCGGCGCCCATCCTCGGCGAGAGCCGATGAAGATTCACGTTCCGCCCGCCACCTTGGGCAGGACCTATCGCCTTGAAGGGAATATCATGAGCGACCACAACAACTCCCACGATGGGGAATACACCCCCCTCGTAGACGACGATATCGCCGAGCGCCTAGCCGAACTGAGCGAGGAAGACGCGGAAATCCGCACTCGCGCACTGCTTTCCGGACTCGATGACTACGATCTGGACGCCGAAGACGCCGCGCTGCTCTCCGGTCTGGACGACGACTCCGAGGATGATGCAGACGTCATCATCCCGCCGGTTCTGGCCATCATCGGCCGCCCCAACGTAGGCAAATCGACGTTGGTCAACCGCATCCTTGGCCGCCGCGAAGCCGTAGTGGAAGACGTTCCGGGTGTCACCCGTGACCGCGTTTCCTACTCCGCCGAGTGGCTAGGCCGCCCGTTCACCGTGGTGGACACCGGTGGCTGGGAACATGACGCGAAGGGCATCCACGCCTCGGTCGCCGAGCAGGCTGAAATCGCCGCAGACGTAGCCGATGCAATCCTCTTCGTAGTCGACTCACATGTGGGCGCTACCGCGACCGACGAGGCCGTAGTGAAGATGCTGCGCAAAAAGCGCAAGCCAGTCTTCCTAGTCGCCAACAAGGTCGATGATTTTAATCAAGAAGCCGAAGCAGCCTCGCTGTGGGGTCTGGGCTTTGGCCAGCCTTGGCCAGTTTCCGCACTACACGGCCGCGGTACCGCGGACTTGTTGGACGCGGTCATGGAAAAGCTTCCCGCCCACTCGGCCTTCGGTGGAATGATTCCTTCCGGTGGTCCGCGCCGTATCGCGCTGATCGGCCGGCCAAACGTGGGTAAGAGCTCGCTGCTGAACAAGCTTGCAGGTTCCGAGCGCGTGGTTGTTGACGACTTTGCCGGCACCACCCGCGACCCAGTCGATGAGCTTCTAGAACTAGGTGGCGAGGTCTGGCGCTTCGTGGATACCGCAGGTATCCGCCGCCGGCAGCACATGGCTCAGGGCTCGGATTACTACGCATCGCTGCGAACCCAGACTGCCTTGGAAAAGGCCGAAGTTGCCGTAGTTCTGCTGGCCGCGAATGAGACCGTTTCCGAGCAGGACGTACGCATCATCCAGCTGACCATCGAAGCCGGCCGCGCGCTGGTACTCGTGTTCAATAAGTGGGATGAAGTCGACGAAGATCGCCGCTACGTCCTGGAACAGGAAATTGAGCGCGATCTGGCCCACATCGAGTGGGCGCCGCGTGTGAACATGTCGGCGTTGACCGGCTGGCACAAGGACAAGATTGTTGCCGCCCTGCATACCTCGCTGGATTCGTGGGATAAGCGCATTCCAACTGGCAAGCTCAACGCGTTCCTTGGCGAGCTCGTTGCGGCGCACCCTCACCCGGTACGCGGTGGTAAGCAGCCACGCATCCTGTTCGGCACCCAAGCATCTTCGCGTCCGCCGAAATTCGTGCTGTTCACCTCCGGATTCCTGGATCCAGGCTACCGCCGTTTCATCGCGCGACGCCTGCGTGAAACCTTCGGTTTTGAGGGAACTCCGATCGAGGTATCCATGCGTATTCGTGAGCGTCGTAGCCGCAATCGGTAACGGTTCGAATATTATGCCTCTCTTGAGGTAGGGTAATTAAGGAGCTTTTCGTAGACGGCACCCTCGCCGTAAGGCGCAGGGATAACGGCTGCGAGAGCATCGGGCTATGGCGCAGCTTGGTAGCGCGCCTGACTGGGGGTCAGGAGGCCGTGGGTTCAAATCCCGCTAGCCCGACCGGCTGAAAACCCCGACGAAAATTCGTTTTCGTCGGGGTTTTTTCGTGCTTAAAATCTTCCTTCGCGCGCCACACCCTTGGCAGGTCGAATGCCCGAGCGTAGTGTTTAGCGTATGGGAACACTGTTTTTATAAACTAGATCGTCACGTTGAGTCCTACTCCGTGGCGAAATCTGCGCTGCCGCACCGAACTTTCGTTCGCGTTCCAGAGTTCCCTTTTCGGCCCGTGGCCAACAATCTTTTGCTAACTACGCAGCCTTGCCGAGGTCACTAAGGAGTATCAGATGACCCGCGAACCTCTAGTTGTACCTCCGACTCCTTCTCAAAATCATGGCTCCGATGATTTTGTTTGTTCCCTGCACCAAGTCTGCGTCAGCTTTGCTGAACGAGATGTTTTGAAAGTGGTAGATCTACATCTTGGTGCCCAGCAAAGAATTGCGGTGTTAGGAGAGAACGGTGCAGGAAAATCGACTTTGCTGCGTGTGCTCGCTGGAACACTTTCACCGACTTCGGGCCATCGCCACATGCAAGTGCCTGGTGGTATCGCGATGGCCAGCCAAAACCCAATGTTTGCGCAGAAGGCTACGATCCAAGACGTCATCGACGGGTACCATCATAGATTTCGCGACCTGGAACGACTGATCGAGGCCATTGGCACGCGGCTGGAACGCGCAGAGGAAGAAGCCTCTGAACACCTACTAAATCAATTGTCGCAAGTGACTGAGCTATATGAGTCGCAGCAAGGTTATTTGGTGAACCAGAGGCTGATGGTCGCCTTAGAACAACTTGGCCTTGGCGCCCTCGATAGAGGAGACGAGGTGGCAACACTGTCGGGAGGTCAACGTTCCCGGCTTGCCTTAGCAGCTGTGCTTTGTGCAGAATCTCAGCTCCTCTTACTCGACGAACCAACTAACGACTTAGATGACACCGCCCTAGCGTGGTTGGAAGACAAACTACAAAATTATCGCGGTGCCATGGTGGTGGTTAGCCACGATAGAGTTTTCCTGCGAAAGTTCGCACAAGATATCTTGCAAATCGAACAGGGCATGCCTCGGCATTATCGCGATGGTTACGATGGTTTCCTGCGAGCGAAAAAGCTGGAACGGGAACAAACTATCGCAATGCATCAAACGTGGACTCAGGAATTGGAACGCGCACGTCGACTTGTCGTGAAAAATACCCATCGAGTTGCTGCGGTCCCACGTAAACAGGAAAAAGCGGGGTATGGGCATGGGGCCTTTCGACAGCGCAGTCGCACGCATGGATCGATGAGTCGGATTCGGCAAGCAAAGTCTCGGATTGATGAACTCACTGCGCAACCGGCAATCGTTCCACCACAGCAGCTGCACTTTGCACTTCCGAGATCCACTGCAGAATATGAAGAGCCACGGGAAAAATTGATCGCCCTAGAGGCCATCTCACGATGCAATTTTCCGAAGCTTAGCGTTGACAGCCTGACTATTCGGGCAGGGGAGCGGTGGTTGATTTCAGGAGCAAACGGCGCCGGGAAAACTAGTCTCCTAAAAGTCTTGGCTGGACAGTTATCGGTGGAAAGCGGAGGAGTGTTTCACGCGCCAGGACTGAGCGTGCGTTGGCTTCGACAGGATCTGCAAAGTCTACCGGGTGACAGCCTGATTGAGGCCTTTGCTTTGGCCGTCGACGCTTATCTGCCGGAGGCATGGTTGCAATTGGCGGCATCGGGACTATTCGAACCGCAGGACTTCACCCGCCATCCGCGAACCCTTTCGGTAGGACAGCAGCGGAGGCTGGAGCTGGCCGTAGCGATATCTAGCGAAGCAGAGATCCTGCTACTAGACGAACCGACTAACCATCTGTCGCCGGAACTAGTAGAACAGGTGGAAAATGCATTGACTACTTACCCTGGAACCGTCATCACGGTTACCCACGACCGGCGTTGGCAACAAAAACTCATGGAGCACTCCCATGCTCATAGGCTGACGGTAGACGCAGGAGCAGTGGTTATCCGGGCCTAGCCGGGGCGCCTGAACTTGATGTGCTGCAGTTCTCTGTTTTCCTCAGCAACGATGCGAGTTGCCGGTGGCGCAATTTAATTTCTATTTTTGGAGCTTGACTTCGGCAAAGTTGAGACGAAGCCAATGCGGGCTTGTGTCGACGTTCACAATAGACTTATAGTTAGTGTGCGATATGCGAATCTGACGTTCTATTATCGAACACAAGAGTTTTGAATCTAAGCGTTCACAGAGAAGTGAGGATGAAGCTGTGCAGTTTCACCACAATGGATATGTTTCCGCGGATCCACGGGTCCAACCAGCAGCAGGAACCGGACTTAACCGTCCCGAGGAAATGCCTGACGTGATGGATGTGCTGATCGTTGGCGCTGGTCCGGCCGGCATTATCACCGCTGCCCAGCTCTCACAATTTCCAGATGTCCACACTCGGATTCTCGATCGCCGCCCGGGCCGATTGGAGATTGGCCAGGCCGATGGCATCCAGTCACGCACTGTGGAGACTTTTCAAGCCTTCGGATTCGCCAAGCACATCACCAATGAGGCGTACATCATCAAGGAGACCACCTTTTGGAATCCTGATCCGGCGAACCCAGAAAATATCATCCGCACCGACCGCACGGCTGATGATCCGACCGGCGTCAGCGAATTCCCGCACTTGGTAGTTAACCAAGCGCGAGTTATTGATTACTTTGCCGAGTTCGCCGAAAACTCGCCGGCACGAATCACCCCAGACTACGGCTGGGACTTCAAAGAACTATCAGTCGAAAATGGTCAGGAATACCCTGTCAAGGTCACCCTAATTGGATGCGGCGAGGACAACGAGGGCGTCGAGCGCATCGTTCGCGCGAAATACGTCGTCGGTTCTGATGGCGCTCGAAGTAATGTGCGTCGCTCTATCGGTGCCAAGCTCTCTGGTGACAAGGCCAACCACGCTTGGGGTGTCATGGATACACTTGGGCTAACCGACTTCCCCGACGTGCGCACCAAATGTGCCATCCACTCTAATGCCGGCTCAATCCTGCTCATTCCACGCGAAGGCGGACAGCTTTTCCGACTCTACGTCGATCTAGGCGAAGTTCCTGAGGGAGACGGCGGTAAGGTCCGCGAGACTCCGCTGGAAGAAATCATCGAGCGTGCCAAGAAGATTCTGCACCCTTACACGCTGGAAGTGAAGGACGTCGCCTGGCACAGTGTCTACGAGGTCGGGCACCGGCTCACCGACCGATTCGACGACGTACCAGTCGAAGAGATCGGCTCCCGCGAACCACGGGTCTTCATCACCGGCGATGCTTGCCATACTCACTCGGCTAAGGCCGGGCAGGGTATGAACGTGTCCATGCAGGACGGCTTTAACCTCGCGTGGAAGATCGGTTACGTGCTCACCGGCCAGGGGCCAGAGAGCCTGCTGCGCACCTACTCGGCGGAACGTCAGGTCATTGCCAAGAATCTGATCGACTTTGATAAGCAGTGGTCATCGATGATGGCCGCAATGCCCGAAGAGCTTGAGGGCAAGGAAGGCGTCGCGGAGTTTTACGTACGCACCGCCGAATTCCCTGCAGGTTTCATGACCGAGTACGCCCCATCTGAGCTGACCGGTTCCAAGGAACACCAGGATTTGGCCAAGGGCTTCCCGATTGGCAAGCGCTTCAAGTCGGCCGAGGTCATGCGTCTAGGCGACAATAATCCAGTGCATTTGGGCCACCACCACCGTGCCGACGGACGCTACCGAATCTATGTCTTCGCGGATCAGTCGGTCGCAGGTGTTGATTCAAGGGTCAGCGAACTTTCGAAGTGGTTACTTGAATCGCCAGAGTCGCCGGTTGTTAAATACACTTCGGCTGAGGCTGACATCGACTCGCGTTTCGACGTAAAGGTCGTTTACCAGCAGGACTACACCACCTTCAACCACAACGATGCACCAAAGGTGTTCCGCCCAAACCATGGGACGTTTGGGCTGATGGATTACGAAAAGGTCTATTCCGTACTCGAAGGAAACGATATCTACGAACAGCGTGAGATCTCGCGGGACGGCGCAATCGTAATTGTGCGTCCGGATCAGTATGTAGCTAATGTTCTGCCATTAGATGCTCGCGCCGATCTGGCAGCGTTCTTTGACGGGGTATTGCTCTCGCAGCGCTAGTCTCGAAGTAAAGTTTAAAGTAGTCTCGTACGTTATTCAATTGCCCTGTCACACACTCTTGTGGCAGGGCAATCGTTTTAGCCTGCGGAATATCAGAGGCCATTTCGTAGTTCTACTTGAATAGGAAGTTGCCCTAGAGGAGGACCTATGGAATTCAAGTTCGATCTTCAACAAGTCTCAGAATCCGAGATGGCCTGCGTTGACGGCGTCTGTTTTGTTCCGCCAACGAAAGCAACGGATGAAGCTACTGAACCAGCTGTTCACGCAGAAAGTCTCGAAGCACCATTGCATGGTTGATTTCCTCATTTTTGGCTGCATAGACGAAGGTGACAACCGGTTGCGCCTCGATAAGTTCTAAGAACTCGTCGACAGCAGGATTCTGGTTGAGCTCTTGGCGATAATGCTCTGCAAATTCCGAGAACCTGTCTGCATCGTGATGCCACGCCTTACGCAGTTCGCTAGAAGGCGCGATGCCTTTTGCCCACCGATTCAACTCGAGTACTTCTTTAGTCTGTCCCCTTGGCCACAACCGATCAACCAGGATCCTGTAGCCGTCAGACTCTTCAGCAGCTACGTAGGCACGTTTGAGTCGTATTTCAGTCATTGTCTTTCCTAATCCTTAGCCTTCATCATGAATTGTGGAGTCTAGTGGTACCTTCTGTTGTGCCTCTAGATCTCTGATGCGTGCGCCTCGTCGGCGGAAGACGAGCCAGCTAATGACGAGGATCAATGAGATGGCAGCGGCGCTTATCGCACCAACGAGGCTGGCCCCGCCGAACCATGTTGCCCCGGTATTCAAAATGGCCTGTGCCTTCTGTGCCGCATCCGAGGAGTTCCAGAAGATCCCAAGTGTTAGCCAATTAGGTAAAGCAAGAACAATCGCGAATATAGCGATTACCGCGCGCCCCCGCCAGCTCAACTTGCGGTAACGCACCTGCCAAAGTACCAACATAGGAATTAACGCAAAAACGAAACCGATGGAGAAACCGGAAACCCAGCCTGCCGTGGCGGAACCTGCATTATGGCTGGAAATTTTAGTCGCCCACCAAACAGGCATAAAAATCGTAGCGATCGCGTAAATTCCTAACAGGATGAGTAGCGCAATTACACCTAGGAACAATCGAATTTTCCAGTTTGAGCTCGGTTTAAGAGCCGGGGCTTCATCGCTTGTTAGGCCACTGGTAGCTCGCGTTTTCTCTTCCATGCAGGAATCATTGCACGTTTGAGCATGCCGAGCGTCAAAAATTTGTAATATCGTGTTATCTCTTGGGGGCTGAGTAGGCTAATCTGGAGATAGTCTGGTGTAAACCAATGATCACCCGTTTACCTAAAGGTCGACAAGCGCAAGCTTGAGAGCAAATTTTCTTGGAGGACCCCAAATGTCTGAACATGGGCCGGTTGACCCGCATATCGAGTCTGCCTCCGAAACGACCAATATCTTCTTGCCGGCGGCTCACAAGTCTGCGGAGCCTTCGGTAATCTATCCGTTGTCAGATGATGAACGTACTGCGGTCTCAGCCCTTCCTGCAGGATCCGCCTTGTTGATTGCCCATACCGGGCCAAACAAAGGTGCGCGCTTCTTGCTGGATACGGATTCGAATATCGCTGGTCGGCACCCGGATGCCGATATTTTCCTAGATGACGTGACTGTTTCCCGTCGTCATGCAAAATTTGAGCGCGTCGGCCAAGGGTTTACGCTCAGCGACATTGGGTCGCTTAATGGAACCTACATCAACGGTGATCGTATCGACTCGGTGACTTTAGCTAATGCGGTACAGGTGCAGATCGGTAAATTCCGACTCAATTTCTACCAGAGCGTGCCAAACGTTTAAGCTAGGTACTGAACTAGTTTCCTGGTGGCCTGCGGTTCGGGCTAACTTTCAACCTAACAATTTGAGGAGCCTCTCCTTTGCCACTCTTTGATGCAGCCCGTAGCCCACGACTCGAGGCAGTTCGCCACGAGAACGTGAGAGTGGCAGCACTGAATATTGGCGAAGTGCTCTCAGAGCTCAAAGACGAGTTTCCTCGAGTCACTGCCTCCAAGATTCGTTTCTTAGAGGACAAAGGTTTGATTATTCCGCAACGGACATCCGCGGGATACCGTAAGTACACAGCTTCAGATGTCAGTCGACTGCGCTTTATCCTCTCGGTTCAGCGGGATCAATACCTGCCTTTGAAGGTCATCAAGGATCACCTTGACGCGATCGATCGCGGGGAAGCTCCTGCAGCGCTTCCAGGAGGTGCTCCGGCAGCACCACAGGCAGTCAACAGTGAGATGGCTGAAGCGGTCGATCGGCATTCCCGACCGGTTTCCCTATCTGAATTGTGCGGGCTGACCTCTGCCAGCGAGGAACTAGTTAACGAACTAGTTAACTTTGGCTTGATAGAGTCGGAATCGGGTCGGTTCGATTCGCATAGCGTAAGAGTTACGAAGTCTGCCGTCGAGCTCTCAAATCACGGAATTGAACCACGTCACCTGCGCCAGTTCCGCACGGCTGCCGAGCGCGAATTCTCGCTCATCGAGTCAATCATTGGCGCGGACTTGAAAAAGCCTGAAGTTTCGGCGCGTGCTAGAGCCGCTGAAGAAGCCCAAGAAATATCTCGTCAGTGCCTGGAACTCCACGAGGCGCTGGTACAGCGTGCGATTTCGCAACTTGATCGCTAGGCTGAGCTTAGCAACGAGTTCGCAACACTAGGGGGAGTCCATGCTTGAACTAGAGTTTGCCGGGATTCGAATCCAGCTTCCTTCGAACCAGCCACTTCTGCTCTTAAAGCGTCATGAACAAAATCTCTATCTTCCGCTGTGGATCGGGGCACCCGAAGCCTCTGCGATAGCCATGTCTGAGCAGGGTCTAATGCCGCCTAGGCCGATGACGCATGATTTACTGATCAACCTACTGGAAGCGCTCGAAGTGAGCCTACAACGAGTTGAAATCGTCTCGGTGCAAAACGCGATCTTCACCGCGGAACTTGTACTCTCAAATGGCAAACGTGTGGATTCTAGATCATCGGATGCCATTGCTTTAGCGGTCCGCGCTCAGTGCCCGATTCTTTGTACCGAAGAGGTCATGGAATCTGCGGGGGTAGCTATTGAAATTGAATCCGAAGATGAAGAGCTTCCGGAAGATCAAATGCGGGAGTTCAGGGAGTTTCTGGACAATATTGATCCGGACGATTTCTCCGCCTAACCCAGCCTGCAACCCTTAAAAGCGACACGCCTTAAAGTTAAGCTTGAAGGTCTTTGACCAAAGGCACTTATAGCCGTACCGTCGAAGCATAGGGAAAATTCCTGTTGACCGATCCATGGTTCGCCATCACTCGCACCTATCAGTCGCTTGGAAATCTCTCATCTCTCAATGGATTTTGCTTACACACTAGGAGTATTTGGATGGACTCTAGCCAGACCGGTCCTCGTCTTGGGACCATCGGTGGCGTTCAGCGATCCAATACTCAGGGCTTGCTTTTCACTGATGATCTACCTGAACTTGATGAACATGCCGGATACCGTGGACCGGTAGTGTGCAAGGCGGCTGGGATTACCTATCGTCAGCTTGATTACTGGGCCCGAACAGGTCTGGTTGAACCGGCAGTGCGCGGAGCCAAAGGCTCCGGCACGCAGCGGCTCTACTCCTTCCGAGATATTCTGGTCCTGAAAGTGGTCAAACGCCTTTTAGACACCGGGGTTTCTCTACAGCAGATTCGGACCGCAGTCAGCCATCTTCGTGAACGTGGAGTTGAAGATCTAGCGCAAATTACTTTGATGAGTGACGGTGCATCGGTCTACGAATGCACGAGTGCCGACGAGGTAATTGATCTAGTTCAGGCAGGACAAGGGGTCTTCGGCATTGCCGTGGGTCGAGTATGGCGTGAAGTCGAAGGATCACTTGCGGCGCTTCCTTCCGAAAGTACCAGTGACCAATTAGCTACAGATGAGCTCTCTGCTCGCCGTGCCGCGAAGGCCGCTCGAAACGTCGGCTAAATACTTTATTAGAAACAAAAGCCTCGGCTCTAACCAACTTTTTCAAGTGGTTAGAGCCGAAGCTTTTTACGTATGGGTGGTGACTTTAGCTGTTTGGTGTGGGCGCAGCTGACATGAGTTCCTTGAGTAATGCATCGAACTGGCCAAGCATAGGAGCAGTGGCCTTACTTGGCCACTGATGCACCGAGTAAGCGGCGCCCTGGATCTGCTGCCACTCAGGGTGTTCAGGAATTTCTGGTTTAACCATGGAATCACCGAACATCTGACGCATTTCGTTGAGACGGAATGTATGCTCTGCGGAGTCTTTACGCACTCGGTTCGCGACAACGCGGACGGGGCCTAGTGACGGAGCGAATTCGCGGCGGAAGAGTTCCAAGGCACGCTGGGTGCGCTCGGTTCCTGCAACAGAGAATAAGCTTGGCTCGGCAACGAGCAATAGCTGATCCGACGCACTCCATGCCATGCGGGTCAGACCGTTAAGCGAAGGCGGGCAGTCGATAAGAACAAGCTGGTAACCGCTAGTACGACTCAATAACTGGGACAGGCGGCGTAAATCACGAGTACGTAAATCCGGACGGTCATAAATTCCGGTAAAGGCGTCGCCGACGGCAACGTCTAGTACTGGAATACGTGTACGCGATTTCTTTTCAGCCGCCTTGGACTGCCATGCGCTTGCTGCGACGTTGTCTTGAAGGCGTGCGCGGCGAACGTTCTTGAGCATTTGCCCAATCGGCTGCTTGCCGTTCACTCGTACTCCCAAGCCAGTGCTCGCGTCCGCGTGCGGATCTAAGTCGATCACGAGCGTCGGAATTCCGGCTGCGAGTGCTGCTGAGGCCAATCCGAGTGTTACGGAGGTTTTTCCTACGCCACCCTTGAGGCTGCTGATGCTCACTACATGCACGGACCAGACCACGCCTTTCACTGCTCGCTGATTATGTGTCCCACCGAATATTTAGTCTCCCTTTATCATAGTGTGCCGAGCCGTAATTCCCCGACTCCGCAACGTGGGATTTTTAGCACGAATGTACCTATGTCAAAAAAGATCCATAAATCGTCTAGTTGACATTGTGGTCAGACCACATAGCGAAATGTTTGGTAATTGTGTACCCGGTCACGGTAGGGTATCCACAGTAGCGGTTAAAAATATCCGCTATGCGAAGCCCAGCACCCGGGTAATACGCGATGAAGCGTCCACACAAGGACGCAACTCCGAACCCAAACGGGTGTGCTGAATCGATGTAGGGAAAATATGTTTGAGAAGATCTTGGTCGCCAACCGCGGTGAGATTGCAATTCGTGCTTTCCGCGCTGGATACGAACTCGGCGCTAAAACCGTTGCCGTCTACCCATATGAAGACCGAAACTCGATCCACCGGCAGAAGGCTGGAGAGGCCTACCAGATTGGCGAAGAGGGACACCCTGTTCGCGCCTACCTGGACATTGACGAAATCATTCGCGTCGCCAAAGAAGCCGGCGCAGATGCTATTTACCCAGGCTACGGTTTCCTCTCGGAAAACCCAGACCTGGCACGCAAGGCAGCAGAAAACGGCATTAAGTTCATTGGTCCAAAGGCGGACGTACTTGAGCTAGCTGGAAATAAGGTCGCAGCGTTGAAGGCTGCACGCAAGGCAGGCATTCCCGTGCTGGAATCCTCGGAGCCAAGCGACGACGTGGACTTCCTGTTAGCCGAAGCAGACCGTATCGGGTTCCCAATCTTCGTCAAGGCAGTTGCCGGCGGCGGTGGACGAGGTATGCGACGCGTTGACAAGCGTGAAGACCTACCCGAGCTGATGGGCGCCGCAATGCGCGAAGCCGGAACGGCTTTCGGCGATCCAACAGTTTTCCTAGAGCAGGCAGTACTTCGTCCGCGTCACATTGAAGTTCAGATCCTCGCCGACGAACAGGGCAACGTAGTCCACCTGCATGAGCGTGATTGCTCCTTGCAGCGTCGTCACCAGAAGGTTGTGGAGATTGCTCCTGCTCCAAACCTCGATGATTCGATCCGGCAGGCACTATTCCGCGATGCGGTTAAGTTCGCCAAGACTCTGGGATACCAGAACGCCGGTACCGTGGAGTTCTTGGTGGATACCGTGGGTGAGCGTGCAGGTCAGCATGTGTTCATCGAAATGAACCCACGTATCCAGGTAGAGCACACGGTGACTGAAGAAGTCACAGACATCGACTTGGTTCAGGCACAGATGCGCATTGCCTCAGGCGAAACTCTGAGCGACCTCGAGATCAGCCAGGACACCATTCAGGTTCGCGGCTGGGCAATCCAGTCTCGTATCACTACCGAGGACCCTGCTAATGGTTTCCGCCCGGACGTCGGAACAATTACTGTTTACCGTTCTGCCGGTGGTTCCGGCGTACGTCTAGACGGCGGCACGATCTACACCGGTGCAGAAGTTTCGCCGCACTTTGACTCGATGCTGGTCAAACTCACCTGCCGTGGCCGCGACTACGCCACTGCCGTGGCACGTGCACGACGGGCACTCGCTGAATTCCGTGTTCGCGGCGTAGCGACCAACATCCCGTTCATTCAGAACGTGTTGAACGATCCACAGTTCATCGCCGGCGATGTCGCCACAGACTTCATTGACTCGCGTCCGGATCTGCTGACCGGTAATGAATCTCAGGACCGCGGTACCAAGGCGCTCAACTACCTGGCGCACGTGACTGTTAACAAGCCCAATGGTGAACGCATCGATGGTATTGACCCTCGTAAGAAGCTTCCGAGCTTCCCAGGCGACAAGGCCTCCGAGCCTGAGCGTTCGCCATTTGATGGACCTTCGAAGTCGGTAACACCGCCAGCTGGCTGGCGCCAGAAGCTCATTGACCTAGGTCCTGAGGGCTTTGCCAAGGCGTTGCGCGATTCAACCGCCGTTGGTATCACCGACACCACTTTCCGTGATGCGCATCAGTCGTTGCTAGCAACACGTGTTCGTACTCGTGATCTGCTTGCAGCAGCTCCTGCTTACGCACACACCGTGCCGCAGTTGTTCTCCATGGAGGTCTGGGGTGGGGCAACCTACGACGTATCACTACGATTCCTAGGCGAAGATCCATGGAAGCGTTTGGAGCTACTGCGAGCCGAACTGCCGAACATTCCATTGCAGATGCTTCTTCGCGGTCGAAACACGGTTGGTTACACTCCCTACCCAACCGAGGTGACCGATGCCTTTGTGAAGCAGGCAGCTAAGAGTGGCGTCGATATCTTCCGTATCTTCGACGCACTGAACGACGTGGCACAGATGGCTCCGGCTATCAAAGCGGTCCGGGAAACCGGAACCGCGGTCGCCGAAGTGGCCTTGTGCTACACCGGCAACCTACTTGATCCCAATGAGAAGCTATACACGCTGGATTACTACCTGAATCTGGCTCAGCAGATTATCGATGCTGGCGCACACATCATCGCCATCAAGGATATGGCCGGTTTGCTTCGTCCGGATGCGGCGAAGAAACTTGTCACCGCCTTGCGAGCACGCTTCGATGCCCCGGTTCACCTGCACACCCATGATACTGCTGGTGGCCAGATGGCTACCCTCACGGCAGCCATCGAGGCCGGCGTGGATGCGGTTGACGTTGCCTCGGCCGCGATGGCAGGCACTACCAGCCAGCCATCTACTTCGGCATTGGTTGCTGCATTGGAGCACACCGAACGCGATTCTGGTCTATCACTGGCAGCAGTTGCTTCCCTGGAGCCATACTGGGAAGCAGTGCGTGCTATGTACAAGCCATTTGAATCCGGACTGCCGGCTCCAACTGGACGCGTTTACCAGCACGAAATCCCCGGTGGACAGCTCTCCAACCTGCGCCAGCAGGCTATTGCGTTGGGATTGGGTGAGCGTTTCGAAGCCATCGAGTCCATGTACGCCTCGGTCAACGACATGCTGGGCAACGTCGTGAAGGTGACCCCCTCATCGAAGGTGGTTGGCGATCTAGCTCTACAGCTCGTTGGCTCCGGTGTGCCAGCTGCTGATTTCGAATCCAACCCGCAGAACTTCGACATCCCAGATTCGGTCATCCAGTTCCTTTCGGGCGAATTGGGTAACCCTCCGGGGGGCTGGCCAGAACCGTTCCGCACCAAGGCTCTGCAGGGTCGCACCGTGCGCGATCACGTAGAGTCGGTCTCAGACGAGGACTTGGCGGCGCTGACTAGCGACGACGAGACCATCCGCGCAACGCTTAACCGCCTATTGTTCGCTGGTCCAACTCGCGACTTCGAAAAGTCGGTGGAGAACTACGGCGACCTCTCGGTATTGCACACCCGTGATTACCTCTTCGGACTGACCCCAGACGTAGAGCGCGTAGTTTCGCTTGGCACTGGTGTTCGCTTGCTGGTCAAGCTGATTTCGGTATCCGAAGCCGACGAAAAGGGCCTGCGCACCGTGGTGTTCTCGCTCAATGGTCAGTCGCGTCAGATCAAGGTTCGCGACGAATCCGTTGAATCAACCGTCAAGAGCGCGCCAAAGGCGGATCCGAAGAACTCCGGTCACGTCGCAGCTCCATTCGCCGGAGCGGTGACGATCAATGTCAAGGTCGGAGACTTAGTCGAGTCCGGACAATCGGTAGCCACCATCGAAGCGATGAAGATGGAAGCTGGCATTACCACTAATGCCTCAGGCGTTGTTTCACAGGTGACTTTCGATGGAACCAGCCAGGTTCAGGGTGGAGATTTGCTCCTGGTCATTGAACCTAAGTAAGCACCGGTATATGTAGCGTTTGGCAAACTACCAATGGCGTGGCGTCTGGGGGAGCAATCCCTTGGCACCACGCCATTGGTGCGACCTGTCGCTGTTTGTACAACTTCACGTACAAGCAAACTGGAACACTAGGGGCATCTATGGCACGATGCACACTGATGGTCCCGGAATCGTTCAAGGAAACGGTTCAAACTCAAATCTTGGGCAAGGAGAGCGATGCGTTTATCGCGTAAGCACGACGAAACACTTAAAGCAGCAACGCTACGGGCGAAGGCTCTCGCTGCAGGAAAAATAAGAGCAACCCTGAACGTCAGTCTTTTCGCCCTAGACTCATCGTTGCCAGCGGAGCCAATTGCAGGTGTCCTACAAGCCCAATTTCAAGAGCTCTCGTTGTCTTCTCAGGTGCGGGCGGCGGGTCCAGAACGAGTCCAAGCTGCGTTGACCGGGCACTTTAGTAAAGCAGACGTTCTGGTGGTATTAGGCGATACCTCCGCGAACGCAGAACCGGCGCTTATGGATCTAGTGCAATGGCTTTTGCTCAACGGGCAAACTAGTCTGGCAGAAAACTTGCTCTATGCGCAGCTGGGATCAGCTAAAGCAGGAACTGTAGCACCAGTCTTTGAACGCGTGATCCTTCCCCTAGATTTCGCTGAGCAGGTACAACAAAGCGGCCGCAGGTTTCCCTGGGCCGCTTCATCCCACGAACGGTGGGAACTTGCTGATGCAGTACTAACTTATGCGACTGGTTTGGCCGCCGAATAGATTTCGTCAATGACCTGTTCGTAGTCCTTGAACACCACCGCACGCTTGATCTTCATCGATGGGGTCAAATGACCGGAGGTCTCCGTGAAATCAGTGGGCACAATACGGAACGCCTTGATCGCTTCGGCGCGACTCACTGATTTGTTTGCTTTATCAACCAGCGATTGAATATGCGTCTTCACTACGTCGAGTTCTCCTGCTTGTTCGACAGTCAACGACTTATCCAATTGATTGCGTTCCAACCAGCCAGGTAGTGATTCGGCATCGAGGGTGACTAGTGCAGAGATGAACGGGCGACCATCACCTAGGACGACGCACTGTGAAACTAATGCGTCGGCACGAATCTGATCTTCGAGCAGTGCCGGGATAACGTTCTTTCCGCTGGCAGTAACGATAATTTCTTTCTTGCGGCCGGTGATTTTTAAGAAGCCGTCAGAATCGAGCTCTCCAACGTCCCCAGTTCTGAACCAGCCGTCGGTGAAGGTTTCTGCTTCGAGATCTGGCCGGTTGTGGTAACCGCGCATCACGCAAATGCCCTTGGTCAGTATCTCGCCGTCTTCGGCAATACGAACTGCGTTGCCAGGCAACGGGCGACCCACAGTGCCGATCTTGATCTTGGCCGGGGTGTTTACGCTGATTGGAGCCGTGGTTTCGGTCAGGCCGTAACCTTCCAGAATCGTCACGCCAATTCCGTTAAAGAAGTGTCCTAGACGCTGGCCCAGGGGAGCGCCGCCGGAGACTGCGTAGCGAATTTTTCCGCCCATGGCGGTGCGCAACTTGTTATAGAGCAACACATCAAAGAGTTTGTGCTTGGCTTTGAGAACTAGCGGAATGTTGCCGTTCTCCATCGCGCGAGAATAAGCAACGGCGACATCAACACCAGCGTGGAAGATCTTGCCCTTACCGCCGTCTTCGGCCTTCAGCATGGCTGAGTTGTATACCTTCTCGAACACACGGGGTACGGCAAGAATGAAGGTTGGTTGAAATGACTGGAGATCAGGCAGAAGGTTTTTAACGTCTGGGGTATGGCCGACACGGCAACCAACAGAAACGGCAAGTATCGAGATATAGCGGGCGAAGATGTGCGCGAGTGGCAGGAACATGATGGTCGCTGCGCCGGGGTAGACGCATTCAGGCAGTTCCGCGGCAGCGTTGTCAGAAAGCTCAACGAAGTTGCCGTGGGTCAATTCGCAGCCCTTGGGGCGTCCAGTCGTCCCGGAGGTGTAAATTACGGTGGCTACGTCTTTGAGCGTAGCCGCGGATCGACGCGCTTCGAGTTCTTCGTCGCTGACGTCTTTACCGAGATTGCGAAGCTCGTCTAGGCCAGCCTCAAATTGCCAGACATCGTCCAACTCATCTAAAGACTCTTGGTGGGCGGCTTGGCGAACGACATTCTCATGGTTAGCAGATTCCACTACCACCGCGCGGGCACCGGAATCGGCAATGATCCATGCGACCTGGCTGGGGGAGGAGGTTTCATAGATTGGCACGGTGATGCAGCCGGCATACCAGATGGCGAAGTCAACTAGCGTCCACTCATAGCGGGTGCGTGCCATCAAACCGATGCGCGAACCTTGCTCAATGCCCGAAGCGATGAATCCACGTGCGATCGCCGAGGCGTCGGCGGCAAACTGTGAGGCGGTGATGTCCTGCCAATCCCCATTAGCAGTTGGCACCGAGAAGAGCGCCGGATTGGCTGCTGAATTAGCATGCCTTAGGAGCAGATCGGTAATGTTCGAATTTTCCGGCGAGTGGATGCGAAGTGGCGAGCTGTATTCGCGCATCTGGTACTCATCTCCTGTGCTAAGTGTTCGGGCCATGTCAGTACGTAAGCTGTGTCACATCTATATTACTTGATAGTAACGTAGCTATGGAAGTGTTCCAAGTTGGTTAGACCTTAGCCCCATCATCTCCCGGATCCCGCTGAGTCGGAAGTCTTCGCAGCAAGTAAAAAATACCGACGATCGCTGCGGCCGCTAGGCCAAGATAAATAAAGCCCGGAGCGTTGCGAAAAAAGATTACACACAAAAGCAGTCCAAAAGGACCACCCACGGCACCAACCCACGCAAGGTTGAGCATTGGGTCTCCACTGCCGATAGCGGCAGGTTCTTCGGGAATGAATTCTTCCGGTGTTTCATCGGCCGAATAATCACGCGGACCGCGTGCCAGTGGACCGGTATTAAATAATTTTGCTAATTCGGCAGCGCGCTCTTCTGCGCTGGGCTCACGCGGGGCGGGTACCTCAAGGTTTCTGAAGTTGTCCACCAACTCATCCCAGCGTGGATCTTCGGTGTTTGATGGCTCATGTTCTGCCGGGTTCACTTAGCCTCTTCCCGCGCTGTCACATCGGTGAAAAAGCGCAGTGATTCTTTGAAAATTTTCGGCGCATCATAATCCAACGTCGCCACGTGTCTACTGCGTGACAACGCGATACGTTCGCGAAGAATTCCCGGCTGTAGTCCTTTGAGCAGCTCGTGTACGGATGCATCTGAAACGACGTTATCCACCGCCGAACGAAATAATTGAACTGGGGCGCTCACTAAGGGGAGTCGGGCACGAGTTTGCGCGAACAGCTTATGCAACTCGTGAACGGCGGCTACCGGCGTACGCGTATAGGCATTTTCGTCGGCTCCTGGCAGCGCAATGTCGTTGCTGATTGGCGCGACCGATCGAACGACTCGGCGCAGATATCCCGCGTATGGTGCCACCGGTGAATCGATAACCAGCCCAGGATTAACCAATGACACGCCGGCGACGTTTCTGCGTGTGGCAAGGTGTAACGCCAATGCGCCACCCATGGACAGGCCGGCGATAAATACCCTTCGATGTGTTGCGGCAAGTTCATCGTAGGCATCTTCGGTGCGTTGGATCCACTGGTGATAAGGACGTCCAATCATGTCTTGCCAGTGGGTTTCATGACCGGGAAGTATCGGAACGCTAGTGGGCACGCCATGCTCTTCTAGGGATGCAGCCCAGGGGTGCATAGCTGTAGTGGATCCGGTAAAGCCATGGATTAACAGCACCGCAAAATCCACGTCCGACGTGGTCCCCGGGATCGAAGTAGCGTCTTTCATCATGTGCACCCCTAATAATTTAACGGTTCATAGTCGAGCGTAGTGCACAATTGTATTGAGTGGAATCAACGCACGCAGCAGCGAACCCACTCATAGACGCTCGAAGACAAAAACGAAGGAATGCCACACCGTGCTCTACGACTTTCTCAAACGGTTCGCGGTTCGGCCCTTGTTGCGTATCTTTTTCAAGATCGACCTTCAAGGTATAGACAACATTCCCGCAGAGGGCGCGGCAATTCTCGCCTCAAACCACCTCTCAGTTAGTGATTCAGTATTCTTACCGGCCAGCCTCGAACGCCCGGTGATCTTTTTGGCCAAGGACGATTATTTCAACGGCAAAGGACCTAAAGGACGATTTGTCGCGTGGTTCTTCCGCAACATTAATCAGCTGCCGATGGACCGTTCCGGCGGTAAAGGCTCAGCGGCATCACTAGCGAGCGCCAACCGCGCATTGCAAGAAGGCAAGTTACTGGGTATCTACCCGGAAGGAACACGTTCTCCAGATGGCCGGCTCTACCGAGCCAAACTCGGAGTGGCAAAACTGGCTATTGAATCCGGTGCACCCGTAATCCCTATCGCCATGATCGGTACCGACAAGGTCCAGCCCATTGGCCGGGGGATCCCTAAACCTGGGCGGATCGGGATACATCTGGGAGCCCCCTTGGATTTCAGCCAGTATGCAGGGCAAGCTGATGACCCGCAGATCTTGCGCCTCGTGGCCGACAAGATCCGCAAGGCCATCAACGAGCTCTCAGGTCAGAACTACGTAGACGTATACGCGCCGAAAAAGGCTAAAAATAGCTAGTTCAAAGATTCTAGGTAGTGTCCAGAACTGGTGTGTTACGCCCAGTTGTTACATTCATCGCGGTGCTTTGATGCTCTCACACGTAGAATCTTTAGGGTGAGCGAAGAAAACCGAACCCCATTGCCTGGCTCCTCTGTAGCCGGCCCCGCCACCGACCCTCAACTTGATGCGTGGCGTGATCTGCCTATTGCCCAACAGCCCACCTGGCGTGAGCACCCGGACTATAGCGCCTCAATTTCCGAACTGGGTTCACGTCCGCCACTGGTATTTGCCGGTGAAGTGGATATTTTGCGTGAACGTCTTGCTGCCGCGGCACAGGGCAAAGCGTTCCTCCTTCAGGGTGGCGACTGCGCCGAAACCTTTGACGCAGCGACCGCAGACAAGATCTCTTCGCGTGTGAAAACTATTTTGCAGATGGCCGTTGTGCTGACATATGGCGCCTCGATGCCAGTCATCAAAATGGGACGTATGGCTGGGCAATTTGCTAAGCCACGTTCTTCTAACGATGAGACCCGAGACGGCGTGACTCTGCCGGCATTCCGCGGCGACATCGTCAACGGTTATGACTTCACCCCAGAGTCCCGCGCCCATGATCCTAAACGACTGGTGCAGGCCTACAACACCTCCTCGGCAACGCTGAACTTGATTCGTGCGTTCACCCAGGGTGGTTTCGCCGACCTGCGAAGCGTTCACTCGTGGAACGCCGGATTCATGGCCAACCCAGCGCACTCGGCTTACGAGCAGCTTGCCGGTGAAATCGACTCGGCGATCCGTTTCATGGATGCCTGCGGAGCCGACTTCGAAGCACTGAAGCGTACCGAGTTCTTTGCTTCCCACGAAGCATTGTTGCTGGATTACGAACGTGCACTAACGCGAACTGATTCACGGACCGGGCAGCCATATGACACCTCGGGACACTTCCTGTGGATCGGTGAGCGCACCCGTCAACTGGATCACGCTCACGTGGACTTCCTCTCGCGCGTGCGCAACCCAATTGGCGTGAAGCTTGGCCCGAACACCAAGCCTGAAGACGCGCTGGCATTGATCGAGAAGCTTGATCCGAACCGCGAACCAGGCCGCCTGACCTTTATTACCCGCATGGGCGCGCAGAACATTCGCGAGAAGCTGCCAAACCTGGTCGAAAAGGTCACCGCTTCCGGTGCGCAGGTACTCTGGGTCACCGACCCGATGCACGGCAACACCGTCACCAGCGAAAACGGTTACAAAACCCGCAAGTTCGACGATGTTATGGACGAAGTCCGTGGCTTCTTCGAAGTCCACGATTCGCTGGGCACCTTCCCCGGTGGCTTGCACGTGGAAATGACCGGCGACGATGTAGCAGAGTGCCTTGGTGGAGCCGATCCAATCCGTCAAGAACAGTTCGATGACCTCTACGAGTCGGTCTGCGATCCTCGACTGAACCACAAGCAGTCACTGGAAATGGCATTCCTCGTTTCTGGTGCACTGCAAAGCCGCGGCCGACGCTAACCCGTCTAACGCACAAAAATCCTGGCTCCTCTCACCATGAGTGGAGCCAGGATTTTTATTGCCACAAACCGAAAACTAGAACGTATACAGACTTACTACGCTCCCACGCTCAGCCTGTTTATTCAGCGGAGTTTGCATACGTACGGTATCTGAGAAGCCGCCGAGCATCGATCGATTAGAAACGGTAAACCCGGCAGCTTCAAGAGTGGCGGTGGCTTCCGTCAGACTCTGACCAAGGACCGAAGGAACCTGGAGAAGTTCTGGTCCCTTGGAGAGGTTCACGGTAACGGTGCTGCCGTAGGGTACGGTCTCATTCTGCGCGCTTTGCGCCACCACCAATTCGGAGGCAATATTAGAAGAATACTGTTTGTCTCCGACAGCCAGCTTTAGCCCTACATCTTTAAACTTCTGTTTGGCTTGTTCGTGGCTCAGACCGAGAACGCTTGGAACTTTGACTGGCGCAGGACCACGAGAAAGCGTCAAAGAAATGGTGTTCTTGCGGCTAGCCATTTCACCCGAGGCGGGTGAGCTGGAAATAACCTTGCCCTCTTCAACCGAGGATGAATACTCCCGACTCGTCGTCAGCTTCGTCAAACCCGAATCGGCGAGACGAGAGGTTGCTTCTGTTTGACTCAAACCTTGCATTGCAGGAATTTCAAAAAGTTCCGGACCACGGGAGACTAGCAGATTGACGCCCTGAAATTTCATCAAGCTTTCGCCGCTGTTTGGCTTAGACTGAACAACCCTGCCGACGGCGATTTCATCGTCGTAGACCGAGTTCACACGCACCGGGACACCTTGACTATCAAACTGGGAGACCGCCTGAGTTTGCAGCATTCCAGTGAGCGAGGGAACACGAATGATTGTTCCCGGTCCGCGGCCGAAGAACCATGCGCCGGCGGCGACTACGGCAACGACGAGGATTAGCACCACGGTGATTACCGCCCTACGCCCACCAGTTTGGGGCCTCACCAGCTGGTGAGTTGGAACCTGCGCAGTTTTTCTCCATTCCCTGGCCGCCCGCTTTTGTTCTTGCTTCTGTGCGCGAGCCGAAACTTTGCCCTGAGCGGCTGGGACCGCCAGATCGGTTGCGGTGGGAGCCGGACCCTCGAACTGGTCTAAGTCTTCTCGCGAATAAGCAGCAGTGGCCGAAGAAAGGGCGGTCTCTGGGTCATCGAGTTCATTGACCATGCGGGGCACCGTCGTTGTTTGGGCCTCACGCAGGTCTAGTACTTCGGTGGCGTCGGAGGTGCTGATTACTGTAGTGGCTTCATCCTCTGGCACGGCAGAGTAATCATCGGACGATGTCGCTGCGGTTTCCCCGAGGGTGTCTTCGTCCATCCACCAGGGTTGACGTTGTTCATCGCGATGACGCTGCCACTCATCGAGTCGCTGCTGCACCGTGGTCGGCATGGCAGCCGCGGCGAGGGGCGCGAGATCAGAGACATCACCTAAGGACTCGGCATCGAGATCCAGCTCGTCGTCAGTTAATGTTGACCGGATCTGGATGACATCATCGAGTAGAAATCCAGCATTTTGGGGACGTCGTTCAGGATCCTTTTCGGTGCAGTAACGCACCAGTTCATCTAGATCTTCACTCAGTCCTGGTACCGAATTAGACGGCATTGGCATGGGTGAATCGAGGTGGTGCTTCATCATGGCTGCTGGATTAGTCATGGGGAAAGGCAAGTGGCCGGTGAGCATTTGATAGATCATGATGCCCACTGCGTAGATATCGCTACGTGAGTCGGAAGGAGCGCCAGAAACCAGTTCGGGGGAGACATGGGAAAGCGTCGCCACCAGCGTGGCGGACTGGGTATGCGCACTGGCGGCCCGGGCCAAGCCGAAGTCGGTGATTTTGATTTCGCCGTTGTCGGAGAGTAAAACGTTGGCAGGCTTCATATCTCTATGTACGATGCCTTCGAGATGAGCTGCGCGAAGTCCACTGCAGATGCGCTCTAGAATGCTGAGCATCTGGCGTGGAGTGAAACGTCCCCGTTCTTCGATGACCTCTGCGAGATTCTGACCACGCACATATTCCATGACGAGATACACATGACTGCCTGAAATTGCATGGTCGCGAATGGACACCACATTCGGGTGAGAAATATTCGCGGCGATAATGGCTTCAGACTCAAAACGTTCGCGAACGAGGGATTCGCTAGCGAAGTTATCGTCCAGTACCTTCACTGCCACCGAACGGTGCAAGTTGAGATCCATGGCCCGGTAGACCCGAGACATCCCACCTAAAGCGATGAGAGTATCTAACCGGTATCGGTGACCTAGTACTTGCCCTACGAGTTGGTCTGGTCGTTCAGGGGTTATCAAGGACAAACTCCTGCCACAGGGGAGCACAGTTGAAGGGTCTGAGACACTGCACGGCTCCTTTCGAACACAGATACTAAGTGTAGGTTACCCAGCTGGCCTGAGTGTTTCACGAGTTAAAGTCGAAATCCGCCAGTAGGATTCCCATTGGCGGATTTCAGACAGCATCCCGGGTTGCGAGATCTACCTCGGGTGCAGCTTTTACTCTAAGAAGCGCGACGAGCCCGAGCGGCACGACGCTTTAGGGCACGACGCTCATCTTCACTCATACCGCCCCATACGCCAGCGTCCTGTCCGGACTCGATGGCCCACTGCAGACAGGTTTCGGTGACGTCGCATCGACGGCATACGCTTTTGGCCTCTTCAATCTGTAAGAGGGCCGGACCGGTGTTACCCACCGGGAAGAAAAGTTCCGGGTCCTTTTCCAGACACGCCGCGCGGCTACGCCAATCCATGCTTATTGATGCTCCTTGAAATATTTGGGGAAACGAAGGCCCTCCAGAAAACGTCACAAAGAGAAAACAACTGCGAATTGGAAAAGCAGGTGAGTTACGTTGTGAGTACTGAAATCATCTTCGAGGAGTCGGTCAGGTACGAACTGAGATGTTCATTTAACCAACCACATTAGGTTTTCATGTTACGAGAAAGTAAACAAGAGTCATGGAAGTGAAATGTGGCTGAATCCCTGAGTGCTTTCTCACATGGCTTTCCGGTGCCCTCTGCGCTATCTGAGGAACGCTTGGCAGAGCTGAACTTTCCTAAGGGCAACCCCCGTTTGAGTTCCTGAGACACTTGCACGAAAATTGGTCTCGTGAGCAACAACGAATCTTCGGTATCCCGTCCGACCAGCGTTTTAACTGTGGCAGCACTAACGATGCTCGAAGCAATAGCGGTTCTGGTTTACGCAGCGAACTACCTTTTGCATCTTTCGGACGAGGGAAACCTCAATATGGGCGGGCGCATTTTCATGCTCGTGCTGTGTCTAGCCGCGGGCGCTTGGCAGGTTAGTGTTTCGCTGAACTTCTTCAAAGGGAAAGCCTTCACCCGCGCTCCCATTATCGTGTGGCAACTCTTCCAACTAATCCTCTCGTTCTCATTCATGCAGGGACCTTTTACTGGCATCGCCATTGCTGCGATTGTGGTGGCCGCCGTGACTATCGTGATGTTATTTGCTCCGAAAACCACGGCTTTCCTCGGCGATCGTCCACAGTCTTAAATACCTTCTTTATCGATCAAAATGGCGCGTGGGAGTCCATGAGAACTTGCTATCGCGCGCCATTGGTTTTTAGTATCTAAATTCTTAGAGTCCCCTAAAGGTTCCCAGGGCAATGGTTGCAGATCGTGTGGATGATGGGCCTCAACTACCACCACACATCTATCGTCGAGGACCATCCCCGGAGCACCGACTTCGTAAGCGAGCCGACTTGAAGGCGGAGCGAAAAGAACGGGAATCACTGCACGGCTCACTGCGGAATTGAGTAACGGAGCAAGCCTCGGATCATTCGTATGTTCGAGAACCAGACCGATGCTTCCAGCGGTTGGGCAGTTTAATAATGCTTCGAGGTCTTCGATTTTCTCCATGCGCTCGATTCCCCACCGCTGGCACAAAACCTGACTCAGATCCTGTCGAATTGTGGTGTCCGCGCAAATTACGATGGACATTGCGGTGGCAGGCAATGAAATACTGGTGTCCTTCAACGCACGTCTACCTAAGTGAAGCAATCCAGGGGAGGTGGCCTTCTTCGCTTCTGAGATTCCCCCGGACCACTGACGATCCGTTGTGGCCAGCGATTGTGCGGTTCCAAGCTGAATGCTGAGTGCAGCGCCGGTTCCGCTCAACAGAATTCCGCGTCCAACGTGGTTGGCCACGACCGGTATTCGTGGCCAAGCCATCTTTAACGAGTCGGTGGCGTGGAATGGGAAATACCATTGCTCGGTGCATAGACCTGCTGCTTTGAGTAGCGCTTGGTCTCGATCTACAGCTATGACTACGGTTGGCCCAAGGCCGCTCTGGCGCAGGAGCGCCCCTAGGACCTCATCAAGATGCTGAAAATGTTGCGGGTGCAGTAGCGACTGTAATTGGCCGACTCCGTGGATAAGTACTAACAACTGCTCATCTTCACGTGGTTCAGCAAGGTAGTCGACGGCGTCGAGAAAATCGTAAGTGTCTTGCCCGGTCACCTGCAGCAGGTGAGGAAATCGAGTCCCGTCGAGGAGTAACTCCGGACCAAAACTTATAACCTTTCTCGGTAGTTGGCACAAACTGCTAAGCAACTGTCGGGGGCCAGCTTCGGGCAGTCCGCAGACCAGAAGACTGTGGCCGGCTTGCCCACTGATAAATAAGGGTTCCAACGTCCCGGAATCAAGCCGGTCCACAAGCCCACACCAGATTTCTTCTGTTTGAGCGTGCATCCACGGTGTTTCGGGTGGCATAGGGATTTGTGGTAAATCTTCAGCAAACGGCGAGCGCCTAACGCTGAAGGACTGCCACTCCACGGCCAAGATTTCTATCTGCTGGTGCAGTGCTTGCATACTCTCGTGCGCGGTGGGGAGACTGCCAAAGGTGCACACTTGCTTCGCGGTGAGATCCCATGGACCTCGTTCGGCTAATTCGCCGTGTGGTGGCGGATCATAAGCGAGTGCAAACTGAAATTTGCGGGTGGACCGTGTGGCGCAGTGAATGACGGCCTGTCCTGGGTTTGTCAATGATGCCGCGTCAGGAATGCCGACTAGCTCGATGGACTCACCGGGGTCATTGACGCGTAGGGCGATCACAGTATGTAGGTTGGCTCTGGTCTGTCCGGTTAAGGTGCCGGCCGGTCGCTGGGTGCTGAGCAAGAGGTGTATGCCCAATGCCCGGCCAACCGCGGCAAGGCGGTCTATCCGTGGGTTGGCTTCGGGGATGGAATCACTGAACACCCGGAATTCGTCAATTACCACTATGAGACTCGGAAGTGCAGGACCAGGCTGAACTAGTTGCCTGTACTCGCGCAGGTCACTACAACGATATTCGGCCAACAACTCCTCACGCCGGGTCACTTCGATTTCCAACTGGGCCAACGCGCGTTGAGCGGCGGCTGCGTCTAAATCACTGGCGAACAGCTGAACATGGGGCAACTGTGCAAATACGGATAGACCTGCACCTCCTTTGAAATCGATGAGTGCGAAAGCAACCTGTTCAGGTGAATACTCGCCGGCCAATTGCTTCACGATCCGGCGAAGTGCTTCAGACTTTCCAGAACCAGTCGTTCCGCAGATCAGCATGTGTGGTCCGTCTGCGCCGAAGTCGAGAATAATCGCTTCCTGCTGATCGGTAGCCCCAATAAGCGCCGTTAAGGCACGAGCTGGATCGCAGGGGGTAATTTCGTTGGCTTTTGTATGGCCTCGCATTGCTTGGGACTCGGCCAGGCTGAGGCAGCGGTCAATCAGCCGACCGAAGCGTTGTACGCTGAGCCGTTGTACTGTGTGCAGAGTCAGCTGCGCATCTTTGAGAGCGGCCTCGGGAGTCCGTGGATTCACCCACCATGTGCCGCTCGGTACTGGGCCTTGGCCTATGCCGATCACTATCGCCTGGTCACGTGTTTGGGCCGGGGCAGACACCACGTACAGAGTGCGTACCAAGCCGTCTGATTTGGTTGCCAGCGTGGTGGGGGCGGCCGGCAGTGGTGGCAGCCCGGTGCTGACTCCGGGTAGCAGCAGTAAACTCGCCGGGAGGCATCGCAATTTCGGATCGAGCACCAGTGCTAGGCGTCCAGATAATACCGCCGGTAGATAGCGAGCTAAGATCGCGAAGAGCAATTCGGTGCTTGGTTTGTCCTGCGCGCCAACGATCTGCCAAGCGCCCGGCACGCTGGGGGAGAATACTGGTGACGGGCACGGGGCGTCCAAGGAAGTATGCGATTTCCTCCGTCGCTTGGTCTTAGAGGTAGCTTCTTCGGCCGCCGGAGACCACAATCCCTGACCAAGGACCAATGGAGGCAAACTGGCTGTAGGGATCTGTAATTCGGTGCGAGCCATTCCTGCGAGCGTGCTGATTCCCAGGGGCGGGGCATAGGCTGCTCGGGCACTGATGATGTGGTCGCGGTACACCACCGCTTTGGCTTTCCACCGACGACGTTCGCCAAGCAACTGGATAGCAGGGAACACCCCGAGCAACGCCGAGGCACCACTGAGTAGTAGAAACAACATTGACCCGGTGAATACGGCCAGCATCACTCCGGAAAGCATAGGCAGAAGGGCTGCTAAACACAGGGCGATCAGGCGCTGAAGCTCTGGCTTATCCGGTAACGCCCAGTGGAGTTGCTCGGCATTGATCGACTGCGCGTTATCAAGCATCACCGGATCGCCCACACATAGCTCGGTATCACCCAGCCAGAAGTATGTGCCGCGTTCCAAAGTCAGTTCGCTCAGTGGCTCGCTGGAAGACCGTTGTGGAGAGATCCGCAGGGTGTTGGATGATTCGCAGGTCAGCAACAATTGGGATTGGTCCACTCGAATACGCGCATGACGACGCGCGATTTTGGGGTCTTGCAACCATAAGGGAGCACAACGCCCTACCTCATGGGTTCCTTGAACCAGTCGTAAGCTCGCGCCTGCATCCGGCCCGGAAGCGACAAAAAGCTGCAAAGCCGATGGCGTCTGGTGTTCGCGCGGAAGAACCGGACGCGGAAGGTCTGTCAGCAACAAGTAGGTGCGCGAGCTTAGCTCCGGAGCTTCTTCTAAGGCAGCTGGCCCAAGAAACCAGCGCGTTGAACCAAAACTTGCGCTGAGGATCTTCGATAACTGCTGACCGTCAAGGGCAGCGGAAACCTCCAGCTGAAACTGGCGCGGCTGAGCAAAAGATCGAGAAATAAGCAACAGCTCATAATGCACCATGATTTTCCTCCTCAGCCAGGCCCGCCACGTATAAGTACTTCAGCATCTACAGGTCACAATGCACCTGGGTGCTTCGCCGGATGTGGAGAACGTTGCTTTCGGGTTATCCACATCTTCACTCGGGTATTGAAAGACAAGGGATCTGGGGCTAGGCTCCCATCACATACCCACTTCTCCCAGAACACGAACAGAAATGGGCTGCACGATGTTGTGCTGGCGTTTCAGTGGCCGGTCTACCTCGATCATTCGGGAATATCTTCATAGTTTCGGCTGAGGACTTGACGTGGACGCCCTATCCATCGTGGAAGACGAAGTACGTGAGCTGGTCCGTCGACGCGGGCTAGACCCCGGCAAACAACCGGCCCTCATCCGGTCTTTGATTGACGATGTCTTGCATGACTACGACGAACGAGCGCTACTCGGCGCAGTGCCCGCTATTGGTCCGTTAGACGAGGCCCGCCGTCAGGTGTATGACAACGTGGCAGGGTTTGGGCCATTACAACCATTGCTCGATGACCCCACCGTCGAGGAATTGTGGATCAACTCGCCTCATCAGATTTTCTGCGCTCGCGGCGGGCAAAGCGAACTTACCCATATTCGGCTCGAAAGTTCCGAAGTGGCAGCGTTGGTTGAACGGATGCTGAAAGCCTCAGGGCGCAGACTCGATCTCTCTCAGCCTTTTGTGGACTGCCAACTACCTGATGGATCCCGGTTACAAGTGGTCATTCCCGACATCACCCATGAACATTGGGCGGTGAATATCCGCAAATTTATCGCGCGCGCCAATAAACTCGAAGACCTTGTAGAACTGGGATCACTCAGCGAGGATGCAGCGGCCTTTTTAGGGTGGTCGATCGGCGCCGGACTCAACGTCGTGGTTACCGGGCCCACCCAGGCAGGCAAGACGACGATGCTCAACTGTTTGGCTTCCTCCATCGGCTCTCGCGAACGCATCATCACCATTGAAGAGATTTTCGAATTGAACCTTGCCTTGCGCGACGTGGTGAGCATGCAGACACGGCTACCAAATCTGGAGGGTACCGGAGAAATCACGATGCGCCGGTTAGTCAAGGAAGCACTGCGCATGCGGCCCGATCGGATCATCGTCGGGGAGGTACGCGAAGCCGAATCGCTAGACATGCTGATCGCATTGAACTCCGGAATTGCCGGCCTATGTACACTCCACGCAAATTCTGCCCGTGATGCGATCACCAAAATATGTACGTTGCCGCTGCTTGCAGGCCCAAACATCACCAGTGACTTCACCGTGCGAACCGTGGCGGCCTGCATTGATTTGGTGGTGCACTGTACGCGCGATCCCCAGGGAAAACGCTATGTGCAAGAAATCCTCAGCGTGCGCGGACGCGTCGAAGACGGTCAATTCGAAACCTCCACGCTGTTCGACTACACCGATGGCGAGTTGAGCCAAGCACCAGGAGCCGATTGGTCACATGACAAATTCGCGCTCGCCGGTATCAACGTCGCACAATTGCTCATGGAGCGGTCATGATCGCTTTATGTGGTTTACTCGGCGGTTTGGGCGTGGCCCTCGTGGTGGATTGGCTGCTTTTTGACCCCAGTCCGCCCAAGCCCAAACGGCAGTCGCTCATTCGGCTATCACTACTGCGCGCAGGCATCGTAAATCTCAGCCCGGCAAAATTTGTCGCTATCTGTGCCGCCAGCGGAATAGTTTTTGTGCTGATCACGCTGGCCTTGACCGGTTCGTGGTTATTCGCCGCCGTATTTTTACTCTTTGGCTCCTGGGCGCCATGGGTATATCTTCGTCATCAAGCAGCTAAACGTCAGGCCGCATTGCACGAGCAATGGCCCGAGGTGGTCGATCATCTACGAAGCGCGATCCGCGCCGGGTTGTCATTGCCGGAGTCCCTCAGCCAGCTGGCCAGTATGGGGCCGGAACTGCTACGTCCTGCTTTCAGCGACTTTGCACTGGATTACCGGGCCACCTCAAATTTCTCGTTGGCACTCGAACAACTCGGTGACCGGCTTGCAGACCCGGTTTCCGACAAGATCCTTGCAACGCTGCGCATCACCCGCGAGGTGGGCGGCACCGACCTTGGCCAGACGCTGAGCACACTCGCCGCATTTTTGCGTGATGACGTGCGTACCCGTGGAGAACTCGCAGCCCGCCAGTCATGGATCGTTTCCGCGGCCAGATTGGCGGTGGCGGCGCCCTGGATCATGCTGCTCGTCTTAGGCACTCAAGAAGCCGCAAAAAACGCCTACCTGACCCCCGGCGGGGTAGTGGTGCTGGCCGCCGGTCTGGTGATTTCACTGTTGTGTTACCGGGTGATGCTGCGCCTAGGCAACTTACCTGTGGAAGAACGGGTACTGGCATGAACTCACTAGTTCCATGGGCGGTGCTCTGCGGTTTCGGACTAGGTCTGGGACTGTGGATGATCGTGGTGAACCTGCCATCGTGGCGCCCGATGTCCTTTGCCGAAAGGGTCGCCCCGCACATCCGGGTGGGAACACGCTCCTCACGAATGCTCGAAGATTCATGGCGTGCAGAATCGCGCAGTCCGGCCTTAGTGCAATTTGCGGCCCCGGTCCTCCAACAGATTAAACGCTTGGCCAGTTTGCACAACCCCGGCACCGGGACCGTCCGCAAACGCCTTCGTGCGGCCGGGCTAAAAATGAACGTCGTGGACTACCGTTCCCAAGAGATCATATGCGCGCTACTGGGACTGCTGACCGGCGCCGCACTGATGGCGCTATTCGCACTGGGGCGCCCGACAAACTTCGCGTTCGCTCTCATCGTGGTTCTTGGCTGTGGCATCGTCGGATTTCTTGCGCGGGGCTGGTGGCTGAATGAGCAAATTCAACGTCGCGCACGCAGAGTCTTGACGCAATTTCCAACAGTTGCCGAGGTTCTGGCACTGACAGTGGGCGCTGGAGAATCAACCACCGGAGCGATCGAACGTATTTCACGTATCTGTCACGGGGTGATCGGTGAGGAATTTACCGAAACATTGAATGACATCCACGCGGGAAATTCCATGATTCAGGCCATGCAGAATATGTCCGATCGCATCCAAGTCGGTGCGATGACGCGCTTTGTTGATGCCATCGTGGTCGCCACTGAACGCGGTACACCACTGGCTCAAGTGCTCCGTGACCAAGCACAAGATGTCCGCGACGCCTCAAAACGCGAGTTGATGGAAGTAGCCGGAAAACGAGAAATCGGCATGCTCGTTCCCATAGTTTTCGGCGTGCTTCCGCTGACGATTGTCTTTGCGGTATTCCCTGGATTGGCCTTATTGGAGATGAGCTATTGACAGCTAACCCACCTGCACAATATCTACACTCCGCAAAAGTTAGGAAGAATTCCGATGTCCAGCATCCACTCTTGGTTCATGATGATAGCCCTAAACCTGCTCGACGCAGGACAGAGATTCTGGAGACAACTCACGATCAAACTGCGTGACGAGCGTGGCGATGTCCCAGGATGGGTAATGATCACGCTTATGTCCGCCCTGCTTGTTGCAGCGCTGCTGGCCATAGCAGGGCCACGGCTACAAGACCTGTTCAATCAGGCGATCGATCGGGTATCCGGCCTAGGCTAAGCCGGTGTTCTCAAAATGAATCGGGTTACACGCGCCAATGCCCGCCGCTTCTGGAGGCTGGGACCAGAAGAGGTGGGCTCGGCCGTGGCCGAATTTGTCATGATCACTAGTCTGCTGATTGTCATCGCCGTGACCTTGATTCAATTGACGCTTGTGCTTCATGTACGCAATACCCTCATCGACGCGGCTGCCAATGGAGCGCATTATGGTGCGTTGGCTAACCGTTCACCCGGGGACGCTGCCGTGCGCACCCGGACACTGATCGCCGAATCTTTGCACAGTGGGTTTGCCCGCAACGTGCAGGTATCAACTAGCGCTGTGGGGGAGGGACAATTAGTCTCCGTCACCGTGAGCACCCGAGTCCCACTCATCGGTCTGTTGCCTAACGGGTGGGACCTAACCGTGCATGGTGATGCGGTGCGCTATGAATGAAACTGGTTTGGCGAGGGCCGCACAGAGAGCTGGTGAAGCCGAAAAAGGTAGTGCCATCGTCGAATTTATTTTTGCGTCTACGGTGTTGCTGATCCCCATGATTTATCTGATCCTTGCCGCCGGGCAGCTTCAAGCCGGATCGTATGCAGTTGTTGGCGCCGCAGACCAGGCTGCCAAGGTTTTTGCGGTTGCGGAAAATCCGGTGCAAGCACGTTCGAACGCCCATCAAGTCGTCGAGCGAGCGATGAATAATTTTGGACTCGCGGGAGCCAACACAGAAATTTCTTGTGACAACACCTGCCTTAGCCCAGGCAGCGTGGTCACGGTCAGGGTTTCGCTACGGGTTCAGTTACCTTTTATCTCTGAGTACCTTGATGCCTCCGTCTTCACCGTTGACGCTTCGTCGACCCAACGAATTGATCGTTTTGGATAGCGAAAACTGGTGGGCAAAATTGCTCCGCAGGATTCGTTCCGAGGATGGGCAGTCCTTGGTACTTGCGATTGGGCTATGCGCGATCACCTTGCTAACAATTTCAGTCGTGCTCGCAGCGAGCGCCGTTAATCTCAAGGCCCGCCAGCTCTTATCGGTCGCCGATGGGGCTATCGTCGCGGCAGTAGACGAATTCGAGTTTGTTGGCGATGGAGGTCAACCACGTATTGAATTGAATCATTCACAAGTGCGGGCCGCCGTTCAACGATACCTACAGGATGTGGATGCCGGACAGCGGATTGATAACCTTACGATCGGTTCCGTCCAAATTCTGCCTGATGGACAGGGTGCGACGCTCTCGCTCACCGGTTCGGTGCAACCACCAATCATTGGTTGGATCGTACCGTCTGGGGTGAGCATTCATGTCAACTCAACGGCACGCACGGTCCTGAGCCGATAGCGTCTCGAACTTAAGCCGTTAGGCTGCATGGCGTAGGCTTAGATAACCATGGCAAAAACTGACTTCCCAGCTGAAATCCGTTCGCTCCGATCCACTTTCTCTGCGATTGAGGACGTGAGCGACGTTGCTCAAATTAAGGCCGACATCGCCGTACTCTCCGAGGAGGCCGGGGTGCCGGACTTATGGGACGATCCGGCCAGCGCGCAGATTGTCACGAGTAAATTGTCTCACCGGCAATCGGAACTTGAACGTCTGAACAAGATCCGTACAAGAATCGAAGATCTTGAAGTGCTGGTTGAACTCGCCGAAATGGAAAGCGATGATGAGACTCTGGCCGAAGCTGATAAGGAATTAATCTCCATTCGCAAGGCACTCGCCGAGTTGGAGATCGTCACCTTGCTCAATGGTGAATTCGACTCACGCGGAGCCGTCGTAACGATCCGTTCCGGTGCAGGTGGAGTTGACGCGGCAGATTTCGCAGAAATGTTGCTGCGCATGTACTTGCGATGGGCTGAAAAACACGGATATAAAGCCACCGTGATGGATACTTCTTATGCTGAAGAAGCCGGCTTGAAATCCGCGACCTTTGAAATCGATGTTCCTTACGTTTTCGGCACGCTTTCGGTGGAAGCTGGCACTCACCGGTTGGTGCGTATTTCACCGTTTGATAATCAAGGGCGCCGCCAAACTTCGTTCGCAGCAGTTGAAGTGGTTCCTTTGATTGAGCAGACCGATACCATCGAAATTCCCGAGTCGGAGTTGCGCGTAGACGTCTTTCGATCCTCCGGACCTGGTGGACAGAGCGTGAACACCACCGACTCCGCTGTTCGCATGACACATATTCCTACCGGCACTGTGGTGTCGATGCAGAACGAGAAGTCCCAGATTCAAAACCGGGCCGCGGCCTTACGCGTCATGCAGTCCCGTCTGCTATTGCTGAAGAAAGAAGCAGAGAGCGCACAGAAGAAAGAATTCGCTGGAGATGTTAAGGCTTCCTGGGGCGATCAGATGCGGTCCTATGTTCTTAACCCGTACCAAATGGTTAAGGACCTGCGTACCGACCACGAGGTTGGTAATACGCAGGCTGTGCTAGATGGAGAAATCGATGACTTCATTGATGCAGGAATTCGATGGCGTGCGGGTAATCGACGCCCCTCGAATTAAGATGTAAAATTACTCAAAAAGGCCTGAAAACTGAAAAGTTTTCAGGCCTTTTTTGCGCCGATTTCTATCGTATTTCTGTAACATAAACTTTCGACTGAGTGTTTGAATTCGAGCACGAATAACTGACCTCATAGACTCGAAATCTGAGTACATGCTAGGATGGCTAAGTCGTTGAGTGATCTATACCATCCACTTTTCGCGAATCGCACCGTGTCAAACATCGCATGATGTAGGCAATTTTCTCATTGCCACCCTGCCGGAGACGCGACTAATAGCTGAGATTTCGCTAGAAAATTAGATGCATCTTTTGATGCTCACAAGACGGCAAATGAACGAACGTGAACCTTTAAGCAATCATGGATTTCTGCATGTAGTTTTGCATTGGAATTCAGTTCGTCAATGAAAAAACGCATTTATACGGCGGTGCTGTCCTGAAGAAGGGGCAGCACTTTGTATGCCGGGAGTTCGATGCGACTTAGATAAAACGATACGTAACTGGAGTGAAGGAAGTGGTTGATGGGCGTAGAGCTTAGGTACGTCGGCTAAACGAATCCTCGTGGAGTATTCCCCGGAATGAGACGTGCGAACCACGCATCAAAAGTTTCAGGTAAGACCTGGACGATGCCAATTCACAACTACGTCGTTTGAAGGAGGTGGCGTGTGAACAACCCGGAAACGGTCGGTTTCAGCGCCTTGGTCATCATACTTTTATTGGTCCTTTTCTATGGTGGAACATTCTTAGTGTCCACAAAGATCGGCCAGAAAAATGAAAACGCTGACGGTTATATGACCGCTGGCAACAAAATCGGATTCGGAATCTCTGCGGCCAGTATGACCGCAACGTGGATTTGGGCTTCATCAATGTACGCCTCTGCATCTTCGGGCTACACCTATGGCATCAGTGGACCTATCCACTACGGGCTCTGGGGTGCACTGATGATTCTGTTCATTTACCCATTCGGTAAGAGAATCCGTAAAGTTGCTCCGAAGGCTCACACCCTCGCAGAGGTCATGCACGCGCGACATGGACGTTCCAGCCAATTAATGCTGGCCGGCTCGAACGTGGTCGGTTCAGTCATCTCATTGATGTCTAACTTCATTGCCGGTGGCGTGCTTATTTCGATGCTCTCCCCATTCAATTTCATCCAGGGCGTGCTGGCCGTAGCCGGTGGCGTATTGCTCTACACCCTTTGGTCGGGATTCCGTGCCTCTGTCTTGACTGACTTCATGCAGGTCATGGCAATGCTCGGTGCAGTAGCAATTATTGTTCCGTTCATTTTCTTCGCAGCAGGGTTCCCTGCAGCATTCGAAACCGGAGCAGGAAACCTAACCGCCCAACAGTCGAACTTCTTCTCGTCAGACGCATTTTTGAACCAGGGTGCACCATATATCGCAGCGGTTCTGGCCTACGCGATTGGTAACCAGACCATCGCACAGCGTCTCTTTGCGGTCCGTGAAGACCTGATAAAGCCAACCTTCATTACCGCCACCATTGGCTACGGTGCCATGGTGATCGGTGTAGGAATGCTCGGCGTACTTGCCCTGTACCTTGGTTTTGAACCCACAGGCGGGGATCAGAACAACATCATTCCTGAAATGGCCATGAGTTATCTGCCGGGAATCCTACTGGCATTGTTCTTCATCATGATCATTGGTGCGCTTTCCTCCACCGCTGACTCGGATCTTGCGGCGCTATCTTCCATCATGATGGCCGATGTTTACGGCCAGAACGTTGCTGGTAAGAAGAAGGCTAATCCAAAGACCATGTTGTTGGTCGGACGTGTGACCATGATCGTCGCAACCGTGCTTGCGGTCTGTCTGGCCAGTTTGCAATTAAACATATTGGATCTTTTGGTCTTCGTAGGTGCGCTATGGGGGGCCTTGGTTTTCCCAGTGCTCGCCAGCTTCTACTGGAAAAAGGTTACGAACAAGGCATTCACAACTGCAGTCTTGGTAGCTCTCGTTGTATTCATTCCGGTGCGTTTCGAGCTGATCCCTATGACCGGTTTTACCGCGGTAATCATCGAGCTGTTGGCAATTCTTGGTATAGGAATCGTTTTGGGCCTGATGTCATTCGGATTCTTCGGGCTTCGTGTTGCAATTATCGTTGGCACAATGGCCACGCTGGTAGCTGCACCGTTCTGCTTCGGATTCCTGCGTGACTACACGACGCTATCGGCATCACTTGTCGCCTATTCAGTCAGTACATTGATCTGTTACTTCATGTCGTTCCGTTCAAAGATGGACTTTGACTTCTCGGTCATCGCAGAACGAGCCGGAGATTTTGACCCCGTTGAAGAAATTGTCGTCAGTGCGACTAAGGGTGCCGCTCGTAGCAACGATTCGAACAACTCCGAAAGGAATGAATAATGTTAGCCCTGACCATTTATGTACTAGCCTGGCCCGTCGTTGTCGCGGGAGTTGCCTTCTTTATTGCCAGGGCGTTCATTTCCGAAGCGCGGGAAGCCAAACGCAACGGTGAGCCACTGATTTAAGCCATGAATTGTACGGTAAGCATCGGTTTGCGCCGGTGCTTACCGTTCAATTTTTAGACCTTGGTATTGGCTTGCGTCCGCGGAAAAGATAGTCGGACGGCAGGAGCTTTTGCTGGTGTGCTAAAGGTCACCGAGGGATCTTGCGGTAGTCAAAATCTTGCAAGTCAATGCGTTACCTTGCGCAACGTCGAGTCTGTATAAACGGCATGAATGTGGCAACACACCACACTATCGGCGCCTGTTGTACATGTTGCCCCTATAAGGTTTGGAAGACTGGCGCATCAAAAAACGTTCGATCTCGACCTGAGTTTCCGTGGGTCGCGCCCCGACGGCAACTAGCGATTGAAGACATGATTAAATTCGAAAATGTCTCGATGGTTTACGAGCCAAAGCAACGAAATGCTGCTTTGAACGACGTAAACATCGAGGTAAACCGTGGCGAGTTCGCCTTCTTAGTCGGAGAATCTGGCTCTGGAAAGTCTACTTTTCTAAGCTTGATCCTGCGCGAAAAGCGCGCCACAAATGGAGCGGTCTACGTCGCAGGGCAAAACCTGAACCGTATACCGAGTCGACGTGTGCCAAAACTGCGTCGCGATATTGGTTTCGTGTTCCAGGATTTCCGTCTCCTTCGTGAACGTACCGTGTTCGATAACGTTGCTTTTGCAATGGAAGTTATTGGTGCCTCACGCGCACAGATTCGCGATCGTGTGCCTGACGCGCTGCGTATGGTGGGCTTGGAAGATAAAGCCCGCCGTAAGCCCACCGAACTTTCCGGTGGAGAGCAGCAACGCGTCGGCATTGCCCGAGCGATCGTTAACAAGCCTTCGATCCTGCTGGCCGATGAACCGACCGGTAACCTCGACCGTAAGAACAGCGTCGAGGTAATGAATGTGCTCGATCGCATTAACCAAAACGGCACCACCGTGCTGATGGCCACTCACGCTCACGAACTCGTCAGCGAGTTCCGCCACCGAGTCATTGAATTGAGCAAAGGCAGCGTTGTGCGCGACGAAGCTGATGGTCAGTACACCGCAATGACGACCGTGATCAATCAGGACGGTTCACGTGAGCTCCTAACTGGTGAGGCCGCCATGGAAGCATCTAGTGAAGCTGCAATGAATGAAGAGAAGGACGAGCGCCAGTGAGATTAGGATTTATTCTCCGCGAGGCTGCGAAGGGCCTTCGTCAAAACATCATCATGGTCGTATCCGTGGTTTTGGTGACCTTCGTATCGCTGACCTTTGTTGGTGCTTCGGCACTATTGCAACTACAGATCAACCAGATGAAGGGCTACTGGTATGACCGCATGGAAGTTGCGGTCTTTCTCTGTGACGACAACACCGCTGCGCCAAACTGCGCGGGTGAAGGCGTCACCGACGAGCAACGCACAAGCATCAAGCAACTGCTCGAATCAGATGAGATGGCTCCATACATCAAGGAATTCGCGTATGAGTCAAAAGCCGATGCACTCAAAAACTTTAAGGAACAGTACAAGAATTCTTCCTTGGTTGATCAGGTTACCGAAGATCAGCTACCAGAATCGTTCCGTATCGGTCTAGTAGACCCCGAGAAGTATCCCGTTATCAATGAAGCTTTTTCGACCGTAGCGGGCGTTGATTCGGTCGTGGACCAACGCGAACTCTTGGAGAAGGTCTTCCAGCTAGTGCGAGTGGCCTCCGCCGCCGCAGCTGTGGTGGCAATTGTGATGATTGCCTGTGCCGTGTTGCTGACAGGCACAACTATTCAACTCTCGGCCATGCATCGACGGCTAGAAACCACCATCATGAGACTAGTTGGCGCATCAAAAACGACTATTCAGTTGCCATTTATCATCGAGGGTGTGATCGCATCCATTATCGGTGGTGTCCTTGCATCAGGCACACTGTGGTTGTTAGTTAAGTTCCTAGTTCAAGACAAATTGGCGAGCGAAAATGTTGGCGTGGCCTTCATTTCAACCAATGAAGTTCTCTTAGTTGCACCCGGGCTCTTGATTATTGGTATCGTTTTGGCCACAATTTCTTCAGTGGTAACGTTGAAGCGTTACCTGAAGGTATAGCCAATCGTTATCTTGAGTGTTCGGTTATGCCTGAAGCACGAAAATCTTTAAGGAGCAGTATGCTATCCAACGCCGTGCGACGTAAGTTCCTGCGCGCCACCATTGGTGGAGCCCTAGCATTGTCACTTACCTTGCCTGCGGGGATTGTTATTGCCGATGAACTCGATGACCGTAAGGTTGACGTCGAGAAAAACATCGACAATTTGGAACAGGACATGGAAGTTCTTGATTCGGATATTGTTGCCACAGATAAGAAACTTCGGGCCCAACAAGCTCAGGTTCCAGCTGCCGAGGCAGCTCTCGCAGATGCCCAAAGCCGTGTCTCCAATGCACAAGCTACTGTCGCGGATCTAACGAACCGGCTGATCAGCGCTCAAGCCACGAGGGACAAGGTTGCTAAGGCAATCGAAGAGAACGCCGCCAAGATTGCAGAAGCGGAAAACACCATGGCGCAGATCGCCTCCGAAGCGTATAAGCGCGGAGGGGTGTCCAGTGGGTTAGACATGATCTTGAATATGGATTCGGCGACCGCAATGGCTGATGGCTTAGACATGGCTAACCGTGCCATGGATTCACAGAACGCCGCATATAACGATCTAGCTCAAGAAAAAGCCACCGACGAGAGCAACAAACTGCGTTTGGTTGCTGTCGAGGATGAAATCTCTTCGCTCAAGGGCCAGGCTGAAGAAGCTTTAGCTCAAGAGCAAAGCGCCCGTGATGCGGCCCAGTCTGCCAAAGATGAGTTGAATGCCTTGGTTGCAAGCACCGAATCTCTTAGCGCCGAATTGGAAGCAAAAAAGCCGCAGATTCAAGCGAAGCTAAAAGTTCAAGAGCAGGAATCTGCTTCGATCAACCAGCAGATCAAAGAACGCCAAGAACGCCTGATCAAAGAAGCCGCTGAACGTAAGCGTAAGGCAGAGGAGAAGGCCCGTAAGGAAGCCGAAGCGGAGCGTCAGCGCGTCGCCAAGGAAAAAGCCGCCTACGAAGCCGAGCAGGAGCGTCAGGCAGCGGAAGCCAAGCGCAAGCAGAAGACTTACAAGAAAAAGCAGTACGTGGCTCCTAAAGCGAAGCCAAAGACCGAAACATACTCGGAACCAAGCAGCTGGGGCTTGGTCAAGCCCACGAGCAGCGCGCGAATTACCTCCAGCTTTGGATGGCGTCCAACTCCTGCAGGAACGATTGACTACTCGGGACAGGGCGGCTACGTCCACGCAGGTGTCGACTGGGGCTTCGGCGGCCAGTGTGGCTCACCGATTCGTGCGGCTGCCAGCGGAGAAATTTGGTTCGCCGGCTGGGGCGGTTCCTCGGGTAACAAGGTGACCGTGTCGCACGGCGTCGTAAAAGGCAAGGCACTAGCAACCAATTACCACCACATGTCACGCATCGCTGTGAGCAATGGCCAGCACGTAAAACAGGGCCAGGTCATCGGGTATGTGGGCACCACCGGTAACTCCACTGGCTGCCACCTTCACTTCGAAACGATCATCAACGGTTCGCATGTGAATCCATTGGGACTGCTCTAACGCTAGACTTGGTAGTTGTGCGCGGGAATCCGCCCGCGACATGCAAGGAGTGTCATGGCTAAGAAGAACCAAGAAGATCGCATTATCGCGAGCAACCGCAAGGCGCGCCACGATTTTGAGATTCTAGATACCTTCGAAGCGGGCATGGTGCTGACTGGGACCGAAGTTAAGTCGCTACGTGAAGGTAAGGCTTCGTTAGTGGATGGCTTTGGTCAGTTCTACCGCAATGAACTGTTCATTGAGAATTGCTACATCCCGGAGTACCTGAACGGTTCGTGGACCAACCACACCGCTCGTCGTCGTCGTAAATTATTGCTGCACCGTGCAGAGCTGCTGAAAATTGAACGTAAGATCTCCGAAGCGGGCCTGACTATTGTTCCGCTGAAGATTTACTTCAAGTCAGGTCGCGTAAAAATTGAAATCGGTGTCGCTCGCGGTAAGCGTGAGTATGACAAGCGTCAGACGTTGCGCGAGCAGCAGGATAACCGTGAGGCACTGCGTGCCATGCGTGAACGTAATCGCGGACAAGCCTAGGCGTGGCGTGAATCTCGTTGGGTTAGCAGAGCAGATTGCGCTATGATTATTTAACACGCCTTTTGGTGTGGTTGTACCCGGGAAACAGGGACTGACAACAAAATACGGGGATGATCGGTTTCGACGGTGTGAGTCGCGACAGATGAAGCGGGCCGAGGATGCAAAGTTATCTCGTAAACGCTCTTTGCAAAACAATAAGTGCCGAATCAAAGCGCACTGACTTCGCTCTCGCTGCCTAAGCAGCCAGACAGTCCGTTAGCCAGGGGATGCTATCGCCCCTGATCCTAACGTCATTTAGGTAGCCCCTGTGTTCGGCGGACGTTACCGCTACCGAACACATACTTAGGTAACTGTGCCTGGATCAACCACATGTTTGCGTGATGGTTGGGGCAGAGAAATTCCGCAGCAAACTGCGCCCGGAGAAGACCTGGCAACACCACATCGGACGGGAGTTCAATTCTCCCCATCTCCACCCCTATAAAGTAGAATAGCCCCTAGATCATGCGGATCTGGGGGCTTTCTTTTTTCCGTGTTACCACAGAACGCTTAACTGTTACCACGGAGCAAGTTAGATAGGGGATAGATGTAGATGGCAACGATACAGACGCACGTCGCGAAAGATGGCAAAGAGTCATACAAGGTTGTGTGGCGAGAACCGGGGGCTAAGAAGATTAGGTCTCGGAGATTCCCCGACAAGGACAAGGCCATAACACTCAAAGACTTCCTTGATGCTAATGGCAACAGCTATGCCGCAGCTACCGAAGTCAAAACACGCATGGACAACCGACTGCCCACGGTCTCCGAAGTTGTTGATCGCCACATCAGCTTGCTGACTAAACCGCAGCCTGGGACTATCCAGCGTTACAAGAATTTGGCGAAGGCTCACATTCACGGGTCACCCCTCGGGCATATGCCAGCAGAGAAGGCAACCAAGAGGGACGTGATCGAATGGATGGCCAGCTTGCGGGCAACGAAAGGGTCAAACATTGAAGAGGGGAGTGAGCTAAGCCAGCGCACCAAGAAGAACGTCCACGCTCTTCTCTCTACCGCGTTCAATACTGCGGTAGAAAACGATGACGTAGAACGAAATCCCGCTAAGGGTGTCGGTGATCCCGACCTGCATAAGTCTCGTGAACCCGTGTATTTGTCGGAAGATGACCTTGAGATCATCGAAGAGGCCATGCCTGAGCGATACCAGCTGTTCATCCGCTTTCTTGGTAAGACCGGTCTCCGGTACAGCGAAGCAACAGCACTGCGCAAACGAGACATACGCGTATCGGGGGAGCGGTGCACGGTCATGGTCACCCGCGCCTGGAAGAACACCGGGGCCGGCGAAGAAATCGGCCTACCTAAAACCAAGCAAGGCGAGCGTCAAGTTAACTGCGGTCCGAAGCTCTCCGCGAGCTTGATCGAGGTCATGAAGGACATGCGACCAGGAGAGTTTGTGTTCACTCGACCAAATGGAGAGTTCCTGCGCAACAGCTACTTTCATAAGAACGTGTGGCAACCAGTGATCAGTAAGCTCGTGGAAGATGGGGACTTGGATGATAAGCCTTGGATACATGAGATCCGCAAGGCCCACACGACACACCTTCTACAAAAGGGCGTGCCAGTGAAGGATGTTCAGACACGGCTAGGGCATCAAGATCCACAGACAACCCTACGCATCTACGCGCAGGTAACTACAGAGTCAGATGTGCGCGCAGCTGACCTCGTGGACTAATGCCCGTGTGGGTCTTGCCCTAGGACTGTCCAGGGATCGGGCCGGTACTTGATCTTTGCGTCCTCGCGCTCGTGCCATTCAGCGTCATCTTCGATGCTCGCCCAGTGGCTATCCACGCTACGTATCCGGCGCGCTTGATCCTTGTGTAGCCACTGGACTTCTGACTGATCATACGAGTACCGGTCAAGGAGTTTGGTGGGCGCGCTGATCATGATCATGTCGCTGTTCCATCCAAGGATCTGCGCATGGATGGGCATCTTGTCCGGGAAGCGCACTTCTACGTATGGGTAACGATTCACCTCGTAACGGTGCATGCCTTGGGTTAGGTCGGTCATGGATAGATTGTCTCTTAAATAGGAATAGCGCCCCACCTCGCAATGAGATGGGGCGTTTCTTCTATTCAGCTACGTGCTCGCCGGTCGACGAGGTAGCGCGCAGGTTGGCTGTTTATCATATTCAGGACAGGGTGAAAATGATGCTGACCAGTGGTTTTACCTAGCGCGCAGGGTCGGCTATTCAGCTACGTGCTCGCCGGGTTCTTTCTTTGCCGGAACAAGCCAGCCAGCAATAACGACGATGAGGACGGTCACCGCGCCTTGCACCTCGTTCGGCGCTTCAATACCGAGCGTAGACAGCACCCAGAACAGGATAGTGGTTACTGCTGCGGCTGATGCGGTTGCGCCCGTTACAGGGCCAATAGAGCGTTGTTCAGACATGGGTTACTTTCCGTTCTGCTGGTTCATGTAGCGCTGGAACGCCTTGATGGTTTCCTTGCCGAACTTGCCGTCAATCAACCACTTCTTGGCGTCCAACGTTTTCTTCTGGGCGAGGAACTGTTGCAACGCCTTATAGGTCGCTGCGCCTGCCTTGCCATCAATGACGTACTTATTCGATGGGTAGTAGCCGAGTCCGCGCAACCACTTCTGCAACGCGATAACGGTGTAGTAACCGAAGTCGCCGTCTACAGCACGGTTGTAATGCCCTACGGCGCGCATGAGGATCTGGAACGCCTTGACGGACTGCTTGCCAAAGATGCCGTCTACTGCGAGATCCTTGTAGTCGGTCGGCTGCTTAGCTACGGAAGGCTTAGGATTCGGCTTGCTTCCGACCGGCTTCACGTTGCCAGCGCCGCCCAGTTCGCGCTCCCACAAAGCAATGGTGTCTTCGAGGTCACGGTTTGCAGCACCCCATGACAGCTCCACATGTAAGTGGTCAGTGTGAGGGTTGACTCCGCCGTAACGATGCCAGCCCTTGTTTGCGTAACCGCCGGAGAAGATCTTGCGGTTGAAGATGATGCACTGGATTCCCAGCTCAGCCGAGTTGAGTCGCAACTGTTCGGCGAACTCTTCGAACACGGAGATCTTGTCGTACCACTTTAACCCGAAGTCAACAGCGCGCCCTTCACCATGCAAGGAGGTGGTGCGGGATGAACCGCGAACGTTACGGCAGTTATAGATACCGGAGTTACGTCCGCCAAGTTCCTTATACTTCGCCAGGAACCACGACATGGCACCCTTAGCGCCGTCCGCTGGCCCCTTGGTGCAAGTGTTAGCGCCCTTATAGCCGTTGTATACCGCCATGGTTAGTTGCCTCCCAGTGGCTTGATACCCTTGGCCGGCACAACATAGTCCGGGTGTTTCGGGTCGGTGACTTCCTCGGGGTTCGGGTCGTCGTATTCCTCTTGGTCAATTGCTTCTAGCGGGTCAAGATCAGACATGGCGTTCCTTTCGGGCATAAAAATAACCCTCACCGTGCGGTGAAGGCTTGGAGCGTTGGGGGTTAGTCTTTGTTGTGTTTTCGTTGCTCTCGGATGATCGTGTAGCCGAGCCATCCGACCACGAGTATCAGGATTGAATACAGGGCAAGGTAGACGTATGGTCTGCCGGGGAACGCTGGGAAGAAACCCGATAGTGTTGCCAAGAGTAGGATCGCGGACTGGACACCGAGCAGGGCCATGAGCACACGACCTGCAGGAAACCCGGTCCATGCGCCGCGTGTAATCCAGTTCCACCCGAACATGACGATGACCGTTTCGATAAGGACTACCGCCATGAGGATCGCGGTCGTTGGTTGCACTGTCATACTGGCCTTCCACGGAATGAGCGTTGAAGCCCCTCGCTGAAATGGTTTTGTCGGTTGATTTCACGGATACGGTCTGATTGCACGGTTACCTCACGTTGCGTCTGCTTGGCTTCTTTGAGGTCGAGTTCCGCCTCAATCTTCGCGGCCAACGCTTCGTCTGCTGCTTCCTGTGCTTGTTTGCGTCGTCCCCAGATCATCGGTCATCACCCGGTTTGTTAGCGTCTTGGATGGAAGTCATGATCTTCGTGACCGTCTCGTTGACAACCATCTGCTCGCGGATCGTCTCAGACTGGGTGTGGATGATTTCTTGTTTCTTCTGCGCTGTTTCCTGCCACGAATCACGCGCTTTCACCATTACGTCATACGTTGATTTAGGGATGATGCGCCCGGTCAGGATCAGCCACACCGCGAGCATCAGCATGGCGGCGGGGCTCAGTGACCCTAGCGCCGTCCACGGTATTGCATCCATGAGCACCACCTCGGCGGGTTACGTTTGGGCTGAAAAACATGAGTGGGCAACGTGGCCTCCTAAAAGTTTTGGGGGGCAACGCTCACAGGGGGACATATAAAATGCGCCCCCTGTGAGCGCTTTTATAGTGTTACTATGGCCTGCTTCGAATTGCCACCGCTATTTAGGTGCGCATTGCCGGGAGCTGCTTGCCAGCGAGTATCAGTAAGGCCAGTTGACGGACTGGCGATCGCAGAATATTGGTCCGAGCACACTTCTGAATTCATAGGCAGTGACATTAGCCAGTCGTTGAAAGGCCATCGCACTTCGTTTAAGCTAGGCTCCGTTGCCTTGGGAAGGATCGTAGCCAGGTAAAGCTCATTGCCATAGTAGTTCATGACGTTCTGCGCGAACGTGTTGAACCGTTCTTTCATCGTGGCCAAGGTTGCACCGTTGCCCAGGTCGTTGTATCCGTTGGCAAGGTACACGCGGTCAGGTTTATCGAGATGCGACCACATGCGTAGCTTCGGAGTCATGACGTCCGAATAGTCAGCCATTGATCCACCCGGCTGTGCCAGCACGGACGCGATAGCCCTCTGTGCTTGCGCGTGCTTTTGAGCCCACGAGTCACGGCACGGGTATGTTGCATTCAGTGCTGCTAAGTGGGAGTCTCCTATATACATGTTCACCCGTGTACTCTTCGGAACTTCCACTTCCAGCATCACGCTGAGCGGTGAGTAGTTCTGCCGAACCGAGGTAACGGACCCCGGGCGCACCCATGAACTTAGGATTTGGTTGGTGAAGCACACCCCCAACTGATACGCATTCACTTGCCCTTCTTCCGCTGATTCGTAGGCGTAGGAAAGAAGGTACTCCTCTCCGGCCTTTAGATTGACGTTCTGCCAGCCAGATCCAAAGCTACTGGCGTCACCGGGGCTAGCAAAAGCATTCCGAAGCACTTGAGGCGTTTCCCCTTCGGGGAATCGTCCAGTCATCGATCCGTCGGCGTTCATCTGATGTTTGCCTATAGCGATTCCAGAAAAATTCAATACTCCGAGATAGGGAGTATCGGTGTTGTAGTCGTAGTTGCGGAAAAGTGCCCGAATGCGAGGAACGTCCACCGCAAACTTTACGGGTATGCGAACCTGCACCAAAGGACGTGAGTCAGTATCAGTGCCGCGTGGGTGGTTAAGCGCGACCGGTGCGCGACGGGTTTCAATCATGGGTGGGTATATCCTTGTCGGTTTAGGTTCTGAAAACACTCCATTTCCGTGAGAAGATCTAACCCACACTTCTGGACCGTAGGTTCCAGGAGCTGTGCCGGTTATGAAAAGGTGCGTTCTTCCTAGCCCAAAATCTGCTACTAGAAGCGTTCCTTGGCGATCTTCTGGGGTTCCGGGTCGGCCTCCTGTTGTGCTGTAGAGCCCCGGGGGAAGGGAATCAACCTGCGATTGAGTAATGCTCGCGGGCAAAGAGCCACCCATTGGAAATTTGCCTGCCAAGATATCTCTTATGCTGGTGGCTTCTATGCCTAATTCAGAGTCTACCTTTAGGGCCAGCTTCCAAACGTCCCCGGACGTTACTACTGGGCTTGTCAGCTCTGGTGCGGGTAAACCGTATTGTGGCGTGTACCGTGTCATTGGTTTGGTGCCCCTCTCAATGGGTCATTCTCGAAGTTCGTGTAGTTGAGACCAGCCCATGCCGCTTCAAAGGCCGCGTAGTTACCGCCAGACCAAGCAGCCTCAAATTCTGCGTAAGTAATCTTGCGTGTGCTGGTCACGCTGATGATTCGGACCGTAAGCGTCTGCGAGTGATCGCCAGGAGCATGAGATTCACTGATGCCAACAACTAGAGCCTTGAGTGTCACGTCCAAGATTCCTGATTGGATAGTGATCACGTCACCCAACTGCCGGCGTGGGTCATACAAAACGCCCACACCAGATAACGTGGGAGTAGGGGCCGTGACCATTCCAGCGATAAAATCAGCCAGTCGTTGCGCGACTGAGCCACCCTCAAAAAGCGGGTGACCCCAGAACCCAAGATCATGCGTTAGCTCTGGCGCGTAACCTGGACCCACAGTCGCCGAAACCGTCACCTCGTCAATCCACTTACCCTCCCCGTACCCGCGTATCACAGGAAGGTTTTGGTTGCGTAGATAAGACCACAGCGCGGTAGATGTTGGGCTTGTCCCCAAAGTTGCTTCAACGTCTGTGGGGTATGTTCCCGCAACGTGGTTGATCTTCACCCCGGCGGTGCCGATATTCTCGGTGCTCACCGTCATCGTTAGCCCGGATTCTGTGGCGGTCTCCCCGTTGGTGGAATAAAAGTATCCTGCAAACGATCCACGGCGACTGTTGTAAACCCCCCAATTGCTCGTGTTGAGGATAGTCAGGGCACGGTCTACGCCAAGCCATTCAGTTGAATCATCCGGGGTTGCGAATACTTCAACGTTGTCAGCCGAAACGAGCGAATCCCCGCTTCCCCGAAACAGCTCTTTACGCTGTTGCAGGCTCTTGGATATTGATGCATCTTTCCACGTGACTTCAACGCGAGAGCGGACAGACAGCAGCGAATCTTCCCAACCGAGTTCCGTAATGTCATCCAACGTGGTGATGGTCTGCGCTGGCGAAGCGTTGCGCATCGTATCGGCAGAAACTAGCTGCAACACACCGGACTCATCGAACCAAGCCGCCGTGAGTGTCGCCTTACAAATCTCATCTACAAGATCCGCAATGTTCCGATTCTCCAGCCGTGGCATCATGTCCATCGTTGAAGCGAGATTGCCTGGCACGAAGCGCATCGAAGGCGTGAAAGAAAGGGACGAGAACTCATGACTCGTTCTCAATGGCCGACCCACTTGGATACCAGCGATCCGTGCACCATTTTCAGCAGTCACACGGATCGTGCCCATGACTACAGCAGGCAATACCTGCGAACCCATTGCGGTATAGCCCTTGTCCGTTCGAAGCGTCCACACCCCGTTCTTGACCAGCAGCGTCACCGCCGTCATCCCAACAATTGACGATGGCCCCAACTGTGCGACCAGCACGCCATTCAACTGCGCGTAAACGACCCGGTTCGGGTGAACGCGCAGACGAACATGATCCGCGCCGTAGTTCACATAGATGTTTGCGTTAGCGGCGTGATCGGGAGCGACCATCACCGTGATCTGCAGAGGTTCCGATCCGTTATACGAGGTGCGAGGCTGGTAGGTTGCATCGAATGCTCCGGCAGCGTAACCCCACGGTGCAGAGTAGAAGCCAGCGTGGATAGTTCCAGTGCTCCCCCCGCCGCTGGCAAGCGTAACGGTGCCACCCTCCGGCCACACGGACCCTTGCAACGGAACCGACACCGCAACATCAGCAACAGGCGGCGGAGTGTTATAAAACCCTGCCTTACGCAGCGCCATTGTCAGTGGGTACCAGTGGCTCAACCCTATCGATCGGTACGCAGCCCCCTCACTGAACGGCACATGGTGACGCAGCAACGCTTCATGGGTGAAGCTCGCGTTGAGTTTGTCCCGGTCATCGATCACCGTTGACTGGATGCCACCACCAACGGTTCCCGAAGTCTTATCAATCGCACCAGTGAAACGCGGGAAATCAGTGGCACCATCAGTCACATAAACAACCACACGATCACCCGACGACGGAGGCCAACCAGAAGGCTTATGCCACGGCGAGATCTCACGAGACTGCACGTCCTCCAGCTGAGCCCACACGATTGTGCCAGACCCGCCAGAAACACCACCGCCAGCCGCAACCTGCTCAGGCAAATCCCCCGCCAAATCACGATCGCTGCTGAAAGATTCCACCTCGCGGCGAACACCATTCACCAGCGCATAAGTGACCAGCTCGCGAACATCACCGCCTGTAAAAGAACCAGGAAGCAACTAGCCCACCTCCGTCACTGTGAAAGAAACATTGCTGAACGTGTGACCGACAACAGCCAACACCTGATCACGCGACACCGAATGAACCACAGCCTTCTCGCACCCCTGACCATCCCCATAAGGCTGAACACTGTCAGTCCAACTAATAGCCGGACGAGCAGCAGCGGTCACCGAAGCAGTCACCGTCAATCGCGCAGACACCGCACCAGCAGGAGGCAAAGCCGACACCGAACGACGCGCCACAGCCGTAGTAGCCGCCACAGAATCAACCTGCGACACCACAGCACCAGCCGCATTCAAAAACAACAGCCGAACAAAACCACCAGAACCAGCCACATACGCAGAACCAGTAACCACGCGACCAGCCAACACCGGAACAGCACCCCCGAAGAACGCGCCATTTACCGTGTCCTTCCACACCGACCGAGCAGCCCAGCCATCAGGCGTCAACAGAGGCGGCGAACCCAAGAGAGTTGCGCCCGAGCTCATTACGACCGACGCCGGATCGCACGAAGCAGCAGCAGGCGTAAGAAGATTAGTAACCGACGCATCAGCAGACACAAACCAAAACGGCCCGCGACCCCAACTGCCATTAGTGAACTCCTGAAGGGTGGCGGATTCAGCGGGGTCAGCAAACTGTGCGTTCAAAGACCAAGCACGCCGGCCGCCTGGAATGACCTCAGCCTTGCGTCGCCCCTCGATTGTCCGCTTGAAATTAAACCGATCCTCAATTTCTAACTGCGCGGAAGGGGTCGAATAAATGGGGATCATGCGACCCAACGTGCCTAGATAAACAGTCACAAAACCCTCCAAAATGGAAGTGGCTCACCGTTTCCAGTGAGCCACTTCAATCATTATTTGAGACGCAATTCCTTGCGCCCCTTGATGTTCGCCTTAGCGACTTCCTTGGAATCAACCTGAACGCTGACCACTTGCTCGCGATCTCGAATAGCTTCAATCAGCCGGTCAATATCCGACTCACGGAAACCACCCTCAACCGTGTTGTTCACAGCCTTTGTCACGGTGTCCCACTGACCCGGATTCAAGATAGCTTCTGGCTTGCGCGTCTTGTTCACAATCGTGGAAACGCCCGGCTGCAACCAACCACCAGAGTCGTGCAGGTAAGACATGTAGTTGAACGGTGACCCGTTCTTCCACAGCTCAGCGTGCAAGTGAGGGCCAGTAGACCGACCAGTGTTACCCGAGTTGGCGATGCGCTCGCCGGCAGACACCTTGTCACCCGGTTTCTTGCCCCATCCGGACAAGTGCCCGTAGTAGGACGAGAAGCCATCGGCGTGATCAACGACCATGCCTTTACCAGTACGCCCGGTAACAGCGTTCCAGCCGATCTTGCGGACAACACCGTTGAGCATCGAACGCACAGCCGAACCGATACTTACTGCGAAGTCGATACCAGCGTGAGGATAGGCCCCACGCGAAGTACCGAACCCCGAAGTAATCGGACCATTAGCAGGCTTGGAGAACGCGCCTAACGGACCATCGAAGAACATCGCACTATCGGAGCCAGAGCCACCGCCAGCGCTCTCGTCCTTCTGCGTCGCCCAACCAGTCAACCCATCGATCACCTTGAACCCAGCACCACGGATCAACTCGTTAAACCCGCCACCAGGAATCAACGAAGACATTGAATCCTTGAGCGGTGCAGTCACAGCACGAACACCAGCTGCGAGCATGCCCACAGCCCAGTCCTTCACCTTGCCAACAGTGTTCTTCACACCGCCCCAGAGGTCATCCCAGAAGCCGCCAATAGGCATCTGAGACTTCTTCTCGTCGTGCCCACCGTTCATTGACGACAACGCGGCCATAGGTGCTTGCTGCTTACCTGCAAGCATCTGCTGAGTCTCGTTAGCCGTATAAACGTAGCCGGGGCCGGTGTTGATAAGCTCGGGGCCTTCTTCGCCGACGAGCTTCCAACCGTCCTTCATGTGCCCGCCCTTGGCGAACGCAGGAATGTTGACCTCAGGAAGTTTCCAATCCAACCCGAGCTTGCTAGACATGGTGTTGACCATCTCACGCAAACCGTTGTTGTAGACCGTGTTTACAACGAAATCAATAGGCTTGTACGCGATCGACTTGATCGTGTCCCAAACCTTCTTGATCCCATCAACGCCACGCTGGAACGCAGGCTTTACGTGCTCATTGATGAAACTGCCGAGAGCTTGGAAGACCGGCTTGATGTTGTTATTCCAAACATCTTTGATCTTCCCTGAGACCGAGTTCCACGTATCAATAGTGAACTTCTTGATCTTGTCCCAGTTGGCAATCACAATCGCCGCGATACCGACAATGGCAGCAATCGCCCAGCCAATTGGACCCATCGCAATCAACCAAGCGGCAGCCATGCGGCCAGCCTGCAAGAGCGACTGTGTGCCCATGAGTAGCCAGCCAGCAACGACCTTAGCCGCCTGAATGCCCATTGCAATAGCAGCCTTGCCAGCAGGAACAAGTACACCGACAGACCACGAAACGGCCATCTTGAGCGCCTGCACCATTGAGCGGGTAGCCATCAAAGCCCAGCTAGCAATAACCTTGCCAGCTTGCACACCGAACGCCACAGCGCCCACAGCGGCTTGCTTGATCACCGTGCCAGTCCACACCGCAGCAGTCTTTGCGCCAGACACGACGGCGGCGGCAGACATAGCAACCCACTGAGCAGCGATCTTGATGCGAGTCGCGATCATCGCCGCAACAGCCTTCGCAGCCTCGATCTTGTACAACGCCCAAACCGCAACAGTTTGCGCGCCAGACCGGATCGCAGCAACGCCCATTGCTACCCATTGACCAATCATCTTGTACGACTGAGCAACGAATACCGCTGCCGTCTTGATAGCTTCGGCCCTCACGAGCAGGAACGCGGCAACATTCTTCGCGCCAGCAATAGTCGCCTGGATGCCCCACTTGATCAGCATCGGAATCATCAGCGCACCAATAACGCCAGCACCAATAGTTAGCGCCGTGCTATTGTCCTGAATCCACCCGGTAGCACCCTGCAAAATAGGGCCAAGAGTCTGACCAATAGTGTCACCGGTACGTCCAACCCAACCGCTAAACGATTCAAGCGCAGGAATAGCAGTCTCATTGATGAATCCGAAAGCCGTAGTCATGGCAGGCAGGAAAGCCCCGCCAACCTTCTCTTTCAGATCCGCAAACGCCGCCGACGCTTTCTGCTGCTTGTTCTGCAAAGTGTCAGCTTCACGCGCAAAGTTACCCTGAGCATCAGCGCCCTGCCCATAAAGAGCAGACTGCACAGCAAGAGCCTTAGACTCAGCGTCAAGCTTTGGAACCTTGCCAGCAGTCGCCTTGCTATAGGCCTCCTCAGCGGAGGTCAAAGTCAACTGAGCGCGCTTTACCTCGTCAGAATCCTTGCCGTACTTCTTCAAGGTTTCGTTGTATTTGTTCTGCGCAAGAGTCATCTTCGTAGACGCAGTGGCAACCTTGTCAGCATCAACAACAGGCTTCAAAATACCCTTGGACAACGCCTCAGCTTCAAGAGTCGCCGCCGACAAAGTAATGCCGTACTTCTCAATCGGGTCCATCTCGCCCTTGAGCGCAGACGAAATAGCCTCGATAGCTTCCTTCGTCGTACCGCCAAACATGGAAGCCATGTCCGCGCCCATGCCGATCAGACCATTAGTCTTATCAGCAATCTCATCCATAGGCGTGCCCATGTTTTTCAACTGGGAACCAAGGAGCGTACCAAGCTCGCGGTACTCGTTACCCGAGATACCTACAGTTTGAGCAGCAGTAGCCGCCCAGTCATGCATCGTCTGAGCGTTTTCCTTGAACACGGTATCGATAGCGCCGATGGACTGTTCAGCGTCACCGGCCATGCCAACAATTTCCTTGACACCGCCAGCAACCGCCGCGATAGAGAAACCAGCAGCAAGACCACCCAGAGCGCCCTTGAACGAACTAGAGAACCCGCCGCCAGCACGCTTGCCGCCATCCTCTGCCTGCTTGTTAGCCGCAGTCGTGGCGGTCTTCATGCCCTTGGATAGGTTGGCCTTGAGCTTCTGCCCAACACCCTTCCAGCCTTTGGCATAGGTAGTAGACGCAGTGGATGATGCTTTAGTAGCCGAAGCTAATGAATCCTTGGACTGCTTCAACTCATTCTGCAAACGATTCTGAGCGTCCGCAGCACCCTTAGTTTCTGCTTCTAGCTTCTGCTCAGCAGTCGCCAAACGATCAACGGCAGATAGTGCCTGAGAAGACTTCGGACCAAACTTCTCCGTAGTCTCATTTAGCTTCGCCTGGGCAATCTCAGACTTCCTCTTCGCGGCCTCGACCTTACGCGCCGAAGTCTCAGCCTGAGCAGCCACGCGCTTCTCAGCACGCTCCACATCAGCAGCCAGCGAATCAACGTCCGGTTTATTCTGCTCAAAGCCCTTAGCAATAGCCTTGCCCATTCCCAGGCCAGCTTTAGAAGCCTGAGACTCTGCGCCCTTGAAAATCCCGCCAACCTGCTTAGCGAGCAATGAAGTTTCGGCGGCCAGCGTCAAATATCCGGTCGCTAGCTCAACTGAACTGGCCATATTTTATCCCCCTGCGATACTTTTAGGAAAAGCAAAAGGCCCCACAAAAAAAGTGAGGCCTAATACCTATCTGCTCCTACTGCATTTCCAATCCGGCAGGAACTTTATTATTCTTACTCTGGTTGCACCGCATATGGGCCAGTTGCAGATTCTCTAACTCATGACCACCGCCGAGCGAAAAAGGAATTATATGGTCAACGCTTGGACTGGCAGGGTTTGGCATACTCAGGGTTAGATTCACCAAATCACCGCAAAGTCGGCAGGCATTGCCGTCCCTCGCCAGGATCTCACCGAGTGAAGTTTTATGCCTGCGGTACTTTGCCTTTGCGCAAAAGATGCACAATTTTATGTCGGATCTTCTGCGCCTACCAGATGAATGCGTGATTGACATATCCACTGGGTAGGAACATCTTTCGCAGGGCTTCCACTCAGAGGGAATATCCGCGACGCTCGGCGTGCAAAGTTCACCGCAATACCTTTTGCCCTGCGACGCTCCATATGGCAGCGCCTCCCCGCATCCACGACACCACCTATCTGGTAGGCCGCCATGCCTACTCATATACTGATGATGAGTTGCGCAAATACCGCGAGCGATAGGATTTCGCGGGCATCCAGACACGGAGCATCGGGGACCTTGGACTTCTGGGTAGCATCCCGGGGAGCAATACTTGTTAACGGTGGTGTTGTCCTTGCCGCAGGACGGGCAAGGATTCAACAAAGGTTTTCCGGCTAACGATCTCCGATAATGAGAGGTGCAATAACCTTTACACCTGACTATCTTTTCGCATTCAACAACCGAGCAGGTAGACTTACCCATAGCGAATCCTCCAGATTCGTTAGGCCTCGGGTAACAGTGTTGACGCACTGCCGGGGCCGTTTTGATTAATTACCTAATTATACCGTGACGAGCCGACATTATCGACTCGCCACGGTCTTTTAGTCCCAGCCCAGCAACTTCCGAAGATCCTCGATCTTCGACGGCTTGACCTTGAGAACTTCTGTCTCAGTTTTCTTGTCCCACGGCCTACGTGTAGGCTTCGGAACCTCGGACTTCTTGATGCCACGGCGACGAGTCACCACAGCGACAAGCTGACCGATACCGTCGTAAATACCAACGATGTGATCGACCACGGGGTTGTACCACCACCAGTCCTTACCATTGATGGCGCGCATCAAAGGGTCATCGTAAGGAAGGTTGTCGATAACAGCCCAGCAATCAGACCAAGTGAGATCCTCAGTAGAAATATCCCGCCAACGAAGCCCCCTATCAATCAAGGAAGCTTCGAAAGCAGACGGATATTCAGTGTGGAGCCGGATTAACTCTCGGATTTCCCTAAACCCACAGGCTGGCCCTTGCCCCAAACCTCAGTGAATGGGATGACTTCCTCCTGCGAAAGGTCACGGAAGTCTTCAAGCACGGTTTCATCAACACCAGCACCAGAGAGCCATGTGATGATTTTGGAGATATTCCCTCGCTCCATGGCCTCGATGATTCCGAGCGGCATCTGCTCGAACGAAGGAAGCTCGAACGGCTCATTGAATCCCTCGTATTCGAACTTGACGAAGGTGTACTGCTTAGCGGTAGAACGTCCGCCCTTACGGGTCTTAGAGACAGGCATGGTCAGCCCTTTCTTGTTAAACAGCAAGACCCCCACCAGATAATGAGGGCCTTGCATGATTGTTTGGTTATCGGTCTAAATTGTTGTGAGTGAACAGCTCAAGCCTTTTCAGGCGAGCCGCTTCACCAGCTTCTTCGGGAGTGTCAAAGTATCCCGCATAGTAGCGCTTGCCGTTGTGTCCAACGCGAGCTCCCCACTTTTGCTTGCTACTGTTCCAGATTGCTCCACGAATACCAGAACGGCTCGTAGACTGCGCACCTAGAACGTTTTCCCGGTTTTGCTTGTTTGTTGCCAAGCGTAGATGATCAGGGTTTACGCACGAAGTGTTGTGGCAAATATGGCCAATAAACAACCCTTCGGGAATCTCACCCTTGGCCCATTCGTAGGAAAGCCTATGCGCTCCAGCGTTAGTTCCGTTCAGCCTCACGCATCCATACCCATCAGGGAAAGTTGCGCCGGTCCAAACCCAGCAACTGCCGGACTTATCAACTTTTTGCCAGAAGCGTTCTTCCAGTGATAAATGCTGTCCGCCGAGGGGCTTTAGACCCTTCCCCTGCCGATGCTGCCAGTAGTGACTATCGCAAAGGCCTAGTGTCCTGCACGGCTTTGTGCATCCATCAAACGAACAGGTAGACTTGGTCATATCGACTCCTTTTCAGTCGGTCACAACCCCGGAATGTTAGAGCATTCGCGGGGTTCTTTAATTCTCTAATTCTACCAGAAAAAGAACCTATTTCCCGGTGCGGAGCTGACCAACACGCACCGGGAAGTAGGAGATTATTTACGGAACAACCGGGCCATCAACGAACGAAATCGCCTTTACGCCGTTAGCGTCCGGGAAGGCCTCGATGTTTACCTCGTACCTAATTACTTCTGAGTGTACGAAAGTTACATCGCCAGAAGTCGAAAGCTGACCATCCTTGATGTACTCTCGGATCTTCGTAGTACCGTCTGCCATGTCAATGACGAACGACTTGCGCGCAGGCATTTTGGCGGTATGGTTTACCTTGACCTTGCCAGCAGTGACAGTAACATTTGCGTCGCCATGAATCAGCTTCAACACGTCCGCATTAGCGGACTCAAGGAACTCAAGAGTGTAGGTCAGGCTGTGTTCGGTGCGGACGACCTTTACAACGTCTCCACCCCAGGCCATTACCTTATCGTCGGAAGCGTCGGTAGTACGAGTGACACCTCCGTCTCCCACATATCCCGCCTTGATCCATGCTGGGTCTAGTGCAGTAGTTGCATCTGTCGGTTCGGCCACGGTCTTATCACCGAACAGCACACCGCCGGTAGCGGTTACAGGAGCACCAACGAGCACATTCTGTGTACCAGTTGCCATGATTTGCCTCCTAAAGGGCATAAGAAAAAGCCCAACCACAAACGTGGTCAGGCTTCGAAAATTGTTTGGTTAGATAGCGGGAATCTGGGTTGTTGACGCTCTGAAACTCAGTTCCACAGTGAAGGAGTAACCCGGCGTGCGAGTCTCCGAGTCGGGCTGGAAAGTAGGACGCTGAACAGTTCGCAAGAAAATCACGCCAGCCTCCTCGAACGGCCACTGACGAATCAGGCCATGCAACTCACGAGCAACCCTAGAAGCTTCCATGCCGTCAGCATGCGAAACCTCCACCGTCACCCGCGCATCATCAAGCACAACGTCCCGCTCGCCCCGGCCACCAGTGTCCACCACCGTCACCAGCAGCGGGCCCCACTCCCAACCAGGCGGCACATCCATGAACGGGCCAGCCTCAAAAGGAACATACTTGCCAAGGAACGCCACAGCACGAACAACCGGGTCCTGAAAGAGAATGATTTCAGGCATCAATCCCTCCCAGCGTCGAGTGCTCTCAAAAGTGCATGGTGCTTCCTGTTATGAAAGTGCGCGTGCCCTGTAGCCATCACTGACACAGCGCCACGCGGATCTTCCAAAACCAGCTCCGTGACCTTATAGCCCATCGCCTCACCACCAGCAGCCGCCGCAATCTTGTCGCCACGACGCTTCAAATCAGCGCGAACCTCCGGCAAATTGCGGATCTGCTCAAACACGCCCCGATTGAACTTGAGTTTGCGAGCCATCAGCCAGTCACCCGCTTCAACTTCACCTCAGTACGGAAAACGGAAGCTGTGAAGAAATTACGCACAGGAGGCGCGTAACCCTCAACACCGAACCGCTGCCCATAAACCGTGAACTGATCAAGATGACTGATCGTCAACCCAGGAGGCAGAAACAAGACGCGCTCAACAACATCCCGCTCAGCAGACATATTGCGTGGTTCATCAGCGGCAGCCACATCTATCCCAACATCCTCAACGAGAACATCCTGATAGACCGGAACCTGCGCACCCTGCGGGTTACGCTCATTCCTAAGCCACTGGTGACGAATCACCTGCTCACCCTGAACCTGCAACATTACGGCCCCCAGTTCAACTTGTACGGCTCAAGCAACGCCATCTCAGTCGCAAGCAAAGGGATAGACGCAACCGAACCGCCAGCAGCCGCATAGGTTACCGACTGCGTGCCGGCTCTCTGCGAAACAACGTTCCCCGAAGGGTTCATTGCCGCACGAGAAGCAATGCCAGCAATTAGTGCACCAAGCTCCCCAGCGTCCTCATAGCCATGCGTGAGCTCTACAGACACCGACCGATACTTCTTAGGCCAGCATCCGCCGTCCTTGCGCGACAGCAAGCCCGCCTCAGACCAATCGGCCTCAGCGGGAGAACCGTCAACGAGGACCGCAGACACCGAAACGATATGCTTCGACTTGATCTGCAAAACTTCGCCACCATTGCCGTCAACAATCAACGTCTCAGTGTGCTCGGGGGTAACATGCCAACCGCAGTACCGGCGCACAGCACTAGTCGCCGCATCAATCCAGAACTGATCATCAGTTGGGGCCGGCTTACTCGTCAGTATCGGAGGTAGAGACATTAGCCTTCACCTTCCCGCGACGAGCCTTGTTCGGCACCTTGATCGGCTCCTGAACACTAATCGGCTTAGCGCCAACCCGCTCAGCAGTTTCCTTATCCAGTTGCACCTGGTGAGGAATGTTCCCGATCAGAATTTCGTAGATTTCCATCAGATATTCCTTCCTGATACACCAGTGGGGCCACCCCGAAAGATGACCCCACTAGGTAACTGGATAATTAGCCGGCGACCGGTGCGGTGCTCGATAGGGTTACCTTCACGAAAGCGGAAGGTTTACGCACGGCCAAGGCGATACGCTCCTCGGCGCGAACCGAAATACGGTTGTAGTTGAAGTCATCCTCGTTCGAGTTAGTAGCTTCAACACGCACGCCACCCTTGCGGTAAACGGTTGCACCCTGCTTGCCAGCACCAACTAGGACGGTGCCCTGAGCGATGGCAGAGGTAACAACGGTGTTCTGGCCCCAGATACCCGGCGCGGCGTTGACCGAACCGTTGCCGTAAGCGCCAGTGAAGAAGCCGCCGGCGAAGTACTGGCCGTTGGCATCCTTGGACAGGCGCAGGGTCTGGTAATCAAGCGGGTTGATCACAAGACCGTCAGCAGTCAAACCGGTAGCGGTCTGAACCTTGGTCAGCGCACGGAAGATCGCATCCGCATTGTCAGTGTTATCAGCAGCGGCTTCGGTCTGCACGCCCACACGGTTTAGCAGGCCGCGAAGGTTCGGCGAAGTGCCCGAGCCATTCAGGAGCTGAGCCTCTTCGAACATGACCAGATCGTAGAGCAGGCGACCGTTGATCTCCGAAACCAAGAACGGCAGATCTTCCGCCATCTCGTCGTTGATCTTGATGCGACCGGCAATCTTGGTCAGCGCATCGTTGACCTGATCGTAGGTGTAGTGAAGCTGTGGCTTGAGGCCACCCTCGGCAACAGCTTCGAAAGCGCCTTCTTTCAGCGCTTCCACGTAGTACGTGATCGAAGTTGCGGTCAGAGTGCCAGTGCCAAGCCATGAGGCGATGGTTGGACGCTCACGGAAACCCTGAACGACAGTCTGGTCGATCTGTGGGTGCAGAGCGCCACCGTCGGCAAGAGCGTGCGAATCGCCGGCAGCCTTGAACTCCTGAGCGCCCAGCGAGAAGCGCTGAGACGAACCCTTGAAGTTCGCCAATTCCTGACCGAATGCCTTTACGGCATGGTCACCAATGGTCTTAGCCTGCACAGTTTCTTCCTTCTTCTTCTCGGGCATCTTTACAGCGCCCATAGCGTCAAGCTTTGCCTGCGCCTCGTTGGCCTTTAGGATCTGCTCATCGAAGGACTTAACCTCGGTGATCAGGCCGTCAATTTCTTCGACCTGCTCCGGGGTGAGATCCACACCAGCAGACTTAGCGGTTTCAGCGATGCCACGTGCCTTCACGGCTGCGGCCTCGCGCTTTTCCAAGAGAGTAGCCATGATGGCTCCTTTCGGTTATGCCCTAAATGGTTAGGGCGTTTATGAGTGCGAGTGCTGCATCCGGGTTTTTACGCGCCTTGACTTCTAAGTGGTCCTCAGCCTTGGCGGTTTCCCGCTCCTCAGCCTTGCCACTCTTCGGCTCCTCGCCGCTAACATCCGAATTGTCAGACTCAATCGAAGACAAGATTTCCCCCAGCGCCTCATGCGCTGCTTTGATCTTGGATTCGTTTTTGGCCGAAATAGTTCGACCAGCCTTGCTACCAGTTTTGACAGCAAGAAGTTCTGTTTCCTGATTGGCCCCTACTGGAACAATCGACACCTCATGGAGTTTCAGCTCTTGCAACTCCATGTGGCCGCCCTCCCAAGGACCGCCACCAACTTCGGCTTGTTTCACCACGTCGTACATAAACGACATTTGAGAAACGCGACCCTCTTTGATCAGCCGGTGCACCTGAGCGCCCTTTGCCGAATCAAGATCAAGCTGACCTTTAACGCGCAAACCGTGGTCATCCTCAAGGATTTCCACGGTCTTACCAATGTTCATGTCAGGATCATCGGTTCGATGCTGCCAGTAGATCGGGAACTGCCGGCCAGCGATAGTTGAAGTGAAAGCACCCTTGGCAACCACATCGCCATAAGAATCCTTATTGCCGAACACTGACGCGTAACCTATAAACTGCCCATCAGACAGGCCATCGCCCTCAGACTTAATCTCAGCTACGGTCGCTTTAAGTTTTGCCAATTTGGCACCTCCAAAATAAGCATGTTGAAAACGTGCCCAGGATTATCGAGGTCAGCATCGAGCCGGGACTTAGTATGGTCGTTCAAAAGGGTTGCGATTGATCCTGCATCAGGAACGCCGGCTACCGACAAATCAGCTTCAAGCTCACGCTTCCACCGGCCACCATCCCAACCCTTCGCAGAAATTACCGACTGCTGACGAACTAGGCATTTACGCCATAACTCCGCAACAGCTTTCTCGGCTTCCTCCACCGTTTCCACAGCTTCGGTAGATCCAGAGTCAGGAGTTCCAAGGTTCAGCGGAACAATCAGAGCATCCCCGCCATCAATCTTTGGGAGGTTCTGCAAGCGCCGCGCCTCATTACGAGTCATCCAAGGTCCACCGACTGACGAAGAGATAACCGCTGCCTGCTCTTCGAACGAGCCACGCAACTTCGCCTCAACGTTGAACTCCAAGAACACGCCAGCAGGAGCCCCGACGAGTGGTAGCAAGAAAGCGTTCAACCGGGACTCGATCATTGCGATGATCGGCCCCAGCGTGTCGCCGTAAAGACCGCGCCGAAACTCGCGAACATTCGAATAGTTCGCGTTATCCAACAAGCCGATCATCGTCGGGTTCACGTGATAAACCTGCGCAACAGTAGCCAACGAAAGCTTCGTCGAATCCGCCCACTGCTCATCAGCAGACGAGAAGCCGATACGCTTCACATCCATGCCATCCTCAAGCAACGGCATTCCGCCAGCGCGAGAACCCCTATCGCCCGTGAAAGCTTCAAGCATTTCTGTGAATCGCTTGCGAGCCGAACCATCCCACGACGGGGCATCCTTCGGACGAGTCACAAACGAACCAATGCGACCATTCTTCTTCCACAACTGCTTGCGGTGCACACGCGCATGATGCTGCTCTTCAAGCGTGAGACGCAGCGTCTCAACAGGCGAAGTAGAACATGTAGGATCGCCGGGGGTCCAGCCTTCGAACTCGATCACTTCGTCAGCAGTGAAACTCAGTTTCTCGCCATCGTTACCGGGTAACGCAACAACGAACTCATTCGAACCGTAGAACGAAGTAGCCTTCGAATGAACCCAACCAGCAGGCAGGTTATAAACCGAGAAGCCCTCCGGGCGGTTCATGTCCGGCGCACACCACAAGTAAGCTCGATCATAAAGAGCAATGTCGCCAACCAGCGCAAGAATCAAGTCGTAGCGGGTTTGTCGAGCATTCGGCTTCGAAATAATACTCGAAACACTATCCCCACGCACACGCTCATTCGAATCACCATTAGCCATAAACGTATGAAGACCAAGCTGGGCAATGTTGCGCGCAAGGAAATTAACCACAGTCCGCAAATGAGGCTGATTAGTCCACAGTTCTTCAATTGACTTATTGTCCAGAGACGACTCAGAAGACTCATTCATCGACCAATGCACCTGAGTCTGACCATCGAAACGCTCCGTAGTCATTCGCCCAGAAGATCCGCCACGAATCAGCCTGGTAAACGCATCCAATACACTCACACGCTCACCACCATTTGTCGTAATCTTGCCCATACGCCGTAGAGGCAACAGGAGTCTTATCAAGCATTTCTAAACCCCACAGGGCTTCCGTCGCAGCACAAAGAGGCGCAACATCGACAGGCGACTTAGCACGATTCCAAGCCCAAGTCTCACCTAAGCTCTTCTTTACTGCTTCACCCATCGCCAGCAGCAATGCCGGCTGATTAGTGAAGCGGACTGTTCCGTTCATAACCCGGTCATAAAACTGTGAACAAGAGTTCGTCAGGTCAGTACCCTGACAGGCGCGAACCTCAGTGCCTTCTTGTTCGATGTACTCGATCAAAGATGAAGCAGGAGCGCCACGGCCCTGAACCACAACCGAATCAGGCGTGAACTCAAGCCCACCCGCAAGCGTCTTAGCAACCCACTCAGTGCCAGCACGCTGAGCAATGATCTGCACCAGCGGAACACCAGCAGGCGTATAACCGGCCACCGCAAAGTAAGTCATCGAACGGTCATGTGAAGTGTCAACAGCAAGAACCAAAGGAGACTCAGGATCAAAGTCAGCAGAATCGTCAACGCACGCAGCAATAGCCTCCGCAGAGAACGGGCCATCAGAAGAAGCTACAACCCACTGGCAAAGATTCTCAGTGCGGAACACGTGCTCCGGCACCCCGTCATCGCCACCAGCACCAACGAGAGCGACCTTAGAGGCCATCATCTCCTCGGTAACGTATGCAATCCCGTTCTCGTCCTCATAGCCCATAGACGGGTTAGCCCAAGCCCAGCCGTCACGGTCGTGAATATCGCAATCATCAGGTGCGGACCACTCGAACAAGCCCATTGTGGTGTCGTGAGAGTTTGCGAAATCCTCAACGGATTTCACGCCAGACTCAACATACTTTTCCCAGTCAGCAATGCGATCCAAGCCCTGCTTGCGCAAGCCACGCAAAACAGCAGACTTCGCAGTGCCAGCATTAGACACTGCTATGGTCTGCGGTGAGAAGCGAGCATTCGTAGTGTTGGTCAACGCCGACCAGGACTCCCAATCGCGCTGCTGGCGAAGCTCATCAAAAGCAAGATCAGTAACCGACAACCCACGGCCACCATCGTCCGAAGCCGCCTCGCACTTATAGCGGGCACCATTCGTCAGCTCCAAGAACTTATTGCCGTTCACATTGGACTTGCGCTCAATGTACCGGCGTGCACCCGAACGCTGCATCGCCTTTACCGTCAAATCCAAGATCTCCTCAGCCGCACCCAACTTGTGAGCAGCGCCAAGGATCAGCGCCGGCTCATCTTCCGGGCCCTCCCACATCAGCATCCGCCACAGAAGGCGAGTAGACATGATGAACGACTTCCCGTTCTGGCGAGCGACCAACAGAAGAACAGTCTTGAACCGCAACTTCGGGAACGTGTCACTCGAAAATGAACCCAACGCCAACTCAAGCGAATGAATCAAAAACCACTCTTGCCAAGGATGCAAATGGCGGCCAGCAATCTTAGCGGCCTCAATAGCCTCGAAACCAAGTGAAGTCTCAGGAGTAAGCTCACGTAACGGCTTAGTCCACAAACGCGGAACAGTACTACCCAGCCGCCCGCTTCTTGGCTTCACGCTTGCGCTTGAGTTCATCAACAGGGTCAACCTCCACAGCCTTATCGCCGGTCAGCGCCCGACGCGAGCCAGGAGTCAAGCCCAGCGCCTCGCAATAACGCAAGAACGTAGGCAAGGAAGTGTTGTCATTAGCCGGAACCTTAGGTCGAGACTCAGTTTCAGAAGCATCCTCAAGAGCCCAATCAACGATCTGATCCCACGCATCAATCTTTCGAGCCAACGCCAACCCAGCAGAAACAGCCGCAGCATCCGCGCCCTCAGAATCAATATGCTTCGCAGCGGCAACCGCAGCAAGGAAACTCTCGGAAACATTCACAAGAACCTCCTGCTACATTGTTTGGTACAATCACGCACGCGACCCCGGATCAAAATGGCGGGGGGAGAGAACAGGGGCACCCGGGATCTGTCCGTCGGAAATACTTGGTAGTGGCGTTTGGGCCCCTACCCTTTGAGCCAGTTGCGTTTGAGTGTTCCGAGTCCGCCGACCTGCATTTTGTTTGACCGTTTGTTGTTGCATCGGCGGTGACTTGCTCGGAAGTTTGCGGGGTCTTCGGCGTGTTCGGGGTGCGTGGAGCGCGGGTATAGGTGGTCTAGTTCGAAGGCTTCGTCGTCTGGCCATGGGATGGTGTAGTCGATGGGCATGGAGCATAGCCAGCATTGCGCTTGCTTGTCGCTGCATGCGTCAAGGAAGGCTTTGCGTAGTTGGCGGTATCGTCTGCTTGTTTGTCCGTCGCCTGCCATACGCTCACCACCACCTCTTGTTGTCACCCACGCTGGTTGTCCGGTGCCAGCGTGGGCAACGTTGCGCCGGTCTAGTAGCCGTCGCGCTACCCTTTGCAGGTTGTGACGGTAACTCGCCTGACTCGCATCTATGGTTGGCTCAGGGTTACCGTCAGGAATGATCGGGCAGGTGTCGCTCGATTACCTTGAAGATCAAGCGCTAGTCGCTTGGCCGGTAATGTCGTGGCGATCCTTCACTCATTGGAGTGTTGACCCGTCGTGCGCTACCCGGTCACGAACCGGCGAGGACATACCTAGTAGCGCTTGCCCACGCACAGTTTGGGGTCTGTGGTCTGAGCAATTGGCGGTGTTGTTCTGGCAGAAACCGCAGTCTGCCCTCATGCCGTTTGGGCATAAAAAATGAGCCCCAACCTTTTGGTTGAAGCTTCTCGCTTTGGATACACGTATCCGCAGTTGACTCAAGATTAACAGTCATCTGGCGCTAGTGCAACCAGCAACCATCCCATTTCCTTTTGTCCTTTCCATGTGGCGGTGCATCCTTTGCATTCGACTGACCATTCGCTTGGTGGGAGCAGTGTGTCATTGTCTAGCCAACAGTCTGCGTAGAGGCATGTTTCGCGCTCTGTGCCGAATACTTTTTGTTGGCATGATGGGCAGGTTATGCCATCTAGCCGGCGTAGTTTCTTTGGCCTGAGCATGGTTTCGATTTCTTGTTTCGCCCATTCGAGCTTTTCGGTGAACCATAGTTCCCAGTCTGCTTCGTGAGGGTTCTTGCCGATCAGTTCAACGCATGTCTCAAGTGTTGGCGGGCTTTGTCCGAAGCGGTCGGAGTATCCGGGCTTGATGGTCTCGTCAATCTTTTTCAGTAGCTCTAGTGCTGTGGCGTTTACTAGGATGCGTTGCTTGCTGGTAGATCCTCCTGCGCCTGTGTCTGATGATCCACTAACTGCATCCCGCAGTTCAGACAGTAGCGACGGAACTTTACCGATGCGCCCACCGATTGACTTGAGGTGCGGTTCGGTTAGCTCTTGCGCGAGTGAACGTAGGGTCACGGCTTCTCCTTCAACGCTCGTTCAAAGGCTTCGAGTTCTAGCTCTGTCCTTCGCTTGACTTCTCGCTTCTGTTGCTCAATTTCTCGGCGCACCTGTTCGAGCATTTCTTCTTCCTCAACACTCTTGTCATAGGTGTTGGATGCTCTGATGTAGGCAGCTCCCACAGGCCAGATAAGACCTAGAAGCACGCTGGTTGCGAGTACGAATGATCGATCCCTGTAGGCTTGTCGCTCATCCATTGCCGCGAGTCGCACCACGGCTAGCTTTGGCGTGACCATTAGCCATCCGATGCCGAGATAGCCGATGATGCTTACCCAAACGATTAGCGCGGTCATCACTTCCCCTCCTGGATGGTGATTGGGGTGTTGGGGTTGACGAGGATTTGTTCGAAGTCGGCGAAGAGTATGGCAACTTGTTCCCCGTCGTGCTCTACGTTGATGACCTTGGATTCCTGACCGTTGAAGATCAGCGTCTTCCCAACGTGCAGTCCTGAGAGTTCTTTGGCGGTGATGTTCACTTGGTTCCTCCTAGTGCCTTTGGCGGGTAGTCGCCTAGTAGCTTGTGTTCCCATGGGCGTTTAGGGTCGAGCCCTTGTGCGCGCTTCAGGTGGTCGATAGTTTCTGGTTGGCTCATCGTGTATTCGGCCAGTTCGAGGATTCGTTTTTCGCTGAGTTCGCTTACGTACATTGCCCGCCAGACGAGTTTTTGCGAGCCGATGATTTTCTTTTTGCGCAGTTGCAGTTCGTACCAGCGAATTGATGAGTTGTATCGGACGCTCCAAAACAGTCCTTCTGGGAGTTCGGGAAGCCCGGCTTTTGGGTCGATGTTCATGGTTTCTTCCTTGTTTTCGTGGTTACAACGTTTTAGTTGTGTGCGTGTGGGAGTGTTCTGCTTGGCTGGTTGCGCCTTCTGGTTGCGGCTCGTTGTATTCGCCGCTACCAGTCCAGAACCTTGTGATGAGCACGATCCCGCAGACTATGTTCACTAGCAGGTTGAGCGCTACGAGGGCGATTAGTAGGGTCATTTTGCGTCTACCTCTCGGATGATGTGGTGGTACATGGCCTTGACGTGGCGTGCGTCTTGGAGGGCATCGTGAGCGCCTTTCTCCTGCGTTGGTAGTCGGGTGATGCCTGTCCATGCTGATAGCGCTCGCACGTCGTTGGTGTACTGCGGGATGGGTGCTGGTACGTCGATCATTCGCCCCCAGAGTTGCGACAGCACGAGGTGGTCATAGGATGCGAACCATGCCCATAGGTCCGGTGGAGTACCGCTAGCCGTAAGGAATGCGTACACCTCGTCACGAATCTGCGTCTTGGGCTTCCAGAACTGTTCGTCTGGTAGTTGCTTGATGACGTTTTCGCGCAACCAAGGCTGAGTGTCGTTGATCCATTCGAAGGGTGCTTCTGCGTTGACGCTGTAGTGCATGCGGCCGTCTTCGGCAACGATGCCGATGCTGATCAGTTCGACCGAGTGCCCGTCGTCGTAGAACTCGGTGTCATAGAAATACTTCATCTCGCTGGTATCCCGTCTTTGATTTGGTTGGTGTCGCGGTCGTAGTAGGTGTTTGCTAGCACCCTTTCCGCGTGCTGGCAGTCGTCTAGTACGTCGCGGACTCGCACGCATTCGGCGTATGCGAGTTCGGGGTTGTCAGGATTCCCGGCCTGCATGATGAGCATCTGTCCGAGCATGAGCGCATACGTTCCAAGCGGTGACTCTTCAATGCGGTAGGTCATTTCCGTTCTCTCCTTTTGCGTCGTTGCAGTCGTGCGGTGTGGGCGGTTTGGGCGTAGTAGGCGTCAGGACTGGCACCCATTCCGGCTCGCTCCCAGTTGGCATGCAGTCGGCCTTCCATGCGGATCGACCTCTCAATCGCTACCCGGTACGTGCGGCGGGTGAAGGTCATTTGGTGGGCTCGGTTTTCCAGCTGACATGAACACGTGTATGCCCGGCGTCCTTCCCTACTGCGAACCTTCCATCTACGCGAATGGTGGCGTTTTCAGGTGCGCCCTGATCTTCGAGAAGTTGGATCATCGCCTTGAGATCCTTAATGCTTGCCTTGTCACGATGCAGGGTTAGCATGTGGTCTACTGCTAATCGCTTTTTATCTAGGGTTAGTTGCTCTTGGCGTTCACTGGTGATAATCAGCGCTTCGCCGAGGTCTTGAATGTTTTCCATAGTGTTGCCTTTCGTTGCATAAAAAGAGCGCCACGATTGAGGCGCTCAGGTGGTGCGGTTACTTGTTGTCGTGTGCTTTGGCTAGATGGTCACTCGGTTGACTCGACACTGGATCAGTGGAATGTAGTCGGTTTCGCGTTCGATGCCGATTACGTTGTATCCCTCGATTAGTGCGGCTTCGATGGTGGTTCCTGATCCTGCGAATGGGTCGAGTATGGTTCCGCCTGCGGGGGTTACCAGCTTGGCCAGATACCGCATGAGGGCTAGTGGCTTCACGGTTGGATGGGCCACGCCGTCCACGTTCGGACGCTCCGACTTCGGCGCCTTTGCCACGTAGAAGAATCGGCTGGCCCCGCCGGAGTCTGTCCGGTGAGCTTCTAGCCCCTCCTGTCCCTTGAACTTCCCATGCGATGTCCTAGACTTGTCGGCTCCTCTGGATTTGGAGAACGCCCCCGCGCTAAGGGTCCCACTCTGCTCGTCCAGCAGTTCGGCGGTGTGCTCGTCGAGGATGACGTTCGCAGGCCAGCGACCAGCGGTGCTCGCGGCGGTCGTTTCGCGGTGCCTTTCGACGGTCTCACCCATGATCCCGGCACGCTTTCCGTGGGGGCCGGTTGACGGCTTCCCGGCCGGCTCGTCGTGAGCCACCCGGCAAGCGTCCACGTTGATTGCTCCGGTTCCATGCTCTAGTACGTTGCCCGCCACGGTCCCCGTGAACGGCTTCCGAGCCATGACCGCCGGTTCATAGGCGGGCTTCAGCGCGGTTCCCCAGCCCTCCCACTGCTGGGCTTCGGAGGTGCTCTCGCCCTCGCGGGTGAGTTTGTTCTTGGTTACGTTGTAACCACCTCGCCCGTCATCGCGCATGAAGCCGACGCCGGAGGCGGGGCTGGCGGAGAACTTGACTCCGGCCATCTTGTCAATCGCCTTGGAAATATCATGCGACTTCGGGAATCCGGAGCCGTAGAGCCAGAGCACGCCGTCGCGGATTTCGAACCCTGCATCCTCGATAGCAACAGCGAGCCGATGCCATGTTCGGGTTCCGCCAAATGCGAGGATGTGTCCACCGGGTTTTAGGACTCGAAAGCATTCCCGCGCCCATTCCTCGCCAGGTGGCAGCGCGTCCCACTTCTTTCCCATGAAGCCCAGCCCGTATGGCGGGTCGGTCACGATCGAGTCCACGCTGCCTTCTGGCATGGTTCGCATGGTTTCGATGCAATCCCCGTGATGCAGCGTCACGTAATCATCTTGGTAGTACGGTTTCATTGTTATTTCGCCTCGCGTGCTTTGGCGAGTCGTTCGGCGGCTGCTTGGCGTTGTTCGTCGCTCATGTTGACTTGGCGTTTGAATCCGGTGAGCGGGTCGAAGTTTTTTTCGTGGACCCGGTATTGCGCCCATTCGTTTTCGTTGGTGATGAGTTCGGCGCGTCCGGCTTCTACTTCGCGATTCAACCGGCTGATGTGTTTCTGCCGGTTTGATCCGATGTAGTAGCACCGGTCTGCTTGGATTCCGGTGACGGTGGTTTCTGATTCTTCGAAGCTGGCCATTTCGTTGGCTCCTTTGGTGTTTGGTGACTGTCATGGTCACGAGAGTTTGGGTAAGTGGTGTTTTGCGAGTACTTGGCTGCGCGTCGCTCTACGGGGCGCAGGAGGCTAACCAGCGGGTGCTAGCCGTTCGAACGTGAACACGATTGCAGGATCACCCTTACCGCCGTACCTGTGATCCGGTCCGTGAACATGATCGAAACTGTCATCAACCAGCAAACCGGCCTCCACGAAACCATCGACCACACTTTTGGTCGTATCAGCAAGGTTGTTCGGGTCAAAACGTCCCCGGCGTGGTTTCCAAATGTGCGCCACAATCCTGACCGGCGTTGGCATAGCGCTCATGCCGCGAGCTGCCACGAAGCCAGCCAGCCGCCACTGCTTCACCAGGTTCGCCTTCGCCATATGGTGGTAACGCTTATTCGAATTAATGAAGTCACACGGCGCAGGAATGCGGATCTCGATCATGTTTCTCCTTGCAGTGTTTGGTTATTCCGTCGAGTTGCCGGCGGACTAGCTCTCGTTGCTCCCTGCGGTGGGCAGTGAGACTGTCCTGGCACTTGTTGCATAGTCCGTCGCGGGTTAGGCACTTCCAGCACTTGCCACGCCACGGATCGTTACGCCGCACAAGCCACCCGTCGTAGAGTGGGCGGCAAGTTTCGCAGAGATTCAAAACAATCTCCCTAGTTCTTCCGCGGCTGGCTCTACGTCGGCCCAGTCTGATTCGGTCCATGAGTAATGCGATTCGTCGTTTGGTCGGTCTGGGTTTGCGAGCCAGTAGCGCGTTATTCCTTGCTGCCCGCCATAGTTTTCGGTTACGCCGCGAACGAGCATGATCTTCGCCGGCTTGTAGATCCGGCTTTTCGGTTGCGCGTCCATCGGCTGGTAGATCGTATGGCGCACAAGATCACCAACTGCCGGCAGATACGTCATTGCTCGCCGCCAACAGAAAAGCCACCGTCTTGGACAGTGGCTTGGTAGTTTCGGCATGTGGCTTCGAGTTCGATCAGGTACTCGGCCATCACTTCTCCGAGTCGCATGGGCTCGGCTAACTTTTCTCTCATTGGTTCAACCCCGGATCATGTGCGTTCGAATAATGGCCTTGGAATATGAGCTGCAGCGAGCCGGTTCGTCCTCGTCGGTTCTTGGCTACAGCGATTTTCATGTCTACGCTGGCTTCTCCGTACGGTTCGCGGTGCAGAAGAAGCACAACGTCCGCGTCTTGCTCGATTGAGCCTGATTCGCGCAGGTCTGACATTTGCGGGAGCGCGTCGGTTCGGTTGGTACTGTTTCGATTGAGCTGCGACAGGACAACCACCGGGACCGAGTACTCCATTGCGAGGATCTTTAGCTCACGCGACATGTCCGAAACGAACTCATGGCGCGGTCGGCGATCATTGTTCGGCTGCGACATGAGCTGCAGGTAATCAACGACAATGCCGGCTAACGGCTTGCGTCGGTGCGTGGATCTGATGAACCGCTTGATCTCAGTGATGGTTGACGCGGGTCGATCAAGCACTGCGAGCGGTCGAGTGGTTTGCGCTTGAGTCCATGACGCGATCTTTTGCCAGTCGGCAGGCTGCAGGCTTCGTTCCATGAAACGGTTCATCGGTATTTTGAGTTCGTTCGCCATGATGCGCAGGTTCAAATCGTTGCGACTCATCTCCAAGCTGATAAACGCCACAGATCCTTGAGTGAGCATCGCTTGAGCAAGCTGCACGGCTATTACTGACTTGCCCACTGCAGGCCTAGCTCCTACGACGTACACGGCTCCCGGCTGCAGTCCGTTGATGAGGTCGTTCAGTTGCGGCCATGCGGTCGGTATGGCGCGCACTTCTGATTCGAGCAGGTCAATGGTTTCTTCAAGCGTCTCAGCAAGGAAAGTGACTGGCGCTGAGGCTTCTTTCGCTGCAGCATCATCGAGTGTTTTGCGCGCTTCCTCCACGACTTCCGGTGAGCCGCCATTACTTTCGGCTAGTTCGTGAATTTTCCTTCCTGCCTGCATTAGCCGGCGTGCGATGGCTGCTTGGGTGACGATGTTCGCGTAGTGTCCGACGTTCGCTGCAGTGGGCGTAGTCTCCATCGCTTTCGGCAACAGTGCAGGATCAACCCGTTCGCCTGCAGCTTTCAAGTACCCGCCAACGGTCACCATGTCCACAGGTTGCCCGGCAGTTTTCATTGCGGCCATTGCGCGGTGAATCTTCTCGTGGAGCGGTTGCACGTAGTCTGCAGGATCAAACTCAAGATCATCGAGCACTGATCCGCGTGAGAGTAGAACGGCTCCGAGGATGGATAGTTCAGCGTTGTCGAGGTCGGACACTAGGGGCTCCTTTCGGGTATAAGAAAACCGCTAGGGGCTATCCCCATGCGGTTGCTTGTTTCGGTTGTGCTTTGGTGAGCCACATTGTGAAGGCTGCATTCCAGTTGGCTGCTCGTCGGTCGTGCGCTTCGGCATGGAGTTTGAACGCTTCGGCTACTTCGGTGACGTTCAAGTTTTTCTCTCTTGCGCGCCGCTCGTGTTCTGCAGTTGGTGACCAGTTTGCTGGTATTGCTATCGATGGTTTTTTCCTTGTCTTCTTTTCCTCCTCTGCAGGTGACTCAGAATCGAAGCCGACAAAAGAAGTATTAGTAGTAGTAGCTGTAGTAGTAGAAGTAGGCAAGGCTACGGCTTGGTCGCCGCTTTGGGTTGCTGGCGACCCCGTAGGCAGGGGTAAAGCTTGGGCGCCGCTTAGGGTAAATGCGTTTATGTCCTGCCCTTCGTTCTTCAAAATGGAAACGACCTTCGGTGACTTCCAGGCCGCCCACTCAGGATGTTCCACAACTAGCCTGTGCAACTCGTAGGCGATAATGTCTTGGATTTTCTTGGACGATATCGTGGCGTAGGCGTTTGCCATCGAAACGGAAAGCTTCGGCTGCTTGAGGATGCCGTCATGGCGAAGGTAGGACCGTATAACTACTTCTTCGGACTCTTCGTCAACGAAGATAAATCGTGCCTTTTGTAATACTTCTGCGTCGCGGCTAATGCTTTCCCTCGTGGTGTCCGGCGAGAACATGGACAGTCGCGCCGGCCGCCAGTCCACAACTCCCGCGTAAGTGATCGACGGGTGAGATAGCAGGAGCAGGTATAGGTATTTTGCGGACTGTGGCAGTTCCCTCCAATCTCGATCTCCCCACAGGCTAGTTCCAATATTCGCTTGCTCTCGTGCCACTTTTACCAGCTCAACTTTCCATAGTGATTTGTCGTAGTTTTCAGAGCCCCTGCCAGCGGTCCGACAAATTCGAGCAGTCGAGGATCTGATATTCCGTTGTGCGAGGGCGACTCTTGCGTGATCGCCCTCTGCTCTAAGATGTGCGCCGTTCGGCGGTCTTCATAGAGTTCGAATACAACCGTGCGTGTTATCGAAACCCAGCGCCTGCCCACGGTGCTTTTATAGTGTTGCCTCATGCGCAATTTGGGGTCTACGGTGATTCCGATATAGAGCAGATCGCCGCCATCCGTGTAGGCCCTGTAGAGCCATGCCGGTCGGTCGTCAAGTTTTGGTTGGCAGGTGCACTTGCAGGTGCATCCCGTTGTTCCAAGTGCCAAGGTTTTTACCTCCTTATTAGTTGCTGGATGTGCCCGGTGATGACTTGCTCTTGGTTGTCTAGGTGGTCTTCTAGGACGGCTTTGTACCCTTCGTCTTCTGGGCGGTAGTCGTCTTGGGTTTCGTCGTCCCAGAGTGACCTTGTGTGGGTTTGTGCCCGCCAGTTGATGAGTCCGAGGATGTTCATGCATGACACGTCTGATGGGCGTTGCTTGGCGAGGTTCCAAACACGGGCTTGCAGGTTGAGGAACTCGGGCTTGAAGTCGTCATTACCGTGCTCGCGGAAGTAATCAGTGAATAGGTTTTCAATGAAAGTCACGCGGTCCTTGTAGGACAGTTCGCGACTCGTTGGCATGGTCATTTGAGCTCACCTGCCAATGCGATGTAGCCGGCTACGTCCACGAGAGAGTCTTCGTGTCCGGGGGTGTTTGCTAGTCGGCTCATTTTCAACTGCACGAGCGCGTAGGCTACGTCTTCGGCGGTGAGTGGTTCGGATAGTTTCTTGCCGAGTTGCGCGTTCCAGAGTGCTGCGATGCGTCCGAAGTTTTCTTTGGGGTGTCCGTAAGCGTCTGCCCGGTCGCCGTTGATCAGACTCTCGGCGGTGGATAGGATACGGGCACGCTCATTCTCGGCTTCCACTTCGGTGTGAACCTCAGTGTCAGGGGCAGGGGTTGGTGCGTGGCAAAGGTCGACTGGTTGATACCATCCGGAATTACCATTGCTAAAATCGACGCGGTACGGAAAGGCCTTACCTTCTATGAGGCCAATTGTTCCGATAAGTTCGCCGTGAATAATTTTTACTCGGCTGCCCAATTCAAACGGTTTATCAAATTTCATTACCACTGGTACTTCTCCTAGTCCTAGAATTTCTGAGTTTTTGAACATGCGTGCCCCGGCTTTGAATGTGAAGTCGCCTTGCCGGTTTGGGATGCCACTGTCAGTAATTTTCACGGTGATTTCCGTGCCGTCATGGTCGTGGATGCGCACATAATCGCCGGTCTGGTATTGCTGACTCATTTCTTTCTCGCTTTCATGACGTTGCCTACCGCTTGATTCGCGGTGTGGTCGGCGTGGGTTAGCCGTATCGGTGTTCGGATTGCGTTTAGGTGCTTCACGAGATGGCATACGCAACGCTTGTTCCGGCACATAAAGTAAGGCGCTGCACCCGCGCAACATTTGTCGCACTCCGGCTTATCGAGGGTCACTGGTTAGCCTCGGCTTTTTTGCGTGCCCGGTATGCACGGTTTTCTTCATTGACCGCATCGGCGCATGGGTCGCAAACGGGCTCACCGTATTTCTTGTGCTGCCGATAACCAGTCATCGATCCGTGCTCACGATCAGCCACCACCGTGACTCGCCTACGCCTCGGCACTGGAGGTTCTAGGCTGACAACCGGCTTGCCACGGTTCATCCAGTCCTTGCACACTCGGCAGTCTTCGCCGTCTGCTATGTGCTCCTTGATGCCCCTATCGGTCGCGCAGTACATGTACCCGCTCATTTGTAAGTCCTTTTGGTTATGGTTTCGGGGCTGGCATCGTGTGGACGCCAGCCCCGAAAAGTGGGATGAAAAAAGCCAGCGCGTCATGCACTGGCTGGGAGAGTTACTTCTTCAAAACTCTCGGAATGACTCCCGGATTTCCGAAGATGCATCGTGCCGCGTATACGGCTAGGACGAGCTGCCAGTAAGTTAGCCCAAGCTCTGGGAACCATGCGGCGGCGAACCACCAGATAATGAGGGTTCGGAATGCTAGCAGGAAGAGCATCATGAACACTTTCCCGAACCATCCCGCACTATCTAGCGCTGGTGAGACGATCTCTGCTTTGATGTACGACTCTGACATTTGATTACCCTTTCTAGGCATAAAGAAAGCACCAGTTATAAGAAACTGATGCTTGGAGATAAGTTGGGGATAACTACTCGCCTAAGAGGTCGCGACGACGCTTCCCCGGCTTGTTCGTTGGGGTGATGATCGTCAGCACCCATAGCCCTAAGTAAAAGTGAGTTCTACGTTCGGACCATTCGCCCCAGTGGGACCATGAAGCTCCGAAAAGTATGTTGTCGATGCCTCGCTTGCCCCACTCGGTTCTTCCGGCGTTCCAATTGATTTCGACCTTCATGCGGGGATTATCTGCGGGATTCATAACTTCTCCTTAGAAGGCTGGTTTGTCGTTCGGCTCGCCCCAGCCACCTTGCGGGTTAGCGTTCGACTGCCACGGATCGTTACCCTGATTCGGCGCGTTCCAACCCTGCGACGGCTGCGGGTTCTGCTGTGGTGCGGACTGCTGTGGTGGCTGGGACTGAGTGCCACCTCCACCATTGCCACCGGAACGATTCGTGCGCGTCACCTTGGCAGAAGCGAACCGGAGAGAAGGGCCGATCTCGTCAACCTCCAACTCCATGACAGTTCGATCCTCACCCTCCTTGGTGGTGTACTTGCGCTGATGCAACCGACCCTGAGCAATAACCCGCATCCCCTTAGTCAGCGTCTCCGCAGCGTTCTCCGAAGTTTCGCGCCACACTGAACACCGGAGAAATAGCGCTTCCCCGTCTTTCCATTCGTTGCTCTGCCGGTCAAACGTGCGCGGGGTGGAAGCGATGGTGAAGTTTGCGACCGCTGATCCGCTTGGCGTGAACCTGAGCTCTGGATCTGCCGTCAAATTCCCGATTACCGTAATTACTGTTTCGCCTGCCATTTACTTGCTTTCCTTTCGGTGGTCGCCGTATATTGCGGCGATTGAGTCACTGAGAACCTTGGCTAGGTGCGCTGATTTCACTTCAATCTCCTCGGGCATACCGTTATTCGGGCCTCGCAACTCTGCCGTCTTCGTGTATTTCAAGCCCGGATCAAGCTCGATCTGAATGGTGATCTTGTCCGCCATGTTTATTTACCTTCTTCGTTTTCGTTTTCGCGTACTGCTGCGAGGATCTTTTGCGCGTCCTCAGCGCTGATTTTGTTCGGGTGATCCCACTGTTGGCCGATGACCTGACCGGCAGTGGCGAGCATTGCCTGTGGGTCGCCCGTATAACCGGCCTCGGTGAGCGCGTTACTGATCGCCTGCCACTGCGCACGCCACGGCTCAGTCACCGGCTCGGATAGCACGTCTACGTGGTGTGGGACTGTTTTCTTCTGCGAAACACGCTTAGGCACAGTGAAAGCCTTCTCAATATGCGAAAGGGCGATAATCTCCACACCACCCACAGCTTGACCCGCGTAAACAACCTCAGGATTATTGACCAGCTTCACTAGTCGACCAATCCAATCGTTAGTCTCCGTGCCCCATGCCTTAGCGATAATCCGGCGCATACCCAGCGACGGAATCCAAGGTCGACCATTCATCCCCACAAGGTCAATGATGACCGGTTTGGTGCCGTCTCCCTGGCGAACGTTTTCGATGGTGGCGACGATTGGTGCGCCACTCAAGTCCGCGGCATTCAGCCTGTCGGATTTTGCTAAGAGAGTCTTTGAAATATCCATTAGAACGTGAACTCCGTATCTGCGTAGTGGTCGATCCATACTGTTTCGGGTGCGCCTGCGATTGAGTGCAAGTACCAGCTGATGGCGTTTCCTGCGTGTGCCTCGAAAGCGCTAACTGCTTCGAGGATCACGCGGTGCCATTCGGGATCCGGGTAGACGCGTTTCACGAACAACGGCATGCCACCGCTGTAGCTCACGTAGTCGATCCATTTGCGCCCGGTGACCAGCAACCCCATTTGTAGTTGCGCGACGTTTCCGCTCGGGATTGTTCGAGTCAAGAATTGGCGTAGCTGAGTTTTCTGGTCGCGGGATTTGATTTCAATTAGGCCGTCATCGCCAACCAGTCCGTCGGGTGAATAACCTAATTTGAATCCGTGGTCATCGTTGACGATGAAGCCGACCTCAGTAACTGGCGCATGATTGTCTGCATACACGGCTCGTGCGTAAGGTTCGTCGTCCACGCCTCGCTGCATTGCCCGGTTCATCGGCATAAATTCCACGCGCCCGGTGATCCGCTCGGCTATGAGCGTGTTCATGAGCGTGTGTGCCATGTCGCCGTTGGACACTGTAAGGGTTTGAGTGTTCTTCGCACGAGCCAATTCGGACCGGGTTGGGTGCATCGTTTTGATGCGCTTCTGCTCCCCGGCCTTAGTCGCTTTGCCCCAGCATGGCGTATCGGCCTCGGCTTGGCACTCTGGGCACTCGTAAGCTACTGCTCCTAGCGTTTCCTTGGTGACCAGTGCGCCCACGGTAGACGCTGTAACAAGGCCGCAACGGGCTTGGAGCCACTCATCGGTGCCTTGCTCTAACTTGTCATAGATCGTTGTCGCCACAGTCGGCCTCCTCGGGCATAAGAAAAGCCGAATCGTCTGATTTGGCTTGGTCGGTGATCGGGGTGCAACAACCGCAGTTCTGGTCGCACGCTTGGCTATAGGGGTGCGTGCTCACAACCCGCATCCTTTGCTGGTGTCTTGGTGTGTGGCGAGTCGGTCTAACGCGAGCGCCATGAACGCGGCCTCGAACTGTTCACCGCACGCAACGCACTTGGTGGTTACAGTCGGCGCACCATGCATCGCCGCGTCGTGCTTCTCATTAGCGCCCATTGGGTTCGTCTCCTAGTAGTTGCTTGGCCTCGGTGTGCGGGCATTGCTCGCCGGGTTTCAGGTCGAGGTAGCCGTGTTCTTGGCATCCTCCGTGGTGGTCGAACCAACACGCGCCGGGGTCTGTCATGTCGCGCACAAGCTGACGCAACTGCGCCTCCCGTTCCCGCATGTGCTTTTCCAGCACCTCGGATAGGTGGGCGCGGTATTCGGCGTTAGGTCGCCACGTACTGTCACAAGCGCAAACCGTGTCATCAGGTGCATTCGCAAGCGGACGGTGGGCTGTCAGGATTTCTTGAATGGTCATGGCTTCACCTCCGGGCGGTACAGCACACGGGCGGGGAGGGTGATCTTTCCGGTCGTGTAAATGTGCTCCGCGTTGGCTATTGCCCACTCTGAGCCGACGATTGAGGACTTCTCCACCATTTGCAAGACGCATGGATCGCCGTCGAGAATCACCGAACCAGCCGGCAACTTGTCGAGTTCTTCCACGCTGTTCACTACCGGCTGGGCGACGGCGAGGTAAGCGGACACGGCGGCGCGAGCTACAGCTACGTGCATTTCCTCGGTAGGCAAATTGCCATAGACGGTGCCCATCGTCGCCTTAGCTGCCGTTTCGAGCGCGTCCGGGTTTAGCGGGGTGTTAGGCATTGTTTTCTCCTAGTCCGAGGCGGGCGCGAATGTCAGCCCAGACGGTTTCGTATTCGATCCCGCCACCGAACGTTTCGACGTACGCAATCAAGTTCGCTGTCCGTTGCTCGTAAGCGAGGGCGAGGGTGGCGTTTGCCCTCGTGCCTCCGGGGTTTCGCGGATCGTCCTGCGCAAATTCTTCATACGGGTTGCCGGGTAGGTTGCTCATTTGTTTTCCTCTCCCATCTCGATTGCTTCGGCGATCATTCTTAGGTCTTTTGCAATGTCAGCGTCATGTGGGTGCACGTCGCTTTGGGTGTCAATGTCGATTGCGAGGGTTCCCCAAACCCGGTCCACGCCGATAACAATGGTCGTGTTGCTGGCACGTAGGGTGGCTGCCACGACGCACGCACTCCCCGAGTCGTGGCGGTTTACGGTTACGCCAGCATGAGTTGCAGGTTGTGGTTTCATTTGTTTTCCTCTTTCGTAGTAGTGCGCGCCATGCGGTCGGCGTAGGCGATAGCTTCGGCCCACGTGTCGAATTCTTCTGCCGGGTGAGCCCCATGCCAGACGTGGGAATAATGCTTACCCGCAGTGACCTCGTACCGGCCACTGCACGTCCTAACATCAATCCGCTCCGTCCGATCCACCCCGTCTGACCATGTGCCGTCGATAAGGCGATAAGGGCCAGTGCGTTCGTGGTCGTATTCGCAGGTCTGGCAGTCCTCCGGGCAGTCCGTGTGGTCGATGTGCACGCAGCGTACGCACGCGCTGCACGGCGGGCTTGCGTGGCACCGGCAGTCATGACACTCAGCCACGTTCCTCACCTGCCATCCCTGCGTCGGCCAGCTTGCGAGTTTCGCAGGGGTATGCGGTGTGGCAGTTAGCGCAGATCGTGTACTTGATCCAGTTGCGTGGTTCGGCATAGTCAACGTCGTAAGATTCGGGGCGCTCGCCACGCTTCGGCTTGTGCAGTTCTTGTATCTGCTCCAACGCGGTGCGCATGACCGGGATTATGGGTTTCATGACTGCTCACCGTCCAGTGCTTGTTTGATCATCTTGAGGTGGGTTGGGGTCAACTGGTTGACAATCGCCTCGGCCTGTTCGAGGCGGGTGATTAGGGCGAGGACGGTTGGCGGGTCGAACGTGGCGATGTGGATTGCGTCTGCCCAGTGCGGGATCTTCTCGTCATCCGCGAATTTGGTTGATGACTTCAAGGAACGCCACGCAACCTTATTGGCGATTGCAATATGGGATTCCCCGACAGATGGATTCCAGTGCACCCACTCGCCCGGTGTTGCTTCTTCTGCGATCTTGCGCAGGTTGGTTAGGTTTTTCACGCCGCGCTCCTTTCAATTAGTGCCCAGATCATGAATGCTACGAAACACAGTCCGGCGAGGATGAAGTCAAACTTTAGGTAGTCCATGCGCCGACCAAGCCGATCAGTGTTGAGCCGAACAAGAGGGTTACGAGGGCGATTGCTTCGATCCAGTAACCGGTGGGGAGGTTGTCAGCGTCAGAATGGCAAGTCATTGATTCCCGCCTTGATAGCAACAACCTCAGACTGTGTGCGGATCAGATCAGCTTTCGACTGCAACCGGTCAGCACGCACATTCATCGCCTGAATCTTCCGACGCGCATTAGCCTCAGCAACGGGCACGAACTCGCTGACTTCGGCCTCCATGATGGTCACCGTCGCGCCCCAACGCTCGGCACGCTTAGCACGCTCACGAGCTGCCGAACGAGACTTGAACATGCCACCCATGTTCGGCCAAACAAACTTGTAATCATCCTCGATAAGGTCAACAGCCCACTGAGTTCCACTGTTTGCGCGATCATCCAAGAAGAACGCCCAACCACTCGGCTTCCAGTCTGGATTCTGGATCAAGGTTTCCGCGTAATCCCACGTCGAGTAACCCCACTCTTCTGGCGAATCATCAATAGCACTAAGCTCCGGGAAATGCTTCCAAAAGTTGACTTTCGCTTCGGATGGAATGTCAGTGATAACAGCTTTGTAGAGACGCATTAGGAGGCCTTCTTGTCGTTGTAACGGGTTTCGAGGAACGGGATAGCCTTGTGCAACGAGCCATACTCATCAACAAACTTGGCCACGTGACGCTGAATCGCCTCAGCGCCAGGAATCGTAATCTTCAACGTGTGCATCAGCTCGCCACCGAACCGCGGCACATCAGCGTTTTGCACCCGGTCAAAATACGGCTTCTTATGCGAGAACTCTGAATACCGGTTGCGGTACTCTTTCTTCTGCTTCGAATCAGACCAGCGACTACGAGACTCGGAATAGATCCACTCGGTGAAGATCAAGCATTCGCGTAGGTCCTGCTCGCCTACTTTGAGGACGCTTGCCACAGATCGGAAGCTGAGCTTGTCATCGTCTGAGCAGTACGTGTCCCAGAAGTTCACCTTTGGCGCGTCGGCCTCAATCTTGGAACTCAGTGCCAGCTTCTCGCTTTCCGACTCAAGCACCATGCGTGCAAGGTCGGATCGGGTCAGCTCGGCGGGGCGAGGCGCGCTACTGAGTTGCTGAGCCATCTTGAAGAAAGCCTCGACAAGGTTCGCCTTGAACTCTGCAACCTGATCGGTATTGCGCATGAAGGTCATGAGCAAAGTTGACTGAGGCTCATTCAGTAGGGCGACGCGAACCTGCGAGTTGTTATAACCAGCTCGCGTTTCAAACGCGACCTGTCCGAAGCGCTCCAGCTTCGCCGTGTGCGTCGAGATGCTTTCGAGAACATTCTTATGTTGAACGCCAGCACCCTCGGCGATCTGCTCGGAACTTACAACAAGCCCGAATCCGTTGTGCTCGATGGTTGGTACAATAGGATTATTCATTTTGTTTCTCCTTGAAACGACGAAACCCGCTAGTGACTGCTAGCGGGTTTTACTTTTGGGGTTGGGTTCTTCTAGTCATCGTCTACCCCGTAAAGTTCGGCGTAGGCTTGCTGGGCTGGGGTTGGAAGTGCTTGGAGATAGGCTGATACGGCGATGCGAACAACAGCAGTGTGCATTTCCTCGTCCGGCAGGTCGCTGTAGACAGTAGACATGACAGCTTGGGATGCCAAAAGAAGCGCATCGGGGTTTAGTGCGGGTTGGTTAGGCATTGGGGATCTCCTCATATTTCCAGAGCACAGCGTCGGGGTGCTCATTGATCAGCTCGACAGGGGCGTTGGGCGTTGGCGTGATGGGGTATTTATCGAAGTCGTAATATGAGTCTTCAAGCCCAGAACCATTCACCCATTCACTCAGCCAGCAGTCATGACCGGTGGTTAGCTTGTGTTCCCCGCTATGGTCTCGGCAGCCGGCGGTGTCCCATTCTTCGGGTTCGCAGTTTGGACGTTTCCGGCAGTCTGCGTCAGGAGCTTCATGACATTCGATACTCAATCCGCTCACGCTGATCTTGTGCCCGCTCATTCCCCTGCTTCCTTGCTTAGTTCGCGTGCTTTGAGGGCAATCTCAACGAAAGCATTCTTATTCGAAGGGCATGTGCGGTAAACGCGTTCTAGCTCCGCCGCGTGTTCTTCCAACTCGGCCTGCTCCTTAGCTTTAGCGGTGATGCGTTCCTGCACATCGACGACTTCCTGAAGCTTGTGCATGGCATTGAACGCGAGGACTTCGGGCACGCTCATGTCATCGGACGTGTCGCCATACCCCGCCACTTCTAGCACCGCCAGAGCAATAGCGGGTGCGTCGAACGAATGGAGCGTAAGGCCGCTTCGTCCGGCATCCTTGTACTCGATGCCTAAAGTAAAGTGTTTGCCTAATTCCTTCACTTGCAATTGTCTGGTTTTATCAACGCTATTGAATGTGTTCATTTGCTTTCTCCTTGTTCGACTAGATCAATAAGCGCCACAACCACATTCGCGCTAACGACCTGCGCATAAGCGTTATAGCTTTCGACATATTCTCTGGCGGTGCAATTATCAGAGCTTGCAACAGCGAGGAACTTCTCAGCTGACTCTTTGATTGCGACCAAATCTAAGGGCTCTATTGTTTGCGTCATTACCTTTTCCTTCCTCTGGATATTTCTTCTTGTACTCATCCCTCAATGCCACATCGCGGTCTCGCCAATACCTGTAATCAGTAGCAAACGAACCAAGCCCTACACCCTTGGTAACTTTGTCCGCGACGATCACAGCAAGAAACATGTACTTAGTGGCAGCTTCTTCAATCTGAGCAACAAGTAACTTCCGATTAGCCTCAGTAACCCGATCAGCCAGATTCACGCTGCCATCAACCTTCTCTCTACTGACTTGTGGTGGCCACACTCGTTAGGGTTCATCACGTGAGCAACCGCCGTTTCGCCGGTAATGTCGCTGTATTCCTTGTCGTAAGCGTTCTTGATGAATTCGGCAGCTTCAACGGCCTTGTCTTTACGGTCATTGAAGGCGCGCTCAAGACGGCGTGCAGTCTTCTTCATCTCTGAGAACGTCGCTGTTACACCGTTGATGGCGTTATAGCGGGCAAGTTCAGTGAGGAAGTCGGGTGATGGGTTGTTTTTGGGCATGACAGATAGTCCTTTACTTTCCGCAAGAAACACGGAAGGGAGGGTGAAGGGGTAATGCGGGGGTGGTGTGATGCCTAGATTTAGGCGAAAGGGTCGATCATGCCGGTCTCTTCATTCACAACCGGCTTGGAGTTTTCTTGCTTGATGTAGGCGATGATCGCCTTGATATTGCTTTTGTCTAACATGATCTTGTTGCGACTGAGGCGGGTGCAGTGATTTGTTGAGATCCGGCAGTAGCGGCGAAGCTCGGTTGGTGTCATCCCAAGTTCCGGGGCCACATCCTCTGGTGACCGCCAATGGGGGAGTAGGTCTTCACTCATGCCGACACTGCCAGTTCTTCGTCTCGACTGATCTCTGCCCGTCGCACCAGCTCGGTGAGGCTTACGCCGAGCCACTGTGCGGCTTGGAACGCTTCTTCCCATCCGAAGGTGCGTTCGCCATTTAGTCGGTAGCTCGTGGCACGCTGTGAGATATGGATGATATTGGATAGTTCGGTCTGTGTTTTTCGCTGACGACCCATCTCTGCTCGGATTTCCGAAGCGAGTAAGTCGTGCATGTTCTTAGTTGCCATGCATTCAATCTAGAAGTTTTCTTTTAGGAAAGCAACCCGTAACTTGCGTTCTGTCGTAATTGTTCTAAACTAAAACCATGACGACTAGTAAGAAGCTCTCAGATATCGAACTTGCAATCGCCTCCGTAGTACGCGGAGAACTTGCCAAGCGTCGCCTGAGTGCCAATGCCTTCGCTTCAAAGCTCGGCCTCTCGCAACCAGCATTGAGCGCCAAGCTTCGCGGAGGTACCAAATTCTCCATTGGGGAACTGGAAGCTTTTGCTAGCGAACTAGGACTGTCGCTGAGCTGGGTCATTATGTCCGCAGAAAAGCAGTTGCAGCGTGATCCGTCCGCAGTGTACGGACTTGCAGCAGACCAGCGCACCGACGCAACCGACCGCCGCCAGGAGGGCGAGCAGGAAAACCCGTAAGGAGGAGTGTGGAGAAACTGCTGAAAGCTGCCGAGGATGCTGGCATCAGAGTTCTTTACGGAAGTCTCGACGGGCGCAACGGTGTCTACTACGACGATCTGAGGTTGATAATCCTTGAGCAATCATTGACCCCAGAGATGGAACGTTTCACCCTCGCCCACGAGCTAGGTCACGCGCATCACGGTCACCGGGAAAGTACGCCGGCGAACGAGATGAAAGCTGATGAGTTTGCCGCTAAGTCGTTAGTACATGAGGACGAGTACCAGAGGGCGGAAAGCATCAGCGAGAGCCCTCGTTTCATAGCTCAAGAGTTAGGTTTGCCAGTTAGGGCTATAGAGGCATACTGGAGGCTGAAAGACGTGTTACCAATGGCAACAAGGGTCGGAGCGGGTTAGAAGTAGATCGCGCAAGATCCGCGAGATTTAGGCATTTTTAGACGTAGGTGATGTGCTGAAATGGGTTGAATGGGAAATTCAATTCTCCCCATCTCCACGTATTTGAACCCTCGAGATCCTTATGATCTCGGGGGTTCTGTCGTTAACCTATGTGCGGTATACGACCTATTGCCCAGTGAGTGATCTTCAGTTTCTGATAAAGATTCGCTAGGTCCTTCGTGGCGTTAGCGAATGGCAGACACTTGGGACATGGGGATTCTGCTTGAATTAGTCGTCTGCTCAATCCTTTGGGACTTGGGGCTTACCTGAAGTGAGTACGTGAGCGTGATCCGGTTGCCTCTGCCCGAACGGACTTCAGATGTTGAACGCAGGGGAGCGCTACCGAGGTTGCAGAGACAGCGGTTCGTTGGTAATTCCGGTTCTTAGCTGGGTTCTCATTGGCGCGTGGTGCGTACCTCGGGCCGAAGTGTCAAGGCCGGGCATGGACGGCCTAGGGCAGATCTTGGCGCGTAGATAGATGATGGCCACACTAGGTAACACGGTGCCTTGCGCGCGAGTCATGTCGCGAGGTCGCTGTTTACCACATAGACTGGAATTGAACGGCTAAGCAGACGGCCAGATTGCTGAAACGGAGTGAGATCAGAAACGATGGGTAAAAACGGTTCCCAGCGGGTATCACCGGCTATTTCGGCTATCTATGCTGTGATCGCATTCCTCCTCGAAGTTGGTCTGATTTTCGCGGCAGCGTTGGCCGCCATCGCCTTCGTGCCATGGCCAACTATCCCGTCGATCCTCGTGGTGGTAGTGCCGCTACTAATTATTTGGGCACTCTTCTTCTCACCTAAAGCCAAGTTCCGTCTGCGTCTTCGTATTAGGTTGACGCTACTGCACCTGATCTACCTCGTCGGTGCCTACGTGTTGTGGCTGAGCGTTGATCACTCATTTACCGATCAGTCCCAGATCTGGGCGATCGCGATGCTTGCTCTGACGGGTATAAGCGCCATCCTGGTTCTAGCCACGGGCGGATACGTGGTGCCACACGACCGAGAAAAGAGAACTCCGCAGTCGCCAGGCCAGTCTAAGGATGCGACACGCAATGCACCTCGCGGACGCCGCGCGGCACGCTAAAAAACTTAAAGTAAAAATTATGGGTACGGCCAATTGGTCGTACCCATAATTTTCCCACGTTGGACTATCTAGTCATCAGCCAACCCAGTGCACCAGCGCCGCCGGCAATCACGAAGGTGGAGCATAGATACACGATTGCGCGGGCCTTGTTGACCTCATAAATCAGGCGGAACCCGACAAATAGGGTACTGGCGGTAGTCAGTGAGCCACAGACCCCAGAGGCCAGCAGCCAGAGCCGATCGGCTGCAGGTATGGTGTGCACAAAGTTTTCGTGCGTGAGATCCAACTGGTGGCTGCGTGCGTAACCGAGCACCACGCCTAACGCAAAGCTACCGAGAATGTTCGCAAGCAGGATTCCGCGCGGCCAGCCAGCGAACAGGCCCTGCGCCAAATCGTGTGTTGCAGGAAGCGAACGGTCCAAGAGGTAACGAAATATCGCGCCGAGAGCTCCAGCGACTAACAGCAGCCCGATCACGACAGCTCCTGCGGGCGAGCTAGGTGTCGGTCCAGCAACGTGTGCGTCAAGAAGACGGCAGCTAGACAGAGCACCACGCTGAGTAAGAGGTAGCCGATGTATCCGGCAGCGCTCAAACTAGTAAATAACAGCAGTACCGTCGAAAGGGTGGTGAAGGAACCACAAAAACCGGTGCCTGCGAAAAGCTGCAGCAGCGGTGCCAGCGGCCTGTGCGCAGCATAGGCGCTCAACGCAGCCAAAGCGACGCAACCAAGGACGTTGACGATCAAGGTTGAGGCGGCCCAGACGTTGGCCGGGGTGAGCATGTCAATGGCTACTCGGGCCAGCGCGCCCAAGGCTCCGCCGAGTGCCACCGCCAGGAATTTAGCGAGCTGAGCTCGATCGATCATGGAGCGCAGACCCAGACCAGCGAGGCTTCGATGTAGTTCAGCTGGTGTGGAAGCTCGATCATTGCCCCGGGCACGATTCCTAACTTCTTGGCGCGACGCAGAAACTCTGGGTCTTCGTCGCTCACGCGACACACGATCGCCTGCGCGCCGTGGAACCGATCGAGGCGCTGCGCATCGCGGGTAGCTAGCACCCCCGCGGCCGAGGGGATCGAGTCGCCATGCGGATCGACCTCGGGGTGTCCCAGCCGGGCGTGTAAGGCATCGATGAATCTGTCGGTGACGGTGTGTTCAAGCGCCTCAGCCTCATCGTGCACCTCGTCCCAGACATATCCGAGTTCATCGCGCAGGAAGGTTTCTAAAATCCGGTGTCGGCGCACCATGCGCAGCGCCTCGCGTCGCCCGATGTCGCTCAACGAGATGGCGCCACGCGGAACATGATCGACCAGACCTTTAACCGCAAGCTTTTGCACCATCGAGGTGGCCGAGGCGGGGGAGAGCCCCAGCTGATCGGCTAACGCTCCGGTGCCCACTGGCTCATCTTCCCATTCGGTGAGCAGGTAGAGCGCCTTGAGGTAGTCTTCCTCGCTGGTGGTCAGCTTGTGCGGGTGCAGGCCGGGCATGGTTAACCGCGGTTCAGGTAGGGCAGGATCAGCGGGTGTAGCGCGCCATTGCTGGCCAGCGCATTACCGCCGTGGCAGCCTTCGACGCCCGCGATCGAGGTGAAAGTTCCGCCGGCTTCACGAACCAGTGGGACCAGCGCAGCCATGTCGTAGAGTTCTAGTTCCGGTTCGAAGGCCGCGTCTACCGCGCCCTCGGCGAGCAGTGCGTAGGAGAAGAAATCTCCGTAGCCGCGGGTGCGCCAGGCCTGATCGAGCAGTTCGAGCAGATCATCGAGCTTGCCCAGCGCCTTCCAGCCGTTGAGTGAAGCGTAGGACAGCGAAGCATCAGCCAGTTCGGTGACCTGTGAAACGTGCAGTCTGCGTGGGGCATCGAGCCCTGGTTCGCTGACATACGCGCCTAACGACGTGGCGGCGTGCCAGCGCCGGGACAGCGCCGGTGCCGAGACCACACCCACTACCGGTTCATCGTCGATGACCAGCGCGATCAGTGTCGCCCAGACCGGTACGTGGCGCACAAAGTTTTTTGTTCCGTCGATCGGGTCGATCACCCAGCGCCGCGATCCACTGCCGTGCACCCCAAATTCTTCGCCAAGCACCGAGTCCTCCGGGCGATGTTCGGCGAGCATCGCTAGGATCAGCTCTTCTGCCCCGCGGTCAGCATCGGTGACCGGGGTCATGTCGGGTTTGGTATCCACGCGCAGATCGTTGGCTCCGTAGCGGGCCAGGGTCAGTTCATCGACCCGCTGCGCCATCATCAGGGCGAAGTCGAGGTCCTGTTGCAAGGTGTATTCGGCCATGGGGTAGTGGCGCTAGAGTGCGCCCAGCTCCTTTTCGTGCGAGAGGTCTTCGGTGGTGATCAGTCGGCGGTACGAGGCGAGCCTGGAGGCTGCGGCCGGTGGAGTGTCAGGGTCTTGCACCCAGGCTTCCAGCGCGCAGCCAGCGGCGTTGGCCTGATGGTTGCAACCGCGTGGGCAGCCGGTCGCGATCTGCGCCAGCTCGCCGAAGGCGCCCAGAATATTATCCGGGTCAACCAGCCCGAGCCCGAAGGAACGGATACCCGGGGTGTCGATCAGCCAGCCGCCGGGTGCTTCGCCCAGGCGCAAGGCCAGCGCGCTGGAGGAGGTGTGCCGGCCGCGGCCGGTTACCGAGTTCACCTGTCCGGTGGCTCTGGTGGAGCCGGTGAGCGCATTAACCAGCGTGGATTTACCCACCCCGGAGTGCCCGATGACTACCGAAACACAACCGGCCAAGAGTTCTTCGAGCTCATCTAATGCGCCGACGGCTAGGCGCGCGCTGGAGCCGTCGGCACCGCGCGCATCCACGCCGGTGGCTTCCGAGTCGGTGGTCCGCGAGATCACCACTTCCAGCGGCAACCCCTCATAGTGTTTCAAAAATTCGGCCGGGTCTTTCACATCGGCCTTGGTCACGCACAGTACCGGGGAAATGCCCGCATCGTAGGCGGCCACCAGCGCACGATCCACAAAGCCGGTGCGTGGTTCGGGGTTCGCGGCGGCGACCACGATCACCAATTTGTCCACGTTGGCCACCACCACCCGCTCGGTCGCGTCGGTGTCGTCGGCGCTGCGCCGCAGCAGTGTGCTGCGTTCCTGAATGCGCACTAGTCGCGCCAGCGTGTCGGGCTTGCCGCTGGTGTCACCCACCAGCGCTACCAGATCCCCGGGCACGATCGCCTGGCGGCGCAGTTCGCGGGCACGGGCGGCGATGACGATGCGCTCTTGGGCGGTATCCTCATCCAAAATGGCGGTGTAGCGTCCGCGGTCCACGGTAATAATGCGCCCGATCACTGCCTTGTCGTAGGCGGGACGGTCCTTGGTGCGCGGACGGGTGCCCTTCTTGTTCGGGCGTACCCGCACCGATGATTCGTCGTAGTCGCTATAACGCATTAGCCTGCCTGGCTTGGAGTGCTTGAGGTGCTTGAAATGTTGGCGGTTCCGGCCATCTGCTCCCACAGTGCGGGAAAATCGGGCATGGTTTTAGCGGTAGTCGCAATATTCTCCACCCGAACCCCGTCGATGGCGAGGCCCAATAGCGCTCCCGCGGTCGCCATCCGGTGATCTTCATAGCTGTGCAGATCCGCGGCGCGCAGCGGCCCGGGATTAATCTGCAGCCCGTCCGCGGTGGCGTGTACGCTGGCCCCCACCTTGCTCAATTCGGTTTCCAGCGCGGCCAGCCGGTCGGTCTCGTGTCCGCGCAGGTGTCCGATGCCGCGCAGCGTGCTCGGCGAATCGGCCAGCACACACAGGGCCGCAAGCGTCGGGGCCAGCTCGGAGGCATCGGAGTAGTCGATCCCGCGGAGGGTGCCGGTGCCCGTGACGGTGAGCACCCCCTCCTCGTCCAAGGAGACGTTCGCGCCCATGGCACTAAGGATTTGTACCCATTTCCCGCCGACCTGGGTGGTCTGCGCGGGCCAGAACGGCACCCGCACGGTACCCTGCGAGGCGAGCGCCGCAGCCAAAAACGGTCCGGCGTTGGACAAATCCGGTTCGACGGTGACGGTGAAACCGGCCAGCCGGCCCGGTGCGATCTTCCAGCCGCGGCCGTCGGCGTCCGCAGCCACCTGCACACCGAGTCCGCGCAGCGTCTGCACGGTCATCACAATGTGGTCGGGGCTCGCGATATGCCCGGGCGCCGCACGCAGATGCAAACCGCCCGGCAGCGCATGGCCGATGAGCAGCATCGCGGAAATGAACTGCGAGCTGGCCGACGCGTCGATGCTCACGGTATCTGGCACGCTCACCGAGCTGGCATCAAGCGTAAAGGGCATCAGCCCGGGCTGATCGGCAAAGCTAAATTCCACGCCGAGCTCAGCCAGGGCATCAAGCACCGGGGCCATCGGACGAGCCCGAGCGGCTGCATCACCGTCAAAGTGCACGCGTGCCCCGGTGGCCGCGGCCAGCGCCGGCACAAAACGCATCACGGTTCCGGCTAGCCCGCAGTCGATGTGCAGGGCTGCTGCGCCAGCGGCGCGCAGCGCGCCTGGCTCGGCGGGGTGCAGCACCACGGTGGTTGACCCATCGTCCTGGGTCTGCCGGGTGATCTGCGCGCCAAAGGCTTCCAGGGCAGCCAGCATCAGCTCGGTGTCGCGGCTGATCAGCGTGTTGTGGATCGTGGAGGGCGTCTGTGCCAGCGCGGCCAGCAGCAGATACCGGTTGGTCAGCGATTTTGAGGCCGGCACGTGCACCGTCGCATCCAGCTTGCCGGAGGCAAAAGGTGCCTCCCACCAGTTCAGTTCGCATCCATGAGCGCTCACAGAGATAATCGCACTTCCCGTCTAAATCGGCCGTTGAACTCTTTGCCTAATTCTAGCCGAGAGCGCGCCGGGAATAACCGTCAGGGGTCGGCGGTTGAAATAAGTGTGACGACGATGGAACAGACACAGACACAGGCACCCTGCAAGGCCCGGCCCGGTGTGAGCCGCGCCCTGTCCACTAGCCGGGTCAAGCGCGTAGACTCATCGGTGATGACTGATAACACCGTGGACACGGACTTGCCCGATGTGAGCAAGGAGACCGAGGACGAACGTCGTGCGCGTTTTGAGCACGACGCACTCGGTTATGTCGACCAGCTGTACTCGGCGGCGTTGCGCATGGCGCGTAACCCGGCCGACGCCGAAGATCTGGTGCAGGAGGCCTTCACGAAGGCCTACTCGGCATTCCACCAGTACAAGCCCGGGACTAACCTGAAGGCTTGGCTGTACCGAATTCTGACCAACACCTACATCAACCTTTATCGCAAGCGCCAGCGCGAACCGCTGCGCACCTCGACGGACACCATCGAGGACTGGCAGATGGCCGCGGCCATGGAGCATAGCCCCACCGGGTTGCGCTCCGCGGAAGTTGAGGCGCTCGATCACCTGCCCGATTCCGATGTGAAGGCTGCCTTGCAGTCCATCGGCGAGGATTTCAGGCTCGCGGTGTACTTCGTGGACGTCGAGGGATTCAGCTACAAGGAAGCCGCCGAAATTTTAGGGGTGCCGATCGGAACCGTGATGTCACGGTTGCACCGCGGACGTAAGTCGTTGCGCGAACTACTGGCCGATTACGCCGCAGACCGTGGCATCAGAGCCCCCGGGGCAGGCGCCAAGGCCACAGCGAAGAAAGCGGAGAAGTAGCGATGGACTGTAATTCATTGGGGGACTGCGCCGATGACCGCATGGTACGCATTTATGAGTACCTCGACGGCGCGCTGACGCTGGGCGACCTGAAAGACGTTAAAGCACACCTGGATCATTGCCCGGAATGCACCGAGCAGTACGATCTGGAGTGCATCATTCGTTCGGTGGTGCGCCGCAGCTGCCAGGAGGCTGCCCCGCAGCAGCTGAAAATGAATATTATTACGCGCATCTCGCAGATCCGCATCGAATCCGGGCACTAAGCCCGGCGCGGATAACGACCCAAAAAGAAAACCCCGTATCCTTCGAAGTTACTTCGAATGGTACGGGGTTCTTTGTGCTCAAATCGCTTAGCTGTTTGGGCGCTTGCCGTGGTTGGCACCGCCACGCTTACGATCTTTACGCTTACGTGAACGCTTCGACATGGTGACTCCTTTGCGGGATCAATAATTGCCTTCCCGAATGCTCGGGCCGGCTAATAGTCTTTCATACCTTGGCACCATTGCCTAACCGGTGCGCCGGTGGTGAGTCGGCGATTGCCCGGCTTCAGCTGGCGTCTGGTTCGGGCAGATCCAACCATGAATACCAGCCACGGTGCAGTACCAGCCAGGCCATCAAACCATAACCGGCCTGACCCGGCACGCCGCCGGATGCGGTCAGGTCACTGCGCCACTGCGAGTGGGCGCGCAGCGGAGTGAAGGTGTCGATGTAATGGTGGTTGCGACGCAGCGCCACATCAGAGTAGACCCGGTTCAACTCCGCTACGCGTTCATTGCGTGCGTCATCTAACCCCGGAGCCGGACCCACCAGCAATGCTTTAATGCTCATCTGCGAGGCCGAATCGAGGATGTTGGCCAAGTTCAAGCGGCTGCGCGCTGTGGTCAGCCCCAAATCCACGTCCCGATCGGACAGCGCAATAACCAGACGGTTTTCGACCTGATCGCCAAAGCGCCGGGAGGCTTCGCCCATCCAGCGTTCGGCCAGAGCTTCGGAACCTTCTGCCGGCGCGGCGAGCACAAAGGACTGCAACCGCAGAGCGGGGTCTTGGGTTCGAGCCATCACTCGGCCGAACCAGCCCAGTGCGCGCGGGTCGCCGTGTCCTGCAAGTAACTCATCGCCGATGGCGGTGATGCGGATGGTGCGAAATTCCAACTTGGCGACCTTTCGTTGGTAAAACTAAATCTTTGTCAACCTTAGCAGTGTCCAGTTGCCAGATCGGGGAGGCAGGATCGGGTTAAAGACCGCAGCCGGCGAACCCGAGACCGTAATGACGGGATCGGGTTCGCCGGCTGCAGTTACACAGAGTCGAGCGTGTCGCTTAGCGTGCGAACGCGGCCTTGAGCAGCACCGCAGCTTCAGCTTCGTGACGCTTCGCGTTACCCGCGGAGGTCGCAGCCGAGGCCGGGCGCGAAACGAGGCTGACCTTCGTATCGAGCTCAGGAGCCACGTACAGGCCGAAGAACGGCCATGGGCCCTGGTTCGCAGGTTCGTCCTGAACCCACGAAACGCTGGCGTTCGGGTACTTCGCCAGCTCGTCGGCGATCTGCTTCACAGGTGCCGGGTAGAGCTGCTCAACGCGAACGATCGCAACCTTCTCATCCTGCGCCTTGCTGCGCGCAGCGATCAGGTCGTAATACAACCGGCCGGAAACCAGCAGCACCTTTTCGACGGCATCCTTGTTGCTGATCGTCGAATCGGCGATGACCTCCTGGAAACCACCGGTGGTGAAGTCCTCTACCGCCGTTGCCGCGGCCTTCAAACGAAGCAGCTGCTTCGGGGTGAAGACGATCAGCGGCTTGCGCGGACGGGCATAAGCCTGGCGGCGCAGCAGGTGGAAGTGGTTTGCACCGTTGGAAGGCTGGGCCACAACCATGTTGTTCTCCGCGCACATCTGCAAGAAGCGTTCGATGCGTGCCGAGGAGTGGTCTGGACCCTGGCCCTCGTAGCCGTGCGGCAAGAGCATGACCAGCGAGGAGGACTGGGACCACTTCTGCTCGGCCGAGGAGATGAACTCGTCGATCACGGTCTGCGCGCCGTTGACGAAGTCACCGAACTGCGCTTCCCACAGGACCAGTGCATCCGGGCGCTCCACCGAGTAACCGTATTCGAAGCCCAGGGCAGCGTATTCCGAAAGCAGCGAGTCGTAGATCCACAGCGGGGCCTGGTCATCGGACAGGTGGTGCAGCGGGTACCACTCGTTGTCGTTCTCGCGGTCGTGGAAGACCGAGTGACGCTGTACGAAGGTACCGCGGCGCGAATCCTGGCCTGCCAGACGGACCGGCACACCTTCCATGGACAGCGAGCCCAGGGCAGCCAGCTCGGCGAAGCCCCAGTCAATGCCGCCTTCGCGGGACATCTTCTCGCGGCGCTCCAGCAAGGCCTTGAGCTTGGTGTGCATGGTGAAGTCCTCCGGAACGGCCAGGTGGGCCGCGCCGATCTTCGCCAGCGTGGACTCGGTGATCGCCGAGCCACGTGCACCGTCGACGGTGTTCTCGTCGGCGGCCTGCGCGAAAGGCTTCTCCAGGTCGTTGATGGTCGAGCCCGGGGTGATGATCGGGATCGGCGAGGTCTGCGCGGCGTGAGTTTCGGAGAAGATCCGTTCCAGGTTCCCCTTGTACTCTGCCAGCACGTTCTCGGCTTCCTCCGCGGTGATATCCCCGCGGCCAACCAGGGCCTCGGTGTACAGCTTGCGGGTGGAGCGCTTCGCCTCGATCAGGTTGTACATGATCGGCTGGGTCATCGACGGATCGTCGCCCTCATTGTGACCGCGGCGGCGGTAGCAGATGAGGTCGATGACGACGTCCTTGCCGAACTTCTGGCGGTACTCGAAGGCCAGCTGGCCCACGTGTACGACGGCCTCCGGGTCATCCCCGTTGACGTGGAAGATCGGTGCCTGCACGGTGCGTGCCACATCGGTGGCGTACACCGAGGAGCGTGAGGAACTTGGAGCGGTGGTGAAGCCGATCTGGTTGTTCACGATCACGTGCACGGTGCCGCCGGTCTTGTAGCCTGGCAGCTGGCTCATCGCCAGCACCTCGGAAACTACACCCTGGCCGGCGAATGCTGCGTCGCCGTGCACCAGAATTGGCAGCACATTGTTCTTCGAATCCATGCGGTCCAGCTTCGCGCGGGTGATGCCCTCGAGCACCGGATCCACGGCTTCCAGGTGCGATGGGTTCGCGGCCAGGTAGACCTTGGTCTGGTTGCCGGCATCCGAGGTGTAGGAACCCTCGGTGCCCAAGTGGTACTTCACGTCGCCCGAACCCTGGACCGAGCCCGGAGTTGCGGTGCCCTCAAATTCGCGGAAGACCTGTGCGTAGGTCTTGCCGGCAATGTTGGTCAGCACGTTCAAGCGGCCGCGGTGCGCCATGCCGATGGCAACCTCGTCCAGCTGCTCGTCGGCAGCGTCGGAAATGATCGCGTCCAACAGCGGGATCAGCGATTCGCCACCCTCAAGGGAGAAGCGCTTCTGGCCGACGAACTTGGTCTGCAGGAAGGTTTCAAACGCTTCGGCGGCGTTCAGCTTCGACAGGATGCGCAGCTGCTCATCGCGGGATGGCTTCGCGTACCCGGATTCCAGCTTCGACTGGAACCATTCGCGCTCCACCGGGTTCTGCAGGTGCATGTACTCGGTACCGGTGGTACGGCAGTACGCGTCACGCAGGATTCCCAGGATGTCGCGGAGCAGTGCACGGTTTTTGCCGCCCAGCCCGCCGGCAACCCATTCGCGATCCAGATCCCACAGGGTCAGCCCATAGGTCTGGATGTCGAGGTCCGGGTGCTTGCGCTGCACGTATTCCAGCGGGTTGGTGTCCGCCATCAGGTGGCCACGCACGCGGTAGGAGTTGATCAGGTGCTGGATGCGCGCGACCTTGTTGACTACCAGGTCGACGTCGACCTGGTTGTCGATGGCCCAGCGTACCGGCTCGTAAGGGATCCGCAGCTGCTCGAAGATTTCGTCGTAGAAACCCTGCTCGCCAAGCAAGAGGGATTCGATGAGCTTCAAGAATTCGCCGGAACCTGCGCCCTGGATCACGCGGTGATCGTAGGTGGAAGTCAGCGTGATGTGCTTGCCGATGCCCAAATTGGCGACGGTCTTCTCCGAGGAACCACGGTATTCTGCCGGGTATTCCAGTGCGCCAACGCCCACGATGGCGGCCTGGCCCTTGGAGAGGCGAGGCACCGAGTGCACGGTGCCGATGCCGCCTGGGTTGGTCAGCGATACGGTGGTGCCCGAGTAATCGTCGGCGGTCAGCTTGTTATTGCGAGCGCGTTTGATCAGGTCTTCGTAGGTGGTCCAGAACTCGTTAAAGCTCAGGGTCTCCGCGGCCTTGATATTCGGCACCGCAAGCATCCGCGAGCCGTCAGGCTTGGGAATGTCGATCGCGATACCGAAGTTCACGTGCGCCGGCTGGATCGCGGTGGGCTTCTTATCGATTACGTCGTAGGTGACGTTCATCGAAGGGATCTGGCTCAGCGCACGGATCACGGCGAAGCCGATCAAGTGGGTGAAGGAGATCTTGCCGCCGCGGGCACGCTTGAGGTGGTTGTTGATGACGATTCGGTTGTCGATCATCACCTTCGCCGGCACGGCGCGCACGGTGGTCGCGGTAGGCACGGTGAGCGAGGCATCCATATTGGTGGCGATGGCCTTCATTGGCCCGCGCAATGGGGTGCGTTTTTCCTCGCCGTACAGCTCGGTCGACGGGGCAGGCTTCGGCGCCTGTGCCGGGATCGGAGCGGTTTTCGGAGCGGCATCCTTCGCCGGAGCCGATTCGGCCTTGGCTGGCGCCGGTGCAGCTGGCGCCGAGTCGGTGGTGCGAGCCGCGGCCGCGGCGCGAGGTGCGCCCTGGCCATTGCTCGACGCTGCCGGTGCTGCCGGGGCAGCCTTGGGTGCTGGCGCCGGCGGTGCGCTTGGCTCCGCCTTTGCCGCCGGTGCCGCAGGGGCAGCCGATTCATTGTTTTCGGTGGTGAGGGACTCGAAAATATCCCACCATTTTTTATCGACCGAGTTCTTATCGACGAGATACTGCTGGTACAGCTCGTCTACTAGCCACTCGTTTCCACCAAACTCTTCAGTAAGTCGGTGGTGTGCTTGCTCTGGCACGTGCAACGCCTCTTCCCTGATTTCTACGTTGTTCTAGCTTGAGCCGGTGGTAGCCCGAGGACGTGAAAATGGCCACCGATACTCACAAGATTTCTAGACCTGCGCTCCAGTCTAGTGACATCTTGCAAGGTTTTGCCACGAGTCGTCGGGAATATCACGAAAGTGTCGCTAAACACTGACCATTTACCCCGGGGTAACTACCGCATATCGCGCCGGGCAGAATATTGTGCGCGATCGGCGATCTTTCGTTAGACTAAATCGCACTATGGAATCTCATTCTCCAAGCCGGTCCGTCGCCCGCGGGCGCAGCACCGGCCATCACACCGAACGCCTGGCAGATTCTGCCTCCCGATTGGAGCCTTCTAGTTGCCGCTTAGAGCAAACTAGAGGCCTTCTGACCCCCCGATTCCAGGGGCGTGGCTAACGCCCATGGAATGGATCTTCATACTTTTCGGTGTACTGCTCATTCTTGGCACCGGTTTCTTTGTAGCGGTCGAATTTTCGCTCGTCGCCCTCGATAAAAGCACGGTCCAGCAGGCCATCGACCGCGGCGAAGCGGGCGCCAAACCGCTGCTGCAGTGCCTGACCTCGCTGTCCACGCAACTTTCAAGCTGTCAGCTGGGCATCACGCTGACCACGCTGCTCACCGGTTATGTACTTGAACCGGCGATGAGCCAGCTGCTCGCCCCGGTACTTGAAAACTTCGGCATTGGCGGCGCCAGCGCCACCGCGGTCGCCGTGGTGATCTCCCTGGTGGTGGCCACCTTGCTCTCGATGCTGATCGGCGAGTTGGTACCCAAGAACCTGGCGATCGCTAAGGCTATGGCGGTAGGTAAGGTACTGGCCCGCCCGCAGCTGGTGTTCACCGCCATCTTCAAGCCCGCGATCGTGGTGCTCAACGGTTTTTCGAACATGATCCTGCGCAGGTTCTTCGGCCTCGAAGCGAAGGAAGAAATTTCCGCCGCCCGCAGTGCCCAGGAACTTGCCTCGCTCGTTCGCCGTTCCGCGGAACTTGGGACCCTTGACATCCAGACCGCGCGATTTATGGAATCAACCATTGAATTTTCCGAACGCACCGCGGCCGATGTGATGACTCCGCGCACCTCGATGGCCACCATCGAATCCGAGGCGGATCTCTCCGAACTCATCGCGATGAGCGCGGATACCGGGTTCTCCCGGTTCCCGGTCACCGAAGGCTCCAGCGACGACATCCAGGGCATCTGCCACGTCAAAGCCGTCGTTTCGGTGCCACGCGAACGCCGTGCGGCACTGCAGGTCGGCGAATTTGCACGCGACGCCCTCTACGTTCCGGAGACCATTCACCTCGATGTGCTGCTCGAACAACTTCGCGCCGCGGAATTCCAGGTGGCGATCGTGATGGACGAATACGGTGGCACCGCCGGACTGGTGACCTTGGAAGACCTGGTCGAAGAGATCGTCGGAGAAGTATCCGATGAGCATGACGAGGACGAGGAAGAGGCGGTCACTCAGCCCGACGGCCAATGGCTGTTCCCCGGAATGAACCGTCCGGACCACATCAACGAGCACTTTGACAAGGATGTGATTCCCGACGACTCGGCCTACGACACCATCGGCGGCTTTATGCTCTCGCAGCTTGGACGCCTGGCCGAATTGAACGACACCGTGCACACCGAGGCCGGCACCTTCACGGTGACCGAACTCGATGGCCGCCGGATCGCGCAGGTACGTTTTGAACCTGCCCCGGCCGATGCGGAGGACACCCATGAGTGACCTGATGGGAATCGCCTGGCTCTTCATCCTGCTGGCGGTCAACGCGTTCTTCGTGGCCGGCGAATTTGCCGTCATGTCGGCGCGCCGCTCGCAGATTGAACCGCTGGCCGACGAGGGAAATAAACGCGCGAAGATCGCGCTGTTCGCCATGGAGCACGTTTCGATTATGCTCGCGGTCTGCCAGCTGGGCATCACCGTCTGCTCGTTGCTGATCCTGAACATCTCCGAACCTGCGCTGCACCACCTGCTCGGCGTGCCGATGATGGCATTGGGGATGCCGGTTGAGGTGGCGGACACCGCCGCCTTCCTGATCGCGCTGGTGCTGGTGACCTTCTTGCACGTGACCTTCGGCGAAATGGTGCCGAAGAATATTTCGGTGTCCGTCGCCGACAAGGCGGTGATGGTGCTGGCGATGCCGCTGGTGGGCGTCTCCAAGGTGCTCAAGCCGATCATCGCGATGCTCAACGGTGCGGCCAACCTGTTCTTGAAACTCTTTGGTGTGGAACCACAGGACGAGGTGACTAGTTCTTATACCGCCGCCGAGGTGCGTTCGATTATCGATACCTCCTCGCAGGAGGGCACGCTGGAAAACAAGCACGCGCTGCGGCTGACCAAGGCGCTGGAATTTTCCACCGTCTCGGCAGCCTCCTGCATGGTGGAAGTTGACAAGCTTTTCACCCTGGAGTGGGGTCAGACCACCGCGCGCGAATTTGAAAAGAAGGTCGGCAAGACCGGGTATTCGCGCATGCTGATCACCCGCGAGGATGTGCCGGTGGGCTACTGGCATGTCAAAGACGTGATGCTGATCGACGATGCACACTCCACCGCGCCGCTGCGCGATCTGCCGCTGCACCCACTGGGTGTGGTGAAGCAGGATACCGAAATCGAGGAAGCGCTGGAGAGCATGCGCCAGGAGGGAAATCACCTCTCGGCAGTGGTCAACGAGGCCGGCGCCACCATCGGCGTACTGTTCCTGGAGGACATTATCGAGGTGCTGGTGGGCGAGATCAGCGATTCGACGCAGAAGCGTCACGCCCCCCCAAGCTCGCGGCAGGGCAACTAGCCTCACAAGCAAAAGCGTATTGCGAACCAGTCGCAACTGGTAGAGTTAACTGCGGCATCGTACCCACGATGCCGCAGTTACTTTTTGCGTGAAAGCCGGTTTATGAGCACTTCCCCGATCCTCAGCTTCGACGCAGCAACCCTGGCCTTCGGCCGGCGGGTGCTGTGGCAGGAATTGAACCTGCAGGTGAAACCCGGGGAATTTCTGGCGGTGCTCGGGCCCAACGGTTCGGGAAAAACCAGTTTTATCAACACCATGCTGGGCACCACCGCGCTCAGTGCCGGGAACGTATCCATCGCCGGAGCCCCGGTTCGCCGCGGCTCGAACCTGGTGGGCTTGATCCCGCAGCAACGCCCCTTTGGTGACAACGTTCCCTTACGCGCGCGCGATCTGGTGGCGCTCGGAGTAGACGGCAACCGGCCCGGGATCCGCATTGCCCGCAAGGCGGTGCACGCCAAGGTTGATGAGCTCTTGGAATTGGTCGGCGCCAGCGCCTATGCGGACCGCCCGGTCGGCGATCTTTCGGGCGGCGAACAGCAGCGTTTACGCGCTGCGCAAGCACTGGCCGGAGACCCGCGCGTGCTGCTTTGTGATGAACCATTGCTCTCCCTGGACCTGCACCATCAGCAGGCGATCAGCCAGGTCATTCACCGCCAGGCCGCCGAACACGGCGCCGCGGTCATCTTCGTCACCCACGAGATCAACCCGATCCTGCCCTATGTGGACCGCGTGCTCTATCTGGCCGAGGGCAGGTTCCATCTCGGCAGCGTGGATGAGGTGATGCAGTCCTCGGTGCTGAGCAATCTTTATGGTGCTCCGGTTCAGGTGCTGCGCGTGAACGGGCGGATCGTGGTGGTCAGCGGCGACGGGCAGCGCCAGCTGCCGCCCGACGGGCATGAACACGCCGGGGACCACGCATTTGAGACCGGAAAGTAGCCGACGATGGACTTCGCAGATTTTATCGACCGCACGCTGAACTTCGACGACTACGGGCTGCTGCTGCCGCTGGTCTCCAACTCGCTGATCGCAGGCGCCGCCCTGGGCATCGTCGGCGGGCTGATCGGCATCTTCATCATGATGCGAGATATGGCCTTCGCGGTCCACGGGATCGCGGAACTTTCCTTCGCCGGGGCGGCCTTTGCGCTGCTCATCGGGGTCGACGTGGTGACCGGATCGGTGGCCGGCTCGCTGATTGCCGCACTGGTACTCGGAGTCCTAGGGACCCGGGCGAAGGATCGGAACTCGATCACCGGGGTGCTGATGCCCTTCGGCCTGGGCCTGGGCATCTTGTTCCTCTCGCTTTATGAAGGGCGCAGCGCAAATAAGTTTGGCCTGCTCACCGGGCAGATTGTCGCGGTCGACGACGTGCAGCTAGGAGGCATGCTGGCGCTGTGCGCGGTGGTGGTGCTGGCGCTGATTCTGCTCTGGCGTCCGCTGACCTTCGCCTCGGTGGATCCGGTCCTGGCCAACGCCCGAGGCGTACGCACCGGTGGACTATCGATCATCTTCATGGTGATTCTGGCGTTGGCGGTGGCCGTCGCGATTCAGGTAGTTGGTGCGCTGCTGGTGCTGGCGCTGCTGATCACCCCGGCCGCCGCGGCCTTGCGGGTTAGTTCCAACCCGGCGCTCACGGTGATTTTAGCGATCGTGTTTGCCGAGATTTCGGTGCTCGGCGGTATCCTGCTGGCGCTGGCCGGTTCGCTGCCGATCAGCCCATACGTGACCACCATTTCCTTCGTGATCTACCTGGTCTGCCGCGGCGTGGAAGCGCTGCGCAGTCCGCGCAAACACCAGGTTTAACCGCCGGCAGATCTGCCGGCGGACCCGCGGTCCAGCGCAGCTCAGCTGGCTTTGCGCCGGCAGTCCTCGCAGAGCCCGTAAATTTCTACGGTGTGCTCCGGATCGGTGAACCCATTTTCCGCGGCCACCCGCGCCGCCCAGCGTTCCACGGCCGGGGCGAGCACCTCCACGGTCTTCGAGCACACCCGGCAGACCAGGTGGTGGTGGTGCACCTCGGTCTCACAGCGCCGGAAACGGGCCTCGCCGTCACCGCTGCGCAAGACATCGACCAGGCCATCGTCGGCCATTGACTGCAGCAGCCGGTACACCGTGGCCAGCGAGACCTGCTTCGCCGAATCCACCAGCCAGCGGTGCAGCTCCTGGGCGGTGGCAAAATCGTCGACCTCGCCCAACGCCTCGGATACCGCGAGCCTCTGTTTGGTCACGCGGGTTTCTGGCTGCGCCATCTCGCTGCACCGTTCCTTCCTGAAAACTTTTTGGTCCGGGCCCACTAAGGCGCCCTTAGAACCTCAATTTTAGCCAACTTCGCCGCAAGAAACGTGTCTGTGACTGGCCGAGGGCGCGCCGTCGGCCTAGGCTGAAGCTATGCGCATCACATTACGCGGGCATTCCGCCATCCACGTGGCCACCATCGATGGTTCCTTGCTGCTCGATCCCGGCGTCTGGTCAGAACTTGACGGGGCCTTCAGCGGGATCAGCGCGGTGCTGCTCACCCATGAACACGCGGACCACGCAGATCAGCCACGGATTGCGGCCGCGGTGATCGAAAATTCGATGCTGCGCGTGTATGCGCCCGACGCGTTGGCCCGCGCCCTGCGTGAGGCGCTGCCCGGGCCCCACCAGGCACAAATTACGACGGTGCAGGCCGGGGACGACTTTGTGGTCGGCGGCATCCGCGTGCGCGCCTTCGGTGGCACCCACGCCACCATCCATAGTTCGATCGAGCTGGTGGCGAACCTCGGCTACCTGCTCGGCGAGAGCGAGCTCTTCCACCCCGGGGACAGCTATCAGGTGCCCATCGGGATTCGCCCGCAGGTGCTGGCGCTGCCGCTGATGGCCCCGTGGGCAAAGATCGCGGAGACCATGGATTTTGCTGCCGCGGTGGGCGCGCCGGTATGGGTGCCGATCCATGATGGGCTGCTCAACGATCGTGGCCGCAAGCTCTTTGACACCCAGCTCTCGTCCCGAGCCCAAGATTCCGGCGCGACGCTGCACCGGCTGGAGCCGGGCACCAGCTACGAACTTGCACAGATCGGAACGGGCGCATGAAACCACTGATTCCGGCCTCCGAGCTGGCTGCACGACTAGCCGAGCCCACGCTGGTGCTGCTCGATGTGCGCTGGGCGCTGGGCCGCACCGACGGCAAGGCGCACTACGCCGCGGAACATATCCCCGGCGCGGTATTCGTCGACCTGGACACAGAACTAACGGGCGCCGTCACCCCGCATTCTGGCCGTCACCCGCTGCCGGCGCCCGCAGATTTTGAGGCCAGCGCGCGCAGTTGGGGGATCGCCCAGGATTGCTCCGTGGTCATCTACGATGATTCCGGTGCGCTGGCCGCCGCCCGCGCCTGGTGGCTGCTGCGCCACGCGGGTTTTGACCAGGTGGCGGTGCTCGACGGCGGCCTGGACGCGTATAAGGAGCTGGGCGGACAGCTGGCAAGCGGCCAGGAGCATAACCCGCCCGGGGACGTGCAGCTGAGCTGGGGCGCCATGCCGGTGCTCGGATTCGAACAGCTACAAGGTTATGCCGGCACGCTGATCGATTCGCGCGCCACCGCCCGCTACCTGGGAATCGAGGAACCTATCGACCCGGTGGCCGGGCATATTCCCGGGGCACGTAACCGGCCCACCACAGACAACCTCGACGCCCAAGCCAGATTCCTGCCGCCATCCGCCCTGGCCCGCGCCTTTCAGACTCTGCAGCAGGGAGCAAAAACGGCGGGGGATGACGCTGGGTTAGCCGCCTATTGCGGGTCCGGGGTGACCGCCTGCCACCAGGTGCTCGCCGGCGCGCAGGCCGGATTGGAGATCGCGCTCTACCCGGGCAGCTGGTCACAATACTGTTCCTACCCGCAGGCGCCGGTCACCACCAGCGATGAACAACACCGCCACTAACCGAAAGGCCCTTTATGAGCACGCTCTTCAGCAAAATTATCAACGGAGAGATCCCGGGACGCTTTATCTGGTCCGACGAGACCTGCGTCGCGTTCCTCTCCATCGGACCGCTGCGCGATGGCCACACCCTGGTGGTGCCGCGCGCGGAGATCGACGAATTTACCGACGCGGACGACGCATTGCTCACGCACCTGAACCTGGTGGCGGCGAAGATCGGCCGCGCGCAGAAACGAGCGTTTAATGCGGCCCGTGCCGGGCTGATGATCGCCGGTTTTGAGGTCCCGCACCTGCACGTGCACGTCTGGCCGACTAATTCGCTAGCCGACTTTGACCTGTCCAACGCGGCCGTCAATCCGGATCCGGCACGCATGGACCAGAACGCGGCCGCACTGCGTGAGGCGTTGCGCGAAGACGGTTACGCGCAGTTCGTCCCGGCAGGCTAGGCTCCCGCGGGATGCTGGCTACAGCGCCGCCAGCGAATCCTTAATCGCCTTGCGGATGCGCTTCTCGCTGACCGAATACGCGGTACCCAGCTCTTGGGCGAACAGCGAGATGCGCATTTCTTCGAGCATCCACTTCACCTCGCGCAGCCCCGCCGGAGTGCGAGCTCCCTCGGGGACTTCAGCCAGCGCGGCGTCGTAGTCATCCTCCAATTTCTGGATCACCATCAAGCCGTGCCCGTCCCTGGTCACCGCCCCGGAGGTGAGCTTGGCCAGACGGGATTCGATGCCCTGTAAATACCGCGGCAAGCGCATCAGATGCCCGGCCCCGGTCGCGGCGATGAACCCCGGGTAAATGAGCTGTTCCAGCTGCGAGCGAATGTCGCTGACCGCGGCAAACATCGCCAATGACTTAGTGGTCTTCAGCGCGGTGTGCACCCGGGTTGCGGAGCCGAACACCTTGGAAATGACCGCGGTGATCGCAAAAATTGTGTCGATTTGCTCGGCGCGTACCGCTTCAAACAACTTCTCAAAACCGGCACGATCCATCGGCAGCACCTCGGGGACCAGCTTGTCCACCGCCGCCATGGTGCAATCGGCGATCAGTTCATCGATCGAACCATGCGGGTTCTGGCTGAAGGCCAGCCGCTCGGCATTATTCAGATGCCCGCTGACAAACTTCGAGGCGGCCGGCAGGCGCAGCATCAGCAAGCGGATAATTCCGGTCCGATGCGCGCTGCCGCGTTCGGCGGCGCTGCGGTAAACGCCCAGGCTCACATCCTTGCCGGTATCCACCAACCCCGGATAAGCGGTAATTTCCTGGCCCATCACGGTGGTGGTGACCTTTGCGGGCAGTACGTCCGCCTGCGTGTGCAGCGTCGGCCAGGCGGTCAGCCCATGCTGATCCCACTGGCCGGAAGAACCGGAAGATCCGGAAGATCCGGAAGCTGCCGGGGCCTGCGGCCCCTTCGCGTTGTTGGTGCCCTGAACCGGCTTCGCACCCTGAGCATTTTTGCTCTTCGCGCCAGCTTTACCGGCAGCACCGGTTTTGCCAGCCGCCGGGGGTGCCGGTGCAGCGGAACCAGGGGAGTTGACCCCACTGGCCAACGCCGCCCGGTTCGCCGCCGCCAGCTTGTACTGCAACGCGGCCAAGTCATCGCCGCGGCCAAGCACCGTACCGGCAGAGTCAACCACCTCAAAGCCGAAGCGCAGGTGCGCCGGAAGCGTCGAAAAATCAAACACCTCCGGGTCCACCACAATGCCGCCCAAACGGCGCAGCACCAGTGCCAAGGATTGGGCCAAATCATCGCTGGCCGGGTCAAAATCGGTGTCAAGCATGGCAAGCGCACGGCCGGCCACGTCGGGAGCCGGAACAAAGTTCTTGCGAATCGCCTTGGGCATCGAACGAATCAACGCGGTGATCAGTTCGTGGCGCAGCCCCGGAATCAGCCAGCTGAATCGCGCCGGATCCAACTGGTTTAAGAACACCACCGGAACCTGCAGGGAGACGCCGTCACCCTCGGGCCCGGTAGCCGCCGGGTTGTACTCATAATTCAGCGGCAGCGCGATGGAACCGTGGGACCAGGTGCGTGGGAACGCGGTCTCATCAAGCTGATCCGCGTCGGAGGCGAGTACCGCCGCCGGATCAAAGTCCAGGAGCCCAGGATCGGCGGCCGAGGCGCGCTTAAACCAACGATCAAAGTGCCGCTCGGAGACCACATTTTCGCCCAGCCGCGAGTCGTAGAAGTCGAAGAGGTCCTCATCGGAAATGCGCAGGTCATGACGGCGCATCCGGGTTTCGAGCTCTTCAACTTCGGCCAGCACCGCGCGGTTGCGGGCGAAGAACTTGTGGTGGGTGCGCCAATCGCCCTCCACCAGGGCATGGCGGATAAACAGTTCGCGGGCCAGCGGCTGATCCACCCGCCAGTAATGCATGCGGCGCTTGGCCACGATCGGCAGGCCGAAGAGCGTGACCTTCTCGTAGCCCATCACCGAGCCCATTTTTTTGGACCAGTGCGGCTCCGAATAGCTGTGCTTGAGCAGATTCGGGGCGAGCTCCTCCACCCATGCCGGGTCGATCGCCGCCGCGGTGCGCGCCCACAGCCGCGAGGTTTCCACCAGTTCGGCGGCCATCACCCAGGTCGGCGACTTCTTAAACAATGCGGACCCGGGAAAAATCGCGAAGCGCCCGCCACGCGCCCCCTGGTAATCACGTTTGCGTTCATCATAGAGCCCGATGTGCCCCAGCAACCCAGCCAGCAGCGACTTGTGGACCTGGTCCTCGTTCGCCGCCGGGTCGATCGGTGCGGCGGCCACGGTAATCTGCAGCGACTTGGACAGCTGGCGAAGCTGGGTGAACAGATCCTGCCATTCGCGCACCCGCAGGTAGTTAATGTATTCGGACTTGCACAGCCGGCGAAACGCCGAGGAGGACAGCTCTGTTTGCTGCTCCTGGAGATACGCCCAGAGGTTCAGCAGCCCGATGAAGTCCGACTTTTCGTCGGCGAAGCGCTTATGCAGCAGCGCTGCTTTTTCGCGCTGCCCGGTGTCTTCGCTGGGCCGTTCGCGCGGATCCTGGATGCTCAGCGCCGCGGCCAGCACCATCAGTTCCTTAGCCACGCCACGGTTCGCGGATTCCAAAATCATCCGGCCCAGCCGGACATCGAGCGGAAGCAGCGCAAGTTTGCGTCCGATATCGGTCACCACCGCGCGCTTGTCTTCACTCAGCGCTCCGAGTTCGCGCAGCAGATTTACCCCGTCGGAGATCGCCCGCGCGTCCGGCGGCTGCACAAAACCGAAGTGCGAGACCTCGGCGGCGGTGGCCACCACACCCATCGAAATCATTTGCAGGATGACACTTGCCAGCGAGGTGCGCAGAATCTCCGGGTCGGTGAATTCCGGGCGCGAATCGTAGTCCGCCTCGGAGTACAGCCTGATCGCGATGCCCTCCGAGACACGCCCGCAACGCCCCGAACGCTGATTGGCGCTGGCCTGGGAGACGCGTTCGATCGGCAGGCGCTGCACCTTAGTGCGGTGGCTGTAGCGCGAGATGCGCGCGGTGCCGGTGTCGATCACATACTTAATGCCGGGCACCGTCAGCGAGGTTTCGGCCACGTTCGTCGCCAGAATAATGCGCGGTGCGGCCCCCGGGTGGAAGACCGCATGCTGTTCGGCCAGCGAAAGCCGGGCGAACAACGGCAGCACCTCGTAGCGCGGCAACCGTTTGTTCGCCGCCACCAGCGCACGCAGCGCGTCGGCGGCATCGCGGATTTCACGCTCCCCGGAGAAGAAGATCAGGATATCTCCGGGCGCCTCGCTTGCCAGCTCACGCACCGCGTCGGTGACCGCGTCCAGCGGATCCCGGTCATCTTCAAGCGAATCAGCGTCCTCGTCGGATAAATCCTCGGTGGATGCTTCCAGCGGGCGGTAGCGGATTTCGACGGGGAAGGTACGCCCGGAAACCTCGATGATCGGCGCCGGGTCAACCTCACCGGAGGGTAAGCGGGTGCCAAAGTGCGTAGCAAATCGTTCCGGGTCGATGGTCGCGGAGGTGATGATGAGTTTAAAGTCCGGCCGCTTGGGCAGAATCTCTTTCAGGTAGCCGAGCAGAAAGTCGATGTTCAGGCTGCGTTCGTGCGCCTCGTCGATGATGATCGCGGAATATTTTTTGAGCAGCTTGTCGCGCTGAATTTCGGCCAGCAGGATGCCGTCGGTCATCACCTTCAGCTGCGTCCGGCGGGAGACTTCGCCGGTGAAACGTACGTGGAAGCCCACCTCGTCGCCGATCTTGGTGCCTAGTTCCTCGGCGATGCGCTCGGCCACGGTGCGTGCGGCGAGCCGGCGCGGTTGGGTGTGCCCGATCATGCCCCGCTGTGCCAGCCCGAGTTCCAGCAGCATTTTGGGCAGCTGCGTGGTTTTACCGGACCCGGTCTCACCGGCGATGATCACCACCTGGTTCGCGCGGATCGTCTCGATGATGTCCTCGCGACGCGCGGATACCGGAAGGGTTTCGGGATAAGAAATGCTGATGGCCATGATGAGCCCATTCTATGGCCCGGGGCTGCGCATCGCCGACTTCGGGCGATGATCCGCGTGCGAGAGAGGCACTCGCGGGATAAAGCGTTGATTTGTGTCACATCTTAGGCACTGTCAATTTTTCATTCCGTCCACTGTCTGGCCGTCAGCTTCGGGAATGAAGATACGGATTTGTCTCCGGATCGGCGCTAATCGTGCAGTTGTGCGCGTTAGCGGCCGGTTGTGGGGTTAAACGTCTTTACTCACCTCGGGTTTGAAGCCTAGGTGAGGTCGTTCACATGTAAGATCGTGGGTAATCACCTGCACGTGGTTCGGGTAGTTCCCGCTCCGGTTCGTCGTCGCTGACGGGTTGGGAACCGAATCGGCCGGGCATGGGGACATCACTCGCATATGGGAACTTGTTGAAAGGAACACCATGAAGAGCTTCACCGCTTTGAAACTTGTTGCACTTGCCGCCTCCGGCGCGCTGGCACTGACCGCTTGCGGCAGCAGCACCGGGGATGAAACCTCATCCAACGGCGGCGCCGCTGCGGAAGGTCCGGTCAAGATCGGCACCATCCAGTACGTTTCGCACCCCTCGCTGGATGCTGTCACCAAGGGCTTCAAAAAGGGTATGGAAGAAGCTGGGTACACCGGGGACAAGATTTCCTACGACGACAACAACGCCCAGGGTGACCAGGCCACCAACGCCTCGATCGTAGGCAAGCTCGCCTCAGATTCAGACATCGATCTGGTCCTCGCGATCGCCACCCCATCGGCCCAGGCTGCGGCTCAGTCAATCACCAGCATTCCGGTACTTTTCTCCGCCGTCACCGATCCGGTGGATGCGAAGCTGGTAGCGTCCAACGAGGCGCCGGGCGCCAATGTCACCGGCACCTCGGACAAGAACCCGGTCAAGGAGCAGCTCGAACTGCTCAAGCAGATCTCCCCAGACGCCAAGAAGGTCGGCATCGTGTACTCCTCGGGCGAAGCGAACTCCGCCGTCCAGGTCCAGTGGGCCAAGGATGCAGCCGCAGAGCTGGGCCTGAGCATCGAAGAGTCGGCAATCTCCGCTCCCTCGGAAGTGCAGCAGGCCGCCAACTCGCTCGACGTTGACGCATTTTATGTACCCACCGACAACGCCGTAGTTTCCGCGCTCGAAGGCCTGCTGCAGACCGCGCAGAACAAGAAGATCCCGGTCATCGCCGCCGATGGTGATTCGGTCAAGCGTGGCGCTACCGCCACCTTCGGCATCAACTACGAGAAGCTCGGCGTGCAGACCGCGAAGATGGCTGACAAGATCCTCAAGGGTGAAGCCAAACCTGCCACCATGCCGGTTGAGACGTTAACCGAGGTTGACCTGTACCTCAACGACACCGCAGCGAAGAAGATCGGACTTGAATTCCCAGCGGAGCTCAAGGACAAGGCGATCGAAACCTACTAAGGGTTTAGCACTACCCACCACCAAAGGAGGCGAGGCGCGAGATTTTAACGCCTCGCCTTCGTCGTGACCTATGAACTTTCTTACCACTCAAGGATCCACACATGATCACAGCGGTTGAACTCGGGCTGATTTACGCGTTGATGGCGCTCGGGGTATATCTGACGTTCCGCATTCTCGACTTCCCGGACCTTACCGTCGACGGCAGCTTCACCACCGGTGCCGCGGTCGCCGCGGTAGGCATCGTGAACGGAATGAATCCGTGGCTGGCCACCGCGCTGGCCTTCCTCGCCGGCATGGTCGCCGGGGCGATCACCGGTCTGCTGCACACCAAGGGCAAGATCGACGGCCTGCTCGCCGGTATTCTGACGATGATCGCGCTGTATTCGATCAACCTGCGCATTATGGGCAAGGCCAATACGCCGCTGCTGGGCGAGGACACGCTGATCAGCCCGCTGCGCGCGGCCGGAATTCTCGGCTCTGCCACCTCGGTGCTGATCCTCTTCGCCGTCGCGCTGCTCTTTGTGGCCGCGATCGTCTGGTTCCTGCACACCGAGATGGGCATGGCGATGCGCGCTACCGGCGATAACCACGAGATGATCCGCTCCTTCGGGGTCTCCACCGACAACCAGAAGATCCTCGGTTTGGCACTGTCTAACGGTTTTGTGGCGCTGTCCGGCGCGGTGATCGCCCAGTACCAGGGCTTCGCCGATGTGGGCATGGGCATCGGTGTGATCCTCATTGGCCTGGCCTCGGTGATCGTCGGACAGGCAATCTTCACCCAGCGCTACATTTGGCTAGCCGCGGTGGCCGTTGTCTTCGGCGCGGTCATCTACCGTCTGGTCATCCAGTTTGCGCTGGTCGCCGGCCTGGAGGTCAACGACATGAAGCTGATTTCCGCGGTGCTGGTGGTCGTTGCGCTGCTGCTTCCCAAGTGGAAGGGCTTCCAGAAAATTATGAAAAACTTCAAACGCAAGGACTCGGACGCCGAACCGATCTCCGAAGAGGTGCGCAGCAATGCTTGAAATTAAGAACCTGTCACGGACCTTCTTCCCCGGAACGGTCAACGAGCGCAAGGCGCTGCGCGATATCAACCTCTCGTTGGGCTCCGGCGAATTTGTCACCGTCATCGGCTCCAACGGCGCCGGAAAATCCACGGTGCTGAACATGGTCGCCGGCAAACTGTACCCGGACACCGGATCGGTGACCGTCGACGGTAAAAACGTCACCCGAATGGCCGATTACCGCCGCGCAAAGTACATCGGCCGGGTCTTCCAGGATCCGATGGCCGGCACCGCGCCGACGATGAGCATCGAAGAGAATATGGCGCTGGCCCACGCCCGCGGCCGATTCCGCGGGCTGAGCATGGGGGTGAGCGCCAAGCGCCGCGAGCTGTTTGTCGAAGAGCTCAAATCCTTGGAGCTCGGCCTGGAAAACCGGCTGAAAACCAAGGTGGGCCTGCTCTCCGGCGGTCAGCGCCAGGCGCTGAGCCTGCTGATGGCTACCTTCTCGAAACCGAAAATCCTGCTGCTCGACGAGCACACCGCGGCGCTTGATCCGCAGCGTGCGGCGCTGGTGTCCCGGTTGACCAATGAGATCGTGCAACGCCACCGGCTCACCACGCTGATGGTCACCCACAATATGGAGCAGGCGCTCGCGCTGGGCACCCGGTTGATAATGATGCACGATGGGCAGATCATTCTGGATCTGGATCAGGAGGCGAAGTCCGAGATGACCGTTAAGGGTCTGCTGGGGGAGTTCGAGAAGATCAAGGGCGCGCAGCTCGATGACCGCACGATGCTTCAGTAGTTCCGCGGGGGCAGCTTAGACTGTGCCATGCTGCTAGCCGCCGGTGTTCCCTTCGTTTTGACGGGGTCCACCGGCGGCTTGCTGCGTTAACCAGCGGAGCTTTGGCCTGCGGGCAGCGCACCGTACTACTGTTGAAGCCGAATGCCGAATGCCGAATGCCGAATGCTGAATGCCGACGACGGAACCGCTGGACCGCGATGCGTAAGGCAGGCCAAGCAGTCGAGCAGATCAAGCAGATGAGCAGATCAAGCAGGGGAGCGGCGAGGACAGATGGCACGCACACAGATTCCGGTCATCGGGTTAACCGGGTATTTAGGCGCAGGGAAAACCACGCTGCTCAACCATTTGCTGCGCACTCCGGGCGCGCGGATCGGCGTGGTGGTCAACGACTTCGGGGTGATCAACGTCGACGCGGGGCTGATCACCGGGCAGGTGGATGCCGCCGAGTCGATCGCCGGCGGCTGCGTATGCTGTCTGGATGACTCCGGGGGACTGGACCAGGCGCTGGCCACGCTCGCGGCCCCTCGGCTGCGCCTGGATGCGATCATTATCGAGGCCAGCGGGGTGGCCGAACCCTTGGCTCTGAGCCGGCTGATCCGTTTCAGCCAGGCAAAAAATGTACGCCCCGGCGGGCTGATCGAGGTAGTGGACGCGGCGAACTACTTTGACACGGTGGACACCCTTGAGCAACCGCCTGCGCGTTTTGAAGCCGCCTCGCTGGTGGTGCTGAACAAGATCGACCTGCTTGAGGGCAGCGAAGAAGACCGCGAAGCTGCGCTGGCGCGCATTGCGCAGCGGATCGCGCTGCGTAACCGGCAGGTGCCGCTGGTGCGGGCGCAGCGTGGGGCGATCGACCCGGATCTGGTCTTTGATGTGGCCTTGGCGCAAGAACCCCGAAGATCAGCTGCCGCTGGGCGCACTGCTGCGTGCCGACCATGGATCGCATACTCACCAGCATGCGGCGGCGGTCACCGTGGCCGCGCCGGAGCCGATTTCCCCGAGCGCGCTGATAGATCTGCTCGAACGCCCGCCATTCGGGGTGTACCGGCTGAAGGGAATGGTGGCGGTAGTTACCGCGCGCGGCGCAAAGTGGTGGGCAGTGAATCTCACCGGCCGGCAGATCCATGTGGCCAGCTATCGCGGAAGCGGCCAACCGGGGCTGGTGGCTATCGGTGTGCGGATCGACGAACCGGCGGTGCGTGCGGCGCTGGAAACGGCGGTGCAACCGCACCAGGCGGCAGATGCGGCGGGACTGCGCAGGCTGCAACGCCACGCGCGGCTCAGCGCCTAACGCAGCCGGGCAGCCGGGCGGGAGGGCAGGAGGGCAGCCGGGCGCAGGGCGGTGAGATCGTGCGCCGGAAAGAGGTAAAGAAAAAGGTTCCGCAGTGACTGCGGAACCTTTTTGCTGGTGCCCCTGAAAGGAATCGAACCTTCGGCCTTCTGCTCCGGAGGCAGACGCTCTATCCACTGAGCTACAGAGGCGTGTTGCTGAGCAACAGGAAAAATACTATCAGGTGACCGCGGCATCTGCGCAATCCATCTGGGCCGCACGCGGAGATCAAATGCCTAGAGCATCACAAGCGGTTATGTCATGAATGCCTAAGATGTGCACGAAAAACCGCTATTCTTGTACGGTGACTCCTGAAGAACTCTCCGCTGCCATATCCGCATGCCTTTCGCAGGCCGTAGCCGCCGGCGAAATCGCCGTCGAAGTACCGAAGACCGTCCGCGTCGAGCGGCCCAAAAGCCGTGAGCACGGCGACTGGTCCACGAACATCGCGCTGCAACTGGGCAAGAAAGCGTCCATGGCACCGCGTGACTTCGCGGCCATGCTGGTGCGCCGGCTTTCCGAGGTTGCAGGCATCGGCGGCGTGGAGATCGCCGGGCCTGGCTTCCTGAATATCACCCTTGATACCGCCGCGGCCGGCGAGCTGGCCCGCACCATTGTGCAGGCGGGGGACAGCTTCGGCCACAACCAGGCGCTGACCGGCCACGTGGTGAACATGGAATTTGTCTCCGCCAACCCGACCGGACCGCTGCACATCGGCCACACCCGCTGGGCGGCGCTGGGCGATGCGATCGCCCGCGTACTTCGCGCTTCCGGCGCCCAGGTCAGCAGCGAGTACTACATCAACGATGCCGGCAACCAGATGAACGTGTTTGCGCGTTCGGTCTACAACCGCATGCACGGCCTGCCGGTTCCCGAGGGCGGCTACCCGGGCGAGTACATCAAGGAGCTGGCGGACATCGTGCTGGCCCAGGCCCCGGAGCTTGCCGATCAGGACGAAGAAACCGCGCTGCCAAAACTACGCGAGCTTGCCTACACCGCGCAGCTGGCGGACATTAAGTCCACGCTGGCAGACTTCGGCGTGAACTTCGACGTCTTCTTCTCCGAAAGCACCTTGCACGATGGCGGAGCGGTGGCCGACGCGGTGGCACGCTTGCGCGAGCAGGGCCACATCTTCGACCTTGAGGGCGCGGTCTGGCTGCGCACCACCGACTTCGGCGATGACAAGGACCGGGTGCTGATCCGCGCGAATGGTGAACCGACCTACTTCGCCGCCGACGCCGCCTACTACCTGTCCAAGAAGGATCGCGGCTTCAGCGAAAAGATCTACCTGCTGGGCGCCGATCACCACGGCTATGTGAACCGGCTCAAGGCCATCGCCGCGTGTGCGGGGGATGACAAGGATCAGAACATCGAGGTGCTGATCGGGCAATTGATCAGCGTCAATGGCGCGAAGCTGTCCAAGCGCGCCGGCAACATCATCGAGCTGCGCGATCTGATCAACTGGATCGGCGCGGACGCGCTGCGTTATTCGCTGGCGCGCTACCCGGCCGATTCGCCGATTGCACTGGACCCGGAACAGTTGAAGAAGAACACCAACGACAACCCGGTCTTCTACGTGCAGTACGCTCATGCGCGCTCTTTCGGCGCCTCGGTGAACGCACAGGCCAAGGGCGTCACCCGCGGATCCTTCGATGCCTCGCTGCTCACCGATCCGAGCGAAAACGAGTTGCTGGCGGTGCTCGGCCAGTTCCCTTCGGTGGTTGCCGGCGCCGCGCAATCACGCGAACCGCACCGCATCGCCCGCTACCTCGAACAGGTCGCAGGCGCCTATCACTCCTGGTATGCCGCAACCCGCGTCACCCCGCTGGGCGACGGACCGGTCCAGGAAGTGCATCACACCCGGTTGTGGCTCAACGACGCCACCACCCAGGTTCTGGCCAACGGACTGACACTGCTGGGCGTCTCTGCGCCCGAGAGGATGTAATTTTATGACCGCTTCACCGCTGGCTCCGGCCTGGCTCTCTTTCCCGACCGACGTCAACGCCTTGCGCGAGATCCAGTGGGCCGCCGGGGTTTCCCGGGGTGCTGCCGGTGAGCTTGCGGTCCAGGGGCTGGGCGTGAGCGCGCTCGCCAAAGAATTTGGGACCCCGCTCTTTGTGCTGGACGAAGATGACTTCGCCGCGCGCGCCCTGGGGTTTAAGACCGCGTTCGACGCAGCCTTCAAAGAGCTGTGCGGGGGAGTTGACGTGTACTACGCCGGCAAGGCGTTCTTGTGCACCTCCGTGGCCCGCACCGTGATCAACCAGGGATTGCGCCTGGACACCTGTTCGGGCGGCGAACTTGCGGTGGCCGCGGCCGCCGGGGTGCCGGGGGCCAAGCTCTCGCTGCACGGCAATAACAAGTCGGCCCCAGAGATCACCCGTGCGCTGAATATGGGGGTGGGACGCATCGTGATCGACTCGCTCGACGAGTTGGAACGCGTGATTCTCATCTCCAGCGACCTCGGCGTGAGCGCACAGGTGATGCTGCGGCTGACCCCCGGGGTGCACGCCTCCACCCATGAGGCGATCGCCACCGCGCACGAGGACCAGAAGTTCGGGCTCTCCATCCAGCCCGGCGCCACCGGCACCTCGCCGGCCTTGCAGGCGATCGCCCGCGCCATCGAAGCGCCAAGTATCAACCTGCTGGGTTTGCACGCGCATATTGGTTCGCAGATTTTTGAGTCCGACGGTTTTGCGATCGTCGCCCGCACCATGCTGGGCATCCTCGCCCAGGTGCGTGAAATCCATGAGGTGAGCCTGCCCGAGCTGGACCTAGGCGGCGGTTACGGCATCGCCTACACCGAGGCTGACACCCCATCCACTCCGGCGATTCTTGCCGGGCAGATGGCAGAAGTGGTGGCGGCCACCTGCAAGGAGCTGGACCTGGATTGCCCGCGCATCTCCATCGAGCCCGGACGTGCGATCGCCGGCCCCTCGACCTTCACCCTGTACGAGGTGGGTGTGCGCAAGGACGTCAACGTCGAAGACGGTTCCGGGTCCACAAGCCCGCGGCGCTATGTGTCGGTGGACGGCGGGATGAGCGACAACGCCCGCCCGGTGCTCTACGACGCGGATTATTCGGCGGTGCTGGCCAATCGTATGACGGCAAACGACGCAATTATTTCTCGCGTAGTTGGGAAACACTGCGAGTCAGGTGACATAGTCGTGAAAGACGTTTACCTGCCCGACGACGTAGCCGCCCAGGATTTACTGGCGGTTCCGGGCACCGGGGCCTATTGCTGGGCGCTGTCCAGCAACTACAACTATCTGACCCGTCCGGCGGTAGTTGCGGTAGCCGGAGGATCAGCCCGTTTGATCGTGCGCAGGGAAACCGAATCCGATTTGTTGGCCCGTGACATGGGAGTTTAAGTGAGCGGTGAAAAAAGCCTGAAGGTCGCACTACTAGGTTGCGGCACGGTGGGTGCCCAGGTGGCACGAATCCTGATCGAGGACGGCGGCGCGCTGGCGGCCCGCAGCGGCGCCAGCTTGGAACTGGCCGGGATTGCCGTGCGCAACCTGGACGCCAAGCGTGATGTGCAGCTCGATGCCAAGCTCTTCACGCTCGACGCCGAGGCGCTGATCGATTCCGCCGACGTAGTCATCGAACTGCTCGGCGGGATGGAACCAGCCGGGGCGTATATCGAACGTGCGCTGGCCCGCGGGGCGAGCGTGATCACCGGTAATAAGGCGTTGATCGCCGCCCGCGGGGCACAGCTGAACGCCGTGGCCGCATCCACCGGCGCGCAGCTGCGCTACGAGGCAGCGGTGGCCGGCGCCATTCCGATCCTGCGTCCGATCGCCGACTCGCTGGCCGGTGACCACATTAACAAGGTCATGGGCATCGTCAACGGCACCACGAACTTCATCCTCGACGCGATGGATTCCACCGGCGCGGCCTTTGACGACGTGCTCGCCGAGGCGCAGGCGCTCGGTTATGCCGAGGCCGATCCTACCGCCGACGTGGGCGGGCTCGACGCCGCCGCGAAGGCAGCAATCCTCGCCTCGCTGGCCTTCCACACCACCGTCTCCTCGGATCAGGTGCACACCGAAGGCATTACCGAGGTTTCGGCCGCCGACGTGACAGCCGCCGCCGCCGCCGGATACGTCATCAAACTTCTGGCGATCGCAGAAAAGCTCGAGGCGGGCATTTCGGTGCGCGTATACCCGTCGCTGATCAAACGGGATCACCCGCTGGCCTCCGTACGCGGCGCGTTCAACGCGGTGTTTGTGGAGGCAGAAAACGCTGGCGACCTGATGTTCTATGGCGCCGGCGCCGGTGGAAACCCGACCGCCAGCGCGGTCATGGGCGACGTGGTCGCGGTGGCGCGGCAGCTGGCCGCCGGGGCTCCCTTGCCCCATGGCTCGGCCGATACCGCGGCGAAGCTGATCGATTTTTCCGCCATCAGCACCCGCTACTGGATCGGATTGACCGTTTTTGACGAGCCCGGTGTGCTCGCCCGGATCGCCGCGATTTTTGGCGAACACGGGGTCTCAATCGAATCCATGAACCAGCAGGCTGCGCTCGGCGACGGTCCGGCCGCGCTGCGTATCCTCACCCACCAGGGCACCGAAGCCGCCCTGGCCTCCACCGTCGCGGCGCTCAAGGCGCTGGACGCGGTGGACACCGTACTATCCGTAATGCGAGTTGAAGGAAACTAACATGGCTCATCAGTGGCGTGGAGTCATCCGCGAATATGCCGACCGCCTGCCGGTCGATGAGAACACCCAAGTGGTCACGCTCGGCGAAGGCGGCACCCCGTTAGTCTTCGCCCCGGCGTTGTCCAAGCTCACCGGGTCCGAGGTGTACCTCAAGGTCGAAGGGATGAACCCCACCGGTTCTTTCAAAGACCGCGGGATGACGATGGCGATGACCGCCGCGGTGGCCGCCGGCGCGAAGGCAGTAGTCTGCGCATCCACCGGTAACACCTCGGCCTCCGCCGCCGCCTACGCCACCCAGGCCGGGCTCAAATGCGCGGTGCTGGTCCCGGAGGGCAAGATCTCCATGGGCAAAATGTCCCAGGCGATCGCCCATGGTGCGGACATCATCCAGATCGACGGCAACTTCGATAACTGCCTGGACGTCGCGCGCAAGCTCAGCGAAAGCTACCCGGTGTTCCTGGTGAACTCGGTGAATCCGGCACGCATCGAAGGACAGAAGACCGGCGCCTTTGAGGTGGTCGACTTCCTCGGCGACGCCCCGGATTACCACGTGCTTCCGGTGGGCAACGCCGGCAATATCACCGCCTACTGGAAGGGCTACAAGGAGTACGCGGCGCCCTACACCAACCAGGCCGGGCAGGTGCTCGATGCGGTCTCCAGCAAAACCCCGATCATGTGGGGCTTCCAGGCCGCCGGGGCCGCCCCGATCGTCCTGGGCCACCCGGTCACCGAGCCGGATACCATCGCTACCGCCATCCGCATCGGCAACCCGGCCTCCTGGGAACAGGCAGAGGCCGCGCGCGATGAATCCGGCGGCCTGATCGACTCGGTCACCGACGAACAGATCCTCGCCGCACACCGCTGGCTCTCGGCACGTGAAGGCGTGTTTGTGGAACCTGGTTCCGCCGCCGGCGTGGCAGGGCTGATCAAGCACCACGCGGCGGGCAACGTCCCGGCCGGCAAGAAGATCGTGATTACGGTCACCGGCCACGGCCTGAAGGACCCGAACTGGGCCCTGCAGAATGCCGACGGCAGCACCGTAGAACCAACCAAGGTCGGCTTCGACGTGGTGGAAGTTGCCACCGCCTTGGGCCTGTCCTAACCACTGAGCAGCGGCCCGTCGTGTCCTTGAAGGGTGCGGCGGGCCGAGTACTGCCACCGGCATTTTCTCCCAAGCGCTAGCGCGCGAACCCCGAAGGAATCATGACGCAGCAGATCGCCCTGGGCCAGCAGATCATCGTGGCCCCACCGGCCACCAGTGCAAACCTCGGACCGGGTTTTGACTCCCTCGGTCTGGCCCTGGAATACCGCGACCGGCTCACCATCCGCACCGCGGCGCACAGCAGCGTCACGCTGCACGGCGAGGGCGCGGACTCCTTGCCTACCGATGAATCGCACCTGATCATCGCGCAGATCCATAATTACTGGAAGGCGCGCGGTTTTGCACCGGTGGGCATTGAACTGCACGCGGAGAACAACATCGCTCATGCCCGCGGGATGGGTTCTTCCGCCGCCGCGATCGTCGCCGCCTTTGCCGCCGCCGACGCGCTGCTGCCGGCGGCAGCCCAAGGCGGGATCAACGCGATTTTCCAGGCGGCCGCCGCTTGGGAAGGCCACCCGGATAATGTGGCGCCGGCGGTGTTCGGGGGATTGAGCATTTCCACCACCAACACTGATGGAAGCTTCAGCTCCGTGCAGGTTCCGTTGCATCGCGCGGTGCGCGCGGTGCTCGCGGTGCCTTCCAACGGGTTGTCTACCGAAGCCGCGCGTGGGGTGCTGCCCGCACAGATCGAACATGCAAAGGCCGCCGCAAACTCTGCCAGTGCCGCCTTGCTGATTCACGCGCTGAGCAATGACCCGGCGGTGCTTTTGGCCGGTACCCGTGACTACCTGCACCAGGATTACCGGGCGGTGGCGATGCCGCAAAGCGCCGCGCTGCTGGAGGCTTTGCGCGGAAAATCTCTGGCCGCGGTGATTTCTGGTGCCGGGCCGACGGTGCTGACCTTGGTCGCCGATGAGGCCGGCGTGCAGGCCGCACGCGCGGTGATCGAGTCCTTCGCCACAACTTCTTCGGTGCAATGGGACATCAAAGTGCCTGCGCTGGCATCGAACGGTGTTACAGTAGAAGTGCTGTAACACTCAAGGCAGACCGGATTGCTAAGCGCACTGCGCTGTAGCGAATCCACTTGGCCAGTGTTGACCGGAGGAAACGCGGGTTCCGCAATTCTCTTCGTCCAGCCCTTCCGGATCTTTTCTGCAGTTCACAGCACCCTTGATACCCCTTTTTTGTGCACGCTTGTGCCCGGAGGTATCTACCGATTAAGTCCAGTGTTCGCCTCAGGCATTCTATGTGCCGTGAGCGGCGTGGACGGTGTCACCACCACTGTTTACCGGCGGTGGCACCTCATATAAACGGCACAGTGGGTTTGTTTGAACCAGCCCATCCTACGAGTCAGAAGGAACTTTCGTGACCGAAACCACAAGCCTCAACGAAGGCGTGGACACCAAGACTTCCGAAACCAAGAGCGCCGGCCTGGCCTCTTTGAAGATGACCCAGCTCCAGCAGCTGGCCTCCCAGCTCGGCATCACCGGCGGCTCGCGCATGCGCAAAGCCGACCTGGTGAAGTCCATTGGCGATCATCAGCGTGGCGGTTCCATTGCCGCGAAGGACGCAGCGAAGGAATCGGCTAAGACCGCTTCGGCACCTGCTGCCCAGCAGGCCGAAACCGCACAGGCCCCGGCGCAGTCCGAGACCAAGGCACCGGCTAAGGCCACCCGCGGCCGCCGTGCGCCGAAGGCAGCCGAAGCACCAGCAGCAACCGAAAACGTTGCCGCAACCGAGGCGCCGGCGCCAGCAGCCGAGCAGGCCGAAAAGCCTGTGCGTGCACGCCGCACCTCGCGCCGCGTGACCGATTCGGGCAAGATCAACGCTCCGGCATCGGCCGAAAACCCGGAAACCGCTCAGGCACCGCAGGCGCCTCAGGCCCAGCAGACCGAGCAGGCTGAAGCCGAGCCGGTCCGCGCCACCCGCCAGCGTCGTAATCCACGCGCCAAGGTTGCACAGCCAGAAACCAGCGAAAGCACCGGCTCGGAGGCCCAAGCCCCAGCTGAGCAGGGTGCATCGAACGGTGCTGCCGAGACCGAACAGTCCGGCGAGGCACGCGATGAACGCCGCGAACGCGGCAACCGCCGCGATCGCAACTCGAACCGCCGTGAGCGCAATAACGACCGCAACAACGATCGTTCTAACGACCGCAATGCTGAGCGTAACGACGAGCAGGGCGGCCAGGATTCCGAGGATCGCTCCAACGATCGAAATGATCGCCGTGAGCGCTCTAACGAGCGCCGCGAGCGTAATAACGACCGGAACAACGACCGTAATGCTGAGCGTAACGACGAGCAGGGCGGCCAGGATTCCGAGGACCGCTCCAACGATCGAAATGATCGCCGTGAGCGCTCCAACGAGCGCCGCGAGCGTAATAACGACCGGAACAACGATCGCAACGATGAGCAGGGCGGCCAGGATTCCGAGGACCGCTCCAACGATCGCAACGACCGTAATGCAGAGCGCACCGAGCGTAACCGCAACCGCCGCGATCGCAACCGCAACGACCGTAACGACCGTAACGACCGTAACGATCGCAACGATCGCAACGATCGAAACAACCGCAACCGCCGCAACCGCCGCGATGATCTCGACGAGCCGCAGCTGAGCGAAGACGATGTCTTGCTGCCAGTGGCAGGCATCCTGGACGTGCTGGAGAACTACGCTTTTGTGCGCACCTCCGGCTACCTGCCAGGTACCAACGATATCTATGTGACCCTGGGCCAGGTGAAGAAGTACAACCTGCGCAAGGGCGATGCGATCGTCGGCGCCGTGCGTGCACCGCGCGATGGTGAAACTCCTAACCCGCGCCAGAAGTTCAACGCCCTGGTGCAGTTGACCTCGGTGAACGGCAAAAAGCCTGAAGACAACATGGAACGCGTCGAGTTCAACAAGCTCGTTCCGCTGTACCCGACCGAGCGTCTGCGCCTGGAAACCGATCCGAAGCTGGTCGGTCCTCGTGTGATCGACCTGGTCGCTCCGATCGGCAAGGGCCAGCGCGGTCTGATCGTCTCGCCTCCGAAGGCCGGTAAGACGATGATCCTGCAGGCTATCGCGAACGCGATCACGGTCAATAACCCAGAGGTGCACCTGATGATGGTGCTCGTGGACGAACGTCCCGAGGAAGTCACCGACATGCAGCGCACGGTCAAGGGTGAGGTTATTGCCTCCACCTTCGACCGTCCGGCCGATGACCACACCACCGTCGCGGAGCTCGCCATCGAGCGTGCCAAGCGCCTGGTGGAAATGGGCATGGACGTGGTGGTTCTGCTGGATTCGATGACCCGCCTGGGCCGTGCCTACAACCTCGCAGCCCCAGCCTCCGGACGTATCCTGTCCGGTGGTGTGGATTCGGCCGCGCTGTACCCGCCGAAGCGTTTCTTCGGTGCCGCGCGCAATATCGAAAACGGCGGCTCGCTGACCATCTTGGCTACCGCACTGGTAGAGACCGGGTCCAAGATGGACGAGGTCATCTTCGAGGAGTTCAAGGGCACCGGCAACATGGAGCTGCGCCTCTCGCGCAAGCTCGCCGACAAGCGCATCTTCCCAGCGGTCGACGTCAACGAGTCGAGCACGCGCCGTGAAGAACAGCTGATGAGCGCCGAAGAGGTGCGCATCATGTGGCGTCTGCGCCGGATGCTCTCGGGCATCGAACCACAGCAGGCACTGGAAGTACTCACCGGAAAGATCCGTGAGACCGGATCGAACGCTGAATTCTTGATGCTGGTCAACAAGACCACCCCGACCAAGGATTAGCACCGCTGACCGCCATGGCGTTCAGGCAGTTGGCATTCACGCCGACCGCCTGGACGCCATCGGCGCGTCACACCACTTAGACTTTGACTTAGAGTCCGCGACACACGATCCGTGAGCCGGGCACCGCAGAACAGGAAGAACAGCGATTATGTTTGAATCCGTCAAGACGCTACTTCAGGAGCACGCCGCGATTCAGGCGGAGCTCTCAGACCCAGCGGTTTACGCCGACCAGGCTAAGGCCCGCAAGCTCGGCCGGCGCTCGGCGCAGCTCAACGGTATCGTCGACGCATATAACCGCTGGAAGTCGGCGACCGAAGATCTGGAAACCGCCCAGGAAATGGCCGACGAGGACCCGGATTTCGCCGAGGAGGTCGCGAGCCTGCAGGTCACCTTGCCGGAGCTGGAGGAAAAGCTGCGCCGCCTGCTGATCCCTCGTGACCCTAACGACGCGCGCGACGTGATCCTTGAGGTCAAGGGCGGGGAAGGCGGCGACGAGGCGGCACTCTTCGCCGCGGACCTGCTGCGCATGTACACCCGCTTCGCCGAGCACAAGGGCTGGAAGGTGGAGATGATCTCCTTCAACGAGTCCGATCTGGGCGGCTACAAGGACGCCCAGGTGGCGATCAAGGGCAAGTCCAATGATCCGGCCGAGGGAGTCTACGCGCAGCTGAAGTTCGAGGGCGGCGTGCACCGCGTGCAGCGCGTACCGCAGACCGAGTCCCAGGGCCGCATCCATACCTCGGCCGCCGGCGTGCTGGTGCTGCCCGAGGTGGACGAGCCCGAAGAGGTCGACATCCACGCGAACGATCTGAAGGTTGACGTCTACCGTTCCTCGGGTCCTGGCGGGCAGTCCGTGAACACCACCGACTCCGCAGTGCGCCTGACTCACTTGCCTACCGGCATCGTGGTGGCCATGCAGAACGAAAAGTCGCAGATCCAGAACCGTGAAGCGGCGATGCGTGTGCTGCGCTCGCGGTTGCTGGCCCACCAGCAGGCCATCATCGACGAAGAGAACTCCGCCGTGCGTGCCAGCCAGATCCGCACCATGGACCGTTCCGAGCGCATCCGCACCTACAACTACCCGGAAAACCGCATCGCCGATCACCGCACCGGTTACAAGGCCTACAACCTTGACGCGGTGATGGACGGCGAATTGGCGCCGGTCATCGAATCCTGCATCCAGATGGATGAAGAAGAGCGCCTCGCAGCGCTGGGCGAGCAGTAAGCGCCAGCGAATTCCTGTGGAGCAACTGAATACCGCCCGGCGCACCGCCGCCGCGCAGCTGCGCGACGCGGCGGTGCCCTCGCCAGGCGTTGACGCGGACCTGCTGCTGAGTTTTGTGACCGGCGACAGCCGTGCAGAGCTCAAACTGCGCGAACTGCGCGGTGAGAGCCTCACCCAGGAGCAGTACGCACAATATCTGGAGCTTGTGAACCGCCGGGCGCAGCGTATTCCCCTGCAGCACCTGACCGGTGAAGCGCATTTCCGCTACCTGACACTGAAAGTTGGCCCCGGGGTCTTCTCTCCGCGCCCGGAAACCGAAACCGTGGTGCAGGTCGGACTGGATTTCATCGGCGATGTACAAGGTTCACGCTGTGTAGATTTGTGTTCTGGTTCCGGGGCGATCGCCGCGGCGCTGGCCACAGAACTTGATTCGGCGCAGGTGTGGGCGGTGGAGCTGTCCGACGAAGCCATCGGCTACACCCGCGCAAATTGCGAACCCCATGGGGTGAGCGTGCTGCATCAGGACGCCTCGGCGCTACCGGCGCAGCTGCACGGCAGCATCGACCTGGTGATCTCCAACCCGCCCTACATTCCGCCTCACGCGGTGCCACGCGAACAAGAGGTCCGCGAGCATGACCCGCAGATGGCGCTGTACGGTCTGGGCGAGGACGGGCTGCAGATCCCGCGGCTGGTCTCCGCAGAAGCCAAACGCCTGCTGCGCACCGGGGGACTGTACGTGATGGAACACGCCGAGGTGCAGGCAGCAAGCGCCGCGGCGATGCTGCTCGACCTCGGATTCACTCAGGTTACCGGACATCTTGACCTCAGCGGTCGTCCGCGGGCCACCAGCGCCCTGGCCCCGCTGGCCCAATAACCGTTCAACGCATGAAAGAATAAACCCGTGAGCACAACATACTTGGTTAGCACCGAAGCACAGCGCGAGGCAGCGATCGCCGCAGCAAAAGCCACCCTGGGCCAGAAGCGTTGCATCGTGCTGCCCACCGATACCGTGTATGGGATCGGCGCCGACGCGTTCAGCCCCCAGGGTGTCGCAATGCTGATGGCGGCCAAGGGGCGCTCACGGAATATGCCACCTCCGGTGCTGATCGCCCAGATCGCCACCATGGATGGGCTGGCCCGCGACATCCCCGATGACGCGCGTAAACTTGCCGACGCTTTCTGGCCCGGTGGACTGACCCTGATCCTGCCCGCTCAGCCCTCGCTGACCTGGGATCTGGGGGAGACCCGCGGCACCGTCGCGCTGCGTGTACCGAACGATGAAACCGCGCTGGAACTTCTGCGTGCCACCGGACCGCTGGCGGTCTCCTCGGCGAACCGCACCGGTCAGCCGGCGGCCACCACCGTAGAGGAGGCCATCGCACAATTGGGTGACAGCGTTGAGGTGTACCTTGACGGGGGATCGCGTGCCACCGGAGAAGCGGACACCACCTTGCCTTCGACCATCGTCGATGCCACCGGGGACACCCTAGTCGTAGTGCGTGCCGGAGCTATCGACATCGATGAACTGCGCGTGGTTGTCCCCAATATCCTCCCCGCGGAACCTGACACGCCGAATCAGGACGTATGAGAAGCTACGTCGTACTGATCGCGTTTAGCTTCGCGACCTCATTTTTGCTCACCCCGATCATCCGTTCGGTGGGAGAACGTTTTATCCGCGGACAGCTGGTGCGCGAGCGCGATCAGCACCAGGCTCCGATCGTAAAATTTGGCGGCCTGGGCATCATGATCGCCTTCGGCGCGGGACTGTGGCTGGCCGGCCAACTGAGTTTCTTCTCCGGGGTGTTTGAGAACTCGGATCCCATCCGCGGTGTGGGGATCGCGCTGATCCTGATCGCGGTGCTCGGGCTCTGGGATGATGTGGGAGATCTGCGCTGGTACTACAAGGCCGCCGGCCAGGTGGTGATCGGCATCGTGATCGCCACCCATGGGCTGGTGATCCGTTCCTTGCCCGTGGGCACCTGGCGGATCGAAGAACCGTGGGTACAAGGCGCGCTCACGGTCTTTCTGGTGGTGCTGACCATGAACGCCATCAATTTCTCCGACGGGCTCGACGGGCTCGCCGCCGGGCTCGCAGCCATCGGCGCGGCCACCTTCTTTATCTACTCCTACATCCTTGCTACCCATGTAAGTGCCGATGACTACGCCAATGTCGGTGCGCTTCTTTGCGCATTGTTACTCGGCGCTTGTTTGGGATTCTTGCCACATAATTTTAACCCCGCGAATATTTTCATGGGGGAGACCGGAGTACTGACCATCGGGCTGGTCCTGTCGGTTTCTGCAATTGCCGTGACCGGGGACGTGCAGGGTCTGGACGCGCACCGCTTCCGCAACGTACCGGCCTATATGCCGATGGTGTTGCCGATGGTGATCGTCTTCTTGCCGGTGCTCGATCTGAGCTTGTCGGTGGTGCGCCGATTGCTGAATAAACGCTCGCCGTTCTCACCTGACTCTAAGCACATCCACCACCGGATGCTTTCCCAAGGCCATTCGGTGCGTAAAAGTGTGGTGTTGCTCTACGTTTGGGCCGCTTTGGTTGCAGCCACGGTGGTTTCAATTGCGTTCATCCCGCTTGCGGTGCTGATCCCGATCATTGTCATTCTGGTCATCGGCGCCGCTTTGCTGACCTGGTGGCCGTTGGTATCGGTTCGTTTTGGGAATCTGCGACGCAGGCTTGGCAAATAATTCCGAAGCAATCAGTTTCTATCTCGTGTAGAATTCATTATGGATCATCTCCCAAGTGGTTTTATACTGCGCGGGGGTAATGAGTTTCATCAGCATTATTCGGTTGCAGATAGATCTTTGACAGCGAACTAGAAGGAGAGTGCGGGCATGAATTCACATTCGGCTCGCGTTGTCGTCTCTGCCGCTCCGAAATCCATCTGGCTACCAATTCTTGGTATCTCCATGCTGTACTCGTTGATCGCAGCAGCCGCATTTTTCCTGATTTCGTGGTTGGTTGCAGATTTACGATATGCACTGTCCGGGGCTCTAGCTTCGGGGTTAGTGATCGGCTTCTTCGCCGTCAGCATTTTGATTGCTGAGGCCGCCGGACGATTCCGCAGCACGTGGGCCATGCCCGCGTTTCTGGGAACTTTCGTCATCAAGGTATTTGGTATTGCCTTCTTGCTGTTGAACCTGGGATTGCCTGACTGGGTTAATCGACAGGGATTCGTGCTTGCAGCTGCAGTCAGCCTCGTTGCCTGGCAGACCGGTGAGATTCGTGCCTTTATGAAGACACGACTTGCCATCTACAACGAAGCATAGACATCGTGCCGCCGGCCTTTAGGTCTGGGGCGAGCTGTGAGTTTGATAAGCTTACTACGGGTCATTTTTGGCGGGTTGCTTAACGGTGATCGGCCGTCTATGACTGGCATCCTCGGGGCAACCTGAAGATGGCACTTCATCAGCGTCGATGCGTTACGCAAAAACTCTGATGTAACCCGTTTGATTTTTTCTTCACACGGTGAGAGGCAGTTACCGCCAGTCACCGCCTTTTGCCCGTGACCGTTACTGCAGAGAGGACAGCGCGTTGTTCGCGTTTGCGCTCCCAATGGCCTCAGAAGAAGGCGGATTTATTCCGCCATCCGTATCCGATACTCACCTCCCGGAGATTTTCCCGTGGTTCGCTGAGTACGGAACCGGTTTCGGCAAGCAGATGTTCATGATCGTGCTTTCGATCGTGCTCATTACTTGGTTCTTCACCGCGGCCATCAAGAACCCGAAGCTGGTTCCAAGCAAGACGCAGTACCTCGCCGAGTCCGGCTACGCTTTCGTGCGTAACGGAATTGGCCGCGACATCATTGGTGAGAAGAACTTCCGTCCTTGGATTCCTCTGCTGTTCGCGACCTTCTTCTTCGTCCTGCTGAATAACCTCTTCGGAGCAATCCCATTCCTGCAGATTCCATCGTTCTCACACGCTGGTTCTGCATATGCGATGGCCATCATCATCTACGGCACCTGGATTGCCGTAGGTTTGAAAAACCATGGTATTCGCTACTTCAAATTGGCAGTCGTTCCGTCCGGTGTTCCGGGCTGGATCATGCCGCTGATGATTCCTTTGGAAATCATCTCTAACTTCATCGTCCGCCCGATGACGCACTCATTGCGTTTGATGGCAACGATGCTGTCCGGTCACATCATCGTGATGCTGGCTGCTGCCGGCGCTCGTCACCTGATTGTTGTTCAGGATTCCTTGGCTATGAATGGTCTTGGCGTCTTGGTCATCCTCGGATCGGTCGCAATGTACTTCCTGGAACTTCTGATCATGGTCCTGCAGGCCTTTGTATTCACCCTGCTGACCGCGATCTACCTCCAGGGTGCAATTGAAGCCGACGCCCACTAAGGCCAACACTTCTTCCACCCACTAAAGATCTTCCTTGAATCGCTCAAGGAATACCTCACAACCTACCGGCAAAAGCCCGGTATCTTGAAAGGAACATAATCACATGTTGCATGGCTCCCTGAATATGATCGGCTACGGCCTGGCTGCAATTGGTTCGGCTATCGGCGTTGGCATGATCTTCGCTGCTTACATCAATGGTGTTGCTCGTCAGCCAGAAGCACAGCGCATCCTGCAGCCAATCGCAATGCTTGGCTTCGCACTTGCTGAAGCACTTGCAATTTTGGGCTTGGTCTTCGCCTTCGTCGTCGGCGCCTAGTCTTTTCGCAACTTGTAGTGGCCTCGCCACTATCGCGAGGCGTACACACAAAGCGGAAACTAGTAGATAAGGAATAGTGAGAATGAACAGCACTGATTTCATCCTCGCTGCGAGCGAATCGGTTAACCCGTTGTTGCCGAACCCGTGGGAGATTCTCGTCACGGGTGTTGGTTTCGCGGTCCTTCTGTTCATCGTCATCAAGGTAATTGCTCCGAAGTTTGAGCAGTCCTATGAAGATCGCGTCACCGCGATCGAAGGTGGCCTGGAGAAGGCTGAAGCAGCGCAGAAAGAAGCAGAAGAGACCTTGGCACTGTACAAGGCTCAGCTTCTCGAAGCCCGCACGGAGGCTAACCGCATCCGTGAGGAAGCTCGTAGCGAAGGCGCTCAGATCCTTGCAGATCTGAAGACCAAAGCAACCGATGAGGCTACTCGTATCACCGAGCAGTCGCACCGTCAGATTGAAGCAGAGCGCGTTGCTGCTCTGACTTCGCTCCGCACCGACGTGGGCGTATTGGCTACCGAGCTTGCTAGCAAGGTAGTCGACGAAGCTCTCAAGGACGACGCCCGTGCACAGCGCGTGGTTGATCAGTTCCTGACCGATTTAGAAGCTCAGCAGAACGCAGGTGCATCGAACTAATGGCAAGTGTATCGAGCGAGTCACTAGCAAAGGCTTTGGAGTTTTTAGAACCCAAGCTGGCACAGGCATCTATTGATCTGCCAAAGGAACTGTTCGCGGTCCTGGAAGTACTGGATGCAAATGCCGGTCTTCGCCGCGCAATGACTGATCCAGCCCGTGAAGTTGCCGATAAGGCAGGCCTTCTGGCGCAGCTGTTGCGCGGAAAGGTTTCGGCTGACGCCGAGGCCACCGTTGCACAGTTGGCTTCCACCCGCTGGAGCTCGGAACGCGACATTAGCGATGCGCTCGAAACGCTGGCAGTTACCGCGGTCTCCGCGGTAGCCGAGCAGCAGGACGGCGTTTCTGGGCTGAACAAGCTGGAGCAGGATCTGTTCTCCTTCATCGAGGTAGTTCGTGCTAACCACGAACTACAGCGTGCGTTGGATGATGCTCAGGCCCCAGACGAGGCTAAGCGTGCACTGGCGCTGAAGCTCGTGCCTAACGCGTCGCAGACCGCACAGGTTTTGATCTCCCAGGCTGTGTCAAACCCACGTGGTTTGAAGCCAGCGGCTTTGATTGCACGTTTTGTTGAGCTAGTGGCCAAGCGCCAGCAGCGGTGGATCGCTTCGGTGACCAGCACTGTGCAGCTCTCCGAGACTCAGCTATCGCGTCTGGAAACCAGCCTGAACAAGCTTTACGGTCGTCAGCTTAAGCTCAACGCCACCACCGACCCATCGCTGGTCGGTGGACTGGTGGTCAAGGTTGGCGACGAAGTTGTCGACGCTTCCGTGGCATCACGCGTGGCAGATTTGCGCCGCGCCCTGGCTAGCTAGGTTTCATTGGAACCGGGAGTGATCCCGAATCCGGTGTCCTAGCTACCAGGACCACAACAGACTTCATTCACATTCGATTCGTATCTTTTCTTTTCAGATACGAGTCACAATTTAGGAGAGCAGGGACTGCAGATGGCCGATTTGACCATCAATGCCAACGACGTCCGTAATGCCCTAAACGAGTTCGCATCATCCTACGAACCGGGTAAGGCAGAGCGTACCGAGGTGGGACGCGTCGTCGCCGCGAGCGACGGCATCGCCAAGGTGGAAGGTCTTCCTTCCGTCATGGCCAACGAATTGCTGAAATTCGCTGATGGCACCCTGGGCCTGGCCCAGAACCTTGACACCCGCGAAATCGGTGTTGTTGTGCTTGGTGACTTCACCGGCATCGAAGCTGGCCAGAAGGTCGAGCGCACCGGCGAGATCCTTTCGGTTCCAGTCGGCGACGGCTACCTGGGCCGCGTGGTTGACCCACTGGGTGAGCCAATGGATAACCTGGGCCCCATTGAAGCCGAAGGCCGTCGTGCCTTGGAGCTTCAGGCACCAGGCGTGACTCAGCGTAAGAGCGTGCACGAGCCAATGCAGACCGGTATGAAGGCTATCGACGCCATGATCCCGATCGGCCGTGGCCAGCGTCAGCTGATCATTGGTGACCGCCAGACGGGTAAGACCGCTATCGCGGTTGACACCATTCTGAACCAGCGCGCCAACTGGGCCAGCGGGGACCAAACCAAGCAGGTTCGCTGCATCTACGTGGCTATCGGACAGAAGGCATCGACTATCGCTGCCGTTCGTCAGACCCTCGAAGATCAGGGTGCACTGGAATACACCACCATCGTGGCGTCCCCAGCATCTGACCCAGCAGGCTTCAAGTACTTGGCACCATACGCAGGCTCGGCCATCGGCCAGCACTGGATGTACGGTGGCAAGCACGTTCTGATCGTCTTTGATGATCTGTCCAAGCAGGCTGAAGCTTACCGTGCGGTATCACTGTTGCTGCGCCGTCCACCAGGACGCGAAGCTTACCCAGGCGACGTTTTCTACCTGCACTCCCGTCTGCTTGAGCGTTGTGCCAAGCTTTCCGACGAACTCGGTGCAGGTTCGATGACTGGTCTGCCAATCATCGAAACCAAGGCAAACGACGTAGGCGCGTTCATCCCGACCAACGTCATCTCGATTACCGATGGCCAGATCTTCTTGCAGTCGGACCTGTTCAACGCCAACCAGCGTCCAGCCGTCGACGTAGGCATCTCGGTGTCCCGCGTGGGTGGTTCGGCACAGGTCAAGGCCATGAAGAAGGTTTCCGGTACTTTGAAGCTTGAATTGGCTCAGTACCGCGACATGGCTGCCTTCGCGATGTTCGCTTCGGACCTGGATGCTGCTTCCAAGCAGCAGCTGACCCGTGGTGCACGTCTGATGGAGCTGCTCAAGCAGGGTCAGTACACCCCGTACCCGGTCGAAGAGCAGGTCGTTTCGATCTGGTCGGGCACCAACGGCTACCTCGACGACGTGCCAGTGGAAGATGTTCAGCGTTTCGAAGCTGAGTTCATCGACTACCTGCGTCACCGCACCGAGGTACTGACCGTGATCGGCCAGACCGGCAAGCTGGAGAACGAGACTCTGGAAGCCATGAAGACTGCGGTTGTAGACTTCAAGGCCGGATTCTTCGGTGACGGTGATGACCAGTTGGTCGCCGCCGGACACGAAGAGCACGACGCTCTCGATGCCGAGTCCGTTGACCAGGAAAAGATCGTCAAGCAGAAGCGCTGACAATTTCCTTCACGTTTTGGGGTGCGGCGCCGCTAGCGGCGCCACACCCCGAGCGTAGGGAATAAGGAAAGGACACACATGGGAGCCCAGATTCGGGTCTACCGCCAGAAGATCGGATCGACTAAGTCGATGGCCAAGATCTTCAAGGCGATGGAACTGATTGCTGCATCCCGCATTGGTAAGGCACGTACGCGTGTTTCGGCTTCATTGCCGTATGCCAATGCGATTACCCGTGCAGTAACCGCCGTCGCGTCCCAGGCCGATGTCGAACACCCACTGACCACCGAGCCTGCACAGGTTCGACGGGCAGCCGTTTTGGTGATGACTTCGGACCGAGGACTTGCCGGGTCCTACTCCGCCAGCGTTCTGAAGCAGGCTGAGCACCTCGTGGAACTCCTGCGTGAGGATGGTAAGGAAGTCAAGACCTATTTGGTCGGCCGCAAGGCTCAGGCTTACTTCGATTTCCGTTCACGCGGATATGAGCGAGTGTGGACCGGGGATACCGATTCTCCGCGTTTCGAAACCGCACGCGAGCTGCGCGATATCCTCCTAGAGGATTTCGCCACCGACTACGAGCAGGGTGGCGTGGATGAAATCCACGTCGTATACACCCAGTTCAAGTCGATGGTTACGCAGGAACCGACGGTCATCCGTCTGTTGCCGTTGGAGGTTGTCGAGGATGATTCCGAGACTCCAACCGACGAGCTTTTGCCACTGTACGAGTTTGAGCCATCGCCGGAAGAAGTGCTGGACGCACTGCTTCCGCGATACATCGATTCTCGATTGTTCAATGCCCAGCTGCAGTCCGCAGCCTCGGAGCTTGCTGCACGTCAGCGCGCGATGAAGGCTGCAGGCGACAACGCCGGCGAACTGATCAAGAAGTTCACGCGATTGCTCAACAACGCCCGTCAGGCTGAAATCACCCAGGAGCTTTCGGAAATTATTGCCGGCGCAGACGCGCTGGACAGCTAAGTTTCCGTTTCTCTCCGACCAGACAAGAAGTGAGAAAGATGACTGCCCAAATCAACGAGCAGGTTACCGCAGGGGCCACCGGCCGTATTGCCCGCGTGATTGGCCCGGTCGTGGACGTCGAGTTCCCTGCCGATGCACTGCCTTCAATCTACAACGCACTTACCGCAGAGCTGACCCTCAACGGTAAGACCACAACTATTACCTTCGAAACCAGCCAGCACCTCGGTGAGGGCTTGGTCCGTGCGGTATCGCTTCAGGCCACTGACGGCCTGGTTCGCGGTGCCCAGGTGAAGGACACCGGCGCTTCGATCTCCGTCCCAGTAGGCGACGGCGTCAAGGGCCACATCTTCAACGTATTGGGCGATGCCCTGGACGTTGACAACTCGGAGATCCAGGTCACCGAGCGCTGGCCAATCCACCGCCCAGCACCGAAATTCGCGGACCTTGAGGGTTCGACCGAGATGATGGAAACTGGCATCAAATCGATCGACCTTCTCACCCCTTACATCAAGGGTGGCAAGATCGGTCTGTTCGGCGGCGCAGGCGTGGGTAAGACCGTGCTGATCCAGGAAATGATCACCCGTGTGGCACGTAACTTCGGTGGTACTTCGGTATTCGCCGGTGTGGGCGAGCGCACCCGTGAAGGTAACGACCTCTGGGTTGAAATGGACGAAGCCAACGTTCTGAAGGACACCGCCTTGGTGTTCGGCCAGATGGATGAGCCACCTGGAACTCGTTTGCGCGTGGCACTGTCGGCACTGACCATGGCGGAATACTTCCGCGATGTGCAGAACCAGGACGTGCTGCTGTTCATCGACAACATCTTCCGCTTCACCCAGGCCGGTTCCGAGGTGTCGACCCTATTGGGCCGCATGCCTTCGGCCGTGGGTTACCAGCCGAACTTGGCCGATGAAATGGGTCTGTTGCAGGAACGCATCACCTCGACGAAGGGCCGCTCGATCACCTCGATGCAGGCTGTCTACGTCCCGGCCGATGACTACACCGACCCGGCTCCAGCAGCAACCTTCGCTCACTTGGATGCAACCACCGAGCTGTCGCGTGAAATCGCGTCGCGTGGTCTGTACCCAGCGATCGATCCGCTGACCTCGACCTCGCGCATCCTGGATCCGCAGTACATCGGACAGGATCACTACGATACCGCCATCCGTGTGAAGGCGATTCTGCAGAAGAACAAGGAACTCCAGGACATCATCGCGATCCTGGGTATCGACGAACTGGGCGAAGAAGACAAGATTGTTGTCGCCCGTGCACGTCGTATGCAGCAGTTCCTGTCGCAGAACACCTACACCGCGAAGCAGTTCACCGGTGTCGAGGGTTCGACCGTGGACATCAAGGACACCATCGAGGGCTTCAAGGCCATCGCCGATGGCGACTTGGACCACATTGCAGAGCAGGCGTTCTTCAACATCGGCGGTCTTGACGACGTCGAGCGCCAGTGGGCCGAAATCCAGAAGGCCAGCTAATCATGGCTGAGCTTCAGGTAGAAATCGTCGCGGCGGATCACTTCGTGTGGTCCGGTGCTGCGAAGCTGGTCAAGGCACGGTCGGTTGACGGCGAGATCGGCGTTCTGCCCGGTCACGTTCCGATGCTGTCGGTGCTTGCCTCTGGGGAGCTGGAAATCGCTCCAGTTTCCGAAGCTCGCTTCACGGTGCAGATCGACGGAGGATTCTTCTCAGTCGATTCGGACCGCGTAGTGATCGTCGCCGATAACGCTGTGATTGGTACCGCAGCGTAGGCGAACCATTGATTGAGATAACCGCACCAGTTCTGCTCGCACTGCTCGTCTTGACGTGCATCGTGCTGTTCTTCGGGGCCATGGCAGTGCGCCGCATTCAATTGCGGCGCACGCTGGGCACCTTCGACGCCTCCATCCTCACGCCGAAAGGCCGGTGGATGATGGTGATCGCCCGCTACGGCGGGGGACATGTGGATCTGCTGCGGTTTTTCTCTGTCTCCCCGGTGCCGCGTTTTGTCCTGCAGCGCCGCGGATTGGACCTCAATGGCTGGCGCCGGCCGACCGCAAACGAATCGATGCTGATTCCCCCGGGGTTTATCATCGTGCAACTGATACAGGCCGGCGAAGATCGAGAATTGGCTATGGATTACCGTGACTACACCGGATTTTCCGCCTGGCTTGAAGCCGGGCCGATCGCCGGTAGCTGGCAAATCTGAGTTTTTGCGGGGAGCACCCGCTGCCAAGATCCCGCCGCATCACACCTTCAAGGTGTGATGCGGCGGGATCTTCTGCGTGGGCGTGATGCTGTTTTAGAGCACCTGGCCGTTGCGGATGACCTGGTGCAGCTCCAGCTGCGCGTCGAGTACCACCACGTCGGCGCAGAAACCGTAATGCAGCGAGCCGACCTCATCGGCCAGGCCGATCAGCGAGGCGGGGATACAGGTTGCGGACTCGACCGCGCGGGTGAGCGCGATGCCGGCGCTGACTGTGCAGCGCAAGACCTCAAGGAGCGTGGCGGTGCCCCCGGCCAGCGAACCGTCGGCGAGCCGGGCCTGGCCGTCGCTGACGGTGACCTTTGCCGGGCCCAGGGAATACTCCCCATCGGCAAGTCCGGTAGCGGACATCGAATCGCTGACCAGCACCACTCGCTGGCCACCGACGAGGTTGAACACCAGGCGCACGGTCTCGGGGGACAGATGCACATCGTCGGCGATCAATTCCAGGTAGGCGTTGCCGCGGACGGCCTCTTCCAGACAGGCGGCCACCGGACCTGGCTCACGGTGATGCAGCGTCGGCATGCCGTTGAACAGATGGGTGACCGTCGGCTTTTCGGTGAAACCGTCGACGCCGGCGTTTTGAAGCTGTTCGCGGGCGAACTGCAGTGAGGTGGAGGTGACCTGCGCGCTGGCATTGGTGTGGCCTAGTGAGGGCACCACACCGAGCGCGACGAGCTGTTCGATGAGCTCCTCGCTGCCGGGCAGTTCCGGTGCATAGGTCATCGTGCGCAGCTGCCCGCGGCTGGCGGAGATCAGCTCGTCGACAAATTCCGGATCCGGATCGCGCAGGAACCGCGGGTCCTGGGCGCCGCAGCGGGCCTCGGAGAGGAACGGACCCTCGGCGTGGATGCCTGCGATCTTCCCGTCCTCGGCGAATTCGGCCAGGATTTCCGCGGCGAGCAGCATTTCTGCCGGTTCGGCGGTGACCAGTGAGGCCAAGAGCGTGGTGGTGCCTGCGCGGTGCAGGTAGTCCAGGGCGTCGGCGACCTGACCGTGCTCCGGGTTGGCGAAGTCCGCGCCCAGCGCCCCGTGGTTGTGCAGGTCGATGAGCCCGGGGATCAGGATGGAGCCTTGCGGCACCTGGTGCTCGGGGAATTGATCGGCGTCGGACTGGGTGAGCCAGTCATCGCGGCTGCCGGCGAAACGGATGCGATCGTCCTCGATGGCCAGTGCGCCATCGTTGATTTTCTGCCCGTCGGAGATGAGCGTGGCGAAGATGGCGTAACGCGAAGCGGTATTCATGTACCTAGCTTAGAAGAGTCTGCCCGAAGAGTCATCGATTCCGCGCATCACATCGTAATCCAGGGTCAGGCAGCGGATTCCGCGGTCCTCGGCCAGGGTGCGCGCCTGCGGTTTGATCTGCTGCGCGGCGAAGACTCCGGTGACCGGCTTGAGCAGCGGGTCGCGGTTGAGCAGTTCTAAATACCGGGTGAGCTGTTCCACCCCGTCGATGTCGCCGCGGCGTTTAAGTTCCACGGCCACCGCGGCGCCCGACGCGTCGCGGGCCAGAATATCTACCGGGCCGATGGCGGTCATGTACTCACGGCGCACCAGCCGGTGCCCGGTGCCCAGCAGTTCGATCTGTTCGGCCAGCAGGCGCTGCAGATCGGCCTCCACACCATCCTTGATCAGCCCCGGGTCGGTCCCCAGCTCATGGGCCGAATCGTGCTCGATGGAGTGGAAATAAATGGTCAGCTTGTCATCGGTCTTGGCACTGGATACGTTCCAGACGCTGAGCGCGCCAAGCGCGGCGGCGTCCTCATCGGGACTCGCCTCACGCAATACCAGTGGCGGATTCATCCAGTTCAGCGGCTTGTAACTGCCGCCGTCGGAGTGGATCAACACCGAACCATCGGCCTTGACCATAATCAGCCGGGTAGCTAGGGGGAGGTGGGCTCGAAGACGGCCCTCGTAATCTACTGAACACTTTGCAACCACTAAACGCACGCGCTCAAGCCTACCGCTAAGCCGGTGGGGTTTGCGACCCGGTGCCGGCGCGGTTCGCTGGCGAGGCCGGTAATACGGCATGATTAAAAGCATGCCACGCTCGAACCGTCCACGCCGCTCCAGCGGACCCGCCGCAAAATCCAGGCCGCGGTCCGCCGGGCCCGTCCGTGATCAGGGCGCGGAAGATGACTGGATGCAGCGCGCCCGCTATGGGGTGGCGAAGCTGCAAGATGCCCCCGATGGGCAGTGGCATGTGCGTAAGGTATCCCCGCTGAACGCGCAGAAAATCTATACCTGCCCGGGCTGCCATCGTCCGATTACCCCGGGGGTGGCCCACCTGGTGACCTGGCGGGCCGATCATTGGTCGGGCGACGATGCGGCGGCCTCAAACCGGCGGCATTGGCATCCGAACTGCTGGGAATCGCGCTCCTACCGGTACTGAGTTTTACCGGTGTGCGAATTTACGCGTGCGCCTGCGCGGATCGGCAGATTAGAGCCGGTCCTGGCGGGCAATGAATACCTCGCGCAGCAAAATCATCGCGCTGGCAGCGACCGGAATGGCCATCAGTGCGCCGGTGATGCCCACCAGGGTGCCGCCGGCGATCACCGAGATCACCGCGACCGCGCCCGGTACCGCAACCGCCTTGTTCATAATGCGCGGGGAGATGAAGTAGGCCTCGACCTGGAGGTAACCGAAGTAGCAGATCGCGTAGATCAGCGCGGTCTGCCAGCCCAGGGTGAGCGTGACCAGGGTGACCAGCACCCCGGCGATCACCGCGCCGACCAGCGGAATGAAGGCGAGCATCGCGACCAGGAGGGTCAGCAATGCCGCGAAGGGGACCTTGAGCAGCGTCATCAAAATAAGCGCCACCAGTGCGTTGAGTACCGCGACACTGGCCTGGCCCATCACGTAGTTACCCACCGAGCGGGTGATGCGGGTGATGATCTGATCCGCGCGGGTGCGCTTGGAGCGCGGGACCAGGCGCAGCGAGAAGGACATCATGCCCGGCAGCGAGGCGAGGAAGTAGATCGCCAGCACCAGCACGATCAAGACCCCGAACATTGACTGCGCGACGGTCTGCGACACGCCCAAGACGCCACCGAAAACATTGGTGACCGCGCCGGAGTCGCCGAAGAAGCGTTCCACCTCGGTATTAATGCGCGCCGAGACTGCGTACTGCGCGTCGATCTGCTTCACCCAGGGACTGTTGAGGAAGTTATCCACGATCTCCGGGGCGCGGGAGATGAATTGGGTGATCTGCGCGATCAGGGTAGGAATGATCAGCGCCATGAAGCCGCCGAAGACCGCGAGCAGGCCCACCATCGTGCTGGTCACCGCCAGCGGGCGGTTCAGCCCGCGGCGCATCAGGAAGCGCACCACCGGGTCCAGGCCCAGCGCGATGAACAGTGCGATCGAAATCCAGGTGATCAGCGAGCCGACATTTGTCAGCAGGTAGTAGCCGGCCAGCGCGAGGCCGACGCCGATGGTGCCAAGAAAGCCCATGGAGATCGGGTGCAGCGCGGGGATCGGCTGGGGAGTGCCGGTGTCGCTCTCGGGCAGTTCATCGGGCGCGCCGGGGTTCTTTGGGGCCTTGAACATCGAGTTCACCGTGCGCGAGAGCAGACGCGCCCAGCGCGTGGTGGCAGAACGGAGCTCGGCGGGATCCTCGGGATGCGCCGGATGCGCCTGGGGTGTTGCCCGCCCTGATGCGTCGTGGGACTGCACGCCGGGGTCCGGGGATGTGGCAGGAGAGCCGGGCGCCGGAACGCCGGGGTGGTTGAGCGACGGTGGCCCGGAGGAGGTGGCGGACTGTGGGGGATGCGCCGGTTCGCTGGCCGGGCTTTGTGCGGCGTGGTGCTTTGCCGCATCGCCGCGCTGATCGGGCGACTGATTACTGTCCATGGCACTGAGCATACCGCCCGTAAGCTTGCACAAAGTGCTCTATGACACCCCGGCATGTGCATTTGAGGCAGTTCACAGTCCGTTCTCGGAACCATTGGGGCGAAGGACTCGTTAGACTTGTGAAAGAACAGCTGTGACCGTTGGCGAATAGGTGAAGTCGTGCGAAAAGTTATCTCCGTGATCGCGATCCTACTGGGGGCAATTGCCCTGGTGGTAGGCATCGGACAGAAGACCTTTTGGGCCCCGCCCGAAACGGTCACCGCAAGCATGCCAGAGTTTAAGGAAGAGTCGCCGCTGACGGTTATTCAACCCTCTGTGCAGAACCCGGGCTCCGAACCGGTGGAACTGGTGATCACCGGAAAGGGCGAATTCACCGCCTCGCTGGCGCGCAGCTACGATGTGGAAGCCTGGGTGGGCGACGCGGCCCACGTGGAGCTGACCGGTGTTGACCGTGAAAATCATCAGCTGATCGCCGAGCGCATCGACGGGGAGAAGAAGACTCCGAACCCCGCAGGCGATGACCTGTTCTTCGATTCGCAGAAGGCCGATGGCACGATGACCTACCGCTGGACCGCCCCGGATGACGGTGACTGGTCGCTGCTGCTGGCAGCGGACGGCACCAAGGCGGCGCCCAGCGAAATCTCGGTGACCTACGCCAACGACGACGCCATGCCATGGGCCCTGCCGCTGATCATCATCGGCGCACTGCTGTTGGTGCTCGGTGTAGCCCTGCTGGTGATGCGCGTAATCAAGCCGGCTAAGTCGGCTAGCTCCGGACGCCGGGCGGAAACCGCGGTAGCAGATGCCAAGAACGGGCCGACAAAGCAGAACTCACTCGCGGTTGCCGCGGTGCTGGCTCTTGCGGTGAGCGGGATCAGCGTGCCGATGGCGCCGGCCAGCGATAAGCCCTCGGAATCTGCGCAGGCTTCTGATTCGGCGAAGGCTTCTGAGCCGGCGTCTGATTCGGCGTCGCAGTCCGCATCGGACTCGGCACAACCTTCGGAATCCGCACAGGACGAAAAGCCGAGCTACCCGGTACTCACCGAGGAGCAGCTGCAGCGGGTGCTCAGCGACGTGGAGAAGCAGATCGGCAAGGCCGACGAGAAGAACACCACGAAGGATTTGGACTCGCGGGCCTCCGGTGCCTTTAAGGACCTGCGCACCAAGCGCTACGACATCCTGAACGACAAGATCAAGATCGCTAAGCCGCTGGCGCTGAAGACCTCGGTTATTCGTTCGGCCGCGGTGCCTAATAGCTCCGAGGCTAAGTTCCCGCGCGTCATCACCGTGGTGACCGCGAAGGATTCGGATCCGGCCACCTTGCCTATCGCCCTGACCCTGCAGCAAAACAGTGCCCGGGATAACTACAAGGTCACCTTCGCCGCGCAGATGCTGCCGAATTCGACCTTCCCCGGGATCGCGGTCGGCGACCCATCGGTGACCCAGCTCGACGCCAATGCCGAGGGGCTGAAGGTCAAGCCGAAGGATGCGCTGACTCAGCTGGCCGACGTGCTGACCAATGAAAAGTCCAAGCACAAGGACAACTTCGCGGAATCCGAATTTATCAAGGCGATCCACTCCGGGCAGAAGGCCGAGCAGAAGGATGCCAACGAGGCGAAGGTGAAGTACTCGCGCACGGTCACCGATAAGGACACCGCGGTAGTTTCCACTCCCGATGGCGGGGCGATCGTCACCGGTCGACTGAATCAGAAGGCAGTCTTTGAACGCACCGAGGATGCCGACCCGCTGGAGAGCGCCGACGAGCTGACCAAGAAGCTGCTTGGATCGAGCACCTCAAACGGTAACGTAGAGATCACGTACGCGGAACCGGTGATGATGTATATCCCCGCATCCGGTAACGACGACAAGATTCAACTGGTCGCCAGCGAGGTTTCGTTGCTGAGCGTCAAGCAGGTGGAGGAAAACTAATGACTGAACCACATATCCCTTCCGCGCGCGGAGCCATCGACCTCGGCGCGCTGGCAAGCTCCGGGCCACAGGCCACCGAGGCCGACAGCGCGGCTGGCGCAGTCGCCACGTGGACGATGAACCTTGATGAGGCAGCGTTCCAGCCCTTTGTTGCCCTGTCCCAGCGGGTTCCGGCGATCGTTTCCCTGGGCTCGCCGCGCGTGCAGGTCTCTGTGGATCTTGATGCTGCGCTCAAAACCCTGGTGGATCGCCGTGCCGGCAAGATGGTGCTCGGTGTGGTTGACGCGGAGAAGTACCCGAATATCGCTAAAGCCTTCAACGCCGAGCAGATCCCGATGGTGATCGCGCTGGTCAATGGGCAGCCGGTGCCATTGTTCCAAGGTCCGGCAGCTGCCGAACAGATCGACCAGGTGCTCAACCAGCTGGCCGAACTGGCGACGCAGCAGGGGCTTGGCGGGAGCGTTCCGGCGTTCTCCGGAGACAGCGGCGAAGCAGAATTACCGCCATTGCATCAGAAAGCGGTGGATGCGATCGACGCCGGTGATTACGCCGCAGCGGAGGCCGCATATCTTGAGGCTTTGGCCGAAAAGCCTAATGATCACGACGCTCAGGTGGGCGTGTACCAGGTGCGTTTGCTCTCGCGCACGGCGAATCTTGATTTGAACGATTCGCGTGCCGCCGCGGCAGCGAACCCCGAAGATCTTGACATGCAGCTCAACGTTGCCGACCTGGATTTGGTCGGCGGGCATGTGGAAGACGCCTTCGCACGGTTGGTGACGTTGATTTCCAGGCTGGCCGATGAGGACCGTGAGCGTGTGCGCCGCCGGTTGATTGAATTGTATGCGGTGATCGGCAACGCGGATCCGCGCGTGGCGGCCTCGCGCCAGAAGTTATCTCGGGTGCTCTTCTAACCCGCAGCTTGATCCGTTGGAGAGGCGACCGGCCACATTTTTTGCTTGATGTGGCCGGTCGCTTTTTTCTGCCCGCAGGCGATGTCCCCACCGTGGGGGCTGCGCCATAGCAGGCCGCTGGCCTTTGAGATTAACTCCAAAGGATGATGCAAGTTGACTTGGGAGATTGATATTCTCGAAACATGAATAGCATGGCGCTCGAAATTAGAAATCTTGCCAAGCAGTTTGGCGACAAGGTGGCGGTGGATAACGTCAGCCTGCAGGTGCCCACCGGATCTTTTTACGGACTGGTCGGACCCAACGGCGCGGGTAAAACCACGATGTTATCGATGGCCACCGGCTTGCTACGCCCTGATCAGGGAAGTGCACTAGTCAACGGCGTAGACATCTGGGCGGCTCCACACGATGCGAAGGCCACCCTAGGCGTACTTGCCGATGGGGTACGTCAATTTGACCGGCTGACCGGACGGCAGCTGGTGACCTATGCCGGGTTGCTGCGGGGCATGGATCGTGAAGAGGTAGCCACGCGCACCGAAGATTTGCTGCGTGTAATGGACCTCGGCGCGGACGGCGACAAGCTCGTCGTGGACTACTCCGCAGGTATGACGAAGAAGATTTCCCTGGCGACCGCGATGATTCATTCACCGAAGCTGCTGGTGCTCGATGAGCCTTTCGAAGCGGTAGACCCGGTGTCGGCGGCCAATATCCGAGACATCCTCAATGACTACGTGTCCTTTGGCGGCACCGTGATCGTCTCCAGCCATGTGATGGATCTGGTGCAGCGGATGTGCTCGCATGTGGCGGTCATCGACGGCGGCATGCTTAAAGCCTCCGGATCGGTGGACGAGGTACGCGACGGAATGAGCCTGGAAGATCGCTTTGTGGATCTGGTCGGCGGGCGCGGAACCAGCGAGGGGCTGTCATGGTTGCGCACCTCCTAAGGCTGAAGCTGCGGCTGCTGGGCAACGGGTTTAAACGAAGCCCTTGGCAGTTGGTGGGCGTGATCATCGGCGGGCTCTACGCGCTGGGGATCGTGGTGATGCTTTCGCTGGCCGGCTGGTTTACCGCCGAACAAAGTGATCTGCGCGGCTGGATCGGGATTCTGGCCGGATCGGTGATCGTGCTGGGCTGGGCGGTGATTCCGCCATTGATTACCGGTGTGGATCTGACCCTTGAACCGCAGCGCTTTGTGCACTTCGGGATCGACGAGAAAACCTTGGCGCGCGGGCTGATCCTGGCCGGATTCATCTCCATCCCGGCGGCGTTGACGCTGCTTGCGGCCCTGGGATTCTCCACAATCTGGCGGCTTGACCCGGCCGTGCTGGTGGTAGGTCTGCTTTGTGCGCTGGGTACCTGGCTGATGGCGATGTTCGCCTGTCAGTACCTGACGATCGTGGCCACCGCGCTGCGTGGCAAGCGGCGCTTCCGCGAATTGTCCTTTGCTTTGCTGTTCTTATTGCTGGTTGGCCTGGGGCCGATCTTCAGCACCATCGGGTCAAACGCGGATTCAATTGTTGAGGTATTGGTGCCGATGTCCGCGGTTCTCGGCTACACGCCCTTGGGCGCTTTTGCCGCGGTGCCCGGTGCGCTGGCTGCCGGCGAAATGGGAAAGACCGCGATTTATGCCGTGCTGGCGCTGGTGTACCTGATCGGACTGTACTTCTTGCTCACCAGGGCCACCGGCAAGGCGACGGTGACCCCGCCTGCGGCGCAGCGCGCATCGACCGCGAAGGGCTTGGGCTTTTTCAAACTCACTCCGGCGACACCTGCCGGTGCGGTGGCTGCTCGCGCACTGACCTACTGGTTCAAGGACCCGCGCTACGCGCTGAGCGTGATCATGGTGCCGATGCTTCCGGTGATCTTCTACTTCGCCGGCGGATCTACCGGCAACTACACAATGATGCTGTTACTGGGACCGATGATCGGCATCCTGATGGGTTTTTCGATCTCCGCCGACGTTTCCTATGACAACACGGCTTTTGCATTGCATGTGCTCACCGGAGTTTCGGGCAAGGCAGATCGTCTGGGGCGCGTGATGGCCTGCTTCGTGCTGGTGATCGTGCCGCTGATTTTGGCCGCGGTACTTCCTGCGTCGTTGACCGGTCAGCCGTGGCGCATTCCCGGGGACTTGGGGCTTTCGCTCGGTGCGTTCTTGATCGCGTTGGGTGTTTCATCGATCGCTTCTGCCCGCTACACCTACGCGGTACCGCTGCCGGGGGACAACCCGATGAAAACTCCTCCGGGGAGTGGGGCTCGGGTGGTGGTGACTCAGCTCGCCACCTTCGGCATCATGGGTGTGCTGCTGATTCCGACGCTGGTTCCGTACATCACCGGTTGGGTGATGCACTCGTCGTTGGCTGGTTACATTACCTTGGCCGTAGGGCTGATTACCGGGTCGCTGATGCTGTTCTTTGGCATCCGGATTGGTGGCAAAACCATGGATCAGCGTGCGCCCGAGCTGATGCAGTCGGTATTGATCAACCGCTAGAGGTATCTGGCGACAATGTCCACAGCGCTCGGACCGGAGAAAATCCGGTTCGAGGGCTGCGGGCGTTTTCGTGTTTTAGGGGCGTTGCGACTCAGCCGTTTCGACTGCGGGGTAGGTGCGGTGTTGCCCTAGCTGACCTGCCGAGGTCAGTCCCAGTAAGTATTCCGCCGCGGCAACTGCAACGGGTCAAGATGCTTCGGCAAAATCACATGCGGCAACCCATCAACCACCACAAGCTTAATCCGGCCAGAATCAGCATCCATATGCGCACCCCGGCACAAACCACCCAAATTGATCAGCTTCGTCTCGCCGCCCAACCACCACGGATCA
>NZ_DATEXC010000019.1:0-228643 GCF_035257265.1 Glutamicibacter sp.
TTACGGCGGTCATAGCGTGGGGGAAACGCCCGGTCCCATACCGAACCCGGAAGCTAAGGCCCACTGCGCCGATGGTACTGCACTCGTGAGGGTGTGGGAGAGTAGGTCACCGCCGGACTTAACTTGGAGTAAGCGACGTCATCTGATGATGATGTTGTTGTGGTTGGTTTGAGGCCCTGGACACTGTGGTGTTCGGGGCCTCACCTGTTTAAGCCGTCGGCGCATATATGGCTCAGCTCGTTCAGGGCAAAGAACTAATAGCTACAGTGAATAGTAGATACTACTAGATCTGCTATATAGGGAGCCCCTCGTTGACATCTGATGCGCTGAAATATCTCGATGATTCCATCCGCCCTCAGGATGACCTGTATCGTCACTCGAACGGCAAGTGGTTCGACTCGGCATCGATTCCAAGCGATCAGGGGCTCTACGGATCATTCATGGAACTGCGTGATGACGCAGAAGACGCGGTTCACGCGATCATCACCGAAGCGGTCCAGTCCTACGAGTCGGGCACCCAGACTGAGGGCCCCACCAAGCGTATTGCAGAGCTCTACGGCAGCTTTATGAATGAAGAAGTGATTGAAGCGCGTGGCGCAGAGCCTGTCGCGCAGTACCTACGCGAAATTGCGCAACTTTCGACGATAGATCAGCTAATTGAGCTCTCTGGATCTTTCTACCGCAAGGGCATCAGCGGATTCCTCGCCTCCGGTGCGATGAATGACGCAGGAAATCCAGAGCGCAACCTCCTAACCTTCTTGCAAGCCGGCCTTGGGCTACCAGATGAGTCTTACTACCGTGAAGAGCAGTTCTCTCAGACGGTCGAGGATTATCAGGAGCACCTGAGTCGATTGCTGGAACTTGGTGGCATCGAATCTCCGAAGAACGCCGCGAGCTCAGTGGTGGACTTGGAGACTAAGATTGCGAGTCACCATTGGGACCGAGTTAAGGTCCGCGACGCACAAGCACGCTACAACTTGATGAACCAAGACGAAGTTCTTGCACTCTTCCCTGAGCTGCAGTCCTGGTTACAGGGTGCCGGTATCGATTCGAAGTACAGCGCTGAGGTAGTCCTCTGGCAGCCAAGCTACTTCAAGGCACTATCTGAACTACTAAACACCGAGCCACTAGAGAGCTGGAAGAACTGGCTCACTGTGCAGGTCCTGCGTTCGTTCGCACCGTATCTGTCTAGTGCTTTTGTTAACGAAAACTTCTCCTTCTACTCAGCGAAGCTGGGCGGAGTGGAAACCCTCAAGGAGCGCTGGAAGCGCGGCGTTTCGTTCACCGAGGGTGGCGTAGGTGAAGACATCGGTCAACTTTACGTAGCCAAGCATTTCCCGCAAGAAGCTAAGACCGCGATGGATGCTTTAGTTGAACGACTCACTGAGGCCTATCGTATTTCCATCTCCAATCTGCCGTGGATGGGCGCTGCAACCATCGAAAAGGCGCTGGAAAAGCTGTCGATGTTCCGGCCAAAGATCGGGTACCCCGATGAATGGATCGACTACTCTTCGATCACGACGGACCCGTTGGACGTTATCGCTAATCTTGCAGCGGCCAACGAATTCGAATTTAAGCGTGAGCTAAAGAAGATTGACGATGGGGTGGATCGCGAACTGTGGTTCATGTACCCGCAGACGGTCAACGCTTACTACCACCCACTGCTCAACGAGATCGCCTTCCCGGCTGCCATTCTGCGCCTGCCATTCTTCGACAAAGATCGCGACATCGCCTCCAACTTCGGAGCTATCGGCGCGGTCATTGGACACGAAATCGGTCACGGCTTTGACGATCAGGGATCGCAGTATGACGGTACCGGGCAACTAACAAACTGGTGGACCGAGGAAGACCGAGCTGCCTTTGAAAAGCTCACCGGAAAGCTCATCGACCAGTACAACGCGCTGAGCCCTACGGAAGCACCAGATCACCAGGTCAACGGCCAGCTGACTCTCGGCGAAAACATTGGTGACCTTGGCGGGCTAGGTATCGCCTACCAGGCATACAAGTTAGAGCTGACGGCACGGGGTATCGCAGAAGATGAAGTGATCGAAGGTGTTACCGGTGATCAGCGTTTCTTCTACGCCTGGGCAGAATGCTGGCGTACGCTGATCCGCCCGGAAACCGCAGTTGTCCGGGTGACCACCGACCCACACGCTCCGGGCGAATTCCGCTGTAATCAGGTGCCGAAGAACCTGGCAGCCTTCCACGAGGCTTTTGACACGAAGCCAGGCGACGGGATGTGGCTAGACCCGGCCGACCGCGTAACCATCTGGTAGTACCGAAACAAGGTGCAGGGAGTGATCCCGGCACCTTGTTTTCGTTAAGGCATAAAGATCACCATGTAAGTCGCATCATGATCAGGCCACAGAGCAATCAATGACACGTAGAATGGACTATTGTGACTTCCCAAAATAATTCCGTAGATAGCACCGATCCGAACGACCAGCGTCAGGTCCGCATCGATAAGCGCAACGCCCTGCTGGCAAACGGCGAGGAAGCCTTCCCGGTTGGGGTGGCACGCACTCATACTTTGCAGCAGGTCCGTGAACTGTTCCCAGATCTGGAGCCGGACCAAGCAACCGGTCAGCGCGTCGGCGTTGCAGGACGCATCGTCTTCATGCGCAATACCGGCAAGCTTTGCTTCGCCACCTTGCAGGAGGGCGGCCCAAAGGGCGCCGGAACACGTCTGCAGGTAATGCTCTCGCTGGCCAATGTCGGCGAGGAGCGCTTAGCCCAGTGGAAGTCCCTGGTAGACCTCGGGGACCACGTGTTTATCACCGGCGAGGTAATTTCTTCGCGCCGTGGTGAGCTTTCGGTCATGGCCGAGGGGTTTGAAATGGCTTCCAAGGCCTTACGCCCGCTTCCAGTACTGCACGCAGATTTGAACGAAGAAACGCGTGTGCGTCAGCGTTACGCAGATCTGATCGTGCGCAACGAGGCACGCGAGATGGTTTACAAGCGTGCAGCGATCATCCGCGCCGTGCGTAACACCCTAGAAAACCAGGAGTACGTCGAGGTGGAAACCCCGATGCTGCAGCTGGTGCACGGTGGCGCCTCGGCCCGCCCATTCAAAACCCACCTGAACGCCTTTGATCAGGAAATGACCATGCGCATCGCGCTTGAGCTATACCTGAAGCGCGCTGTGGTTGGCGGCGTGGATCGAGTTTTCGAAATCGGCCGAATCTTCCGTAACGAGGGCGTGGACTCCACGCACTCGCCAGAGTTCACCATGCTCGAATGCTATGAAGCCTATGCAGACCAGTATGTGATGGCCGAGCGTATGCAGGAGATCATCCTCAACGCGGCGGACGCCATCGGCGCTGGCCGAACCTTGGAGACCGCCAAGGGAACCATCAATCTTGATGGTGAGTGGCGCTGGCTGAGCGTCTACCCGGGACTCTCTGAAGCCGTGGGTGTGGAAATCACCCCGGATACGGATGCCTCGGTACTACGCGAAGTCGCCGCAAAGCACGAAGTTAAGATTGATCCGTCGTGGAGCGCGCAGAAACTGGTTATCGAGCTCTTCGGCGAGATCGTCGAGCCGAACTTGATCGACCCAACTTTCGTGTGTGATTACCCGCCGCTGGCACAGCCACTGGCTCGTCCGCACCGCTCGAAGCCTGGTGTGATCGAAGCCTGGGACCTGATTATTGGTGGCATGGAGCGTGGTACCGCATTCTCCGAGCTCATTGACCCGGTCATCCAACGCGAACGCCTCACCGAACAGTCGCTGATGGCTGCCGGCGGAGACCCCGAAGCGATGCAGCTTGATGAAGACTTCCTGCGTGCACTGGAATATGGTGCCCCGCCAATGGGTGGCATCGGCTTGGGCATTGACCGACTAGTGATGCTCTTTACCGATCTGGGTATTCGCGAAACAATTTTGTTCCCATTACTCAAGCCGGAGGCCTAAAGCCCATGCCATATGTAGAGGCTATTGTTCCGACTATCGCTTTGGCGCTCATTTTCTGGTACGCGATGAAAGCGATTACAAACGCCGACAGAAATGAACGTAAGGCTCAGGCTGAAGCCGAGGCAAAATTCATCGATCGTGGCAATTCAGAATCTGGTACGCCTGGGAAATAGGATAAACCTAGTAATTCCCCCTTAATTCTTTGTTGCGTTCGGATTTATTGCGAATTTTGACTATACTTGATTTCTGCAATGAACTTTGAGTTCTTTGGAGCTTAGTTCAGCAAATCCACGCATGGAGGAAATAGAATAATGGCACGTCAGGTTCAGATTGCCCTGATTGACGACATTGATGGTAGCGAAGCTGTTGAGTCCATTTCGTTTAGTGTTGCTGGTCAGCACTTCGAAATGGATTTGAATACGGAGCACGCCGACGAATTCCGTGCGGCCTTAGAGCCATATATCGATGCTGCACGTTCAGCCAAGCAGAGCAGCACGAGTGAAGCCCCTGCAATTCGCGCATGGGCTAAAGAAAACAACATCAAGGTCAACGCTCGCGGGCGTTTGAACGCTGATGTTGTGGATGCCTACAACGCAGCAATGCGTAAGGGTGGCCGAGGTCGCGCCAAGTAATTTACTGGGTATTCAATAAGTCTCTACAAGGGGCCGAAGTATCGAAAGATACTTCGGCCCCTTGCTTGTATAACGGGTACATCACGGCTCATTTATTTGGTGTACCAATGAATGTTCATGCTTGATGGAATAAGTCTGAAATTTAATGAACTAATTAGCGCACCAAATATTGGTATGCCATTCAATTATGGAGGAATCTACGCCTTCCGGTTATCCCTATGGCGAACAAGGGCGCATTGTGGCCGTCTGGTGCGTAGCATCGAACTATTGGTAAGCAAGGAGTGTGCCGAAGATGTTTGAGAGATTTACTGACCGTGCCCGTCGAGTTGTCGTGCTCGCCCAAGAAGAGGCGCGCATGCTCAACCACAACTACATCGGCACCGAGCACCTGCTGCTCGGTCTTATCCACGAAGGTGATGGGGTAGCCGCCAAGGCGCTCGAATCACTGAATATTTCGTTGGGTGCCGTGCGTGAGCAGGTGCAGGAGATTATCGGTAAGGGCCAGCAGGCCCCTTCCGGTCATATCCCCTTCACTCCTCGCGCCAAAAAGGTTTTGGAGCTTTCGCTACGCGAAGCGTTGCAGCTGGGTCATAACTACATTGGAACCGAGCACATTCTGCTCGGCCTGATCCGCGAGGGCGAGGGCGTCGCAGCCCAGGTGCTGGTGAAGCTGGGTGCCGACCTCGGTCGCGTGCGCCAGCAGGTCATCCAGCTGCTCTCGGGCTACCAGGGAAGCAAGGACACCGCTTCGGCTGGTGTTAGCTCTGGTGGACAGTCCGAGGGAACCCCTGCGGGATCTGCAGTACTGGACCAGTTCGGCCGCAACCTCACCGCAGCAGCCCGCGAAGGCAAGCTGGACCCGGTTATCGGTCGCGAACACGAGATGGAACGCGTTATGCAGGTCCTCTCGCGTCGTACCAAGAACAACCCGGTACTCATTGGTGAGCCAGGCGTCGGTAAGACCGCGGTAGTCGAGGGGCTAGCCCAGGCGATCGTGCGTGGAGACGTCCCGGAAACCATCAAGGACAAGCAGCTGTACACCCTGGACCTCGGTTCACTGGTGGCCGGCTCACGTTACCGCGGTGACTTCGAAGAACGCCTGAAGAAGGTGCTCAAGGAAATCCGTACCCGCGGAGACATCATCTTGTTCATCGACGAGATCCACACCCTCGTGGGTGCAGGTGCCGCCGAGGGCGCTATCGACGCTGCTTCGATCCTCAAGCCAATGCTGGCTCGTGGCGAACTGCAGACCGTCGGCGCAACCACCTTGGATGAGTACCGCAAGAACATCGAGAAGGACGCGGCGCTTGAGCGTCGTTTCCAGCCGATTCAGGTCAAGGAGCCTTCGGTCGAGCTGACCACGCAGATTCTGCGTGGCCTGCGTGACCGCTACGAAGCGCACCACCGCGTGACCATCACCGACGGTGCACTGCAGGCAGCTGCTACGCTGGCGCACCGTTACATCTCGGATCGTTTCCTGCCCGATAAAGCCGTTGACTTGATCGACGAAGCCGGTGCTCGACTGCGCATCCAGCGCATGACCGCACCTCCGGCGTTGAAGGAAATGGACGAGGAAATCGCGACCGTGCGACTGGAGAAGGAAGCTGCGATTGATGCGCAGGACTTCGAAGGTGCCGCATCGCTGCGCGATAAGGAATCCAAGCTCATCGAGGCCCGTAACGAGAAGGAAAAGTCCTGGCGCAATGGCGACCTCGACGAAATCTCCGAGGTCACCGAGGAACTCATCGCCGAGGTTTTGGCTAACTCCACAGGTATCCCAGTGGTGAAGCTGACCGAGGAAGAGTCCTCGCGTCTGATGAACATGGAAGACGAGCTGCACAAGCGTGTGGTCGGCCAGGACTCGGCAATCAAGGTGATTAGCCAGGCGATCCGTCGTACCCGTGCAGGTCTGAAGGATCCAAATCGCCCAGGCGGCTCGTTCATCTTCGCCGGTCCAACCGGTGTAGGTAAAACCGAGCTGGCAAAGGCTTTGGCCGAGTTCCTCTTCGGCGAAGAAGATGCGCTGATTACTCTGGACATGTCCGAGTACTCCGAGAAGCACACCGTTTCGCGGCTCTTCGGTGCCCCTCCGGGCTACGTCGGGTACGAAGAAGGCGGACAGCTGACCGAGAAGGTCCGCCGTCGTCCATTCGCCGTCGTGCTCTTTGACGAGGTGGAGAAGGCCCACTCGGACCTGTTCAACTCGTTGCTGCAGATCTTGGAAGACGGTCGTTTGACCGACTCGCAGGGTCGCGTGGTCGACTTCAAGAACACGATCATCATCATGACCACCAACCTTGGTACCCGAGATATCTCCAAGGGTGTCATGACAGGTTTCCAGGCATCGGCCGATACCCGTACCGGCTACGAGCGGATGCAGGCAAAGGTTCAGGAAGAACTGCGCCAGCATTTCCGTCCGGAATTCTTGAACCGCGTTGATGACATCGTGGTCTTCCCACAGCTGGACCAGGACGAGATCGAAGAGATCGTGGATCTGTTCGTCGCACGTTTGGCCAAGCGACTAGATGACCGCGGTATGACCATCGAGCTGACTCCGGCCGCGCGCAAGCTTTTGGCCGAGCGTGGCTACGATCCAGCCATGGGCGCTCGTCCATTGCGTCGCACGATCCAGCGCGATATTGAAGATCAGCTCTCGGAGAAGATCCTCTTCGGGCAGATTGTCTCAGGGCAGAAGATCACCGTTGACGTCGAAGGCGAAGCGGAGACACGTAAGTTTGTCTTCCATGCAGAAGGTGGAACCGGTGAGCTGGAAGGCGAACCGGCACCAGCTGCGCTGGAAAGCTAAGGCTTAGGCAATAAAAACCGCGGGTGAGGTATTCGGATAACTTCCGACTACCTCACCCGCGGTGCTTTTAACCTAGTTTTTCACTGCCTTGGCCACCAAGTCGGTGAGCATTTTGAGATGCTTTTCTTCCAGAGCGGTGATCGCAAAAGAAGTTGGCCACAAGGTCCCCTCATCTAGTCGCGCCACATCGTTGAAGCCAAACGTTAGATAGCGTGCCTCAAACTTCTTGGCATCTTGAATGAAGCACAAAACCTTGCCATCAAGAGCATAAGCAGGCATCCCGTACCAGAGCTTTGGCTCCAATTGTGGGGCCGTGGTGGTGATCAGCTGGTGCAGGCGCTGAGCCAGTTCCTTATCGCTTCCTTCGAAGGAGGCGATTTTTGCTTCCAGGTCCGCTCGCGCGGCCTGCTGCTTCTCAGCCTTGCTCATGCGCTTCTTCGGGGCTTTTAGTTCGGCCGCGCGTTCTTTCATTGCGGCTTTTTCTGCCGCGCTGAATCCCTGAGTTTCCGACATGTTCAATTACTCCTAAGCGCTTTGATTGATGCGGACCATATTTCCCGACGGATCGCGGAAGGCGCAATCACGAGGCCCCCACGGTTGTTCGATAGGTTCCTGCAAGACTTCTGCCCCGCTGGCGCTGACGGTTTGGAACACCGAGTCCAAATCATTGACGGATAGCACCAGGCCACCTAGCGCCCCCTTGGCAACGAGTTCCGCGAGAGCGGCCGCGTCTTGATCTGAGCGTCCAGCGCCTGGCGCAGAGAGTACCAAGTTCAGACCAGGTTGCCCAGATACTGCTAGAGATACCCAGCGGAACCCGCCGTGAGCTACATCCGAGACGACCTCAAGACCCAGCGCGTCACGGTAAAAAACTAAGGCTTCATCGACATCAAGTACGGTAACCGGAATATATTGCACACTAATATTTGTCATGAATTCAGCCTAGCGTCGGGGAAAACTCTGAGCTTCTCCAAAACTGCTCAAAATCGGGGAGGGCGCATCAAGATCTTGGCAACACACGCTGGGATCTCCTCGGTCGCAGAATGCTCACGTGCTGCATAAGCCGAAGGTGATTCACCAACTATCTCGGTGAATCGGCTGCTAAAGGAACCAAGCGAACTCCACCCAACAGCCATGGCAGCTTCAGTTACCGAAACTCCGGCGCGTAAGAGCACCATGGCTCGTTCGATTCGGCGGGTCAACAGGTATGAGTATGGTGTCTCTTCGTAAGCGCGCTTAAACTCCCGAGAAAAATGTGCGGGGGACATCAGTGCACGCCCGGCCATGGCAGGAACATCTAACGGTTCCGCAAAATGCCGATCCATGAGGTCTCGTGCCCGGCGCAGGTGAGCCAAGGTGGCCAGATCCATTAGCTGCGTTTCCGCAAGACTAAGTACAGGCCGAGGCCCGCACAGCACAGGTACACTCCGGTTACCGCCAGCCAGCCGGTAGTGAACCCGCCAGGCGAGGAGATCAACGCACCCATAGCCAGTGGTCCAAAAGTAAACCCGGCAAACTGCCCGGCCGAGACAATGCCGGTGGAACTACCTAGTGAAGCGGCTGGAACCGCACGCAGCAACGCGGCCATCAGCACCACCGAAACGCCCAGGGCTGCCGCACCATGTAAGAGCACCGCAACCCATAACAGAGGAGCAGAATGCTGTACCTGGGCTTGCCAGAAGGTCAACGCGCCACTGGTGGCTAACAGGGCTAAGGTGAGCAACAGTTTAGGTGCAGAGACTCCCTTAGACATCAGTGCTCCCCAGCCGATACGTGCGGCCACGCCGAAGGCTCCTGCCACGGCCGCGGTCAAGCCGCCTAAAAGCAATGAAAAGTGCAACTCGCGCACCGCAAACAGGGGAAGGTACACGTTGGTTGCCTGCACCCCCATACCGTTAATGAAGCCAAAGGCGGTCAACGTGATAACGATAAAACGAGTGGAAGGGCCGGTCGCGGTTGCCGTATTTTTCCGTGGCTTGCTCGTCGGGACGGGAAGTAGGGCCGTGGCGTTGATCAGCCTGACCGTCAGCACCCCGAGTACCGCGGCAAGTATCGCTCCAACCAATGAGGCCCCGCGCCAGCCAATCCAGGCGGCCAGCAACGGGAATCCGAGGCTGCCCACCAGCTGGCTTACCTGCACACCAGACTGCTTGATGCCCGTCCACGTGATGCGTTGTGCCCCTGGCACGCGTTGGACCAGCACTCGGTTGGTCACCCCGTTGGGGAAGGACTGCGCGAAGCCAGCGAACATCGCGGCCACGAGAAGCAACGCGTAACCGCTGGGAATAGCAGCCAAGGCAAGCGCGGCAGCAGATAGCCCAAAGACGATGATGAATAAGCTGGCGTCACCGCGCCGATCCGCAAACTTACTGAAGGCGGCGTTACCTATAGCCGCGCAACCGAAGCATACGGTGGCAAGTAAACCGAACTGCGTCTCGCTGATTTGCAGGTCCGAAATAACCAGGTCGCTGGTGGCACTGAGCCCGTAGGTAAACAACGGGGCGATACCTACTGAGGCCAGGAGCACTAGCAGCAAGCCGGCTCCGGGTTTGGCCATATGCTGTTGCATCGTGCTCCCTGATTTGTGGTTGTCCGTCCTTAGTGTTGCATATTGCGTGGCTGATGTGTCACAAAAAAGACTTCAGCGCTTGGGTGGGCTTGGTTACGGGAATAGTATGTGGCAGGTGAATACTTTTACCGTCCGTTCAGCCCGTACCAGCGATGTCGCGAAAATTAGGGACCTTGTGCGCCCGCTCGCGGTAGACCGAATCTTGCTGGATAAGGAAGCGGTAACCTATTACGAGTCCATACAAGAGTTCGTCATCGCCGAGGATGCCAGCGTCGGCGAAGTAGTCGGCTGTGGTGGACTGCACGTGATTTGGGAAGATATCGCAGAGATCCGCACGCTGGCCACCAGCACCAAATACCGCGGTCAGGGCGTTGGACATGTGCTGATTGAAGAATTACTGCGCAGGGCCAAAGAAGTCGGAGTGTCCCGGGTTTTCTGCCTGACCTTCGAAGTGGAATTTTTTGAACGTCATGGGTTCACCGTGATGGCCGATCAATCGGCCGTTGACCAAGAGGTGTATCAGGAACTGCTGCACTCGCGTGATGAGGGTGTGGCCGAGTTCTTGGACCTGGCGCGCGTCAAGCCGAATACCTTAGGCAACACCCGGATGATTTTGACCTTCTAGTCCATCGAATCATAGCGTGCACGGAAAAGCAGGTACACCGCGTAGGCCAGCAATCCGGCACCGATGGCCGCTAGCGCGATTGAACCGAAACTCTGGTCTCGAATGGCTTTGAGCGCCCCGTCAATTCCCGTTGCTTCCTCGGGGTCATGCTGAATTGTGGCGACAATAAAGAGTAAGCCAAGAGCGCCAAGTACCAGGCCCTTGGCGATATAACCGATTGTTCCGGTAATTTTGACTGCGGGGGAGATCGCCGTGCCACCAGTGGCTTTCAGGTCGTTTAGGAACCTGCGGGTCACGCCGCGGAAGACGAAAAACCCGCCTATGCCGATCACCGTGGCGCCAAAAATAAGCAATGCGAGCTGCCCGGCAGGATGCCCCATCAGCTCACCGCTGAGGCTTGTAGCCGTCTTCTTTGAATCGCTGCCACTGCCGATGGCATAACGGCTGAAAGCTCCGCCGGTGAGCAGAAAAACTAACCCGGTGGACACAAATTTTATGCGCGTACGAAGCTTGTCGCTGTGGAGGAACGCCTGAGAAATATTCCACAAACCCAAAAGCAGGGATCCAGCGGCACAGACCCATAACAACACTTCACCAAATGGTTGCGACGCGAGAGCCTGAATGGCACCGCTTTGATCTGCCTGAGCGGAGCCGCCGGTGGCGAGCACCAAAGCCAACGCGCCTAAGACGCCGTGCAATATCCCATTGGCCACGTACCCGAACCTGGCCAATCGCTCAAACCAGGGGTGATCGGCTGCCCTGCGGGCGGCATTAGCCGCGTCTGCGCTTGCGTTCATAGCCATAGCATAGGACGGTGGCGCCAAAATACGATAACTGGCGCGCGTAGCTTAGCTTGGTAGTCGGATGCCTGATTCTTCGGCAAGCGCTAATCCGTCGCTCAGCAGCCCGGCCAGTGCGCGTTCGCGTTGCTCAAGCGGAGCATCAAGCTTGTGCAGGGCTACAAAGTCGCCATGGTTTTGAAGCGCTAAATCCGCCAGGAAAGTCTCGCGCTGTACGGGTTCTTCATGGGCCCGCAAGATCGCCATCATCGCACCACGCACTTGGCGGTCGGTGCCCTTCCACGCTTGCCCCTTAGGCGCGTAATGCGGTGCGGGCTGCCCGGCTTTAATCCACGCGCAGTGTTCATAGACCGGGCAGGCATCACATTTTGGTGAGCGCGCCGTGCAGATCAGCGCGCCAAGCTCCATTACCGAGATATTCCACAGGTTAGCGCTTGCGTGCTCTTCGGGTTGCACCTGCTTGGCGCGGACGAACTCGCTGGCCCGCGGATTTGGTTCGGGTAGGGCCATCCCACCAAATAACCGGGCGTGCACCCGGCGGATATTGGTATCAACTACCACTGTGCGTTGTCCGTAGGCGAAACAGGCAATGGCCGCGGCGGTGTACTCGCCGACCCCCGGAAGTGCGCGCAGCTGCTGCTCGGTTTCGGGAACCTCACCGTTGTACTGGGTGGTGATTTCAATGGCGGCCGCATGCAAACGCATGGCGCGGCGCGGGTAGCCTAAACGGCCCCAGGCTTTTAACGCTTCGGATAACGGCTCGGCGGCCAGATCTTGAGGCCGTGGCCAGCGGTGCATCCACTGCTCCCAGACCGGCAGTACGCGCACCACCGGAGTTTGCTGCAGCATGAATTCGCTGACCATAACGGCCCAGCCGCTGACGCCAGGACGGCGCCACGGGAGGTCGCGGGCATTGCGCTGGTACCAGTGATTAATTTGTTGGTGGATTTCTTGCACATATCCACTCTAAGCGAGCCGATTCACGGTGTGGAATCGGCTCGCATTACCGGGCTGAGGCTCAGCAATGAACTAGCCTTAAGCCATGAGTAATGCATCGGGGGGAAAATCAGCGGCCAGCGTCTACCGCCGCCGGCGCATTGCCGTGTCCGTGATTGCTTTAACAATCGTCGGCTTGCTGGTTTGGGGCGGCGTAGCATTGGCCGGAATTCTTGGAGCCAGCACGCCAGCCGAAAATAAGCCGCAGGCGGTGCCGAGCAGTTCGCCAAGCCCCAATGAGTCCGCGACACCGGACACGGGGGACAAGTGCTCTTCGGATGAGGTAAAAATTACCGCCAGCACCGACGCAGGCTCGTACCCTACCGATAAGCAGCCGGTGTTGATCCTTGGCATTGAGAACAGTTCAGAGCGTGAGTGCGAATTAAACGTGGGCACCACACAACAAGAATTCTTGATCACCAGTGGCAACGACCGCATCTTCTCCACTCTCGACTGTCTGACCGACGGTGAAGATGTGGCAATGAAAATGAAGCCAGGACAAAAAGAATCCGCTCGCTTCACCTGGTCCCGGCAACGCTCGGCCCCGGGGTGCAAGTCAGTGAACGTGAAACCACGTCCGGGAACCTACAAATTCACCGCAGCCTTAGGCGAAAATAATTCGGAGCCGGTGACCTTCCAGCTGGACTAGATGTACCGGTCCAGAAGTGAGGACTCGGCCATCCGGGCGAGACCTTCCCTGATCGAACGCGCGCGCTGTTCGCCGACGCCTTCGATTTCCATCAGTGAGGTGGTGGACGCCGCCATCAGGTGCTGCAGATTGTCGAATGCCGCCACCAGCCGCTCACCGATAGCCTTGGGCACCGTGCGGATCTGGGAGAGCAGCCGGTAACCCTTCGGGGTGAGCTGGTCATCCTGGCTCACCGTCGAATTCGGGAACAGAATCTTGGTGAGCGCTTCCAGCTCGACCAATTGTGCGTCGGTGATCTCGGCGAGCTTCTTCAGCGCCTCGTCAATATCCAGCTCCACGCCCTCTGCATTTGAATAATCGCGCAGGATCAGCTGGTTATCGGCTTGCACCCCGGCGAGCAGTTCCGCATGCTGGGCCGCGAGCAGGCGGCCGTCAACGCCCAGTTCCAGGACATGCCGGGAGATCTCCTCGCTGGTTCGGCGCAGCATTTCGGTGCGTTGCAGCACCGCAAGAACCTCGCGAACCGTGGCGACGTCTTCAATTTCCGCGGCAGACAGGGCGCTGGTGACCTGGTCCAACCGGTGCCGGTACCGCTCTAGGGTGGCTACCGCCTGATTACCGCGCGCCAGCAGTCGCTCGCTGGTTTCCAGCACGTGGCGCTCGCCGGCCGCATATAGCGTGATGGTATGCATCGATTGGGAGACCGAGATAACCGGGAAACCGGTCTGTACTGCCACGCGCTCGGCTGTGCGGTGCCGGGTACCGGATTCTTGGGTTTCGATCGCAGCATCAGGCATGAGCTGTACGCCTGCTTGCAGTACCTGTTTTCCCGTTGCGTCAAGAATAATCGCCCCGTCCATCTTCGCTAGTTCGCGGATCCGGGTGGGTGTGTATTCGGTGTTTATTCGAAAACCGCCGGAGCAGATGGATTCAACTACCCGGTCATGACCTAGAACTATTAGCGCTCCGGTACGTCCACGCTGGATGCGTTCAAGCCCTTGAGCAAGCTCGGTTCCCGGTGCGATCCGGGCCAGAGTGGTTAACAGTGCGGGGGTAGGGTGCAGTTTCACCGTGCGTCCTTTCAGCGGGCAGCAACCACCATTTTATCCTGTTGGATTCTTTCGCTGGGTAAAGGCGACGTCTAGGGCCTCGGTGATCGACTCGACCTGGAAGACGCGAATACCGTCTGGGATATTTTTTAGCGGTTCCGGGGTAGAAGGTGCCATGGCGAAAGAGAACCCCAGCCGGGCAGCCTCGGTAATTCGTCGGGAAATTTCTGGTACCTGGCGCACCTCACCGGCCAACCCCACCTCGCCGAATGCGACAAAGTCTTGGGGAAGCGGGAAATCGTTCATTGACGAGGCGATTGCCAGGGCGCAGGCGAGATCCGCAGCAGGTTCGGTAATTTTTACCCCGCCAACGGTGGCGATATAAGAGTCCATCGCGGACAGGTCCATGCGGGCTCGCGCCTGCAGTACCGCCAGCACCATTTGCGCGCGCGCCGGATCCAGGCCGCTGGTAGCGCGGCGCGGAGCCGGAGCGCTGGAGCGTGAAAGCAGGGTTTGCACCTCGGCGACCAAGGGGCGGCGGCCCTCCAGAGTCACGGTAATGCAAGTACCTGGTACCGGGTTGCGGGTGCGGGTGACAAAAAGCTTTGACGGGTCCGTCAGTGAATGAATGCCATCTTCATTCAAATCAAAGCAGCCCACCTCATCGGTGGCACCGTAGCGGTTTTTCAGCGCACGTAAGATGCGTAGCCGGGAGTGTTTCTCGCCGTCGAACTGGCAGACCACATCCACCAGGTGTTCGAGCAGCCGCGGGCCGGCAACCGAGCCTTCCTTGGTTACGTGGCCGACCATAATGGTGGTCATTGCCCGGGTCTTCGCGGCATTAATGATGGAGGCCGCGACCTCACGCACCTGTGACACGCCTCCGGCTGACCCGTCGATTTCTGCCGAAGAGAAGGTCTGAACGGAGTCCAGCACCAGCAGCTGGGGGTCAATTTCGCGAATCTGGCCCAGCGCGAGAGACAGGTCGGTTTCCGCGGCCAGATACAGATTATCTGCTACCGCGTTAATCCGTTCGGCACGTGATTTAACCTGAGCCGCGGACTCCTCGCCGGTCAGATAAAGTACGCGCAGGCCGGTTGCCGCCGCCTTGGCAGCTACATCAAGTAGCAAGGTGGATTTTCCTACCCCGGGCTCTCCGGCGAGCAAGATTGCCGCGGCCGGGACGAGCCCGCCACCGAGTACGCGGTCCAGCTCGGAGACCCCGCTGGTACGGAATGCCGCTGCCGAACCATCAATTTGCGCAATAGGTTGGGCAATATGTGCCACCTTGGCGGCCGGTGCGGTGCGCGCGGTGACTGCGCCAACCTCGTCGACCGAACCCCAAGCTTGGCATTCGCCGCAACGGCCAACCCATTTAACCGTTGTCCAGCCGCATTCGGCGCATTTGTAGCTTGCGGAAGGCTTGCTGCGTGTGGAGGTCTTGGCCATAGCTCAATGTTATCTAGCTCAACGGACAATTCAGCTCAGGCGAGGCAGTGGCCCCACAGCTTCTTCGTGATCCCGGCCGGCCGCCTGCAATAGGTCCACAACCATCGGGCGAAGCAGCAAGATCAGCCCTTCACCTTGCAACCCTTCGACGCCAAGTTCCCGCGGGTCGAGTTGAGCCGCTACCTCTTCGAGCTGGAGCCGGGCGGCTTTCTCAAATTTTCTTTGTCCGGCCACGGTCGGTTCGCGCACCGAATGGGCCATCGTACTTACCGCTTCGGATGTGTCACGCAGCAGTGGCGCCAGGCTTTGCGCGCCCTGCGCGGTCAGTGCGCTATTACTCAGCACCGAGGCCAGCCGGCGGGCGAAAACGCGGCAGTTACGGGTGGCACGATCAAAGTGTTCAAAACGTGAGGATAGCCGGCTCAGCTCATGGCGATGTCGACGTCCGGTGGGGGAGAGCGTGGCGACTTCACGGGCCGTACGGAAAGCGCCGGGAAGAGAATCGAGATGGCGTTGGGTGGCGCGAGCCTTGATCAGTGCGTGGAATGCTGCGCGGTGGTCATCGTCGCGGACCGCCCAGGAGCATTCGATCATCACCTCGGATAGCTCTTTGAGCAGGTCAGAGAGGCCACTGACGGGGGTGCGTCGCGGGTCGCTGGGCCACAAGATCACGATGAGCAGCGCAAGCACCGAGCCGGTCATTGCGTCAATGGAGCGTGCGAAGGGTCCGTCGGCACTAATCGGCAGCAAAACCACCAGAGCCGATTGCATACCCAGTTGAGTTGAGAAAATTGCGCCAGAATCGAGATAGCGGGCTACCACCAGAGATAACGACATCACCGCGGCTGCCTGCCAAATACCCTGCCCCCACCAGTGCATCAGCATGTCTCCCAGGGCCACACCCAGGGTGCAGCCTAGGGCGACCTCTGCGGTGCGCCGGGTGGTGGTGGCCGATCCGAAGCCCAGAGATACCAGCGCGCTGGTGGCGGCGAAGATTGGATCGGTATGTCCCCAGATTGCCGAAGCAATCCAGAATGCGCCGATTGCGCCCAGCGTCATACGCGAGATACGCGGTAGGGAGTTTCGGGTGCGCACCAGTCCGGAGCGGTTGCGTTGGCTCAGAAACTTCCACGTGCGGTGCGCTATTCCTGCTTGGGACATGCCACTAGTGTTCCATGACACTGCGCAAGAGGGTGCCTCGCGTCGGCGATGTTGCGCCAGTTGGTGAGGAAAACACCAAAAATAAACCAGGTGATCGAGCTCACGTGAGATTGTGCGGGTTGTTAACCTTCCGTTCACCTTGGCTGGGTGATCTGGTTACCTAGGGCGTTTAACGTCGTATACGAAGCGTGGCAGATGTCCGCTGTTGGTCCCACTCAGATCATCCATAAATGGGGAGTAATACTCGTGAAGCTCAATCGTTTTGGCAGCGCTGCTGCAGTTCTTTCCGTCGCCGCGCTCGCACTGACCGCCTGCGGATCAGATAACCCAACCGCAGCCGCTGGCTCGGAGTCGGCCAGCAGCTCGGCTGCATCCGGCGTCACCGGCACGCTAACCGGTGTCGGCGCTTCCAGCCAGAACTCGGCAATGGAAGCCTGGATCACCGGTTTCAAGGCCGAGAACGCGGACGCCAATGTGCAGTACTCCCCAGATGGTTCCGGCGCTGGCCGCGAAGCATTCTTGGCAGGCGGCGCACAGTTCGCCGGTTCAGATGCTTACCTGAAGCCTGAAGAAGCCGCCAAGGCTAAGGAAGTCTGCGGCCCAGAGGGCGCATTCAACATTCCTGCCTACGTCTCCCCGATCGCGATCGCTTTCAACCTTGAAGGCGTCGAAGAGATCAACATGGACGCAGCAACCATCGCCAAGGTGTTCAAGAAGGAAATCACCAAGTGGAACGATGAGGCTATCGCCAGCCAGAACCCAGATGTTGAACTGCCGGACACCGCGATCACCGTGGTGCACCGCAACGATGAGTCCGGCACCACCGAGAACTTTGTTGAATACCTGAAGGCAGCAGCTGGCGACGTCTGGGACTACGATGTTTCCGGTGACTGGCCAAGCGACATCCAGTCGGAAAACGCTAAGGGCACCTCCGGCGTGGTCTCCACCACCACCTCCACCGACGGCGCTATCACCTACGCCGACTTCTCCGCAGTGGGCAAGCTGTCCACCGTGAACGTCAAGGTCGGCGAGGAATACACCAAGATCTCGGCCGAGGCAGCAGCCAAGGCGCTGGAGACCGCAACCCCGGTCAAGGACGCAGCCGAGAACGATCTGGCGCTGGACCTTGAGCGTGACACCACCGAGGCTGGCACCTACCCAATCGTGCTAGTTTCGTACCACATCTACTGCAGCTCCTACAAGGATCAGGCAACCGTTGACCTGGTCAAGGCCTTCGGCAACTACGTCATCTCCGACGCAGGCCAGAAGACCGCGCAGGAATCTGCCGGTAACGCCCCGATCTCGGCCGCCATCTCCGAGAAGGCTGCCAAGTCGATCGACGGCATCACCGTAGCAAAGTAGTATCCAAGCATGACCGCGTGGGCGGATTAAAGTGATCCGCCCACGCAAAACCCCTCCACCCCCACGACCTCGCAGTCGTAACCCCCTCCTTGTAAAGGCTCCTGCCATGACGACTAATGCTTTGAAGAGCAAGTCATCGACCTCGGGTCAAGCGGGCGACAAGATCTTCTCCGGCACCGCTTTGGCTGCCGGTGTGCTGATCCTAGTCACGCTGTTCGCCGTTGCGATCTTCTTGCTCATCCAGGCCCTGCCGACGTTTGTCGCCGACCCGGCCGACATTTCCGGCGGGGAAGGTTTCTTCGCCTACATCTGGCCGATTGTTATCGGTACCGTGATCGCCGCGGCGATCGCGCTGCTGATTGCCACCCCTATCGGCATCGGTGTGGCCCTGTTTATTTCGCACTTTGCTCCACGTAAGGTCGCCGGCCCGCTGGGCTACGTCATCGACCTGCTCGCCGCGATCCCTTCGGTGATCTACGGTGCGTGGGGTTATATGGTGCTCGCCCCGGCGCTGGTTCCAATCTTTGAATGGCTGGCAGCAAACCTGGGCTTCATTCCGATCTTCGCCGGTCCTGCCTCGCAGACCGGTAAAACCATGTTTACCGCAGGCATTGTGCTCGCGGTGATGGTCTTGCCGATCATCACCTCGCTGAGCCGTGAAATATTCTTGCAGACTCCCAAGCTCCATGAGGAAGCCGCACTGGCATTGGGTGCTACGCGCTGGGAAATGATCACGACGGCGGTGATCCCCTTCGCGCGTCCGGGCATTATCTCGGCGGTCATGCTGGGCCTGGGCCGTGCGCTGGGCGAAACCATGGCCGTGGCCTTGGTCTTGTCCACCGGCAACCTGATCCCTTCGCTGATCAAATCCGGTAACCAGACGATCGCCGCGGAAATCGCGTTGAACTTCCCCGAGGCTTTCGGGTTGCGTCTGGCAGAACTGATTGCCGCCGGCCTGGTGCTGTTCTTGATCACGCTGATCGTGAATATGATCGCCCGTGGCATCATCGCCCGCCACAAGGAATTCTCGGGAGCTAACTGATGAGTGTCATGACCAGCAATAAGCACTCGGCCACGCCGACCCCGCCAAGCCGCAAACGCAACTCCCTGTCCAAGGGCAAGCTTCCACGTTGGGCCGTGCCGGCTACCGCTGCCGGCGCGATTATCATCGGAGCGGCGCTATCCACGCTGACCGGGTTCAGCGTGGCAACCTTCGCAATTTACTCTGCGGTACTTTTTGTCCTCGCCGCTACCGTGCTTACCGCGGTCGTTGAGGGAAAGCGCCAAGGGCGCAACGCGATGTGGACCTACCTGATCTACGGCTCCTTCTTATTGGCCCTGATCCCGCTGGCCTCGGTACTGTACACGGTGCTGGAAAAGGGCCTTCCGGGAATGAGCAGCCATTTCCTGTTCACTTCAATGAATGGTGTGACCGGTGCGGTTGATAACCAGACCGTAGCCGATGGAACTCCCGTTCTTGGCGGTGCTTACCACGCACTGATGGGCACGCTGCTGATCACCCTCTGGGCAACGGTTATCTCGGTTCCGGTGGGCATGCTCACCGCGATCTACCTGGTGGAATACGGTAAGAACGGTCCGCTGTCCAAGGCGATCACCTTCTTCGTCGACGTGATGACAGGTATCCCATCGATCGTTGCCGGTTTGTTTGCCGCAGCCTTCTTCGGGTTGATCCTTGGTCCTAACGCCCGCATGGGTATCGTCGCCGCGGTCGCATTGAGCGTGCTGATGATTCCTACGGTGGTGCGTTCCACCGAGGAAATGCTCAAGATTGTCCCTAACGAATTGCGTGAGGCCGCCTACGCCTTGGGTGTGCGCCGCTGGCGCACCATCTTGAAGGTGGTTATCCCGACCGCGATCTCCGGTATTGCTTCCGGCGTCACCTTGGCCATCGCCCGTGTGATCGGTGAAACCGCGCCAATTCTGGTGACCGCCGGTATCGCAAGCCAGATCAACACGAACGTGTTCGCAAACTGGATGTCCACGCTGCCGACCTTTATCTACTACCAGATTCTCACTCCGACCAGCCCGACAAATATTGACCCGTCGGTACAGCGCGCATGGGCTGCGGCCCTGCTGCTGATCCTGATGGTGATGGCACTGAACCTCGGTGCCCGCTTGATCGCTTCGCTGTTCGCCCCGAAGAAGGGCCGTTGAGCCTAAGGCTCCGGCACTTATCCACACTAGATTTCCAAGGAATACACCATGGCAAAACGCATTGACGTCAACGCGCTGAACGTCTACTACTCCAAGTTCCTCGCCGTTGAAGATATCTCGATCAACATCGAACCAAAGTCGGTCACCGCATTCATCGGCCCCTCGGGCTGCGGCAAGTCCACCTTCCTGCGCACGCTGAACCGGATGCACGAAGTGATCCCCGGCGGCCGCGTCGAGGGTGAAGTATTGCTGGACGGGGATGACCTGTATGGTCCGGGCGTTGACCCGGTGACCGTGCGTAGCCAGATTGGCATGGTTTTCCAGCGTCCGAATCCGTTCCCCACCATGTCCATCAAGGACAACGTGCTGGCCGGTGTGAAGCTCAATGGTAAAAAGATCTCCCGTTCGGACGCCGACTCCCTGGTGGAGAAATCGCTGCGCGGTGCGAACCTGTGGAATGAGGTCAAGGACCGCCTGGATAAGCCCGGTTCAGGTCTTTCCGGCGGCCAGCAGCAGCGCCTGTGCATCGCCCGCACCATTGCGGTGAAGCCGGACGTCATCTTGATGGATGAGCCGTGCTCGGCCCTGGATCCAATCTCCACACTTGCCATCGAAGATCTGATCAACGAGCTGAAGAGCGACTACACCGTGGTGATCGTGACTCACAATATGCAGCAAGCCGCACGCGTGTCCGATAAGACCGCGTTCTTCAACATTGCCGGCACCGGCAAGCCAGGCAAGCTCATCGAGTACAACGAAACCGCAGCCATCTTCTCCAATCCGGAGCAGAAGGCCACCGAAGATTACGTCTCAGGACGCTTCGGATAAAGATTTCGGATGCCGCCCCTATTGCGATGGGGCGGTAGACGGACCGGAAGGGGGGTCTTCCGGGGATCCTGGAGGGGATCACCGCCAGCGGCGCCATGCGAAAGCACGGCGCCGCTGGTTTTTAAACTTCTTTGTAAAGGCCGCTTGACTGTAAAGCTCCCTTGTCTGTAAAGTTTGGTTTACATTACAAGGAGGATGTTATGAACACGGAACAAGAAACCAAAGCCCGCTGGGGACGGTCACGCTTTGGCGGTAGCCAGGCAATGCTGATCATCGTTTCGCTGCTCGCCGGCGCGGTGCTATCGCTCGGCGCGGGCCTGCTCTTCGCGACGCTAAACTTTCCAGGGGACTTTGTCCTGGCGGCGCTCATCATGGCTGCCGGACTGCTGCCGGTACTCTCGGTGGGTTGCTGGGCCTTACTGCTGGATCGCTCCACCTTACGTGGGGCTACCAAAAATCCCGAGATCTCAGTGGAATCCCAGTGGTATGACAAGGCTGCGGTGGGTGTCTTTCAAGATATCTTGCTCGTCTGCGGTCTGGGGGCAGCGGTCCTTTCGTTTATCGAAGTCCAGGCCTCCACCGGTTTAATCTTGGCTGGCGTGGTTGGGTTGGCGATGGCCGACTTCGGCGTGCGCTACCTGCTGATCAAACGGGCTGAAGGCTAATGGAAAATTCCCTTCCTGATCACCGTAAAAAGCGGGGACTGTCCCAGCAGGCGCTCGCCGACGCGCTGGGGGTCTCGCGACAGACGATCATTTCCTTGGAAAAAGGACGCTACGATCCCTCATTGCCGCTGGCGTTTAAACTCAGTGCGCTCTTTGGGTGCCGGATAGAGGATCTGTTCCAGCCAGACGACGAATAATAAAAAAGGTCACAAGTGCCCATGCCGCTAGGATTCTGGGATACGTTTGTAAGTGACTCGGAGCACTTGCAAGAATAGGAAAACCGCAATGGGACGCAAAATATTGCGACGGCGCATTATCCGCGCCACGTTGGGCGGTAGTAGCTTCGTGCGCGAAGAAAAACTGGCAGGTGAAGAACCACTGGAGATCCGTTTTGGCTCCACTGCCTTTACTACCTCGATGCGCACCCCGGGAGATGACTTTGATCTCGTGGCAGGCTTTTTGCATGCCGAGGGAATCATTGCCCGCGCCGAACAGCTGACCTCGATGCGCTACTGCTCAGGAACTGACGAGGACGGCAATCAGACCTATAACGTGATTGAAGCTCAGCTGGGCTTCGGCGCACAGGTTCCGGATCTGTCGGCCGCCCGCAACGTGGTGACAAGTTCGGCCTGTGGGATCTGCGGGACCAACTCGATCGATGAGGTGCACAAGAAGTCCAACTACGTGCTGAACCCCGACGACGGGCAGGTTCAGCTCGAGGCACTGCTAAAAATGCCGGACACACTGCGTGACGCGCAGCGGCTCTTTGATTCCACCGGTGGAGTCCACGCGGCGGGTCTGTTTAACACCGACGGGGAGCTGTTGATCCTGCGCGAAGACGTGGGACGGCATAACGCCGTGGACAAGGTCATCGGGGCTGCCCTGCGGGCAAACGACTTGCCTCTTCGGCAGAGCATTTTGCAGGTCTCCGGCAGAGCATCATTCGAATTGGTACAGAAAGCCGCCATGGCGGGAATACCGGTACTTAGCGCGGTCAGTGCGCCTTCGTCCTTAGCCGTGGAGCTAGCGGATGAATGTGGGCTTACCCTGGCCGGATTCTCCCGCGGGCAAAGCATCAACTTATACACTCATGCACAACGCATATTAGGCACCAAGTAGCTCAGGCGGAGGACCACCATGCATCGTCCAGCACCCAAAGATGACATCAACGAAGATGACCTCAAGGTCGGTGAACCGAAACATAGCGCCGCCGGCCTAAAAGCCGTGATGGTCTCCATGGAACGCGGATTTTCGGAAGCCGGACCGAGCCGAACCTTGCGTTCTATGCTGCGGATCAACCAGCGCGGTGGGTTCGACTGCCCGGGCTGCGCCTGGCCCGAATCGATTACCGGTGCCCGCAAGCCTGCAGAATTCTGCGAAAACGGCGCTAAAGCCGTGGCCGAAGAAGCCAGCGCCCGCACCGTCACCCCGCAATGGTGGGAACAACACCCAATCAGTATGCTGCGCGATAAAACCGAATACTGGCTAGGTTCTCAGGGCCGCATCACCGCGCCAATGATCATTCGACCGGGGGACACCCACTACAAACCAATCAGCTGGGCGGAGGCGTTCGCCACCATTGGGGAACACGTTAACGCCAGCACCCCGGATAAGTGTGTCTTCTACACCTCTGGACGCACCGCCAACGAGACGGCGTTCATGTACCAGCTCCTCGCCCGCTCGCTGGGTACCAACAACCTGCCAGACTGCTCAAATATGTGTCACGAGTCCTCGGGTTCGGCGTTGAACCCCACCATTGGAATCGGCAAGGGCACAGTGTCGCTCGAAGACTTTGACCACGCCGAATTGATCTTTGTCGTGGGGCAAAACCCGGGAACCAACCACCCGAGGATGCTGTCCGCACTGGCTGACGCGCGCAAGCGCGGAGCCAAGATTGTGGCGGTCAACCCTCTGCCCGAGGCCGGATTCTTCGGTTTCAAAGACCCGCAGACCGTCGGCGGTATGCTCGGCAAGTCCAGCGAGATCAGCAGCCACTTCCTGCAGATCAAGGTCGGCGGCGACCTAGCACTGTTCCAGGCATTTGGGCATCTCTTGCTAGCTGAGGAAGAGAAGAACCCCGGAACCGTAGTGGACCAGGCGTTCATCAACGAAGTCACCGACGGTTTTGCGGCCTACAAGAGCGCTCGCGCCGAAATTGACTGGGATGCCACCGAGGAAGCCACCGGACTGACGCGCACGCAGATCACCGAAGTTGCTAGATTGCTCATTGAATCCAAGGCCTCCATCTTTTGCTGGGCGCTGGGGCTAACCCAGCAACCGCACTCGGTGCCCACGCTCAAGGAGATCATCAATCTGCTGCTGTTGCAGGGCAACTTCGGCAAGCCGGGCGCCGGTGCGTGCCCCGTCCGTGGACACTCCAATGTGCAAGGTGACCGCACCATGGGGATCTGGGAGAAACCAACCGAGCAGCTGCTTGAGGCCCTGGACGCAGAGTTTGGCATCGATTCACCTCGTGTTCATGGCTATGATTCCACCGAAGCCTTAGATGCGTTTGAAAACAATGACGTGGACGTGTTCGTCTCCATGGGTGGCAACTTTGCCCTCGCCAACTCGGAAACCGAGTTACTGGAAGCAGGTATGCAGCGGGCCAAGCTGACCGTGCATATCTCCACCAAACCAAACCGCTCTCACGTGGTACACGGACAGACCTCATTGATTCTGCCCACCCTTGGCCGCACCGACAAAGATGATAAGCACCCTAAGGGTGCTCAGTTCTTGTCCGTGGAGGACTCGATGTCGGTGATCCACTCGACCCAGGGCCGGCTCACCCCGGTCTCCGAGCACCTCCTGGCCGAACCTGTCATCGTGGCACGCATGGCCCAGGCCATCTTGGGTGATGACCATGTCGTCGACTGGCGTGCCATGGCCGATGACTATGACGTGGTCCGTGACCACATTGCACGAGTCCTGCCTGGTTTTGAAGACTTTAACCGACGGGTTCGCGAACGTAACGGCTTTGTCTTGCCGAACGCACCACGTGACTCACGTTCCTTTGCCACGGATATCGGCAAGGGCCGGTTCACGGTTTCACCATTTGAAGCGCTTAAGCCCCCAGCCGGTCACCTGATCTTGCAGACTATGCGCAGTCATGACCAGTACAACACCACGTTCTACGGGCTCGATGACCGCTACCGCGGCATTAAAGACGGGAGGCGAGTGATCCTCATACACCCTGAGGATCTGCAGGAGATGGGCTTTGCAGACCGCGATCTGGTGGATGTGATTTCAACCTTCGGTGGTACCGAGCGCCGGGCTAACCGTTTCAGGCTGGTGTCCTACCCTACGGCGAAGGGCTGCGCTGCTGCCTACTTCCCAGAAGCTAACGCTTTAGTACACCGAGGTTTGGTGGCTCGCGAGTCCAATACTCCGGGATTTAAGGCAATGAGCGTGCGTTTTGTTCCGCACTCCCAGCAACCCGGGGCGACGCTAGATAGTTAACCCACCGGGTCCATGGCAAGGGCTAAGACCGCTGCGGCCAAAATGCAAACGACCGGTGTGATCAGCCAATGTCCGAACACTTTGACCACGCGGTACCAGACAACAGATTCGAAGGGCTGGTTAGCGCCGGCGCCCACAATCGAACTGGTCACCGCCTGAGTGGTGGATAGCGGCAGGTGCAACACCAGCGACCCAACGTAAAGCATGGTGGCCGCGACCCCCTGCGCGACCATGCCGCGCAGGGGGTCAAAGTTCACCAAGCGACGCGAGAGCGTGTACGTGATTCGCCAGCCGCCAAGGAGCACACCGAAGGACAACGCGCTGGCAGCCACCAGCTGAATGGCCACTGCTACCGGCCCAGGATCCATCAGCCCACCGGTAATGAGCACCAGGGTGATCGTTGCTCCGGTGCGTTGGCCGTCCTGCAAACCCAGTCCCAGGGCTACAGCACAGGCGGCGATGGCCTGTCCGGCGCGCGAACGGGCGTTTACGTCTCTTGAGGTATCGTGGCGCATCAACCAAGTAGCCGGAACTACCAGCAAAAATGAGGCGAAGTAGGCGATGAGCGGAGTGATAAGCAAGGGCAGCAGTACCGAGCCAGTGAACAACTGAACTGCACCGCCAAGTGAATCATTGCCGAGCCAAGAGTTGGCCGCCCCAGCACCAACTAATGCAGACATCAAAGCATGAGTGGACGAAACCGGGATGCCACGCCACCAGCACAGTATCAACCATGCTCCGGCGGCTAACAACGCGGCAATGAGCAGCTTCATCCCCACGGTACCCTCGGGCAATTGCAGGTTGAGTCGGCTGATCAGCACGGTACTCAGGGTGGTGGTTGCCATGGTGCCCACAAAAGCGAAAAATGCGGCGACAACCACTGCGACCGCTGGGCGTAATGCCCTGGTGCGTACGGCAGCTGCGACCGCGGTGGAAGAGTCCCTGAAACCATTGAGTACCGCGTAACCCAGGGTCAAGGCGATAGCAATGATGGTGAATAAGGGCAGTAAGTCCATCGGATTCTAGGATTCCTTGACCAGCACGCGGCCGAGGTGGTCGGAGAACTGCCGCAGGGTATTGGCGGTCAGCAGCAAATGGTCCGCTACACGCTGATGCTTATGGATCGTGGATGCCTTGGAGAAATTTGAAATCTCATCGATCCAGACTAAATGAGTGCGCGCAGCACGTTTGGAGTACTGCATCATCTGCAGCCAATTATCTTCCAAATCATCAAGCTTGTTCAAGGTTCGAACCGAGTGTGCGGCGAGTTCGGCGAGCTGTGAAATTAGTTCTAGCTGCTCTGCAGCGCGCTCGGAAAGCGGAGTGGAACCTAAGGTGTTGATTAGTTCGCCAATGCCGCGCAGGTGCTCCATGGTTTCGTGAAGCAGGCGGGAAAACGTGTACATATCTTCACGCGGCAGTGGGCTGATGTAGCTGGTGCGCAGATGCGTGAGCAAGGCGTGGAGCAAGTCCGAGGCTTGAGCTTCCGCATTGGCAAGCTCCTTGAGCTGTACTGCCCGACCGTCCGGATTGCCGATCATCTCGGAGACACTTGCCACCGAGTTACGGATTGTGCTCGCAAGATCACTGAGCAATTCAATGCCACGTGTGGCTGAAGGAAAGATTTGGAACTTCACGTTGTTCGGCGCACCATTCGTCTTAGGCCATCGTTTTGGTACTGACGCTGAACAGTTTACGTCGCGAAGGTTAACGACGAAACGTTAGTGATGCCGGACCGGGAACGCCTCTCGGCGGAAGGCCGCTCGAAGCGGCAGAATATTGGAGCCCGGGGTTACCAGCGGCCCGGCACCGTCTACTAGTTTTCTCGTACTAAGCGCTTGCTGTCAACCACATCTGGTGACTGGTGCTAATTCTCACGTTCTTTACGCAAGGACTTCTCGACACCACTGACACACAACAGTCCGCAACAGAACCAAATGGCGCCCGCCGGTCCCGTGCCCACAGCCACCGTACTGGCCGCAATAGGCAGGAGCACCTGCCCTAGCCTGTTTCCCATCAAACGGACCGCTAAGGCCGCTCCACGGTCCTGCGCGGGCACTGAGGTGGACACCATGGTCATCGTCACCGGTTGTCCCATGCCTAGGAAGAAACCGCCCACGATTAGAGCTAAAGCCGCTAACCAAAGTACGTCGATGAACAGTGGGGCAAGCGCAATGGAGAGTCCGGCGGCAAACAGGCTGGTGAGCAACATTGACTCACGGGAGAAGTGAGTCGAAATCCATGGCAGGAAGAGTCTGGAAATAACCGAAGCGCCGCCGCGCAGGGCCAGTAAAACACCCACCACGGCTGGGGCGACGCCATGTTTTTCGGCGACCAAGGGCAAGAAAGCGGTGAGAATATCGATGATTGAAAGCAATGCCAGCGAAGCGAGCATGTGCGAAGGAATCGATTTGATGCGCAGGATCGAAATGATTGATGCTTCGGATTTGGGGGCCGGTGCAGCCGCTGCGCTCTTAGACAGCCGAGGCTGAAGATTTGGCAAGAGCAAGGGGATGGCTAGCAAGGCGCAGCCGGCACCGATCCATAAGGAAAGAGAGATGTCGGCAACACGTTCGGGAGAATCAGCAGAGGAAGTGGTCCCAAGGATGGCTCCGGCAATCAGCGGACCGAGGAATTGTCCCGCGGCGTACGCCGCGGTGAACCAACCGAAACCCTTATCGAGCTGGTCATCGGGGAAATATCGTGCGATAGATGACTGACCACCAATGGTGAACAGTAAATGGCCCATACCTAGTACGGCGCTGGCAATGGCAACCATGGCAAAGCCATTGGCTGCCGCGACACCTAAGGAACCTAACCCCATGAGTCCTGCTCCGGCGAGCATCAAAAAACGAATCTTTGGAATACGTGAACTTATGCGCCCAAGCCATACAGCAGTGACCATCGGTAACAGTGCGAAAGCAGCGGTAGTGACACCAACGGTTACCGGGCCAGCATCTAGGGAAATCAGTTTGTATGTGGTGACCGGTCGAACCAAGTTGAGTGTGGTTTGCGACAACAGTGCGGTAGCGATCAAAATAAGTAACCACCGAAGTGTTCCAGAAGCCGGATTGTTTGCTTCCGCGCCCACTGTGCCTGCTTTCTTTTGGTGCTGCTCTCCAAGCTCAAGTTTAGGGGCTTTTGGGCGAGCAGATGTCACCGGCACTCTCTGGCGCACGTGTACGACTAACTGATTAGCGAACTCGCACGTTAGGGAGTTTCTGGAAAGGTTCCATCACCCAAGTCGGGATTGGCCAAGGACTGAAGCGGGTCATGGAGAAAAATCCTGCGGCCTTCATTACGCAGCCGGCGCAGGGCTTCAAGCACCATGCGCCGGGCAACATTGGTGAAGGAATGCACACGAGAAATATCTAAATGAACTGCACCGTCAAAGTCTGATTCCGAGAGCAGATCCAGTAATTCTGCGGCCGCGGTGAATCGTACGTTGCCTTGGAGGTAGAAAATCTCTCGGTTCCCTTCGAGATTGACCCCAACGACATCAAGGCGACCGTGGCTCGGTGCGAAGAGGTGCATATCCATATCTGAGGAGAGCCGCTCGAAGGCCCGGCGTGATCGCTGGCTATTACCGTGAGAATCTAAACGGGGGGAGAATGCCGCGATGCCCACCTGGTCAGGCAAGACTCCAACGAGTCCGCCGGAAACTCCGCTTTTGGCAGGAATTCCCACCCGCGTGAGCCAATCTCCTGCCCCGTCGTACATGCCGGCTACCGCCATGACCGACATAACCTGACGTGCAGTATTCTCATCGATGATCTTCTCGTGCGTGACCGGTTGCACTCCGCCATTGGCCAGGGTGGCGGCCATCATGGACAAGTCATTGACCGTCACCAAGATGGAGCATTGCTTGGTGTAGCCGGAGACCACTTCGTGCGCGTCATCGGCGAGTATTCCGTAATTCCGAAGCATATGCGCCATGGAGAAATTGTGGTCAGCCGTAATCAGTTCCGAACGATAGACGTCTTCATCAATCTGTAATTCGCGCCCGGCAAGAGAAGAAAACATGTCCAGGACACGTTGGACCCTGGCCTCGCCCGTAGCGTCTTGACCGACAAGCAGCGAATGCGCGGCTATGGCGCCGGCATTGATCATCGGATTCTTGGGACGGTTGGTGCCGTCTTCCAGAGATAGCTCGTTAAATGCTTCACCTGAGGGCTCAACGCCGATTGATTCCAGAACGCGGTCTAGCCCGCGGTCAATGATGGCTGCCGCGTACGCAAAGGGCTTGGAAATGGACTGAATGCTAAACGGTGTATCGGTATCGCCGGCGCAGTAAGTGCTGCCGGTAGCCGTCGTGACCGACAGCGCAAATGGCGCCGGGTCAGCGTTGGCCAGTTCCGGAATGTACTGGGCAGTTTCGCCGGAAGTATCTTCACGCAGAGTGTCGAGGACTTCATGTAGGTAATCGGGAACTGGAGTCTGCATACTTACCGATCTCTAGTGCTAAGACATGGTTTGTTTCCAACCTAACCGCTGGAGCCCAAGATGTCTTGTGTAGCGCAAGTCGTGATCAGTCCAATAGATCCTGGCGCCACAACCTTGCGCAGGCTTCGAGGTCTTCGGCGGTGTTCACCATTGACTTAGCCCGCGCGGTCAGCTTTGTGCCCCGAGTTTCATTGGCCAAGTCCGCGGCATCTGCATGCTCGGTCATGCCAAGGGCTAGCACCCTGCAGTAGGCGGCCGTGCGCTCCAGGGCATGGGCGAAGTCGCCATCAAATGCCCCGGAAAGAATAGACGTGGCCATTTTTTTCATTTCTTCGGCCGTTGGAGGCTCGGCAACGCCCGCTACCAGACGTTCAACTTCTGCGCGGTGTGCTCCTGCACGAAAACGTGCAGACATCGTCTCGGCATTATTCAGGGTCGCTGTGCGCACGGCATAGAGACGCCACAGCGCTCCGGGAAGTGAACGCGCAGGTGCCTCGGACCAGAGTTCGGCAAGAACTTCGAGACCTTCGGTCTCTGCGACCTGGACCAACCTGTTTGATACTTCGGGATCCTCGTTGGCGATACCTTTGCGCACGAAAGCCGCAGCCGAAAGGTGAGCGGCTTCCGAAATGCGAGCAGGGTCGGCACCGCCCTCATAAGGATTAAAATCCTGCGGAGCGAATGGACGTGGTTTGTGATGACGAAATCCGGAGACCTGACCTACCGTGGAACCTGCGCGTGCACCTTTCATGGCTTCGAGACTACTCGCATTTAGCTCAGTCTGCTCCACAGCGGCGCGTGAATCTGGGCACTAGGACAAAGTGGATGACGTCGCAAATTACTCATATTTCACAGGGCTTAGGCACTCATTATTTCGGTGCTAACGCGGTACTGGGTGTGGGCGCGACACTGCCAAATTTCTCTCGATTAAACATGAAACGATACTTCGGGTATTATGGACTTTGGCTTAGGCCGTGCGCCTTTAGCTCAGTTGGTAGAGCACTGGACTTTTAATCCATTGGTCGCGGGTTCGAACCCCGCAGGGCGCACCATATAAAGATCCCGTTTCTCCTAGATGACTAGGGGAGGCGGGATTCTTCTTTTATTTGCCGGGCAGAATGCGAGGGATTGCTTCTCACCAGCTCTCGATCGTGGGTACTTCTCGAATTAGCCGGAACGGGTTGTCGTAGTAAACGGTTCGGCTTGAGCGTATGCCGCCTCGTATCGCGGGAATCAGTGTGTAATAGTCACCGTCCCAAGCGAGCTCAGTGGGTTGGTCTACCGAGTGCTCATCCCAATCTTTTGGGATAGATGGAGTGTAGATCCAAAGTTCTGCGTCGTTATCGTCAAAGTCATTGGTGAGGGACTTCCATCCTCGGCGGCCGGCAAGAATGTCTGCAGGCGTGGCGTAGAGAAAAGTCGAAAGCAGCTCCCTTTTGTCCGGAACAATTTTCTGCACGCAGCGTATAGCCGCTTCCAGTTCAAGGGTCCCATCGGCTTCGCAGAGCTTATCGATGGCCTGACTGAATCGCTGCTGACGATAAGCGGCTCGATCCTTGATTTCGAGTCGTTCCCGTTCGCGGTGACGTTGCTGTGCGCTACGGGGATGTCGTTTTTTGCTGACAGACATGATCTGCTCCTCAGAGCTGAGTGAGGTGGTGTTAGTCAGCTCAGCCTAGGAGCACATCAAGGAATCTGGGGTCGCTCAGGGAAATATGTGGATAACCAGTTCAGCATGTGCCTGTTTTAGGCGAAAGGTTCCAAAAATTTGATCACGCGGTCCATGACCACAGCGCGCGCTTCAGGGTCGTGGGAACGCAGCGAGGTGTCGGTGAACAGGTGTTTGTTGCCCGGATAGGTAAATAGCTGTGCGAGTTCGTGGCCTTCGCCTTCGACGAAGCGTTGCGCAGCCTCTAAATCGCCTTCTTCCGCGAAAAATGGGTCTTCATCCATGCCATGAATTTGTACCGGAACGTTTTCCGGCCATGGGCCGAAGCTCCAGTCTGCTTCTACGTCCACGAAGGATTCCAACAGGACTGCTGCGAGAGCCCCTGTCCGTTGCTGGGCGCACTGTTGAGCCAGAGCGGCACCCCACGAGCTGCCGATATAAACCAATTCCTCGGGAAGCTTCGAGAAAAACTTGTCGACCCGCTCCTGGATTTTATCTTCACCTAGCTTATTAGCCATGCGAATTCCGGCGTCGATATCTTTGGGAAGCTTTCCTGCAAACAGGTCCAAAGTATGTACGCTGTGGCCAGCTGCGCGTAATTCGGCGGCCATAGCTTGAACTCCGGGGGTGAGCCCCTGGACGTGGTGGAAAAGAACTATCGTGGCCATGGAATACTCCTCGTAGTTGCTAGCGTTCGTCGACTAAATTCTCGATGCGCTGGGGCAGGTGCTCGATTGCCAGATCCCATCCGGGCATTTGGCTATTGATTTCTACGCTGTAGCCCTCGGTGAGCATGAACTCGGCGCAGGTTAGTGCTTCGTGGCCGGAGCCTGTTTCATAAATGAAGGCACGTCGAATGTCGGTCCAGAGCAGGGTTGCAGACTGATCGATAACCAGGCCGGTAGTGACTACTTCGACGGTGCGCTGGGGGTAGGACATATTCAACTTGCTTTCGGGGTCCTCGGCGGTGTGCTTTGATCTAGTGTAAACCGGCAACACACCGCCATCGGGTTAGCAAACCGGTGTGGGGTAGGACTTCGTCATGGAACCATCAATCGACAGCTCTAATAAGTAATCCAGTCCCAGCTGGTTCAAGAACTTCTGGTCGTGGCTGACTACCAGCAACGCGCCGCGGTAGGCCCCTAGCGCCTCACAGAGTTGACGCACACTATCGATATCCAGATTATTTGTTGGTTCATCAAGGATCAGCAACTGAACCGTGGGCTCAGCCAAGAGTAGCGAACCTAAATAGACGCGGAAACGCTCTCCGCCGGACAGTGCAGATAGTGGGCGGTCTGCACTAGCGCCACGTAATAACAACCTCGCGAGCATATTTCGAATCTGCCCTGATGTGGCCGAGGGAGCTACCTGACTAATATTCTCGACTGCACTGCGGTTTTCGTCGAGGCCCACTAAACGTTGCGGCAAGTACCCAACGCGTTCGAGGAAAAGCTTGCCCGAGAGTTCAGCCTCGGATGGTTCCGCGCTCAGCAGTTGGTTCAGCAAGGTGGTTTTACCCGAACCGTTGGGTCCGGTAAGAGCCACCCGTTCGGGACCTTGGATAATGTGGCTCCCGCTAGGGTAGTTAAACTGAGCCACTTGTCTGCTGGCAGGAAGTTTTGGATCTGGCAACTCCACATTGATATGCTCCTCCGATCTGACACGAACTTCAGCCTGCTCAAGTTTGCTCTGCGCCTGTTCAACCTTTCCGTCCAGATTCGAACGCATTTTTCCGGCATTCGCCTCGGACTTTTGGCGCAAGTGATTGGCCAGGATTTTCGGTAGTCCACCACCTAGCTGTTCAGCTCGCCCCTTGCGTTTGGCGCGGGCAAGTTTTGTTTCGGCATCTACCCGTTGACGTTTTTCTACCTTCAATGAAGCGTTCGCCGTTTTCGCGGCTTGTTCGGCTGCTTGCTGCTCGGTCGCCAGCTGTTCGCGGTACACGCTGTAGGGCCCTCCGAAAAGACGGAGCTTTCCCGCATACAGCTCTACTGTGTGGTCCATCAGTTCCAGAAGCTCGATGTCATGACTGACTACGATTAGCGTTCCCTTCCATGAACGCACCAGTCCGTAGAGCAATTCTTTAGTCGGTACGTCGAGATTGTTCGTTGGCTCATCGAGCAGCGTGATTGGTAATGCCGCTAGACGCAGACCGATTACTGCCAGTAGCATTGCCTCCCCGCCGGAAAGCGTGCTGACCTGACGTTTGAAGCTTAGTGATTCCAGCCCCAGAGGACTAAGTTCGGCTTCCAGCCGGGCTTCGAGATCCCAATTGGCGCCGACGGCATCAAAATCTGCCGGGTCTATACTCCCGGATTCTATAGCTTTCAGCGCACGGTAAGTGTTATCAATTCCTAGCAGCTCGGCCACGGTGGTGTCATGGTGCAAGGTGAGAGTTTGTGGCAGATAGGCGAGATCGCTGGAGGCTTCCACGGATCCGGCAGTTGGCGTTAACTGGCCTGCAATGAGCTGCAGGAGAGTCGACTTACCACTGCCGTTGATGCCGGTCAGGCCAGTGCGTCCTGATGGAAAGACGGCTTCCAGGTCGGTCAAGGCGCGCTCGCCGGTAGGCCAGTTGAAACTGAGGTTGTGTAGTTTTATTGGTGGAGTCAAAGACATATTTGGTCCTCTCCCGGGTATGAAGAGGCTGCCGAACACGGGGACCGCGAAGCTGGCTCAACCCATGGGGAACCAACAAAAAAAGGGATACCGAAGCCGGTAGCCAAAATGAACGTTGTGCACCGAACTGTGGTGCGAGGTCATTGGCGTGCTTAGCGGATATCCATGTATTTGAGTGTAACAGGGGTGGCTTGTGAATTTGTTGAATATGCGACGCTAGGGATCTCGATGTTCGTAACGTGCGTCCGCAAGGTGATGGCGAACCTTCTGCAAGACTTGAACTCTTCGGGTGAGAGTCCTTGTCAGTTGCAGCGTGCGAACCAATGCAATGGTTTTTGGCCATTAGAGTATCCCTCGCCCGTGTACATCAGATGGTTGCTGTGAATGGAACGGGTCACAGGTTAGAAATAGTCCTATTTGTGGCGGAGAATCGCGCTACCGTCGGATATTTTACTTTTTCACAAGCCACCCCTAACAGCGCAGTCTGAGCCGTTGAACAGTCAGTATAAGAAAATCGGCAGCCAGTCCGGGTTGTGCGCATGAACCAGCGCCAAAAAGAGCACGAAGTCGAAGATCAGGTGTACCGAGATGACATAGGTCAGTGACTTGGTCAATTTGAAGGTGTAGCCCTGCAGCAATGCGAAAGGGAACGTCAACAAGGGGCCCCAGGATTGGTAGCCGATCTCCCATAAGAATGAGGAGAAGATCACCGCCTGCAAGAGGTTCGCTAGCCAGTCAGGGAAGTGCTGTCGCAACAATGTGAAGGTGGTGCAGATGAAAAATAGCTCGTCCCATATGCCTACGGAATTCACTCCGAGGAAGAGTCGCCAGAAGATGGTTGGATCCGAGGCGTCCGGCCAGTTTTGATAGGCGCCGGTACTGATCAGATACACCGGCAAGATGAAGTAGCCCAGAGCCACGACCCCGAGCAGATACAGTTTGGCGGTCAGCGGCCATTTACGCCCGGTATTCACCGGGAACTTGATGATTTTCTCGCGGTATACGAACCGCGAAACCAGCCAAGGAACCACTACGGCCAGTGCCAGCGCACTGCCCATCAGCGCCATATGTCCCAAGCTCAAGTCGGCGTTGAGCGGGACAAGGCTGATGATGGCCAGCCCTGCGGCTATGAGCGCCAGATGACGGGCGAGCCTGCGGTCGATTAGTGCAGCCGTGAGCAGGCTCAAGGCAAGCAGGCCATAGCCGGGCAGATCGTTTTCAACTCCGAAAAGTAGTACGCCGGAGACCGAGAGTAAGGCCGCTGGCAGTAGCTTCCAGCTCAGGGCGGTGCGGGGTGCTTCACGAGGGAGCAGGCTCATGCACCCAAGCATGCCAGCAACACGAAAGAAAAACAGCGTTAAAAGCTTTCGGTTCGCATCCAGCGTTGGATGCGAACCGAAAGGTTAATTCTGCGGAAGGGTTACTTCCATGCGCGGTGTACGGCGACAATGCCGCCGGTCAGGTTGCGGAACTCGACGTTCTTCCAACCGACGTTGATGAACTTCTGACCTAGGTCCTGTTGGTTTGGCCAGGCAGCGATCGACTCGGCTAGGTAGGCGTAGGCCGTCGGGTTTGGCGAAACGACGTATCCCAAGGCTGGGATCACGCGAGGCAGGAACTGCTTGTAAGCCTGCTTGATGGGGGTCACCGTGGGGGTGGAGAACTCTGCCACCACAATGCGACCGCCCGGCTTAGTCACGCGGTGCATCTCGGATAAGGCTTTCTCGGTGTCAGAGATGTTGCGTAGTCCGTAGGAGATGGTGACCGCATCAAAGGAATTGTCTTCGAATGGCAGATCGGTGCCGTCGCCGTAGACGAATTCAAGCTGAGGGTAGCGCTTGCGGCCCTCAGCGAGCATGCCATGGGACATGTCGCAGGCGGTCACCTTGGCGCCGGCCTTGGCCAGCGGTACCGAAGAGGTGCCGGTGCCCGCGGCGAGATCGAGAATGCGCTCGCCGGGCTTCGGAGCAATCGCCTCGGTGGTGATCTTGCGCCAGTAGTTCACGATGCCGCCGGTCATCAGAGTGTTAAGCAAGTCGTAACGAGGTGCCAACTTGTCGAACATGTCTTGGACCTGGGTGGCCTGCTTATCCAGACCTGCGCGTGAATTATGGGAAGTCATAGTTCCAAGTGTTTCATATTTGCGCATGAATGCACGCCGGATGTGGGGTGAATCGCGCTCAGAGTAACGATTCGAGACGTGCGTAGCTGGCCTCCATCCCGTCGATCATTCCGGTGGCCAGCACCATGTCCCGAGTCTGAATATCCGGGTAGGTGACGACCACGGACAGTAAGGTGCCCGTGATGGTCTCGGTGAAGGTTGACTCGTTGACGGTCGCCGGATAATCGGTATCGATCATTTGCTCAGTGGTCCGTTCGTAGGACTGTGGCAAGGACTCAAGCACGGCTCCGGTGAAACCGAACCCTTGACCGGTTTCCTCGGACTGTGGCTCCCACCAATATCGGTAGGTGTCTCCGACATCTTGCGCAGTGACGCATTCGGTCATGCTCCACCCATCCGGCCCCAGCATCCAACGCTTCATAAGCTGCACCTCATGATGTGCGCGCCAGATCTGGTCGCGGGTTCCGCGAATCAGACGGCTGATGCGTACCTGAGTGTCGGACAGAATCTGAGCATCAGTGCTGAATGTTTGCCCATAGTTGCGCAGATCGATGAGGACCTGTTCGATCTGACTCATCGCCGAGCGGGTTCCGTCGATCATGCCCATCTCAACGATCTGTTCCAGTTCCTCAACAGAATCGAAGTTGGCGGTAATCGTCAGTTTTGTTCCTTCGGGAGTTGGATCGAAGGAGAAGACCGTACGTGTAGTGGGCAAATCGGCATTCGGGGTACCATCGGTATTTGCGAAACCGTCGGTGACTTCGAAGAACTTCTGGTCGACAACTTCATTCCATACCCAGTAGCCATGGAATTCTTCGCCCTCGGGGGAAGTCATGTGGTAGTTCGAACGGCCGCCTGGGGTGGCATCGTGGCGGGTGAAAGTTGCTGGGTACTCGACCGGTCCCCAAAACTTCTCGATTTGCCGCGCATCTAGATAGGCATCCCAGAGTCGGGATACCTTGACCGGAAACTCCGCATGGACGGTCAGTGAGAGGGTTTCTGGATCTTTGACAACTGATGTGACGGGCATGGGAATACTCCTTAGGTAGCCTCGTCGGAGAGGAAATCATCGAGCCTGCTGATGCGCTGGCGCCAGATATCTTCTAGGGATGTGAGTAGTTCTTGTGCATGCCGGATGGTGTCTGGCTGCCCGCGAACTATGCGTTCGCGGCCACGCGCGATTTTATTGACCAGACCGGCGACTTCCAGTGCGGCAACATGCTTTTGCACTGCTGCAAAAGACATGTCGTAACTTGCTGCCAGCTCCGAAATGCTCACCTCGGCATGTAGAGTCCGCCGCACGATGTCTCTTCGTGTGGCATCTGCCAAGGCGCGGAAGACCTTGTTAGTCTGTTCTTCGCTCAATTCATATACAACCATTTGGTTGTACGATACTCCTGATGTGAACGGTTTACAAGAGCGGTGCAGGGGAGAGTGGGTAAAAAGTTTAGATAGTAAACTTGTCGCCCAGATGTTGAGGTATTTGTAGGGGATTTGTCCTATTGTTTTCATGGATCCGAGAGCGTTCAAGTATGCTTCGGAGTTTCGCGGCGCTAAGGCAGGCGTGATCCCTGACGTGGGGGTGGCTCTTCTCAAGCCACCGGCATTCACTTAGGCTTGTGAACAATGCACAAATCCAGGTTGCTGGATAGGGGAGAGTTATGGGCGAGTCCGCCATAGATTGGACCGGCGCATCACGCCGTGCCCAGCACGCCCATGAGCTTCTGGAGACCCAGGAAGCTGGGGTGGCGGAACTGCCACTGCGCAGTGATGTGCGTGAATCTTGGAAGCGCTCATTGGCATATTCCAGCGCAATCCAAGTCCCCTCCGTGCTCAGCGATGAGCGGCTCAGGCTTGCCCGAGAGCGCAGCGAGTTGCAACGTATTTGGCCGGTTTTCGAAAAACTCTTGGTCCCCGCCGCAACTGACGCCAACCTCTTAGTCGCATTAGCTGACACCGGCGGCACCTTGTTGTGGGTCGCAGGCAGTCATGGTGCCCTGAGCCAAGCGGAAGGCGTTGGTTTCATGGCTGGCGCCGACTGGGCAGAAAGAACGGTTGGAACGTCTGCACCGGGGATGGCATTAGCTACCGGCGCTGGTTCCCAGGTCTCGGGTGCAGAGCATCTCTACGAAAGAGCTCACCAATACAGCTGCTCCGCGGTCCCCATTCGGGATCCACGCACCGGGCAGGTAATCGGCGCAATTGATCTGACTGGCGGGCCGGATGCCATTGCAACGCATTCACTACCGCTACTTCAAGCGGCGGTGATGGCGGCAGAAACTCAATTACTCCTGCCTGGTGTTGGAGTAGTGGCAGACCCGGACTATCTAGACCTTGGTCGCTCCGATGGTGCTCATCTAGGTTCCGTTCCGATCACCCTGCGCCACGCTGAAATTCTGACTTTGCTAGCCCAATATCGTGAAGGGCTGAGTACGGCTCAGCTTGTCGAGGAGCTATTTGAAAGGCCTGATGCGGCGGCGGAAGGCACCGCTAGGGCTGAAATAGTCAGGTTACGCAAGGTGCTTGCGATGGTCCCTGGGAGGACATTGACCTCGCGGCCCTATCGGTTGCAATGGGGTTTGCAAACAACAATTGGCCGGCTTTGGAAGGCTTTGGAAGAAGGCGATCTGGACGCCGCGTTGCAGATTTATTCGCCAGGGATGCTCGCGCGGTCGCAAGCTCCAGGAATTATGCTGCTGCGCTACCGTGCTGAAGCTGCGTTGCGAGAGATGGTTCTGGATCAAGGTACTGCCCATCAGCTGTTGAACTTGGGCCGTCAATTGGCTGACTCGGATTTGTTGCGTGCGGCTTTGCGGGAACTTCCAGCAGATTCACCGGCTCGTTCGCTCATCGTTGCTGAGGTTCAAGGGCTGGACGAATAGTGGAACTTGACTGCAACCTACTTGCAACCTTTGCGTGACTAGAGTCACATTCAAGGTTCCGCGGTGAAGACATCGTGGCCAGGATGACTGACTAAGGAGTCGTGCAGCAATGGGCGTTTATGCAAATCCAAACACCGATGGGGCATTGGTCGATTTTAATCCACGCTACGAGAACTATATTGGTGGCGAATGGGTTGCTCCGGTTAAGGGGATGTACTTTGAAAATGTCACTCCGGTAACCGGTAAGGTCTTCTGCGAAGTGGCGCGCTCCACTGCAGAAGACATCGAGGTAGCCTTGGATGCAGCCCACGCAGCGGCTCCAGCCTGGGGCAAGACAAGCCCGGCTGAACGCGCGGTCATCCTAAACAAGATTGCGGACCGCATCGAGGAAAACCTCGAAATGATGGCAGTGGCCGAAACTTGGGACAACGGCAAAGCCATTCGCGAGTGCCTCAACGCCGATCTGCCTTTAGCTGTGGACCACTTCCGTTACTTCGCTGGCGCTATTCGCGCCCAAGAAGGAAGCCTTTCCCAGCTGGATGAAGATACCACCGCGTACCACTATCACGAACCGCTGGGCGTAGTTGGCCAAATTATCCCTTGGAATTTCCCTATCCTCATGGCCGTGTGGAAGCTCGCGCCAGCCTTGGCGGCCGGTAACGCTATTGTGCTCAAGCCTGCGGAACAGACCCCGGTCTCGATTCTGGTTCTCATGGAATTGATTGGTGATCTGCTGCCTGCCGGCGTCCTGAATGTCGTCAACGGCTTTGGCGTGGAGTGCGGCAAGCCACTGGCCAGCAATAAGCGCATCCGCAAGATCGCGTTCACTGGTGAGACCACCACGGGTCGCTTGATCATGCAGTATGCCTCGGAAAATCTGATCCCGGTCACCCTCGAACTTGGTGGCAAGTCCCCGAATCTCTTCTTCGAGGACATCGCGGACAAGGATGATGCCTTCTACGACAAGGCCCAAGAGGGCTTCACCATGTTCGCGCTTAACCAGGGCGAGGTATGCACCTGCCCATCGCGTGCATTGATCCAGGAAAGTATCTACGACCGCTTCATGGGTGACGTCATTGCCCGTACCAAGGCCATCAAGCAGGGCCACCCGCTGGATACCGAAACCATGATGGGTGCCCAGGCATCCAACGACCAGCTCGAGAAGATCCTGTCCTACATGGATATCGGTAAGGCCGAGGGCGCCAAGGTGCTGCTTGGTGGAGGACGCGCGGACCTGGGCGGGGAGCTGTCCGGTGGTTACTACGTGCAGCCGACCATCTTTGAAGGCACCAACGACATGCGCATCTTCCAAGAGGAGATCTTCGGCCCCGTGGTAGCAGTCGCCAAATTCAAGGACTATGACGAGGCGATCACGATCGCCAATGACACCCTGTATGGCTTGGGTTCGGGCGTCTGGAGCCGCAACGGCAACGTGGCCTACCGTGCAGGGCGCGCCATCCAGGCGGGTCGTGTGTGGGTCAACCAGTATCACGCCTACCCAGCTCACTCGGCTTTCGGTGGCTACAAGTCTTCGGGTATCGGACGCGAGAACCACCTGATGATGCTGGACCACTACCAGCAGACCAAGAACTTGCTGGTCTCATACTCAGAAGACAAGCTCGGATTCTTCTAAACATGGACTACCGCCTGTAAGAGTAGGACACTGGCCTTAACGGGCTAGCTGAGGATCGTCGCCCGGATGCATCGAATAGTCGTTGCATCCGGGCGGTGATGCTTAACCAAAAAATGCAAAGGAGCACACCATGAGCACGGCTACAGAGTCTCGGGCAGTCATTGCTGGAGAAGGATTTTCTCGCGTTGCCTTTACCCAAGAAGCACTAGAACTGCTGCGCAAACTATGGGCCATTCATGGCCCGCTGATGTTCCACCAGTCAGGTGGCTGCTGTGATGGTTCTTCCCCTATGTGTTTTCAGGCAGGCGAATTCAAAACCGGCAATGCGGACATTCTCCTCGGAGTCCTAGCACTCAACGATGCGTCGGGTGAAGAACTAGGCCCAATTGATTTTTGGATGTCTAAAGAACAATTTGAATATTGGAAGCACACCAAACTGACAATCGACGTTGTTAGCGGCAGGGGGTCCGGCTTTTCGCTGGAAGCACCCGAGGGCAAACGGTTCCTCATTCGTAGCGAGATCATCGAATTTCCTACCTCGTAACCACCTAAACTAGGATGATGCGCCTTTGGTCTTTACATCCCGAATTGCTAGACACAAAAGGTCTCGTCGCCTGTTGGCGCGAGACCTTACTGGCACAGAAAGTGCTGGCCGGGCAGACCTCCGGTTACACGAACCACCCGCAGCTGGTGCGTTTGCAGTCGACAGCCGAGCCATTAACAACTGTAGGGGCTTACCTGCAGGGGATCTTAGACGAGTCGCTACGGCGTGGTTATCATTTTGACGCATCCAAAATTTTGCTTCCGGACCTCGCGACCCAGCGTGGTCAACTAGCGGTAACCAGTGAACAGCTGAATTTCGAATATCGCCACCTGCTGCGGAAACTCGAAGTGCGCTCACCGCAGGATGCCCTGATGCTCGCCGAACGGCCCTCGGCTGAGATTCCCGTCCACCCACTTTTCCATGTCATTCCTGGCCCAATTGCATCATGGGAAAAAGATGATCAAGCGGTTTGAATAGTGCAGTGCTACTCGGACTGAGGGGTTACTCAGAGTTCAGGAAGGTCCCGAACCCACGAGTTGATCCGCTCAAGCTGAGCAATATCCAAATACAAAACGATCTCTAGCTTTTCCTCCATCTGGCGCAGCAGGACCGCAGAGTCCTTAGGTAGTTCCGGCTGAGCTAGGACGGCAGTAGCTGCGATTGAGTCCCGCGGAATATCGGCCTGGCGGCACAAAAACAGGTCGCTTTGGCTGCCGGCCCACGATTCGGCAACAGAAACTCTTCCGCCAAAAAAAGTTCTCAAATCCTCGGCAAGAAACCAGCCCGCGCCAAGAACAATGTTGAATTCCGCGGCTATAGCCAATGAGCGGAATTTGAATCCGGCCGGGACACTTGTTGCCCGTAGAACAAATCCGGGTCCCTCAAGCTGTGGCACTTGGGCTAGAGCGAGGTTGAAGGATTCTGGATTGATGATTTCTTTGCGTTTGAACCAAGTCAAAAATATTTCCTTTTACGATCAGCGGTGGTACCTAGTGTTATTGAAACTAACCTTATCCGTGTGGGTCTCAGGAGCCATCTCCAAGTCGTCTTGAAACTGCCATTGCAGACGAGTTGTCCTTCTCGCCGCCAGCGTGTTCCGAAGCATTGAGCGTATTCTCGGCTGGTAACTGAAATTGAGTCCCATAGATGAAAAGCGATCTACCGTCTGCGCACCTTTCATGAACAGCGTAAACGCAACTTTTACTTATCGTAATCAATGTTTGACAGGGTGAAACTGATGTTTTGGGACAATGGGTGGTGCAATCTGCCTTGCGCGACACTTGATGCGCTTTCCTGAGGTCAGCGACCTTCGGGCTGGCTCTGCTATCCTTGCCTTAAATGCAGGATGTAAGCCTGATTTAGAGCAAGTCTGACAGCATCAAGCTACCGTCAATTTGTATATATGTTGGAAGGGACCTGATGCATTTAACTCCCCGCGAGCAAGAGAAATTAATGATCGTCGTTGCAGCCGATCTAGCTCGCCGCAGACAAGAACGCGGCTTGAAGCTAAACCACCCCGAAGCCGTGGCAATCATTACCTACGAACTCATCGAGGGGGCGCGCGACGGACGCACCGTTGCAGACCTGATGAGCTATGGCACTACGATCCTAACCCGCGAAGACGTGATGGACGGAATATCCGAGATGATTGACGACGTCCAAGTCGAAGCCACTTTTCCCGACGGAACCAAATTGGTAACCGTCCACAATCCGATTCGTTAGGACGGGAGCAGAGATGAAACCTGGAGAATACATCCTCGCCGACGACCCAATCGTCTGTAATGCAAGTCAAGAGACCCGAATCCTCAACCTGACCAATCGTGGCGACCGCCCCATTCAAGTCGGGTCCCACTACCATTTCGCCGAGGCCAACCCGCAACTAGACTTCGACCGTGTGGCAGCGCGCGGGTTCCGACTGGACATCCCTGCCGGCACAGCGGTGCGTTTCGAGCCAGGGGATGCGCGTACGGTCCACTTGGTGGAGTACGCCGGAGCGCGTGAGGTGCACGGATTCCAAGATCGAGTCAACGGTCCGGTAGGTCGCACCATCCCGGTAGTTGAAACCGAAGCCATCGGCGGTAGTGCGGGTATCGACCCGGTAATCGAGGCCGACGTGGTCGCCGACTACGATATCGATTTGCCGAATCAGAGCGAAACCGCCATCGGCTTCCACACCACATTTGGTGTTGACGAAGTTGATGAGACCCTTCCGCCTCAGCCGCATAAGCTGCGGCAGGCCGAAGAGACGCAGGCGCAGAGTTCAGACGAGGAGCAGGAGAACTAAAAATGAGCTTCGAACTTAGCCGCAAACAGTATTCGGAAATGTACGGGCCCACCACCGGCGACGCAATTCGTTTGGCAGATACCGAACTTTTCCTTGAAATCGAGAAAGACTACACCACCTACGGCGAAGAGGTAGTTTTCGGCGGCGGTAAGGTCATCCGCGACGGCATGGGGCAAAACGGCCGTCTAACCCGTGATCAGGATGTCCCGGATACCGTGATCACCAACGTGGTGGTGCTGGATTACACCGGTATTTACAAGGCAGATGTGGCCCTGCGCGACGGCCACATCTTCAAAATCGGCAAGGCCGGAAACCCGGATATCTCGGACGGCGTGGACATCATCATCGGCGCCGCCACCGACATTATCGCCGGGGAACATAAGATCCTCACCGCAGGGGCCATCGATACTCATATCCACTTTGTATCTCCAGATCAGGTACCCGTGGCTTTGTCGGCCGGAACCACCACGCTGATTGGTGGCGGTGCTGGACCTTCGGACGCGTCGAAGGCCACCACGGTGACTCCTGGCCCATGGCATATCGCCCGCATGCTGCAGGCGGTAGAGAATCTGCCAATCAACATCGGCTTGCTGGGCAAGGGGCACGCAAGCGAACGCGCACCCTTGGCGGAGCAGATCCGTGCAGGAGCTATCGGCCTGAAGATTCACGAGGACTGGGGGGCGACAACGTCCTCCATCGATAACTCGTTGAAGGTGGCTGACGAATTTGATGTGCAGGTTGCTATCCACGCGGACACGCTGAACGAATGCGGTTTCGTAGAAGACACCATCGATGCCATCGCCGGACGAGTCATTCACACTTTCCACACCGAAGGGGCCGGAGGCGGTCACGCTCCGGACATCATCCGCATGGCCGGGCTGCCAAACGTGTTGCCAGCCTCCACCAACCCGACACTTCCGTACACCGTCAATACTGTCGATGAGCACCTAGATATGCTCATGGTGGCGCATCATTTGAATGCCGATATCCCGGAAGACGTAGCCTTCGCCGACTCCCGGATTCGTCCGGAGACCATTGCAGCGGAGGACGTCTTGCACGACATGGGCGTCTTCTCCATTACTTCCTCGGACTCCCAGGCAATGGGTCGTGTCGGTGAAGTAGTGTTGCGTACCTGGCAGGTTGCCGATGCGATGAAGCGCCAGCGCGGCAAGCTGGAAGGTGACGGCAAGGTGGGAGACAATTTCCGGCTCAAACGCTACGTCGCGAAATACACGATTAATCCGGCCATCGCACACGGTATCGCCGATTCAATTGGCAGCATCGAAGAGGGGAAATTTGCCGATCTGGTCCTTTGGGATCCGGCGTTCTTCGGAGTAAAGCCAGAGATGATCATCAAGGGTGGCCAGATCATTCAGTCGGTCATGGGGGACTCCAACGGGTCTATCCCGACCCCGCAGCCGCGAACCATGCGAATGAACTTCGGCGCGCTGGGTACAGCGGTGCAGGCTTCCTCGATTACCTTCCTTTCAAAGGCAGCTATTGAAGAAGGTGTTCCCGAACGATTGCGTTTGCGTAAGGTCATCCGAGCCTGCTCTGGTATCCGCGAGTTGACTAAAGCGGATTTGAAATACAACAGCGAAACCCCGGAGATCCTTGTCGATCCGCAGACTTACCAGGTCACTGTGGACGGAGAACTGGCAACTTGTGAACCTTCCGAGGTGCTCCCCATGGCGCAGCGTTACTTCCTGTTTTAAGGATCCGCGCCGGTGCAACAAATTTTTTGAGGAGAGTAATGATCATTGAACAACTTGTGGGCAACGTCCATGAGCTGCCGGCCGAGCAGTACGCCGGAAGGCACCACGAAAAGGTCGTCTTGCCCAGTTCCGCGCTGGTCAAACGAATTCAACGGGTTACCAGCGACCACGACAGGGAATTAGGGATCCGTCTGGCTCCCGGGCCAGATCTGCGTGATGGGGACATCCTGTATCTTACGGATACCGAAATGATCACCGTGTCGGTGCTGCCCTCCGATGTGCTGGTAATCGCCCCACGCAGCATTTTGGAAATGGGTCAGGTCGCGCATGCGTTGGGCAACCGGCACCTTCAAGCGCAGTTTTTTGGTGAGGATTCCGAATATGCCGCGCAGGTCATGGTAGTTCAGTATGATCACACGGTGGCCGACTTCTTAGAACACCACCTCACCCCCTATAACCGGCAAGAACGTGTGATGCCGGTACCGTTCCGTCATGCCGAACATACCCACTAGCCCCTCGCACCTGCTGACTCTGATGCAGCTGTCCGACTCGGCGTTGCCCACCGGGTCCTTTAGCCATTCCTTTGGAATGGAAAGCTATCTAGATTCTGGGTTGGTGCATAACGAGGCGAGCTTTGCGCTATGGCTGGAATTGTTTCTTACACAGTCGCTGAGCTACACGGACGGGTTAGTAGTTCGGCTCGGACACGAGGCACTGAACGGGCAACGAATCATAGAACTGGATTCAATGATTTATGCCTCCGCATTGCCAAGGCAACTGCGTGAGGCAGCCACAAAAATGGGCAAGCGCATGCTTGAAGTTGCCTCAGTGGTTTCTCCCAGTGAAGAACTGGAAGAATACCGCCAGGCGGTTGGCTCTGGGCAGTGCGCGGGACACCCTGGGATTGCCTTCGCCTTGGGTGCCCGGGCGGCTGGGGCACCGGTCGCTGATGCGGTCAACAGCTACCTGTTCTCCACGGTGACTAGCCTGACGCAGAATGCGATTCGTGCCATCCCTTTGGGCCAGAATGCGGGACAACGAGTGCTGCGAGCTATGCACGAACCGGTCACCCGCAGCGTGGCCAAGATTTTCCGTCTTCAAGATCGTGATCTAGGTGCGGCGGTCCCCGGGCTCGAAATAGCGCAGATGCGCCACGAACACTTACGTGCGCGCATGTTCATGTCTTAGCGCTGAGACTTTGATAGGTTGACCGCCTGCTGGCGGTCATGAATAAGATTTGAGGAGTACTGTAATGGAACCAATTCGTATTGGTGTCGGAGGCCCCGTAGGGGCAGGTAAGACGCAGCTCATTGAGCGCATCACCCGTGCCCTGGATGGTGAGATTTCCATGGCGGCAATTACCAATGATATTTACACCATCGAAGACGCTAAGATTCTGGCTGCTAACGGGGTGCTTCCGTTGGATCGTATTGTGGGCATCGAAACCGGAGGCTGCCCGCATACGGCGATCCGCGAGGACACCTCGATGAACTCTTCTGCTATCGAAGAGTTGAAGCTGCTCCATCCGGACTTGCAGATTATCTTCGTTGAGTCCGGGGGCGATAACCTTTCGGCTACTTTCTCTCCGGAATTGGTGGATTTCTCGATTTACATCATTGACGTGGCCCAGGGGGAGAAAATCCCGCGCAAGGCAGGGCAGGGGATGATCAAGTCAGACTTGTTCATCATCAATAAGACCGACTTAGCTCCGTACGTTGGGGCTGATCTGTCGGTAATGGAATCAGATTCGAAGCAGTTCCGTGGCGATAAACCGTTTTGCTTCACGAATCTGAAGACCGATGATGGATTGGACAAAGTTATTGGCTGGTTGCGTCGCGACGTGCTGATGACGGATCTGGGCTAATGGCGGCGCCGACCAGGTCACGCGCTTCGGCGCTGGGCCCCACACCCTTTACCGGAAAGCTAGTTGGCGAGCTGCGGTTACACATTGGACGGCGTTCAGGTAAGGACATCGCAACAGCGCAGTATCATCAAGGTGCCCTGCGGGTGCTGCGGCCACATTACCTCGATGGAAGTGCTCAGGTTTGCTACACGATTGTGAATCCAGGTGGAGGCTATCTGGGCGCGGATCGCTATGGCATCGAGGTGGAGGTGGAGGCTGGCAGTAGCCTGCTTTTGACCACGCAGTCGGCAACCAAGGTCTATCGGACACCGCAGGGTGAAGCCACCCAGGACATGGTCATCCGTTTAGGCCCAGGCGCAGTTCTGGAATATGTGCCGGATCAGCTGATCGCTTACCGGGAGGCCAGCTACCGCCAAGACACCGTGGTGGATATGGCGGCAGATGCTTCCTTAGTGCTGTTCGAGATCCTCACTCCGGGTTGGAGCCCGGATGGCAGACTCTTCCGCTATGACCAGCTACGTTTGCGCACCGAAGTAAGAGTAGAGGGAAAGCTTGCGGTGTTGGACAACCTTTGGGTGCAGCCCGAGGAACAGTCGATTGATTCGCAACTCTACTTTCAGGATCACACCCACGTGGGGATGCTCTTGGCAGTTGACGCACGTATCGATGAGCAGCTGGTGCAATTGCTACGTGAAGAGGCGTATGCAATCGCCGCGCAGCAGCGCCAACCGGTGCACGTCGGTGTTTCTGCTACCGCCACCGCGGGGGTAGCGGTACGTACGCTGGGAAGCTCAACCGAGTCTGCTACTGCGGTAATGCTGGGGATCGTCAACCTGCTGCGCGAACGCTTTAGAGGTCAAGAACCGCTAAACCTGCGCAAGTATTAGCGCAGGTTTAGCATTTGATTAGAGCATCTCAGCGCGAAGCTCGGCGGCGCTGCGTGGTGATAACAAGCCGGGGGCAACGTCAAACACGGTCTGTGCGCCAGTGATTCCGGAGTTGTTCATCCGGTACACCGCGCGAGCGTAAGCCACCAGCACGCTGGAGGTGAACTCCGGGTTTGAACCCAGCGCCAACGAGTACTCGATGACCTGTTTCTGACTCTCGCTGGTGTTGCCCGAACGGATCACGAAGCCACCGTGTGGCATGTCCGAGTGCTCGGCCGCGAGGGTCTGCGCATCAATGAAGTTCACGGTGGTGTCGTACTGGTCGAAGTAGTGTTCCATATTCACAATTGATTCACGCACGGAGTTTTCATCCGCGCCGTCTTCGAGAACAACGTAGCACTCGCGCTGATGCTTCTCACGGGTGCTCAGCGTCGGGCGTAGTCCCGCGCGTACCTGCTCAATCGCTTCCGGGCTAGGGATGGTGTACTGCACGCCGCCAGCAACACCAGGCACGCGGCGTACCGCATCGGAGTGGCCCTGGCTTAATCCGCGGCCCCAGAAGGTGTAGGTTTCTCCGTCAGGAAGCAGTGCTTCGCCATAGACACGATTAATTGAAAACATGCCAGGGTCCCAACCGGCGGAGATCAGTGCCGTCTTGCCCGCTGCCTTCGCCGGTGCGTTGACCGTTTCATAGTATTCCGGGATGCGCGCGTGAGTGTCGAAGCTATCGACGGTATTGAACAGTGCTGCCATGCGGGGGCCTTGTTCTGGTAGATCCGATTTCGAACCACCACAGAGGATCAGCACGTCGATATCATCTACGTGGTCCGCCAGAACATCCATTGAGAAGCGTGGTGCAGGCTGAGCTAGCTGGAGGGTATCTGGATCGCGGCGGCTGTAGACGCCCACCAGCTCCATATCTGAATTTTTGGCAATTGCGGCTTGCACGCCGCGGCCGAGGTTTCCATATCCGGCAATGCCGATGCGGATTTTTGAAGACATTTGATTCACAGTCCTTCATTGACAGGTATCAGGCCATTGGCCAGGCCGGATAAAAATGTGGCGGTGGCCCAGAAGGCGAAGTGCCAATAATAGGAAGTATTCCAAAGAATCAGGTGGAAGCGTGAATAACTTGCAGCTATGTTAAATTCCGTGGACACGCCAAAATTGTGGAGTGCCGCAGACTATTCAGAGTGTTTGCGCGGTCATTGGACCTGTTTCGGATGAATCGCAACGAGGTAGTGCAGGTGATCTGAATGATTCTGGGAAGTCCAATACCCGTGAAGAAATCGTTTGAAGGCTGGCACTGTCATGTGAAGCGATCAGCACCGCCGCGCCGGCATCCGCATGCGCGGCAAGCAGCGTCAAGATGATGTGGGTGGTATCCGCGTCGAGTTGTGCGGTGGGTTCGTCGCAGATCAGCACGCGGGGATTAAGGCTTAGCGCCCGAGCCAGCAGGATACGTTGAAGTTGCCCGTCGGACACTTCGGATGCACGACGATGCAATAAGGCATGATCCAAGCCAACCATTGAGCACAACTGGCTAAGTTGGGTGCGATAGCGCTCCGGGCGAATCCGAACGGCTCGTTCGGCGAAGGCGAAGGGGGATGCCAGTACGGTTCCTAAAAGCTGACGGGGGTCCGTTGCTGCACGTGGAGATTGCGGCACGATTCCAATATTGATGCGGGTGGCTAGGCGCACTGCCCGAGTAGCATCCACTGGCTGCCCCGATATTAGTACTTGCCCCTCTGCTGGCGCCTTGAGCAAGGCAGCAATGTTCAACAGGGTACTTTTGCCGGAACCTGAGTCTCCACGCAGACCAACAATCTCTGAAGGCTCCAGACGTAGATTTACTGCCTGAAGAACCTGGTGCGAGCTTTCGGGATATTGATAAGAAACATTACGCAGTTCTAAGCTCATAGGGATTGTTCCTTCGGCGTAGCAAGCACTTGGTGCGCGCCTGCTAGAAAATGTCCAGCATGGATCATGCTTACCTCGTCAGCCACCAGGGCTGCTAGATCCCGGTCATGGGTGACCATCACGATGGTGTGCCCGCTGGCTGCCAGCTTCTGCAATACCGCGGCAAGATGCTGCTGACTGCTCGGGTCTAATGCCGAGCTCGGCTCATCTAAGAGGATTATTCGTGCCTCGCCGATCAGGGCTAATCCAAGTAATACTCGTTGTGCCTGGCCACCAGAGAGCTCATGGGGATAACGCGAAAGAAGTTCGGGTGAAAGCCCTACCCGCTGTAGAGCCTCACGCATCGCCTCGGGGGAGGCATCGCTTCGGTGGCGCCGCAATTCGCGGCGTACGGTGGACGCGACAGTACGTACCGGGTTCAGTGCAGTGCCGGCCGAACCTGGGACGAAAACTAGCTCACCTCCGTGCTTAGCAGGCGGGGTCTGCAACGGAGTTTGTTTTCCTTGTCGCAGTAGCTGACCGGTCACCAGCATCTCCGGCGGTAACAGGCCTGCCATGGCGCGGAGCAACATGGTTTTTCCTGCACCGGACGGCCCTAAAATCACGTTAATTTTTCCCGATATAGCCCGGTAATTCACCTCGTGCAGAATCTCGGTTCGTACCCCACTGGGAGTATCGGTCCAAAGCCGTAAGTTCCGCACTTCAATCGCACCAGACGTTAATTCTGTGTCCACAGCTGGCGCCTGACGGCTTAGAGCCACAGGCTGTCTGCTGTTTGCCCGCGTGGAAGGTTCCTTGGCCAGTGCGGATAACGCTGCACTGAGCACGACCAGTAATCCTGCTGGGATCACCAGCAGCCACCAAGCGCCGGAGAGCACCCCGCCGCGGGCGTCTTCCAAGATGAGTCCCAGAGATGCGGTCTGCGGGGGCAACCCTACGCCGAGGAACGATAGCGCGGATTCATGCCAAATGGCGTGGGGCAACTGTAAAACTAAAGCGATTCCCGCCTGCGGCGCCACGGCCGGAATCAGATGGTTGACCCAAATCGCGGTTGGTCTGGCCCCGGCAGCACGGGAAAGCGCCACATACTGTGATTCCCGTTCGCTGATGAGTCGTGCGCGAACAATGCGGGCCACCTGGGTCCAGTGGGTCAATGCAATTGACGCAACGATAGCCCACCATTGACCGGGCCACATAGACAAGACAACAACGCTGAGCAGTAGATGTGGAACGGCGTTGAGGGCATCAACTAAGCGCATGGCGAGCCGGTCAATAATTCCTCCGGCATAGGCGGCTAACACGCCGACCCCCACCCCGATCAACGTTGAGGCAACCGCAGAGGTCAGTGCGAGCAGCAGCGATAGCCGCAATGCCTGCGCCGAACGTACCCATAGGTCACGGCCCAGCTGGTCGGTACCGAAGAGGTGCCTAAGATTTGGCGAGCTGTACACCTCGGTCAAATTTGTTCCCTGAACCGCCTGCGGGTGAAACAGTGGAATGCAGATCGCATAGAGAACTAAAGCACCAAGAATCAGCAGAGCCGAGATTTGTCTTTTAGACATCGTGCACCCGCGGATCTGCTAGTAAGTACCCGGCATCGGCCAAGGCGTTGCCAGCAAAAACCATTAAACAGGAGCACGCGGTCGCCGCGGCGAGCAACGCAAAATCTGCCGCCACTGCCGCATCGATGACGGCTGATGCGATGCCAGGCCAAGCAAAAACACTCTCCACCAGCAACGCTCCGGTCACCAACTCGCCTAGCCTGCTGCCCACCACGGTTAAGAAAGGCAGGACCGCGACGGGTAAAACCTCGTGGCGCAAGATCTGTGCTTCGCTGGCCCCTCGTCCGCGGGCGGCGAGGACGGCGTCAGATTCTAAAACCTCCAACATAGAACTGCGCAGGTTCAGCAGCAGCCAGGGTAAGAGACTAACCGCCAGCACCGTCGCGGGGAGAACTAAATGCAGTGCCACGGTGCCAGTGGTCGGTGTCTGCCCGGCGAAGGAAACTCCTCCCGCGGGCAAGCCTAAACCTAAGGCAAAGATGACGATTGCAAGCAGGGCCAGCACAAAAGGAGGCAGTGCTTGGGCTACTTGTGCAAAGAACACTACTGCTCTGTCGAGAAAACCGCCCCGGTATCGGGCGGCCAGACAGGCCAGTACCAGTGAAAGGATGACCGCAAGCGACAGGCCGGTCAAAGTTAACAACGCAGTGTAGGGCAGTTTTTCGGCTAGGGTTTCGCGCACCGGCTGCACGTAAAGCCGAGACAATCCCCAGTCCCCATGCAGCACGTCGGTTACCCAACGCCACCAAGTGAGATACCAAGGCTCATCTAGCCCCAGTTGTTCTCCTAAGGCCTCACGCTGCGCGGCAGTAGTCCGCTCGTATCGCGAGCCGAGATAGCTGACCAAGGGGTTGAATGGGGCTATCGAAGCCAGCCAGAAAACTGTAGCTGTGATGCCCGCGGTGACGGGCAACGCCAGCAGCATACGGCGTATTAGAATGAGCCCAGCCGCACGGACCCGCAGCCTTTGATCAACAGCCTTAGTTGCTATCTGCATCATTGCTTCTGTGTCCACTCGTGAATTTTTGCCCAAGGTCCCCAGGTGGTTCCGTGATCATGGGGTTCTAGGAGCAACCCGGAGGTATTCCAGTTTTCTTCGACGTCGCTGCGCTGAACGTAGGTGTGGTCAAGGAATGCAAGCAAGAGCATAGATGGCTGTGCCACGTAGAGTTGCTGGACTTTGCGGTAGGCCGCGGATCGTGTCTGCGGATCTAAGCTGGTGCGTCCCAGATGCAGCTGTTCATCCATTTCCGGGTTGGAATACCGACTGGGATTGTCGTAGTAGGCCCCGGCCTCAGGGTAAGAAGAATGAAGCATCTTATACAGCTGGGTATCAACGTCATAAGGGTCATCGCCACCGCCGAGCATAATGGCGTCTTTGGTGCTGCGCGGTTCGGCCTCGTCAAAGGTCGCGGCCTGCACTTCGACGGCGATGCCAAGTTCCGCCAACTGCGCGGCGACTGCCAGCGACAGGTCCCGTCGAAGGGTATCTCCCGGGTTGTACAACACGGTGAATGTCGCCGCGCTGCCGTCTTTGGAGCGCACCTCGTCGCCGTTGCGCACCCAGCCTGCCTCGTCGAGTAATGCTGAAGCGCGTTGCACGTCGTGGGTGAAGATGGCATCTGGTGCGTAGTTTTCGCCGTATTCGGGGGAGACAAAAGTGTAGGCCGGCCGGCCGCTGCCGTCGAGTACCGCGTCGATGAGCTGCTGGCGATCAATCGCCAGATTTAATGCAAGACGTACCTTTGTATCGCTGGTTAATGGGTTCTGCGCCGGCAGGGAGATTCCACGCCAATCGGCCGAGACTGCGCTGAACACCTCAAATCCTTCGCGGCCAGAAAAGCTGTGGGCAAGGCGCGGAGGAAGAATCGTCCCGGTGAATCCGCTGGTGGCTAGGCGTTGGCTTCGGGCATTATCATCCGGTGCCGCCTCATAGATAACGGGTGAGGCTTGAGGCTGGCCGGAACGGTACTGCGGATTTGCGGTGAGAGCTAGCCGGGCGGAAGAGAAATCTTCCACGAGGTAAGGGCCGGTGCCTATGGGGGTCCGGCTAAGCGTAGATTCGGCTACGGGTTGGGTCGGATCCACGAGTTCGGAGGGCGCGATGCCGATCAGCAGTGAGGTTTTGAAGGATACTTGTGCCTCCTTGAGCCGAAAGCGCACGGTGTTCTCAGTGGGCGCGGAGACCGAGGCGAGATTTTCCAGGCTGCCGGCCAGCGGGGAAGCCGTGCGGGGATCTAGCACTGCGCGGTAGCTGGCCACTACATCCTGGGCATCAAGGTTCGTGCCGTCACTGAATTTGATGTCTTCTCGAAGCTGGATCTCCCAGCTGCGTGAATCTTCTGAAATTTTCGGTTCCTTGGCCGCTAACAGCGGGACGAGCTTAGGTAGTTGGCCTTCTTTGCCCTCGAGGGTGAACAAGGATTCGTTGATTTTCCCAAGCCCGTAGCTGTCGAATCCGGCCAACGGGTTCAACGTCTCGGGCAGGGAAGCGGTGAGTAAAGAAATGGGCTGTTCGGATGCATGCTGACCACCCGCGGGTTGGCATCCTGCGGTAAGCAAAAGCAACGGAAGCGCCGCAAAAGCAATAACGCGGCTGCGAGGTGAAGGGGTACGCAGAGGGAATCCTTAGCTACTCTAGATGGGGGTATGTTCACAGGATACATGTGTCTAGCTGAACAGATGTAGTAGCGAAACTCTGAACCATGGAGAGGGGATTCCGGTATGGAAAATAAGCGCAATCAGATCGCCGTGGATGCGGTTAATGAGGCACAGCTGCGCATCGCTCAGTGGGCAGAAGTTTTTTCGCTCTGTGCCGATCCCACTCGAATCAAAATACTCTTCGCCATTCATGCAGCCCCGGATTCTTCGGTGAACGAACTAGCCCAAGCGGCCGAGTTGAGCCCCAATACAGTGACTCAGGCATTGGCAACACTGCAGCGCGCACAGGTCGTTGAGTCTAAGCCAGACGGCCGTTTTCGGCGTTGGCGCTTAGTGCATGCGGGCGTGCACCAGCTACTGCATCAAATGCAGGCACCGCATTCCGAGCTTCATCCCGAACACCCAGTGAGCGAACCCGGACGAACTGCGCTGGACTGAAACCAACGCGCTCGCCGACCGGGCTTATAAGGCTATTTTGGGTTGCTTTGAATGAGATCCAGGTGCGCTTCGAGCTTCTTGCTTGCGCGGTTCAGATGCTCGGCTAAAGTACTGGCCGCGCCTTGCTCGTCACGAGATTCGATCAGGGTCAGAAGCCGTTGATGCTCTGCAGCGATGTCTTCGGTACTAAGTAGAGTTGCGTCTTGTACATGCGTCATGCACAAGCGGATCTCGTCACTGAGCTGTGCGTAGATTGCGCTAGTTCGAGCCGATTTGAGGGCGTTGACTAGCGCCGAGTGGAACCTGACGTCAGGTTCCACAATGTCGATTGGCGAAGCGTTGGTCAGGGCGGTGATTTCCGCGTTGGCTTCAAGCGCGGCCTGCGGGACATGGCCGGTGCTTGCCAATAAACGCACGGCTTCGGCTTCGATGATTGCGCGCGTCTGGTAGATGTCTCGGGCGTCGGTTGAATCCAGAACGGTGACGCGTGCGCTCTGATGCGCGTTTCGGGACAGCAGTCCACTGGCGACCAGATTTTCTAATGCTGCCTTCGTGGTGGGGCGCGCGACGCCATAGTGTGCGGCCACGTCCACCTCGCCCAAAGAGGTCCCGGGCGTCAGCTCACCGTTAAAAATTCTGCTTCGCAAATCATTGATTATCGCCTGTACTACCGAGACGACACCGAGTCTTGCGGACATGATTCCCCTTTAAGCAACTTGCTGACCCATTGAGTATCCCACGAAAGGTACTAACAAAGCATGTGTACTTGTTAGACAATATTAATTTTAGGTAGGCTGGGCCTACCTACCGCACAGGAGCGCATCATGGCATTGAGCACGCCGGCACTCGGAGAAACTAAGGTTTCACGAAGCATCCTTGATCTGGTCGCAGAGCCCGACCGCGTCAAAACCACGTCCATCGACAGGGTGGCCTACGCCTCGGACGCCTCGCATTACCTCTACACCCCTGAAGCTGTAGTGATCGCCAAAGATGCACAGGAAGTCTCGCAGTTGCTCTCAGCCAGCATGCGTGCAGGGCAGCCGGTTACCTTGCGTTCGGGTGGAACCTCCTTGGCCGGTCAAGCCAGCGGTGACGGGCTGATGCTCGATGTGCGGAGAAACTTCCGCGGCATCACCGTGCTGGAGCAGGGAAAGCGTGTGCGTGTGCAGCCTGGTGCCACGGTGCGTCAGGTCAACGCGAGGCTCTCGGTCTACGGTTACAAACTAGGCCCTGACCCTGCCAGTGAAGCGGCGTGCACCATTGGCGGAGTGATCGCAAATAACTCCTCGGGTATGGCATGCGGCACCGAATTTAACACTTACCGCACGTTGGATTCGATGACCTTTGTGCTGCCGAGCGGGACCATGATTGATACCGCGGCCCCTGATGCAGATGCGAAACTCGCCGCCGCCGAACCGCAGCTGGTGCAGACGCTGACCCGCCTGCGCGATCGAGTACGCGGAAATAAGAATTCGGTAGCTCTCATTGAGAAGCATTTCGCGCTGAAGAACACCATGGGCTATGGCATTAATTCATTCCTCGATCACGATTCGCCGACTCAGTTGCTAGCCCATTTGATCATTGGTTCCGAAGGTACCTTGGCCTTTGTCGCCGAAGCGGTCTTTAGAACGGTCCCCATCCGTAAGCTCGCCATTGCAGCCTTGGCGGTATTTGATTCCTTAGATCAGGCCACCCGGGCACTCCCTGACCTGCTGGATTCTGGGGCGGCAACGCTGGAACTCATGGATTCCACCTCACTTCGCGTAGGCCAAAATTTACCCGGAGTTCCTGCGGCAATCATGGGGTTTGAAGTCACAGAGCAAGCGGCACTGCTCATTGAGTACCATGCAGACCATGACGAAGAACTTGCCGGACTGCAAAGTGCCGGTCAGCGTCTGATAGATTCTGCCGCCCTGCGTGCGCCGGCAATCCTGTCGCAGGACGCAAAAAACCGCCAAGCAGCGTGGAAATTCCGCAAGGGGCTCTACGCTTCGGTGGCCGGGGCGCGTGTCTCAGGCACAACCGCACTACTCGAAGACGTAGCAGTACCCGTCGATACGCTGGCCGAAACCTGTGGCACCCTACAAGAGCTCTTTGACGAGTATGAGTATCAGGACTCGGTAATCTTTGGCCACGCCAAGGACGGAAATATCCACTTCATGTTGACTGACCGCTTTGAAGGTGACACCGCGCTGAACCGGTACAACGCATTCAACGACAAGATGGTTGAGCTGGTACTTTCCAAGGGCGGAAACCTCAAGGCTGAACACGGCACGGGCCGTGCGATGGCACCATTTGTGCGCCGCCAATACGGCGACGAACTCTACGAGGTAATGGTCCAACTAAAGACCGCCTGTGATCCACGAATGATGCTCAATCCGGGCGTTATTATCGATGAAGATCATGCCGCGCACATCCGCAACATCAAGCTCAACGAGACCATTGAAGTTGAGGCGGACCGCTGCGTTGAATGTGGTTACTGCGAGCCGGTATGCCCATCCAAAGATCTGACGCTTACCCCTCGCCAACGTATCGCCGTGCGTAGGGCTATTGCGAAGGCGGAGGCCGAGGGGAATAAAGAACTCGTCGCGGAGCTTGAGCGCGACTATGAATACTCGGCGGTGGAAACCTGCGCGGTGGACGGTATGTGTGTCACGGCTTGCCCAGTGCAAATCAACACGGGACTGTTGGTTAAACGGTTACGCCGCGAAGATGCCAAACCAGCCATGGCTGCCGGGTCCAAGGCGGCTGCCAAGGGCTGGGGTGCGGCAACCCGAGTTGGCTCGGTGGCACTGAGCGTGGCAGATAAATTCCCTGCCCCGCTGGTTCGCGGAGCTACCGAGCTTGCCCGCAAGGTGGTGGGGGATGACACCATGCCACGTTATGACGCGGACCTTCCTAAGGGTGGTAAGGCACGTAAGCCGCTGACGGGAAACCTAGGCGCACCCGGCGTAGAGCCCATCGCTATCTACCTGCCCGCTTGTGTGAATTCCATGTTTGGGCCTGGCGGCGAGGGGCAAGGCGTAGCTCCAGCTTTTGAACAACTACTGAAGCAGGCAGGCGTCTCCGTGCTGGTTCCGCGAGGGATCGAATCGATGTGCTGTGGCACCCCATGGACCTCTAAAGGATATGAGGATGGCCATGTACTTATGGCGGAACGAGTGCGCGCTCAAGTTCATGCAGTCCAGCCAGGTTTTCGCTTGCCGGTCATTTCTGACGCCACCAGCTGCACCGAAGGCTTCGCTCACACTTTAGAGGAGCATGGCTTTGAAGTTGTGGACCTGTTGGCCTTCACTTCCCGTCACCTGTTGGGCAAACTCCCACCGGTCACGCAGATTGACTCGCTAACTTTGCATCCCACCTGCTCCTCAACTCAAATGGGACTCAATGGGGATCTGCAAAAAATCGCCGAGGCAGTGGCGCAGAAAGTAAACATCCCGATGAATTGGGGATGCTGCGCCTTCGCCGGAGACCGCGGCATGTTGCACCCGGAGCTGACCGAGTCCGCTACTGCTCGCGAAGCCGCGGAGGTACGTGAGATAGACGCCAGCGCTCATGCCTCGTGTAACCGCACCTGCGAATTGGGCATGAGCCGCGCTACCGGCAAGGATTACCGTCATGTAATTGAACTGCTTGCTCGGGCAACGGTAGCGCACTAGCCAAGGCTTGCGCGTTAGCTGAGCCCGCGTATGCTGACAGGCAATTAAATAGTTAGGTACCTTCGAGGAATTTCGAAGGTGCCTAACTATTATCCTTTAGCGCTAAAAGGTACTGATGTTTCCGTGACCAGTCTGCATCTGCCCCCAAGTTTTTGCAGATGCTAACTTTAGCCACCGTGCGAGATCGGGTCTTAAGCGGTACACCACTTACGGCCGGAAACCTCAAGCTACAACAATCTTATCTATGAAATTGTTCTACAACTGAACAAGATCTCATCTCCGTACAACTCCGAACAACAATAATCGAGTATTCAACACCCTTCGGGGCAATAAGTTTGTATATACGAATTCAGGCATGAATTATTTTCCTGCCCTCAGGTAGGTAGCGTGCGATAAATAACTGAAATCGGTGAAATTTAATAAATCTTCCGTCGTAGAATTAATTTAAAGCGCGTAACTTCATCGGGCGCCATAAGAAAAGGAAGCAACGGTGTCGAATTCTGAGGAACAGTCGCGCTCGAAACTGTCGGCTTTTGATCTCATTGCCGAAGATCTGCAGCGTTTGCGACTTGACGCCGGAGACGTTCCCTACGCTGAAATCGTTCGACGGATCGCTAGTCATCGTATTTCCCAAGGCGCTGATCCTGGGGCGTCTCGACCAGCAAGATCAACGGTGTACGATGCCTTTCGAGCCGGGCGTACCCGACTCAACGTGGAACTTATTTCTGAAATTGTCCGTGCTTTAGGGGGCACAGATGAGGACGTTGAAAAATGGCGCGACCGATGTTTACGAGCCAGGGCTGACCGAGTAACTTATGTGGCGGAGTCTGCAACTCATCCGAATTCTCAAAGTCTAGACACGGTTGAAAGGCCGGGTATTACGCAGGTCGAGGACAGCACACAAAGCGAGGAGCCTCGTAGGGGGCGGCGTCCAAGCAGAAGAATGCTGCTGATTGCGAGCAGTATTGCGATCAACTTATTAGGATTCTGGCTTGTCGCAACACTGGGGATTCCGCTGTACCTGGACATGCTGGGCACTGCGATCGTCGCGATGGTTCTAGGGCCTTGGGCGGCGGTTGCCGTGGCTATCGCAACGAACCTCGTGGGGAGTTCGATTACAGATTCTTCTTCGCTGGCATTCATTTTGGTCAATGTCACCGGTGCCTTGATATGGGGATACGGATTCCGGTGGGTGCGCCGTGGAGGAAGTCTGAAACGGTACTATCTGCTGACGTTTTTTGTCGCGCTGTCTTGCAGCATGGTGGCAACAATTATATTGTTCTTTGTTTTTCATGGTGGAACCGGTCATGCCTCAGAATTAACCCGGGCAAATTTGGATTCTTATGGAATGCCGTTGATTGTGACCGTATTCGCGTCGAATCTCCTCTATTCTCTAGCCGATAAAATGCTCACCGCCTTTCTAGCAGTGATGGTCTTGGTACGACTCAGGCATTGGGTGAACGGTCCGGACACCGTTGAGCTGGAAGCCGATATTTCACGTCGGCTTAGAGACGGGGATCTCTCAAGATGATCTCGCGCTAGCGCGATCAAGGATTTGTGCCTTACTCTTATACCTGTCAGGGACCGCCTCAAAAAGGTTCCGGCGCTCTCAAAAGGGGCGATACCCGTTGCTCATAACAACCGGTAACGGCAGACATATATGGAAATTTCTTCAACTCCTTTTTAGGGAAAGAGTCCATTATGTCCAGCGTTTCAGCTGCCATCGCCCATGCCCTTAAGCCCATTGCGCCACAGATTTTTGGTCTCATGGGCAACGGCAACGCACACTTCCTCGACGCCGCAGTTCGTGCCGGCTTTGACTACACCGCGGTACGCCACGAATCCGCAACGGTTTCCGCGGCAGACGCCTACTTCCGGATCTCTAATCGTCTAGCGATTGCTTCAACCACCTACGGGGCGGGCTACAGCAACGCCGTCACTGCACTAGCGGAAGCCGCCGCAGCACGCACCCCGTTGTTGCTTGTTACCGGAGATGCGCCAACCACGGGGCTGCGCGCGTGGGATATTGATCAGGCGGCCATCGACGCCGGAGTGAGAGCAGTTCGCTACGTGGTGGATCGCCATACTCCGGGTGCCACCGCACTAAAAGCAGCTGCTCACGCACTGCGCGAGCAGATACCTGTGGTTCTCGCCATCCCGTATGACCTCGCAGCGGTATCAAGCCTTGAAGGGGAATTGCCAGACTTTGCATCTTTGCGCAGCACCCCGCCAGCACCAGAACTGAACGCCTCGCAGATGAGCGCCATCACAGAAATTTTGGCTGGAGCCCAACGCCCGCACATTCTTTATGGTCGCGGAGCCATCGAGGCTGCCGCCGAGATCGCTGAACTTGCCAAGCGCCTGGGCGCTACGACCTCCGGAACCCTGCTAGCCCGAGATCTGCTGGACTACCCCTATGATCTGGGTATTACCGGAGGTTTCTCCACGGAACGAAAAGCGCAAATCATTGAGCAATCCGATGTGGTGCTGGTGCTTGGTGCGGGACTGAATCAATTCACCATGCGCTTTGGCGAGCTAATGAATGCGCAGGCGACGGTGGTGCAAATTGATCTAGCGGCCACCGCAACAAATCCCCGCGTGGATTACTTCGCCACGGGCGACATCAAGGCAGCAATCCGTGGCTTGCTTGATTCCTACGACACCCCGAAATCTGCATGGGCTTCCTCGGTAGACCTGAGCTCGGTGCGCGAACGCCCGCTAGGTGATGAGCTTGCCGCCGACGGTCTACTTGATCCACGACGTGTAGCTAGTGAGCTGGAGAAAATTCTTCCGCAAAACCGGGTGCTGGTTCAAGATGGGGGACACTTCATTGGTTGGGGACCAATGTACTGGTCAACTACGGGCGCCAGGTCATTGACCTGTGTTGGCACCGCTTATCAGTCAATTGGTCTAGGCATTGCTTCGATGGTGGGAGCAGGAGTCGCGGCCGAGGGACGTACCGTAGTGCTGGCCGCCGGAGACGGCGGTTTCCTGATGGGGCTGGCAGACCTGGAATCGATAGTTCGCACTATTAGCAGTGGCGTCATCGTCATCTACAACGATTCCGCCTATGGCGCAGAAGTTCACCAGTATGGCTCGATTGGTCTGCACGAGGACCCAATGCTCATTCCAACCGTCGATTTTGCGGCACTTGCCAGCGCGGTAGGAGCCACCGGTATCCGGGTGCAATCCGTGGCTGATTTTGCAAAGGTTCAGCAGTGGGTACGGGACGGTTCGAAGGGTATTTGTCTGGTGGATGCGCGCATCTCACCGAACGTTCGGGCGCCTTATATGGAAGAAGTACTGGAGGCCAACGCTAAAGCCGCCGCGGCACAGTCATCACAATCCGATTAAGATGCTGGAAAAGTAGTACTGATCCGGCGTAGGGTGGCAGAGTGCGCAAAGTTTTAGCAGGAACGGCAAGCCTAGGTTTGGGAGCGCTTTTAATGCTTCCCGCCGCTGGCGCAATTGCCGCCCCCTGGGAAGCCCAAGATCCGCACCCTGCGCCGAGTCAAGAAACCTCAGAAACGTCGCTGCGCATCGCGACCATCGATACGCAGATTTCCCGCGAAGCTGACGGGCAACTAGCCACCGACCTTTTGCAAGGCAATGACAGGCAAGCGTCGCTAGCGGCAGATAACATCACCGCCTCCAACGCGGATGTTGTGGTCTTGACCGGTATGGACGCAAATGAGCAGGCCGTCGAAGTATTCCAAGATCGCTATCTCAATAATCCCGATGATGCGCGTGTGGATGTCGAGTACGACTACATGTACTTAGGTGTGGGGTCCAAGGGTAAACCCAGCGGAGCAGACCTGAATGGGGATCGAATTGTTGGTGGCCCCGAGGATGCTTGGGGGCAAGCTGACTTTGAGGGTCAAGGATCCGTCGTAGTGCTCTCCAAGTATCAGATCACCCCTGATCAGATCACCAGTGTCTCGGAATTCAAATGGGACCAAATGCCGCAGAGCCGTCTTGATGACTCTGGTCTCAGCGGCGCGCTGGCAACATCAATTCCTGTAATGAGCAGCGGGCTCTGGGATATTCCCATTGAGTATCGCGGCAAACAGGTACATCTGATCGCGGTGCAAACCGATGACAGCTTTGGTGGATACTCATTCTCCGAATCACGAGAGCTGGATCAACTGCGTGTGGTTGATGATTACCTCAATGGTGAAAAGTACCTGCGCGACGATCAGTCCAAGAAAATCGATGGTGTCGGGAATGCTCCGTATATTGTTGCAGGAGCACTAGGCCAGCAGCCGTCCACATTGACTGCACGTGATGGTTTACTGAAACAGATAAACCGTCCCGATGCCATCAGTGATTCGGGAAATTACCTCGTTCCAAGCTCGGCTTGGCAAGTACTTGGGCAGGGGCATATTGGCGACCAGGAGCCGGCGCAAGCTCAATCCGTGGACGGCCCACCACAGCTCAATAATCCAAACCCTGCACTGATTTGGACTGACGTTCAGTTCTAGGCTTCGTCCACTTACAGGCGTCTAGGATGATTGTTGAGGAACAACGCGCCCTCCGTGACTTGGAAGCCTCTCGAATAGGTAAGTTTTGATCCTGTTCGCGTAGGGCGATCAGGTTATTATCAAACGTTCCAAATCGAGCAAGACCAATGGACGTTCACGCATTCCAGCCTTATCTAGTGCCTGATTGTAGCGTTTGGCCTGTGCGTTCTTCATAAACCAACTCTTGCACCGTGGTCCGGACGATTCAAGGGGATAATCTGCAGGATTAGAGATTCAATAACTTTGCGGTGAAAATCCGGCATTTTCTCGGGAACTATCAGGTTCGAGCCATTAGTCTGGTTACATCATGAGCAAAGATCCCATTTCGATGACATTTATTGATTCGAGCGGCAAACCGCGCTCGGCCGTTCAAGACGCCATCATGAGGGGCGTTGGTGTGCAAAGACCATTAGTGCTGGCATATCTCAAACGTTTGCGCGCTAAACATCCGCAGGCCTCGGCCGCGGAGCTGGCAAAGATCGTTGAGCGCGATTATTTGGTCGTAGTTACAGGTTCAGGTGCTGCCGTCGGCGGTACTGCTGCCGTTCCAGCCGTTGGCACCGCGGTGGCGCTTGGGCTTTCCTTGGCTGCCACTATTGGCTTCTTAGAAGCTTCAGCGCTCTATGCGCAGTCTTTGGCGGAGCTGCACGGTATCGCAATTGATGACCCCGACAGGTCTCGCTTGCTGGTCATGGGCGTGCTGATGGGTGAAGAAGGCAGCTCGATGATCTCGGCATTGACAAGTCAAGCGGCGGGACGAGGCTCCGGACCGGTACAGGGTTGGGCGCGCTCTTTTGGATCTCATAAACCCACTAGCCTGATGGCGACGGCGCAGAAGAGTCTGCAGAAAAAATTCATCCGCAAGATGGTCGGTACCCAAGGTGCCAGTATGCTTGGACGCCTCGTTCCTTTTGGAATTGGCGCGGTAATCGGCGGAGCGGGCAACCGTTTTCTTGCTAAGAAGGTTATTGAAAACGCAGCGGTGGCCTTCGAAGGAATCGATACCGTCTCAACGGGGCAGCTGGAGTTGGATGACCCAGATATTCTCGATACCGAGATCGTGGAGAAGAAGCGAAAGCGCAAGTAGTTTTAATACTGAAAAACAAGCGTAAATGTTTCACATGAAACGTTTACGCTTGTTTTTCGTTATTAGCGCTTTGGAGTGAGACGCTTCTGTCTCGAAGTCCCTGCAATTAACGCCAAGGCAATCAGCGACAACAGCACGACAAAACCGGCATAACCGTAAGTGACATTCTTCAATCCGAAGCTCGGGATCAGCAGTCCGGCGATGAGCGTTGGTAGCCCGAATGCTAGGTAGCTAACCAGGTATACCGAGGAAAGCGTGCCGCCGCGTTGAAGCGCTGGAACTCGGTCCACGATGGTTCGTAAACCACCCTGGAAGGCGCCGCCCAAGCCAATGCCGCCAATGATGCTTGCGATGAAATATACAGCGATACTTTCCGTATAAACCGCGAGGACGAGGCCGGCCGAGCCTACGATCAATGCCGCACAGCCAAGGATCATGACCTTCAGTGCATTGAACCGGAAGGTGAGCACGCCGAGTATTGAACTGGTACCGGTGACCGCCAAAATGGCTAGAGCCCCAAGTGTGGGCGACTGAATATTCAGCAAGGTTTTGCTGATGTTCGCGCCGAGCCCCAAGTTCATCCCGACCAAGGCCCAGCTGGCAAGCAGCGCACCCACGGCAACGAAGAATTCGCGGCGTACTTCTTTAGGGATCAGCACGGAGGGGACTAATGAACGAAGTACGCCTGGACGGCGCGGGTGACGTTCCTTGAGTAGGCATGCAGGGATGAGGGCAAGGATCAGAAGAGAGGCCACCACTAGGTAAGGAATCTGAAATGGGTGTGGTGCGAATTGGACAAGAATTCCACTAAGCAACGCGCCGAATCCGATAGCCGCCGGTGGTACCGCGCCGTTGAGCATTGCGACGGTGCCGTGGCGTGATGCGGGGGAATAATCCAAGAGCGCGGCACCTAAGGTGCCAAACCCGAGGCCCGAGGCGATACCCTGCAGAACTCGGGCAACCAAGAGGGCGTTGAGCGAATCGGCGAACGCCATGACCAGCATGGATGCGGCGGCGATCAGCAATGCGCAAAAAGCTACGGGGCGCCGGCCAATATGATCCGACAGCGCCCCGCAGGTCAGCAAGGTGACCAGCAGGCCGAGGATATATACGGCGAAAACGCTACTGACTTCTAGTGGTGACAACCCCCATTGCTCGGAGTAGAGCGGAAAGAGCGGCGAGGGAGTGCCTGAGTGTGCCGCGATGAGGCAAAGGCCAATTAGTGCGGTGGTGAAGCCGAATTTATCGGCGACGAAGTTATTGGCGTGTGCCACGGGATCTCGTTCTGTGTTGATTTGATGGGGGACTATGAGGCGAATGCCGGGGGTGGTTCAGCCAGGAGGCCGCGGACGGACCAACGTACCGTTTCTTCGATGTCTGCGACAGCTACATTGTCGGCATCGCGCATCAGTCTAAAGACCGCGGCTCCATAAACCACGTCGATGGCCATCTCTATATTCAGCTCCGGCGCCAGCTGACCCGAGGCTAGGGCGCGAGCGAAGAGTGGTTTGAGGGCTTCTCGCCGGGGCGCCATATAGAACTGATCGATGTACGCTGCGCTTTGTGGTTCCAAGGAACAAGCGGCTAAAAGCTGGAAGAATACTCGGCCGCTGCGCACGCTGTGAAAAGTGAGTGATGCGACCGTGCAATTGACGAGATTTGTCAGTGGGTCACCAGCTGTGGGGAATTGCAGTGCCGCGCTGGTGACATGTCCGAAAGCTTCGGCAACTATCGCATTTTTGGTGGGCCAATGCTTATATAACGTCGCCGAGCTGACTCCCGAATATTCAGAAATGCGTTCAACTGAAATTCCCTGGAATCCGACCTCGCGTAGTAGCTCAGCCGTAGCCTTCAGGACTTTTTGATGGGTTGCCACACTGCGGGGGCGGGTGCTGACCGGCCAAATTTCCTGATTCACGGTAATCCTCAAAACTAAAGTGTCACTTTAGTTTAGCAATAACCATCCGAGAGCCGTGCCCGATAGTGGACGTCAGGGCCCTCTGGTCAAGGAAACCACTGTTCGCAGATGCCGTCCAAAATATGGAGCCAGGTAGGCGGCCCGGAGTGCTGGGCAGCCTGCTGAATTGTCGGCAGTGAACCGGCGCAGGATCCCGTTCCGGCGGTAATTCCAGCACAAATTTCTCAGCGGAAAGTATCTCGTCCGAGTCAGCGGGGAGCGCGATTTTTGACCATTTATGCGTAGGGCATTAGGGCGTGCCCATCCGTTAATCGGCACTTCGTCCGTCTAGGGTACGCAGGTGCCAAGCAAACAACAAATACTTAAAAAACAGTCTTTGATATGTGCAAACTCCTAGTAGAAATGCCTAGGCCAAGGCTAGGCAGATGCCTAGTGTGATGGCGCGCACAATCTGTCAGGGTTGAATCCATCAATGGCCGCCGAGCAGCGGTTGCGCCCTGTCGGGCCCCATATGAAGGATGGAGCAAACCACATCATGACTGAGACTCTAAACGCCGTATCCGAGGTGCTCGACAACGCGCTTGTTGACAGCCCCGAAACCGGCGAATACCGCACCAACCGAAACATTTTCACCGACGAAGAAGTTTTCGAGCTGGAAATGAAGCACATCTGGGAGGGCAACTGGGTTTACCTGGCCCACGAATCGCAGATCCCCAACATCGGTGACTATTTCACCACCAACATCGGCCGTCAGCCGATCATCATCTCGCGCAACAAGCAGGATGAGCTCAACGCCATCATCAACGCTTGCAGCCACCGCGGCGCGATGCTCTGCCGTCGCAAGACCGATAACCGCACCACCTTCACCTGCCCATTCCACGGATGGACCTTCAACAACTCCGGCAAGCTGCTCAAGGTTAAGGATTCCCGCGGAGCCGGCTACCCGGAGCAATTCAAGCAAGACGGTTCGCACGACCTGACCAAGGTTGCCCGCTTCGAGAACTACCGTGGCTTCCTCTTCGGCTCGCTGAACCCCGACGTTCCATCGCTGGAAGAGCACCTGGGCGAAGCGGCAAAGATCATCGACATGATCGTTGACCAGTCTGAAGAAGGTCTGGAAGTCCTGCGCGGCTCCTCGACCTACACCTATGACGGTAACTGGAAGCTGCAGGCCGAGAACGGTGCCGATGGCTACCACGTTTCGGCAACGCACTGGAACTACGCGGCCACTCAGGCCCGTCGCGCATCCGGCGAGTCGACCAATGACACCAAGACCATGGATGCCGGCGGCTGGGACAAGCAGGAAGGCGGCTTCTACTCCTTCGATAACGGCCACCTGCTGCTCTGGACCGAATGGCTGGACGCCGCAAACCGTCCCTTGGCCGAACAGCGCGACGCGCTGGTTGCCAAGTATGGCGAAGCCAAGGCTGACTGGATGATCGGTGTCTCGCGCAACCTGTGCCTGTACCCGAACGTTTACCTGATGGACCAGTTCTCCTCGCAGATCCGCGTATTCCGCCCGGTCGCTGTGGACAAGACCGAGGTCACCATCTACTGCATCGCACCTAAGGGCGAGTCAGACGCTGCCCGCGCCAACCGCATCCGCCAGTATGAGGACTTCTTCAACGCCTCAGGTATGGCTACCCCGGATGACCTCGAGGAATTCCGCTCCTGCCAGAAGACCTACATGGCTACGGCAGCGAAGTGGAATGACATGAGCCGCGGTGCGGCACACCAGATCACCGGCGCCGACGAACGCGCCAAGGCCATTGGCCTGGAACCAATCGCTTCCGGTGCACGCACCGAAGACGAGGGGCTGTACCCAATCCAGCACGGCTACTGGCTTTCGGCCATGCGCAATGCGCTGGCAGCCGAACGCGAAGCACAGAACTAAGGCCGAAGGGAAAATTCACATGAGCACCATTGCATTAACCGAGGCAGCGACGTCCAACGGCACCATCACTACCGCCGATGTCGCACAGTTCCTCTACCAGGAAGCCCGCTTCCTCGACGACCGTGACTTCGATCGCTGGATCGATTGCTACCACCCGGAAGCTACCTTCTGGATGCCGGCATGGGCCGACGATGACAAGCTCACCGAGGATCCGCAGCGCGAGATCTCGTTGATCTACTACGCAAACCGCGGCGGTCTGGAAGACCGTGTCTTCCGTATCAAGACCGACCGTTCCTCGGCCACCTCGTTGCCTGAACCACGCACCGGACACAATATCAACAACATTGAGATCGTTTCAGTTGATGGGGACAAGGTTGAGGTGCGCTTCAACTGGTTCACCCTGTATTACCGCTACCAGAACGTGGACACCTACTTCGGTACCTCGTTCTACACGATTGATTACTCGGGTACTCAGCCTGTGATCACCGCGAAGAAGGTAGTGCTGAAGAACGACTACATCCACCACGTAGTGGATATCTACCACATCTAATTCGGCCGGGAACATCTGGTCAGCCCGTGCTGCGCCGAGCTTAAGCTCGGCGCAGCACGGCCAAGAACTTCCTGCTGCGCTGTCAGCATCATTTTGAAAAGAGCCCCATTATGACTTATCAGGTCGCCCTAGCCTTCGAGGACGGGATCACCCGCTTCATCAAAGTTGGCCCCCGCGAAACCGTCGCCGATGCCTCCTACAAGGCAAGGATCAACATCCCGCTGGACTGCCGTGACGGAGCCTGCGGCACCTGCAAGTCGTTCTGTGAATCGGGCAAGTTTGACGGCGGCGATTACATCGAAGAGGCGCTGACAGATGACGAAGCCGAGGCCGGCTTCTGCCTTCCCTGCCAGATGGTTCCGGAGTCGGACCTGGTCCTGCAGATCCCAACCACCTCGGATGTGGCAAAAACCGCGGCCAGTGTCTACGAGTCAACGCTTTCCGAGATCCGCCGTATTTCCGAAACCACCTACGCCTTCAGCCTCGAAGTGGACAACCGCGAAGAGCTGAACTTCCTGCCCGGCCAGTACGTGAACATCGAAGTTCCTGGCTCTGGAGGACAGACCCGCTCCTACTCCTTCAGCTCGGGCCCAGAGGTGACCACGGTGTCCTTCCTGATCCGCATCACCGATGGTGGACTGATGTCCACCTACATGCGTGACGTGGCACAGGTTGGGGACCGGCTGAACTTCACCGGCCCCATGGGCAGTTTCTTCTTGCGCGAACCAAAGCGCCAGTCGCTGCTTCTTGCCGGCGGCACCGGGCTGGCCCCACTGCTGTCCATCTTGGAAAAGCTTGTTGGCATGGACAACGCACACCCGGTTCACCTGATCTATGGCGTGAACACCGATACCGACCTGGTTGAGTTGGACGTGCTTGAAAACTACACCGCGCGTATCGAAGGCTTTAGCTTTGACACCGTGGTGGGCGACCCAAATAGTGCTGCGGCAAAGAAGGGTTACGTCACCAACCACTTCGAACCACAGCATCTGGCCGAGGGCGACGTGGATATCTACCTCTGCGGACCACCCCCGATGGTGGAAGGAGTCCGTCGCCACCTCGAGGGCGAAGGCATCAAGCCACAGAACTTCTACTTCGAGAAGTTCGCCCTGGCGGTAGTGCCAGATGCCGCGCCGGCTACCGAGGTTGCAGCCCCTGTGGAGCAAGCCGAGGCAGTAGTGGCGCAGGCAGTCACCGAATACGAGATCGGCGAGGAACACGCAACCTTCCAGGCCCAGTTTGATGCCCGGATGGCGCTGGAACTGGCGATTGTGGAACTGACCATGGGTCGGTTGACCGAGCAGCAGCTCGGAGAATTTAAGATCCTGGCAGAAATTGCAGGAAAGACGCTCGACGGCGAGAAGTTCGTCAATGCCGACGAATTTACCATCACCAACGACGCATTCCACGAGTTCTTGTTCACCTGCGTGGGCAACGAACACCTGCTGCAGGCTTACACCCGCCTCGAAGTACCGGCAATTATGGCCAAGGTCTTGCGCCAGGAACATTGGATCGATGGTGCGGTAGACGCAGACCACCTGGCCATCGTGGCAGCTTTTGAACAACAGGACATCACCGCGGCACGTACCGCGATCATCGCGCACAACGAGCATGCCAAGGCCACCATGGCTGCCGCATCCAAGGAATTAAACAAGTGAGCGGGGTCGACACCACGAGCAACGTGACCGAAGCTGCGGGCTTGCCCGAGTCATTCCATGCCGGGCGTTTTGCCGGCAAGGTAGTGATGGTCACCGGTGCCGCACAGGGGATCGGCTGGTCAGTCGCTCGGCGCATCGCCGCCGAGGGCGGAGATCTGGTGCTGGTAGACCGAGCCCCCTTGATCCATGACGTGGCAGAAGGATTGCGAGCCCACTCGGCGCATGCGTTGAGTGTTACCGCGGATCTGGAAACCTACGAGGGCGCCCTGGCAGCGGTTACCGCCGCCATGGATGAATTCGGCCGGATTGATGTGCTGATCAATAACGTGGGCGGAACCATTTGGGCTAAACCCTATGAGCATTACACGCCACAGGAGATCCAAAAGGAGATTCAGCGTTCGCTGTTCCCCACCCTGTGGATGTGCCGTGCAGCCTTCGAGGTGATGGTTGCCGCCGGTGGCGGCACCATTGTCAACGTTTCCTCGGTGGCCACTCGTGGCATGAACCGGGTGCCCTACGCAGCAGCGAAGGGTGGAGTGAAGGCAATTACCTCGGCATTGGCCATGGAAGGTGCACCGCACGGAATTCGTGTGGTGGCTACCGCACCAGGTGGTACCGAAGCACCAGAACGTCAGGTCAAGCGCGGCCCCGCCCCACAGGGCGAACAGGAGCAGGCCTGGTACCAGGCAATTGTTGACCAGACCGTGGACTCAACGTTGCTCAAACGGTATGGAACCCTGGACGAGCAGTCCGCTCCGATCGTGTTCCTAGCCTCCGATGAAGCCTCTTATATTACCGGCGCAACCCTCGCGGTGGCCGGCGGAGACCTCGGATAGTTCGACTGATTATCGAAGGAAACGGCCCGTTACGACGGGCCGTTTCGTTAATCATCTTGATCCCGGTGCCGTAGCTGTACCCGCCGGGCACGTATTTTCTGGGGCACAACGAGGTGCTCCCAGATACCGCAAATGAACGGAAATCACGTGATGACCAGCCCTACAATAAATAGTTCCAAGCAAGTGAATACGGTCCGTTGGGTGGTCACTATCGCCGCCATTGCACTGATCTTTGACGGTTATGACCTAGTAGTTTTTGGGACCATCGTTTCCACACTGCTCGCAGATCCCACCCAGCTAGGACAGCTTGATGCGGCTGCCGCAGGACTTCTGGGAAGTTACGCTTTACTCGGTGTGATGGTTGGTGCGCTGACTACAGGCGCCGTCGGTGATTATCTAGGCCGCCGCAAGGTGATGCTCACCGGTATTATCTGGTTCTCCATTGGCATGGCGCTCACCGCTCTTGCTCCAGACTCATTCTGGTTCGGGATCTTACGCTTCCTCACGGGCATGGGAGTGGGAGCATTGGTTGCCACCGCTGGTGCCATCGTGGCTGAATTTGCACCGAAAAACCGTCGTAACTACTACAACGCCATCGTTTATTCCGGCGTGCCCATGGGTGGTGTGCTCGCCTCGCTCCTGGCGATGGTGCTCACCGACCTCATCGGCTGGCGTGGATTATTCATGATCGGTGCTTTGCCATTGCTCTTCCTCCTGCCAATGGCATGGTTCAAACTTCCGGAATCCCCACAATGGCTGTTGTCACGTGGTCGGGTAGCCGAAGCACAAGAAATGTCGGCGCGCACCGGGATTGTTCTGGAACTGCCAATTGATGCTAAAACCGAGAACGTGAAAGCAGAAGCAGTGGGCTTCGCGGCCCTGGCTACCAAACGCTACGCCTTGCCAACAGCACTGCTGGGCATGATGAGCTTCGCAGGATTATTGCTTACTTATGGCTTGAACACCTGGATGCCGGAAATCATGTTGCAAGCGGGCTACGGCAAATCCCACTCACTGTCATTCCTCCTGGTACTCAACCTTGCCGCGGTGTTTGGCGGACTGCTTGCCTCGGTCGCAGCAGACCGTACCGGCCCCAAACAGGTCATCGCGGTGACCTTCTTCCTAGCTGCCCTTGCAATGGTGCTGATGACACTGAAGTTGCCACTGCTGCTGCTCTTGGCACTAGTGGCGGTAGCTGGTGTGGGAACTATCGGAACCCAGGTGCTGATTTATGGATTTGTCTCAAATTATTACCATAGTGCCGCTCGCGGAGCAGGCGTTGCCTGGTGCGCTGGATTCGGCCGCCTCGGCGGTATTTTCGGCCCGCTGGCCGGTGGACTGCTACTGAGCGCGGGAGCGACCCCAGGAACTGCATTCTACGTTTTTGCTGGTGTTGCTATCGTTGGAACATTGGTCACCACCTTTGTACCCATGTCTCGATCCAATGCGCTGCAGCCGGCGCGTGAGCTCTTGGTGACCAGCACAGAAAAGTAGTTGCACATCGATTCGGTGAAAAATATTAACAAAGGGGTGGTGAGTGTGAAATTGAGCCAGCAGGAAGCTCAAGATACACTCGCCACCCTTTTGCGCGACGCGGAACAAGGACGCAGTGCTCTCGCCGTACTGCAAGGGCCGCAGGGTAGTGGGAAGAGTACCGTCATCCGACGGATGCACACCAGATCTCGCGCGGCGACCGTCAGCGTGGTGACCGCTTCTCGATGGGAGGCGGACGAGCCAGCGGCTGCCTTGGGGCCGCTGCTAGAACCTATCGGTTTTGGCTCACCAGCGGATCTGGGCCCCGCCTTGTTGCATTTCCTCCGTGCGGAACCAGAGCGCGCCCGAGTATTGGTGATTGAAAATGCGCAGTGGGTCGATGCTCAGAGCCTCGCTGCGGTGCGCTATGCCTGGCGACGATTACGCACCGAACGAGTGCTTATCGTCCTGGCCATCCGTGATAACGACGTAGCCATGTTGCCGCCCGAAGCCCGCGAATTTTTTGATGACAGTGAATTGACCCGCGTACAACTGGCTCTGCCAACATCGGCACAAATCGGAGAGATTGTGTTTACCCGCTTGGGTATTGAGCTGCCGGCGATGGCCGCCGAGCAACTGGTGGAGTATACGCGTGGCAATCTTCAGACGATCCTTGATTTAGCGCAGGAGAACCCGGAGCAAAGTTGGGAACAATGGACTCGATGGCCACCAGCACCACGGGCGTTGTCGTTGCATATCAAACGCTTACTCGAAGAAATTGAGCCACAGGCCCGCGCTATTCTGGAAGCGGCCGCGGTATTAGGCGTACAAGCAAGACTCGACCTTATTGTCAGACTTGCGCAGGTCACCGAGCCATTAAGCCCGCTGCAGCAGTTGGTCGATGTTTCGCTGGTGCAAACCCACGGGCACAGTGGCATGGTGCGGCTCGGATTTGAAAGTCAGCTCACTCGGATGGCGGTCTACCACCAGATTCCTTTGAGCACGCGAATTCGGTTGCACACCGCCGCGGCGAAAATTGTGGAGGACCACGGTGCCATACTTGGCCATCGGGCCGATGCCAGTCTCTTGCCGGACGTTGGTCTCTCCCGTGCACTAGCGGCGTATGCGGTGGCCCAAGGGCAACGTGGCGAGTGGTCTTCGGCGGCAACTGCCTTCTTCCGTGCCACCCACTTAACACCCAACCCGCAAGAACGCGACTCCCTGCTGCTCAAGGCAGTAGATGCCATCGTTGCTGCCGGTGAATTGCGTCGAGCACAAACGTTTTCACATCAGCTTGCGAGTTTAGCGAGCAGTCCTGAACGAGATGTACTCTCCGGCTATATTGCCATTCTTCAAGGTCGCGCGAATACGGCCAATCGCTGGCTCACCAGCGCCTGGCAGAATGCTGTTCAAGCCCAGGCCAGCGATGCCATGGCGGTCATCTCGCAGCGTCGGGTATTACATTCCCTCTGCCAATTGGAAGGCCAAAAACTTCTAGGTTGGGCCGAGCAGTCGCTGAATTTAGCGGAGGTTGGCAGTCCGCTGGCGATTGAAAGCGCAGCTATTCAGGGTCTGGGGCTGGCAATGATGGGACGCCGCGACGAAGGTGAACAGGTGCTTCTTGGCCTGCTCGCAAAGCTGCCCACCGGGGCTCAACGCCAACGCGCAGAAATGTCGTTGGGGTGGGTGTATTTAGCTTCTGACCGGGTGGAACTGGCTCGTCATGAGCTAACTGCTGCCAGCTCCACCGACTTCAGCGAAGGTTCACTGCGTATTGCCCTGTGGGCTAAGGCGTGGTTAGCGCGCGCGGAATTCTTGATGGGTGATTGGGACCAAGCACTAGAGACCGTACGGGCGGCGCAGGTGCTTCAGGAGCGCTCTGAAATTCAGGTACTTCGACCGCTGATCCAAGCCACCGCGGTGATGATCCATGCATTGCGCGGAAATTGGGAACTAGTTGAAGTTCACTTAGCCAAATCATGGGCCAAAATTGGTAGCTATCCGGTGATGGAATTGCCTTACCGGATTGCCCGTGCTGAGGTCGCTCGAGCGCAAGCAAATCATGAAGAAGTCCTTTTGGCCTTGGAACCACTACTCAAGCTTGATCGGTCCCAGGGTATTGATGAGCCAGGTTTCTGGACCTGGCAGGACACCTATGCTGGCGCCTTAATTCGAGCCGAAAGGCTAGCTGAGGCCGAAGAGTTTATCCGCCCGCTGTTAGAGGTTTCCCTAGCAACCGGCCATCACAGCAGTAGCGCACGATATCTGAGTGTAAAAGCCATGCTGTCAGCAGCTCGTGGAGACATAGATGGTGCGCGGGAGATTTTCGAAGAGGCTTTAAGGCATTTGGAAGGCATCGGTGCCGCTTATTATCGAGCGCGAATTGATCTCTCATATGGGCAGTGCTTACGCCGAGCCGGAAAACGCGCCGAATGCGTTGCCCCGTTAACTCGGGCGTTGGCCACGTTCACGCATCTTGATGCCACCGCCTACATTGAGCGTTGCACCCGCGAATTGCAGGCCAGCGGTACCGGTATGTCGCGCCGAGAAGCGACCGACTGGTCCACACTCACGGCGCAAGAGCAGACCGTTGCCAAGCTTGTCTGCGACGGCGCCAGCAACCGCCGGGTAGCCGAAGAACTATTTATCAGCACCAAAACTGTGCAGTACCACCTGACAAAAATCTACGCGAAGCTGGCCGTTTCAACTCGTACCGAGCTTGCTGCACTAACCCGTGAAGGGTTCGCCGAGTAGCCGGGTAGTGCGCAATACTAACGCGCAGGAAGGGGGCTAGTCCCGGTTTGTTTTCAAGGAGCTCTGTGTCGGTCCGGGCGTGAAATGCTGCCTACCGATAAGCATTGCCGCAGCTGTGCCGGGGATGACTAAGAGCAACGGTAACCACTGAGTGAAAGCGAAAATTATCAAGGCTGCAACCAGCAAGATCAGCGGGGCACTTTGATAGACCTTTGACATGATGTGGCCTCCTACGGGGCAGCGGTGTCTGCCGAGTCTACCTGCTGTGTCTTATCGTTGGCCGGTTTACTCGATAATTATTCATAATTCATCGGCTGTAATCACGGCACTGAACTTAGTCCGTTACGCTCGCCGATTGAGAAGCAGGATGGGAAGGTCGGCCGGAATATACCTGCGGTGGGAGTCCGATAGTAAAGCCTTCGGCACGCACGACCGTGCCAATTAGTTCTAAGGAATGTGCACGATCAGCTGACCCATCGCTGAGCGTTACCAAGATACTGCTGCCGAGTTGTTCGCCGACGGTAATCTTCAGGTCATCCGGGGTAATTCCTTGCTCCTGGAGGATGACTTTAGTTGCAGTGACCATTTGATCGCTGAGCGGCTGCCCATCGACAGGCGCGGCAGTAACACGGCATACGCCGTCAAGGTCGCCGGCGTAGACGGCGGTGACCAAGGAGCTGCTAGCTTCTTCGAGGGAGGTCACAGGTTTCTCTCCAGCACAGGTGTCGCCTGAGTAATCGCCCAGGGCCGTACAGCCCGAGAGAAGCCCCGCGCTGAGCGCAAGCCCAGGTATCGGGGCCGTTGAGCTGAGACGAACCTTGTAGGTCTGCAAGCGTTGTTGAAGTGACCCATCGGCTGCTGCCATGTCGTAGATGCCTTTGCTAGAAATAAGATGTTGGCAAAGAATGTGTAAAAAACCTCTCACAAGGCGTTTTGCTACCGTTCTCGAATCCTGGCAACTGAAGCAATTCATGGGAAGGTTATCAGCCCAGCCGCTGCGCAAGAGCCACAAGAATTCCCTCGGGGCCGCGGATGTAGCCCATTTTCCACGAACCCTCATACTCGCCCACACCGCCCACTAGAGCATAACCCTGGGACTTGAGGCGCTCGACCTGTCCCTGTAGATCATCAACTTCAAAAGACAGGCTCCGAATACCCAACTCGTTGGCCATATTCTGCGGAGATCCCCCTAGATGCGCGGGACGGACGAAGCTGGAAAGCTCTACCGCGGTATCTCCACCCGGGATACGCAGCATCACGATTTCGGACCGCGCGTTGGGCAGTGCCGTGACGGTGTTAATGAAGTCCCCTTCCACGAAGGTGCTTCCTTGGACTTCAAGGCCGAGCCCCACAAAAAAATCCACGGCATTCTCAAGATTTTCAACGGTGATACCAACATGATCAAACCTCAAAATACGCGGCATAGGTAAAACCTCCGGTGCGGAAAAGTTTGCTGAGTCAAGGTTGAGTCTACGAAGGTATCCGAAGCAAAGGAAGGGGTCTAGCGCCTACGATGAAGTATGCCGTTTAACATTCCTGCCTCTGCGCTTCCGCTGACAGCCAGCGACCGTGAACTCATCAATTTTGCACGCAAAACGATTGATGCAACCACCGATGCAGGTGCAGATCAAGACGGTATTCATACGATGGGCGCGGCGGTTAGGGCCGCGGACGGCAGAATGTTCGCAGGGGTGAATATTTACCACTTCACCGGCGGGCCCTGTGCTGAACTTGTGGCGCTCGGCGCCGCACGTGCCGCCGGAGCCCTCCAATTGACCCACCTGGTGGCCGTGGGAAACCATGGCCGGGGAGTGAAGAACCCTTGCGGTAAAGACCGGCAGATTCTCGCGGACTATTATCCGAGCATCCGTGTCATCCTGGATGCGCCAGAAGGGCCGTTCAGCGTGCTTGCTCAGGACCTCCTGCCATTGGCCTTTGACCATCGGGCCGAACAAGTTTGAAACCCCTGTACCGGAGATAAAAAAGCACCGTCTGACGCTTCCATACAGCGTCGGACGGTGCTTCTAAATTCTGCTTTACTTCACTGGGTCAAGTACGAAGTCGTAGGTGACCTGCTTGCCGTTGCCGGACTCAGCTGGCTGAGGGTTCAACAGCAGCTCTGGCTTCACGGCGCTTGCGATGTCATCATCGTTGTGCTCGTCGCCTGGGAAGTACAGCTGCGCGGTGAGCAGTTCGTGGCCCTCTGCCGAAACCTTCAGGTGCAGGTGGGCTGGACGCCATGCGTGCCAACCGGCCGCGGCGATCAGCTGACCGCAGGCACCGTCGGTAGGGATCTGGTACGGAGCAGGCTGCATGGTGTTGATCCGGAAGTTGCCTTCCTCATCAGCGATGAAGGTGCCGCGCAGGTTCCACTCTGGGATGCCAGGAGCGAACTGCGAGTAGAAGCCTTCTTCGTCTGCGTGCCACAGCTCAATCTTGGCGTTCTTCAATGCCGAACCATCGGTGGAGCGGACCTGACCCTGGAAGAGCAAGTTGGTGCCCTTCTCGTCTTCGCGCATCGAGATAGTGGCAGGGGAGTCCTGGGAAGGAGCTTCTGGCACGTAGTAAGGGCCCTCAATGGAACCCTTGTTGCCTTCGCGGTGATCGGTGGCAACATCTTCCACCGCGTGCTCCAGCCATACGTCCAGGAATAGTGGCCACTCGCCATCGTCGCCAACCTTGATCAGCCATGCCTTCAAGGCGTTGAACTCGTCGTAGCTCACACGCTCTTCGAGGATGATGTCGGTTGCGGCCTTAACAAGCTTCGAAGCCAGCAGGTTCACTCGCTCGACGGAAGTCTCGATGGAGTTAAGCTTTCCGGAGGTGCGGAACTTGTCGGTAGCGGCGTTGCCCGACTTTGCTGCGGTTGCATCCTGTGGAGTTTCGATGGTCATAATGACTCCCCTAAACGTGTGTAGTGTGACTGACGCGAATCTATATTGTGATCCCCATCATCTCGTGCGATTGATATTCAATGTAGTGCAGTGTCTATGCCGAGTAAAATACTTATTTACCGCCCACTGAGATCATTTGAATATCAATCCTTGTGGGTTAGCACACAGCTGGTGACGGGGCACTCAAATTGCGTCTACCGTATCGAGTTTGGGTGCTTTGCCAGAGGGGTCACCTTGATCTTCATGTACGCGTACATCGGGAAGCCACTGAGGATCTGATGCAACTCATCATTTGATTCGACATCATAAATTGAGTGGTTTGCGTACTCGCCAACAATGCGCCAGATGCCCTGCATTTTGCCGCTTTCCTGCAGCTGAGCCGAGTAGGCCTTCTCGCGGACCTGGAAGTCTGCAACTTGCTCTGTCGTGAGATGGGCTGGGAACGATACGTCCATACGTGCAAGGAACAACATTGGTTCTCCTAAGGTAAGTGGGGTAATTCTAGTCCTGGCGGTAATGCGCCAGCTTGGTTTCATCAATTCCGGCGCCTACGCCGGGAACACTTCGCACCGAGATGCGACCGTCCTTGATTACCAGCGGATCCGCGAGCAGGTCATCTGTCATATCCAGGAAGTTCGACAGTTCGCCGGCCTTGCGGGTAGTGGCCTGGTGGGCCGCGCCAAAGGTGACGGTGGCCAGTGAGCCGATTTGAGTGTCTATCTGGTTTCCCATGGTGACATCCACACCGAGTCCGGTGCAGAGCCCCAGGATTTCGGTGGCTTCGGTGAACCCCGAACGCGCGGTCTTGATGCAGATGGCGTTGGCACCACCGGAAAGCAGTTCGCGTGAGACGTCGCCGGCAGTGGGGACGGACTCGTCGGCGACAATTGGAATTGGTGAGCGTTCAACAAGTCGCTTGCGGCTCAGAGTTTCTTTGGCATCACACGGCTCTTCGAGCATGGTTAGGCCAAGACCCTCGGTCTGACGTAAGACTTCCATCGCCTCATTCGCGGTCCAACCGCGGTTCGCGTCTAGGTAAATCTCGACGTTTTCACCCAAGCCTTCGCGCAACACTCGGCATGCCTCGATATCCAGCGCTAGAGGTCGGCGGCCCACCTTCAACTTGAAGGTGGTGATGCCGTACTGCTCACCGAAGCCTAGCGCTTCTTCGAGGAGTTCTTCGGCCGGACGGAATCCAAGCATGTGTGAAACTCGCATGGAATCGGTGAATCCGCCAAGAAGCTTGTGTACCGGGGTCTTCACCGCCTGGCCGATAGCATCCCAGATGGCGATATCCAGCGCGCCCTTGGCGACCTGGTTGTGAATCGTGCGATCCATGACCTGACGAATCTTTTCGCGGTCAAAGATATCTAATCCAATCACCTGTGGACCAAAGACATCCTGCACAATGGTGCGGATAGAGGTCTGGGTTTCGCCATAGGTGTACGGACGTGGTGGGGCATCGGCGATGCCGATGATTCCGTCTTCAGTGTGTACACGGATCAGCACGTGGTCTGCCGTGTGCACCTCGCCGCTGGCAAAACGCAATGGGTGCGTGTAGGGGATGGCGTAAGGGATCGCCTCAATGCGAGCAATTTTCATTCGGAGTGTCCTTCCTCAGGAGCCAAGTTCGTGCAGAGTTTTAGAAAGTTTTCTACCAGCGGTGACTGATTGCCCAGCTTCCACGCGACCGCAAGGTCGACCGACGGTGCGTTGCGCAGTGGACGGAAAATGATCCGCTCACTGTGGGGCAGGTAATTGGAAGTAGGAACCATCCCGATACCTAAGCCGGCGGCCACAAAGGTCAGCAAGGTAGAGGTTTCGCGGGCGATCTGCGCGGTGTGCGGAATGAATCCGGCGCTGCGACAGGTTTCAACGAAGATCGTGTTTACCGCAGAGGTTGCGGGGTAACAAATGAAATTTTCGGTACGCAACTCGTGGATGTCGACAACTTCGTGTGAAGCCAGACGATGCCCGGCGGGTAACGCGACAGCGAGCAAGTCTTTCTCCAATAACGAATATTCGACCTCGTCATTGTGTACTGGCGGGCGCAAGATCGCGATATCAAGACGGCCTTCAGCCAGCGCTTCTTCCATTTCCGGAGTAAGCATTTCGCCTTGGACGTTGAGTTGAAGTCCCGGCATATGCTCGGTGGTCGCGGCGATCACCTTGGGCATGATGCGGTAGGTGGCACTGCCAGTGGAACCCAAGCGGAGCACTCCACTGGCACCGTCCCCGACGGTGCGTACATCGCGTGCAAGTTGGGTGTGTTCTTCGAGGAGCGCGCGGGCTCGTGTCAACAGCAATTCGCCGGCAGGGGTGAGATCCACTTTGCGGGTAGTGCGGATGAAAAGCTTCGTACCGAGCTGTTCTTCGAGCTGCTTGATCTGCTGAGAGAGCGGTGGCTGAGCCATATGCAGGCGTTCGGCAGCGCGGCCGAAATGCCGTTCTTCGGCTACCGCGACGAAATAACGTAAAAGTCTAGTTTCCATGGATGCTCCGATCGTCGACCCGCGCTTAAAGCTGTAGCGACGTTCATGGCAACTCTAGTCAGCCGGTTCGATAGTGAGAAATACTTATTCGACAGTTATTGAGACTGAATAAATACTAATCTCTCGATGGTCTGCAGGGAAGAGGCACTGCTACGCGTCCCCGAAAACGTATTCTGGCAGGTCAGCCAGAAATGGCCATGATGAGCTCGCTCACGGAGAAAATTACTACGCCGGCTAGCGCTCCGATCACGGTGCCATTGATCCGAATGAACTGCAGATCACGGCCCACCTGAAGCTCAAGCTTTTCACTGGTTTCCGCTGGATTCCAGGCCTGAACAGTATCGCTGACCAATCCAGCCAAAGCCGCTCCATGTTGTTCGGTCAGTGAAGCAACGCCGGAAACTAAGCGCTCCTCTAAATTCTCACGGAGCGGATGGTCATTTTGCAGACGTTCGCCAAAAGTACCCAAAGCTGAACGAAGCGCAATATTGAGTGGAGATCCGGCATCCTGCAAGGACTGAATCAACCCCGTCTTCAAAGAATCCCAGCCACGAACAGCTAGCTCACGTAACTGCTGATCGCCTAGCAGTGAGTGCTTAAACGCCTCAACCTTGTTGATAGTTTCCGGGTCGTGCTGCATGGCCACAGTGAAATCCGCCAGCCAATCGGTCAGCGCCAGGCGCAATGGATGCTGAACATTATTTGCCACTGCGAAGAGCAATCCGCGTAATTCTTGATGCACTTTCTGCGCCAGCAGCTGATCGACCATCTGTGGGACCCATGAGGGGGAGCGGCCAGAAACCACATCTAAGAACACCTCAGGATGCTCGGACACCCAGGTTCCGGCCCGCTGCGCGATTAGTTCTACGGCGGCTTCGTGATGGCTATCGTCGATGAGTTTCTGGCCTAGTGCTCCGAGAGTCGTGGACCATTCTGGGGCGACCACATAATCATTGGCTAACACCTGCAAGACGGTGAGTACCTGCTCATCATCCAAGGAATTTAATGCGCCTACGGCCAGAGTCGAAATCTGGGTGGCCGCTGCAGCAGAACCCTTCTCGCTAGCAAGATAGCTACCGGCACGCAGCCCCAATTGTGCTTGACGCAGCTTTGCCGTGATGACTTGAGGGGTGAGGAAATTCTGCTGTACAAAATCACCTAGAGAGGCGCCAAGTTCATCTTTTTTACGCTGAATCAGATTCGTGTGGGGAATCTTCAGGCCCAGAGGATGTCGAAATAGCGCAGTCACCGCAAACCAGTCGGCCACCGCGCCGACCATCCCGCCCTCAGCGGCTGACTTCAGATAACTCAAAGCAGGAATTCGCTCTTGGAACAGCACGCTGAAGACAAATAGCGCGCACATTAGTAAGAACAGCAGGGTAGCCACCCGCTTCATACTGCGAAGGCCTTCGGCGCGCTGATCAAGAAGTTCTGGCATGCGCACCACTTTACTTGTGATGGCACGCCATTAATGACGCGCGCACCGCGCATAAACAAGTAGCGTTGGTGACATGGACACGCTCTTTTACGCACATCGCGGTAGTTCGCAAAAATTCGCCGAAAATACTCGCGCAGCCTATCTGCAAGCCATCGATGAGGGCGCCGATGGAATTGAATGTGATGTGCACCTGAGCAGGGACGGTGTAGTGATCTGCCATCATGATCCAACCGTTGACCGTACCAGCGACACCACCGGCGAAGTCGCTGGATTTACGCTCGATGAGCTCAAAAAGATGGATTTCTCCTCTTATATGCCGGTGGCCGTCCCGGAAGAATACGGAAGCGCCAGCGACCAGCTACTTAGCCTAGTGGAACTGCTTGAATTGATCGATGAGCGTGGCACCAACATTGGTTTGGCGATAGAAATCAAGCACCCCAGCCCGTACGGTCACCTGCTCGAAGAAGAAACTCTGAAGGTCTTAGCTGGATTTAATTTTGATCCACAGACGGGGCTGGCAGGTCGCCGAAGCCAGATTCAGGTGACGTTGATGAGTTTTGAACCTGACTCAATTCGATTCCTCGCGCAGACCGTGAGTCGAGCACTGCTTTGCCAGCTGATGACCGAGATCGATCCGCGGCGGGTAGCGGACTTTCTCAACGACGGTGAAACTATACGCGCTGGCGTATATGAAGTGATGCGCCGTTCAGTGGCTGAAGGGCGGGAGCTAATCAATGCCGGAGGTGCCGGTATTATTGGCCCAGGCGTGGCCTGGGTCCGCGCCAACGAACACTTAGTACGTCAATGGCTAGACCAGGGACTCACCGCACGAATCTGGACCGTAGACCGCCCCGCTGACGCACAATATCTGATCGACTTGGGAGTCACCCAAATTACCAGCAACCGCCCGGCAGCACTGCGTCAAGAATTGGACCAAGGATGAGCACCAAGAACACCACTACCCAAGATAATCTCTACCTGCGCGATAGCTATGTTTTCAGCACGCAAGCTACCATCATTGCTTCAGGCAGCGATGAAGCCGGTTACTGGATTGCGCTGAGCCCGAACATCTTCCATCCACGCGGCGGAGGCCAACAGGAAGACCATGGAACGGTTGACGAGCAGCCGGTGAGCGTTGGACGCACCGATGACGGGCTGGTTGTTCTTTACACCACTTCCACCTTCACCGACGGGCAGGTGGTCACTGCAACCATCGACGAGGCGCACCGGCGTAGCAACGCCGCCTTACATACCGCCGGGCATATTCTCGGCTTTGCCGGAGAGGACCGCGGATGGAAACACAGCGGACACTCACACTTCCCCGGGCAAGCACGCCTAGATTTTGATCCAGCCAGTATCGACTTGCCGCTTAATGATGAAACCGAAAAAGGAGCAGCTGAAGCTTGGTTACAGCAACGCGTTGATGAGCTGATCTCACACGGCGGGTCAATCAGCACGCACATAGATGAGCATGGCCACCGCACGGTGACCATCGAGGGGATCAACTCCGAAGCCTGCGGTGGCACCCATGTGAATCACGTGAACCAGTTAGACGCAGTAAAAATCGGCCAGGCACGAGTAAAACGCGGTGTTTACAAGGTGCGGTACGATGCCCAGCACAAAGAATAATTGGTTGACCCCGGCTACCAAAATGGGCCTGTCCATCGCGCTTGCGACTGGACTCTACGGGATCTCATTCGGTGCTTTGTCCATAGCCGCAGGCCTTAACCTGTGGCAAACGGTAGCCTTGAGCGCGTTAATGTTCACCGGTGGCTCGCAGTTCGCTTTTATCGGAGTGCTCTCCGGCGGCGGCGCTGCCTCAGCCGCCTTTTCCGCGGCAACCCTGCTGGGGGTGCGCAACGCCGTCTATGGGATGCAGATTAAGCAGTCGCTTCGCCCTAGCCCGCGCTTGGTTCCCTTTATGGCACAGGTGACCATCGACGAGTCCACCGCAACGAGCTTAGGTCAAGCGAGTCTCAGTGAACGTCATCGTGGATTTTGGACCGCGGGTCTTGGCGTTTATGTGCTCTGGAATCTTTTTACCCTCGTGGGCGCGCTACTTGGCGAACGAATGGGAGATCCTGCGGCCTGGGGGCTGGATGGCGCTGCGGTCGCTGCGTTCCTTGGACTGTTGTGGCCACGATTAAAATCCGCACAACCGGTCTTCGTCGCTTGTGCTGCTGCGATTGTCACCGCGTTCGCGGTGCCTTTGACGGTTCCTGGCGTGCCTATTCTGATTACAGCCGGGTGCGCAGTGCTTTTTGCGGTGCTCACCGGACGTCACACAAAACCGGCTACCGAACACGGGCAGCTGCACCAGGTAGATCAGGAGAAATCATGAGCGAATTGAGCTGGTGGCTCCTGGGCGCTTGTGCGGCGGCCTTTGCACTGAAAATTAGTGGCTACTTTGTGCCTCGTCGGGTACTTGACTCCCCATTAATGAGCCATGTGGCAGCAACTCTTACCGTCGCGTTGCTGGCCTCGCTGGTCACCATGAATGCGGTAACCAGTGGACAAGAACTTATCATTGACGCGCGGATCGGAGCGTTGGCGGCAGCAACTATTGCTTTGATCTTCAAAGCTCCATACTTAGTCGTGGTCCTTGTCGGAGCACTAGCTGCGGTAGCGCTGCGTGCCACTGGATTGGCGGCGTAAGCGCCATGCGCCTGCCGGTGCGCTTAAAGTAAAGTGCTGAAGGCCGAACGTTGGACGCGTTGAGTGCGTTGTGCTTGCGGATTGAGTTGTGTGCACCAGCTTGGGTAGACCCGGAACCCACGTTTTCCGGGACTGGAATCGCTGGTGGTGATTCCAAGCTCTCGTAAATGATCTTGGGTGAACCTGAAGACTCCGAACCGTTCCCCTTCTTGTGCGAAAACCAGCATTCCTGCAATTTTCTCGCCCGCGCTAAACGGTACGGTCCGACCTCCAACGTCGCGTGTCCAACAGGCGAGGAACGCTCCGGGTTTGGCGGGGGTAATGCGTGCGGTACGAATTCTCCAATATTGGTCTTCTAGCTGAACTATGGCTGATTCGTAATCGCTGTTTTGTTCCTCTGCCACGAGTGCGGGCGGTGTTGGGCTAGCGGTCAAGTCTAACGATAAATATCTAGTCAGTGCGCTATAGGTCATGCAGTCCATTGTATGTAAGCCACAAAATATTGCGCGCACAGAACATAAAGGCTGACAAGCGTCGAGGTCGGTGGCACAGTTGAATCATGATTGTAGCTTTTTCAGTTGCCCCAAGCACCGACAACCCCGATGCCTCGGTCCATGAGGCCGTCGCCGAAGCGGTACGGATCGTGAGAGCCTCCGGGTTGCCGAACCGCACAAGTTCAATGTTTACCGAGCTCGAAGGCGAGTGGGATGAAGTCATGGCTGTCGTTAAGGCCGCCACAATGGCTGTGAGCAACCATGGTTCACGGGTTTCACTGGTGCTCAAAGCCGATATCCGCCCGGGATATACCGGTGAACTTGATGGAAAAATTCAGCGTCTCGAGCGCGCAATTGAAGATTCTGAAGCATAAATGGCATGATTCAAGATTCTGCAGAGCGGGAGCGCGCAGCAAACGGTGTTTATCCTAGATATCGTGATTTCCTGTTGGGCCAAAAAACATCCGTGCCAAATGATTGGGATGGACAGGGGTCGGCAGAGTGTTCTAACGCGAAATGGAGGTTGCGGTCTCTGCCGTCCCTGTCTCCTGAGGTGGAGACATAAACGGAGGGTAACGCCGCACGAGGAAATTCGTTGCAAAGCCACCGGCTAATGCCACGAGAGCTCCGAGCCACAGTGCATAATTTGTTTCGCGAAGTAGCCCTCCCAGAGTTGGGGCGAGCACCATGGGCAGAATATAGAACCAATGTTTGGCGGTGGTTGGCCCCCAAAGCCCTTCAAATTTTGCTAAGAGGCTAAAACTAACGATCAGTAGCAATGAACCGAAACAGATGATCCAAAAAGTCGGGGACAAACAGAAGACCAGCGTTAGACCAGTCACGACGCTGCCGCTGAAGGTCGCGAATTTCTCGTTACGATCCACCCGTGACCTTCCCTTCGCTTCGGACGTTTAAATAACTATCTACTTAGTTTTCCAAATTCCATCCGCCGTAGCAATAGTCCTTAAGTAGGAGGGCAGTGGTGCCTAGCGACGCGGTACCTCATGCTGACGTAATGTAGGAGCGTGCCACTTTTGAACGAATATCGAATCCGTCTGGCCCAGGAGCAAGATCTCCGGGCAGCTCTTGAAATGAAGTTGCAAGCTTGGCGTGAAGCCTACTCGTCTTTCCGTGATGAAGGATTTTTTGCTCACCATGAAAGCCAACTGGACCAGCAGCTTGCGTGGTGGGAACGTGGCTTGGCTGGGGGCGCGCAGTTCTGGATTGCCGAAACCGGGGACGGAAAAATTGTCGGCTTAGCAGGCGGAACCCCCACCATTGAAGAAGACCAAGATACCGGCGTCGATATTGAACTCGGCGTACTTTATGTGCTCAAAGAGTATTACGGCACCGGGCTCGCAGCCCATTTGATGGACACCGTGCTGTCACGGCGTGACGCGTTGGTCTGGGTGCTGGAAGGAAATGCGCGAGCAATAAACTTCTATACCAAACATGGTTTTGTTCCGGATGGAACTAGTGAAGAGCTGGTCGGATCTTGGGCAGGTCTTCGTGAGCAACGGATGGTGCGTAAACATGGCTAAGACCGAAAGTAATGTCATGGTCGGGAGCTACGAGATCGCTACCGGGCTTGCTGAAATTGAACCTGACCCTTACGGCGCTAACCGTTACATCTTGAAGGTCAACGGTGTGCCTTCTTCACATATTGATCTTGATGACCCGGGCTACCTGGATTTTGAATATATGCGTTGGATGGAACCTGTATTCACCATTGGTTTTCCCACCGAAGAATTTGACGGCCGAACACGTAAGCTTCGCGTGTTACACCTAGGCGGTGGTGGCTGCTCAATGGCTCGTTGGGTTGCAGCGACCTATGAGAACGCACGCCAAGTAGTTGTTGAACTCGATGCAAAACTTGCCGAATTGGTGCGTACTCGTTTCGATGTCCCCCGTGCACCCCTGGTCCGGCTACGTGTGGGTGATGCCGGGCAGGTGCTCCCTACGCTCAGTGACGACAGCCGGGACATCATCATCCGAGATGTATTCGCCGGCAGCATTACTCCGCGTGAGCTAACAACCGTGGGGTACGCCCTGGAAGCTCAGCGGGTACTGGATCAAGGTGGAGTTTACTTATTGAACTGCGGTGACTCCGCGGACCTTGCGGGAGCGCGAGCAGAAGCTGCCACGCTGCTTTCAGTATTTTCCCACGTGGCCATGATTGCCGATGCGCCAATGCTCAAGGGGCGCCGATACGGAAATATCGTGTTCCTAGCCAGCGACGAACCGTTAACACTCGGCGCGAGATTTGAACGAAATCTGCGAATTGCCCCGTTGCCAGCACAACTGGTCGCCGGTGCTGGGGTTACCAAATTTGCTGCGGGAGCCGCGCCAATTAGCTAACTGGCATTCGATAAGCGGTGCCGTCCGCATCGCGCTGGACCAAATTATGGTCCACCATGTAACGGCGCAGTAGTGCCACGTCCTCATGGATGACCGCTAAGCGCTCATTGAGCTGATTTTCCTTTAAAGATTCTTGGGCGGTCAGAACCTGATCTCGAATGTGGACCATCACTTCATGGCGGTCTGTAGGACGTGCCGGTAAGGCATTTAGCCGGGTGCCAGTAAAAAAGCGCAGTATTCCGGTGCGCTGGGTATTGGTTGCTGATGCAGCCGCCAGGGTGTCATTCAAAAGCTCTTCATTGAGTGTCCAACGCTGGTCTTCATCAACTAACAAGCCAATCTTGGCCCAACGACGTAGGTCCTTGAGGGTCTGGGTAGAACTACCGAGTTTGTCTCCTTCTCCGGCTAGGACCAAACCTAGTGTCTTGCGCATATTCGGGTTCTTTAATCCCGCAGCGATTTCGACCCACTTGCTGTGTTGCGACATGTTCTTCCTTCACCGTTCAGATCATCTGGACATTTCTCATGCTACCCAGTGTGATTCGCCGGGCGTAGAAATGACCGAATTTCAATTCACGGCAGTGGCACCGAAATACGGGAGAAGGCTGAGTCTGCGCGGTCTAAATGGTAAGCCAAGAACATGTTCTGGGCACAAAAAAATCGGCTCGGCCCGTGGAAACGAGCCGAGCCGATACGTAGTACTTTTACTTACATGCCGATGGCATGCTCGATCAGTCCGATGCCAAAGAAGAGCACGAAGGCTGCCGCGACAGCCCACATCAACGGATGGATCTCCTTCGCACGTCCCTGCGCTGTGCGGATGAAGACGTATGAGATGAAGCCTGCTCCAATGCCGTTGGCGATAGAGAAGGTGAAAGGCATCAGGATGAACGTGAGGAACGCTGGAAGTGCAATGCCCCAGTCGCTCCAGTCAATCTTGGAGACCTGCGAAACCATCATGAAGCCCACGACTACCAGGGCCGGTGCGACCGCTTCAAATGGAACAAGGTGGATCAGTGGGGTCAGGAACATTGCCACGATAAGCAGCAGTCCGGTAACCACGGAGGCTAGACCGGTACGTGCACCTTCGCCGATACCGGCGCCGGACTCCACAAAAATCTGAGCCGAGGAGCTCGAGGTGCCACCACCGACGATGGCGCCTGCGGCATCAACAAGCAGAACCTTGTCGACGTTCGGGATGTTGCCGTCCTTGTCCATTACGCCTGCTTCGGAGGCTAGACCCACCATGGTGCCCATGGCGTCGAAGAAGATCGATAGTAGGATCACGAAGGCCAGTAATGACGCGGCGGTGAAGCCCAATTTATCGAAGGCGCCAAAGAGATGGACCTGACCGATGAGACTCAGATCTGGCAGGGTCCAGCTTGGAAGTGAAGGAACAACCAGTGACCAGCTGTTCGTCTCCTGGTCGCCAACGTTGAAGACCGCTTCGAAAATATTCGCTAGCGCTGCGGCGGCAACAATCCCGATGAGAATGGCACCTTTAACCTTGCGAACTACCAGTGCCATGGTCAGCAGCAAACCAACTACGAAGACTACGATCGGCCAGCCCATGAGCTTGCCATCAAAGCCTAGACCCACCGGTACGGTGGTGTTTGCGGCATCTGGGATGCGCTGAACGAAGCCCGCATTGACCAGACCGATGAGTGCGATAAACATACCGATGCCGACCACGATGGCGGTCTTCAGCCCCGCGGGAACGGCCCGGAATACTGCCGTTCTAAAGCCGGTGAGGACCAGCAGGAACATGACGATACCGGCAACTACCACCAGACCCATGACATCTGCCCAGGTTAGTTCGGGATTTGTTGTCACCGTGATTGCTACGAAGGCGTTGACGCCCAGCCCGGTAGCCATGGCGAATGGGTGCCGGGCCCAGATGCCCATCAGGATGGTCAGGATGCCGGCAACAAAGGCGGTGACCGCGGCTACGCGTTGGATCCCGAGTTCACCACCGGAAGAGTCGACGCCGGAGAGCACCAGCGGGTTGAGGACAACAATGTAGCTCATCGCGAAGAACGTGGCGATGCCGCCTCGAACTTCGGTAGCAAAAGTTGAGCGGCGTTCCGAAATTTTGAAATATCGATCAACGCGCGCCGGGAAGGACGTCTCGGTCACAGTTTTGGTGGGGGAGGGCATAGTAAAAATTCTATGACGTTTTGGGCATGGAATCATACTGATCTCACAGCTGAGTAGGCTTAGCGTGAAATCATTAGACCCAACTCACACTGTGAGACAAGATTGGAAGTACATTGGTTGTAAGAGGGGTCACACCCAATGCCATCACAGGTCAATGAGGAGCGAGTCTGATGAGTGACGAAGCACCAGTCGGAACTGAAAAAATCGAAGGTATTGTCGTCGGTGCCGACGGGTCCCAGCAAAGTAAATGCGCTTTGCGGTGGGCCGAACGCGAAGCGGTTCGCCGTGGCAGCGTGTTAAATATCGTATCCGCCTACACAATTCCAGTTTTTGCTGCCTCGTCCATGGACGCAGGCTATTCAACTTTGGATGATGATTTAATCCGTGGCGGCGCCGAGGACATCGTGCGTCAGGCACGCGCAGAACTCGAAGGTAGCGAAGCTACGATCCGCACCTATATTGAGTCTGGAGACCCGTCAGGTGTTCTGCTGGACCTCAGTGCAGATGCCGAACTGGTAGTAGTTGGAACGCGTGGCCGAGGCGGTTTCGTGGGCCGGCTGCTGGGGTCGGTTTCGTCCGCATTGCCAGCGCACGCCAAATGCCCAACGGTTGTTGTGCCGTTATCTATGGCTAAAAAACAGGAACAGGCTCAGGAAGACGCTCCGGAACGCCAGACAATAGTTGTTGGTGTTGACGGATCAGAACGAGCTAGGTCTGCGGTACTAGCCGCAGCCGATGCGGCGCAAGCACGAAACCTCAAGCTTCGTGTGGTTTGCGCTGTTTCTCCGGTCTCCGCTGCGTTGGCTTGGATGCCAGCAACAGTTGATCAAGAAGCGGTACTTGAAGACGTCCGCTACCAGATGGACGTGGGCGAGCGCTGGATTAAGTCGCACTATCCAACCGTTGAAGTGGAAACCGATGTGATTTCAGGACCTCCGGTGGAGGTATTGATCCGCGAATCGGAGCATGCGGTACTTACCGTGACAGGCTCGCGTGGTCGAGGCGGCTTCGCCGGTATGCTGCTTGGCTCTACTAGCCAGGGAGTATTGCACCATTCAAAGGGGCCGGTCATGGTGGTACCAGACAGTGATGACCCTCGTTTGGCTGACCGAAAGAATTTCGACACTAACGCCGAATAAAAACCTTGTTGGCCCGGAAAGAGAAAATCTTTCCGGGCCAACTTCTTGCCATTAATTAATAGCTCGCTGGCTAGTTGACTAGCAACGGACAAGAAAAATGCTTCCGCAGTCGGGAGACTACGGAAGCATTTTCTGCGAAGGGGAGCGGGCTTAGTAGCGTGCTGCCTTCGAATGCAGGTTGTTGACCCAGCTCAGTGGGGTCGTCGAGATACCGGCACCTGGGTTACGAGCGTGAACTACTTGGCCGTTACCGATGTAGATAGCTACGTGGTAGAACGAAGCTCCACCATTGGAGGACGAGAACACTAAGTCACCCGGGCGTAGCTCGTTCAACGAAACATACTGCGGAGCGCTTGCGTACTGCTGGCTGGAACTACGTGGAAGGCTGATGCCAGATTGGGCGAACGCCTTCTTGGAGAAGCTGGAGCAGTCAAAAACATTTGGTCCGTTGGCGCCGAAGACATAACCTTTGCTCGGATCAGCAGCGGTTTTCAAAGCCCATGAGATCGCAGCAGAATAGTTGCTATTATTGCTCTCCTGCTTAGGCTCTTCCTTCTTCACCTCAGGTTCAGGCTTTGGCTTCGGAGTGACCTTAGGCTTTTCGGGAGCCTTTGGCTGAACCTTCTTTGGTTTTGGCTTCGGAGCTTCGATAACCTTTGGCTTTTCAGGAGCCTGTGGCATGACCTTTGGCTTCTCGGTTTCCTTAGGCTTTGGTTTAGCCTTTGGTTTCTGAGTTTCCTTAGGGGCCTGGGTTTCTTTTGGCTTTTGGGTTTCCTTCGGAGCCTGAGTTTCCTTAGGCTTCTCAGTTTCCTTTGGGGCCTGGGTTTCTTTTGGCTTTTGGGTTTCCTTCGGAGCCTGAGTTTCCTTAGGCTTTTCAGTTTCCTTCGGCTTCTCCGTTTGCTTCGGTTCGCTCTTCTCGAGCTCGATCACCTTCGGAGTTAAAGTTCTTAGCTTTGACTTGTCGCCATCTTCGGAATCAAGAGCTTCGAATTCCTGTGGAGTTTCTACAGCCAGTGGTTGCGCAGTGGCCAAGTCATCTTTCGAGACCGGCTCATCGGCCTGCGGAGTCTCGATGACTTCCTTTAGGGCCGCTTCCTGAGCTTTTTCTTCTTGCTCGGCGATCTGCTTACGAACGACTGCTTCTTCTTTTTCCTTGAGGACTGAAAGATGGCCAACAAGTTCGTCGCGAAGCTCCTTCTGAGGAGTGATCGACGATTCGTAGGTGTTCAGAGTGGAGGTAGCGGTAGTCGCAGCCTCGTCATAGTTCGCTGCAGCAGCCTTAGCGGCCTTCTGAGCGGTATCTGCGTACTCTTCCCAAGCGGTGACGAGGGCTTCGGCTTCAGAGGCCGTGTTGACCGTCTGGGAGCGATTCTCGCTCAGGGCGCTCATGGTGGCGGCCTTGTAGAAGATGTCGTTTGATTCATCATCCTGTAGCAGGATGCCAATGCTGGAGTTGCTGGCACCGTTGCGGTACATATCAGAAGCGATAGCACCAAGGTCATTGCGACTCTGGGCTAGGTACTGCTTCGCATATTTGACCTGCTCAACTGCTTTGTCAGCCTCGGCTGAACGCAAATCGCGTTCCTGCCCGGCAGTCAGCAACGATTCCTGTGCTTCCAGAGCGGCGGTCTCAACACGCTGTAGATCAGCACGGCTTGAAGCAAGCGATGCTTCGAGGCGGGCGATCATGTCGCTAGTTGCGTTCTTGTCCGACTTGGCAGCCGCTACCTCTGCTGCGGAGGGCAACGAGGTGTTTGACGGTGCAGCTGCGACCGAAATAGCCGTGGGAAACTTTGCCGACGGTGCGGCAGATGCCGGGACGGCGCCAGCAAGACATGAGACTGCTAGGGCCAGGGTGCACGCGGCAACGCCGAGCGAGTGGCGGTTCGCCATATCGTTCCTCACTAGATTCAGGTGATGACAGTTGGGAAAAGGACCAATCGTAATTTTTCGAGATCGAAATGTTGCAATTTGGTCAAGGTCCCAAATAGCACACTAGGCCAAAAAAGAGGTGCTTGGCAACACTAGTCACACCAGTCACAAGAATTACATCGATGGGATTTCTTCCCCTAATTTCGTAGTGATATGGGCGAAGGTGACTTAAAGGGCATGGTTTTAGCGTTTTTGGCGGGAAGTAAATGTCCTTTAAGTGCCCAGCTTGATGACGTTCGATTCGTTATCTTGACTGTGCGGCAATTCGAAAATGGTGGAACTGGGTCCACGTTCGTTACTTTGTGGCGCGATAGGCAAGTTGAGGACTGAAATGCGCTGTTATTGCATCCTTATGTAGGTATAGGCAGGCGAAAACGTTTTTGGCTTAGAAAAGTGCCAATTGAGCGTGATTTGCCAAGATGCTCAGTGGGCCTAACGGTTAAAGGGTGACGGAACCGGGAAGTGAAGATCGCTGCGCGGGAAAGCCGGCTTCGTCAGGATGAAGCTTTACCTGTCGCAGACTAAGCATGTGCATGCAGCGCATTCATGGCGCGATGCGCTTTAGTCGCAGATAAATAAAATATCGGCATGCCGGCCCTGAATCATCGACAGAGGTCGGTTTTCCACCCATCGGCGCTGAGGCCAACAAGAAGAGAAACGTTGGCAAGACAAATTCTGCGGCAATTTGAGCAGAATTCGTGACGCACATCTCAATATAAGTTTTTACGAAATTTTGCTATCCCCAGCCCAAATCGTGCAATTTATCGTCGTCGATTCCGAAGTGGTGCGCCACTTCATGCATGACTGTAATGCGCACTTCGCGGATGACATCTTCTCGTGTTTCGCAGGCTCTTAGGGTCGGGTTTTTGAAAATTGTAATCCGGTCTGGCAAGGCACCTGAGGCCCAATCGAGATCACGTTCAGTGAGCGCGATACCCTCATATAAGCCCAGAATCTCGGTGTTTTTTGGTTCCCCGGGAAGTGGCTCATATTCGTCTTCGATAAAGAAGATGACGTTGTCCATCATGTCGATAGCGCTCTGCGGAATGCTGTCGACAGCCGACTGGACCAGGTCGTCAAACTCGTCGTCACTCATCTCCAAATTCATATTTCAACCCTACTGTTCAGCGTCGCTTTGAGCTCGAAAAAACTGCCCCGAAGGCCGATTTTGCAAAAGGTAAAAAGGCCACGTATAGTTGTTGAAGTCCGCTACGGAGACGCAAGAAACCGAAGCAGATATAGGCCCCCATCGTCTAGCGGCCTAGGACACTGCCCTTTCACGGCAGCGGCACGGGTTCGAATCCCGTTGGGGGTACAAACAGCCAACTTGTTGGTTGTCAGATGAAGAAATTCATTGGCTTGCGAAAGCAAGGCCCTGTAGCGCAGTTGGTTAGCGCGCCGCCCTGTCACGGCGGAGGTCGCGGGTTCAAGTCCCGTCAGGGTCGCTCGGTTTATTGTTTAGACAATAAATCTGGTGTCCACTTAGTGGTGCCAGGCTCTGTAGCTCAGTTGGTAGAGCGTTCGACTGAAAATCGAAAGGTCACCGGATCGACGCCGGTCGGAGCCACGTAGCCCTCGGTTTACCGAGGGCTTTACTATGTGATTTGAAAGTTATTCAAAATGCATGGCCCTGTAGCGCAGTTGGTTAGCGCGCCGCCCTGTCACGGCGGAGGTCGCGGGTTCAAGTCCCGTCAGGGTCGCCAACAAAAAAAGCTCCGGTTTTCCGGAGCTTTTTACTTTAAGGAACTTCTCGATCTGACAAGGTTGAGTTGCAGTGTTGGGTTTCGAGCTTTTAGTTAGCCCGTCCCAGGTGACGAGGACCCAACCAGCGATTAGTCAGCCGGCGGTAGGCGGCTGCAGCAGTGGAGAAGTCGCCATCCTCTATGGCTTGGATTCCGTGCATCAAATCATTGGCCGACTCATCTGGCCACACAATTTCAGCAAGTAATCCATAATCTAGCTCGATGACTGAACGCCTATCGAAGGATTCTAGCCAGGTTCCTAGAGCTCCAAGTTCTTCAAATAGCGGAGCCTGCGGAGCATAGGTCACTAGTGTCTGAACTGCCCAGGCAAGGCGTTCTACGGCCTGCTCAAAAGGTACGATGAGGCGCACCGTTATGAGACGGTCGTCTTGATGGATCTGCTCGAACTCATCATCTTCGCGGAAGAGTGCAAACCAGCTCAATGGGATTCCCCACGTTGAAGTGCGGGTATGTAAATGCGTCAGGTCTGCTGCAAGTTGTTCTGGAGTCACTCGCTCGGCATTAGCGCTGCGCGCCGCCGGCGGTACAAGAAGATCAAAGACTTCAGACCGGATCGCTTCCTCGGCTTGTTCTGCTGCTAAAAGGCTCCGCGCCTTTAGCTGCCCAGGGCAGTAGCGAGTGTGCTCGTTGCCCTCATAGTCAAGAACCTTTAGCGAGCGAAAATGCTCAGTCTCGTTATGCGGGAACGGGTCTGAGACGTCTCGTAGCGTGCGCTCCCAGAGGTTCTGATTTTCATAATTATCCCAATGACTCGCACTGCGTTGTCCGGTGCGAAGAATAATTGATTGGGCCCAATCTTCGAAGGTGTCCAAGGGCTCGTAGACGCGCAGATGCGCGGTGGCGGCTGTAAGCTCTTCGAGGGGCCCAATCAATTTTTTTGTCATCGTTAGTCGTTCAACTCCACAATGACTGGTGCGTGGTCGCTAGCACCTTTACCCTTACGTTCTTCGCGGTCGATAGTTGCGCCAACTACGCGCTCGGTCAGCGCGGGGGAGGTCAGAGCAAAGTCGATTCGCATGCCCTCACCCTTTGGGAAGCGCAGCTGAGTGTAATCCCAGTAGGTGTATTCACCTTCGGTATACGGGCGCACCACATCTGAAAAACCAGCATTTTCAAAAGCAGTGAAAGCTGCTCGCTCGGGGGCAGAGACATGAGTTAGCTGGTTGTCCAAGAAAAATTGGATGTCCCAGACATCTTCATCCTTCGGTGCAATATTCCAGTCACCGAGCAGCGCGATTTGAGCTTGCGGGTCAGCGGCGAGCCACTGAGCGGAATTTTCCTTCAGGCCTTCGAGCCAGTTGAGCTTATAGCCCATGTGTTCGTCATCTAGAGCGCGTCCATTTGGTACGTACAAACTCCACACGCGGACCCCGCCGCAAGTGGCAGCGATGGCCCGCGGCTCTTGGATGGGATCTTTCCCACCTTTACCAAATTCGGGCTGATTGGGAAATGTACGTTGCACGTCGTCAAGTCCCACGCGGGAGGCGATAGCTACGCCATTCCACTGGTTGACGCCAAAATGCGCCACCTCGTAATCGTTATTCTCGAAAAGTTCCCAAGGGAAGTTATCGTCTTTACATTTCGTTTCCTGAATTGCCAGGACATCAACGTCGGATCGGCGCAGCCAGTCTTCGACGCGGTCAGCCCGGGCGCGCAGGGAGTTCACATTCCAGGTTGCAATCTTCACTAGTTCAACCTATCAAGTTTGCTGTCATGCGCCACTTCAATTTACTTGGAAGTCCGAGTATATTCGACAGTGAACTGTGACAGCGATCACCGAGGGGTGGGTATTTTGACCGACATTCTGACCGTACGCCGGGGACATTTGGGACTCATCACTCTGAACCGGCCAGCCGCGCTTAACGCACTGACCACCCGGATGTGCCGGGAGATGCTTCATGCGTTGCTTGCATGGCGTGAAGATCCGCAGGTGCGCCATGTGGCGATCACCGGGGCAGGAGAACGAGGCTTGTGTGCCGGGGGAGACATCGTGGCTATTTACCGCGATATTTTGAACCGCGACGGATCCACCGAAGAGTTCTGGCGTATTGAATATCAGCTCAACGTGCTCATAGATGAGTATCCCAAGCCCTTTGTGGCACTCATGGACGGGATTGTTCTCGGTGGAGGCATTGGAGTATCGGCCCACGGTAGCCACCGCATTGTGACCGAAACAAGTCGTTGCGGTATGCCTGAGGTGGGAATCGGATTTTTCCCCGATGTCGGAGGTACTCATCTGCTTGCTCAGGGGGACATGTCTGCAGGGCGTCTTGCAGCGCTGACGGGATTGAAATTTCAGGCCGCGGATACGATAGCTCTAGGTCTGGCCGACACCTACGTACTCCAAGAAAATTTGGCCCAGCTCTTGACGGAGTTGGAGGCCACTGACGTCGAGGACGTTATTGCTCGATATAAGTCCGAGCCAGAACCAGGCATGCTCGATGGTCAATGGGTAAAAGCCTTCGCTGAGCCGAGCGTCCCCGGAATTCTCGCGGCGCTAAATGCCAGCGATCAGACGCAGAGCCGCATTGCGGCCAAGGCGCTTCGTGCGGCCTGCCCGAGCTCGGTTCGGCTCGTTAATCAGCTGTTATCCAATGCTGGAGATGACCTACGTGAAGACCTGCGCCGAGAATTCAGGGCAGCCGTCAACCGCCTAGATGATCCTGACTTCGCCGAAGGAATCCGGGCGGCGGTCATTGACAAGGACCGCAACCCACGGTGGCGCGAGCAGGTGGGAGATCTGACTTCGGCTCAGCGCACGGCTCGCCACTTTGCTCCATTACCGGGAGCAGAACTGAATTTTGCACTGTTGGAGCAGGGGATACGAGAGAAGAGCGGAAAATGAACGAGAAGCCAGTCATTGGATTTCTAGGTCTAGGCCATATGGGTCTGCCTATGGCAATTAATTTACATCGCGCAGGCTATCGATTAAAGGCTTTTGATGTTGTTCCGGCCGCGCTTGAGGCCGCACAGGCTGCTGGCATAGAAACCGTGCCGGCTGGCGCCGATGCCGCCCAGGACGTCGATATAGTGCTCACCATGTTCCCTACCGGTCAGCATGTGTTAGATGCTTACCGGGGGTACCTGCTGGATGCGGCCAAGGATAATACGCTGTTCTTGGAATGCTCCACCATTGACGTAGCCCAAGCTCGGGAAGCGGCGCAGCTTGCCGTGGACGCCGGCCACCGCAGTGCAGATGCACCGGTGTCCGGGGGAGTTGTCGGAGCCGAAGCGGGAAGCCTGACTTTCATGCTTGGTGCAGATCAGTCAGACTTGGCGCAGATCAGCCCGGTGCTTGAAGTAATGGGTAAAAAAATCGTGCACTGCGGCGGGCACGGAGCAGGTCAAGCTGCCAAGGTCTGCAACAACATGCTCTTAGGAATTTCAATGATCGGCGCTGCGGAGGCCTTCGTCCTGGGTGAGCGCTTGGGGTTGGAGCATCAAGCATTGTATGACGTGATCTCCTCGGCCTCGGGGCAATGCTGGGCAGTAACTACCAACTGTCCGGTACCGGGGCCCGTCCCCACGTCGCCGGCTAATCGTGACTATCAGCCTGGGTTTGCCGCAGCCTTGATGGCCAAAGATCTTGGGCTGGCATCCAGTGCTTTAGACAATACGCAGACCGATGCCAAGCTCGGAAGTCTCGCAGCGGCCCTCTATCGGAAATTCAGTGACGAGGGCCATGCCGGCACGGACTTCTCGGGTGTTATCAATGCGATCCGCGACGGGTCATTATAAAAAATCCCCGGAGGCGCGACGGAAGCGGGAGAGAATTTCGAAAAGTTCCGACGCGTCTTTTGGGGCCAAGTTGCTTTGGGCGAAGAGCATCTTGTTAAGGTCCACCCGGGCTGCGTTGAGCACTTCTAAACCTTGAGGATTTAGCTCTAAAAGCCTGGTTCGCCCATCGGTGGGATGCGCAATGCGTTGCACTAAGCCGGTGGCTTCAAGACGATCTACGGAATTGGTCAGGCTAGTTGCATGAACCTGAAGTAGTTCGCTGGCGCGACTCATGGGAAGCGAACCGCGCTTGGAAAACCCAAGTAAGGCAAGCACCTCAAAGCGCGCAAAGGTGAGCCCGTGCGGTTTGAGGACCGCATCGGCTCGCTGCAAATAGATCGACGCGGTGCGCATTACCGCGGTGATCGCCGCCATGGCATCGGCTTCGGAAGCCCAGCCATGGGAAACCCACTGTTCTCGAGCCTCGGCAATCGGGTCGCGTGGCAACGGAGAATTCAACATTTACCCCCTGAAGAAGTCTTAGTCCAACAATATACTTGGACTTCCAAGGGTTTGGAAGGAGAAAACTGATGGACCTATTGGGTGTGGCACACCAACTGCGCGAGGCCGATCAAAAACGACTAAATCAAGTGCGTGAATTCCTACAGGAAAATATTCGCCGGCAGTCGATTGAATTCTGGAATCGCGAGGAATTTCCTGCAGAACTTATCCAGGGGTTAGCAGGTCAAGGGCTAGCCGGGCTGCAGCTAGACGGCTCCTCGCATCTTTTGCGCGGGCTGCTTCATACGGAAATCGCGCGTGCAGACGTTTCACTGTCATCGATTGTTGGTATTCACAACGAGCTGGTGGTGGGCATGATTGACTCTCTCGGATCTGCCGAACAGCGTGAATTCTGGCTCCCGAAACTTACCAACTTTCAAGCTTTTGGCGCATTCGCCTTGACCGAGCCTGACCATGGCTCGGATATCGCCGGTGGCATACACACCACGGTGACCCGTGAAGGTGAGGAATATGTGCTCAGCGGCGCCAAGCGTTGGATAGGCATGGGAACTCTTGCCGATTTCGCGTTAATCTGGGCAAAATGCCCTGACAGCGGTGCGGTTGGGGCATTTCTCGTAGAGAGCGACCGTCCTGGTTACAGCGCTACAAAAATTGAGAACAAGATTGGCCTGCGCATTATGCAGAATGCCGACATTGTCATGGATAACGTACGGATTCCCTTAGAAAACAAGCTTCCTGGTGCGGTCGACTTCGCTTCGGCCAACGCCTTGCTGATGCAATCCCGTGCATGGGTCGGGTGGCAAGCGGTCGGATCGATGTTAGCAACTTTAGATATTTGTCGTGCCTATGCGAAGGAACGTCAGCAATTCGGCCAACCCATTGCTGCTTTTCAACTGGTGCAAGAACCTTTGGCTGAGATAGCGGGCAACGCTACGGCTTGCCTGTCGATGATGGTGGATGTTGCGCGCAAGCAAGAACGCGGTGAACTGGAAATGGTTGATGCCGCGTTGGCGAAGTCGACTGCTACGCGGCTGGCTCGACGCTCGGCTTCTCTGGGCCGGGCATTGCTGGGCGGCAATGGCGTTGTGACCGACTACGAGATGGCTAAAGTCTTCTGCGATGTTGAAATCATCCATACCTACGAGGGAACTTATGAGATCAATTCATTGATTGTCGGGCGAGCATTGACCGGGATGAGCGCCTTCGTCTAACTCACAAATGTGGTGTTGGGTTGGCTAGCTGGTGGGGTTTCAAAAGATTTTCATGAAAGTACTTTCCAATATGGAAAGTACTTGTTAGTCTTGATGTACAAGCCCCACCAGCAACGGAGAAGACAATGTTTGTTTCAAAGAAATTTTGGTTCATCGCCCTATGGTCCGTCATGACCCTCGGATGCCTGTTCATGGCAGTGTCCGGAATGGCCACGGACGCTCCAGCATTGGTTATTGCGGGGACTTCAGGGTTCGCAGCCATTGGCGCTTCAATCAGCACCTACGTTCAGCAGCAGAAGAAAAACCGTAAGGCTCTGGCATGAACCGCGAACCAGAACTCAGCGCGGCGGAACAACTAGCCGCTTTCGAAAATGCGCAACGTGAGATGACCCCGGTGGCCAAACGAGGTGCCAAGCAATTAGGAATGCTCTGCGTGTCCCTTGGGCTAGTGCTCGGCACGCTGCACGGGTTGCTTCATGTGTATCACCCCGAACGTAGCCTGACCGCATTCTTTGTCCTTGTCGGAGCCGCCATACTGGCAATCTTCGCTTTGAGCCTTGGCTATCTCAAGGTCCGCAGTGTGCTTCCTCGCGGAATGAGTAAGGCATATTTGCTGAGCCTATTTGCCAGCTTCGGTATTTACGCAGTGACACTTACCCTGATCACCACGCCGATGGCGGCATTTCTCGTCGTATTGCTCGGCCTTGCGGTTGCGCTACCGTTGCTTCTCGGCGGTGTTTGGATGATGAAACGATGAGTGAGCACCCACGCACCCAGATGAACGATGACTTCACTAACCCCGTGCGCTTGTCCTTAATGGCTGCACTGCAGGGAGTAGATGAAATTGATTTTAAGACTCTGCGTGAGACTCTCGGAGTCTCCGACTCGGTCCTTTCCCGACATATCACGGGCCTTGAAGAAAAAAGTTACCTCAAAGTCCGCAAAGGTTTTGTCGGTAAACGCCCGCGCACCTGGGTTAAACTTTCTGCGCACGGACGCTCCAGCCTCACCGAGCATATTCAAGCGTTGCGAGTTATCACCAGCGGACTGTAACCGGCTACGACTGCCACCAGGTATCGCGGTTGGTAGCCGGAACGGCGCGTTTGTGGCGCGAACCCAAGAATCGGGACTCTATCGCTTCTGCCGCCGCGGAATCTACCTCCCGGCCTTCAAGGTAGTCGTCAATTTTGGCGTATGTCAGGCCGAGCTCGTCTTCATCACTACGTAGCGGCTGCCCTTCTAATAGGTCAGCGGTTGGCTCCTTAGCCCAGAGTAATTCGGGAGCATCCAACTGACGCAACAATGCCTGATTCTGGCGTTTGTTTAACCCGGCTAGCGGCAGCAAGTCTGCTCCACCATCACCAAATTTAGTGAAAAATCCGGTCACGGACTCGGCGGCATGGTCGGTTCCGAGCACCAGGAAGCGGCGGTCGCCGGCTAAGGCATACTGGACAATCATGCGCATCCGGGCCTTGGCGTTACCCCGGTTGAAATCGGTCAGCCGAGGGTGTCCGGCATCGTCTAATGCCGCATCCAATGCACTGACCGGCTTTTCGATGTTGACCTCAAATTCTTCATCGGCGGCGATAAAAGCCATAGCTTTCATCGCGTCGTCGGCATCGCTTTGCACGCCATGAGGCAACCGAACCGCAATAAAGCGTGCTTCTCCACCGGCCGCACGAATTTCCTGGACAGCTAATTGCGCCAAGCGGCCAGCCAGGGTGGAATCGATTCCTCCAGAAATACCCAGTACGAAGCCTCTGGCTCCCGTCGCGGCTAGATAGTCCTTCAGGAATCCCACGCGGCGGGTGATCTCCTGTGTAGGAATGATTTCAGGCATAACGCCTAGTTCTTCAATGATCTCTGCTTGCAGTTCACGCATGCCTACCATCCTAGGCAAGAGAACAAGGAGCTTGGGCTTTTAACCGGAGTCGGAACAGAAAGTTAATCTGTATTCAACATTTGATGATTCGCCATTAATCGGTTTCGGCGTCACTCCAGCCAAAGTTCCGCGCCATCTGCTCCAGCGAGCTCACGGTCGTGGCATATTCCTCTTCGGTTAGTCCTTCGCCGAACTGTGAGCGGATCCGGTCCACCAGTTCGCTGAGCTTCACCAGTGAAACATGACCGCGTTCGGTAATTGTGTATTCACCGTCTAGGTGTGAAATCCAGCCGGATTCAACCAATTCTGCCAAATGCTCGGTGACGTTTTGAGGTTCATCCGGCGAGGCAAAAAATGGAGAAAGGCCGGAAATAAGTTTGGCTTCGGACGCCGGGTTTTGCTCCAACAGGTTTAACACCTGCCACTGCCGGCGGGTAACGCCGTGTTCTTCTAAGGTCGCTGCAAACTGCTCGTCAATCAGCGAATCTACCAATTTCAACCAGAAACCCAAGGGGCGAGTCGCGTTCATGATCCCACCTTATCCGGGAGTTCCCGCTGGGGCTAGGGTCTATTTTTACTCAGTTACACCAACTCAATTACGGTTCGCCGAAATCAGCCTGTGTCTAAGTCCGGCGCTAGAAAAAGTGCCTAGATGAGTCAGCCATGCCGCGGTGGCTCATCACGCGGGGACGACTGGGGGTAACGTGCTGGAGGAAGCGTCACATGGGATGTCGATTGCGACGCCCGGCATGCGCAGGCGACTAGAATTATGTCCATGAGCGAAACCGGCGCCCGTGAGCGACTAAAAGAACTGATCCAAGAACTTGCCATCGTACGTGGCAAGGTGACTCTGTCTTCCGGGAAGGAAGCGGACTACTACATCGATCTGCGTCGGGTCTCCTTGCAACAGGAGGCTTCCGGGCTGATTGGTGAGGTTATGTTAGACCTGCTCGACGAGGCAAAGCTTGAATTCACCAACGTCGGTGGCTTGACCATGGGAGCGGATCCGGTAGGAACCGCAATCATGCATACCGCCCGCAATCAGGGACGTAAACTCGACGCGTTCGTGGTGCGCAAGGCACAGAAGTCCTACGGCATGGGCCGTCAGGTTGAAGGCCCCAGCGTTGATGGCCAGGACGTGATCGTGCTGGAAGATACGTCAACCACCGGCGGATCCGCGTTAACCGCCGTTGAGGGTGTACGCAAGGCCGGCGGAAACGTCGTGGCCGTCGCGGTAATCGTTGACCGTGACACCGGAGCGAAAGAGCGTATCGAAGCCGAAGCTGGCGTGCCTTACCTGTTCGCCTATGGGAAGACCGAGCTGGGGCTCTAAAGCCTACTAATCATCCGGCCTCGTCCGAAGCTCACCAGCTTTGGGCGAGGCCAGACGTTTAATATCGAGTCTAGAGTTGCGGCGCACTCGCCGTCGACTCACGTGGGACCAGGGATGCGGGCATCTGCGCGGGTTGCGTGACTTCTTCGCCAGCCAACATGCTCAACAGCAAGGTCACCGCGGCAGCTCCCATCTCATGCATAGGCTGTCGTACCGTGCTCAGTGTGGGCTTTGATTGGGCTGCCTCGGGAATATCGTCAAAACCGATGACCGACAAATCCTTGGGAACATTTAGTCCCGAACTTTTGGCCGTTTCAATAGCCGAAAGTGCCGAGAGGTCATTGGCGGCAAAGATTGCGGTGGGAGGTTGCGGAAGCTTCAATAAATCGGTGGTGGCTATTGCCGCCAAGTCCCGTTGGTAGTCGCCATCATGGACCAGTTGTGGGTCGTAGGATATTCCCGCATCCTGGAGTGCTTGGCGGTAGCCGGACTCACGTAAGTGTGCAGATTTAAGGTCTGAACGTCCTCTGATATGACCAATGCGTCGGTGTCCCAGGGAGATCAGATGTTCGGTTGCAGTTTTGGCTCCGCCGAAATTATCTACATCGATGGCCGCCGGACCGCTCGTGCCGGCGTGCGGGTCAATGGCAATAACCGGAACCGAGCTATGCGGGATCTCTACGGTGGGGGTGACGATAATGACGCCGTCGATGAGGGTCCCGCCGAGCCGGGACAGTGAGCGGTGTTCCCAGCCGGCTCGGCCGCCCGGAGCGAGGTTGCCAGCGTAAGCCATGAGGTCGTACTGGGTGCCGCGAAGTGTTGCCGAAATTCCGTTCAGTAATTCCAATGCGAAGGGCTCAAATTCTGCGACCAAGATCCCGATGATGTTAGTTCGGCTGCTGCGCAAGGACGAGGCCACAAGAGAAGTTTCATAGCCCAGCTCGGCGATGACCTGCAGGACGCGCTCCATAGTGCGCGGTGCTACGCCATATCGGGCGTTGACTACTTTGGACACGGTGGAGACAGACACCCCGGCCGCCTGCGCCACATCATTGATGGTCACGCGGTTCGCTGTACTTTGAGACAGGGCAGAGCCAGGCGGTTGTTCATGGGTGCCGGAGACTTCAGCCGATGGGGTTATCACTCGGCCTACGCTACCTCACGTTGAGCCGTGATTCCCACTAGGAAACTCAGTCTGAGGTTATAAAAACTTATATTTCGACATCGTTTTCGAAATCGTTATCGAAAACGATTGACATGACTTGCATCACGGTGACATTCTTGGGTGAGCCAGACCGTCCGACACCGCGTGGAGCGGGTCACCCAACACACTTGAGGAGTCCACTATGGAGCTTGGAAAAAGAGGATTAGGAATTCTTGCGTTGCTCGCAAGCACCGCACTGTTGGCCAGCGGATGTTCGGGCGGAGCGGGGACCAGCGGCGCCGCCGCTGCCGGCGAAGACAAGACCATCACCTGGTGGCACAACTCCAATAATGGTGAAGGAAAGGCCTACTACGAGAAGGTGGCCGACGACTTCGAAGCCGCTCATGAGGGAGTAACCGTTGAGGTCAGCGCGATGCAGCACGAAGACATGCTTACCAAGCTCGATGCAGCATTCCAAAGTGGTGATGCTCCGGATGTCTACATGGAACGCGGCGGCGGTGAGCTGGCGGACCATGTTGAAGCAGGCCTGACCCGTGACCTCAGCGAGCTGGCCACGGACGAGATTTCCATGATTGGTGGAAACATTGCCGGCTGGCAGGTCGACGGGAAAACCTACGCACTGCCATACTCGGTGGGCCTGGCCGGATTCTGGTACAACAAGGCACTGTTCAAAGAAGCGGGCATTTCTGACCCACCACAGACCATGGATGAATGGATGGACGCGGTCAAGAAGCTGAAGGCAGCGGGAATTGATCCGGTATCGGTCGGTGCAGGAGATAAGTGGCCGGCCGCCCACTACTGGTATTACTCGGTACTTCGTGAATGCTCCCAAGAGGTACTCAACGCGTCGGTCAAGAACCTGGAATTTGATGATCAGTGCTTCGTCACGGCCGGTGAAGATGTCAAAAAAGTCATTGATGCCGAGCCTTTTAATCCCGGATTCCTTTCCACCCCGGCACAGTCCGGTCCAACCTCTGCCTCAGGCCTGCTAGCTACCGAACGAGTAGCCATGGAATTGGCGGGCCACTGGGAACCTGGCATTATGCAGGGACTCACCGAGGACGGTAAAGGTCTGGGAGATGACACCGGATGGTTCCCATTCCCAACGATTGATGGTGGTGCCGGGGCACAGGATGCACAGCTTGGCGGTGGCGACGCATGGGGTGTTTCGCAGAATGCTCCGGACGAAGCAGTCGACTTCGTCAAGTACCTGCTCTCGGATGGCGTGCAGCAAGGTTTCGCGAAGCTGGATATGGGACTGCCTACTAACCCGGCGGCCAATGACTCCGTGGCAGATCCGGCCCTCGCCTCGCTGCTCAAAGCCCGCGATGAATCCCCCTACGTTCAGCTGTACTTCGACACCGCCTTCGGCGCTTCCATTGGTGGAGCGATGAATGACGAAATCGCGTTGCTCTTTGCCGGACAGTCCTCACCAGCAGACATCGTCGCTAAGAGCCAAGACGCCGCAAATATGGAGAAGTGATTCTCGGTGACAGAAGGGGTCAAAGTCGTTTCTGCCACCGTACCGGCCAGGCAGGGCACGGCTCCCGGAACTCGGCCGCGGAACACAGCGGCCGAGCGTGGGAGCCGATCGCCAAAACGAAAACTACGCGCGCCGGCGGATAAGCGGAAAAACCTGGAGATCCTGTTCTTCGTCACTCCGGCGTTGTTGCTCATCGCGATGTTTATGTTGGTGCCGATCATTCAAGCGGTGCGGTTCTCCGTCTATAACTGGAAAGGTTTCGGACCGCTTGTAGACTTCGTCGGCCTGCAGAACTATGTCAGGGTGCTGCAAAACGAGGTCTTCACCGACGCTTTAGTGCATAACCTGATCATCATTGCCGGATCGATCATCATCCAGCTTCCGCTGGGGTTGGCGATCGCGTTGTTACTCAACCGCAAGATGAAGATTCAAGGGTTGCTGCGCACCATCATCTTCGTTCCTTACGTATTGTCCGAAGTGATCGCCGGCGTCGTGTGGTTCCAGCTCTTGCAACCGCAGTACGGGTTGATCGATACCGTGTTGTCCAAACTTGGCATTCAGGGCCCTGCGCAAGGTTGGCTAGGAACGCCAGACCTGGCACTGTGGACAGTGCTAATCGTGCTGACCTGGAAATACCTGGGTCTCGCGGTGATTCTGTTCCTTGCTGGACTGCAAGGAGTGCCAGATGAACTCTATGAGGCTGCGCAAATTGACGGAGCCTCTTGGTGGCAAATCCAGCGCAAGATCACCATCCCATTGCTTGGGCCAACCCTGCGCACCTGGGGTTTTCTCTCGATGGTCGGTTCCTTGCAGCTCTTTGACATGGTCTGGATTCTTACCGGCGGCGGGCCCGCAAACTCCACGACAACGATGGCCACATTCCTCGTATCTGAGGGAACCAAACGACAGAACTTCGGCGTCGCTTCGGCTGCATCGGTGATCTTGTTTATCGTTGCGCTGATTCTCGCCGTCTCTTATCAGCAGTTCATCCTCAAACGAGATACTCAGCCCGATACTTCGCGTAAGCGAAAGAAGGTGCGTCGATGAGCACTGCAACAACCTCGATAAAACCCGCCGTGAAGACCAAAAAATCTCCGAATAAATATGGTGGAAACGTACTTGTGTACGCACTTTCCCTAGCAGTGGTAGCTCTTACCCTGGGGCCGGTGCTTTACGGGGTACTTGGTGGGTTTCGTACTAATGCGCAGCTAGCCCAAGCGCCCGCGGCACTGCCGGAACCATGGGTACTGAGCAATTACACCGGGGTACTAAACAACCCAGAATTCTGGCGTTATGCTCTGAATTCCACGATGATCGCGGTGCTCACCACGGTGATTGTGGTGGTTTTTGGGATCATGGCGGCCTACCCATTGGCCCGGTACCAGTTCAGGCTTCGCGAACCGATCTTCATGGTCTTTGTGCTGGGCCTGCTCTTTCCCGCCACGGTGGCAATCGTTCCGCTCTTTATCCTGATCTCCCGAGATTTGAACCTAGGAAATACCTGGTGGGGCGTCGCATTACCGCAGGCGGCCTTCGCCCTGCCGATGACGGTAGTCATCCTGCGCCCCTTCTTAATGGCGTTGCCTCAGGAACTAGAAGAAGCGGCCCAGCTGGATGGAACCAGCCGCATCGGTTTCTTCTGGCGCATCTTATTGCCGCTATCTGGTCCAGGCATGGTCACCGTCGGCGTACTCGCCTTCGTGGGCTCATGGAATGCCTACCTGCTGCCGCTGTTGCTACTCCAAGGTGAGATGCGCACCCTCCCGTTGGGCGTCGCAGACTTCTCAACCGAGCACTCTGCAGACACCGCAGGAGTCTTTGCCTTCACCACCTTGGCCATGATCCCGGCGCTGATTTTCTTCCTCGCCATGCAGCGGCGCATTGTCAGCGGCCTGCAAGGAGCCGTCAAAGGCTAAGGCCCCGCGGAAACACTTTTCGGGCTCATGCCCAGTACTAAGGACTAAAATGAACATCGCAGAAAGCACGTGGCGTAACGCTGCACTGCCCATCGCAGAACGCGTCGGCGCGCTGATGGGCGAAATGACCATCGAAGAAAAAGTGAGCCAACTCGGCTCCTATTGGATTCGCCCGCAAGAAGACAACGACTCTGGCGAGGGAAACGTCGCGCCCATGGAAGACACCTTCGTTGATGGGGTGAGCTTCACCGAAGAAATTCAGGATGGTCTGGGACAGATCACTCGGGCCTTCGGATCATCTCCAGTGACCCCGGCAGAAGGACGCGACAAGCTGGCACAAATGCAGCATGAGGTGATCGCCGCCAACCGCTTCGGTCTTCCAGCTTTAGCACACGAAGAATGCCTGACCGGGTTCACCACCATGGCGGCAACCTGTTACCCAGCCTCGATCGCTTGGGGTGCAAGCTTTGACCCAGTTCTAGTGAATACGATGGCGCAACTTATTGGCCAAGATATGAAAAAAATGGGTGTTCACCTAGGTCTGTCTCCGGTCTTAGACGTGGTCAGGGATTACCGCTGGGGCCGCGTGGAGGAGACCATGGGTGAGGACCCGCACTTGGTCGCCGAGTTGGGAACTGCCTATGTGCGGGGGCTACAGTCCGGCGGTGTCCACGCAACGTTGAAACATTTTGCCGGATACGCAGCATCTAAAGCCGGACGTAATCACGCCCCGGTTTCCATGGGAGTGCGTGAACAAGAAGACGTTGTCTTTCCACCCTTCGAACGAGCCATCCGAGAAGGAAAAGTTCATTCGGTGATGAATTCCTACTCAGACCTTGATGGTGAAGCGCCGGCGGCGAGTCATCGCTTATTGACGCAGATCCTGCGCGAACGGTGGGGTTTTGAAGGTACTGTCGTTTCCGATTACTGGTCGGTCAGCTTCTTGCAGGGAATGCATCAGGTTGCCGAAACCTTGAATGATGCCGGAATTATTTCACTTTCTGCCGGGATGGATGTGGAACTTCCCGAAACCAATGCCTTCCGGAATTTGGGCCGTGCAATTGCCGAAGGAAAACTCGATCCAGGCATCCTTGACGGAGCGGTACGTCGAGTACTCACGCAGAAAGCGCAGCTTGGGCTCTTGGACTCCGAATGGTCCCCCGAAGGACAGTGGGCTGGGTCCGACGTAGATTTGGACTCGTCTGAGAACCGGGCTCACGCACGGAAAATGGCCGAAGAGTCCATCGTGCTGTTGAAAAACGAGGGACTTCTTCCCTTGAAAAATCACGCATCGGTAGCCGTCATTGGACCATCGGCCAGCCAACCGCGAACTCATCTAGGCTGTTATTCCTTTACGAATCACGTGCATTCACGGTATGCCGCAGACGATGATCATGGAATTACGATGCAATCTATCCTCGAAGCGCTCCGCCGCGAACCGAGCCTCAGCGAAAGTTGCTTCACCTATGAGCGTGGCGTTGATTTTACACATCCAGATGTTAGCGGCATCGACGCCGCGGTAGAAGCAGCCCGTGCTGCAGATATTGCGCTAGTGACCGTGGGAGATCTGGCCGGACTCTTTGGCCGGGGAACTTCCGGAGAAGGTTGCGACGTGGTGGACTTAGCTCTCCCCGGCAAACAAGTCGAGCTAGTCGAAGCGGTACTTGCCACCGGAACACCGACGGTACTGGTGCTGATAACTGGCCGCCCCTATTCCTTAGGGCAGTTCGAGTCTCGGGTGAAGGCTATCGTGCAGGCATTCATGCCGGGTGTTGAAGGTGGACCGGCTCTCGCATCGGTACTCAGCGGCGCGGTTAACCCGTCGGGGAAACTGCCGGTGCAGATACCGGACCACCTCGGTGGCCAGCCTGGAACATATCTCACCGGACAGCTCGGCTGGAATAACGACGGCGTATCGAACCTTGATCCGCGGCCGCTCTACCCATTTGGGCATGGAAGTTCATACACGAACTTTGAGCTCAGAGACCTGGAATTATCAACCACCGAGATTTCCTCGGATGCAGCGGTACTCATTAGCGCGACGGTCTGCAACATTGGTGATCGAGATGGTGCTGAAGTAGTGCAGCTTTATCTTGATGACAAGGTGTCACAAGTAGTGCGCCCACGCCTCTGGCTCGCAGGCTTCACCAAGGTCCGGTTGGCTGCAGGGGAATCGAAGCGGGTGGAATTTGAACTACACGCGGACCGTACTTCCTTCACCGGAGTTTCCGGGCAGCGTGTGGTGGAACCAGGAGTATTCGGCGTGCGCGTGGGGTCCAGCAGTGAGGACCTGCCGCTGGCAGCAGAATTCCGAATTATCGGGCCATTGCGCGTGGTCCCCGAGGGCCGAGTGATGGATACCCCGGTCACGGTTAAATAAAAGTACTTCCGCTGTGACCGCCCAAATATGAAGGCCACCTCCTGCCCAACGTCTCGGCATTGGGTAGGACGTGGCCTCGCTAGTTGAGTTTTACTCGTACGTCAGTCCGAAACCAAATGGGTAGAGTTCCCCGTCGGTAGTTTCTGCGTAACCAGGTAGATCACTGAATTGCTCGGTGATGGCCTCAGCGGTTCCCGCCAAGGCAAATGGCATGCGGCCCTGTGGGGCAACCTTGCCGGAGAGCACATCCATCAGCGCGGTATCGGACATACCGAAACCGGCCACGATAGCTCCCGCATCAAGGAATCCGCTGGCCTCATCCATCACGAACGGCTGGCGGAAGTACACGTGCATAACAACCTTGCTCGGGTCATCAACTTCGCTCATCACCTTTTTGATGGTGTCTAGCGACGGGCTGATTTCCCAAGACTTGGATTCGGCCATGCCGGTGAAGTCCAGAACGCTGGATTCCCATGGCAGCGACCCGCCAAAGCGCAGCCCGTCATCCGTACATGTTTCCGTATTCTGGGTGACGCACGCATCGGCTGCGCCGAACGGGCTCTTGCCATCCAGACCGGCCACACCATCCATGACAATCGGGCTGATGTGCTCCGGGTTCATTCCGGATTCCGGATCATTGGACTTGTAAGAGCTCGTGTTCTTGTTGTTCACGGTCACCGAAATCAGCGCATAGTCGCTGTCCTTGGCGCTCGGGCGCTCGGATGGATCTTCGGTATTGCCGTTGGTGACGTCATGGCCGTAGCTAGCCACGGTTTCCTCGGTGAAGTCGCCCAGGATGTAAACATCCGAGTTTTCCTTCAAGGGCAGGACCTTCTCACCGTCCGCAGTTTCCTTGTTCTGAAGCAATACGGCAGATTTGCGCTGTAGGTCTAGGCCTACCTCCCGGTTCGCGTCGCTGCCCACGATGTCGCCGGCGGCTACAACGTCCACATATGGGTTCTCGAACAGGCCCATCTGGAACATCGGGGTGGTCAGACGGGTTGCCGCAAGATCAATTCTTTCCTCGGTGAGCAGCCCGGAATCCACCAGATCGGTGATGGTTTTAACGTCATGGAATCCGGACAGCGTGTCGGTTCCGCCGTTGATGGCGGTGGCTACGCGCTCCGGAACACTCTTGTCCTCCAAGCCCCAAGCGCGGTCGTTGATGATACCGGTATCCGAATTGACGTACCCAGCAAAGCCCAACTCGTCACGCAAGAGATCGTTGACGATCTGGTTGGAGAAGGCCATACCCGTGGAATCGTAGTCAACACCGTTGTAGGTGACCTCTACGGGAGCACCGTAGTAAGGCATGATCGAGGAAACGCCAGCGTTGATGGCCGCTTCAAACGGCTTCAGGTGATAACCAAAACCGTCACCCGGGTAGACCTGGGTCTTGCCGAAGGAATAGTGCGCATCCAACCCCAGCTCCTGCGGCCCTCCACCCGGGAAGTGCTTCATGGTCAGCGCGACGTCAGACTTCGGGCTCAGTGAAACCCCGTTCTTATCCAAGGGGCCCTGCAGCCCTTCGACCAGTGAGGTCATGATATTTGAGTTGAGGTCTGCATCCTCGGTGAAGGTTTCATGGGCACGGTACCAGCGTGGTTCGGTGGAAAGATCTGCCATGTAGCCGTACATTCCACGTAGTCCAATGGACGCCCACTCGTCACCCATGACACCAGTGAAGTCATCAATGATCGACATGTCTCCGATGGTCGGGGTTTCTCCGGTGCGCACTGCTTCCTCACCTAGCGCGGCGGCCGCCAATCCTGCCTCCTTCGGGAATGCGGTGAAGGCTCCGGCTGACTCGTTAATGCCTGCACGGGCATTCGGGTCGATGTGGTTGCGCGCATTGGACTTGTACAACATCGGGATGCCGAGGCGAGTTCCCTCGCCGAGCTCCTGGACCGTATTCATATATTCGGCGGCTTCCTGCGGGGTCAGCGAGGTGCTGGCCTGGAAGCCGCCACTGGCGCTGCCGCAGGTGGCTTTGTCTTCGCTGGTGACCGTATTGCGGAAGACGAAGCGGTGCATCTTCTGATTGTTGATGTAGTCGGTGGCATTTGGATCCAGGGTTCCGCGGGTCTGGGTGTCAGCATCGCAAGCTGCGTTGAGTGTATCGATCAGCATCAGACCGGATTTTTCTTCCAAGGTCATCTGTGAAACCAGGTCTGCGGCTCGGTCTTCCGCAGGCTTGCGCCAGTCTTCGTAGACATCGAGCTTGCCGTTGTCGTTCAGATCTTTGAAGGTGCGCCCCTTGTGCTTGATGGTGTCCTTGACACGTGCTTCAAGCTTCGGTGGCTTGCCGTGGTTTCCCTCATTGGAAACACTTGGCGCGTTGTGCGCTGCGGGTGCTTGGTGCGGAGCCTGCGCGGCACTCGCGGCTGGTAATGCTAAGAACATGCTCAGTGGTATTGCTACTGCAAGAGCCAGGCGGCCACGCTGGGAGCGTGACAAAATCTTTGAAGTCATTTTGAACTTTCGGTGATGATTTGGTTGTCCTCGGAACCTTGTTAACGTCATTGAGAACTCGTCCACGACCAGTCTTGCGTGACGCACCTCACCAAATGAAGTGGTTGCCATTAGTTGCACTGAAGACAGTTCAAAAGCGCTGATGAAAAGCTGATTCATGTCGAATTCAGGTCAAGAGAATCCTAAGAAACCTTCGGTTTCCCGTGGTTAAACGCCTGTGGTGGCGAACCCCCAAAGGGTTCGCCACCACAGGTATGGGTGGGGCAGTGTTACTGGCCCAGAAGTCCCAGCATTTCCGGAAGCCACATGGATAACTGCGGAATGAAGGTGACTACGAACAACATCGCGATCAGCGCGATGAAGAATGGAACCAGCGCCTTGATGACTGGCTCCGCTCGCAGTCCGGCTACACGAGCGCCGACAAAGAGCACGTTGCCCACTGGCGGAGTAATGGTACCCAAGCAGAGGTTGAAGGTCACCATGATGCCGAAGTGGATTGGATCCACTCCAAATTCGGTCACAATCGGCAGGAAGATCGGAACAAAGATCAAAATGGCAGGTGTTGGATCCATGAAGGTACCGACGATGAGCAGAATGACCATGATCAAAATCAGGATGATCGTTGGTGAATCGGTCAAGCCCAGCAAGCCAGACGAGATGGCAGCAGGAATGCCTGAGAATGCCATAACCCAGGCCATGATGGTCGAAACCCCAACCAGCAGCATCACAATCGCGGTAGTCTGCGTGGCATCGATCAAGATGCGCGGCAGATCAGAGATCTTGATCGCACGGTAAAGGAAACTGAGTATCAGGCAGTACACCACGGCGATTGCCGCTGACTCGGTGGGAGTGAAAACACCGGCGAGAATACCGCCAATGACGATCACGATCATCAGAATAGATGGAACAGCGCGCCACAAGGTAAGCAGTGCCGCCGGAAGTGTCACCTTTTCGTGCTGCTTGAGGTCTGTGCGCTTTCGAACATAAAGCCAAACAATAAGCATGCAGGCCAGCGCCCATAAAATGCCGGGGATGTAGCCAGCCACAAAGAGTGTAGCGATCGAGGTGCTGGAAACCAGGGAGTATACGATCAGCGTGTTTGACGGCGGAATCAGCATGCCAGAGGGGGCCGAAGCGATATTTACTGCAGCGGAGAAGTTTCGGTTGTAACCTTCCTCGCGCTGACGTGGGCCAATCACTCCGCCAACCGCAGCTGCCGAGGCAACTGCGGCACCAGAAACGGAACCGAAGAGCGCATTAGCGACCACGTTCGTTTGCGCCAGCGAGCCTGGCATGCGGCCTACGAGGACCTTTGCGGCGTCGATGAGGCGGGCGGCGATGCCACCGTTGTTCATTAATACGCCGGCAAGGATGAAGAACGGAATTGCGAGCAAGGTAAATGAGTTAATGCCGGTGAACATACGTTGTGCGGCGACGAAGGAGGCCTTCTCCAAGCCGATCACGGCTGCGACTGCGGCGAAAGCCGAGAAGCCTACGGCAATCGCGATGGGCACGCGGCAGAGCAGGAGCGCGGCGATGCCAACGATCAGAATAATTCCAGCAACTAATGCAGCATCCATGATTAGATCGCCTCTCGAATTTCATCGTCGTCTTCGGTTGGCAGACCACGGCCTGCCAACGCCTCAACGAGGTGGTAGACAGAGTAGAACGCGGTCACGAGCCCGGAAATTGGCAGCGCCAAATACATGGCACCAATATTTAGCGGAAGTCCTGAAATTTTCTGCGTCCAGGTCAGATCCACACCTCGAAGCCCGCCCCAGATAAGCACGAAGACCGCAAAGAGCAGAACAATGACATTGACTACTACTTCCAGAGTGCGAGTTCCATCGATTTTCAGGGCGCGGACCAGGAAGTCCACGGCGATATGGCTACGATCCGAGAACACATAAGCAGATCCGAACAGGGCCAACCAGACAAACAGGTACTGCGCCATCGAAGTGGTCCACGTCGCAGGCTCATGAATTACTTGGCGGCTAAATACCTGCCAGCAAACTACCAGGACCAGGACCGCGAAAAGCACGATGCACAACCATTTAAGCGCTACATCCAGGACGTTTTTTATCGCATTCACTTGGCGGCCTCCTGAATGTTGTCGTACAGCTTGTGAGCATCGTCGGTGGTGAGCGCGTTATCGACTACCGGCTTCAGCGCTTTGGTGAAGGCGGCGGTATCAACTTCGTTAAACTTGCTGCCGGACTTTTTTGCGGACGCTATAGCAGCATCATTTTGCGTGTTCCAGAGTTCGACGTGCTCGGTGACTGTCTGCTGCCATTCTTCGTCGAAGATCTTGCGATCTTCGGGATTCATGGATTTGATCAGATCCGAATTGATCAACATGTAGTCCAAGCCCACCAAGTGGCGGGTGAGTGCTACATGTTTGGCAACTTCGTTGTGTTTTTGCGATACGTAGGAAACTTCGTTGTTTTCCGCGCCGTCCAGAACCCCGGACTGCAACGCGGTGTAGACCTCGCCGTAGGACATCGGGGTGGCCGAGCCTCCCATGGCATTGATCATCGCGATGTGGATATCTGATTCCTGCACACGGATTTTCATTCCACGCAGATCTTCAGGTTCTGTGACCGGCCCGGCCACAGTGTAGATGTTTCGGTCTCCCTGAGTGAGGCCACCTACGACCGTGAGGTTTTTGGACTCTTCGAGAGAGGAGAAAAGTTCACCGACGATATTGTCGTCGCCCACAACTTTCATCTGATGGTCAATGCTTTTGAAGACCGTAGGCAAGTTAAGAGTTGCGAAATCAGGGTTTAAGTTCTCTAACTGGGTTCCGGAGGCTACAGCCATGTCAACGGATCCATCTGAGACCAGCTGGATGACTTCCTGCTGGGCACCGAGTGTTTCATTGGGGTAGACCTTGATGTCCCAGCGGCCACCGGTGCGTTCCTTCACGCGCTCGCCAAAGGAAGTCAGAGCAATATATGAAGGGTGGGATTCGGCCTGGTTCAGGGACAGGACGAGGGTCTTGCCCTCCTCGGCGGTGCCAGAGACTCCAGAGCTACATGCGCTTAATGCTAATAGCGCGGTGGAAGCCACGGCTATGGCACGCAAGATGCGACGCTTAATCACAGGATGCTACTTTCCGGCCGGGTCATCTACGTATCGCATGACCAAGTTGGAGGATCAAGACGTTGCGGAGCACCGGCCACTTCGACGGTTGTTACGATGATGAACGCCATAGTGTGATCTGTGCCAATTGTTGCCATTAGTTGCACGCCACTTCCATCGACGGGTCTCACCCGTCAAGATAAAGAGGTGCAACCTGAATCTGACAAATCTCGCCAGCCTACGATCTACGATGTGGCACGCGTTGCGGGAGTTTCCACCTCCACGGTATCGCGTGCATTTGCGCGTCCTGGGAGAGTTAGCTACGCCACCGCGGAGAAAATCCGCGCGGTTGCACAAGAACTTGGTTACCGTGCGGTGAGCGTACGGCGCCCCATGGCGCAGGGGCGAAACCGCCGAGGAACGATTGCTCTAGTGGTGGCCGATATCTCAAACCCCGCATACTTCGAAATGATCCGTGGTGCCGAAGAGGAAGCCGCGGCCAGTGGGTACACAATGTTGCTGGCACACACCAGGGAGTCGGGGGTTATCGAACGCCAGGCACTGGAACGGTCGATGGATATTGTGGATGGAATTGTGCTTTCCAGCTCACGCATGTCGGACGCTGCGATTCGAGATATGGCCAAACAGAAACCTACGGTGGTGATGAATCGCGGTGTCAAAGGTGTAGCCAGTGTCGTCACGGACAATGCGCGCGGAGTGCACGAAGTAGTAAAACACCTTGCATCCCTGGGGCATCGAGAGATTTCCTACCTTGCCGGGCCAGAAGCGTCTTGGGCCGATTCGAGCCGTTGGCAGGCGGCCAAACGGGCCGCCGTGGAGTACTCGCTGCGTATCAGCAAAGTCCAGTCCGAATTTCCGACCATGGACGGCGGGGCACGAACGGCTGAACAAATTGCAACCGGACGTTCCAGCGCAATCTTGGCGTATAACGACCAGTTGGCCTTGGGGCTGATGCGCAAGCTGAAGGCCACCGGATATCGGGTCCCTACGGATTTTTCTGTAGTGGGGTTTGATAACTCCTCAGGAGCGGCCTTGATTGAACCAGGTTTGTCTACCGTGGCGGCGCCGTTGCACGCTTTGGGAGCCACCGCCGTTCGTAACCTGCTGGCAATATCCAACGGTGCGATATCCACCCGAGGTGAAGCGGTCGTCTTGCCGACACGGCTAGTATTGCGGGCTTCCACTGCCCCTTATGGGCAACGCGAATCGCGGTAGTGATGCAACACATGGCAACTTGTTGCCATCTGCCACCTTTACTGCGGAACATCGAGGTATGCCTTCTTCCATTGCGAACCATCCGGACCGACTTTTTCCCGCTGATCGGGCTGTCCGCGAGATCGCCCGCAGCCTACATGCCAAGGTAGAGAACCTGCCGATCATCTCGCCACACGGGCACGTTGACGCTGCGATGATCGCCAACGATGCATCATTCCCGGATCCCACCGCGTTGTTGCTGAGCCCGGATCATTACGTTACGCGCATGCTTCACGCTCACGGCGTGGACCTCGCACAACTGCGCGTAGGTGGTAGTCAGGGGGCGAGCCCGCTGGAAGCTTGGAAAATCTTTGCCAAGAATTGGCACCTCTATGAGGGCACAGCTTCGGGCTACTGGCTGCGTCAAGAATTTACTGAAGTTTTTGGGCTTGACGATCTGCATATCGACGATGAACACGCGGAGTCGACCTACCGCGCTATCGAGGCAAAAATTGCGGAACCTTCATTTCGTCCGCGCGCCTTGATGGAACAGTTTAATATCGAGGTTTTGGCTACCACGGATGATCCGTTGGACTCATTGGAAGCCCATGATCGGCTCGCCGCGGACCCGAGTTTTGCTCCACGGGTACTACCTACTTTCCGTCCTGATGCCTACATCAAATTCTGGGGTGCGGACTTTGCCCAACGCGCAGACAAGTTGATTCAAACGGCCGGTGATGGCCAAGCCGGCTACGATGGCTATTTGGCCGCCATGGCCAACCGCCGTGCCTACTTTGTAGAGCATGGAGCGGTATCTTCAGATCATGGAGCCCAGACCCCCACGACTCTGAAGCTTACTCGCGACGAAGCGGCGGAGCTTTTCACCAAAGGACTTGCCGGTACCGCGAGCTATGCTGAGGCGCTGGCCTTCGAAGCACACATGATGTATCAGCAGGCGGCGATGGCCGTCGACGATGGGCTGGTCATGACCATGCACCCTGGGGTACACCGTAATACCCACCCGCACACCTTGGAAACCTTTGGACCGGACACCGGGCACGACATTCCGTTCGCCGTGGACTACGCCGGTGGGCTGGCCCCGATGCTCGCGGATTTCGGAACGGCCCCCGGATTCCATTTCATTCCCTTCACCATCGATGAGACGGTGTTCTCCCGTGAGATCGCTCCGCTGGCTGGCTTCTACCCTTCGGTATTCATCGGTGCGCCATGGTGGTTCCTCGACGCCCCGGACGCGATGATGCGCTTCCGCTCGGCGGTCACCGAAACCGCGGGCTTCTCCCGTTCTTCGGGTTTCATCGATGACACCCGCGCGTTTTGCTCAATCCCGGCACGCCATGATGCGTCACGTCGTGTCGAAGCCTCCTTCCTGGCACGGCTCGTCGCGGAACACCGCGTCACCGAGGAGCGCGCGCACCAGATCATCGTGGATCTTGTCGACGGTGCACCACGACGGGCGTTCAAACTATGAGCACGCAAGAAAACAAGCCACAAATGCTTAACCGTTCAGCTCAGGGCGGTTCGCCTGCAGAAGTTCGGATGGTTCATATCGGTCTCGGCGCCTTCCACCGTGCGCACCAGGCCTGGTACACCGCACATTCGGGCGACGGCTGGGGGATTGCGGCGTTTACCGGCCGCAGCGCGACTGCTGCTACTGAACTCGCGGCTCAGGATGGTCTGTATACGCTGATCGAACGAGGGGCGGATGGCGACTCTTTTGAAGTAGTCGATTCAATTGTCCAGGCCCACGATGGGGCTGACCTGAATACGCTGAGTACCTTGCTGGCGAATCCGAATACGGCCATCGTGACGTTGACCATCACCGAAGCCGGATACAAGATGGCCTCGGGAGCAAACGAGCCGACACTGGATCTTTCCGACCCTGTGGTGGGCGAAGATCTGACGGTACTGCGCGAACACTATGAGTCTGGAATCTTTGCCCGGTCAAGCGACGACTTTGACTCTTTGATCCTTGCAACCGCTGGAGCCAGAGTATTGGTTGGCTTGGCATCGCGCCGGGCCGGAGACGGATGGCCGCTAGCCATAGTTTCCTGTGACAACCTGCCGGGGAATGGCGCGATCGCCAAGGCGTCAATTCTAGGATTTGCCAAAGAAATTGACCCGTCGCTGACCAGCTGGATCGAGTCGAATGTTTCCTTCGTAGATACCTCAATTGACCGCATTACTCCGCGCACTACCGAGGCAGACCGCGCAGCAGTCGCAGACGGAACGGGTTTCCACGATGCGTCGCCGGTAGTTACCGAACCATTCAGCTCCTGGGTGCTGCAAGGAGATTTCCCGGCTGGACGTCCCGCCTGGGAAAAAGCGGGGGCACTGTTTGTCGAGGATTTAGAACCCTTTGAACGGCGCAAACTGTGGTTGCTCAACGGAGCGCACACGCTGATGGCATATGCAGGTCAGCTTCGTGGACACCAGACCGTTGCCCAAGCTCTGGCAGACCCGCAAATCAACCGGTGGGTGATGCAATTCTGGGATGCTGCGGCAAACCATTTGAATGAGCCTGTTCTGGATGTTCCGGCCTACCGTGAAGCACTACGCGAGCGATTCTCAAATCCACGAATCGCTCATTACCTCGCGCAAATTGGCATGGACGGGTCGTTAAAACTGGCGGCACGTGCAATTCCGGTTTATCGGGCCGAGCAGTCCGCTGGACGAGATGGTGCAGCAGCTTTGCTTCCCATCGCCGCGTGGTGTGATCAGCTGACCGCACAGGCCAGAGCCAAGGTCGCGGTGCAGGATGCCCAGTCTGCGGCACTGAACTCAGTGTTGGAAGATACCTCTGATTCGCGGGAACAGACCATCGCTTTGCTCAACGTACTTGATTCTCAGCTTGCCGCCGAGGCTCAGGCCGTGGACGGAGTGCACCAGCTGCGTAACGGATTTACCAACTAATTTTCTTCACCTCTCACGTGCGCATCGAAGCTCACGTATTTCGAAAGGATTGCCATGAAAATCATCAAGGCAGAAGTCTTCGTGACCAGCCCGTCACGAAACTTTGTGACCCTGAAAGTCACCACCGAGTCAGGTCTGGTCGGTATCGGCGACGCAACCGTAAACGGCCGCGAACTTGCAGTTGCGTCCTACCTGAAGGATCACGTAGCGCAGCTGCTGATCGGCAAGGACGCACACCGAATCGAGGACACCTGGCAGTTCCTCTACCGTTCCTCGTACTGGCGTCGTGGGCCAATCACCATGGCGGCCATCGCCGCGGTGGATATGGCCCTGTGGGATATCAAGGGTAAGGCCGCAAACATGCCGGTCTACCAACTGCTCGGTGGAGCTTCACGCAACGGCCTGCGTGCCTACGGGCACGCTTCGGGCACCGACATGCCACAGCTTTTCGATTCGATCCGCGAACACCTGGAACTGGGCTACAAGTCCATCCGTGTACAGACCGCAGTGCCTGGCATCAAGGCAGTGTACGGCGTAGCCGCTCAGACTCAGGCCTCGGGCGAACGCTATGACTACGAGCCTGCCGGTCGTGGCGCATTCCCACAGGAAGAAGACTGGGATACCCGCGCCTACCTGCGCCACCTGCCAACTGTATTTGAAGCGGTGCGCAACGAATTCGGTCCCGAGATCCCATTGCTGCATGACGGCCACCACCGCATGACGCCTATCCAGGCGGCCAAGCTGGGCAAATCGCTGGAGCCATACGACCTATTCTGGCTGGAAGACTGCACCCCGGGTGAAAACCAGGAAGCGCTGCGCTTGGTTCGCCAGCACACCACCACGCCGATCGCCATTGGCGAGGTCTTCAACACGATCTATGACTTCCAGTCATTGATCAAGGAACAGCTCATCGATTACGTGCGTGCTGCTTCCACCCACTTCGGTGGCATCTCGCCGCTGAAGAAGGTTATGGATTACGCCTCCCAGTACCAGGTGAAGTCCGGCTTCCATGGCCCTACCGACATCTCGCCAGTAGGCTTCGCCGCTCAGCTGCACGTGGGTCTTGCCATCCACAACTACGGCATCCAGGAATACATGCAGCATTCGGACGCTACCAACACCGTCTTCGAACAGTCGATGACCTTTAAAGACGGCTACCTGCACCCGGGCAACAAGCCAGGCTTGGGTGTTGAGTTTAATGAAGAAGCTGCGTTGTCCTACCCGTACCAGCAGGCTTACCTGCCTTACAACCGTCTTATCGACGGCACCGTTCACGACTGGTGAGCCAGCAAATCATGGACAAGGACGCGCAAGCGAGGACTGCCAAGGCAGATGTTACTTTGAGCCGAATCATCGTAATGGGCGTCTCCGGGTGCGGAAAATCCACTGTCGGGGAACTTCTCGGCACACGAATTAGTGCGGATTTTCTAGACGGTGATTCCCTGCACCCGCAAGCGAACATCGACAAGATGGCCGCCGGTGAACCGTTGGATGATCAAGACCGGGAGCCGTGGCTTCGCGAGATTGGTAATCGGCTGGGCTCGGCAGGCAACGAATCGATGATCATTGCTTGCTCGGCGCTGAAGCGTAAATATCGGGACCTGATCCGGGCACAAGCTCCAGGAACTGTGTTTATTCATTTGCATGGCTCCGAAGAACTGTTGACTCAGCGAATGAGGTCACGCCCCGGGCATTTCATGCCGGTGGGCCTCCTGCAATCACAGCTTGCCACGTTAGAGCCCTTGGAACGGGATGAGCACGGGATCATGCTCAATATTGAACAATCCCCAGCGGCACTAGTTCAAGATGCCGCAGCGTGGTTGGAAACGAGCGACTAGCTAGAACGGTACTAAATGAGGGCTTGGACTTAAGAATATTCTCAAGTCCAAGCCCTCATCAGCACTTCTCGGCATTAATCTTTGGAAGGCTTCGCGTCTTTCGTTGAGCCTTTGCCGCCCTCGGCTACCAGCTCGGCGTGAATGTTCGCCACCGAGGAGAACTGGAGGTCCGGACGGAATGGGAAGGTGTCAACGTCACTGGCGGAGGTAATGCCGGTGTGAACCAGCGCGGTCAACAGACCTGCTTCCATACCCGCAATGATGTCGGTATCCATGCGGTCACCGATCATCGCAGTAGTTTCCGAATGCGCATCGATTCGGTTCAGCGCCGAACGGAACATCATCGGGTTTGGCTTGCCCACCACATATGGTTCGCGGTTGGTTGCGCGGGTGATTAGCGCGGCTACGGCACCCGTTGCTGGCAAGAGGCCTTCGGCCGAGGGGCCAGTCGCATCCGGGTTGGTGGCGATAAAGCGAGCGCCGCCTTCGATTAACCGAATTGCTTTGGTGATGGCCTCGAAGGAGTAAGTGCGCGTCTCACCGAGGACCACATAGTCCGGCTTCTGGTCCGTCATGATGAACCCGGCGTCATGCAAAGCGGTGGTCAGTCCCGCCTCACCGATAACAAATGCGCGTCCACCGGGACGCTGGCGGGCAAGAAATTCTGCCGTTGCCAGTGCTGAGGTCCAGATGTTCTGCTCTGGAACGTCTAAACCGGAGGCCAACAGGCGAGCACGGAGGTCGCGCGGGGTGTAGATGGAGTTGTTTGTCAGCACCAAGAAGCGCAAGTCATTATCGCGCCAGTACTTCATGAGCTCGGCGGCACCCTTGATAGCCTGATTTTCGTGGACTAATACGCCGTCCATGTCGGTCAGCCAGCATTTGATGTCGTGAATAGTGCGTGCGGCACGAGTTACGGTAGTCACGAGGTGTTATTCCTCCTTGGGCAGTGATGGTGGGACGTATCGTCATCGATCAACTTCCCTGATGTTTAAAGCCTACACAGCAAACAACAAGAACGCCGTGAACGTGGACACCTCGTAGAACAACTACCCTTAAAGGGTGAACGAAGAATCTGTTGAACCCACGGTAGACCCAGCAGCTGCACACATCATCGGTGTCGGCCCCTGGGAAGGAGAGCTGCCCACGGAGGCGCATTACGACCCAGAGCTGTTGGCCGAAGGCGACAAGCGCAACGTTGCCGACAAATACCGGTACTGGTCAATGGATGCGATCATTGCAGATCTTGATGAACGCCGCCACGACTTTCATATCGCTATCGAAAACTGGCAGCACGATATGAACATTGGCACCGTGGTGCGCTCGGCTAACGCATTCCTCGCCAAGGAAGTGCATATTATTGGCCGTCGACGCTGGAACCGCCGCGGAGCGATGGTCACCGATCGTTACCAACACGTACGCCACCATGCAACCGTGGATGAATTTGTAACCTGGGCCGAGGGCGAAGGACTGACAATTATCGGGATTGATATCTTCCCTGACTCAGTCCCACTAGAAACCTATGATCTCCCGCGAAACTGTGTTCTGGTCTTCGGCCAAGAAGGTCCCGGGCTTAGCCCCGAGGTGCACGCGGCAGCAAAAGACACACTTTCAATAGAGCAGTTCGGTTCAACTCGTTCGATAAATGCTGCCTCAGCAGCTGGGATAGCTATGCACTCGTGGGTTCGCCGGCACGTCTTTGGGCAACGTGTAGGTTAACAAAAGTCCAAACATCTGATTTTTAAGCAGAAGTTTACTCGAGCATCTGGATTAGTTGCCGAATTCAGCTTAGGCTAGGCCTTGGTTATGCATTCGTGATCTGGGAGCGGCTTGTAGTGAAACGGCGACATCAGGTAAACCACGACTTACTACTTATCGGATTGCCCCGAAAAAGAAAACGTCTGGTCGTGTGGACTACCTCTGTGGTGGCCGCAATAGGACTCACCGGAGCGCTCGCAATTCCTATCGTTGCGCAGACAGCAGATAACCGTCAGGGCAATATGCCCATAGCAATCGACGCTGACTCCGAACAGGCAAATTTCAGCAGTTCGGTTTATGTCAGTCAAGATGCACCTCTGAACGCTTTCGGCGGTTCAGGGCAAGCACTTGCCATTGATGGCCGCCCGCTAGGCATGGTTGAGGGAGCAGCGGAATCTTCCGAAGAAGCTGAATCCGAAACCGAAACTGCACTGTTGGCCGGAGCAGTAGGGGCTATCGGCCAGCTGCCTGGTGGCCTGCAGCTAATGCATCCGGTTCCTACCCGCCGCATCTCCAGCCCTTACGGCTGGCGCAGCAACCCTACCGGTGCCGGAAACCAGATCCACATCGGTCAGGACTACCCAATTTCCTGCGGTTCCCCTGTTTACGCCAGTGAAGCCGGACGTGTCATTGTCTCCGGTTGGCACGGGCACTCGGGTATGCGCGTGACCATTGATCACGGAAACAACGTGCAAACCGGCTATAGCCACAACTCAAAGCTAGTCGCCAAGATTGGCCAAGAGGTCAAGCAGGGTGAACTGATCGCGCTCGCCGGTACAACCGGAAACTCGACCGGTTGCCACGTGCACTTCGAGGTCATCGTTGATGGCCGTTGGCACGATCCACGTAACTACCTGCCAAATATTGCCGGACAGCCAAACGCGATGATCGATTCGACCCGTCTGACGGTCAACTCGAACAGTGCGCCTAAGGGCAACGGTTCAAACGGTCCACAGTCGCAGGCTCCAAATCGTGACCAGGGCGTGAACCCTGACGTGGTGGTACCGGAGAACGACACCCCAGTGGTTCCGAAGCCTAAACCAAAGCCACGGCCAAGCGATTCGAACTCCCCGTCGCCGACTGAGCCTAAGTCCCCGTCGCCGAGCGATTCCAATACTCCATCGCCTACCGATACCAAGTCGCCATCGCCGACTGACTCAAAAACTCCGTCACCGACCGATGGCACTAAGGATCCTTCGCCGTCGGAAGGCTCGGAATCGCCAAAGCCTTCAGTGCCTCCAACGGATGATAGCGACACACCGACGCCTTCGGCGCCGACTTCGCCAAAGCCGGAGAAGACCGACTCCAAGGCTCCAGTTGTGCCGTCTTCAGACTCGAATTCCAGTGGATCTAAGAGCCCTGTATCTCCAGAACAATCTGGATCCGCAAGCAGTAATGTGCAGACCACGGAGTCTGAAAGTAAGTAGCAAGTGAGCGTATACCGCGGGTGTTAGCCGGTTTTTAATCCGGGCAACACCCGCGGTTTGTTCGTTAAAACGTTGACAACTCGTGTCACGTTCAGAGATCTATGCCACGTCAGGGCCTGCTGCCGATAGGATGGAGTGAGAAACGCCGTCAACGGCGACGCGTCCACCCTCGCTAATCAAAAGGAGTGAAGCATGCCTATCGCAACCCCCGATAAGTACAATGCAATGATCGATGCCGCCAAGGCTGGCGGTTACGCCTTCCCGGCGGTCAACGTCACCAGCTCGCAGACCCTGAATGCCGCAATCCGCGGCTTCGCAGAAGCTGAGTCAGATGGCATCATCCAGGTTTCCACCGGTGGCGCAGCCTACTGGTCCGGAGCCTCCGTCAAGGACATGGTCACCGGCTCGCTCGGCTTTGCAGCCTTTGCACGTCAGGTAGCTAAGAGCTACGGCGTGAATATCGCGCTGCACACCGACCACTGCCCAGCGGACAAACTGGACAGTTTTGTCCTGCCACTGCTTGCTGCCTCTGAAGCAGAAGTCGCCGCTGGCCGCGATCCTTTCTTCAACTCCCACATGTGGGACGGCTCGGCAGAGACTCTAGAAGAAAACTTGCGCATCGCAGCAGAATTGCTGCCACGCACCGCTGCCGCCAAGCAGATCCTCGAAGTTGAAATCGGCACCGTAGGTGGCGAAGAAGACGGCGTAGAGAACGAAATCAACGAAAAGCTGTACACCACTGTTGAAGACGCCATGGCGACCATCGAGGCCTTGGGTACAGGTGAAAAGGGTCGTTACATCACGGCCTTGACCTTCGGTAACGTACACGGTGTGTATAAGCCAGGCGGCGTGAAGCTCCGTCCAGAGATCCTGAAGGACATTCAGGCTCAGATCGGTACGAAGCTGGGCAAGGCTAACCCCTTCGACCTAGTCTTCCACGGTGGTTCGGGCTCCTCCCAGCAGGAAATCGCAGATGCTGTTTCCTACGGCGTGATCAAGATGAACATTGATACCGATACCCAGTACGCGTTCACCCGCCCGGTTGCCGGCCACATTTTCGCTAACTACGACGGCGTGCTGAAGGTTGACGGCGAAGTTGGCAACAAGAAGACCTATGACCCTCGCGTTTGGGGTGCCAAGGCTGAAGAGTCCATGGCTGCCCGCATCGTCGAAGCATCGCGTCAGCTAGGCTCCGCCGGAAAGTCGCTGAAGTAAACATGGTCGGAGAGAACCTACTGGGGATTCCAGAAACACTGTTGCCGGAGGAAACCGACGTGCTTTCGCGTTTGGACGCCGGAGACGAGGCAATCGATTTGGCGGCTAAGTTCCCATCGTCATCGCTGGTCTGGGCTTTGCTCGCCAACGAGGCTCATGGCGAAGGCCGCACCGTGGAATCTTACGCGTTCGCTCGCGTGGGCTACCACCGTGGTTTGGACTCGCTGCGCAAGGCTGGATGGCGCGGACAGGGCCCAGTGCCTTGGACCCACGAACCAAACCGTGGCTTCTTGCGTTCGCTATACGCGCTGGGCCGTGCGGCCGCAGCGATCGGTGAAAGCGAAGAAGTGGATCGCATTGAGAAGTTCCTCAACGATTCGGATTCCAGCGCCAAGGCAGCTATCGAAGCCGAGTAACAACTGACAAAAGATGCGGACGAAAACTTACAAGTTTTCGTCCGCATCTTTTTGCCCAAAACCACGCGACCCATCGAGTCGGGCGGCGAAGACTCTGGAAAGCTCATGACTTTTGCCGTTAAGGTCCTGCATCGAGTCGAGCATATACACCTAACCAACCTGTGTCTCGCAGAGCTTTGAACCATTAACATCAGTGCCCGGACCGTTTAACGCCGATGATTGAAAATGAGGACGTTCTCATGAAGTTCTACTTTTAGTTTCATATTGTTTACCTAGAGTTCATTTGAGAGAACAAATCATCACCTCATCACAATGAAGGGAGTCCACCGTGCTTTCGTTCTGGCTGGCTCTAGGATCAAACGTCGTCGGCATCACCATCTTGGTTTACTTCGTGTATTTTCGCAGGCACTTCAGGCGTGATTTGGTATTGGCCTATGTTGCGCTGAGCATGGGTATTTTTGCCGTCACCATGTTGCTTTCAGGCAGTGAAGCGGGGATGGGCCTTGGGCTGGGTCTCTTCGGTATTTTGTCGATTATTCGACTGCGTTCCGATACCCTGACGCAGGAAGAAGTCGCTTACTACTTCATCTCTCTTGCCATTGGTCTGGTTAATGGACTGCACCCGGATCCGGCCTGGTTGGCGCCGTCGGCTACCGCCGCCTTGGTGCTCGTCATGTACGTTGCAGACCACCCAAGTTTTGCACCGCGCACCGAACGTCAGACGGTAACTTTAGAGAAGGCTTATGCGCAGAAGCCAGATCTGGTAGCTGCTCTAGAAGATCTGCTCAACGCGAAGGTGCTGCGCACCGTGGTTGTTGAGCTGGACATGGTCCGTGACCTGACCATTGTGGATGTCCGCTTCCGGACCAATAAGCACAGCAAACCGCAGCAGCAGCCGGTAGAGCTCGGCGGTACCTACGAGCTAGCAAAAGCCTCACCAGCTTCGGCAACTGAGGCTAAACAGGAGTCGTGGTCTAAATGACCGCGCAAGCGATGACTTCGCTATCGCGTGAGGCTTTAGAAGATGCTGTCGTAGATCGAGCATCCATCGGACTAGCCGAGGTGATCTCGGAAGCCGCATTGCAAACTCGGGTGGACCGTAAATTCTTGCTGACGCCAGAAGAGTTCACCGCATTGTCTGAACGGCTGGGGGACCAGTTTAAAATCATGGAAATCGATGGACTGCGAACCTTTCGTTATGAGTCTGTGTACTTCGATACCGAGGATTTTGAACAGTATCGTGCCCACCGCCAAGGACGTCGCAGACGCTACAAGGTCCGCTCCCGCACATACGCGGATACCGGACTGTCGATGTTTGAAATTAAAACTAAAGGACTCCGTGGTGCAACGGTGAAGCACCGTGTGGAACAAGCACCTGAGCAAGCCGGTGAACTCAGCGAAGAGAATCGTGAATTCCTTGACCAGATATTGGCCAGCGAATATGGCGAAGAAGCGCCATCGTTGTCAGCGGTCCTTGATAGCACCTACACCCGAGCGACATTCGTGAATCCCATTGACGGTGAACGAGTCACCTGCGACGTGGAATTGAACTACGCAAACGATGAGAAGCAGATCGCAGGACCGGAGCTGATAGTGGTGGAAACCAAATCCGCAGACGGCCGTGGGGTCTCCGACCGGGCGCTTGCTGAACTCGGTATTCGTGAGGTCAGCATGTCCAAGTACTGTATCGGGATTGCATTGCTACATCCTCAGCTCCCAGCCAACCGCTGGAGCCGACTCTTGGCTCAACGCTTCGGAACTCGCCGTGGCCCGGTGTCACACCCGCCGCGCTCCCGGTCGATGGTCCGTAGCTAGAACTTCTAAGCACGCATTTCCCCGAGAACATCTCGGGGAAATGCGTGCTTAACGCGCACTAGCTAGGCGATAGCCCACACCTCGAACGGTTTCGAAGCGCTCCCCGCCAAGCTTGTTTCGTAGGTAGCGCACATACACGTCCACCACATTTGAGCCGGGATCAAAGTCGTAACCCCACACTCTGGAGAGTAGTTGTTCGCGGCTGAGCACCTGCCCCGGATTGCGCAGGAACGCTTCGGCCAGCGCGAATTCGCGGGCTGAGAGTTCAATTTCCTTTTCTGCCACGAGTACCCGGCGTCGCAACAAATCCATTTCCAGATCCTCGTGACTGAGTACCGACGTTTCGCTCGCGTTATCTTCTGTGCGCAGACGTAACCTCACGCGGGCTAGTAATTCGTCAAAATGGAAAGGCTTGGCCATATAGTCATCGGCGCCATTTTGCAGTCCGGTGACGGTGTCTTCAACGCTGCCTCGGGCGGTCAAAATGATAACTGGTGACTCAATATGTGCCGCACGCATTCGTCGGAGCACCGAGAAACCGTCTTCATCGGGTAGCCCAAGATCCAAGATGATCAGCTCAAAGTCGCCTTCGAGGGCCAAATCAAATCCGTCACGCCCGGTACCGGCCACTGCAGAAGTCAGTCCCGCTGCGCGCAGACCCTTGGCAACAAATGAACTAATGCGTGGCTCATCTTCAATAATCAGGATACGGCTCATACTTCGGTACCTCGTTTTGTCAGTGGGATATCGATATAGAAAGTGGAGCCTTTCCCTGGCTCAGCATCTACCCAGACGCTACCGCCATGGGCCGTGGCTATGGCTGAAACAATGTTCAACCCCAGACCGGATCCGTCCGAGCGCACAGAGTTCTTTCCACGCCCAAAGCGCTCAAAGATTCGTTCGATATCTTCGGGCTGGATTCCTACGCCGTTATCAGAGACCCACCAACGCAGCAACGTCTCATCGTGTCCATCTCTCAGTATTTCGTTGCCCAAACCGATGCGAGTGCCAGCGGAGGAAAACTTCACGGCGTTAGCGCAGAGCTGTAACATCGCCTGAGTAATGCGCGTCTGGTCGAGGGTGACGGTAGATTCGCAGCGGTAATCTATGCGCCAGTGCCGGTCACCCAAGGCACGAGCCTTGTCCAAAATCTCGTCTAGCAAAGCGCCCACTTCCGTGGGTGCTGGCTGGATGAAGTCAGCCCGGTTTGATTTTGCGAGCATTACCAAGTCGTTAATGAGTAGGGACATCCGGCTCATCTCGTCCAAGGCAATTTCTTTGCTCTGCACGACGTCTTCTGGATCATTTTCATCCATTAATTCAAGATGTCCACTGACGATAGTTACCGGCGTACGTAGCTCATGTCCAACATCGTCCAGAAGCTGTCGTTGTGACTTGAGCGAGTCTTCTAAACGGTCGAGCATCTCATTGATGGTCACCGTCAACTCGGCAAATTCGTCGTTTCCGGTGACTTCAATACGCCGAGACAGGTCACTTTCCGAGATCTGGTGTGCGGTAGTTTGCAGCCGCCGGATCGGTTCCAATGTCCGGTTGACGACCAGCCAAGAGGCGCCCGCCGCCAGCGCCATGACGAGGAACCCAACGGCCGAAAATATCGAGATATTACGGTCATTGGCGCGTGCCTCGGCATGATAATCGTAGGCGAGGACAAAGGCGCTTGAGTTAGGGTCTTCCGGAAGCTGCACGGGAACAACCACTGCCCGGTAGGTAGTGATTTCGGTGGTAACGGTGCCTAAGTGGATATGGCTATCTGTTTTGCTCTGTTGTGCCCACTGGAGAAATTCAGGGTCATCTTCGAGCCTTAATTCCACCACTTCGGGTGCGGTCCAGCGGACGTCACCATCGGCTAGTCCCAGCATGCCTTGATGCCGGGAAGGCAAGGTGCGTTGCATGGCGGTGTAGAGCAGATCTTCGGCTTTTTCAAAGCGCTTCAGCGTTCGTGGATCCACCCCGGTATCGGTGAGCACCCCAAACTCCTGCACGGTGCGTGATAATGAGTCATCGATTCGCTCGTTCAATTCATGACGTTGAACCGCGAAACTGGCGGCCCCCGCGGAGAGCAACGTCAGCCCCACAACCAGCAGCATTCCGGTGAGCACGCGCGCACGGATGGACCATGAGCGTTTAGTCGTCATCGTCGCCCTCTAGGTCGTCATCGTCGTCATCGTCATCATCGTCGTCATCGTAGCTGTTTGCCGATGGTGGCAGTGGGATGACTGGTTTTTTGCTCGGTTTTGGTTTGACAGTAGGGGCCTTGCTCGGCTTGGCCGTAGGCGATTTTTTGACCGGAGGCGCACTAGTTTTCGGGCTTTGCGTCGGTTTTGAAGTTTTTGAGGGTTGGTCCGACGGGGTTGTCGAGGGGGCCGGTGATTGCGAGGGGATACCTGGCTCACCGCCCGAAGGAGAGGGGCGCGTGTCTTGGATGATGAAACCGTTTCCTAAGTCTCTATCCGCAGGATCCGCGACGACCTGCCGGATGCCGAGAATTCCCAAGAGCACCACCACGATCACGATGACCAGAAGTGCGATACGACGCAACGTTTCCAAACCCATACCACCATTGTGTCCGAGACAAATGAGACGAAGATGAGAACTGGCGCGTGTTGCGAGTTCAGCCTCAGCGACTCGCAGCGCTGAACTTGAAGGTTCATCCATTCGGATTGTATTTCTGCTCGTTACCTTCCCGTAGCAGGTAGTTCAACATGAGCACTCTGAATAGCAAGGTTCGATGGCTACGGTCAACTTGTATCAAGGTTTCCGGGCAAATCTGTCCAACTTTTGCTAGTAATCGCGCACCTAAAACAAGTGCGTCTCTTGAGGAGATCCATTCTTGTGAAGCTTCGTTCATTGCTTTCAGCCTCGGTAGTGCTTGCTTTATCTGCAACGCTCGCCGCCTGCTCAGCTGAACCACCGGCAACCGCCGTTGCGGGCAACGGCGTTGACGCGTCCACCGCGACCAGCGCCGCCGACTTTGGTGGGCTCGATGCCCTTGTTGCCTCAGCTCAGGAAGAGGGAGAGCTCAACGTCATCGCTCTACCTGAAGATTGGGCGAACTACGGGGCAATCATTACCGGGTTTGAAGACAAATACGGCATCACCGTCAACTCGGCCAACCCGAATGCTTCTTCTGCCGAGGAAATCCAGGCAGCCGAAAACCAGGCCGGTCAAGACACCGCCCCGGACGTTTTTGATCTGGGTGCCGCTGTGGCTTTGGCGAATACCGACAAGTTCGCCCCATACAAGGTCGAAACCTGGGATTCGATTCCCGAAGGCAATAAAGACGCCGAAGGGCTTTGGGTGAATAACTATACGGGCATCATGTCCGTTGGCTATGACTCCTCACGCATCGAAGAACCAAAGAAGCTTGATGACCTGCTTGGCGAAAAGTACCGCGGGTCCGTGGCCCTGAACGGTGATCCTACCCAAGCTGGCGCGGCATTTGCTGCCGTGGGTAATATCTCGGCACTCTCAGGTGGAAGCGTTGCGGACTTTGGAGCAGGTATTGACTGGATGAAGAAGTTGAAGGACGCAGGAAACTTCCTCACCGTAGACCCAACCCCTGCCACCATTGCGTCGGGTGAAACCCCGGTTGTCTTCGACTGGTCCTTCAACAACATCGCAGCTGCCTCGGGGAAGTCTGATTTTAAGACCACCATCATCCCCGGAGCTGCTTACGTCTCCTTCTACAACGAGGCGATCAGCAATGATGCTCCGCATCCAGCCGCTGCGCGATTGTGGCAGGAATGGATTTTCTCGGACGAAGCCCAGCAGTTGTTCCTCGAAGGCAATTCGGTTCCTGTGCGTGTAGATGCACTGAAGGAATCGGGCGCCGTTGACCAGGGTTTGCTTGATGGTGCAACCTTCGGCACAACTTCGGCTGATTGGATCACCCCAACCATGGATGACACCGACGCTGCCAATAAATTGCTGACCGAGCGCTGGTCGGCGCTGACTAAGTAGTCGCAGCCAAACAGAAAAGTTCATGGATCCAAGGAGCAATGGTTCTCACTGAAACGAAAACTCGCGTGGCTGGGGCTGGCCCCGTTCAGCCTCTACATCCTCGCGTTCCTCGCGTTACCCACCGTCTTGGCGGTGGGTAACGGGTTTACCAACGGGCAAGGAAAATTTACGCTCGCCAACTTCTCGGTGTATTCAAACCCTGCCGTTTGGGACACGTTCGGTGCCTCGGCCGGGCTCAGCGCACTAACAGCTGTGATTGGAGCAGTGGTCGGGGCGCTGGTGTGCTGGGCACTAACCGGGCTGAACCAAGACAGTGCGGTTCGCCGGATGGTGGACGCAGCTGCCTCGGTACTGGCTCAGTTTGGCGGCGTGATGCTTGCGTTCGCATTTATTGCGACCATGGGTGCGCAAAGCATTCTTCGCCTGTGGATGCAGGAAACGTTGAACTTTGATATTTATGCCAACGGTGTCTGGTTATATCAGCTTCCTGGCCTGATAGGTCCGTACCTGTACTTCCAGATTCCTTTGATGGTCATTACCTTCCTTCCAGCTAGTGAACGGCTTCGTCCGCAATGGGTGGAGGCGAGCGCCACCTTGGGTGCTAATAAATTCCAATACTGGCAGCACATCGGCTTCCCGGTGCTTGCGCCCTCGTTCTTGGGCGCCCTGTTGCTCTTGTTTGCGAATTCTTTTTCCTCGTATGCCACAGCTGCAGCGCTGATCAGCCAGGGTGCACAAATTGTGCCATTGCAGATCAGGGCGGCCTTGATTGGTGAAACCGGCGCCTCAAACGCAAATTCCGCCGGTGTGCTGGCTTTGGGCATGATCGTCGTCATGGCGGTCGCGATGGTGCTTTATAGTGCGTTGATGAAACGCGCGGCAAGGTGGCAACAATGAGTCGTGTAGCGACTCCACCGCCACCATGGTTGCGTCGCGTGATCCTCTGGGGTGTCACCCTGATCTTTTTGATTCCGCTGTTTGCCATGACCGAATTTACGCTGCGCTCACCGGGTGGCGGTTATAGCTTTGAGCATTGGCTTGCTTTGGGAGAAATCGGCGATAGCCGTCAGTATCGAGCGTTGGCCAAGGGCCTGAGCAATTCAGCGATGCTCAGTGGGCTCACGCTGGGGTTAGTGCTTGTAGTTTTTGCCCCAACTATTATCTGGGTGCATCTTCGCTTTCCAAAGTTTGAACGAATCCTTGATCTGCTCACGGTGCTACCCATCGCCATTCCGGCGATTGCATTAGTTGTGGGCTTCGCGCCGATTTACCGACTGTTAGGCAAAACTTTAGGCTCGGGGGAATGGACGCTGTTTCTTGCCTATGGTGTTTTGGTGTTGCCCTTCACCTATCGGGCGATCATGGCAAATCTGCAGGGAATGGATGCACGGGTACTAAGCGAGGCGGCAAGGTCTTTGGGAGCACCTTGGTTTGCGGTGTTCAACAGAGTACTTATTCCTGGGCTACGCCGTGGTCTACTTTCGGCCTCACTTTTGACTATTGCGATCGTGATGGGCGAATTTACGGTGTCTTCCTTGCTTAGCCGGACGACCTTCCAGACAGGGTTGCTCCAAATCTCCCAAACGAACCCTTTCATCGCCGTGCTCGTTTCACTGTTGTCATTGATCATCTTGTTCGTGTTGCTCTCTGCAGTTTCTGGCACCGGTTCCAGAAGCCGGAACAATAAAGTACGCACGCCTTCAGCCAAGGAAAAATCTTATGTCGCATAGTTCCGCTGTTCCGAGTCCAACTCCCACGCCGGCAGCTCCCAGTGGCATAGCGCTGTTGCAAGTTCGCAAGGATTACGGGCAGACAACGGTTCTGGACTCGGTAGACCTGAACTTGAAACCCGGAGAACTAGTTTGTCTCCTAGGGCCTTCGGGTTGTGGCAAAACTACTGCCTTGCGCTGTTTGGCCGGTCTTGAAGATGTCACTTCGGGCAGTGTTCTCATTGACGGGCAGGACGTTTCGGGAATTCCGGTCAACAAACGCGACATTGGGATGGTTTTTCAGGCCTACTCGTTATTTCCGCACATGACTGTGCAGAAGAATGTGGAGTTTGGTTTACGGATGCGCAAGATTGCGGCCTCCGTTCGCCGACAGCGAGTGGCAGAATCTTTGGAGCTTGTGGGGCTGAGCGGTTTTGAAGATCGCTTTGCCGCTCAGCTTTCTGGAGGTCAACAACAGCGTGTGGCTCTAGCCCGTGCGCTGGTTACCCGACCTCGCGCGCTATTGCTGGACGAACCGCTGTCCGCGTTGGACGCCAAGGTGCGGGTGCGACTCCGAGAACAAATTCGCGCAATCGTCACCGATCTGGGCATCACCACGGTATTCGTCACCCACGATCAGGAAGAAGCGCTTGCGATCTCGGACCGCGTGGCGGTGATGAACCAGGGAAGAATTGAGCAATTCGACACCCCTCAGGAGATATACCGCCGCCCCGCCTCCGCCTTTGTGGCTAACTTCGTGGGAATTTCAAACAAGCTACCGGGTCTGATTGAAAACGACCAGCACGTGCTGGTCCACGGGCAGAGTCTTCCGGTTGCCATGATGGGAGATGTAGAGGTCGGGCAAGCCGTCACCGCCTTTGTACGCCCCGAACATTTGCGAATTTTCCATGCCGGTGAGAACACCGGACCAGCACTTGACGGTGTGGTGATTTCTTCAGGATTCCTTGGTTCCCTTCGACGCACTGTAGTGCGCATCACTGCTCCCAATTCCGAAATTGCAGTACAGCACGAAGCGTCTGAAGAGTTCTTGCCCGGTGATCGGGTGGCCGTTAGCGTGCAACCAGTCCCCGTCGCGGTGGGAGCTTAGCTCAAATGTTCAAAGATGATTGCGGTCTGCGTGGACGAAAAAGCTCGGTTGGCGCCTAGGTGCGTCGCCACGAAGGTTCGCAGGTCATCAATACTGCGGGCGGCAACTCGCACTAAGAGATCCGGTGTACCGCCGAGCACAAAAACATCTTTGACTTCCGTGAGCTCTTGCAGCGTCCGCGCCGAGGCAAGTAGCCGGTCACGTGCAGCCGGAGCAACCACCACAGAGATCATGGCATTGACGGTGACACCGAGAAGCTTTTCGTCGATAAGCGTGGTGTATCCGCGGATGACCCCGGTGCGGTGCAATGCCTTGACTCGACCTAAGCAGGTCGAAGGCGCTAGTCCAATCTTGGCCGCGAGCACATTATTGGCAATGCGGGCGTCGGTTCGAAGTTCGGTAAGAATCGCTAAATCGGTCTCATCGACGCGAATAGGATGCGGTACCGCTTCGCCCTGGATCGACCAAAGTGAACTTTTCACGAAAATATTTCTCATTTCTTAGTTATTCTTCGAAATCAGTCGAAGGATTTCGTCACTGATTCTACGATAGGAGATAAGAAGCATTCCTAGAAGAACTGAGAAACCGTGCAAACTGAACTGAGCCGAGCTTCCCTAGCCCAGCTAGATGCCAACGATCCGCTGATCCGGTTCCGTGAGCGCTTTCAACTCCCCGAAGGCGTCATCTACCTAGATGGAAACTCGCTCGGGGCTTTACCGCATGGAGCCGCAGAGCGTGCCGCGCAAGTCGTCACCCAGCAATGGGGTCAAGGCCTTATCCGCTCGTGGAACGATGCCGGTTGGTTTGAACTTCCTACGCGTTTAGGCGACAAACTGGGTCAGCTACTGGGCGCAAATCCGGGGGAAACCGTGGTCACCGATACCACCAGCCTCAACCTCTTTAAGGCTCTCGCCTCCGCGCTTCGCATTCAGCAGGTTGATGGCCCAGACCGCCGGGTGCTGATCACCGAGCGCGACAATTTCCCCACAGACATTTACATCGCAGAGGGCCTGGCAGACCTGCTCAACTCTGTCGGCGCTGAAACTGGCGTCAGCTACGAAGTGAAACTAGTTGATAGCGAAACAGAGCTGCTTGCAGCCTTAGGTGACGATACCGCGCTCGTATCCCTGTCGCACGTGAACTATCGAACCGGTGCCATGTGGGATATGGCTGCGATTACCGAGGCGGTTCACCAAGCTGGCGGGTTGGCAATTTGGGATCTAGCACATGCTGCCGGTGCAGTGCCCGTTGATCTGAACACCGCCAACGCTGACTACGCCGTAGGGTGTACCTATAAATACCTCAACGGCGGCCCCGGCTCCCCGGCATTCATCTGGGTCAACGCTCGCCATCACGAACGTTTTTGGCAGCCTCTGTCCGGCTGGTGGTCCCATCAAGCACCATTCGCCATGGCGGAGAGCTATACACCGGCCAATGACGTACGCCGTTTCATGTGCGGTACCCAGCCGGTGACCTCAATGGCCATGATTGAAGTTGGTCTAGATATCAGTATTGAAGCGCAGATGGACAAGGTCCGAGCGAACTCGCTAGAACTGACGGACTTGTTTATCGAACTCGTTGAAACCCGCTGTGCTGGGTACGGGCTTGAACTGATCACCCCGCGGGATCATGCTCGCCGCGGCAGCCACGTCAGTTTCAGCCATCCCAACGGCTATGAAATTATCGCTGCGCTCATTTCCCGAGGGGCCATCGGTGACTATCGAGAACCTGAGGTATTGCGTTTTGGGATTACACCGCTGTACCTGAGCCGCACCGAAATCTGGGATGCAGTAGAGATCCTGCGTGAAGTTCTGCACACCGGGGCTTGGCAGCGCGAGGAGTTTGCCGTACGAAATGCCGTGACATAGCGCAAAATTCACTGATCAACAGGCCCGTGACCCGAGAGTCCAGCGAATTTACGCCAGAGTACCCTTAAGAACAGCGTGGCATCCATCGATGTCGCGCTGTTCGCATAGGTCTAAGGGAGCATCGTTGGGCAAGCAACCGGTACACGTCACTGAATCCGGCTCGGGTCTGAAGAAGTCATTAACACCGGCCCAGATGTCGATGATCGCGCTGGGCAGCGCGATCGGCACGGGACTGTTTGCCGGCAGCAAACTGGCCATCTCAATGGCAGGCCCATCGGTGATCATCAGCTACCTGATTGGTGGCGTTGTGGCACTGCTGGTTATGGGGGCTCTCGCCGAAATGACGGTCAAGCAGCCGGTGGCTGGTTCGTTCGGCGTGTACGCCGAACGCTACCTGGGACGGTTCGCCGGATACCTAACCAAATACCTTTACTGGTCCGCGCTAATCTTCGCAGTGGGTACCGAGGTCAGCGCCGTGGGCGAATACATGCAGTACTGGTTCCCCGAAATTCCCGGACTGCTCTGGGTGATCCTCTTCTCCGTGGTGCTGCTTGCCGTGAACTTCTCCAGCGTGAAAACCTTCGGCACCACCGAATACTGGTTCTCCGCGATCAAGGTCTTCGCCGTGGTCGCCTTCATCATCATTGCCCTGTGGCTGGTATTCCATGATTCCAATGACCAGTTCGGTTTCCAGAACTACACCGCCGAGGGTGGATTCTTCGCCAATGGGCTCTCCGGTATGTGGAGTGCGGTGATTGTGGCAATCTTTTCCTACATGGGCATCGAAGCCATCTCGATTGCCGCGGCCGAGGCCCGCAACCCAAAAATTGCGGTGCGCAAGGCCTTCAAAGTTTCCTTCCTGCGCCTGCTGCTCTTCTACGTATTCACCATGGCGTTGATCCTCGCGGTGGCGCCCACCAGTGAACTCATTTCCGGTGGTTCTCCGTTTGTCACCGTAATGTCCCAGGTTGGTATTCCCTTTGCCGACTCGGTCCTGAACTTCGTGCTGATCATTGCCGCGTTGTCGGCGATGAATGCCCAGCTCTATGCCGCGACTCGCATGTTGCACTCATTGGCGGACTCCGGTCATGCACCACGTCTCGCCCACAAAACCAGCAGTAACGGTGCCCCGATCCACGCGGTGTGGATGTCTGCCGGCGGCATTGCCGTGGCTGCCCTGGTCTACGCCATGGTTCCAGAAGGTGGATTTGGCATCATGATGTCACTGGCTACCTTTGGAGCCTTGGCTACCTGGTTCATGATCTTGGTGACCCACGTGGCCTTCCGCCGCAAGGTGCGCAGACAGCAGGTTGTCTTGGAGTACCAGCTGCCCGGATACCCGGCGGCCTCACTATTCGGTGCGGTATTACTGGCCGGACTGCTGGTGACCTCGTTCTTCGTTCCGGAATTTAAGTACACGTTGATCTTCGGTGTGCCGTTTATCATCGTCATGTCGGTGCTCTACAAGCTGGTCTTTGCCGGCAAGAAGCAACTTCCGGCCTGACGAGAGCAAACCGAGGCCCGCGGAGCTAGTTCACTGGAGAACTCTGCTGCGGGCACTAAGATCGTAAAGGGCCTGCCAGATAGCAGGCACAGCAACAGTCGAGGAGCAATGGTGGCCAAACTGTATTTCCGGTATGGGGCAATGAACTCGGGCAAATCAACGAGCTTACTGCAGGCTGCCTTTAACTATGAGGAACGTGGCCAGCGGATCTTATTGGCCAAACCTGGCGTCGACACTAAGGGTGAAGCCTCGATAGTTTCCCGTTTAGGGCTTGAACGCGAGGTCGACTTCGTGATCAGCCCGCAAGGTAATGTGCGTCAGCAGTTCGCTGCGATAGCTTCCGGCGAGGATCCCGAAGCACTCCTCACTCACGTTGATTCACCCCCAGTCGCGTGTCTGCTTGTCGACGAGGCCCAGTTCTTGACCCAAGAGCAGGTTGATGACTTGCTGCGAATTGCCGTGCTCGACAACGTTCCGGTTCTCGCCTACGGAATCCGAACCGACTTCAGAACCCATGCTTTCCCGGGCTCCGCGCGATTAATGGAGCTTGCGCACTCCTTGGAAGAGCTGAAAACCATTTGCCGCTGCGGGCGTAAAGCAATGTTTAACACACGCCGGGTGGGGGACCAGGTTGTTTTTGACGGCGACCAGGTAGCCATTGATGGCGAAGATGTCTGGTACGAGTCGCTTTGTGCCTCGTGCTATCTGGATGCCTCCGGCGGGCAGCTTAGCTAGCAGGTGCCCGCGGGATTAGGTCCGGGAGAAGAGCCCGGAGACTGCTCGCTGCAGTCCCCAATCAAAACCATCGCTTTGAGGCGCATCAACGTCCAACTGCACGAGGTTCTGCCGGTAGGCCACCGAACCTAGAATGTGGTTGAGCAGCAGTTGCTGGCCAAAACGGGACTCTTCCGCGGACAAACCAGCTAAGTGAAGCAGCTCGCGCAGCTGCAGTACTGGGTTGAGTTGCTCAACCTGCAGCGCACTGGCTACCTCGATCACCTCCGGGCTGTCCTGGATGGGAAGCAGCGCCAGATACAGCTTGCGGCATAGCTGCAAAACCGCGTCTGCGGGTGTGGCAAAATTTTCCGGGATGACACGCAGCTGCTCGGTGTTCAACAGCTTGGCCGCCACGGCCGCCAACAGCTCCTGCTTGTTTTTCACATGCCAGTACAGTGCCCCAACCTGTACCTCGAGTTCCTTGGCCAGGCGGCGCATGGACAGGTCAGCTAACCCGAACTGCTGCAGGATATCGACCGCGGTATCCACGACGGTCAGCTGAGTTAATGCCATGGTTTCTAGTCTAGACGTAGCAGCACTGACTGCCTGCGTGTACTGATCTAGCCGGGAAAGTCTGCGTAGTATTTGTCCGTGTTGCGCTAGGCTGCGACATTGACAACGCTGGCAATGAAGATGGACAGCGCGGTGGTCCAGCTGATGATGGCTGCTGCCTGCCAAATGAGAATTCGTGTCTTGTTGATGCCGATGGCGGCGAGCATGGTGGCGGTGAAGTGAGTTGGCAGCAGCAGTGGGCCGAGCAGGCTCACACCTGGAACTCCGTAGCGGTCAAATGCGCGCTGGAATTTGATTCGGCGGTTGGCCTTGCGTTCACTTTCCTCGGTGACCACCTGTTCAATATTTTCGTTCAGCTGCTGAGCATCGGTGCGGTCCGCACCGTGTGCTCCGACGAGGTTCTTTGCTCGCTTGCGGTTGGACAGTGCCGTGTGAGCGCCGGAGCCCAGCAACACCAACAGCGCTACACAGATGAAGTTGCCGATGATGGCGGCGATGGCGGCAACCAGCGGATTGATACCGCCAAGAATGCCGATGGCTGCAGCTCCCTCACCTTCAACGAAGGGGACCGCGCCGGCTAGGGCCACGACCAACGGCTGCACGATCTCGGGGACCTGCGAGATGAGATTCTGGAAGGATTCGATGAGGTTCATGATTGCTCCTGTCGTGAATCACCGGATGTCGGTGTAATTCAATTTCATCGCACTTAGAGCGCTTGAGTAAGTGCCTAAATGTCACTAGTGACAGGGAGCTTTGCATGTTTAGGCCATGACATTTGTCATCCCCGTATACTGAATAAATGAGTGCTTCTCCACCTGCCGATCCGACTGAGAACTTCGGGCCCGGATCCATCGGTTCGCGCAGGCTGAGCACGGGAATTACCGCTACTTGGTGGTATACGGTGGCCGCCTTGCTGATATTTCAGCTAATGATCCTGCTCCTATGGATCGGCGCGCAGACCAACCTGGGCAAGAGTCCCGCCTCCGTGGTCACCATGGCGGTCGGTGGGCTGGCATGGTGCCTGGCCACGGTGCCCTTACTGGTGCTGTACCGGCGTCGAGACGAGACAGCGGGAGTGACAGCGCAATGGCGCAGCATCCTGCTTCCGCTGTGCATCAGCACGGCATTTGCATTCATAGCAGGCCTGACCAGCGGGCTCTGGGTGATGGCGGTGTTGCCGATTGTGCAATCGCTGATGTTGCTCAACTGGCCTCGCGGCGTACGCATGCGGTTAGTCATGGCCGCTCTTATGTTGCTCGGTGGCCTGTGGTTCATTGATCTGCGTTCCATGACTTCTGCCGGCGGAGAGGTCGCAGAAGGCTGGTGGGCACTGGGCTTTATGACCATTTTATTGCCGGCCATCACCGTCAGCTCGCTGTGGTGGTGGGATGTGCTTGCCACGCTGGATCGTGCCCGGGCGGCAGAATCACGGTTAGGGGCCACCCAGGAGCGATTGCGCGTTGCGACTGATGTCCATGACCTGCAAGGCCATCATCTGCAAGTGATCGCATTGCAGCTTGAACTCTCCGAGCGTCTATTAACACGCGATCCGAAGGCGGCGCTGGAACAACTGCGGTTAGCCAGATCCAGTGTCGCCGCGGCTCAACAAGGCACACGCGATCTGGCCATGCGCTTTCGCGGTGTGCCGCTTCGCGATGAGTTAGATAACGCCGTTGATATTCTCCGGGCGGCTGGGATCTCGGTTAATGCCACGGTGTCAGGCGAGGTGAATCTGGCGCCCGCCACCATTCTCGGGCCGATCATTCGTGAGACAACAACAAACGTCCTGCGCCACGGTGCTGGCATGCGCGCGCACCTGTCATTAAAGCGCGACGGTGACCAGTGGAGCTACGAGATTACTAACGACCATGCGGCAGAGAATGCGCACAGCGCTGATGGATCCGGGATACACGGGATCATTCGCCGTGCGGCGGAAGCCGACGGCTCTGTTGAGGTTCACCGTGGAAAACATGAGTTTTCGATTGTGGTGCGGGTGCCAGCGACGAGCATCAAGAAAGAACGGTAATGATCCGAGTATTGATTGCAGATGATGAGGCAATGATTCGTTCGGCGCTGGCCGCACTGCTGCGTTTAGAAGATGACATCGAAGTAGTAGCAGAATGCGCCGACGGTGCGCAGGCCGTCATCATGGCAGAAAAACTTCAGCCCGATATCTGCTTGCTCGATTTGGAGATGCCAGAACTTGACGGTGTTCAGGTGGCAGATCGGCTGCGTAGTACGGGGAGCGCCACACGCTGTGTTGTGGTGACCAGACATGCCCGCCCCGGTGTACTGCGCAGGGCACTGGCATCTGGAGTCTCAGGGTTTTTGCCGAAGTCTCGCAGTGCCAACGAGGTAGCCGAGGTCATCCGCCGGGTCGCGGCGGGGGCACGGTACATTGACCCCGAGATTGCTGCCGATGCGCTAAGCGACGAGCGGAGCCCGCTGACCGAGCGGGAACTGGATGTGCTGCGTGCCGGTCGACGTGGCGAATCCACGGTCCAGATCGCTCGGACTCTCAACCTGGCTGCCGGAACTGTACGTAATTACATCTCCGCAATTCTCGCGAAGTTGAACGTCGCGACCCGCCAGCAAGCGGTGCTGCTCGCCGAAGAGCGTGGATGGATCTAAGCAAATCCGGTGAGCCTGCCCGGAGCCGTATGATCCACTGCCAGGAGCTGGATAACTCACGCGTTCGCTTAGTCTCCGAACACCGTACGGCGCAGGTAGTCGTTGCGGAACTTGCCCGCAGGATCTAGCCGGTTAGTCAGCGCAATGAAGTGATCAAACTTCGGGTACAGGCTTCTGAGCTCGGAAGCCTGGGAAGCAAAGAGCTTGCCCCAGTGCGGTCGTGCGTCATACGGCGCCAAGGCTTTTTCGAGCTGCGGAAGGATCATTTGGACAGCTTCCTGCAGCGGCTTCCAGGTAAAGTGCAGGGCAATGCCATCACGGTCGTAGTTTCCACTGAGCCATAGCTCGTCGGAGGCAATGGCACGCACCTCGGAGATCAGCAGCAGGGGAGTGATCACCGGTGAGAGCTTACGAATTGCTTGAATGGCTGCCACCGCGTGTTCGCGCGGAACCAGGTATTCGCTCTGTAGTTCATCACCGGCACTGGGCATGAAATCCATGCGGAAATGGGCTAGTCGGTCTGACCAAGGCCCTGTCTCACCTAACTGAACGCTGCAGATCGTGCCGTCGGCTCCGGGCAGTGGATGCACTGCGGCAATTGCTGGTTGGCCATCGAATTTGCCTTGATCAATATCGTCAACCAGTGCGTCGCCCACGCGGCGTTTGAGCCAGGCCTGTCCTACCTGGTCGCCACTCCAATCGGTGAACAGGCTGACGCTGTAGGCGGAGGCTTGGACGGCAGCGAAGTCTTTGAGCACCTTGTTCCATGACAAATCCTCAAAGACGGTCTGGCGCACTTCAAAGCTTGGCAGGATATCCAAGGTGAGGTGGGTCAATACGCCTAGTGCACCTAAGCCGACAACTACGCCGTGGAAATCTTCGTCGCCACGCTGCACGCTCATCAGCGAACCATCGGCCAGTACCAGCTCTACTGCACTGACAGCGGTGGCGAGGTTGCCATGAGTTTCTCCGGAACCGTGAGTGCCGGTAGATACCGCGCCAGCCACCGAGATATGTGGCAGTGAAGCGAGATTGTGCAGGGCAAAACCGGCTTCCTGCAACACGTCGGCTAGCGCGCCATAGGTGATCCCGGCACTGACCCGCACGGACATTGTCTGCGGATCAATTGTTATCTCTGCTGGCATCCGGGCCAGAGAGATCATCAGTTCGCCGGTATCGGCGATGTCATTGAATGAATGACGCGAGCCCAAAATCTTCACGGATTTTGCTGCACGCACGAGGTCCCGCAACTGTTCAAGGCTGGTGGGGTAGAGCAGTTCTTTGGCCCGGTAGGCAAGATTTCCGGCCCAGTTCAGTTCCTGTTCACGCAGTTTCACGGCCGGTCCCTACTTTTCAGCCACTGGCTGGAAACCAGTGCACGATAGCGTTCAAGTACCTGCGGGGTTGGTTCTAATACCGGCACCTGGATGGTGTCCTGGCTCCACTTCGGGAATTCTCCGGCCAGTACGCCGGCTGCTTGGCGGGCAGCTCCATCTGCCACATATTCGCCCGGGGTCGGCACCATGATGGGTAGTCCTAAGATTTGTGAAGCGATCTGCTGCACGGCTCGGGACTGTGCGCCACCACCGATCAGGATGATGCGCTGTGCGCGCACCCCCTGGGCTTCCAAGGCATGCAGGCCGTCGGCCAGTGAGCAGATCACAGCCTCCACGGCGCTGCGGGCCAAGTTTTCCGGAGTGTAATTGCCGCGGGTGATTCCATGCAAGGAACCTGTGGCCTCTGGCAGGTTGGGGGTGCGCTCGCCGTCAAAGTACGGCAGCAAGGTGAGCCCGTCCGAGCCGGGGCTGGCGGCCAAGGCGAGGTCGTTGACCTCTTCGATCGTTATCTGCAAGAGCTTGGCCGTGGCGTCGAAGATGCGGGTGGCGTTGAGCGTACATACCAAGGGCAGATAGTGGCCGGTGGCATCGGCGAAGCCGGCCACCAGACCGGAGGCATCTGCCGGCGGAGCGTCGGTCACGGCGAACACCGTACCGGAGGTGCCCAGCGAGATGACTACGTCTCCTAGTGTGGCCCCTACGCCCAATCCGGCGGCGGCGTTATCGCCGGCGCCCGGGCCGATATGGGCGCCGGTGTCGGTGCGGCCGATGGAATCCAATGGTCCTACGACGGCAGGCAGGATGGGGGCGTGGCCCAGATGCTGCTCCAGTGCTTCAAGGTCATAAGCGTTTTCGGAGGCACGGTAATACCCGGTGCCCGAGGCATCGGAACGGTCGGTGCGCAGGGCGGCCAGAGATTCGACTCCGCTGCCTGGGCCGTAACCGGCCAGGCGCCAGGACAACCAATCATGGGGCAGGCAGACGGCGGCGACCTTCGCTGCATTTTCTGGTTCGTGATCTTTCAGCCAGCGCAGCTTGGTCAGCGTGATGGAGGAAACCGGGAGGGTGCCGGTGCGCTGCGCCCAGTATTTGGCGCCCGCTTCCATATCACCGTGACCCGCGTCGTTAATGATGTCAAGGGCCGCCTGCGCGCTGCGGGTGTCATTCCACAGCAGTGCCGGGCGGATCACGCTGGCAGACTCATCGAGTACCACCATGCCATGCTGTTGCCCACCCACCGAGACCGCTTCCACGTCGTCCAGGCCGCCGGCCTGGGCGATCGCTTCCTGCAGTGCACTGAACCAGAACTCCGGGTCAATTTCGGTGCCCTCGGGGTGCGCAGCGCGTCCGGAGCGGACTAGAGCGCCCGTTGCGGCGTCGCGAATGACCACCTTGCATGATTGGGTGGACGAGTCGATGCCGGCAACGAGCGTCATAGTTCGGGCTGCTTTCTGCGGTGGGTGGAGTCAGTGGTTTAGCGGGCGCCCAGCAGGTGCTCGATAGCCAGCTGGTTCAGGCGAATAAATGCGAAGTTGCGCTGCGCCGCCGCATCGGCGTCGAAGTCAGCGAAGCTTGCCGCGTCGCTCATCAGCTGCGCTGCGGTTTCGCCAGCGTTCAAGGTGCTCTCGCCCAACTCGAAGACGCCGGAGAGCTTCATAGCTTCCTGAACCTCCGGGTCTGCACGGAAGGCCTGGGTACGTTCCTTGAGCATCAGGTACATGGACATATTGGCCTTCGCCGAGTCCCACACGCCGTCGTAACCGTCGGTGCGTGATGGCTTGTAGTCGAAGTGACGTGGACCATCGTACTTCGGGCCACCGGTTGGGAAGCCGTTTTCCAGCAGATCAACGGTGAAGAATGCGCTGGTTAGGTCGCCGTGGCCGAAGACCAGATCCTGGTCGTACTTGATGCCGCGCTGGCCGTTAAGGTCGATGTGGAACAGTTTGCCTGCCCAGAGTGCCTGAGCGATGCCGTGGGTGAAATTCAGGCCAGCCATCTGCTCGTGGCCGGTCTCCGGGTTGAGCCCCACGATGTCGCCGTGTTCCAGCTTCTCAATGAAGGCCAGGCCGTGGCCGACGGTGGGCAGGAAGATGTCGCCGCGTGGTTCGTTTGGCTTTGGTTCCAAGGCCAGGCGCATGTTGTAGCCCTTTTCCTTGATGTAGCCAGCGGTGGTGTCTACGCCTTCGCGCATCCGATCCAGTGCCGCAGCCAGGTCCTTGGAACCGTCGTACTCGGAGCCTTCACGGCCGCCCCACATGACAAAGGTCTCGGCGCCCATCTCGGCAGCCAAATCAATGTTGTGCAGTACCTTGGCCAGTGCGAAACGGCGGATCGAGCGGTCATTGGAGGTGAAGCCACCGTCCTTGAATACCGGGTGGCTGAACAGGTTGGTGGTCACCATCGGGACCTTCAGGCCGGTTTCCTTCAGTGCTGCGCGGAAGTCGGTCAAGATTTGCTCGCGCTGGGAAGCGGTAGCGTCAAAAGGAATCAGGTCATTGTCGTGGAAGGTGACGCCGTAGGCGCCGAATTCGGCGAGCCTGTGTACGGCTTCGATTGGATCCAGGTTCTTGCGGGTGGCGACGCCGAATGGGTCGGCGCCGGTCCATCCCACGGTCCACAGACCAAAAGTGAAGCGGTCGGCGGCGGTTGGCTGGAGAGTCATGGGATGCATCCTTGGATCGAGAGAGTGTGGCTTTCATTATTTAGTTTATAACCTGAACTATATGGTTGGCGATGAGTTAGAGTCAATAGGAAACGGCAACAAGCCGGCCAGGATTTTCTAAGGAGCAGGCATGCGCAAAACAACGGCTGAAGTCCAGCCTGCACCTTTGGATGCGCCCGGAAATGTGGGGGATGTGCGCAAGGCAAATCTGGCAAGAGTGTTAGCAGTCATTGCCGGTGCCCACAGCGAGCATCGGCTTTCTCGTGCGGACATTGCTATGCGCAGTAAACTCACCAAGGCCTCGGTCTCCAGCTTGGTCGCCGACCTGCTGGAAAGCGGATTGGTGATTGAAATTGGGGTGCACCGAGACGGGGAACGCGGACGGCCCTCGGTAGGCCTGATATTAAACCCCGCACGCTGCGTGATCGGCATGGAAATCAACGTCGACTACATCTCCGCCGGGCTCGTGGATTTATCGGGAAAACTGCTAACTCACCAGATTGTTCCGCGCCTGAATCGTGGGGTTAGCGCTGAACAAGTCATCGATGCTCTGAGCGAGCTAAGCAGTCAAATGCAGCAGGCCGCCGAGGCCCAAGATCTGAAGATTCTTGGCGGCGGACTCGCAGTGCCAGGTCTGGTCGATGAGAAAAGCTACACGGTGCTGCAGGCGCCAAACCTCGGCTGGGAAACTCAAGCCTTGGATGTGCGAAAACTACTGAGCGAAACGAAGATCCGCTTCCGCCTCTTTAACGAAGCAAACGCCTCGGCGCTGGCCCAGCAACAGCTCATGGGAACGGACGAACGCGACTTTCTCTTCGTCTCCGGCGAGGTCGGTATTGGCGGCGGTCTGATTATCGATGCCGAACTCTTTGCCGGTCCGCGGGGGCATGCCGGCGAGCTGGGACATGTGGTGGTCCAGCCCGAAGGCAAACCGTGCAGCTGCGGTGGACGCGGATGTCTAGAAACAGTTGCCGGGCAGGAAGCCATCCTGACCGCGGCAAACCTTGGTGTGGCTGCTCGCGGTGCCTCGCGTCAGCAGCGGATTGAGCGCCTTTACCAAGCGTTGGAATCCGGGCAAGAAGCGGCCAGTATTGCCGTGGCAGACGCTGGTAAGTCACTGGGTGTTGCCGTGGCGTCGGCGATGCGCCTATTCAACGTATCCACCGTGGTTTTTGGCGGACACTTTGCCGCCCTAGAGCAGTGGCTGCTGCCGGCTACGGCGCATAGCCTCACAACCCATGCCCCAAGCATCGCCGGGCAAGCGCAGCTGAGGTTTTCCCCGCTGGGGCAGACCGGCGCGCTGATCGGCGCCGCACACAGCGTGGTGGGTGATTTACTGGAATCACCGCACCAGCTGGTGAGCTAAGCTGCGCTGACCGGTTGCTGCAGTTCGGTCACCCAATCGGATTGGTCTGCGGATTCGGAGCGCACATAAAGTTCGCGGCATGGTCCGGAAGGAACAAGCCCACGGGCTAGGACCTCTTCATGCACTGCCTGCCAGCTTTCATGGATGGTGTCCATTGCTCCTATGTGCATCCCGCAGATTGCTTCGGAAACCGCCGGCAATTCGACACTCTCGAAACCTCCGCAGGCTTCGGCATCCGTAGTAAAACCCGCAATAACTTCCACACCGTTTTCCGTGCCGGAGTACTGGGCTATAGGGGCGGCAAATTCTTGGCCGTCCAAAGCGGCAGCAATCTGGCCGAAAAGCGGACCGATGCGTCCAGCGATTTCAGGTTGCTCAGCTACCGCGAAGCGTCCGGCAAGCAGGCGCACCGCGGGCAGTGATTTGTGGATGATTTCAATGTGCGACATGAGTTTCTCCTTAGAGATCAGGCGTAGACGCCGTTCCACGTCGAGCAGCCGCTGGGTGGCCAAGCGATGCTCGGATTCAACCTGCGCATGACGAATCTGCAATAGCTCTGCAATCTTCTGCGCGGTAGCTCCCTGATCCAGGATCAGGGAAATTTCCTCCAGCCCAAAACCCAACTCGCGCAAGGCAACAATTCGATGCAAACGCTGAAGTTGCGACGGGTCATAGGAACGGTAGCCGCTGAACGGGTCTACATGGGCGGCTATGAGCAGACCGGCGGTGTCCCAATGCCGCAACATGCGGTGGGTTACCTGGCCAATCTGTGCAAACGCCCCGATGGATAACATGCTTTAGTTCTCCGCCCTCACACTGTGTCAGAGTCAAGTCTGCGCGAGAAAACAGCCGATATCTATGAATAACACCGACAACCGTCATCTGAGCTCGAGATTCACTAATCGTTTCGGTAAACTTTGGTCGTAAGAGCCCCTAACTCTTACATTGCGCCCTTTGGGTCAAGTGAGAAGTACAGGGGCATATTTTTTGCCCGGCACCGTGCCGGGACGGCGTAAAGAACGCCGCAACCGCTGCTTTATGCAAGGGGGAGGATCCCATGCCAGCAATCGTGATCGTCGGAGCCCAGTGGGGCGATGAAGGTAAAGGCAAGGCTACCGATCTACTCGGTGGGCAGGTCGACTATGTAGTCAAGCCAAACGGCGGTAACAACGCCGGGCACACCGTGGTTGTCGGCGGTGAGAAGTACGAGCTAAAGCTCCTTCCGGCCGGCATTCTGTCGCCTAACGCCATTCCGATTATCGGTAACGGTTGTGTGGTGAACCTTGAGGCCCTCTTCGAAGAAATCGAAGGGTTGGAAGCCCGCGGCGCCGACACCTCGAAGCTACGCGTCTCGGCTAACGCTCACCTGGTCGCTCCGTACCACCAGACCATGGACAAGGTCACCGAACGTTTCTTGGGTAAGCGTGCCATTGGCACCACCGGACGCGGCATCGGCCCGGCCTACATGGATAAGGTGGGCCGCTTGGGCATCCGCGTGCAGGACGTCTTTGATGAGTCGATCCTGCGCCAGAAGGTTGAAGGTGCGCTGCGCCAGAAGAACGAACTGCTGGTGAAGATCTACAACCGCCGCACCGTGATCGTCGAGGACATTGTGCAGTACTTCCTGTCCTATGCGGACCGGTTGCGCCCGTTGATGATCGATTCCACCTTCGAACTGAACAACGCCCTGGATGCGGGCAAGGTGGTTCTCATGGAGGGCGGCCAAGCAACTTTCCTGGACGTGGACCACGGTACTTACCCGTTCGTGACTTCCTCGAACCCCACCGCCGGTGGCGCCTCGGTCGGTTCGGGCATTGGCCCGACCAGGATCAGCCGTTCGATCGGTATCATCAAGGCTTACACCACCCGTGTGGGTGCTGGGCCTTTCCCTACCGAACTGTTCGACGACATGGGTATCTACCTGCAGACCACCGGCGGAGAATTCGGTGTTAACACCGGACGCCCACGCCGTTGTGGTTGGTACGACGCGGTACTGGCGCGTCACGCGTCGCGCGTAAACGGCTTCACCGATTATTTCGTCACCAAGCTGGATGTGCTGACCAACATTGAGCAGATCCCAGTGTGCGTGGCCTACGACGTTGACGGTGTGCGTCACGACGAAATGCCGATGACGCAGACCGAGTTCCACCACGCGAAGCCGATCTTCGAGTACTTCCCAGGCTGGACCGAGGATATCTCCACGGCGCGGACCATGGAAGATTTGCCAGAAAATGCGCGTAACTACATTCTGGCCCTCGAGAAGATCAGCGGCACTCGGATCTCTGCCATTGGCGTAGGCCCGGACCGCGATCAGACCATTGTGCGCCATGATCTGATCAACGACTAACGCATTAGTCCCGGAGAATTTCTGGGAAGAGCAATGCAGGCCCGGCGGAAAATTCCGCCGGGCCTGCATTGTCTCGCCAGTGGTAAGCCGAGAGTAGTTGTTACTTGACGCCTGTGTCGACACCTTCAACTGCTGCGGTACCTGCGACACGTTGATTCCAATGTTCAATGACCTGCACGGGGGTAGGCCTGGTGAGCAATGAAATGACGGTGAAGGTGACAGCGGAGGCGATGAGCCCAAAATAAATTGGTTCGTTGGCGTATACGCCGTCGAACTTTTGTTCGGCCTGGATCTCTAGAATGATCATGGTGCCCAGTGTGACCAGTGTGCCGGCGGCCATTGAGGCTGCAGCGCCAATGCCATTTCCACGTTTCCACAGCAATCCACCAATGATGGCCACTAGCAGGCCGCCGACCAAGATGTCGTAGGCGATCGTGAGTGCGGCAACCACATCATCAACAAGGATTGCCAGAGATACGGTCACGATTCCAAGTACCAGTACCCAGATGCGGTTCGCCCGCACATCATGTTCTGGGTTCTCATCGGAATTGACGCTGATGGACTTGCCAAACCAGCTGGCCACAAATGGAGAGACATCGGTGCGGGCCACCGTGGCCGCAGCGATCAAAGCTCCTGAGGCGGTGGACATCATCGCGGCCACTGCCGCAGCCATCACTAAGCCGCCGACGGCTACGGGAAGCAGCTCGGTGGCAACCTCAGCGTAGACGACGTCCTTATTCGTATCGGCCCCGATAATGCCTGGCAGCGCGACCTTAGCGGCCATACCGATTACTGCTCCCGCAGCACCATAGATGATGCAGTAGATCCCGGCGGTAGTTCCGCCCTAGCGGGCTACCTTGGGGCTCTTCGCGGTGAATACGCGCTGCCAGATATCCTGACCGATCAGTAGGCCCAGCGTGTAAACGACAAAGTACGTGATGATGGATTGCATTCCGATGCCGGTGAAGCTGAAGAATTCCGCATCAACGCGCTCACGGATGCCGTCCATGCCACCTGCGGCGTTTAATGCGAAAGGCAGCATCAGGCAGAAGATGCCTACCGTTTTAATAACGAACTGCACCTGATCAGCCAGGGTAATGGACCACATGCCGCCGATGGTGGAATAAACCACCACAATGGCGCCGCCAATAGCGATGGCCAGCCACTTCTCCCAGCCGAAGAGAACCACAAAAATCGTCGCATACGCGCTGGTTGATGTCGCGCAGAGCATCAAGGTGTAAGCGAGCATGACAATGCCCGAAGAGTTGGTGGCCGACTTGCTGCCATAGCGCAGCGTGAGCATTTGCGAAACGGTGAAGACCTTGAGGCGTTGCAAAGTAGGGGCAAAGGCCAGAGACAATAAGATTACTCCGGCCCCGATGGCAACGACTAGCCACATGCCTGAGATGCCCCATTTGTAGCCTAGGCCTACGCCGCCCACTGTCGACGCGCCGCCCAATACTACTGCCGCCATGGTGCCCGTGTAGAGGAACGGGCCGAGTCGGCGTCCGGCGACGAGGTAGTCACTGCTGTTCTTGGCGCGGGACTTGCCCCACCATCCGAAGAGCAGCATGGCCGCTAGGTACGCTGCAACGATTGCACCGTTGATGTATTCCATGTATTGGGCTCGTGTTCTATGAGGTCGGAAAGCCGGAGATTACCGAGGGGAAACTTTAGTTGTTCAATAGGCTATTAGTTGGGCAGATGTGTCGTCAAACACGTAACGCCTATTGCCGTGTTCATGAAGGGGCTTGGTGCGCCGTAGCTTCGACCGCGACGCGGACCGCTTCGCACTAGGGTGGACCGTAATTTTGTCTGTGATGCAACACACTGACTTGCATGTATGAAATTCATGGACAAATTGCCTTACGATATGCAGTAACTCTAAGCAAGGTGTCACATTTACGTAGTAAATGCGTAACTACGTGCAATGCTTACCGGCCTCTAGTACTGTTTCACGACGACGCAACGTTGCATCTGGTGCCTTGTGGCACCTTTTTTCGTATCTGCGAGCCAAGACTTTTATTCGATAGAAAGACGCCAAAAAGATGAGTGAAAATGGTCAGCCGTCGACAAAGAAGTCGGCCGGACACGTCATTGTTGACACCCTTGTAGCCCATGGTGTGGAGCGCGCCTACGTTGTCCCCGGGGAAAGCTACCTGGACGTGCTTGACGGCTTGCATAATTCGACTATTGACACAGTTGTTTGCCGCCACGAAGGTGGAGCCACCTACATGGCAGAAGCCGACGGGAAAATGCACCAGCGTCCGGGCATCGCTATGGTCACTCGTGGTCCGGGCGCCGCCAATGCCCACGTAGGATTGCACACCGCATGGCAGGACTCCACTCCTTTGGTGCTGTTCGTAGGTCTGATCCCCTTCGAGCACCGCGGCAAGGAAGCCTTCCAAGAATTTGATCCAAAGGCCTGGTTCGGCACCGGTGCCAAGCGAGTGATGGTCTTGGACCATCCTGATAGGGCCTCCGAAGTCGTCGCCGAAGCGATGTTCGCTGCCATGTCCGGCCGCCCCGGTCCGGTAGTTGTCGGTCTGCCCGAAGACATCATCACCCGCGAGGTTTCCGCGACAGTGCACCCGGAAATCCCGGTGGCCACCGGAGGCATGACCGTCACCGACTGGAAGGCACTGCATGGCGCCCTTCAGGAAGCGGATAAGCCACTGTTTATCTTCGGCGGTAATGACTGGACCCACGAAGGTGCCGCAGACTTCACCCGTTGGCTCGAAGAGCATGATCTGCCGGCGGCGGCCGAATGGCGTTGTGAAGGCACCGTACCGTTTAACTCCCCGTCCTATGTTGGGCCCATTGGATATGGCCGGCCCAAGCCAACCTACGACCTGCTGGAAGAAACGGACCTGTTGATCTTCGTCGGTACCGTGCCGGGAGATGTGATCACCGATGGATTTAATGTCCGTCAAAATTGGGACAAGAAGAACTTCCTGGTTACTATCGACCCATCGCTACGGGGCCGTTCCGGTCCGGTCTCTCATCAGATTGTGGCCAAACCTGACGTCTTCGTTCGTGACCTGTTGCTGATGGATCTGCCGGTGAAAGATTCATGGCGTGAATGGACCGGACGCATGCGCGGCGAACAGGAAAAATTTGCCCAGCTGCCTCCAGCGGCCCCTGCAGCAGGCCAGGCAAAGATGGATACCTTGATGGCAAATCTGGTTAACGCCCTTCCCGAAGATGCCATGGTCACCTTCGGCGCCGGCGAACATACCAACTGGGCGCACCGCTATTTCCCAACTAATGGCTACGCCTCAATGCTTTCGGCACGTAACGGCTCAATGGGGTACTCCATCCCTTCGGCGGTGGCCGCGTCACTGTCCTACCCGCAGCGCCGAGTGGTCAGTATTGCCGGTGACGGTGAGTTCATGATGAATGGCCAAGAGCTAGCTACCGCGGCCCAGTATGGGGCCACCCCGCTGGTGGTTGTCATGGACAACCAGCAGTACGGCACCATCCGAACCCACCAGGAACGCCACTACCCGAACCGGGTTTCCGGTACCCAGCTGAAAAACCCGGACTTCGCTTTGATGGCTCAGTCTTTCGGTGGCTACGGAGTGCGCGTGGAGAATGACGCTGACGTTCCTGCCGCCGTGGATGCGGCTCTTGCCGCAATCGACAATGACAAGACCTTTGCCCTGATCCACTTGATCGTTGAGCAAGGAGTGAGAGCCTACTAAGGCTTTCTGCGGCCTACTGCCGTCGGCGCATGGCGGTTCGCCATGCGCCGACCGCGGTAGGCCGACCAAGGATAAATCACACCCTGATCGTCTTGGCATGCTCGGCCTGAAGGTTTAAGCTGAATTCTTACCCAAGATGTGAGCATTCCCAAACCTACGCACCAAGGCGGAGAATCTGATGGCACAAATGAGCGAAGAGCTCATTGAGCAGTGGGCTGATGCCACTGCCGAAATCTACAACGAGTCCCTTTCCGGTATTAGCCTCACCCGTATGCCGGCTGCCGTTGCGCAGTACATTGAACTCTTTGCGCAAAGTGAAAACCTGACCTTCACACGCGAAGCTACTCCACTGGACTACTTTGAACGCCACCCTTTTCTGGCAGTCAGCGCGATCCTGAACAATGCCGAGGCGCTGGAAGCCCTCGACGAAGATCAGCAAGAAGCACTGGATGAGATGGTTGGCTTCACCGAAGCTTGGTACAACTTCGACCAAGAGCAGGAACCCGAGTTGGGTACTTCTGAGGCCGACGACGAAGAAGACTGGTAAACCCAGTACCGCAACTGCAAAAGCCAACCGATGCGCGCTCCCGCGCACCGGTTGGCTTTTCTGGTTTCTGGTGCCGAGAGCCAAGCGGGTTTAGCGGTGGTATTCCATTAAATGCAGGGGAGTGGGACGATTCGAGTATGAGCCAGTTCAGCGTTTTTGAAAGCACCGTGGTGATTCACTTGCCGGTGCACCGTGTCTGGGCGTTGTTGACCGATTGGACCGCGGCTCCCTTGTGGATGCCGGGTATCGCCACCATGCATTCGGACGACGTGCAGTTGCGCGTGGGCACGAATTTGATCTATCGGGTGGGTGGACACGAACGACGCTATGAAATCCATGATCTGATCGAAAATCGTTTGCTAGTTGCACATACCTCTGAGAACCCGGATGGCTTGTCCTATCGTTTTGATCTGAAAGACGATGCCGGATACACCGAAGTGGTGCTTCAAGTCGCGGTGATTAACCCCGATTTAAGCGTGCAAGAGTGCGAAGAGCTTGCCGAGTCGGTCCGTGAAGCAGAAGAGGACATGCTTGATCAGTTCAGGTTCTATGCCGAACAAGCCCCCTAGGGATTCGTCTTACTTCGATGGTCGTAGGCCTTAGATGCCTTCAAGTCAGTTCCGGCAAATAGCTGGTCCACCGTGACCAAGGTGTATCCGGCGTCGTGAAGTTTGCTGACTAACTGGGGCACCGCTTTGACCGAGCTCTCGTGGATGTCATGCATCAAAATGATCGAGCCGGGTTTGGCCTCTTCGAGGGCAATTTTGACGGTCTTTTGTGGGTCGTGGTGCTTCCAATCCAGCGTGTCAACGTCCCACAGCACCAGCGGGTAGGGGATGAGCCGGTCATAAACGGCGCCGTGGGCACCATAAGGCGGACGGAGAATCTGCGGTTTCACGCCGGAGGCTTGCTCGATCGCCTCATCGGTCCACTGCACTTCGTGTTCAATGCCCTCGGCGGTTAACTTAGTGATGTCTTTATGGTCAAAGGTGTGGCTGCCTATCTGATGTCCCTCGTCAACCATGCGCTGGAGCGTCTTGGGGTATTTCTTAACGTTCTTTCCCAGAACAAAGAATGTGGCCGGCGCGTGCTGCCCGGACAATTCATCGAGCAGGCGATTGGTGTACTCTCCCGGGCCATCATCGAAGGTTAGTGCGACGCATTTGGCGGTTGCGCAGTCCACTGCCGGTGGCGCCGCAACAGGGTCAGGCTGTGGTTCGGGTGGCTGGGCGGAGCAACCTGCCAGCAAGAGGATGCCAAGAAGCAGTGCGCTTAGCCGAGGGGTGACGCGGGAAGACATGCTCATCTGTTCAGCTTCTCGCTCATCCGGCGGCAGCGCAAAACTGCCACGCCATCGCTCAGTGACTTCGTAGCCAGTGCATAGCGAGCGCGGTCAAGGTCAAGACGCCAGCTATAAGCTTGCTGGCGTTTCCGATGTTGAGTGCAACGGATGCTCAATTTCATCACGAGCAAAACGTCCAGCCCACCAAGCGAGCAGCCCGAAGATTGGCGAGGCGGTCCCTGCGATCACAAAAATACTTTGCAGGCTCAATAACTGGCTTAGCGGGCCGGCCACAGCCATGGACAAGGGCATTAATGCCAAGGAGACAAAGAAATCCAGGCTGGAAATACGCCCTAATAAATGTTTCGGCACCCGGCGCTGCAACAGGGTTCCCCAGATGACCATTCCGGCCGAATCGGTAATCCCGAAAAGTAAGAGAATCGCGAACAGCATCCACGCGGCGTCCACGTAACCCACCGCGGCCAGGGGCAACGTGCCTAAACACCAGCAAGCGGTCATCAGGGTCAAATATCGACGTGGGAACTTCGCCGAGGCGATCAGCAGTGAACCGATCGCCGAACCGGCCCCGAAGAAGGCCAGCGTGTAGCCAAAGAGTTTTGCATCCCCGCCCAGATGATCACTGACGATAAATGGCAGCAGCACCTCAAAAGGTCCGATAAAGGTGAATACGGAAATCACCGAAAAGATCAACGTCCAGCGCAGCCAGCTGGTACGCATCGTATAGCCCACGCCTTCGCGTAACTGGCGCAGCACGCTGGGCGCTACAGCAGTAGAGTCAGCAGGGGCCGGAGCGTCGTATTCTTTGCGGTGCGCTATGCGCCGCAGCACAAAGATGGCGATCAAATGGCACAGGGCGATTCCGGCAATTGCGTGCGCCGGCGAAATCGCGGCAACAAGAAAACCCGCAACCATCGGTCCCAGGGCCGTGTGCACTACCGGTCGGACCGTACCCTCAAGTCCGTTGGCGGCCAGCAGATCCTTCGGGGGCAAGATGCGCGGCAGTAGTGCGGAATATGCCGGGAAGAAGAATGCAGATCCGGCACCGGCGAGGAAGCTGGTGAGCATGAGATGCCATAGGGTGATAGCACCAGTCAGTGCCAGTAGGGCCGTCACGCTCATGATGAGCACCAACAGTAGCTGTACCAAGACGACAATTTTTCGGCAGGAATATCTGTCGGCCAAAATGCCGCCGAGCAGCACCAAGGCAAGTAGCCCCACAGCGTTTGAGGTGGCCACCATGGACAGCTCTAGGGGCCCGCCACCTAAACGGCGTACCTGATATACCATTGCCACCGCCCACATGCCGGCGGCAAAGGTGGAAATAATTAGTGCGCTCGCGAGTAGTGCATAGTCCCTGTGGGTGAATGGCTTAACGAGGCGCAGCATTGAGTCCTGCAACCTACCCATGAGAAGCTCCTACAACTTGCGCGTAGGATCAATCATCCATCTACTGATTGAATTTTGTCAATCAGTAATTCGGAATTAAAACCAAAACCCGCGCTTCACCGTTAAAGGTCAAACGCGGGCTCTGCCTGAACAAGGTGGTTTACTCCGAGTCGTGGTCAATCTCCAGGATTTTCACCAGCTGATCCAGGGCTTCGTCGGCCCCTTCACCCTCAGCGCGCAGCACAACCTTGGTGCCGTATTCGGCGCCCAAGCCCATGAGCGACAGAATGCTTGAGGCATCTAATGCGTCTTCGGCAGGTTCTGTTTCCAACGCGATGGTGACCTCGACCGGAAGCTCGCCGGCGGCTTCGGCGAAGACTGCAGCCGGGCGGGCGTGAAGGCCAACTCGACTCCCAATGATTGCTGTACGTTCTGCCATGACGGCTCCTTTTTACATAGGTGGTAATTCAAAATCCTAAGGCAGGTGACCTTGGAGTTGTTAGAGTCCGAAGCGATCCAATTCGGGCAGTTGTGCACGTACCAAGCTTCGGGCTTCCTCAGCTGACGCGGCCCGCAAGGCAAACTGCGCCAATTTTTGAGCGGTAGCCAAGTCCACGGTGCGCAGCACCGCGGCGACCGGGGAAAGCGCGCGCTTATTCATGGACAAGGTATTAACGCCTAGTCCCACTAGTACTACCGCGAGCGCAGGATCTGCCGCGGCTTCACCGCATACTCCTACCGGTTTAGCATCGGCGCCCTGTGCCCCGGCACTGGTGGCCGCGATCATGTGCAACACGGCCGGCTGCCACGGGTCATTCAGTTCAGCCAATGACCCCAGCTGCCTATCCGCGGCCATCGTGTATTGCGTCAGATCGTTGGTTCCGATAGACACAAAATCGCAGCGTTCCAAGATCCGCTCGGCCATCAGCGCGGCCGAGGGGACCTCAATCATCACTCCCGCGGTTTCGAGGTTGGCCGTACTGACCAGTGCCGCAAAATCTTGGGCCTCGGCAGGCGTAGAGATCATTGGTGCCATGGTCCAGACCTCAGCCTGGTGGTTGGAGGCGGCTTCGGAGATCGCCGTGAGCTGACGGGCGAGGACCCCGGGGCTAGTGGTGTCCGTGCGGTAGCCGCGAACTCCGAGCGCCGGATTCGGTTCCGTCGAATCGGTGAGGAACGGAAGCGGTTTGTCGGCTCCGGCATCCAGCGTGCGGACCACAACTTTTTTCTGCGCGAAGGCCTCAAATACCGCACCGTAGGCGGCTACTTGTTCCTCGTGGGATGGTTCCTTCTCGCGTCCTAAGAAACAGAACTCGGTACGCAATAGGCCTACCCCTTCGGCGCCTGCCTTGGCTGCAGCCTGCGCGTCAGAGCCGCTGCCTACGTTGGCTAGCAGGGGGACGCGGTGGCCATCAGCCAGTACTCCACGGCCATCAAATTCCGGAAGCTGCTCACGATTTGCGTAGGTGCGTGCGGTCGCTGACTCAACCTCGGTGGGGTTGCGCACCACGAGGCCGTCGATTCCGTCTACATAGACTACGTCGCCATCAACCAGGGCGGTAGTACCGCTGGCCGCCACGATAGCTGGCAACCCCAGGGAACGGGCAATAATCGCGGTGTGGGACTGCGGCCCGCCATCGCTGGTTACCAAGGCCAAGACCTTCGCCGGATCCAGGGTAGCGGTATCTGCCGGAGCCAGGTCAACGGCTACGAGGACAAAGGGGGTTTCCGAATCGGGGATACCCGGGGCAGGAACCCCACGCAGTTCGGCCACGATACGGGCGCGAACATCGAGAACGTCTCCGGCGCGTTCGGCCATATAGCCACCGAGTGCGGACAGCTGGGTAGCTACCGCATCGGCGGCCTCCCAGAGAGCCGACTCCGCACAGGTGCCCGAGGACACCAGCTTCGTCGCCGACTTCAGCAGGCTTCTGTCGCTAGCCATGAGTGCGGTGGCCTTGAGCACCGCTTGCGCGTCCCCGGTGGCCAATGCTGCCCGTGCCTTGAGCTGCGCGGCAACCGCTTGAGTGGCTTCGGCCAAACGGGCCGTTTCACTGTCGATAGTGGCACCGGCAGGAAGCGGCGCACCGTCGGCAGGGGCTTGGATGGCATCGGGCATACGCCGCACGGTACCGATGACTCGGCCTGCACTGACGCCTACCCCGGAAAACTTTTCTACTCTGTGCGCGCTCATGCTGCAACCTTGGCGCTTTCAACGTGTGGCGCTGCGGTCTTACGAACATACTTCTTCAGAATAATCACCAGTGCAGCAGAGATGAGCGTGCCAATGACGGTGGCTAGCAGGAACAACGGCCAGGTGTTGTTCATTGCAAAGAAGACAAAAGCTCCGCCGTGCGGTGCCTGACTGACCACATCAAAGGTCATAATCAACGAGCCGGTTACTCCGGCGCCCACCATCGAGGCCGGGATGACACGCAACGGGTCCGCCGCGGCGAAGGGGATAGCACCTTCGGAGATGAACGCGGCACCGAGCAGCCAAGCAGCCTTGCCGTTTTCGCGTTCGGCTCCGGTGAACAGCTTCGGTGAAACCGTCGTCGCCAAAGCCATGGCCAGTGGCGGCACCATGCCCGCGGCCATCACGGCTGCCATGATCATCAGAGGGGCAGGGTTTTCCGTCAGTGAGCCGGCGCCCAGTCCTGCCACCGCGAAGGCGTAGGCGACCTTATTAACCGGACCGCCCAAGTCGACGGCCATCATCAGTCCAAGGATCAAACCAAGAATCGCAGCTGCGGTACCCGACATGCCCGAAAGCCATGAATTGAGGGCTTCGGTAAGCTTCGCAATTGGTCCGCCCAAGAACAGGATCATCAGGCCCGAGGCGATGATGGACGCGAGCAACGGTACGATCACTACCGGCATCAGACCACGCAACCAGCGTGGAACCTTCCAGGAGCTGACCCAGCGAGCGGCCAGGCCGGCAATCAAACCACCGACGATACCGCCTAGGAACCCGGCACCCATGAAGCCCGCCACCGCACCTGCGGTGAATCCCGGGGCAATACCTGGGCGGTCAGCGTAGGCATAAGCGATGTAACCGGCCAGAGCGGGAACCAGGAAGCCCATGGACAGGCCGCCGATCTTATATGCGACCGCTCCAAGGTAGGCCATGAGTCCTGCATCAGGCAGGTTGAACAGCGTGTTATCGGTTAAATACTTGTCTGCCACGTCGGTGATCGCGTAACCGCCGAGCAGGAAGCCCAAGGCGATCAGCAGGCCGCCACCGGCCACGAACGGAATCATGTAGGAAACACCGGTCAGCAGCGCGCGCTTGAGCTGTGCGCCGAAGCCTTGCTTGTCACCGGTCTGCTCGGATTCGGCCGAGGCCGTAGCGGAAGGCACCCGGCGTGCTTGCGGATCGCTGACTGCCGCGATGGCATCCTTGAGAAGTTTCTCAGGCTCGTCGATACCGCGTTTAACCGGAACCTGAATCAATGGCTTGCCGGCAAAGCGTGCCCGGTCACGTACGTCCACGTCAACGGCGAAGATCACCGCGTCGGCAGCTTCAATAATTGCAGGATCTAAGGCGGTGGAACCGGAAGAACCTTGAGTTTCCACGGCAAAATCAATGCCTAGCTCTTCGGCGGTTTGTGCCAACGAGTCGGCTGCCATGTAGGTGTGGGCAATGCCGGTGGGACAGGCGGTGACCGCCACGATCTTGGAGACCCTTGCGCGTGATGCGTCGGTAGTTGGTGCCGGCGCCGCTGCCGGGGCAGCAGCCGGAACCGTGGGATTCTCGGAGATCACCGCGGAGACTAGCTCGACGATTTCGCTGGCGCTGGCTGCCTCGCGAAGTGCTGCGGTGAAGGTCTTCTTCACCAGCGCGCGAGCCAATTTGGACAGTAGCTTCAAATGCTCTTTATCGGCGCCCTCTGGGGCAGCGATAAAGAAGATCAGATCTGCTGGACCGTCTTTGGCCCCGAAATCTACCGGCGTAGCCAATCGTGCCATGGCCAGGGTCGGGGTGGTGACGGCGGCTGAGCGGCAGTGTGGAATTGCGATGCCGCCGGGCACGCCCGTGGCGGTTTTTGCTTCACGGGCCAATGCGTGTTCGGCCAGAGCCGATGCATCAGTAGCGCGGGAGGCCTTAGCCACCAGGTTCGCCAGGTGATTGATCACCTCGGTGGTGGAGGTGCCCAAGTGTGCGTCGAGGGTGACGAGCTGGGTGGTGATCAGGTCGCTCATTGCTATGATCCTTGCCTTGGGTTGAGTGAGACGACGGTAACGGCGTCCGCGGTGAGGTCAGATGGTGAGGGGATGGTCGAACCGGGCAGCGAAGTTGCCGCTGCCCCGTAGCTGATGGCTGAGCTAAGACATTGCTCCGGTGAGCCCTGAGAAATGGCCGCCAACAGGAATCCTGCCAGCGAAGAATCTCCGGCTCCTACGGTGCTTCGGGCGGCGATGGGTTCATGCCAGCCATGCCATGCCCCTTGCTTTGTGGCCAGCACCGCACCGTGGGCTCCAAGCGTTGCCAGTACGGCGCCAGTCCCGCGCTCAAGCAGCGTTTGGCAGGTCTGCGCGGTCAGCTGCGCGGAAGTTTCGAGCTGTTTTTCGCTGAGATCGGCACCGGCTAGATCTGCCAGTTCCTCAGCGTTTGGCTTGATGAGGTCCGGGATGTGCTTTGCGGTGTGAGCGTATAGCTGACGCAGCGGTTCTCCGGAGGTATCCACCGCGATCTTCGGACATTTGGCGCCCAGCGAATCGCGCAGCGCGGCGGTGAGCTGCGCGTAGAAGTCTGCAGGTACTCCCGGGGGCAGCGAACCGGCCATCACCAGCCAACTAGCCTCGGTGCTTGCTTCAAGTACCAACGCACTCAATGCGGACACCGCCTCGGCGCTCAACGTCGGGCCTAGCTCGTTGATTTTGGTGGTGGTGCCATCGGGGTCGGTCAAGGTGATGTTGGTGCGCAGTGATTCGTCGATGGGCAGTGCAGTGAAACTCAGTCCGTCACCGCGCAGTGCGGCGATGAGTGGATCATTTGCCCCGCCGGGCAGTAGCGCGTGAGTCTTCGCTCCAGCCACCCAAAGCGCCCGGCTCACGTTTACTCCTTTGCCAGCAGCCTGGGTATGACTGGTCGCTGCGCGCTGGACAGCTCCGTGCGCTAGCGGCTCTTGTAATTCAATGGTCTTATCCAAGGCCGGGTTGCAGGTCAGTGTGATGATCATGCGACAACTACCTCGACTTCGGCGAGTTCCAAGGCCGCAGCGAGATCACCTTGTGGTGCGCTGTCGGTCACCAGAGTGTCTATGGCGTCCAGACGCGCAAAGCGAACCAGGGTTTCTTGGTCAAATTTTGAGCTATCGGCGAGGAGCACAACACGACGTGCGCTTGCGATCAAGGCGGTTTTAACAGCTGCTTCCAACGGATCAGGCGTGCTCAAGGCAAAATCGGCATGCAGGGCATTGGTTCCGATAAAAGCAATGTCAGCGCGGTAGTTGGAGTATTCCTGCGCAGTGCGTGCACCACTGGTGGCACCGGTAATTCCGCGAACTCGTCCACCAATCAGTTCCAAAGCAATCTCTGGGCTTTGCACCAGTGCCGTGGCGATGGGTAATGCGTGGGTGATCACCACGAGTCCGGATCCTGCATTGGTTTTGACCATGCGTTCGGCGAGGAATTCTGTGGTGGTTCCGGCATCTAAGATGACCGAAGCGTCGGAGACCGGCAGCAGGCTGAGTGCGCGTTGTGCGATTCGTGCCTTGGCCTCAGCGTGGATGGCGGTGCGTGCCATATAGCTTTCTTCGCGGGTGCTTGCATCACTGATGGAGACAGCGCCACCGTGTACACGACGCAAGAGATTTTCAGACTCCAGCTGGGCTAGATCGCGGCGAACGGTCTCCGCGGTAATCTCAAAGCGTTCAGCCAGTTTCGCGACGGTTACTTTCCCCTCGGCGGCAAGCTGATCGGTGATTAGCCGGTGTCTTTCCTCGGCAAACATCTACGCCTCCATAAAGTCATGACATGCAACACATGAATCTGTGTTTCCATGACTTTATGTCCGAATGTGTGGGATCGTCAAGCGAATTTGTGAAGAACTTTGGGTTTTATCTGTTTTTGAGTGGGTTTTTCTGCATATGATGACGCTGAAGGCCCTGGCGCTAGCGCCGAGTGTAGGCGGTTTTACCGCCGAAATTAGTTCCCTCAAATAGTTCATTGACAGTCACCAAGGTGAACTTTTCATGCTTGAGTCGCTTGACCAGTTCCGGTACCGCTTTGACCGAGCTGTCATGGATGTCATGCATTAAAATGATTGATCCAGGATGTACCTGCGCCATCGCGAGATCTACGGTTTTCTTCGGATCATGGTGTTGCCAATCCAATGTGTCGACATCCCAGAGCACCAACGGTGTGTTCACCAGTTGGTCAACGGCGGAATTGTGAGCGCCATACGGCGGACGTAAAGTATCCGGCGTCAATCCGGTTGCCTTGCGGATGGCCGATTCGGTCGCGGAAAGTTCATTCTTGATTTCTTCTGCGGACAGGCCGGTCAAGCTTTTGTGGTCAAAAGTATGATTGCCTAACTGGTGCCCCTCGTACGCCATGCGATTTACGGCGCCGGGAAAGTTGGGAACGTTCTGACCGAGCATGTAGAAGGTTGCGGGGACATTTTCCTTGGCCAGCATGTCCAGTAAAGATGCGGTGTACTTCCCTGGACCATCATCAAAGGTCAAGGCTGCGCATTTGGCTTTTTCGCAATCTACGCGAGGCTGTGGTTTGAGTACCATCGCGGTGACCGGAGCCTGCACTGCAGGAACTGCACTGTAGTCCGCGGCCCGTTCAACGTGCATGGAGCCTTCGCTTCGGGCGGAAGCCGTACCGGCAAAAAGTCCTGCAACCGCGTGGCCTGCCCGGGAAGCCTGTTGGGTTATTGGAGAACCGCAGCTGGTGAGGAAAAGGACACAGCAAAGTACGGAAATAACCGCGTTGACGCGGGAACGGGAAGGCATGTATTCACCTTTTCGCCTTCACCGGCTGAAATCAATTCGACCACCCGGCAGGCAACAAAAATCCGCTGAATCGTTATGTAAATATGTGATTTCACGCCCCAGCTTCATGTGATGCTTCCGGGTGGGGATTGGAACGGTGAGGACGCCAGATCAAATAACTGGAGCCTGTGGTGATATCACCACAGGCTCCAGCGAGAATGAAAATATGTAGAACTCTAGGCCAGCAGCTGGCGCTTAGAAGAGATCACACCGGTATTGAACCCGGCAAGACGCAATCCACCATGGAAGCGGGCATGCTCAATTTTGACGCAGCGGTCCATGACTACATTCATCCCGGCAGCCTCGGCGCGTGCGGCAACCTCCTCATGCCACGAACCAAGCTGCAACCACAGGGTTTTCGCGCCCACGGCCAGTGCTTCATCCAGCACGGTGGGAAGGTCATCGTGTTTACGGAATACCTCGACCAGGTCAGGGGTCTCCGGCAGATCGGCTAATGACTTGTAGACCGGCTGCCCGAGAATCTCGTCCAGCACGGGGTTGATGAAATACACCTTGTACTTGGAGGAGGACAAGAGATATGTGGCGACAAAGTAGCTGGCACGTGATGGCTTATTTGAGGCGCCAACGATAGCAATGGACTTTGTTTCATGCAGAATATTCAGGCGTTCTGCGGCGCCAGGGCCCTGCCAAGTACGTTGCTGAGTGCTCATTAGTTTGCTCCCTTCGAAGCTGCTGGCACGGCGCAGGCAGCGCCGTCATAGGTAGGAGCCTCATCCAGCTTGGCTGCGTTTTTCTGCGAAGCAGTCAGTGCCTGATCTAGATCCCAAAGGATATCTTCAACATCTTCTAATCCCACAGAGAGGCGAATTAGATCTTCCGGAACTCCTGCGGCGACCATCTGTTCGGCGTTCAGCTGCTGGTGGGTGGTGGAGCCAGGGTGTAGAACCAAGGTGCGAGCATCACCGATATTGGCCAAATGGCTTGCCAGCTGCAAAGCTTCGATGAACTTGGTGCCGGCCTCGCGTCCACCCTTGACTCCGAAGCTGAAGACCGAACCTACGCCCATAGGCAGCAGCTCGGCGGCGCGGGCATATTGTGGGTGGGATTCGAGCCCCGCGTAATTGACGTAGGTGACACGGTCGTCGGCTTCGAGCCACGCGGCGACCTGCTTCGCGTTGGTCAAGTGGTTATCCATGCGCTGTGGCAGGGTTTCCAGACCCTGCAACAGCTGGAATGCAGACTGCGCAGGCAGGGAAGGGCCGAAGTCCCGTAGCTGCTCGCTGCGCAATTTGGTCAGGAATCCGTATTCGCCGAAGTTATCCCACCAGGAGACGTTGCCGTAGCTTGGTACAGGTTCGGTCATGGTAGGGAACTTGCCGTTGCCCCAATTGAATGTGCCAGCCTCGATGACTACACCGCCCAAGGTGGTGCCGTGCCCTCCGATGAACTTGGTGGCCGAGTGGATCACGATGTCCGCGCCATGTTCAATGGGGCGCAACAGGTATGGCGGGGTCAGCGTCGAGTCAACCACCAGCGGAATGTTATGGCGGTGCGCGACCTCTGCCAGACCCTTGAGGTCAGCGATATCGCCCGAAGGGTTTGCCACGATCTCGGTGTAAACGGCTTTGGTGTTCTCTTGGATTGCTGCCTCAAAATCTGCAGCGTCATTGGAATCGATGAACGTAGTCTCGATCCCGAAACGGCGTAAGGACACGTCCAGCTGGGTGATGGTGCCGCCATAGAGTTTGGAAGAAGCAACAATGTGGTCCCCGGCCTGAGCAAGTGCCGCGAAGGTGACAAACTCAGCTGCCATGCCTGAGGCGGTAGCTACCGCACCGATGCCGCCTTCGAGTGACGCCATGCGTTCCTCAAAAGCTGCCACCGTGGGGTTACCAATGCGCGAGTAAATATTCCCGTACTTTTGCAGTGCGAAAAGATTAGCCGCGTCATCGGTGTCTTTGAAAACAAATGAAGTGCTCTGGTAGATCGGCACGGCGCGTGCGCCGTGCTCCGCGTCGGGGGTGCCTCCGGCGTGTAGTGCGCGGGTGCGAAATCCAAACTTGTGGTCAGCCATGGTGGCGTACGACTCCTTGTCGATTGATGCTTCGGCAGGAATCCCGGATCAATGTCGCTTAACCCCTGGAATTCAGTGGAAAGCAGCTCCATCGGTTCTGGCGGTAGCACCTGGTCCACCGGCTGTGGCAGGTTGCTGCGGCGTCATCAAACCAGATCTCTCGGCCGCTCGGGATGGTTAGTAACAGTCTGTCAATATGTCCTTGAATGACCCAACTATGAGTCCTAACGTTTCGATTCTTGAAGGAGGAATCTGATTCGGGCATGGCTCAGAAGTTAGCTTATGCTCGAGCTATGGATACAGCGTTGGCTTTGATCAGGCATGGGCAAACAGACTGGAACCTTGCCGGACGCATGCAAGGACGCACCGATATCGAATTGAACGGCACCGGTCGCGCGCAAGCGCGGGCGCTTGGCAGGGACCTGAGCGGCCAGAATTGGGATCTGGTTGTCGCTTCTCCGCTGTCGCGGGCTCAAGAAACAGCCTTGCTGATCGCAGCTGAACTTGATGTTGAACATGCAGCGCCGGTCGCTGACGTGATTGAGCGAGGTTTCGGCCCCCTTGAAGGGCGGATCATGGCTGAAGTCAGCGAGGCCGAAGCAGCGACCCTTGCCGCTGAGACCGAAGCCAGAGAAACCGTATTGCACCGTATGCTTGGTGCCTTGTCTGCTTTGGTGCAGGAGAACCCTGGACGAAATATCTTGGTCATTAGCCACGGAGCTGCCATGCGGATTGTGCGTGACGCGCTCGCCGGGGTACGCATCCATGAGGGAGTGGCTAACGGGGAGTTACTGGAAATTGATCTTGACCGGATGCATGAACTGCGCGAAGAACTGGGCCTCGTCACCAGTCACTAGAATGCGGCGCCGTGAAAGTTTCGGAAAAAGTTAGCTCACGGACCTCACATAATGGCCACACGGTACGTCTACCTAGTGACAGCCGCCAGCGAGGAGCCACATGAAGCAACCATTCGAACGGGTCGTACAGACCCATGGACTCAGCGTCCTGCGAGTGTGCCGCGCGCTACTCGATGAGCACCGCGCTCAAGATGCCTGGTCCGAAACGTTCCTCTCGGCGCTGAAGGCCTATCCGCATTTGGATCAGGAAGCCAACGTGCAGGCCTGGCTGGTGCGCATTGCCCACCGCAAAGCAATCGACGAACTGCGTAAGCACCGGCCCGAAATTGTGCAAGCTGAGATCGACATTGGCGACCGCGTCCACTCCGGGAGTCCGGCGCAGAACTTAGAAAATCTGGAACTCTGGCAAGTGGTTAAAACGCTGCCAGAAAAACAACGGCTAGTCATCGCCTACAGGTATCTGGGCGGATTAAGTTATGCGCAGATTGCCGAGGTGCTGTCGGGTACGCCGGAAGCAGCCCGGAGAGCGGCGGTCGACGGAATCAAAAACTTACGAAGCAAGCTGGATGAGGCACAAGCCCCGGGAGCTAAACGATGAATATTAACAAGGTAAATTCCGGCCCCAACGCCGAGGAGACTACGATGCTGGCCCAACTGCATTCGCGTCTGGAGGACGAAGCAGAAAAGTCACAGCTGACCGATATTTCCTATCGTGTGCTAGATACCCCGATTGGAAAACTTCTGCTGGCGAGCACCGAGTCCGGACTGGTCAGAGTTGCTTTTGAAATCGAAGGTTATGACCATATCCTTGAAAGCCTAGCCACTAAGGTGAGCCCGCGAATCCTTCAAGCACCTGCAAAACTCGATGGGGCAGCACGCCAGCTTGATGAATATTTTGCTGGCACACGTCACAAATTCCAGCTCCCGCTGGACCTGCGACTATCCACAGAGTTTCGCCGAACCGTGCAAGTAGAACTGGGACAAATCGGCTACGGGCAGACCCGCAGCTACGCGCAGGTGGCAGAGAAGATTGGTAAACCAAAAGCGGTGCGTGCGGTGGGGTCCGCCTGCGCGACCAATCCACTACCGATTGTCTTGCCATGCCACAGAGTCCTGCGCACCGATGGTTCGCTCGGCGGATACCTTGGCGGATTACCCACCAAGCTGCAGCTACTTGAACTTGAAGACCCGCAACGACGGACGCAGCCAGATCCAGTGCTGTTTTAAGTTGGAAAAACACATAGCTGTGGCTGTCACCCCAACGGGGTGACAGCCACAGCTATGAGCAAGGAAACTACTTACTTACGCAGGTCAAAACGGTCAGCGTCCATGAGCTTGGCCCAGGCTGCGGCGAAGTCGGTAGCAAACTTCTCCTTCGCATCATCCGCGGCGTAGACCTCGGCCAGTGCACGAAGCTCGGAGTTAGAGCCGAAGACCAGATCCACGCGGCTGCCAACCCAGCGGCCGTCGGTGGTTGCATAGGTCTTCTCTTCGGCGTCGGGGGTCCACTCAAGGCCCAGTTCCAACAGGTTCGCGAAGAAGTCGTTGGTCAATGCACCCGGGGTGTCGGTGAAGACGCCGTGGTTTGAGCCATCCCAGTTGTTGCCCAGTACTCGCAGGCCACCGAGCAATACGGTCATCTCCGGGGCGTTGAGGCCCAACAGGTTAGCGCGGTCAATGAGCAGATATTCCGGAGGCAGATTCAAGAACCCGGAATCGTAGTTGCGGAAGCCGTCGGATACCGGCTCCAGCCAAGCGAACTGCTCCACGTCGGTCTGTTCCTGTGTAGCGTCAACGCGACCGGCAGTGAATGGAACCTCAATCTGCTGGCCGGAAGCCAAGGCTGCCTGCTCAACACCGACGTTGCCAGCCAAAACTACAACGTCTGCGAAAGAAGTCTTGATGGCAGAAGTCGCGTTGAACTCTTCCACGATCTGCTCGAGGACTGTGATTACTGCCTTGAGCTGTTCTGGCTGGTTAACCGTCCAGGAGACCTGTGGTTCCAGGCGGATACGGCCGCCGTTGACGCCACCGCGCTTATCAGAGGAACGGAAGCTTGCAGCTGCCTTCCATGCGGTGGAAACCAACTGCTGTACCGATAGGCCCGACTGCGCGATGAGGGCCTTGAGTGCAGTAACCTCGGTAGCACCCAAGGTTACTGCAGGGGCAGCCGGCAATGGATCCTGCCAAGCCAGATCTTCGGCCGGGACTTCTGGTCCGAAGTAACGGGACTTCGGGCCCATGTCGCGGTGGGTCAGCTTGAACCAGGCACGGCCGAAAGCGTCGGCGAACTTGTCTGGATTGTTCTTGAAGTCTTCCGAGATTGGACCGTAAACCGGATCAAAACGCAGAGCCAAGTCACTGGTCAGCATGCGTGGTTCGCGACGCACGGCTGGGTTATGAGCCATTGGCACCATGTCGGCTCCGGCGCCGTCCTTGGGACGCCACTGCTGTGCGCCGGCTGCCGAGTGGAACAGTTCCCACTCGTAAGCGAAGAGGATGTGGAAGAACTCGTTGTCCCAACGGGTTGGGTGGTACGTCCAGGTCACTTCGAGACCTGAGCCGATGGTGTCATCGCCGTGGCCGGTCCCGTGGCCTGACTTCCAACCCAGTCCCTGCATCTCCAACGGAGCCGACTCCGGGTCTTCACCCTTGTGGGTCTCGGCGCTAGCACCGTGAGTCTTGCCAAAGGTGTGTCCGCCGGCGATCAGCGCGACGGTTTCTTCGTCGTCCATGCCCATACGGCGGAAGGTTTCGCGGATATCGACGGCTGAAGCCAAAGGATCTGCAACGCCATCTGGACCCTCAGGGTTGACGTAAATCAGTCCCATCTGAACGGCTGCCAGTGGAGCTTCAAGGTTGCGTGCGCCGGTGTAGCGTTCGCTTTCCAGCCAGACCTTTTCCGGGCCCCAGTACACGTCATCGTCTGCTTCCCAGACGTCCTTACGGCCGCCCGCGTAACCGAAGGTTTCGAATCCCATGTCTTCCAGAGAAACGTTGCCGGCCAAGATGATCAGGTCGGCCCAGGACAGTGACTGGCCGTACTTCTTCTTTACTGGCCAGAGCAGTCGACGCGCCTTATCCAGGTTAACGTTATCTGGCCACGAATTCAGCGGTGCAAAACGCTGTTGGCCGGCGCCTGCGCCACCGCGGCCATCGTGTGAACGGTAGGTGCCCGCTGCGTGCCAGGCCATGCGGATGAAGAATGGACCGTAGTGGCCGAAGTCTGCTGGCCACCAGTCGTAGGACTTGGTCATCAGCTCGGCGATATCGGCCTTTACTGCTGCGAAGTCCAGTGCTTCGAATGCCGCTGGGTAGTCGAAGTCGGCATCCAGTGGGTTGGTGGCTTCCTGGTTCTTGGATAGAACCTTCAGGTTGAGCTTATTTGGCCACCATTCGGTGTTCGCATTACCCCGGGTAGGGTGAACGCGTCCGGCGCCTACTACTGGGCACTGACCTGCAGTCGTTTCTGACATGTAGTTTTCCTTCTGATGCTGAATTGGGCGTGATATTCCATGTCCGCAGGGCAGTGGCCTGCGAAGATGAAGATTAGTTCCTTGCGGTACTTCTTTGTAAACAGAACCTCTAGTTGGCTAGGCTGTTTTGGCTGCTTGGCAGGCTGGACAGAGTCCCCAGTAGATGACTTCTGCCTCGTCAATGGTGAAGCCGTGATCATCGGAAGCATGCAGGCACGGGGAAGCGCCGACGGCGCAATCGACGTCCGCCAACCATCCGCAGCTGCGGCAGACCACATGATGGTGGTTGTCGCCTACCCGTGCCTCGTAGCGTGCGATATGACCGTGGGGCTGAATCTGGCGCAGCAGTCCAAGGCTGCTCAGGAGCTTTAGCGAGTCATATACCGCCTGATGTGAAACCGTCGGGTATTCCTGCCTGACCGCCTCAATAATGGTCTCGGTATCCGCATGAGGGTGAGCCGTGACCGCGGCAAGCACCGCAACGCGCGGGCGGGTAACCCGCATCGACGCGTCGCGCAGCACCTTCTCAATTCCCCCGGATGTTGTCATGACACTAGCTTGCCCTATTTATTTTGAATGAGTCAAGATAAAGCGCGCTATTTTGCGGATCTTTTTCTGCTTAAATTTTTGACCGGGGAAAAGGACTTCTGATCTGGCCTGTTTTGCTGACTAAGGCAGAAAATTTTATTTGGCGAGGAAATTCACATGCGCCATCCGTTAAGCGTGTTTCACAAGGGACGTAAGCCCCTCGGAGGCACCTAAAGCAGTAGGTCAAATCTTGCCACGTTTGACCCTTATTCGCGGTGGGACCATGATGGATAAGGCCTTTGAGGACGTCAAAGAGTAAAAATGTTTACCCTTTCTGCTGGGTTGATTTAGTCAACCTCCGCAGATGCTGACAGTCGAGGACTATTATTTCAGCGTCTTCCGCTGTTGAATGAAGCCAGTGCATGATGCCCTCGAAGCAATGCTCAACCGAGTCCATGATCTGGCAACCGACCCTTCGCCGGGATGGTTGCCGCCGGAACTCATGACGTTTAGGCGAAATGAATTCCGCCGGTGAAGGAAGAACAAATGACGCAGAATGAACAATCATTCGAAGATTTAGTCGGCGAGCTGCATACGGCTCGTCAGCGACGACCTAAGAAAATTGACAAGACTGGTATGGATTACTGGGTGTTCGGCATTGCCGGATGCTTGGCCTTGGCCTTTATCGTGTGGGGATTTGTTACCCCCAAAGGGCTAGGCGTCGCATCTGATGCCGCACTGGACTGGGTAATTACGAATACCGGCTGGCTATTTGTCATCGCAGCTTCGGTATTTACCGTATTTGTCCTCGTGGTTGCCGCAAAGAATTTTGGGCGCATTCCACTCGGGAAAGACGGTGAGAAGCCACAATTCAGCACCATCTCTTGGATCTCCATGATGTTTGCTACCGGTATGGGTATCGGGTTGGTGTTCTACGGTGTCGGTGAGCCACTGTACTTCTACATGTCACCTCCACCAGGAACCGTGGACGGGCAAACTCCTGCTGCGTTGAGCACCGCGATGGGCACTACGCTCTTCCACTGGACCTTGTTCCCATGGGCCATGTACGCAATTGTTGGTCTGGGTATGGCCTACGGTAGCTTCCGGCTCGGACGTCCACAGCTGTTCTCCGCGATGTTCTCCTCAATTTTCGGTGACCGGGTCACGCATAGTTGGGGTGGCCGCACCATCAACATCTTGGCCATTTTGGCCACGTTGTTCGGCTCCGCGTGTTCTTTGGGTCTTGGTGCGCTTCAGATCGGTGGCGGAATACAGGCCAGCGGTGTGATGGCCCAGGTTGGCTCCGGTATTTTGGTTGTAATCATCGCCATTTTGACTGCATTGTTCGTCGCCTCGGCCGTATCCGGCATCGAACGCGGAATTCAGTGGCTTTCAAATATCAACATGATCTTGGCTCTGGTCATTGCATTGATCGTCTTCATCGGCGGACCAACGCTGTTCATTCTTAACGTCATTCCAAATGCCGTGGGTGCCTTCATTGGCGACCTTCCGCAGATGGCATCGCGTACCGCCGGTTCCGGAGGCGAAGCAATGTCTGCTTGGCTGTCCTCCTGGACCGTGTTCTACTGGGCTTGGTGGGTTTCATGGGCTCCGTTCGTTGGCTTGTTTATCGCCCGTATTTCGCGTGGTCGCACCATTCGTCAGTTCGTGACCGGTGTGCTGCTGGTGCCTTCCAGCGTTACCCTGATCTGGTTCTCGATCTTTGGCGGCGGCGCTATCGGCCTGCAGGAACGTGCCGAACAAGCTGGGGATACCGGTGCTGCCCTGGTGAATATGGTGGACGGAGTTCCGGACCTTGACTTTGACTTGATCCTCTTTGACCTGCTTGACGCGCTACCTCTACCTGGTTGGATCGCGGTGCTGCTCATGATCGTGACGGTATTGCTGATTGCGATCTTCTTCGTCACCGGCGCCGACTCTGCCTCCATCGTGATGGGTGCGCTCAGTGAACGAGGAGCCGCGGAACCGTCGAAGAAGTCCATTATCTTCTGGGGCGTTGCCGTAGGCGCGGTAGCTGCGGTGATGCTGCTTGCCGGTGGCGACAAACCAGCCGAAGCGTTGAACGGTCTGAAGAATATTACAATCGTTTCCGCGCTGCCGTTTGTCCTGGTGATGCTACTGCTCTGCGTGGCCATCTGGAAGGATCTGAGTAGGGATCCTCTGGTGCTTAGCGACAAGGTGGCTCGTCAGGTCTTGGAGCAATCGGTGACCGAGGGCGTTGAACGCCACGATGGAAGCCAATTCAGCTTGATGACCACGGAAATCCCGTTGGTAGATAGCAAAGAATTTGTGCTCAAGACGGAGGCCGTCGATTCGTCATCCGCAAAGGAAGACTCCGGCTCAACTGGGCCGGCGAAGCCCGAGCGTATCGAAGAGTAACGATGTAAAACGAGACAAATCTGCCCCGCAGTTCAACGAACTGCGGGGCAGATTTGTCTCTGAAACTGTTTAGCTCCGTGCCCGGCAAATTTCATCTAGCTCGGCGATGCACGGCTCATTTTGCAAGCTGGTGGTGTCCCCGAGCTTGGTGCCTTCGAAGAGCTGAGTCAGCAAACGGCGCATGATCTTGCCCGAACGGGTCTTTGGGACATCGGGAACCAATACGATATCGCGCGGTTTAGCGATGGGGCCGATCTGCTCGGTGACCGTTGCACGTAAGGTGGTGATGAACTCTTGCTGGCGAGCAATCGTTTGCGCGTCAGGGTTTGCTGAGATCAATGTCTTATCCAGCGGAACCACAAACGCGGTGGCCGCGTGGCCGGTCTTCGCATCCGGGGTGGGGCAGACTCCGGCCTCGACAACACCTGCATGGGTCACCAACGCCGACTCAATCTCAATGGTTGACAGCCGGTGCCCGGAAATATTGATTACGTCATCGGTGCGACCCAGGATATAGATATCCCCGTCCTCATCAAAGCGGGCTCCATCACCTGCAAGGAACCATCCCTGGGCAACATATTGCTCCCAGTAGCTGGTGTAATAACGTTCCGGGTTTCCCCAGACCGTGCGGGCCATGGATGGGCCGGTTTGGGTAATCACGATATTTCCCTGTTCGTTGGCAGCCACGGTATTTCCCGCAGCGTCAACGATGTCCACCGATACGCCCGGTAGGGCGCGCGAGGCACAGCCTGGCTTGAAGTGCTCATCGGTAGGCAAGGGCGAAAGTACGGTAGCGCCAGACTCGGACTGCCACCAGGTGTCAACCATCGGGATCCCATTCTCGGTATCTCGTCCCACCTGGGCGCGCAGCCAGCGCCACGCCTCGGGGTTGACCGCTTCGCCCACGGTGCCGCCCACACGAATTGAGGACAAATTGTACTTGTCCTCAATTCCATCGGGGAACCAACCCATCAGCGAACGGACCAGCGTAGGTGCAGTGTAGTAACTGGTGACCTCGTAGCGTTCGATAATTTCAAAGTGGCGTCCGGGATGCGGCGCGTTCGGCACACCCTCATAGATCACCTGGGTGACACCGTTTGCCAGTGGCCCATAAATTTCATACGTATGCGCGGTAACCCAGGCCAAATCCGCGGTGCACCAGTGCACGTCTTTGGCGCGCTGCGACTCATCGGGGTTGCCGAACAAAAGATTGTGGCTATAAGCAGCCTGTGTGAGGTAACCGCCGGTGGTATGAACCAGCCCCTTAGGCTGTCCGGTAGTTCCCGAGGTGTACATGATGAACAGCGGCGTTTCGGAGTCGAAGGCTTCGGCTTCGTGATGCGTGGGCTGGCTCGCTACCGTTTCGTGCCACCACAGGTCGCGTCCTTCGGTCCAAGGAATGTCGTCTCCGGTGCGGCGGATAACCAGCACCTTTTCAATATCATTTTCTCCGGAGACCGCAATGTCGGCATTGGCTTTGACGGGGACCGAGCTCCCGCGACGGAATTGACCGTCGGTGGTCACTAGGAGCTTCGCTTTGGTGTCTTCCACACGGAATTTGAGTGCCTCCGCGGAGAAACCTCCGAAGACCAAGGAATGGATCGCGCCGATACGGGCGCAAGCCAGGGTAATCACAATTGTTTCGATGAGCACCGGTAGGTAAATGACCACACGGTCGCCCTTGGTAATACCGAGTTCCAATAGTGCGTTGGCCGCTTGGCTGATGCGATCTTGCAAGTTCTGGTAGGTCACCGCAATGCGGTCCCCAGGCTCACCCTCAAAGTAGAGCGCAACCTTGTCACCATTTCCGGATTCCACATGGCGGTCCGCGCAGTTCACCGCGGCATTGAGCTTACCGCCCAGGTACCAAGAGATCTGTGGTCCACGCTTTGCTTGGGGATCTGCGGCAACGATCTGGCTAGTGGTGTGCCATTTGGTGTCCCAGTTGAGCAAGTTTGCTGCTTCGTCCCAGAATTCCTGGCGGTTCTTGTCGCCAGCAAGTGTGGTTGTTTTGGCCAACTCGGTGATAGTCATTGTGTTTCCTTGAAGAGTTTGGGGGCTGCAGTTCCTGCGGTGCTTACGTGCGCGTTGTTTAGCTAGTGGGTGCCCAGTTGCTTGCGCATTATCGAGCAGCATCTTCGAGTAAGCCGGCCGGGGCAGGGCGATATGAAAACCATGATTTATCTCCATCGTTCCTGGCGGTAGCACCGGCCACACCTTGAATGAAAATTCGTGTGTGGTGGTTGCTGCGGCGTCACAGAGCCAGATCTCTTGGCCGCTCGGGATGGTTGCATGACTATTACAGGCTGTCGAACGAATTCAATGCAAATCCGTCGTAACATGAAAAATATTCGATAACTACGTCACATCATCAAGATATTTCGATTTTTATTTCACCAACAACGTATTTGGCTGAAAATTCGCGAAACGCTGGGCGTGGTGTTCGGCTATGGCGGATAAGTGCAGTCCTTGATGCACTTCAAAGGTCACGCCAGCACGAAGAAATGTGACTTATCGGGTTGAAGGCAACGTAATTCTCAGGCTACAAATGATTACGAACCATCCAGAGCGACCGAGAGATCTGGCTCGAAGACGTCGCAGCAACCACCCACCATTTTTTGGCCCGGGACGGTGCTACAGCCAGAACCGATGGAAAGAATAGAGGACTTTCGATGTCATTTGGCGATTCAGCTGGCGACTTTAACGAGCTCAGCGATCCGTCTGTGGCTGGAAGCGCTACGCAGCTTGATGAGCTGCCCGCAGAGCTGCCCACACGACAATTACTCAAAATAACTCCAGGTCCAGGCGCGGATGAACAGTACGAACGACTTGCAGATATCTTCCGTCCCGTCTTCGCGCAGATTGCCGCCGGGTCCAGTGAGCGTGACCGGCAACGGATTCTCCCCTTCGAACAAGTTGGGCTGCTTAATCGTGAACGCTTTGGTGCCCTGCGACTACCCATTGCCGAAGGTGGTCACGGGGCACGGCTAAGCGATGTGTTTCGGCTGCTCATTGAGCTAGCCGAAGCTGATTCGCACGTTGCACAACTCTGGCGCGCCCATATTGCCTTCGTGGAAAATGTGGTGCGTCTAGAAGACCAAGAACTCCGCAGCAAATGGGTTACACGAATCAGTGCCGGCCAGATTGTCGGCAACGCTTATACCGAAGAGGGCGGAAACGCCCTGGGCGTACTGAACACCAAAGTGACCGAGCAGGACTCGCGGTGGTTGGTCAACGGCCGCAAATTCTATTGCACCGGTACCATCTTTGCGGACTGGACCACCGTCGCGGTAGCCCACCCAGAGATTCCGGGCCGCCAGATCGCCGTGGTATCAACACAACACAGTGGTGTGAAGATCCTTGATGACTGGGATGGTTTTGGCCAGCAGCTCACAGGTACCGGCAGCACCGAATTTCAAAATGTCCCGGTGGATACCTTCATGCCTGAAGATCCCACCGACCCGGAGGCCGCAATCTTCCAGCTGGTGCTCATGGCGGTGCAATCAGGAATTGGTCGGGCCGCACTAAACGACCTGCGATCCTCGGTTCAAGCACGTACCCGCAGCTTCTCCACCGGGACAGGGGTCCCGGTGCACCGAGAACCGCAGGTACTGCAGTTGGTCGGGGAAGTTTCCGCGGAAGTTTTTGCCTCAGATTCCGTGGTGATCGGTGCGGTGCTGGAAGTTGAAGCGGCGATGGCGGACCCAAATCTGAACTCCGAGGAACGCTTCGCGGTATGTGAGTTAGCGGCTAACCGGGCACAGACCATCGTGCAGCCCTTGGTGATCGGGGCGACGAGCAAACTCTTTGACGGTCTCGGCGCATCAGCTACACGTAACAGCTGCAATATGGATCGGCATTGGCGAAATGCCCGCACCATTGCAACGCACAACCCGGCAATTTATAAGGCACGCATCGTAGGGGACTACGAGATCAATGGGGTCCAGCCCCAACGGCTCTCGGTCACCGGCACGGTTTCTGGAATCCGCAGTTTTCCGGATCCGAAACAAAATTTCTGAACACAACTCAAGATCAACCAGATGTCATTTACATGGATAGGGGCACACCAATGAGCGAGAACAAGCGCGAAATCCGTTTTAACGCCTTCGATATGAACTGCGTGGTCCACCAGTCACCAGGACTGTGGCGTCACCCAGCCGACAAGGCCTCGACCTACAAGACTCTGGGCTACTGGACACACCTGGCCAAGGTGCTGGAAAAGGGTAAATTTGATGGTCTGTTCCTCGCCGACGTCCTAGGTACTTACGACGTATACAAGGATTCCAACGAGAGCCCACTGCGCACTGGCGCGCAGGCTCCGGTCAACGATCCGATGATGCTGGTTTCAGCGATGGCCGCAGTCACCGAGAACCTCGGTTTCGGTGTCACCGCTGGCACCGCATATGAACACCCATATGCATTCGCCCGCCGCCTGGCCACCTTGGACCACCTGACCGAAGGCCGTGTGGGCTGGAACGTTGTCACCGGTTATCTGCCATCCGCTGCCCGCAATATGGGTCAGGAAGACCAGATGGAACACGACGAGCGCTACAACCACGCAGACGAGTACCTGGAGGTTGTTTACAAGCTTCTTGAAGGTTCGTGGGAAGACGACGCGGTACAGGCCAACAAGGAAACCGGCGTTTATGCCGACCCGGCCAAGGTGCACTCGATCAACCACGAAGGAAAGTACTTCAAGGTTCCGGGCATCGCCATCACCGAACCAAGCACCCAGCGTACCCCGGTGATCTACCAGGCCGGTGCCTCTAGCCGCGGTATTAAATTTGCCGCCGGCAACGCCGAATCGGTCTTCGTCACCTGCCCAACACGTGAAACCCTCAAGGCTGCCGTAGCCAAGATCCGCGATGCCGTTGAGGCTGCCGGCCGCGACCGCTACGACGTAAAGATCTTCGCAATGCAGACCATCATCACAGATGAGACCTCCGAGCTAGCCGAAGCCAAGTACCAGGACTACAAGTCCTACGCGGATATCGAAGGCGCTCAGGTGCTGATGTCGGGCTGGATGGGTATCGACCTCTCCGCATACGGTCCCGATGACGTCATCGGCGAGAACGTCAAGTCGAACGCTATCCAGTCAACTGTGGAGACCTTCCAGAAGGCCAGCGGCGATTCGGACAAGCCATGGACCATCCGCCAGCTGGCTGAGTGGGTCGGCGTTGGCGGCTTCGGTCCAATCACCGTCGGTTCCGGTGCTGAGGTTGCCGAGAAGCTCATCGAATGGGTGGACTACACCGATGTAGACGGCTTCAACTTGGCCTATGCGGTTACTCCGGCAACTTTTGAGGACATCGTCGAGTACGTGGTCCCGGAGTTGCAGGCACGCGGCGCATACAAGAGCGAATACACCGAAGGTTCACTGCGCAATAAGCTGTTCGGCCAAGGAGACCGGGTCAAGGATACCCACCGGGCTGCCCAGTACAAGATTTCAAACCGACTGGCTGCGCAGGCTTGAGGTTTTAAAACTCACGTAGTGGCGTAAAACCAGCAGGTCCCCGCGAAATATCGAATTTCACGGGGACTTGCTGGTTTGAGCGGCTATTTAGCGGGCGTGACCACCATGGCCGAGCCGCCGCCACGGCGGGTTGGTTCAGCCGCCGCGGTCAGAGACCCATCTGCGGCGATTTCCACCGCCTCGACCGCGCCGATTTCCGCCTGCGGTGTGAAGGAATCACCGGCGGGGGTGAGCTTGTGGCCGAAAGCCTCAAGCGCTGACCCGTAGGCCTCGATGAATTTGGGCTCTGCCGTCACTGCGGCGGTATTGCGCTGCGAGGCGCGAGGTGCCGCGATTGCCTGGCTGATGTCCATTCCCAAATCAATGCGGTTCACCAAGGTCTGCAGCACCGTAGTGATAATAGTGGAGCCGCCGGGGGAGCCGATGGCGAGCATCGGTTCGCCGTCGCGCAGCACAATCGTTGGCGCCATCGACGAGCGCGGACGCTTGCCAGGTTCAATACGGTTTGGATCCTGCGGGTCGTACACCGTGGAGAAGTCGGTCAGCTCGTTATTCAGCAGGAAGCCACGCTCCGGCACCACCATTCCCGAACCGCCGGTCTGCTCAATAGTCAGGGTGTAGGAAACTACGTTGCCCCAGCGGTCCACCACCGAAAGATGGGTGGTGGAAATGTTCTCGGTATCCTGCTCAATGACCGGTTCGCTGGTTGCCGCCGGGCACAATCCGTCATAGCCCTCAATGTCGCCCGGAGCTACCGGCTTCACCGCAGCCTGTTCGGGGTTTATCGCGCACGCCCGGTCCACGCCGAACAGCTTGTCGGTCAGGGTTTCGGTGGGAACATCAACAAATGCCGGGTCGCCAACAAACTTGCCGCGATCAGCATAGGCCAAGGCCGTTGCTTCAAAGTAGTGGTGAAGCGCGGACGGCCGCTGCATGCCCGAGAGGTCGAATTCGCCAAGAATGTTCAGTGATTCTCCGATGGTGGTTCCTCCGCTGGACGATGGGGCCATGCCAAAAACGTCCAGTCCACGGTAGGTCACCTTGGTTGGCTGCTGCTCCGCAACCTCATAGTCCGCCAGATCGGCGGTGCTCACATAACCAGCAGGAACGGGGAGGGCGGTGTCTTCAGTCTTGGGTGGAGCTTGCACCGTCTGGGATATTTCCTCGGCCATCTCGCCGTGGTAGAACGCCGAAGGGCCCTGCTTGGCAAGTAACCGGTAGGTCTGGGCAAGATCCGGGTTCTTGAAGATGCTGCCAACTTGGGGTGCATCGCCATCGGGCAGGAACAGTTCGCTCGTCGAGCTGAAAGCAGCGAAGCGTTCCTTGTTATCAAGGGTCTGTTCACGGAAGGTTTCATCGACGACAAAACCGCGTGAGGCCACCTGAGTGGCCGGGCGCAAAACTTTCTTCAGACTTTGGGAACCCCAATTATCCAATGCCCGCTGCCAGGTGGCTAAAGTCCCGGGTACACCGACCGCCACCCCGCTAGTGACCAGTTCGGGAGTGAAGTTGTAGGGCTCGCCGGTTGCAGGGTCGACAAAGGCATCGTGGGGCATTGCTGCCGGAGCTGTCTCACGGCCGTCAATGGTGCTGATTTTTCCGGTTTTTGAGTCGTAGTACATGAAGTAGCCGCCGCCACCGATGCCCGCACTATAAGGTTCGGTCACACCCAGCGCTGCCGCGGTTGCGACGGCCGCATCAACTGCGTTGCCGCCTTTGCGCAGTATTTCAATGCCGGCGGCGGTCGCTTCGGGGTCCACGGATGAAACAGCGCCGCCGCTGCCTTTGGCCGTAGGCGTTTTGCCGGTTGCCCGGGGATCTGCGCTGGCCGGAAGGGCAGTGAAAGTTCCCAGTCCCAGCGCAAGTGCCGCCGCGCTGGCGATAGCTCTCGTACTTGCTCGTGACATACTTTGATCTCCTGAAAAGGTGGGGATGAAGTAAGCGCCAATTTACGTGACAAACACCTGAGACTAGGCCTGTGACACGCATCACCGTGCAAGCTTATCGGTAATTTCGCGCAGGTCGGGACGTATTTAACTTGAGTTTCACCAACACAGCAGTGTCCTCAGGGCGCGAGCGCACAGGTATCAAGTTCATCTGATTCGCTGGTTGCTGCCACTTCGGAAACCTTTGCATCCGGCGAGGACGCTGCGCTTTCCGAACTGAGGGAGCGTGGCGTGTGCCTGGCCGAGTACGCCGAAGGCTCACACCGGGAGCTGCACGAGACTGTCTGCCCAGTCTCACATCATCGCGCTAACACCCAATCAATTACCTGGATCAACAACTGCGGTGGCTGGACTGCGCTTAGGCTAAGAGAATGAGCAACGAACCAACCGCCGAAATGCCACCGCTAGATCTCGCTGCAGCCGCACAGATGTGGGATGACTACCAGAAAACCTGTGCCAGCGACCCGGGCGGCTACGTGGTGGAATACTTCGGAGACAGCCCTGCTCTCGCCGACTCGTTATTGCGGGAAGTAACCCACGGGCAGAAACGTGCCACCTCGAGCCTCGAAAACGAGTACCTCGCCGAAAATGAACCCCTCCCGCAGGTCGGCTCGCACTGGATTGCCAGCGACGGCACCGGGACACCGCAAATCATCCTGCGTACCAGCGAGGTGGCGTTGAGGTCATTCGACCAGGTAGATGCCGACTTCGCCTACGCCGAAGGCGAAGATGACCGCTCCCTGGCTAGCTGGCGCCGGGAACACGAGAAGTTCTGGAAGCGGACGCAGCAAGCGGATTTCGGCAAAAACTGGGAACCTGGCATGACAACTGTGCCGGGAGAACGAATCGTGTGCGAGCGCTTCGATGTCGTCTGGCCGCGCAGCTAACGGGTGGTACTGATTCATGGAGATTAGATATCCCCAACCGTTGAAACCGGGCGACCTGATCGCGGTGACCGCACCCTCTAGTGGTGTCGGCAAATCTCTGCAGCATCGTCTGGATTTTGCGGTGCAAAATTTACGCAATCACGGTTTCAAAGTCCAGATCGGTAACTGCATGGATGGAGACAGGCACATCAGCGCGCCGGCTGAAGAGCGCGCCGCGGAACTCATGCAGATGCTCTTGGACCCAGCCGTTAAGGCTGTCGTTCCTCCATGGGGAGGCGATATGGCTATTGACCTTATTTCGCTCCTCGATTTCGAGACGCTCCTGCAGGCAGAACCCACCTGGTTGGTGGGCTATTCAGATATTTCAACGCTGCTCGCCCCGCTGACCCTTCTCACCGGAATGGCAACTCTGCACGGCGGTAACCTGATGGATACTCCGTATGAGGTTCCCGAAGGACTCATGTCTTGGATTGAGGTTGCGTCACTAACTGCGGGGGCGAATTTCAGACAATCTTCCCCTGGAATTTATAGGCTCAATGACTGGGACAACTGGGAGAATAATCCTCAGGCCGCCCGCCATGCGTGGAATGGCAAGGGCAGCTGGGAGCGGTTTGATTCGGCAGGCGATCCGGTCGATGTTAGCGGCAGGCTTATCGGCGGGTGCATTGAAACATTGGTCAATCTTGCAGGTACCCCGTATCTCGATAGCAGCAGGCTACTCGTTAGCGCAGAAGAATCATTAATTGTGTTTGTGGAAGCTTCCGGAGTCGAAGCGACGACGATCTGCAGGCAGCTTCATGGGATGCGGCTCTCCGGATTCTTTGATCGTGCGCAAGCGATCCTTGTGGGACGAACGGGAGCCCCGGATTCTCCGACACTGACTCAACGCGAAGCCGTATTGGACGCGTTGGGAATGCTGTGCATCCCAATTATTGGCAATGTGGAATGCGGTCATGTGCCTCCTCAGCTGCCGATCGTCAACGGCGCGAAGGGGCACCTGATTTTTACCGAAACAGAGCAGTATCTCGGACAGGAATTGGCCTGAATTTCAAGGCCAATTCCTCTCCGCATCAAGCGACTCGTTGAGCTCACTGCGGATTCGTTTTCGGGGCAAATAGAATTGCCAAATACTTCAAATATCCAAGCTCTGTCGACAGCCAGCGTCACGTGACGACATATGACGTTCGATGGTTGTGTATTTGACCAGTTTTCCGTCCCGGGCCTTCGCCGCGAGGGCTCCATGACGCATTTATAACGTCATGGTTGTTCATGAAAGCTGCTCCGGGACAGACTGAAACTGTTCGATTCAGACATCGAATGGTAACCATCCAGAGCGACTGAGAGACCTGGCTCGCAGACGTCGCAGCAACCACCCCGAGCGGGGCCGGTGCTACCGCCAGGACCGATGGAGCGGTCCGTAGATCCAACGCTGTTCTGCAAGACTCCGTAGCTGCCTCATGCCGCTGCATTGTGAGTTTGCAGCTCATGCTTGACTCGGGCTCTGCGCGGTGCCAGCACCAAGGAGAACAAATGCAACCAACTTTCTTCGGGCCTTCGAATGATTGAGATCCGTCAGCTGCACAAGCATTACGACACGGCTCAGGGCCGTGTCCAGGTCCTCAAAGGAATCGATCTGGATGTCCAAGCGGGAAGCATCACCGCCGTGGTTGGACCTTCGGGTGCAGGTAAATCTACGCTGTCACATTGCATCTCCCTCCTGGAGAAGCCGAGCAGTGGGCAGATCTTGGTTGATGGCAAAGACCTTTCGATCCTCTCAGGCAAGGCATTACGTATAGAACGCCGTGCTATTGGCACGATCTTCCAGAATTCTGCCCTGCTGCGCCGCATGACCGTCGCCGAAAATGTGGCGCTGCCGCTGCGCAACCTCGGCGTGATTCACCATGAGATGGAACATCGGGTTGCCGAGCTTTTGGAACGAGTCGGGCTCGCCGACCGAGCCAACTCATATCCTGGCGAACTCTCCGGCGGACAGCGCCAACGCGTAGGTATCGCCAGGGCTCTGGCCCTGCGCCCACGGCTGCTGCTCTCCGACGAGGCAACCTCGGGTCTTGACCCGGAAGCCACCGCGCAGATCCTCGAACTTCTCGCTTCCCTGCGCACCGACCTGGGGTTGGCAATCATCTTGATTACCCACGAGATGGATGTGGTGCGTCATATCGCCGACCGTGTGGCACAGCTGGACGGTGGCCGAATCGCTGAATACGGCGAACTTCGCACGCTGGTGGCAAACCCGGAATCGGTGACTGGTTCCAAGCTTTTGCCCTTGCACCCAGACCTAGTGCCTGCCGGTTACGACTTTGCCTTGACCGTCGCTTACCGCGGGACACACATTGATCCGTCATGGATTTCCAAATTAAGCAGCGAATTTGGTGCCACGGTGGCACTGCTTGGCGGATCCGTAGAGGCCCACCATGAAGGCACCCTGGGCCGCGTTGAAATAGGGCTATCTGGTATCGGCGAGGCACGGGCCATCGAGGTACTCGACGGTTGGGGATTGCATGCCACCGCGCATTTGCAGGCGCTGCACACAGGCAAAGTCAATGATGATACACGAGTCGAGGTGACGGTATGAGCCTTCCAGCTGAAAGCGCCACCGTGGGTACCGATACCCCGTGGAGTGAGTTGGGCGCCCTGATGCTCCCTGCCTACGCAGAGACCTGGGCCATGGTAGGAATCGTGATGGTCTTAGTGATCATTTTTGGCGGCATCATGGGACTGGCTCTGTTCAACACTGACAGGCGAGGCCTCTTCCCGCACACGCAGAGCCATGCCACGTTGAGCTGGATCGTGAATATGGGCCGCTCGCTACCGTTCCTTGTTTTGATGGCTGCCATTATTCCTTTCACCAAATGGATCACGGGAACCACCATCGGCATTTGGGCTGCCGTAGTCCCCATGACCATTGCGGGTATTCCATTCTTCGCCCGTTTGGTCCAAAACGCGTTGAACGACCTGCCCAAGGAAAACCTTGCAGTCGGTTTGGTGACCGGTGGATCCTCGTTGCAAATCATTGGCACCACGCAAGTACGCGAGGCGTTGCCGGCACTCGCCTCGGCGATCACGTTGAACACCATCTCCATGGTCGAATATTCGGCGATTGCCGGAACCATCGGAGCTGGCGGTATCGGATATCTTGCGGTGACTTACGGATACCAGCGTTTTGATATGAACGTCATGATTGCGACCATCCTCGCACTGATCGTAACCGTACAAATAGTCCAATTCCTTGGCGACCGTATCGCCCGTGCACTTGCGCGACCCTAAGCGCCCTCAAACAAACGAGAAGAACATGACAACTTCACCCAACGGCCACGATCACGGCTTCACCCTTCGCAAAAGCACCGCCAAGTTGCCCTGGACCATCGCCGCTTGCGCGACCATCGTGGCACTCGTCCTTGGCGCACTCTTAATACAGCAACGATCTACCCCCGCACTCGCTGCCAATCAGCCAAGTAAGACAAAGTTCAAGGTCCACTATGAACCGGCGATGGCCGGGGAAGAGCAGATACTGAAATACGTCGCCGAGAACATTGCTCCTGACCATGGACTTGAAATCGAACCTGTGGGTTTGCAGGACCCGGTTCAAGCCAACCGTGCCGTGGCCGAGGGGCAATTCGACGCCACCATTTTTGAGCACGAGTGGTACATGAAGCAGTCTGCGGAGGCCGCCGGTGTTGACCTCACCGCTACCGTGGAGCTGTATCAGTGGGGCTTCGGGTTGTACTCCAGCCGGTATGGTTCCGTCGAGGAATTGCCCAAGGGAGCGACACTGCTGCTCCCTAACGACGTCGCCAACCAGGGACAGGCGCTATGGCTTCTGGAACGCGAAGGTCTGCTCGGATTGAACCCTGATATCGAACCGCGTACCGCGAAGATGGCTGACGTGGTGGACAATCCACATGAATTTAAATTGAAAGAAGCGGAACTGATGACTATGCCGCGCATGCTCGATGACGTGGACGTGGCGATTGGTTATGTCTCGCAGTTTGATGCTGGAAAAGTTGGCCGGGATAAGGGCCTCCTGTTCCCGGAACCACCTAGAACTTTCGCGTCTAAGCTCATTTTTGGTACCGAATTCTCCAAGTCTCCAGACGCAGCAAAACTGATTGAGGTCTTCTCTGATCCTCGGTTGCAAGAATATCTGGAGAGCACGGAAGATCCCTTAGTGCAGGGAGTGCTGACTCCGGTATCGGAAAAGTAGCACTGCTTACCATCGGCTACACCCATGAGGTCAGCTCGAACCGTCAAGGTCCGTGCTGGCCTCAATTTATTCGGAAATCTATGGCGGGATCCAGCCATAGAAGAAATAGTACTGTCAAGGAATTTTTGAAAAGAGTGTCACAAACTGACTTATGACGAGATCTGGAGAAGAATGTGACGCGTATTTCCGTGTCAAGCAGCTCGCAGTTGGCTTCGTGACGCGTTTATAACGTCATGGTTGGTCACACCGCAAGGCCGGGCACAGACTTGAATTATTCGGAAAACACACCGAATGCTAACCATCCAGAGCGACTGAGAGACCTGGCTCGTTGACGTCGCAGCAACCGTCCTTTAGAAGGAGCGGTGCTAAGGCCAGGACCGATGGAGATTGCTAGATTTCGCAACGGTCCACACAGGGGAGAAGTCTGCCTTTTCCCCCTCCCCGCAGCCTTGCGGTTGGACCAGGATCTCGGCGTAATCCTCGGGAACTTACCGAGAGGAACACCAGAAAATGCGTACTAAATACTTAGGGATAAAGACGGCAGCATTACTGACGGCAGTCGGACTAACTTTGACCGCCTGCGGCGGAAGTAGCTCCGCGACTGGGGCAAACCCAGCTCCCTCGAAGGTTTCTGAAAGCGGGACCCCGGTAGAAGGTGGCACTTTCACCTACGCCGAGGTTACCCCGATCAACAACTGGCAGACCCAAGCTGCACGCTTCTACGAAAAAGCGAACGTGCTCAACTCGGTACTGGACAGGTTGACCTACTTTGATGTGGAGTCTGGCAAGCTCGTAGGTTGGATCGCCTCCGATTTCACCGCCAACAAGTCACAGACAGAGTTCACCTTCACCATCCGTGATGGTGTTACTTTTTCTGACGGAACTGATCTAGATGCGAAAGCCGTGCAGAAAAACTTAGATGCGCTTGGTTTAGGCATCAAGTCCGCGCAAATTCAGCCGAACGTCGACTTTTCCGCCTACAAAAGTTCCCAGGTCCTCGGCAAGAACAAGGTCAAGGTGACGCTCAAGCGACCGGATGCAAACTTCCTGCGCTCCACCTCCTCCGTGACCGCCGGTCTGGTATCTCCGGGCACACTGGAACTGGATAATGCAGGACAGACCGCAATATCGCAGATCGTCGGTTCTGGTCCGTTCGTCTTCGAATCCGAAAAGCCAGATGAGGAAGTCGTCTTCACCAGCCGCGATGACTACGCCTGGGCACCCAAAACAGCAGAGAATCAAGGCGATGCTTACCTTGAAAAACTAGTCATCAAATACTTGCCAGAGGTGGCTCACCGTGCCGGAGCGGCGCAGTCCGGGCAGGTGGATTTGGTTCGCGGCCTGCAACCGGTTGACGAAGAAGTGCTCAGCGCCGGCGGCGGACAGATCTTCGCCGCCCCAGGTGTTGACCTGACGGCTAATCATGCGGCGATTCGCATCGGTTCGGGCAAACTGGCCGAGACGAAGGTACGCAAGGCGCTGCAGGTGGGCATCGACCGCCAGGCGCTAAAAGACACGGTCCTGTCGGATAGCTATGTCCTTGCAGGCTCGATCCTCAACCACCAGGCACCGGGCTTTGTGGATCTGTCTGCCGAACTCGACTATGACCCGGAGAAGTCCAAGTCATTGCTTGAAGAAGCGGGCTGGACCGTCGGGGCGGACGGAATCCGCGAGAAGGATGGCGAGAAGCTGGAAATAACAGTGGCCAGCTCCAATAACTCCGTTGTCATCAAACCAGCTTTTGAACTCGTCGAACAGCAATGGCGTGAGATCGGGGTGCAGCTAGTGAACCGCGCTGCGGACAATTCATTCTTGACCAACGCGATGGTCGATGACCAGATCGAATTCTTCGGAACGCGCCAGTTCGCCTATGGCGGTCTGGGGCCGGTGTACGCACCAGCGACTAATAACCAGACGCTGAATGCCGACAAGGAACTGAACGCGTTGTTCACCCGCGAGCAGGCGGCGACCACCGAGGAAGAACATCTGAAACTTGTTGGCGAAGAGCAGCGTGCGTTGGTACTGGACAAGGCATTGACCCTCGTGCTGTGGGACGAAGTCCAGGTGTACGGTGCCAACAAGGACGCGCACGTCGACTTCACCTCCGGTACCGCACCAATCTTCCAGGGCGCCTGGAAGAGCAACGGCTAAAGGACTCATCATGGGTGTATACATCGTTCAACGCATCGGACAGGCGCTGCTGGTGATCCTGCTGGCCTATACCGCGGTCTTCCTTGCGGTGCAGGCCTTGCCGAACGACCCGGTCACGATCTTCCTCTCTGCCGATGCGTCCGCGGACCCGGCAACCATCGCACAGATGAAGGCCTACTACGGCTATGACCAGCCATTGATCGCGCAGTACTTCACCCAGCTCGGTGCATTGCTTTCCGGGGATCTGGGCTATTCCTTGTCTTCCGGCTCGGCGGTGAACACCCGCATAGGTGAAGTCATCGGCTCCACCCTGGTGCTCGCCGGAAGCGCCTTCGCTGTGGCGCTGGTGCTGGCAGTCGGCTTGACTGCCGCCGCCAGCCTGTCGCGCCGTGCCCGGGTGCGCAACGCCTTGCTGAATCTGCCACCGCTGATGATTTCCATCCCGGTGTTCTGGCTCGGACTGGTGCTGCTGCAGATCCTCGCGGTACAGCTCGGAATGATGTCGCTGTTCCCCGACGGCTCGTTCCTCGCCCTGGCGGTGCCGATTCTCGTCTTGGCCATCCACCTCAGCGCACCCATCGCGCAGGTGCTGATCAAGAGCGTGCACCAAGTGAACACTCAGCCTTTCGTCGACGTCTTACGGGCTAAAGGCGCCAGCGAGGCGTGGATCTTCTACCGCCATACCCTGAAAAACGCCGCCCCGGCGGCGCTATCCATCGCAGGCATCACCATCGGCACCCTGCTCGCCGGATCTGTTATAACCGAGACCGTATTTGCCCGCGCCGGCCTGGGCCAATTGGTGCTTCAAGCGGTCACGGTGCAGGACATCCCGCTGGTGCAGGGACTGGTGCTGCTCACCGCCGCCGCCTTCACCGCGGTGAATCTGCTAGTTGACCTGATTCACCCGAAGCTTGATCCGCGCATCATTACCGCCCACGCCGGTTCGCCCCGCGCACTGGCAGCTTAGGGAAGAGGATACGATCATGAGCCTTTTGACCGAACGAGGCAACACCGCAGTGGATCCAGGCACCGGTGCCGGGCTGTTCCCGGCGCATACCGCCACACGTGGCGGCACATTGTTTGGCTGGTTGGGGAACTGGTGGGTGCTTATCCCCTTGGCGGTCCTGCTCGCTTGGGCCGTAGCGCCGGGGCTGTTCACCGGACAGGATCCGCTCACCGGGGTGCCGCAGCAGAAGCTCGCCGAACCATCGCTGGCGCATCTATTCGGAACCGATCATCTGGGCCGTGACGTATATGCCCGGGTGGTCCACGGAACCAGCCAGACGCTCATGACGGCCGGGCTTGCCTGCCTGATAGGCAGCGTCGCAGGAAGCCTGCTGGGACTGCTCGCCGCAACCGCCGGACGATTCGCGGACTCCGTCGCGATGCGCTTCGTTGACGTGGTGCTGGCGGTGCCTGCTTTCCTGATCGCGCTGATCCTTGTCACCGCGACCGAGCCCGGCCCTTTCTCGCTGGGACTCGGAGTGGGCATCGCCTCGATCGCAGCCTTCGCAAGGCTTGTCCGCACCGAGGTGCTGCGCGTACGCTCGCGTGATTTTGTGCAGGCGGCGCTGATGAGCGGCGGCGGGTACCTCACCGTGCTGCGCCGCCACATCATCCCGCATGTCATCGGCCCGGTGCTCGCCCTCTTAGCCGTCGATCTGGGAGCGGCGATCCTGGCGATCTCCGGGCTTGGATTCCTGGGATTCGGTTCACCGCCGCCCACACCAGAATGGGGATTGCTGATTTCCGAGGGCCGCCAATACCTCACCGTCGCCTGGTGGCTGACCACCCTTCCGGGGCTGGTGATCGTCGCGGCAGTCATGCTCACCGCGGTGCTCGGCCGAGCGATCAACAGGGCCTTCCGCTTCTAATCCGCAACGGTTACCCAAAACTTGTGAAGGGAGTCAGGTAATGACAACCAAGAACACCAAGCGCAACCCGGTAGTGCGCATCGAAGATCTCTCGGTGCGCTACGCCCAAGGTGCCCTCGCCGCGCAGGGGATCAACCTCGAAATCCCGTCCGGAGAAATCGTGGCGATCGTCGGCGAATCGGGTTCGGGGAAATCTACGCTGACCAAGGCACTGATCGGGCTGCTTCCCCAAGACGCCAGCACCACCGGCAGTATCCGGTTTGGCGGCACCGAAGTCACCGCGCTGAGCTTGCGCCAATGGAGAGACATCCGCGGTGCCGGCATCGGGCTGGTCCCGCAGGATCCAGGCGCGTCGCTGGACCCGGTGAAGACCATCGGCTCTCAGCTCATCGAGGTGTTCCGGCTGCACCCCGCCAGTTCGGTGCCCAAGAACCAGTGGCGCGAAAAGGCAATCGAACTACTGGCCAGTGTCGGGATCGACCGGGCGGAAGAACGCCTGAGCCAGTACCCGCACGAGCTCTCCGGCGGGCTGAAGCAACGGGTGCTGATCGCCATCGCCTTCGCGCTGAATCCGCAGCTGCTGATCGCGGACGAGCCAACCAGCGCGCTGGATGTCACCGTGCAGCGCACGGTGCTTGAAGTGTTCGTATCCCTGGCCAGGCAGAAGGGGACCACCGTCCTCTTTGTCACCCACGACCTCGCCGTAGCCACCGATATTGCCGACCGGGTGCTGGTGATGAACGGTGGAAAGGTGCTCGAAGACCGTCCGGTCCGCGAACTGATAACAAACAGCACCAATGACTACACCAAGGCCCTGCTCGACCAGGCTTATGCCACCAATACACGCCGCGAGGCGGCTGGAAGCGGTGACGTGGCGATCCGCGTTGCGGACCTGGGCAAGGAGTTTGGCCAAGGTTCCAAGGCGCATCAGGCGGTCCAGCAGGTCAGCTTTGAGGTGGCGCGCGGCACGACCTTCTCGCTTGTCGGAGAATCGGGATCGGGTAAGTCGACGACGGCAAAAATCATCATGGGGCTGCTTGACGCAAGTCAAGGCAGCGTCGAAGTCAATGGCCAAGACATCACCTCAATCAGCGGCAAACAGCGCTACGCGCTGTGGCGCGAGGCTCAGCTGGTTTACCAGAATCCCGACTCGGCACTGGACCCCCGTCAAACCGTCCGTTCGATCATCCAAGAGCCGATGCGCAACTACAAGCTGGGCGACCCGGCCTGGCGTGAATCGCGCACGGAGGAGCTGATGGCGCAGGTGAACCTCGCCCCGGAGCTTGCAGTCAAGCGCTCGCCGGAACTCTCGGGTGGCCAGCGCCAACGCGTGGCCATCGCCCGCGCCCTGGCAAGCGGCGCTAAGATCCTGGTCCTCGACGAAGCATTGAGCGCGCTCGACGTGCTCACCCAGGAACAAATCCTCAGCTTGCTCGATCGGCTGCAGCTAGAACAGCAATTGACCTACTTATTTATTTCCCATGACCTGCATGTGGTCGAGCGGATCAGCCACCGGGTGGGAGTGATGCGCCGCGGCGAACTTGTTGAAACCGGAACTGTCGAGCAGGTGTTCTCCAACCCAACCCACGAATACACGCGCACCCTGCTTGCGGCCAACCCTGGAGCGGTGCTGCGCGAATTCGAGCACCTGCGCAGCGTCTAAGCGGCAATTCATCCCCATATATTTCCAGTGAAGAGGAACGAGAAGCACATGAGCATTGACCTCAGCCAATCCCTGAGCTCCGAAGCCACCTATCAGCGTCTGGCCGAGCGTTTCGCTCCGGTGTTCGCCCGCGTGGGTGCGGACGCTACGCGGCGTGAGCAACAACGGATTCTCCCATTCGAACAGGTCCAATGGCTCAAAGATGCCGGCTTCACCACGCTGCGCGTGCCGCGCAGCCATGGTGGAGATCCGGTCGGCCACGAGCATCTTTTCCGATTGCTGATCGATTTGGCGGCCGCTGATTCGAACGTTGCCCATTTGCTGCGCAGCCACTTCTCCTTTGTCGAAACCATCGCGTTGCAACCACAAGAGTTCCAAGACCGCTGGTTCCCCCGCGTGCTTGCCGGTCAGATCTTCGGAAACGCCGCCACCGAGCGTGGTGGCAATGCGCTGGGCACCACCAATACGCGTTTGAAGAAAACCGCAGTGGGGTGGGTGCTAAACGGCGAAAAGTATTACACCACTGGTTCAATCTTTGCCGACTGGGTGGTAGTGATGGCCTCCACTGATGGAATTGAAGGACGCCAGTACGCGATAGTTGACCGTCATGGCGAGGGTGTGGAGATTCTTGACGACTGGGATGGATTCGGCCAGCCGCTCACCGGGACCGGAACGGGGATTTTCACCGACGTCCCGGTGGAAGAAACTAATATTCTGCAGCGGAAGGTGGCGTCCACGCTGGAGCCCGCGTTCTTCCAGCTCTGCCTGCTCGCCGTACTAGTAGGCATTGGCAAGGCAGCCCGCAATGAAGCAGCGCATATCGTGGCAACACGCACCAGAACGTTCAACACTGGATCGGGAGAGCTGTTCCGCAATGACCCGCAAATTCAAGAACTTGTAGGGCGGCTTGCTGCTAACGTCTACGCCGCGGAATCTATTGTGGTCACGGCTGCCCGAGAACTAGATGCGGCCCATGATCCATCGCTGGCTCTGGATAGCACCGCGGCTTATCTCCGAGCCGAGCTAGCGGTCCAACAGGCACACGTTGCTGCACCCAAGCTTGTACTTGATGCGACCAGTGAGCTCTTTGACGTGACAGGGGCCTCGGCCGTCTCCGTCAGTAAATCATTGGATCGTTTCTGGCGCAATGCGCGCACGGTCGCCACCCACAATCCTGTCGCATTCAAAGCTCGTTCGGTGGGCGATTACTTTATTAACGGCACTATTCCAACGGGCTTAAATTCAATTGGCGACGCCAAGGGAGCAAAATAACATGGGTACTTTCGACTCTCGCCCGCGGTTCATCCTTTCGGCATTTCTGATGAACACCTCCAGCCATATTCTCGGCGGGATGTGGCGACATCCAGATGCGCAGCAGGACCGCTTTCATGAATTGGGGCTCTGGGTAGATTTGGCGAAGAAACTCGAAGAAGCCAAGTTTGACAACCTTTTCTTCGCCGACGTAGCTGGTGTTTACGGTGATCATGAAGGCGGCTGGGCTTCATTGGCCCGTAAAGGAATGCAGATTCCAAGTCATGATCCAATGGTGTTGCTCTCGGCTCTATCTGCGACGACCAAAGACATTGGACTGGCGATGACCAGTTCCGTAGTGCAGTCCCATCCGTTCCAATTTGCCCGGCAAATTTCCACGTTGGACCATCTCTCCCAGGGGCGTGTGGCTTGGAATATTGTGACCAGTGTCCTTGAAAATACGCACCGTAATTTTGGTGCGAAAAACCTTATGGGGCATGACGACCGGTACGGCTGGGCTGAAGAGTATGTCGATGCCGCGTATAAGCTCTGGGAAGGGTCTTGGGAAGACGACGCATTGAAAGCTGACAAGAAAGCCGGACTTTATGCAGATCCTTCGCGGATTAACAAGATTAACCACCGCGGTGAGATCTACTCAATTGACGGTCCACACCAGGTCCTTCCCAGCGCACAGCGCACGCCGTTTCTCTTCCAGGCAGGATCTTCTGCGCGGGGAAGCCAATTTGCAGCTACCCATGCCGAAGCCACATTCTTATTCGCACCGCATCCACAATACGTGGCCAAGAAGGTCACCGGACTAACGCAAAATCTGCAGGCCGCGGGGCGAACACGTGAGGACATCAAAGTTTTCGCAGGTCTCTCCTTCGTCGTCGGTTCCACGGAAGCGGAGGCCAAGGCCTTGGAAGCTGAATACGATCAATATCTTGACCCGCATGCAATCATCGCTCATATCGGCGGAGGAATCGGAGTAGACCTTGGTGGATTGGAACTAGACACTCCACTGGGTGAGGTCAAAACGGAGGGTGCTCAGGGAGTACTTGAGGCCGTCTTAGCGTCTACTCCGGGACGTAACCCGACCCTGCGCGACCTCGCGCACTACCGGGCGAAAGCACAACAGATTGTGGGAACCCCAGAACAGATCACTGACAAACTACTTGAGTGGCAGGATGCGGGGATTGACGGGCTGAATGTCATGAACCATATCTTGCCTGGATCCTATGACAACTTCATCGAGGGGCTGCTTCCGGAACTTCAGCGTCGAGGACTGGCGCAGAGTGAATATGCTCCCGGAAGCCTGCGCGAGAAGGTCTTCGGTAGGGGAGACAAACTGCCAGAAAACCATCCGGCGGCCAAGTACCGTGGTTCCTTTGGTGACCTGTCTGCCACCAATCTGGAAAAGGATCTTCAACAAGTACGGTAAGGCGACTGTTCATAATGTGGCAGTGATTCGCGGTGCAATGGGGGACCGCGAATCACTGCCAGGTGGGTGAACTCATCAGAATTCGCTGCGATGCTTTGGCCGTTTGGGGGTTCACGGTAAGGTGGCGGACATGAGCAACCAACATGTCAACGATCAGGCAATAGTGCGCAGATTATTGACGACGCATGCGCGATGGGCGGTCGTAGGACTGAGCGCTAACCCGCATCGGGTGGCCCCTTCAATTGCTGGGTACCTCCGCGATGACCTAGGCATGGAAATCATTCCTGTCTCGCTCCGTGCCGAAGATGCACTTGGAGAAAAAGGCTATGCGAGACTCGATGAGATTCCCGGGCAGATCGACGTGGTGAACTGTTTCGTCAATTCGCAAAAGGTCGGCGATATTGTGGACCAAGCAATCGCGGTCGGGGCAAAAGCTATCTGGATGCAGCTGGGCGTTAGCGATGAGCTCGCCGCCGAGCGTGCCAAAGATGCAGGGCTCGAAGTAGTCATGGACACCTGTCCAAAGATTGAATATCCGCTGCTCTAAGCCCTTGAGCTAGTCGATGCAGGACCAACCATCTTGATACGGTAAAAGCACTAGCCCGGTCTTAACTCCTAAGGATATTTGATGCCAGACGATTCGCTCGAAGTACTTCATGAGCGCTGGCGTGCCCTCTGTCTGGAGATGCCCGGAGCTTTTGAAGATTTTCCCTTCGGTGAAGGCAGCACCGTGTTCAAAATTGCCGGTCGTGACCGCGCAAAAGCCAAGATGTTCGGGTTGCTGATGGAACATCATGGAGAGCTGTTGCTGAACTTGAAATGCGAACCAGCTATCGCAGACCAACTTCGTAGCGAATATGAGCATATTATCCCCGGATATCATATGAGCAAAAAGCACTGGAATTCTTTGCTTCCAGGGTTGGAAACCGAGCACATGCGCGAGCTGATTGAAGACTCATATGATCTGGTGATCGAAGGCATGCCCAGGCGTGACCAAGAATTCATCCGGTTTCAAACCAAAGTCTCTAGTGAATCGTTAGACTGATTTACATGTACTTCATTGTCGTTAAATATCAGGTAAAGCCGGAATTTTCCGAGAGCTTCATGTCCCACGTTGCACAGTTCACTGAGGCCACCCGCGCCGAAGCAGGCAACATGTGGTTTGACTGGTCACGCAGTGTTGAAGATGCGAATGAGTACGTTCTCGTCGAAGCATTCCGCGATGACGAAGCTGCTTCGGCTCACGTTAACTCTGAGCACTTCGCTGCTGGGCTTGAATCCATGCGTCCATTGCTTGTCCAGACCCCGAAGATCATCTCGCGCAAGATCGATGGCGAAGATTGGGACGAAATGGGCGAGTTGCAGATCGGCTAGTCCCCAAGTCAATATATCGACGCGGCTCGTGAATGGAGAAAACTCCACTTACGAGCCGCGTTTTTGTTGTTGCGCTGATAAAAGCAGGTTGCATTGGTGCACTACGCGGTGAAGACTCGGTACGGAAAGCAACTCAACAACTGTGAGGACGCGATTGTGGCTAGAGAACTTGATGTCATCGTTATTGGCTGGGGTAAAGGCGGCAAAACCTTGGCCGGAACGCTGGCCCGTGCAGGGTGGCGCGTAGCGATCGTGGAACAGTCGGAAAAGATGTACGGGGGAACGTGCATCAACATTGCCTGTGTGCCAACGAAAATCTTGATTCACGAAGCCGAACAACACCGTGGCCATGGCGCAGATGCCGATTACTTCAATAGCTCGGTTGAACGTCGCGATGAGCTCACCGGCAAGATGCGTCAAAAGAATTTCTCCATGCTTGATGATCTGGATTCCGTCTTGGTGCTCACCGGGAAGGCCAGCTTCCTCGGGGCTCACCAGATCAGGGTGGAATGTGGTGAGGATGTTCTCGAGCTGAGCGCACCAAAAATCATTATCAATACCGGTGCAGTGCCAGCTATTCCACCCATCAAGGGTGCGGAAGTCAGCGGGCGCATCCATGATTCAACTACCCTGCAGCATGCCGAACTTCCGAAAAAACTCGTGGTGGTCGGTGGCGGTTACGTGGGTCTCGAATTCGCTTCAATGTTCGCTCAATTCGGTTCGGAAGTCAGTGTCTTGGACCGTGGTGAACGGGCACTGAAACTCGAAGACGAAGACATCGCTGCTGAAATAGTCTCGGCATTAAACAACGCCGGAGCCACGATCATTAGTTCGGCCAACGTCACCAGTTTGAGCCAAGACGCGCACAGCGCCACAGTCACCTATGAGCGACTCGGAGAAGAGCACCAGTTGCACACAGATGCAGTGTTGCTGGCACTGGGCCGAACCCCAAATACCGCGTCACTAAAACTAGAGAACACCGCGGTGAAGCTCGGTGACAAGGATGAAATCAAGGTGGATAAATACCTGGCGACGGATGCGGAGGGGATCTACGCACTGGGTGACGTCATCGGGGGAGCTCAATTCACCTACACCTCGCTGGACGACAACCGGATACTCAAAGACCAATTTTTAGGCGAAGGTAAACGAAGTCTCGATGATCGTGTTGCGGTACCGAGCACTATGTTCGTCACCCCGCCTTTGGCTCGCGTGGGGCTGAATGAAGATCAAGCTCGTTCACAAGGACTAGACATCAAGGTCGCGACGAAAAAGGTTGCAGATATCGCGGCGATGCCGCGTCCCAAAATTGTGGGTGATCCGCGCGGCATCATCAAGTTTGTAGTGGAGCGCAAGACCGACCAAATTCTTGGTGCCGCGCTAATGCACGTAGATTCGCAAGAGCTCATCAACCTCGTTGCGATGGCCATGCGTGCGGGTATCAGCGCAAGCACTCTGCGCGATTCGATCTTCACTCATCCGTCTTCTACTGAAGCGCTCAATGATGTCTTGGGCAGCTTTAATTAGCCTCAAAAGGATTATGGCACCCCGGAAAATTTCCGAGGTGCCATAATCCTTAGCGATATTTAGTGGGAGTTCTTCTTACGACTGCGAAGCAGCAACAAGATAATTCCGGCCACGATTACTACGCCAGCGGCAATTCCAATCCAGCTAGCGGCGAAACCGGTGTCAGCCAATGAGTCCTTGTCCCGAGGCTGTTTGCTCGGAGACTCGTTGGTGTCATTTGATGGGGAAACGCTTGGTGACTGCGAAGGGCTCTGCGTCGTCTCGGCCGATGGCGATGGCGATGCCGACGGGCTCGGCGACGGCTCTTCGGATGGTTCGTCGCTAGGAGTCGGAGCGACTGCCTCTTCGACCACGGTGAAGTCCACCGAGATGTCTTCGCGCTGAATCTGCGAAACTACCAGAGAATTTTCGCCCAAGGTTGCATCGGAAGGAACCGCAAGCTCGAAGGAAGTATTGCCTTCAGTGTCTGCGGCCGGGATGTCCTCAACGGCAAGAGCACCGTCGAAGGCCGTTGCGCTGAGTTCTGCACCCTGTTCCAAACCGGAAACCGAGACCTGAGCACTTTCGCCGGCAACTACCTGTGTTGGGTCAATTTCCACGGTGGCCCAGTCGGTGCCAGCCAGTGAGGCGCGGCCTAATGGTGCTGGCGAAACCAGATCGTGTGATTTGAAGTAGTTGACCGTTGCATCCAGATCAATTTGGCCACTATCGGTGTGACCGGTTCCGGAGGCAAAAGCTGAGAAGTTGTCGCCACCGGTAGCCAAGAATGCGTTAGCAGCTACCTTGAATGAGGCGCTCTCGTCGAGTGGCTCTGCGTTGAAGGTGATGTCTTTGATGTGCTTACCAAAAGCTGCATCTTCGACGTAGGTGTAGTCCAAGCCGTCGGAGATTCCCAGGTGCAGTTTGGCACGCTCGGAGCCTTCTGGCTGCCACTGCTGCTCTAGCGCTTCACGGATCTGCTCACCGGTCATGTCGAACGTGATCAGTGTGTTTGCAAATGGCTGGACATCCGCAGCGGCCTTGTAAGTCACCGTTCCGTCTTCGCCGTAGAGCAAATCAGCACGCAAACCGCCAGGGTTCATGAACGCAATTTCTGCTGGTTCGCCACCAAAGTTCTCATTGGAAGTGGCCCATAAGTGAATGTCTGCCACGGTATTACCAAGGGAGGACTCGACGCCACGGTCAGATCCGGGTTCCGTTCCACCGCGCAGAATATCCTCGGAAATTTGGCCGACTGGCTCACTGCCGACTACCTCAGAATCTTCTACGGCCTTATCTACAATGGTTCGAACCTCGGGGTTGGCCTCGAACAATGGGGACCAGTCTCCATTGGCATCTTCTTCCGCCAACGGAATCAGTGCGTGTGTACTGTCTACAACTTCAAAAGTGGTTGGGTTGATTTCGAGTGAAATCTGGCCAAGCGTAGTTCCGTACTGGTGCGACTGGATAACCGGGCGTCCATCGATGTCGCAGTCGTATGCCTGGTGGGTGTGTCCGGAAAAGACTGCGTCAACATTCTCATTAACATCGCGGATCAACGTTCCATAGTCGGTTTTTTCGCCGGCAATGGTGGCGCAGTCGGTGCTGTCCGAACCGTTGTGAGTCAGCAAGATCAACACGTCTGCGTCGCCGTTTGCGGGATCCTGGTCAGAGAGCTGCTTGGCGACACGGTTCGCGGCTTCAAGTTCGCTTCCGAAATCAAGGTTCTTAATACCTTCTGGGCTCACTAACGACGGAACGTCCGCGGTGACGGTGCCGATGAAGCCGACCTTGATCCCAGCAATATCGCGAATTGCGTATTCACGCAGAGCGGGTTCCTTGGTGCCCTTCTTATAAACGTTGGCGCCGAGCGCAAAGTCGGCACCTTCTGCTCCGGTTGCTTCGCCGAAGCGGTCAACGACTCGGCCACTAAGATCTGCGAAACCACGGTCAAACTCGTGATTACCAACGACAGAAACATCTAAGCCGCCGGCAGCGAGTGCATCAATGGTCGGGTTGTCTTCTTGCGAGGCAGAAGCGAAAGTGGAGGCGCCGATATTATCGCCGGAGGAGACAAAGAGCGTGTTTGGATTTTCCGCTCGTTGCGTATCGACGGCGCCGGCTAACACCGCAGCGCCTGCCGAATCACCATCGGCCGCGATACGACCGTGAAAATCATTGATTCCCAGCAGGTTAAGCGTGATGTTTTCGTCTGCTGCTGGTGTTGCGGTGGTTGTTGCCTGGGCGGTCAACGCGCCCGTGGTGAGTAGGGACAAGGTAGCTAGTGATGCTAGCCCCGTGTTCCTTAGCTGCCTGATTGTAGACATAGGTCCTCCTAGTAGTGTGCGAGTGACATGCATCATGTCTATCGCAAGAAGGTGAACCTGTCGATGTTTTCTTATGAAATTTATCCATCGTCCGGTAAATTTTTTCGCAGACGCAGGTACTTGCTGCCGCGTGGACTGCTAATTCGGCGACCTTGGTAAACTACAGCTTATGAGTGAAACTTTGCCGCCGTGCCCAGAATGCGCCAGCGAATACACCTACGCCATGGACACCTTGTTGGTTTGCCCCGAGTGTGCCCATGAATGGAATGCGGCTGCAACTGCCGATAAATCGAGCGATGAAGCAAGCACTGAGATTAAAGATGCTGTGGGTAATGTCTTGCAGGACGGCGACTCGGTCACCATCGTGAAGACCATGAAGGTCAAAGGCGCGCAGAGTGCCCTGAAATCTGGAACCAAGGTCCGTAATATCCGGCTCACGCCCGGTAGTGGAGACCACGATATTTTTGCCAAAGTTGATGGTTTTGGACCAATGGAATTGAAATCTTCGATCGTGAAGAAAATCTAGCCTGTTAGTTCTTTTGGCGACGTGGATCGCCGGCGGTGACGATTGACCGTTCAAGCGTGCTGGTTACCAGGATCATTGCTGCCACGATGAACATCAGCGAGGACGTTACCCAGCAGGTAGTCGCGATTTCACGTTGCCCAATATTCAAGGCGAGCAGGAAGACACAGACGCTGACGGCCAGGATTGATGAGCCGAGCAGTCGAGTCTTCATGGTGCACCAGTTTCTGTAGAAATTCATCGTTCGCGCCTAAAAGCATACGCAAAACGCTGGACTAATAGAATTCTGCCACAGTTTATCTACTTTGAATATAAAACTTTTGGTGCAACTTTGACCTATTGCCCTCATCCTTTTGTAGGATGCCTACCCCTGAGTTTGGGTTAGAGGCAGGATTTTAAGATGGTACTAATCGCCGTGTGCTCCGCGGTAGTCATCCAAGCATCGTACTTTGCCTTGACCTGCGTCTGACGCGAAACGTAGGCACAACGGAACTGTTTGTTCGGCGGTAGCCACGTCGCCGCGTCCTTGTCACCCTTGGAGGCATTGGCAGAACCATCCGAGGCCATTAGATTTAGCGGGTCATTCGCGAATTCGAGGCGAGTCTGCGGATTCCATTTTTGAGCACCCTTCTGCCAGGCGTCCGATAGTGCGACTACGTGATCGATTTGAACCTTCGAGCTGGTTGCCTGACCGCGCTGAAAATTGATGGTTTCGCCGGTATAAGGATCGTGGAAAACACCACTGAGAACTACGCAGTTTACCCGGGCCTGTTTGAATACTACGTTTTCCAGATCGCGTGCCAAGATATCATTGCGAGCGTCGCAGCCGTTTCGGTCTGGATCCTTCCATCCCTTGCTGAACTGGTCACGCGTGTAGCCTGTTTTCGGGGCGCGTCCCTTGATCCTGATGGATCCCAACTGTTCAAGCGACTTTGCAAACGCTTCTGGACTACCCAGCTCGGGACCTGCAGCTGGTGCAGTTCTTTCGGCCTTAAATTCAGAAAACTCGACGGATCCAAGAGAAGCGCAACCGCCTAATCCGAGGGTGCTGGCAAGTAATGCAATAGATAAAGTGCGACGCAATAAGCGCATGCTCGGGTGGTTCTCCTGCTCAAATTAAATTTCGTGGAGATACGCTCCACTCTTTGCACTATATTTTGAGCAACCGACGAAAAGACGCATTCGAACGCGTGTGGCATTGTGAGATGACTCCACTAGTACGTGGGAGAAACAAATTTTGCACCAAGTTTGGAGATGTAATGCGAATCAAAGAATCTGACTCCTATTGTTTAACGTCATCCGATGAAATAATCTTTTCTCAAGCGAGGTTATAGAAGGCCAATAGAGGAGCAATACCGTTGAGAAAAATGCTATCTGTATTGACTGCGTCGCTGATGGCGTTGACCGCTTGTACTGGCACTCCGGCCTCGGTGCTGGAGAAACAGGCAGGCTTAGAGGATCTCCAGATACGACATGAACAACAACTTAGCGCTTGGGAAGCCGAACAGATCGCAATCGAATCAGGCACCTTTGAAGAACCAGCAGTTTTCCTAGAAAAGGTGTTTAACGCGGTCAGAGAGGTCGATCTGCTGGACGATGAAGTATTGGACAACGACGGGGTGACGATGGAGGTCACAAACGCTGGATACTTTAGTCTCGATGCTGACGGTGGGGTCATGGACGATGCCCTCGAATTTTGGGGCGAACATGCACCAGGAACCTATTGGGTGTTGTTAGCTTGCTCGGGCAAAGGAGAAGTTGAAATCTCGGCTTTCGCTGACGACAAACGACTCATGACAACATCACTCGTTTGCGAACAACCGCTGTCCACGGTCAAGAAGAGCTTTGAACTCAAGACATCGGCAGAGTCATTACGTGTAAATATCGACCCAGATGAAAGCGTCCGAGGCCGGTACGAAATCCATCTTTACGGATAGTCCGCGGTGTTCATGGGCTGGCCGAGCACATGGAACTACTGTCGTTGGGTTCTTGGCCGCTTAGTTCGCAAAGTCCAGTAGGAGGAGACATGAACGTCCCGCTTGCTTAGCTCCCAGCTTTTGGCCACGTGCGAAACTGCCTTTGCCGTGGAGCGCTCGGCATGCACCATCACGCTAGTACTGGTGCGAGGGGTCGCGAGTCTGGAGAAGGCATCAACGAGCACGTCGCTGGTTCCGGGATGGAGTCCATTACGATGTACCCAGCGCAGCTCAATTCCCGACGGATGGTCAATAGCAAATTCACTCTCGGGCCCATCAACTTCAAGAAGTGCAACACCCTTGGCATCGCTCCGGAGCATCCCCATGGCCACGGAGACTGCTGGTATTCCAGCCTCGTCCGCGGCGAACACGTAGTTATCAACATTGTTGTTTGGACTAAATTTCCCGCGCGATTCAGAGATGACCAGCGGATCTCCAGGCTTAGCGGTCGAAGCCCATGCGCTGCCAGGACCACCATCACCGTGCAATACAAAGTCGATGGCTAGCTCCTCTGCCTCTTGATCGATCCATCGAATCGTATAGGAACGGGTGCATGGAACCTGTTCGCGCGGCAATGAACGGCGCAAGGTTTTGAGGTCGTACGGTGCTTTGAGGCCAAGCGCCGGATCAGCAAAGAAAACCTTAACGTACTGATCCGCTTTGCCATTCTGTCGGTATCCAGCAAGTTGTTTAGCGCCGGCAATAACTCGAATCATTTCTGGGCTTAGCTTTTCAACCCGTTTGACGGCGAGTACATGCTGGCCGAATCCGTTGTTAGCAGAAGATGTTGTTTCGCGCTCAGATTGAAAAGACGTGTGGTCGGCATCGATACCTTGACGGGTCGGTTCCTTTGAGCCCAAGGACTTTCCCAAAACACGACGAGCCGCGGCTAGCGCAGCCGAGGCTCCTGCTTGTTGTGCGGCAAGGAGTAGCTCATCGGTTTGCAATGCATTGAGGTCGGTACCCCTACCGCGAGCATTTTTCAGTGCCCGCTTGGCAATTTTGGCCCCGACTTTGGCGCCAGATTTTTCCGCGTGGTTCAGCACCTGCAAGGTGAAATGTTCTGACGCCTCGACGACTAGCTGAGGTCCGTACTTACTATGCTTATGGTGCTTAGACATAACCGGTGTCCCCGCTGCTCTTAATTGCCGACAATGCTCCTTCCTTGAGTGTCCGCCACGGCAGGCAAGCTGACAAGTCCACGGCTCTTGATACCGTCGATTCGGCGAACTGACTGTGTCAAATATTGGAGTTTGACCACCTGAGGAAAAACAGAACAATCAAGATGGTTTCGCTGAGTTCCGGCTGAAAGCTCACTGAGATTGCTAGCCAGAATGAGATCACGTGCCTAGGCTGGAAAATGGGCGAAAGGAGCTTCCCATGAAAAAAATTCTCATGGTTCTAACTAGCGTTTCCGAAATTGAAGAGACCGGAGAGAAGACCGGGTACAACGTAGCTGAAGCTGCGCACCCATGGAAGGTCTTCAAGGATTCCGGGCATTTTGTTGATTTTGCTTCCATTAAGGGAGGCCAGCCGCCACAGGATACCGTGGACGAGGATGATCCAATCCAGGTGGCCTTCACTCAAGATGAGACCACGCGGGCGGGCCTATACAACACCGCGAGGATTGAAGTTGTTGATCCGGAGCAGTACGACGGTGTGTATCTTGTGGGTGGCCACGGCACCATGTGGGACTTTCCGGATAACGAGGGCCTACAAAAGCTGGTGGGTAGCATCTACGACTCAGGCGGATTAGTCGGAGCCGTTTGCCATGGACCGGCCGGGCTAGTCAATGTCGAACTGAAGAACGGTTTGCGACTTGTCGAAGGTCGAACCGTGGCGGCATTTACCAACGATGAAGAAGTAGCAGTGGGCAAGGAGAAGATCGTTCCATTCCTGCTGCAGGACAAGCTCGTCGAGCAGGGTGCGACCCATGAGGCTGCCGACAACTTTGAAGAAAAGGTTGTTGTCGACGAACGTCTGGTCACAGGCCAGAATCCGGCGTCTGCTGGAGGTGTCGCAAAGGAAATGGAGAAGCTCTTCGCTGAAGCGATCCATCAGGAGAAGGCAGACGAGCAACATGATGCCGAGGATCTGCGAGCGGCCCATGACTCCAAGAAATCGGCATCGCATAAGGAGCGCGAGGGACACTAGCGTTCCGTTTCGTGAGAACTAGCTTCGCGCTTCTCACTTCCGAAAAACCTGGAATATGGGTCGGGATGGCAGATGATATTTATCTGCCATCACGACCCATTTTGCAATAAGCGGCTGTCGTTGGAATCCATGGACGCACGCGTGCGCGCAGTTGGCGTGTTTTGCCAGACCAATTGCAGTGGTGGTTTTTGGCAGCAGTTAGGTGCGCGCCGGGTTGGAAGAGGTGGCCGCAAAAGCGCCAAACTGCAATCCAGCCGTGCTGGTATGACTCCAACGCTCGTCGTTACAGTTGAAGGACTGTTCGTTCAGGCTCCTGAGGAGGAAATCATGCGACCTCAACGGATTTCTCAACTTCCCATAGCGTTCGGGCTCGGAATACTTTTCCTTGCTGCCGGTTGCAGCGCGAACGGTGGTGAAGGTGCGGCCGAAAGTTCTGCACCGCAGAGCACTAGCCAGAGCTCAATTCCGTCACAAGATCCGCCAGCTCCCGTCAGTTCCGCCACAGCCAGTGCGAGCAGCTCTGCGTCGGCGAACAGTGCCAGTTTGACACTGTTTTACGTAGCTGTAGGAGACGCGGGTAAAGCAGGACCCGAAATTGGCTGCGGTGACTCGCTCGTTGCTACCGAAACCGGGCCGACAGAATTCACTAACCAGGTCGAGGCATCGATCTCGGCACTGCTTGCGAACGATGCCGAGGAACTTGGAAGTTCCGGATTACGCAATGCACTGGCCGCCTCGGACCTCGAATACGTGTCGTCCATGGTGGACGGTGATGTCGTGACGGTCCGGCTAAACGGTGCGGTCAGCTCGAGTGGGACTTGCGATGATCCGCGTATTGTCGAACAGCTCAAGTACACGGCAATGACCGCAGCCGGTACCGGGCAAGCCGAAATTCTGGTGGAGGGCGAGAAAATTGAAGAGGCGCTCAGTTCCAAATGACCGGTATGCAAAAAACGGTGGTCTTCCTCAAATTGAGGAAGACCACCGTTTCAAAGCAGTATCTAAGGCTTAGCCGAAGTACTTGATCATGGTGCCTTCGTGCGCTTCGCGCAGGTCCTCGATAGATACGGTGAATTCACCTTGTACTTCAAGAGACTTTGACTGCGCATCGACAATGCCCAAACGTGCCACGGTAACTCCGCGGGCGCTGGTCATGTCGTTGAAGCGAACTTCTTCGCTACGTGGAACTGCAACCACTGCACGTGACTGCGACTCGGAGAACAAGGCAGTGAAGGAATCGAGTCCGTCACGCTTCTTGATGTCATCCAGAGCTACGCGTGCGCCAACGCCGTAGCGCAGAACCATTTCTGACAGGGCGGCTGCAAGGCCGCCTTCAGACAGGTCGTGCGCTGCGTCGATCATGCCGTCGCGGCTGGCGTTGATCAGGATCTCACCGAGTTCCTTCTCAACTTCCAAATCAACCTTCGGAGGCAGGCCACCGAGGTGTCCACGCAGGTTCGCGAACTCCGAACCGTCTAGCTCGTCGAAGGTCTTACCAATAAGGTAGATTGCCTGTCCGTCTGCATCCTCGCGCCAGCCCGAGGGGGTGCGACGTGCGACGTCATCAAGTTTGCCCAAGGTCGCAACCACCGGAGTCGGGTGGATCGCGGTGGTGCCGGTCTGGTTGTACAGGGATACGTTACCGCCGGTGACCGGAACGCCGAGCACCTGGCAGGCGTCGGATAGTCCGCGGATACCTTCTGCAAGCTGCCACATCACATCCGGATCCTCGGGGGATCCATAGTTCAGGCAGTCGGAGACGGCAATCGGGATCGCGCCGGAGGTAGCGACGTTACGGTAGGACTCGGCCAAAGCCAGCTGGGCCCCTAGATAAGGGTCCAGGTAGGTGTAGCGCCCGTTTGCATCGGTAGCGATGGCTACGCCTAGGCCGGTTTCCTCGTCGATACGGACAACGCCAGCATCATCCGGGGAGGACAACGCGGTGTTACCGCCAACGTAGCGGTCATACTGGCGGGTGATCCACGACTTGTCGCACATGTTCGGGCTGGCGATGAGTTCGAGTACCGCAGCCTTGATCTCATCTCCGGTAGCTGGCAAGTTCTTGCCGGCGTCCGAAGCCTTGAAAGTGTCGGCCTGCAGTGCATCCTGCCACTGTGGGCGTGCGTAGGGGCGGTCGTATTCCGGACCGTCTACTGCCACGGTGCTTGGATCAACGTCTACGATGACCTCACCGTTCCAGGTGATGGTCAGACGGTTATCGTCGGTGACCTCGCCTAGCCAGGAGTATTCCACGGCGTACTTGTCCATCACGGCTTCAAAAGCCTTGACGTTATCCGGGGTTACCACGGCCATCATGCGTTCCTGGGACTCTGACATCAGGATTTCGCCTGGGGTCAGGGTGGGGTCGCGCAGCAGGACGCTGGTCAGTTCCACGTTCATGCCGCCGTCGCCGTTGGCTGCCAATTCACTGGTGGCGCAGGAGATACCCGCGGCACCCAGATCCTGGATACCTTCAACAAGCGAAGCCTTGAACAGTTCCAGACAGCATTCGATGAGTACCTTCTCGGCGAACGGGTCGCCAACCTGTACCGCTGGGCGCTTGGATGGCTTGGTGTCATCAAATGATTCCGAAGCCAATACCGAAGCGCCGCCGATGCCGTCGCCACCGGTGCGTGCACCGAAGAGCACTACCTTGTTGCCCACACCTGAGGCATTAGCCAGGCGGAGATCTTCGTGACGCAGTGCGCCTACGGCTAGTGCGTTCACCAGCGGGTTGCCCTGGTAAATCGGGTCGAAGACGGTTTCGCCGCCGATGTTCGGCAGACCCAGTGAGTTGCCGTAGCTACCGATACCGGAGACCACACCATGCACCACACGCTGGGAATCCGGGTGGTCGATTGCGCCGAAGCGCAGTGGATCCATCACTGCAATTGGGCGTGCGCCCATGGAGATGATGTCGCGCACGATACCGCCGATGCCGGTAGCAGCACCCTGGTGCGGCTCAACAAACGAAGGGGAGTTGTGCGATTCGATTTTGAAGGTGACGGCCCAGCCGTCGCCCAAGTTGGTGACACCGGCGTTTTCGCCCATGCCGACCATCAGGTCCTTCTTCATCTCCGGGGTGACCTTCTGGCCAAACTGGCGAAGGTGGTTCTTGGTGGACTTGTACGAGCAATGCTCGGACCACATTACCGAGTACATGGCCAGTTCAGCCGCGGTTGGACGGCGTCCCAAGATCTTCACAATCTCGGCAAACTCATTGTCCTTCAGGCCTAGCTCGGCCCATGGCAGTTCCACCTTTGGGGTGGCTGCGGCGTTCTCGACGGTGTCGATGTTAAATTCTTTGGTGGCTTCTAGGCTCATTTTTTGCCTCCAACAAGGTGGGTCAAAACACTGGTGAAGAACGTCAGCCCGTCGGTGCCACGGTGATCTGGACCGAAACCGGCTTCGATGGCGTGCTCTGGGTGCGGCATCAGGCCGACCACGTTGCCTGCCTCGTTGGTGATGCCGGCGATCGAACGGCGCGAGCCGTTAGGATTCCAGCCCACGTAGCTAAAGGCCACGCGGTTTTCGGCTTCGAGCATGTCCAGGGTCTTCTCGTCAGCCACGTACTGGCCGTCCTGGTTCTTCAGCACGATGGTGATCTCCTGGCCGGCTTCGTAGCCGTTGGTCCAGGCGGTCTGATTGTTCTCAACGCGCAGCAGCTGGTCGCGGCAGAGGAACTTCAGATGATCGTTTTTAATCATCGAACCGGGCAGCAGATGCGACTCGGTGAGGATCTGGAAACCATTGCAGATGCCCAAGACCGGAAGCTTCGCCTCCGAATTTGCGGCATCAACAATCTTGTCCATCATGGGTGCGAAGCGGGAGATCGCTCCGGCGCGCAGGTAATCGCCATAGGAGAATCCGCCGGGGATCACCACGGCGTCGACATCCTGCAAATCGGTGTCGGCGTGCCACAAGGACACCGATTCGGCACCGGCAGCGCGAACCGCACGAGCGGCGTCACGGTCATCGAGGGTGCCCGGGAAGGTCACCACACCGATGCGTGCACCAGATAGTTGCGTAGTTGGCGTTGAGTAGTCGCCAATTAAAGGAAGTTCGGTGCTCATTAGTCTGCTACGACCTCGACGTTGACAACGTCTTCGATGACCGGGTTAGAAAGCAGGGTTTCTGCAGCTTCGCGCGCCTGGGCGAGAATTTCGTCGGTCACCTCGCCATCGACAAAGAGTTCGAAACGCTTGCCCTGACGGACAGCTTCGAAGGAGGTGAAGCCTAAGCGGGGAAGTGCTCCCGCGATGGCCTTGCCCTGAGGGTCAAGGATTTCTGGCTTGAGCATGACATCTACAACGATGCGGGGCATCCGGCATATCTCCTGTTGGCGAGGTTAAGTTAAATGCCACACGGAGATGCCGTCTCACACCAGGGGGATTTGGCGCTCCGCGAGCTTGCTTGATCAGTCTACCGGGTAAGCGAGAGGTAAAACGCATAGGTGTGTATAAGCACAGTGCTAGCCCGTTATAAGTCATGTGATCTTCGGCTCGTAAGCTGGGGGACCGTACCTCCCAAGTAAACTAAATACGTGCAAAACTCCAAGGAAACCCGCTGTCCCTGCCGTGAGCTCGACGCCGAGCAGCGCAGTTATTTAGATTGCTGCCAACCTTTTCATGACGGGCGTGCCAGCGCAGATCATCTGCCACAGACCGCTGAGGAGTTAATGCGCTCGCGCTATAGCGCCTTTGTGCTGGGAAAAACGCAGTATTTACTTGATACCTGGCACGAGACCACACGGCCTGAGGAACTTGAATTAGACGCTGACATGCGCTGGTTAGGTTTGGAAATTCATCAAACCCGAGCCGGAGGCCCCGACGCTACTAGAGGTGTCGTGGACTTTGAAGCCCACTACGCCCACGGGCGTGGACAAGATAGCCAACGTGAAGTGAGCTCATTCGTGCGCGAAAATGGTGCCTGGTTTTACGTCGATGCACTGTAGCGCGCTGGAAGCTACTTGCTTGAGGTGCGAAGAGTCGACAGCATCTGGGTGAGATTACGTTTCTCTGCCAAATCAAAGGCATTGGACCCCGAGGGGTCGCTTAGATGCGGGTTGGCTCCGGCTGCTAAGAGCAAGCGGACGATTGACAGTGAATTATTTGATCCTTGCCCCAAGGCGATAGTCACATGCAATGCGCTCCAGCCAAGGTCATTGACCTTGTCCAGCGGAACGTCGTGCTGCAACAAGATCCGTACCGATTCGACCTGGCCTTCTTCACTAGCTAAGAAGAGGGCGGTACTGCCCAGGCGGTCCACGCTGTTCACGTCCGCACCGTGGGCCAGAGCCGAACGGAGAACTTCTTCCAAGCCAAAAGCGCTGGCCTTTAAGAAGGGCGAATCTTGGGAAGAATTTTTTGCATCCGGTAGCGCACCTGCGTTGATCAAGGTCTTTGCGACCTTCTGATCGCGGTTGAGTACCGCGCGCATCAGCGGAGTATTGCCCCGGGAATCCTGTGCTTCCAACTCAGCTCCGGCTTTTAAAGCCTTGCGTGCGCCCTTAGGATCCCGGTCGGCAACCGCCGCATAAAGAGCAGTGGTAGAAGCCGAAAGTACTGGAGTGTTTCCGGGAAGTTGCTTGAAGCTGGCCGAACCAGAACCGGAGGCCGCGGCGCTCGATAGCGGGGTCACATCTCCCTGCGTAGCGGAGGTCGTCGGTGAAGATGTTGGCTTAGTTTGCGTGTTGGTGACAGTCTTAGTCGCCGCGCTGGCTGGAGCACTTGGCGCTGTTGCCTTTTTGAGTTGAGTGGCAGAGGGCGCTGCAGCTGGGCTCTGAACCGGCAGATTTGCTGGAGCGCTGGAAGAGGCGGTCGACGGGACGGGCGCAGCTTGTGGTGCCGGGGAGGAGCAACTCGTACATGCTCCAATTACGGCTGCCAAGGGGAGCGCTAGTAATGCGTAGCCACGCATTTGAGTGGAATGCCCGTGTCGAAGTGCCATCTTTCCTTTCGAAAATCGGAAGTCTCTGGGTAGTCATCGTAGTTCATGCCCAATATCGATCTGCTAGTGAGCATATCGGGGAAAGCTGAAGATTTGCGGTCAATAACCGTCGAAAACGCTTTGTGCCGAACGCTCAGAGAACTTCGGTAAAATCTAAGACACCATGGAATGCCTTTACTTCTCCGCCGACCGTTGCCACTCCTGCACGCAAATGACGGTGCCATACGCTGACCAGCTCCAAGCCAAAGTCGATCACTGCGCCACCTCGTTGGCGCAGTTCCCTGATCTGCAATTTTTGCCGCCACAGGCCAGCTCGGAATCAGGATTCCGCAACAAAGCGAAAATGGTGATCTCCGGAACTACGGACAATCCCACCATCGGTATTCTCGACGCCGACGGACACGGCGTTGACCTGCGCAACTGTGGGGTGTGCGCCCCCGAGCTGCGTGCCCTGTTCCCAGTGATTGAGCGCTTCATCAAGGAACTGAAAATGTTTCCTTACAGCGTGCCGAAACGTAAGGGCGAACTCAAACACGTCATTCTCACGTTGTCAGATACCGGTGCCGTGATGGTGCGGTGGGTACTCCGCACCAAAAAGCATTTTGTGGCGTTGCGTGATTCATTGCCGCAGTTTTTGGAGCTGCTGCCACGGTATAGCGTTGTCTCGGTGAACTTCCTGCCAGAACACAAGGCTGTGTTGGAAGGTGAGGAAGAAATTATCCTCACTCGTCGCACTACCCTGGAATTCGGTCTCAACGGGGTGCCGATGCACCTGCGCCCGCAGGGCTTCTTCCAAACAAACACCGAAATCGCCGCGGCGTTGTACCGTCAGGCGCGCCAGTGGATTAACGACGCGAACCCTGCCAGCGTATGGGATCTATACTCCGGTGTCGGCGGGTTTGCGCTGCACTGTGCCGAAGGGAATCGTCTGGTTCAAGGAATTGAAACCAGTACCGAGTCGGTTGCGGCGGCTAATCTTTCGGCCGAAGAATTGGGCCAGGAAAATACGAGCTTTACAGCCATGGACGCTACCGAGTTCGCATTAACCGCAGAGCAAGCGCCGGATGCCGTAGTGCTTAACCCTCCGCGCCGCGGAATCTCTGCGGAGCTTGCCCAATGGCTGAACGCCTCCAGCGTGCAACACCTGGTGTATTCCAGCTGCAACAGTAATTCCCTAGCTCGCGACTTGGAACGCCTTGATGGCTTTAGCGCCAAGCAAGCGCGCGTGATGGATATGTTCCCGCAGACAAATCACTATGAGGTCATTGTGCGTCTGGAACGCATCGCGAGCTAAGCATCAGTTTAGCGATCCAAGGTTGCGGTGCGCCGGTCTAGGCGCAGCATGATCTCGTCAACCATGTGCGGGTCCACGCCAGGTTCGCGCCTGGCCTGCAGCAGCTCATCGCGGGCTGCTGCTAGCGCGGTGGACTGGATCGCGTCTGCCTTGGTGATTACCGCGCGCAACTGTGTGTACTTCTCATCGGTGATCGCATCGTGTGTATCAGGATCCGACAGCAGGATGTTGTGTAGATCGTGCATGCGTCGGGTGACTACGTGCCGGTAGTTCTCCGGCAGATCATGTAAATCCATATTCGTCTTCAACGTTTTCACCGCAACATCTTCGGCACGTCGGGCCAATGCCCGGCGTGCCTTCTTGGTGGCTTGGTCATTGCCCCGCACCTTGAGCACGCGCATCAGTACCGGTAGCGTTAAGCCGGGTACCACCAAGGTCGCCAGCAACACCGTGCATGCTGCGACAACTACGAAGTTTCGTCCTTCGATTGGTGTGCCATCCGCGGTGACCTTCGGCAACGCCAAGGCCAATGCCAATGTCGCCAAACCGCGCATGCCACACCAGGTGAGCACTAAGGAGTCCTTTGCCGAGGAGATTTTGTTCATTCCGCGCATGGTATTTGGCAAGTGGTAGGTCCCGAACATCCACAGCGTGCGCACCAAAATCACCACCACACAGATCGCCGCGACGCCGGGGATGAAACCGATCAGGTTGCTGCCTTCTTCTTGGATGACCGAGTTCATTTCCAAACCCATCATTCCGAAGGCCAGACCGGTGGCTAGCATTTCTAAGACTTCCCAGAACGCGTGTCGAGTCAGACGCTCCTGGGAGTCCTGTGGGCGGTCGCGCCGCCCAAGTTCTAGGGCCAAAACTACGACGGCAACCACGCCCGAGGCATGGACTTCTTCGGCCAACATGTACACCGCGTAGGGCGCCACTAAGGTTGCAGCGCAACGTGCTGCAAGATTTGGCACGAAGCGGTTCAACGCACCGACGATCCAAGCCATGACGAAGCCTACGAGTATTGCCAGCGCCGCACCGATCAAGAAGCTAGGGACAAGATTAAATCCAACCTCGGTGCCGTTCAGCATCGCGGTAACGGCGAGCTGGAAGAGCACGATTGCCATCGCGTCGTTAAAGAGGCCCTCGGTTTCCAATAATGAGGTGAGCCGGCGCGGCATCTTCACCTTGGTTGCGATCGCGTCAACGGAGACCGGGTCAGGCGGTGCCACAATCGCCCCGAGAGCGATAGCCAAGGGAATGGAAAGGAACGGTGCGAAGACAAGCGAGGTTGCCGCGACGGCGCCTGCCGTCACTACGATTAACACCACTGCCAGCCGGATCAGTGCTTTCCAGCGCAGCCGGAATACCGACCAGGAGCTTCGTTGTGCTGTGGCAAAGAGCAATGGGGGCAGGAAAATCGGGAGGATCAATTCCGGTTCGATATGCAGTTCGGGAATGAACGGCAAGAACCCTGCCAAGGTCGCCACGATCAACATCAAAATCGGGTAGGGCAGCTTGATGCGTTCACCCAGTCCGACAATCAAGATAGTGGCGAATAACAGCGCAATGATCAGCAGGAAGAACTCCATAGTCTTCCTATTCTAGTCGCGGCATCTATAACTCAAGGTATTTACGAGGAAAAAATAACTCGTTACTGAAGTCCTTCGCCTAGCAGCGGAGCCAGTGAATCCCAGATGCTGATGGCGCAACCATTGTGCCGGTCAAAGTTTTCTTGGACAGGCAGATCCCCAATTTTCCCTTTAACTTTAGCGGTGGCCGGTCCACCATAGATTTCGGTGCAAGTTTGTTGTGCGGAGGTTTTGGTGGCGAGCAATTCGGGGTTCTTTGCCAGTAACTCACAGGCATCATTGGCGTTAGGAAGTGTGCTGGATTCGGTCGCTCGGGCCCCACGGCACTGAAGATGATATTCGTTATCCACAGATTTACCATCAAAACTAATGCTGATCTTTAGATCCGCTGATGTGCTGGCGGGAGCGGAAGCTGTTTGGGGATTCGACGTCGCACAACCGGCGAGCAGCAGTCCGGCCATAAGCGGTGTTAACCACGCTAAGGCAGAAGTGCTGAGCTGATCTTTGAGTCGTCCCATAAGCTCATTGTGCTCGGCCAACATGGGAGTTTGCTAGTGTTTTGGGGTAATTGGCAGGCTAAGCGCTACCTGCAATAGTTTGGCACGAAGCACATCAGCACGCTGTGCAAACTCTTTTTGCAACCGCACATACTGCGCCTTGCCCTCGGGAGTTTCGATGCGGATGGGATCATGACCCCACTGGGCCAGATCATAAGGCGAAGCTTGCATGTCCATGGTGCGAATGTCCCATGCTAGTTCAAAGCAGTCCATGACCAGATCGGTCGGTGCCGCAGGGCTCAACTTATAGGCCCATTTATAGAGATCCATATTTCCGTGAAGGCATCCGGGCTGCTCGAGGTCCACCTGTGTGTCCCGCGTTGGCTGCAGTTCGTTGAGCGGCACCGCTTGTGGGGTGTAAAACCTGAATGCATCAAAGTGGGTGCAACGGATCTTATGGTTTTCAACTACCTGATCGGTTCCGCTGGCTCCCAAACGTAATGGTAAATATTCATGACGGATACCGTTGAGCTCAGATTTATAGGCCATTGCCCACTCATGCAGTCCAAAGCAGGAAAAGTTCGCTGGGCGCTGTCCGGTATTGCGCAAAAGGATGCGAGCAAATTCCGTGACACGTGCTCGCGACTCGGAGAACTTCTGTATATCAAGTTCTACGCCAGGTCCGTCAGGCGTTTGTACTGCACGATAAAACTTCCAATCGGCACGCTCTTGAGCTGCTTCGCCGAGCAAAGCCACACCAATTCCCGGGTGCCAACGGTAAAGCTGGCCAGGCTTCTGCGTGTAATAGGTGAAGAGAAAATCTTCGATGGGATGTTTGGCTCCGGTCATTCGCCGTTGCACAAATGGTTCGCCAAAGGTCCTCGCACGTTCCTCATGCGCGGCGGCACGTGCTAGCCACTGCGGGGCTTCCAATATGGTTCCGGTCGAGAGCATACTTCTAATTATTCAGTTCATTAGCTGACGAAACCAGTTTGGTACGTCAACTCACATCTCGGATAAAGGAGTGCATCATGGTAAACCTTCCCGCGTGGGAACCGCCAATGGGTGGAACCGAGCAAGTGCATCTGCTTGGCATGCTTGACCGGTTGCGAGTAACTTTCAGATATAAGGCCGACGGACTGGACAATCAGCAGTTGATGTTCAGGCTGCCCAGCAGTGAGTTGAGCCTTGGCGGATTATTGCAGCATCTTGCGGCCGTTGAGGATGAAAAGTTCACCTACTTCATCGCTCGCGAACGTCCCGAGGTTCTTCTTGAGCTCACTGCGGATGGACGCGACCAATTTGTGCTCAATCCCGAGGAAGATCCCGCAGTTCTTTATCGCCGGTATGACGCCGCGGTCGCCAAAAGCCGCAGGATTCAGGCCGAAGTGGTTTCCACCGGAGGTTTGGATGCACTTTCGGCTCTGGAGTATGAGGGGAACCACGCCAGCGTTCGCCGGGTTATCTGCGATCTCATCGAAGAATATGGCAGGCATACTGGGCATGCAGATTTACTGCGTGAGGCCATCGATGGAAGAGTCGGCGAGGACGCACCTTTCGATTATCTTCCGGTTTGGTACGCGTGAAATTAAATTTCGTGTAACAACGGGGGCGGGGCAGGAATCCATGGCAGTGAAATAACAGCATGAGAAGTTAAAGGAATCCGAAACTTCGCTAAAACTAAAAGCTCAGGCGGGGCCTGATGAATACCGGAGGCAACGGACTTTTGGGAAACCGGCGCCTAGCCTGAATCACACACGTGATCCCGGACTTTCAGAGCATCAAACCGATTGAGCGCCCCATTGGAACTTGGGTTACTGAGCTCGGCAGCATACCTACGTCCTTCGGCTCGTCCGGCGCATCCTCATGGAACTGTCGGTCAGAGTGGTTGGGACTGTGTTCAAGTGCAAGCGAGGCAAGCTGGTGCCGTCTCAAGATTCGGAGTGAACCCTTAGTCGCTACCGCACCCACATCGTCCTAGATCTCCGCACTTGTAGTTGACGCGCGTCGAACCGAACGTCTTTAAACACGGCATGGCTGAGCAATGGAGGATCCACGTCGTTTCGGGGTCTCCAACCTGACATCAGCTTCCTGCATAACCCGAGGGGGAGACGAATGTCTTCAGATAGGGCCCCTAAAAAGAGCGAATAGGAGCAACGCCGGCTAGGAACACTCCCGACGATGGTAGAGATATCTTCCGCGAGATGGACAGCTCCGAGCCCCCTGATGCCGCGGCTACGGACGAATAATAGACCCCGTAACTTATTTAATAATGATCGATGCGCTGTATCAAATATCAAGACCAACACCCCCTACCAGGACTACCGCGCGCGTCATCACCAAGAACTTCGGTAAGGTCTTCGCCATTTCTGACGTCATCAAGAAAGAGCGCTCATTCCGCGCAATAAATAGTGCGTGAAATGAGCGCTCGTCCTTGTCAACGTTCATGTCTTTCAAATTTGATTCACTTAGCCGCAGCCAACTCAGAACGGGAACATGATCAAAGGCAGGTTCCAGCGGGTGAACCTGGATTAGGAACCGATCAGTGCAGCGGCGGCACGCTCGCCGATCATCACCGAGGGTGCATTGGTGTTGCCCGTCGGAACCAGTGGCATGATCGAAGCGTCGGCGATGCGGATGCCGCTAAGACCATGCACCTTAAAGGTGGTTGGATCAACGACCGCCAGCTCGTCGATTCCCATCTTGCAGGTACCGACTTGGTGGTGGTAGGTCACCACCGAATCTCGGACGTAGCGTTCCAGCCCTTCATCGGACACTTCCGGACCCGGATAGATCTCTTCAGGCCCCCAGCCTGACAAAGCCTGGGAGCGGCCAATCTCCCGGCATTGACGTATGGAAGCCACTAGGGCATCAACATCTGCCTGCTCGGACAGCGCAGCAAGATCGATCAGCAACGGATCTTGCGCATTTGGACCGCTCAGTGTGATTTCTCCGCGACTTTGCGGACGAACTAGCCCACCAAGCAGGGAGAACGCGTTATCCGGACCAGTCATCTCTCCGGGCGCATAATCTTGTGAGTACATTGGCACTGAGAAGAATAGTGGCTGCGTGTCGCAACCGGGAAGATCTGGTCGGCTCTTGGCGAAGAAATGCACTTCAGCCGGTGCCACCTCGCCCCTTGGAACTGGCTTGGCCGAGGTGGTGAAGATGACCGGGGAGAGCAAATGGTCCTGCAGGTTTTTGCCGACGCCGGGTAAATGGTGGACTGGGGTGATACCCGCGGAACGTAGTTCCGTCTCCGGCCCAATGCCCGAGCGTAGTAACAGTTCCGGGGAGTTGATAGCCCCGGCAGACAATACAGTTTCCCCGGCGCGTAGGTTCTTCCGTTCACCTTCATGATCAAATTCGACGCCGGCCACGTGGCCGTCTTCAACGATCAGCTGGCGCACATGCGCACCGGTAAGCAGGGTGAGATTCGGGTGCTCCATCACCGGCTTGAGGTATGCGTGCCAGGTATTGAAGCGCTTGCCGTCACGCACATTAAGTTGCATGCGGGAGACACCCTCGACGTTTCCGGAGTTGTAGTCTTCGTTGTGCGGGATTCCGGTCTCTACAGCCGCGGCTAGCATGTCTTCTTGAATCGGGTTGCGGGCATAGTCCTGCATGACATCAAGTAGGCCTGAATCTCCGCGAGATTCCGAGGCGCCTCCATCGAAGTTCTCGATGGCCTTGTAGACGGGTAGGACATCATCCCAACCCCAACCCGCGCAACCTTCTTTTTCCCAAGACTCGTAGTCTGTGCGGTCCCCGCGCACCCAAATGGTGGCGTTCAACGCGTGGGAACCGCCCATAACTTTGCCGCGTGGTAGGTGGATCCGGCGTCCGGAGGCACCGGCTTGCTCGGTAGTGTAGTAATTCCAATCCTGCTCACTGTGCCAGAGCAAGCCCAGCGTATAAAGCTGAGCAATGTTGGGGTTGGTGTCCTGGTCTCCAGCTTCCAGAACAGCCACGCGCTTTCCCGCGTCGAGCAGTCGGCGGGCGATGACGTTGCCGGCGGAGCCGGCGCCAATGACGAGATAGTCGTAGTTCATGGTCTTCCGTTTCTGATTAGTAGCTGATGACCTGAGGCTGGCCCAGGTGCTTGAGACCGGCGACACCGAATTCGAGACCGTAGCCGGACTGCTTCGCACCGCCGAAGGGTACTCGTGGGTCTACGGCGCCGTGCTTGTTGATCCATACGGTGCCTGCCTGGACACGGGCAGCGACCTCACGGGCCGACTCAATGTTGCTGGACCAGACGGAGGCGCCCAAACCCACCTCAAGCCCATTGGCCATTTGAATGGCCTGTTCGGTGGTGGAATATTTGATGATGGGAAGTGCTGGACCGAACTGCTCCTGGGTCACCAGCTCGTTGCTGTTTTCGATGTCCGCGACCAACGTGGTCGGGTAGAAATATCCCGGCTGCCCGTCCTGTGGGTCTGCACCTACCAGCACACGAGCACCCGAATCCTTCGCCTGTTGCACCAGTGAAGCCACGATATCGAACTGTGCCTTATTCTGTAGCGGGCCCAGCACGTTGTTTTCATCCAGTCCCACGCCCATCGGCATCTGGCCTGCAACCTCAACAAGTGCATCACACACAGCATCGTAGATGTCTTCATGCACGTACAGGCGTTTGAGCGCAGCGCAGGTCTGGCCGGTGTTGATGAACGCACCCCAGAAGAGGTCCGTTGCGATAGCCTGCGGATCGGCGTCCGGCAGCACGATACCCGCGTCGTTTCCGCCAAGTTCAAGCGTGATGCGTTTGACCGTGTCCGCGCTGGAACGGATGATCGCCTTGCCCGTGGCGGTGGACCCGGTGAACATAATCTTGTCGATACCTGCATGGCTGGACAAAGCTTCGCCAACCTCGCGTCCCCCGGAAATAACTTGTAATACATGCTCCGGCAACGCGCTATTGATGATTTTCGCCAGAGCCAATACTGAAAGTGGTGTGTATTCCGATGGTTTGAGAACCACGGTGTTGCCCATGCGCAGTGCCGGTGCTAACTGCCACACCGAAATCATCATTGGCCAGTTCCACGGACCAATGGCTCCCACCACACCCAGCGGGCGATAGTGTAATTCGGCTTTGCCTCCTTCATCGTCTACGAGAATCTCTGGCTCCAGCTCGAACCCGGCGGTCGTACGCAGCCACGCAACACAAGCTCCGACTTCGAAGCGTGCGTTGGGCCCGTTCAACGTTTTGCCTTGCTCTCGTGATAGCAGGACTGCTAAGGCTTCGGCATTAGCTTCGATGGCATCCGCTGCAGTATTCATTGCCTCTCTGCGGGCTTCATGACCTAGCGCGGCCCAGGCTGGTTGGGCCAGGTGAGCGTCATTGATGGCGGCATCCAGGTCGCTCACAGTGTGTTCTGGTGCACGACCTACCACCTCGCCGGTGGCCGGATCAAGCATTTCCCTGCCCCCAACTTCCGGCTCAAGGGAAGCGAGCAGATCTTCAGCAGTGGCAAAAGTCTGGGTGGATTCAGTGGACATAAGAGCTCCTTGAGATCGGGCCGGCCGGGGACTCCGGACGGAGAACGCCTTACCTCAAGTGTGTTCTAGGTCATAGTCGGGAGTCTTGGCTTTCCCCGTATGCTTCTTGTCTGTTCGCGCCCAAGTTAGTTAGCGGTATCGGATTGCTCCGGTATTGACTCGGTGAGATTCCGTAGGTTGCACGAAAGACCCTACTGAAATGAGCGCCGTCGGCAAGTCCCCAACGCGCGCCGATCTCACCCACAGGAACGTGGTTGCACAATGGATCTGCAAGGTCGCGGCGGCATTTTTCCATGCGGCGTTCGCGGATCCAGCTGGCAGCCGTAATTCCGGATGCAGAGAAAATTTTCTGCAGGGTACGTGTAGCCATGTGGTGGGCACTGGCGATGGCGTCAGGGTTCAAATTCTGGTCAGCGAGGTTCGCCTCGATATGATGCTGGATCCTTCGCAGCAACCTTGCATGATTATCTGTGTTCTGTTCAGGGCGGGAGTAGACCTCGTCGGCCAGCATGGTCGAAAGCAAATCAACGATATTTAGTGCCAGTCGGTGGCCAATCGGGCTCTTGAGCTCCGGAAGCTGTGCCGCAATACTTGCCACAAAAGGTGCCACGGATTCGGCTAGTCGGTTGCCCTTACCCATGCGTACGGCGGTGAGCTCGGAAACGTCGTCAGCGGACAGCCCGAGTAGGTGTTGCGGGAACATGAGTACTACACATTCGAAGTCTTCCTCGAAGGTTAGTGAGTAGGGGCGCTGGGTATCGTAGATTGCCACATCTCCGGGCTGCAGCACTGCTTCGCGCCCATCTTGTAACAGCAGGCCGTGACCAGAGAGCTGAAGGCTTAATTTGTAGTGCCCAACGCCTCCGCGGGCAATGAGTTCTGGGGAGCGGAACACTGTTTGGGCGCCAGCTTCCAGCCGCATGATGCCAACGTCGTGTAGCTGCCTGCCATCAAGCAGACCAGTGAATGGTGCGGAGGATAGCGGTTTGGCCTCTAGTGGCACGAAGGTGCTTGAGATCATTTTCTTCCACTCAGGAAACGAGTGTGCCTGCTGAATTTGATACATGATACCTCCCCAACAACATGTTCCTATGTAGCATACGCCACATGGTAATTCTGCTGTCCTAGTGTTCTGCCGGACAGGCGAATTTCATCCCATGTTGTCTTCGCAAACGTACGCGATAGTGATAAACCTACTGACTGCTGGTGCCCGAAGTGCAGTTCTTGCACTTCGGGGTGGGGGTGCCAGGTGGAGGGCGAAATCGGATTCCGCCACTTAGTTGAGTAGCGGAATCATCGGCGGGGATTGCTTAGATCTCAGACAGAAGGTTCAATACCTTCGCTGCGGTCTGCAGTTCCTCCTGCACCAAACCACCGAGAGCATATCGAGGTCGGTCGGCGTTTTCTGCTCTCAACTTTGTGAACATTTTGTAAGCAGTGAGGCTAAGGGTGAGCATTCGCTGTCGGCCCTCGTGGGAATCTGCTCGCGCAAAGATTCGTTGATAAAAATCAGCTATGTTCGTATAGAGCTAAAGCATCAACGATTGTGAATGGTCGACTATTCGTAAGCTTGTTTGCAAGCTACAAAATTCGGACCTGACGGGCGCCCGCAGGACGTAGTATTGCCCCATGACACTCGAGCGTTCAAGCGAAATTCAAGCACCCCCTGCCGAAGTTTTTGCGTGGTTTTCTCGCCCCGGAGCGATTCGCAGACTCCTGCCGCCATGGCTTCCGCTCAAGGTAATAGCCGAAGCCGAGTCATTACGTGACGGAACGGCGATGCTGGGGTTGCCCGGCGGTCTGCGTTGGTTCGCCCAGCACCAGTCAGATGGTTTTATTCCAGAACGAAAATTTGTCGACGAAGTAGCACCGCGAGGATTGCGAGCCATCGCCACACGGGCGGTGAACTGGAAGCATGAGCATCTCTTCGAACCTGCCGGCGAGGACGCGACCATGGTTATCGACCGTATCAGTGCGAACCTTCCTGCCCGCCAGACTTCGCGGATGCTTGCCTATCGCCATCGTCAGCTCGGCGCAGACTTTGCTGCCCACCAGCGAGCCACCGCTGCAGGGCTGAAACCATTGACCATCGCGGTGACCGGTACAAGCGGAATGGTCGGCGAAGCGTTGTGCGCGTTCTTGTCCACCGGAGGGCATCGCGTTATCAGGCTGGTGCGCGGTGCCCCGAAGTCTGCAGATGAGCGACGTTGGGATCCGATGGCGCCGGCGGATGACTTGCTTGACGGGTGCGACGCGGTGATTCACCTGGCTGGGGCTAGTATCTTTGGCAGGTTCAGCGACAACCACCGGAAGGCGATTGAATCCAGTCGTATTGAGCCGACTCGGGCTCTGGCCGAACTCGCTGCTCGAGCAAACGTATCAACGTTTATCAGCGCCTCTGCTGTGGGAATATATGGTGCAAAGAGTGGGCCCGACCCGGTTGATGAAAAGTCGATCCCGCAATCCGATAGTTCCGATTTCTTAGCTGACGTTGTGCAGCGCTGGGAGCAGGCCGCCGGCGCAGGTTCAGCCGCGATGCGCCGAGTGCAAATCCGTACAGGTATTGTGCTCAGTCCCCGCGGCGGCATGCTCGCAGTGCTTCGGCCAATCTTCACCGCGGGCCTCGGCGGCCGGCTAGGTTCGGGCACCCAGTTCCTGTCGTGGATAGGTCTTGATGACCTGGTAGATATTTACCACCGGGCTTTGTGGGACACACAGCTGGACGGCCCGGTAAACGCCGTGGCACCTCACCCGGTGAACAATATCGAATTCACTAAGGCTCTGGCCAGAGCAGTGCGCCGTCCAGCCATCGTTCCGGTACCCGCGGCGGCGCCGAAGCTGCTGCTCGGTACAGAAGGTACCCAGTTGCTGGCCATGGCGGACCAGCGGGTAGTCCCGCAGAAACTGCTGGACGCTGGACATGAGTTTCGAAATGAACGCATTGAACTGGAATTGGCGCACTGCCTTGGTAAAAATTGACCGGGGTCGCGTTGAGCTAACTGGGGCATCAGCGGGAGCTCAGAGATTTAGGTCCTCTGATGCTCGACTGCGTGGGAATTCTCGACCGGTGGCTACACGAACTTGGTAGGCTTTCCCGATGACAAGCATCGACGCGCAACAGACTGCAGAACGCTGGACCTTCACGCAGCTCAAAGAGTGGTCACCCAAGTGGCGGGAGAACTTGGAGCGGTGGCTCGAACCTAACCTCGCGCTGGTAGGAGACGCGGCGTGGGGTGGCCAGATGCGTGACATGGTGCAGCTTCCTGTCCAGGATCCGCTGGCATGGGCGAATCGGCGGATAGAGCTGTCGGGCGGGCATTGGGCCGTTGCAGGCATCCGGTTTCGCGGGAGGGATGTTGAAAAGCCTTTTGTAGACATCATTCAAACCTCGTTGTCACCCGATACCGAAGGAATTGCTGCGCTTGGCGAGGTCCTGCCGTATTTCAGCGAATTCTCACCACTGTGTTTGCGCGTCGCCCTTCCGGACCCACAGCCGTGGCTTCGATCGTTTGCTCAAAGCACGACGGAGGAATTTCAGGTCACACCGGATTTGTTGGTCGTCGCCAGACCGGTAAACGAAATGCTTGCCCAGCCGTTGGCCGAAACGTACAACGACGTTTCGCTGGTCCCTTGTGATCCTGTGCAAGCGGCCGAACGAGTTGCAACTGTATACGAAGAGCTCACGGAATTACGGCCACAACTTAATCAGTGGGCGACACCGGCAGATGCCGAGGCCTTGAAAGATGCTGCGGAAGAAGGTCTGCTCTTTGAGATTCAGATGAACGGTATACCCGCTGGTGTTCTCGCAGCGGAACGCGAAGATGCGTACGGTTTTACTGGCTTCTGTATCCAAGAGATTGCGCTGGGTGCCGCACACCGTGGACAACAGGTTGGCGTCGCGGCATTACAGCGGTTATGTCGGAGAATTCCGACTGGTACCGACGAAGTGCTGTGGGGACATATACACCCAGCGAACGTAATGTCTTTGCATAATGCTCAAGCTAGCGGGCGCCTAGTGGTAGCCGCGCATATGTGGGTCACTCCTACCAGTTATGCTGGCATGCCTAGCTAACAGATCCTGTTCCAACGGTTTAAACACTAAGCTCCGCATCTTTGGGTATTTCTACCCAAGGATGCGGAGCTTAGCTGACGACGGACCAAAAGGTCCTTGGGTTTTAGCCCATGTGGATGACGCCGAAGAGCACACCCGAAGCGAGCATGACCAGGCTTACCACTGCCGCGCGCCACAGCACCTTCTTGTGGTGATCGCCCAAATCCACACGAGAGAGCGAAACCAACAGAAGGATTGCAGGAACGAGCGGAGATTGCATGTGCACCGGCTGTCCGGTGATGGAGGCGCGAGCCATATCCACCGCTGGAACTCCGAAGTGCGCGCCGGCCTCGGTGAGGACCGGAAGAATACCGAAGTAGAAGGCGTCGTTACTCATCAAGAACGTTGCCGGGATTGAAATCAAGCCGGTGATTACTGCCATGTATTGACCCAGCGAGTCAGGGATAATATCGACCAGCCATAGACTCATCGCGTCAACCATGCCGGTTCCGGAGAGCACCCCGGTGAGCACCGCGGCGCCGAGCACCATGGACACTACGGCGATGATTTCGCTGGAGTGTGCGGCGATCATCTTCACCTGGTCATTGACCTTCGGGAAGTTCACTACCAAAGCGATCGCGGTACCGATCATGAACAGGTAGGACAGTGGCAACACGTCAACAATGAGCAGCACCATGATCGCTACGGTGAGCACTAAGTTGAAGTAGAACATCTTTGGACGCAAGGTTTCGCGGTTCGGGTCCAGCACGGTGCCGTCCATGGTGGCAGCTTCGCTGCCGTCGCCGCGGCGTGCCACGGCTTCAAGCACTGCTACTGAGGCGCCCGAAGGTGAGGTGCCCTTGTCATTCTTGGTGCCGGTGAGATTGCCCCCGCCAAAGCCGGTGCCCCATAGTTCGGGACGCTCACGCTGCAGGCGGCGGCGTTCGCCCAGTCCCAACTGCCAAGCGAAGATACCGATCACGATCAGGGCTATACCCAAGGATGGCAACATCGGTACAAAGATATCTGCAGCGTCGACGCCTAAAGCGGCCGCGGCGCGGGCGGTTGGGCCACCCCAGGGAACGATATTCAAGGTTCCGTTGGTCAAGCCAGCCACACAGGTCAATACGACAGGGCTCATGCCTAGACGCTGATAAATCGGTAGCAACGCGGCAGTGACCACGATGAAAGTTGTCGAGCCATCGCCATCCAAGGAAATCACTGCGGTGAGCAGAGCGGTTCCCATGACGACCTTGGCTGGGTCGTTACCCACGAGCTTCTGAATACCCGAGACAAGCCGGTCAAAGAGTCCCACATCAATCATGATGCCGAAGTACATGATGGCGAACATCAGTAAGGCGGCGGTGCCTGACATGGATTTGATGGCGTCCATGATCATGTCGCCGAGGCCAAAGCCTGCTCCGGTGAACAGTCCGAAGACGGTGGGGACGATGATGAGGGCCAGCAACGGCGTCATCTTTTTAGTCATGATCAGCACCATGAAGGTGAGAACCATGAGGAATCCGAGAGCAACTAGCATTGCGCCGACCTCCTGAAGTGTGGCAAGTGATGATGCCAGCGGGGGTGCGGGCACTTATTCAAGGTACGTGGTGGCGCTCACGTTGGGAGGGTTGAAAGTATTCTGATCTCTTTAGTTTTTTGCCGTCTTTTTGCTCATTAAAATCATTGGCGGTTTATGCTGGACAAATGCCCCAGACAATAGCCACTCGACACTTCGCCTCGCGCATCATGCGCTTGCAGTTTGTGGTGCTTGGCGTGCTCATCGTGCTGGCCACCGCAGCGACACTGCTAAACAGCTATAACCGGGTCTTTGAGCGGGCCGAAGATGCCTCGCTGGGCATTGCGCGCTCGGTCGCGTCTTTGCCACAGGTTATCGAGGAAGTCTCGATCTATGCTGCGCAGGAAAAACTTGAGTTAGAAAAACTACGTAACGGTCCACTGCAGCAGTTAGCCGAATCAGTGCGCACCGGAGGACAGGCTTCCTTCGTAGTGATCACCGAGGACCGCGGACTCCGGCTGAGCCACCCAAATCCGGAGGAAATTGGCCAGCTGGTCTCCACCGATCCGGTGGCGTTGACCGGCGTGGAAAACGTGGCCCGAGAACACGGAACTCTAGGTGAATCGGTGCGTGCCAAGGTGCCAATCCGTGCCGAAAATGGCAAGGTCATTGGTGAGGTATCGGTCGGTGTGGCAACGCAGTCCTTGACCGGTGCATTGATTGCATCCTTCGGTTGGATTGTGCTTTTCGCTGTACTCGCAGCCTTGTTAGCAACGTTGGCTGGGCGCTTCACCGTGCGTACGCTCAAACGCCAAACCCTGGGGCTGGAACCTGCAGAGATTGCCCAGTTAGTCCGCGACCAGCAGGCGGTGCTTTACGGCGTCAGCGAGGGCGTGATTGGTTTGAGTCCTGATGGAACCATCACCGTGCGCAATAAGGCGGCCCGGCAACTTCTTGGCCTGCCACACCGCACCGAACTCGCCGATATCATCGGGCGGCACTACGAATCTGCAGGACTTGATCTGCGGCTCGTGAAAGCCATCAAAGAGCATGATCGCGCCCCGGTCAGGTTGGAAGCCAACTCAAATGCCATCGTTGCCCGAGTCTCTGACGTGGTGCGCGATGGGGTGGAGCTAGGCCAGGTCATCTTGCTTCACGATGTGAGCACGGTCGAGGCGCTGGGTACCAAGCTTGATGCAGTGCAGGATATGGCCGATGCTTTGCGCGCTCAACGCCACGAATTCGCCAATCGCATGCACGCGGTACTGGGACTAATTACCTTAGGCAAAACTGACCAGGCTGAAGAATACCTACGTGAGGTCATGGACTCTGGGCCGGTGATTGCCCCTGTCGCAGGACTGGAACAAGTCCAGGACGCATATCTCTCGGCATTCCTCTCGGCCAAGGGGGTTCGCGCTCATGAGTTGGGTATCGAATTGCGTGTCTCTGCCCAGTCCATGCTTTTTGAGCAGGTCGCCTCGGCTTCAGATGCCCAAGATGTCACCGCGGTACTTGGAAATCTTTTGGATAACGCCTTTACCGCCAGCTTGCGCGGAAACAGCGACCCGTGGGTAGAAGTGGATCTGCTTTCCGAAGGGAGCACACTGCATCTTGCGGTGGCTGACTCGGGGGCCGGGATCAGTACCGCTGAAGATATCTTTTCCCCCGGGGTGAGTACCGGCTCTTCGCTAGGCGAGGGGCACGGCTCGGGTGTGGGATTGCCGTTGATCCGCCGCTTAGCTCGTTCACGCAGTGGCGATGTGTGGATTGCCGATGCCGGGGGAGACCATGGTGGAGCGGTAATTGCCGCGCGGCTGCCAGCGGTATTAGCTGAACCGAAGAACTAACGATCATGACAGGAGCACAAATGGCACAGGGCGCCGCCACGGGAGACTACCGGGTACTTATCGTAGATGACGACTTTCGGGTCGGGCAGCTGCACGCCGACATGGTCAATGAGATTCCTGGATTCCAGGCCCTAGACCCGGTGCAAGATCCACGCACCGTTCCGCAGCTGGTCGCGACCTTGCAGCCGGATCTAGTACTTCTGGATTTGTACCTGCCGCATGTCAGTGGCGTGGAATTGCTGCGCGAGTTGCAGATTGACGCGATCATGGTCTCGGCTGCAACCGAGTCGAAAAACGTGGCAGCGGCGTTGCAAGCCGGGGCGTTGGCTTTCATCATCAAGCCGTTTGGTGCCAAGACACTGACTGGAAAACTCAAAGGGTGGGCGCGGTACCGGCGGCAGCTAGCTGCCTCCACCGAGTTTGACCAGCAAGGCGTTGACCGGCTTTATCGGACCTTGCAAGGTGCCGAAGATAGTTCGGCCGCCCCTAGCGTAGCTCCCACGGAACAAGCAGTCTTAGCCTGTGTCCGTCAGTCGCGTGAACCGATGAATGTTGCAGAGGTTGCCGAGGGTGTAGGCGTCGCACGGGCGACGGCGCAGCGTTACCTTGCCGCGCTGGTGGCCAATGAATCCCTTGAATTGCAACTGGGCTACGGCACGAGGGGCCGTCCTGAACACCGCTACTTTGCAAGGTGATGGACTAAATCTCTTTATGTCCAGATTCATTTTCGTGTATTTTCTGCGCATGTTTTGATTTTTTGCGCTGGCTGCTGTTCTGGTAGCGTCTTGCTCAAACTCAATTGAGGAGGGCAAATGAAAAAGCTGCATGCCAAATATTCGGTGGGATTATTCATCGCTGTGCTTATTTCTATGAGCCTCGCATGGAATCAGCGAATCGCAGACCCATGGGGGTTGTATCTGATCGTGCTGAGCGTAGCTGGCTTTGTGATCTCCGTGGTGAGCCTAGCAATCCGCACGGCTCGCGAGGAATCCCTAAGTAGCTAGGCAGAGATCATGGTTATACGGCAGAGTTTGTTTTGCAGTTCATAAACCTGCCATCTAGTGGATAACTTGACGCGAAATACTGGCGATCATGACACAAATATCGCGACGGAACTTGCTGACTGGTGCCCTCGGCGTTGGCGCGCTTGGACTCATAACCCCAGCCGGCCATGCATTGGCTGCTCCCGGCCCCCGGCTGGTGCGTTCAAGGCTCGAACTGACCAGTGGATTTTCTATGGGAGACGTCTCCACTCACGAAGCGGTGCTCTGGGCCCGCACCACAGGAGAAGGCCGCTTACGCGCCCAACTACGCGCCATTGATGAAGCCGGACAAATCATCCGAGGCCGCGGTTCCTTTGAACGAACTTTGCGTGGAGCTCAAGCCAGCGCGCAAACCGACTACACCGCCAAAATAGCCGCATCGAATCTCCCGGCTGGAATGCGCTTCGCGGTGAATATCGGCTTCGAAGACGAAAACGGCACATTGGGGGAGACCACCAACGGCTCCTTCATCACGGCACCTTCGAAGACCGGCAGACGTAATCACGGAGCTTCAATGGCGCAGAGTTTCGTCTGGTCTGGTGATACCGCAGGACAGGGTTGGGGAATCAATGAAGAAATCGGTGGCATGCGCGCCTACGCGGCGATGCACGCCACCAAACCAGACTTCTTCGTACACAGCGGTGACACCATTTACGCCGATGGTCCAATCTCCGCCGAGGTAGTGGAATCCGACGGCCAGATCTGGCGCAACCTGGTCACCGAGGAAGTCTCCAAGGTCGCCGAAACCTTGGCGGAGTTCCGTGGACGGCATCGTTACAACCTGATGGACGCCAACGTGCGTGCCATGTACTCCGAGGTGCCGGTGATTGGCCAGTGGGATGACCACGAAACCCACAACAACTGGTGGGCCGGGGAGACTATCGAAGATGAACGTTATACGGTGCGTGATATTAATACGTTGGCCGCCAGAGGACGTCGGGCATGGCAGGAATACCAGCCAATTGCCGAACCTCGTGCCATGCGCGGTGGAACCGGCTTTGAAGCCGCACGAATTTACCGCAAGATTTCCCGTGGTCCGGCGCTAGACCTCTTCGCGTTGGATATGCGGAGCCACAAATCGGTGAACACCGACGGGTTGGAAGGCCACGAGACGGCGATCCTCGGCGAAGAACAGCTGCAGTGGTTGCTCGATGGGCTGGATAAGTCGAAAGCCACGTGGAAGGTCATTCTCAACGATCTGCCGCTGGGAATTATCGTTCCAGATGGCAAAGCACAGGAATCCATTGCCAACGCCGACCATGGCGCACCGCTGGGACGTGAGCTGGAATTGGCTCGATTGCTGAAAGCCATCAAGGATCGCGGCGTGAAAAACGTGGTCTTTTTGACCGCGGATGTGCATTACTGCGCCGCTCACCACTACTCACCGGAACGCGCCGCCTTCAGTGATTTTAACGAATTCTGGGAGTTTGTAGCAGGTCCGGTCAACGCAGGATCCTTTGGCCCCAATAAGATGGACGGCACCTTCGGACCCAAGGTGGAATTCGCGCTTGCCGGGACCAGCAACCAGTCGCCGCGTGATGGCAAAGGACAGTTCTTTGGACACGTTAACCTTGATGAATCTCAAAGGTTCACGGTTTCGCTGCGTAACGGCCTCGGCGAAAGTGTTTACAGTAAAACCCTAGAGCCAGTGCGCTAACCGCACCGCTAGAGCAAACTGCATAAAAGTAGCGGCGCAGATCTAAAAGATCTGCGCC
>NZ_DATEXC010000020.1:0-41592 GCF_035257265.1 Glutamicibacter sp.
TGGACGCACCAACGCGTGATACACCGACGCATTCGCCTGGGCACCAGAATGCGGCTGCACGTTAGCGAACTTCGCCCCGAACAAGTCCTTCAGACGCTCAATAGCCAACGTCTCAATCACGTCGACTTCCTCACAGCCACCATAGTAACGGCGGCCCGGGTAGCCTTCAGCGTACTTGTTAGTCAGTACCGAACCCTGCGCCTGCATTACTGCCTGCGCCGTATGGTTCTCCGAAGCGATCATTTCCAAACCACGCTGCTGACGAGCCAACTCGGCATCGATACGCTGCGCAATCTCAGGATCCAGCTCCGCTAGCGACTGCGTCAACGACGCAGGGGCTAGGGATTCAAAAGTTGCGTTGCTCATTACTCGACGTTTCCACCATTCGCGCTGGCGTAATCTCCTGCGGAAAGCAGTGGGCCTTCTTCGGTGACCTCAACGGTGAACAGCCAACCGTTGCCGTACGGGTCTTCGTTCAGGATTGCCGGGTTATCGATGGCTTCCTGGTTGACCTCAACGATGGTGCCGGTCACTGGCGAGTACAGGTCGGAAACCGACTTCGTGGACTCAACTTCGCCACAGGTCTCGCCTGCGGTGACGGTGTCGCCAACTTCTGGAAGGTCAACGTAAACCACGTCGCCTAGTGCGTCGGCAGCTACCTGGGTGATGCCAATCTTGGCTGGTGATGCTGCATCGATCCACTCGTGTTCGGCCGAGTAGCGCAACGATGAAAGAACTTTACTCACGATAATTCCTCTCCCAAGGGAAATGGTGGGCGTCTTTACAACGCCCGCTTAGGTTAAACGTTACTTGGCTCGGGTGTAGAACGGCAGTTCTACGACCACAAATGGCAAAGTCTTGCCACGAAGGTCGACATCTAGCTCAGTTCCAACTTCACTAAATGCAACATCTACGTAACCTAGGGCTACCGGGTAGCCCAGGCTTGGTGACGGCTGACCGGAGGTGATTTCACCAATGGTCTGCCCATCCTTGACGATGGCGTATCCGCCACGGCCTGCCCGCTTGCCTAGACCCTTCAGGCCAACAAGCTTGCGAGCAGGAGTCTGTCCGCGCAGTGCTTCAAGAGCTTCTCGACCAACAAAGTTCTCGGTCTTCTTGAAGGAAACTACCGGACCAAATCCAGCGTCAAATGGGGTGCGTTCAACGGACAGCTCGTTGCCATACAGCGGCATGCCAGCTTCCAAACGCAGCGAGTCACGCGAGGCCAAGCCACAAGGAACTAACTCGTGGTCCTTGCCCGCTTCCACGGCCTTGTCCCAGATCGCAGTGGCGTCTTCGTTGGCAATGATCAGCTCGAAGCCGTCCTCACCGGTGTAGCCGGTGCGTGCCAACAGTACGTCGATGCCGCCCAGAACTACCTCGATTGCCGCGTAGTAGTTCAGTTCCTTCACGGCATTCACGGTCTGCTCATCGGCTGCCAGTGCGGTCAGAATCGCTTCTGCGTTCGGGCCCTGCACCGCGATCAGCGAGGTGCGTGCTGACGCGTCATCGACGACCACGTCGAAGCCAGCTGCGCGTTCTGCCAGCTTGGCGGCGACTACCGGTGCGTTACCAGCGTTGGGAACAACCAGGAAGCGTTCTTCGCCGAGGCGGTAAACGATCAGGTCATCAATGATTTTTCCGTCTTCATTGAGGATCAGCGAGTACTTAGCCTTGCCGACCTTCATGACCGCGAGGTTGCCAGCCAGTGCGGTGTTCAGCGCGACGCCTGCCTCTGGACCGGTGAGCCAGACTTCACCCATGTGGGAGAGGTCAAAAAGGCCCGCGGTGGAACGTACTGCCTTGTGCTCGGCTAGTTCCGAACCGTACTTCAATGGCATATCCCAGCCACCAAAGTCGGTGAACGAAGCGCCTAATTCGGCGTGCTTCTCGTGCAACTCTGTGTGCTTGATGTCAGTCATCACGACGTCCTAGTCTTCGAAGGCTTCAGGAGGTGGGCAGGAGCAGATCAGGTTTCGGTCACCAGCTGCACCATCGATGCGGCCGGTGGCAGGGAAGTACTTATCGCGCTTGAGGCTGGCGACCGGGAAGGCTGCCTGCTCTACGGAGTACTTACGATCCCAGCTGCTGTTGACTACGGCCGAGACACTGTGCGGAGCGTTGCGCAGTGGCGACTCTTCGATGCTGTAAACGCCGGCGAGAACTTCCTGCATTTCCTGGTGGATGGTGATCATTGCTTCGATGAAGCGTTCGATCTCGGCCAGGTCCTCGGACTCGGTCGGCTCAACCATCAGCGTGCCGGCAACCGGGAAGGACAGCGTTGGTGCGTGGAAACCGAAGTCGATCAGGCGCTTAGCCACATCTTCTGCGGTAGCTCCGGTCTTTGCGGTCAGTTCGCGAAGATCCAAGATGCACTCGTGGGCTACCAATTCCTTGTTACCGGTGAACAGTACCGGGTAGTACTCGTTCAGGCGCTTGGCAATGTAGTTTGCGCTCAAGATCGCGGTCTTGGTGGCGTCGGTCAGTCCGTCGCCGCCCATCATGGCGATATAAGCCCAGGAGATTGGCAGTACGCCTGCGGAACCGAAAGCGGTAGCCACTACCGGCACACCGTCACGCTCGGAATAGGTACCCGATGGGTCACCTGGCAGGAATGGCACGAGGTGTTCGCCAACACCGATGGGGCCAACACCTGGTCCGCCACCACCGTGCGGGATGCAGAAGGTCTTGTGCAGGTTCAGGTGGCTGACGTCGCCGCCGAACTGACCTGGCTGAGCCAGACCAACCAGGGCGTTCATATTTGCACCGTCGATGTAGACCTGGCCGCCGGCGGCGTGGACCTTGTCGCAGACTTCACGTACGTCCGCGTCGTAGACACCGTGGGTGGATGGGTAGGTGATCATGATGGCCGAAAGGACATCCTTGTTCGCCTCGATCTTGGCATCAAGATCGTTCGCGTCGATGGTGCCATCTGCCGCGGTCTTCACCACAACAACCTTCATGCCGGCAAGTACCGCGGAGGCCGCGTTGGTGCCGTGGGCCGAAGCCGGGATCAGGCAGACGTTACGCTGGCCTTCGCCGCGCGAGGCGTGGTAACCGGAGATGGCAAGCAGCCCCGAGTATTCGCCCTGTGAACCGGCGTTTGGCTGGATCGAAACGCCAGCGTATCCGGTAATGGTGGTCAACCGGCCTTCAAGGTCGGTGATCAGCTCGCGCCAGCCCTCGGTCTGCTCGGCCGGAGCGTATGGGTGGATCGAAGCGAACTCTGGCCAGGTGATGGATTCCATCTCGGCGGACGAGTTCAGCTTCATGGTGCATGAGCCCAGTGGGATCATGGTGCGATCCAGCGCCAGGTCGCGGTCTGCCAGGCGACGCAGGTAACGCATCATCTGGGTTTCCGAGGAAATGGTGTTGAAGATTGGGTGAGTCATGAACTCGCTGGTGCGAACCTGAGACTCTGGGATGTCAAAGCCCTCTGGTGCGGACAGCTCCACGCCGAAGACCTCTGCCAGCGAGCGGACAATCGCCGCGGTGGTGGCCTCATCGGTGGAGATGCCTACCTGAGTTCCGGAAACCTTACGCAGGTTCACGCCCGACTCAGCGGCCTTGGATATCATCGCTGCGGCATCTTCGACGTTCACTACTACGGTGTCGAAGAAGGATTCGCTGGCCAGAGTGAAGCCACCGGCTACCAGTGAGCTGGCGATGACGCGTGCGTGGTTATGGGTACGGCTGGCAATCATCTTTAGACCTGCCGGGCCGTGGTACACGCCGTACATCGAGGCGCAAATTGCCAGGAGTGCCTGAGCGGTACAGATGTTACTGGTGGCCTTCTCGCGGCGGATGTGCTGCTCGCGGGTCTGCAGTGCCAAACGGTATGCAGGGGTGCCGGCGTCATCGCTGGAGACGCCTACCAGGCGACCTGGCATGGAGCGGGTCAGACCGTCAGCCACTGCGAAGTAGGCTGCGTGCGGGCCGCCGAAGAACAGAGGCACGCCGAAGCGCTGAGTGTTGCCCACCGCGATATCCGCGCCCTGCTCGCCCGGAGGGGTGATCATGGTCAGCGCGAGCAGGTCGGCGATAACAGTGACCATCGCGCCGGCGTCTTTGGCGGCGGCGATGATCTGCTTGTGGTCGGCAATGGAGCCGTCGTTGCCCGGCTGCTGCAGCACGATACCGGAAATGTCGCCTTCAGGCAGTCCCTGCGCCAAGTCGGCAACTTCGACTTCAAAGCCCAGCGCATCCGCGCGTCCCTGAATGACCTTGATGGTCTGCGGGAAGATATTTGAATCCAGGACGGTCTTGCCGTTGCCCTTTTTCTTGTTGACACGGCGCATCATCAGCACCGCTTCGGCTGCCGATGAAGATTCATCAAGCATCGAGGCGTTAGCGATAGGAAGGCCGGTCAGATCCATGACCATGGTCTGGAAGTTCAGTAGCGCTTCGAGGCGACCCTGGGAGATTTCTGGCTGGTACGGGGTGTAAGCGGTGTACCAGGCTGGGTTTTCCACGATGTTACGGCGGATCACCGGTGGGGTGATGGTGTCGTAAAAGCCCTGACCAATCATCTGGGTCTTCATCACGTTCTTGGAAGCCAAGCCGCGCAGGTGAGCCAGCGCTTCGGTTTCGCTCAGTGCCGAGGGAAGATCCAAGGCAGAAGCCTGGCGGATATCAGCCGGAACTGCGGTGTCGATGAGCTCATCAAGGCTGGAATAACCCAGCGTCGAGAGCATGTGGTTAACATCGGCCGGACGTGGGCCAATGTGGCGTGACACGAATTCGCTACTCGTGGATGCCGAGGTCTGCGTAATAGTCATGGTGCAGTTATCTCCAGGGGGATCTGTCTTGGCGCATGCCAAAGGAAGGTCTCTGTCCCTCCCCATCCCTGTTTCATAACCTGAGAGTTTTACACATCCGACCAACAAAGCCGGTTGCTTGCACCTTCGGTGAACCGGAACGGGCCGGTTTCTTTCCAGAGTTGCCTCGTGATGGCGGTACGGGGGCCTGAGAGTTTCCTGGGGAGGAATTGCTCCTACGGCGCCCATCCATGGTGTGAACGGGTCTCTCCCGCCATCCGTCGAAGGCTGCATTGAAGATCTAATGATCTAAAACACAGTTACATCGTACCTGCATCGGTGAGCGTAGTCCAAGACTTAAAAATCTGCCCAGTTCATAAATGCAGCCAGTAACGTCATCTAAGCAAGTTTCACGTACTCAGGGTACCTAGCGCTCAAGCTGTCCCCCGAAGATGTACCGGTGAGCCGGCGCTTAATCCAAGGACCCAAATGTTCTTTGACCCAGCCCATATCCTGGCGCAGTCGTTCACCGCGGGAATTGACCGGAAGCTCAGGAAGTCCTGGAAGGTTGATCTGCTCCACCCACTCAGGGTCCGCAATGTTGTGTTTGCCAAGTAGTTCCAGCACCTTGTAGGCCATCAGGGTATGACCAAATTCGTTCATATGCAGACGGTCACCGGCCCAATAGCGCAGGTCAGAAAATTCTCGCCAGCGCCAGTAATCTGCCACAATCGCCCCGTGGTTGTCGGCGATTTCGCGGATCTTCTCGTTATAGATTGCCGTGCGTGGCCGTGTCTTGTTAAAGAGCGGTGAGTCGACGGTATCAAATCCGGTAAAGAGCACCACGGCACTGCCTGCCGCAACAAAGCGACACACCATTCCCTCGTAGCCGCGCATCAGCGCATCCAGGTCGGCGCTCGGACGCAAAATGTCATTACCGCCGGCATAGATAGTGACCAGATCCGGTTTCAGTGCCAACCCTGCGTCGAGTTGCTGATTGATGACCTGACCAATTTTTTTGCCGCGAATCGCTAGGTTCGCGTACTGCCAGTCATCTTGGGTGCACAATACTTCCGCGACCCGGTCGGCCCAACCGCGCACGCGGTTAGGGCGCACCATGCTGAGATCTCCGACGCCTTCGGTGAAGGAATCTCCTAGCGCAAGGAATTTCATTTTGCTCCCTTGGCCAAGATCAGCTGGCGTGCCAGCTGGCTGAGCTTCACACCAGTTGAAATGTCTTTGGGTCCTTCATTGCGTGAAGGGATGAATCCAAAGCCAAGCTGGTAGGCCGGGTCGGCGAAAGCCAGCGATGAGTTCGCCCCGTCATGGCCGTAGGCGAAGATTGAGCCGTAATCATTACGGGCGGTGGCCTTCATGAAGCCCACGGCGAATGCTTGCAAGAGCCCGTTGGTACGGTCTGGACCGTACACAAGTTCGGTAGAAACCTGAGCCCAGGTATCGGCGTTGAGCAATCCCTTGCTCACGCCAAGAGCCGGTACCGCTCCAAAGGACGCGGCGTAAACTCCGGCAAGGGCCTCGGCGTTGGCCACCCCACCCATGGACGCTGGACCTAAATGGCGTACCTGTGCCGAGTTGGCCAGCTCGTGCCAGTTGTAAACCGGACCGGATTCCAGGGCGAAACCTGAGGTGGAGTTCACCGATAGTCCGGTTGGTGAGAATGGGTCCATGAAGGCAGGGGCTTGATCAGCGGCAGGCAGCACGTCACGGTAGCGCGGTTCAATTTCTGCACCGTGCCCGATATAGGCGTCCACGCCTAGTGGTCCGCGAATACGTTTTTCATAGACGTCTTTGAGTTCTTCTCCGGTTACCCGGCGCACGAGCTCTTCCATCAGTACGCCCATGGTGATTGCGTGATATCCCACGATGTTCTGGCCCAGTGGCCAGATGCTTGGCATCGAGGCGAGGACCTTAGCGTATTCCGCCGAGTTCAGCAGCACCTCGCTGGGGACCCCTCCGGGAACGCCGAGCACCCCGGCTTGGTGACTGAGCACCTCTCCGACGCTGAGTTTTTCTTTGCCTCCGATAGCAAATTCTGGCCAGTAATTACCTATTGGAGCGGTCGGATCAAGCAATCCGTCTTGGATCAGCAACGCGATTACCAGTGCGCTCAAACCCTTAGTGCAAGAGAAGATGCAGGTCAGACCGTCACCGGATAGGTGTTCGCCGACACTGTGGCTTAGCACCAATTCTCCGCGGTGGTAAATGGCTAATTGGGCCGAGTAATCTTCTTCTTCTGCGGCCCGAGCTTCGAGCGCTTCGGCAAGTGGTGCGAAATCTTCTGAAATGACCGAATGCATGAAAATCCTTTAAGTGCTTGTTACTTATCAACTAACACTAGTATCAGTTGATAAAAATCTATGCTTGGTTTTCTACTGTTTCTTGGCGGAACCGTAGTTTCCAGCCAGCGCTTGTCTGTTGCCACCACGAAGAGCACACCAGAACCGGTGAGTTGGCGGGGTTCATCCGATACGCGATGAGCACCAATGACGTATCCAGTAAGCGGGCGGTCAGAAGCTGCACCGGGCCGGTTTCTGGCAAGGCGCCTGCACCGTCGAGGATTGAACGCACGGCACTGACGTCTAAGAGTGAACCGTCCCGGCAAATTTCCTGGTAGCCAGGATGCAGGAAGTCACTCACCTCGGAGAAGTTCGTGCGTACTTGTGCGTCGAGCAGTCCCTGTTCCAGCTCGAATACGGTTCCGGTGACGTCCAGGCTCGTACTTTCTTCAGCAACGGTGTCCGGCTCGGGTTGCGGCGCTTCTTCGCTAGTTGTCGCCGGCGCACTTGAACCGACGTAGCCGGGTCCTGAATCCGGTGTTTTACCGCTTTGATGCGCGGTGGCAGCTGCCCGAGCGCGGTCATCTGCTTCTTCGTTGAGTTGATGGCCAGCGTGGCCCTTGACCCATTCAAAGGTGTATTTACGTCCGGTAATCGCGGAATCAAGTTCGCGCAGTATCTCCTGATTGAGTACCGGCTTGCCGTCGGCCTTCTTCCACCCTTTTTTCTTCCACCCCGGCATCCATTTACTGATGCAATTGATCGCGTATTGGGAATCGCACAGGATTTTTAGTTCGGTTTCGGGTTCTGTGGCGGTAGCTCTGAAGAGTTCGAGTACCGCTTGGAGTTCACCCATATTGTTGGTTCCGTGGTCCCAGCCGCCGGAGCCCCAGTTATTGTCATCGATATACCAGGCCCACCCCGCAGGTCCAGGGTTACCAAGAGCAGAACCGTCAGCTGCCGCAATGATCGTCATATTAATAATCCTGCCATGTCCACCCCACATCTATGGGCGACCTTCGTGCTCATGTTCTATTTTTAACCCGCAGAAGTCCCGGTGGACCCTTTTCAGGTGGTCCGCCGGGACTTCGTCTTACGCCGCGTGATGTTTCGCAGTTGCTTAGTTTTTACTGCGGATTGTTAGGCCGGGTATAGCGGGTTGTGTCCGGCGGTCACCCGTTCTTCGGGGCGTACCTCGTCCGGCGCTGTGCCATCGAGGAAAGGACCGGAGGTAGCGAGTTCTTCACGTCCATGGGATTCGAGCCAATTACTCAGATCTGGGCCCTTGGGCACTATCTGCGTAGGGTTGATATCCTCGTGGACCACATAGTAGTGGGACTTGATCTGTTCAAAGTCTGTGGTGTCACCAAAACCTGGGGTCTGGAAAAGGTCCCTTGCATAACCCCACAAGTTTGGCATGTCGGTTAGTTTATTGCGGTTTGCCTTAAAGTGACCGTGGTAGACCGGGTCGAAGCGTGCCAGCGTGGTGAACAGCCGGATATCCGCCTCGGTAATATGGTCTCCCATGAGGAAGCGTCGAGTTTCAAGCCGCTCCTCCAGGTAGTCCAGCGTGGTAAATAGCCTGTCATAGGCGTCGTTATATGACTGCTGATCGCCGGCGAATCCGGCGCGGTAGACGCCGTTATTGACCTCGGTGAAGATGCGTTTGATCAGTGGCAGCATTTCTTCAAGCGAATCTTCGGGAATCAGATTGGGTGCTCCCTCGCGGTGGAATTGTTTCCACTGAGTGGAGAAGTCCCAGGTGATTTGCGGGTAGTCGTTGGTTACTACCGCACCGGTTGGAATATCCACGATTGCCGGGACGGTGATCCCACGCGGGTAGTCTGCGAACCGCTTGAAGTAATTTTCCTGGACTCGTTCGGTACCTAGAACAGGGTCCTTGCCATCCTTATCAAGGTCGAAGGTCCAGCTGCGCGCATCATGAGTGGGACCTGGCAATGCGACAGAAATGGCATCCTCCAGCCCGAGCAGCCGGCGCGCGATGAGCGTGCGGTTGGCCCATGGACAGGCACGCGCTGCTACGAGCCGGTATCGTCCAGCTTCAACTGGCCACAGCTGTGCACCTTCACCCAGACCTGCTCGCGGGTGGCCGATGGAACTGGCAGGTTCTCCTGCGGCAAAAGCTTCGGGACGAGGATCTGCCACGATGCGATCTTGAATGTAGTTGGTGTCTCTGGTGAAGTCACCACCGGTGACGTATGCGCCCTTAGTCGAAAATTCGTTGCTCATGATCTCCCCTGAAGATTTGCCCTCGGTTTCTGCAACCTGCTTATTCACAGGCTAACGCTGAGGCTGGTCAAAAAGTAGTGCGGTGTTCCCCAAAGCACGGGATGTTATCTTGCAAACTTCCCGTAGTTCATCCGGGGGTTGTTCAGGCGTTGACCAATGCGGAAGCGCGAACCGTGTTCATTGCGGTAGCCCAGGAATTCAGCTGGTCAAACATTGGCTGGACCGATCCGGCGGCCTGTTCGGTTGGCTTGAATTCTGAGAAGTTCTCAAAGTCGCTGAAGAGCGAGAACATGCCGGTCTTCTGCACATGAGCGATCTGCAGTTCGGAAAGAATACCGCGTAGGTGTTCTACCGCGCGCGCTCCCATGGCCGAGCCGTAACCAACAATGCCGGCTGCTTTATTGGTGAATTCCGCATTCAAGTAGGACAGCGCGTTGGCCAGTGCCGGTGCGATCGAGTGGTTGTATTCAGGGGTAACGAAGATGTACCCGTCAAACTCGGCAATCTTTGCCGACCAGAGCTTAGTGGCTTCGTTCTGGTAGTTCTGGTAAGCCGCAGGGAATGCTTCGTCTAGCAGCGGCAAGTTGTAATCGGCAATGTCGACCAGCTCATAGCTGGCGTCATCGCGCTGCTGAGCCTGCTCTAATACCCACTGAGCGACGCCGTGGTTGTTACGTCCCGGGCGGGTGGATCCGGTAATGATAGCGATTTTCAACATCTTATTGCTCCCTAGCGTTGTAGTGCGCCACCGCGTTATGGTTGACGCGTCATCAAGTCTTGCTAAAAACAACATTACACGAGATGATTGATGTGTCAACAACTTTGAGGGTGTGCCTCTCACTACTATCTGCACATTAGGAGAAAAGAAAACATGGGAACCGAAGAAACTCGCTGGCTCAACGAGCGCGAGCAGAAACTCTGGCAAACCATCCGCGAGTTCATCTGGCAGTTCCCCAGCGCTATGGATCGTCAGCTCACCCAAGATTCCGCCATGCAATCGGGCGAATACTCGGTCCTCGCAGTGCTTTCCGAGTCAAAAGAGACTTCGCTACGCCCTGCAGAAGTAGCCAACGAGCTGCGCTGGGACCGTTCCAGACTCTCACACCTTTTGCGCCGCATGGAAGCTAAAGGGCTTATCACTCGATGTTCCGATGTTCTAGACCGCCGAGGTCACCAGATCGGATTATCCGAGCAAGGCTGGCAGGCGATTCGCGAAGCCGCGCCCTCACATGTGGAGTTCATTCGCCAGTCGCTCTTCGATTCGCTGACTACTACGGAGCACGCGGCGCTGGAAACTGCCTTGCCTAAGATTTTAGCCGCAATTACGCCGCGGGAACCAGCGGGCGATCCAGCGAACTAGCTGCGCTGCTGCGCCAATTCGCTCTTGTTGACCAGCCGGGCAAATTTACCGTCCAGCTTGACCAGCTCGTCAAAGGTTCCGGACTCAATAATCCGTCCCTCGTCGAGCACTACAATCTTGTCGGCGCGCAGCACGGTGCTCAATCGGTGAGCAATCAACAAGGTGGTTCGCCCCAAAGCCAGTTCATCCAAGGCTTGTTGGACCAGTGCTTCGGTGACCGTATCCAAGGCACTGGTAGCCTCATCCAAAACCAGCACCTTTGGCTGACGCAACATCGTGCGGGCGATGGCCAGGCGTTGCTGTTCACCGCCGGAAAAGCGGTGACCACGCTGCCCGACCTGGGTATCTATCCCGTCGGGGAGGGAACGAATGAGCTCCGCGATTTGTGCCGCTTCCAAAGCGTTCCACAATTGTTGCTCATCGGCGTTCGGGGCAGCCCACAGTAAGTTCTCGCGAACACTAGCGTGCAGCAGATAGCTTTCCTGCGCCACCACGGAGACCACCTCCGCGATGTCCTGCGGTTGCACCTGGGTTAGCTGCACACCATCTAAGCTCACGGTTCCCGAGCTTGGATCCAGTAGCCGTGGGACTAGGGAGCCGAGTGTTGATTTGCCCGAGCCGGTAGCGCCGACTACCGCGGTCATGCTGCCTGCCTCAAGCTTTAGGTTGATTCCCTGCAAGGTATCGGCACGCGCCCCGGGATACCGGAAATCTACATCCTTGAATTCCAATTCACCGCGCACCGCATCGTGAACCAATCGCCGTGGCTGGCTTGGCACCGGTAGCGCCTGATCAGCATCGAGGAACTCGAACACTCGGCTAAAGAGCGCCAGCGCCGAGACCCACTGAATAGAAATACTCATCAGCCCCATCACCGGCCGGAATATTCCTGCCTGCAGCCCGGTGAAAGCAACGAGGGTACCAATACTCATGCCGTCCCCGGTGACCGGAAGCCCAGCAACGATATAAAGAATCGCCGGAACTCCGGAGAAAATAATCGACATCGCGGCCATCCGCCAGCGTCCGGCGAGCGCACTGCGCATTTCCAGATCAATGAGTTTTGAGCTGGAGTCGGTGAACTGTTCGGCGTCCAGGGTGCCAGTACCCATTACCTTGGCGAGACGAACCCCGGAGATACTGAGCCGTTCTTCAATTATCGAGGTGAGCGTGGACATTTCGCGTTGCCGCGCCCCGGTGATTTTCCGGCGCAGTTTTGCTGTTTGCTTGGCCAGGATAATCGCCGGCGGCAAAACCACGAGCGAGATCAGACTCAGCTGCCAGGAAATTGCCACCATCGCACAGGCCGTAGCAACCACGGTGGTGAGGTTGGAAGCGATTGAGGTGGCCGAGTTGGTGATCACCGATTGCATCTGCCCAACATCATTGGTCAGCCGTGACTGCACCTCGCCAGAGCGAGCATTGGTGAAGAAACCCAGAGATTGTTTTTGCAGGTGAGTGAACAGTGACGTGCGCAACCGGTGCATGACCTTTTGGCCCATCAGGGTGGCCCGCCAGGTTTGCACCACTCCGAGCACCGCGGTCACCAAGGCAATGAGTACCAACCCGCCGGCCAGCGCCAACAGTAGTTTGACGTTTTGCTCTGGGATGGCCACGTCGATCAGTTCCCTGATAATGAAAGGCTGCGCCAAGCCAATCAGCGATGATGCGACAATCAGCAGCATCACAAAAATTACCGTGCGCAGATGTGGACGGAAAAGGTGCGCAATGCGGCGCAGTGAGACGGGATGGTCCTGCAACCATTCTTTATCTTTTTGGGAATTCCCCGCGCGGGCGCCGCCTGCGCCGCCACCTGGTCCACCCATTGGCATAGCAACCATGAGCACCTCCGAGATTCTTGTTCTAGTTACCTCAAGAATAGCAGAGGTAACCTCACTATGTGGTTCCATCTTGAAATTGTTGGGAAAAACACCCTATGCTTAAGCACATGCTTCCCCAAGAGTCCGGCCCTGACTTGGTCGACCTGTTCAATCGCAGTTCTCGTATGCTCCGTGGCAAATGGCGCCGCGCCTTGACCCCTTACGACATCACACCTCATCAAGTTCGTACCATGATGCTTTTAGGACGCGTTGATGCCGAAGGCATGCGCAACTCGCAACTCGCCGAAAAGCTGCATATTGCCCCGCGCTCTACCACCGAGGTCATCGACCAGCTGGTCGCCAAGGAACTGGCCACCCGCACCCCCGACCCTGCGGATCGTCGCGCCAGTTTGATCACGCTGACCGATTCGGGCCGTGAACTGCTACAAAAACTACACGGCGAGCGGAAGCAAAGCCACGAAGAATTTTTCTCCACCCTCGGCGAAGTTGACCGTGCAGAACTCAGCAGAATCTTGGGCATCCTCGTGGCAGACGCGCCAGGTGACCCACGCTGTTAGATAACTAATTTAAACCGCGGAAGGGTGGCTCCACAGGCAATGTAGTTGCCTGCGGAACCACCCATTTTCCGTCTGGATTAGTTCTCTGTTTTACCCCGGCGCCAGTACCCCATGAAGGCCACCTGCTTGCGATTTATCCCTGCCTCACGCACTAGGTAACGACGCAGTTCCTTGACCATCCCTGCTTCACCCGCAATCCAGGCGTAGAACGGTGCGGATTCTGCCGCCCCGGTCTCCCAGAGGATCTGCTCATCGATATCGATATCTTCTGGATCCGCATCGGTGTGCACCGCCCCGGCCGCTGGAATTGCCACGACGTCTTTCACCGCTGCGGCAAGCAGCACCCCATGCTCGTTGGTTCCGCGCGTCAGCCACTGCACCGAAACGCCTGAACGGGTGGAGGCGCCCAGGATATCGTCGGTATCCGGAACCTCAATCAGGGCATGCCCGGTGACATTGGCAGGCAATGCTTCCAAAATTGCGCAGATTGCAGGGGCTGCGGTTTCATCTCCGGCGAGCACTACACGCCGAGCGCCGCCGGGGCGGAATTCAATACCCCCATAGGTCTCATCACTCAGGGCCCGGTTCGGACCGAGTAAGAGCAGTTCATCGCCAACCTGGGCCCTGTCCGCAAATTCGGTCGCCGGCCCGCCTTGCAGCGCACCGTTGACTACCTGCCCATGCATGACAAAGTCGATATCCAGCTCCGCGGTGTCGCCGAGGTTGTCGCGGTGTCCCACCTCGCGGAAGGCGCGAACGGTGTACGTGCGCATATACCCACGGGAAGCCGGATCGATGGAAAGCCAGCGCCGGTACCATCCTTCCTGCCCCGCCGGACTGGACAATGCCTCGGGACGCAACGCGGCGATCTCCGCGGTGAGTGCCGATCCACCGGCAGGTGGCAGCAAAAGCTTGATGCGCATATCCAGCGGGTGGCTGTTGGTGCCGAAGTGCGATAGATCGGTGCCTCCCACGGTGATGCGGCGGAAGGCAGGGGTGAGATCCTGTGTGCGCATCACCATGCACTGGTAGGCCAGGGTGGAAAGGTGTTCGGCGCCTGGACGAAGCTGCGCTGACTCATCTTCCGGCGCAGCTGAGGTCGGCGTTTGGAGTTCGCCGGCTACCGTAGGTTCGTGCTTGACTGCCGGTTTGGTCAGTTCAACAGATTCTGGAGAGCGCACGATGCCTTGGGCGGCGAGCACATTTTCGGTGCGCAACACCCGGTGGCGTCCGATAGGCAATACCAAAGGAGTGCCGGCGACCGGGTCTGGGATCACCCGGCTTGGCATGCCAAAGACGTCTTTGACGGTGCGCTCGGTGACTATCTCGTTGGGGTGGCCGGCGGCGTAAATTTTTCCTTCACGCAAGGCCACCAAATGATCTGCGTAGCGTGCAGCGAGGTTCAGATCATGGAGCACAATGACCACCGTGATTCCGCGGGTGCGGTTGAGCTCACTAATCACATCGAGTACTTCAAGCTGATGTGCAACATCTAAGAATGTGGTTGGTTCATCAAGGAGCAGCAACTCGGTTTCCTGGGCCAGGGCCATTGCAATCCATACGCGTTGACGTTGACCGCCGGAAAGCTCATCCACCGCACGGTCCGCCAGCTCCATGGTCCCGGTCAGTTCCAGCGCGCGGTTAACCGACGCCTCGTCCTCGGCGGAGAAACGTTTGAACAGTCCCTGATGCGGGTAGCGTCCACGGCTGATCAGCTCACGGGCGGTGATACCGTCCGGTGCCGTCGGTGACTGCGGCAGCAAGCCCAACGTCTTGGCGACTTCCTTGGCCGGTTTAGTATGAATATCTTGGCCGTCCAGTAGTACCTTGCCACCGGCAGGTTTGAGCAGCCGCGATAGGGCGCGCAGCAGCGTGGACTTGCCACAGCCGTTAGCCCCCACCACGATGGTCACTTCCCCGGTGGGGATATCCAAGGACAGTTCATCGACGATAGTGACCTTGTCATAGGCCAGGGTCAGATCGTTTGCCTGAAGTTGGGCCATGGGTTATCCCCCGCTTCCTGTTGAATTTGTCCGCACCAGTATCCAAATCAGAAACGGTGCGCCGAATGCGCCGGTGATAACTCCTACCGGCAATGAAAGATCTGCGAACAAGTTCGCGGCAAAGAAGTTGGCAACGATCACCAGTGTTGCTCCGGTCAGCGCCGCCAACGGAATATTGATGGGACCCCGTGATAGTGCGGCGCTAATAGGTCCCGCCAAAAATGCCACAAAGGCCAAGGGCCCGGTCACCGCAATGGGTAAGGCCCCCATTGCCACCGCGACAAAAACCAATAGCACCCGAGCCCAACTCACATTCAGGCCCAGAGCCGCAGCGGTATCCTCCCCCAGTTCAAGCATCTTCAGCTGGCGCAAGACGAAGGGAAGTAAGAAGACTGCAATAATTCCCAGCGGAACCAAGAGCAGCAGTGCACTGTCCCAATTGCTCGAAGAAAGCGAGCCGGTCAGCCAGTGCATCACATCGCTTGCGGTATTGAGCTGCGCTTGGGTCAGCAAATATTGAATCAGTGCCTGCAGCATGGACCCAATGGCCAGACCGGCAAGGATCAGCCGGGAGCCGGTACGTTTTCCCGAGGCCGAAAGCCAATAGATCAGCGCGGCAACCAGCAGGCCGCCTGCCAGCGCAAAGACGGTGAGCTTCCAGTCGTTGTAGCCCAAGACAATCATCGCAAAGACCGCGGCCGCCGAGGCGCCGTAGCCCACACCGATCACATCGGGGCTGGCCAACGGGTTGCCCAGCCAGCGTTGGAATAGGGCACCGGAAATACCCAATCCGGCGCCCGCCAGAGCGCCGACAGCCAGGCGTGGCAGACGGTCGGACATGATGATGAAGCTTGTTCCGGGGACCTTATCTCCGCCAAGTACCTGAAGCACTTCCAGCGCAGGGAGCCGGTCACGGCCCCAGAACAGATAAGCCAATGCGGTGGCCAGGATAGCTAGTGCCATCCACAGCGCACTGCGGCGCACGCGACGTGACCTGTCAGCGGCTCTCGTTGAATTATCTGCGTCCAGCCCGTTGGCCGTTGAGGTTATCTCTTTTGAGCTCACAGGCTCACCGACTTCATCCCGCTGCGCATCATGATGATAAAGATCGGTCCGCCGAGCATGGCGCACATGACGCCCACCTGAATTTCGCTTGGTGGCGCGATGATCCGTCCCACGGTATCGGCCACCAGCAGCAAAATCGGTCCGGCAATTAAACAGGCAGGCATCAGCCAACGGTAATCCGAGCCGACCAATAGCCGCACCGCGTGGGGAATCATCAGGCCCACAAAGGCAATCGGGCCTGCTACCGCGGTGGCGGTGCCGGCCAGCACCACCACACCTACCGAACCGATCACCCGGGCACGGCCCAGGTTGAAGCCCAACGCGGTCGCCGTGTCATCCCCCATGGAAACGGCGTTGGAAACCTTCGCAGTGGACAGCACAATCAGTGCCCCGATGGCCACGACGGGAATGGCGCTGAGGAAGGTATCAATTCCGGTGGTGGACAGCGAGCCGATCTGCCACATGCGGAATCGGTCCAAGGTGGAATCTGAGATCATCAGGATCGCATTGGTGACCGCTCCGACGCCCACGGCCAAGGCGGCACCGCCCAGGGCGAGCTTGATGGGGGTGGCTCCCTCGCGTCCCACATTGGCCACGAGATAAACCAGGATCATCACTACCGCTGCCCCGATAAAAGCGGCGGCCATAATTCCGGCGAGCGAGCTTACCCCGAGGAAGCCGATCGCTAACACCACACTCATCGAAGACCCGGCGTTCAACCCCAGGATCCCGGTATCTGCCAGTGGGTTGCGGGTCAGCCCCTGCAGCCCGGCGCCAGCCAATCCCAACGCTGCACCGACCACAATGGCACCGACCGTGCGGGCAAAGCGCGAAGCAACCACACCCTGGTCCCCATTGGTTGGATCAAAATTCCAGATAGCGTCGGTGACGGTATCCAGCGAGACGCTCCGGGCTCCCAGAAGCAACGAGGCGAAGACCGCCAGAGCTAAAAAGAGGAAAAGTAAGAGGAAGGAGGTGAGCTTTCTACCTGCCTTCGGCGACTTCTCTTGCCCTGCATGGGGCGTAATACTTTTAGTCGCGGTCATTGCTTCCTACACTCGTTGCTATGGCTCATCTTCCCTTGCCCACTATTATCGCCCCTGGCGTCGGCCTGCTGCGCGCCGAGAATCCTTCGGAAATGACGTTGGACGGGACCAATTCTTATTTGCTCTTTGATCCAACCTGCACCGAGCTGACTGTGCGAACCCCAGCAGTTCTCATTGACCCGGGCCCTGATCTTCAGGTCCATTTGCAGGCCTTGGCGGCCTTCGATATCCAGCTGGTGCTGATCACCCACCGGCATGCGGATCATACCGGCGGAATTGATACCTTGCACAGGTTGACCGGGGCACCGGTGCGCGCCCGCCTCGAAGAGCATTGCCGGGATGCGGAGGTCCTTGAAGACTTGGAAGTCACCGAGGCCGCAGGAATTGAAGTTCAGGTGGTTTTCACCCCGGGACACACTTCGGACTCGGTGTGCTTTATCCGCCGGGGCGAAACTTCCCATTTGTTCACTGGCGACACCGTACTGGGCCGCGGCACGACTATTTTGGAACATCCCGATGGGACCTTGGCCGATTATTTGGCTTCGCTGCAGCGGCTGTTGGCGATGCCGGATATGGCATTGCATCCGGCGCATGGTGAGCAACATGAGGTATCCCATCCGTTGCTTCAGAATTATCTGACGCATCGCGAATCGCGGTTGGACCAGGTGCGTGCGGCCATGGACAAACTCGGCAAGGCCGGGGCTGACGTAGCACCAGCGCAATTGCTGGAACTTGTCTACCCCGGCCTCGATGCGCGCTTGGTGGGCGCAGCTAGCCGTTCCTTGGAAGCGCAATTGCACTATCTAGGCTTAAATCCTTAGTCGTTACTTGGCGGCCGCTGCGTTTTCGGCAGCCGTGACGATTTTTGGCACCACGTGCTCCAACGCCCATTCAATGGACAGCGGCGAAGCTGCGGAGATGGCCAAGGTGGCCTGGTCATCTCCCGGGAGAGCCACTGCCTTATTCTTCACCGCAGGGATCTGACCATACAGTGGCTGAGCCTTGACGATGTCATCTACGCTGTTGCCAGCAAGAGCAGAGGCGAAGACGATATCTGCGTCCCACTCGTTGACCTTTTCAGGGGACACGGTGAAGAAGAAGGTGTCCTTCGCGGCGTTCTTCTGGACGTAGTCTGCCTGCGTCATACCCAAGGCGGACAGGAAGCGTGGACGGGTGTCCCCTTCGGAGTACACGTATGCGGTGTCCGGTGCGGAGAGGTCCGCAGCGATGAAGGTGGTGTCTTTTAAGGCCTCGTTGTCCTCGCCAACCTGTGCCAGTTCACCTTCGATTTTCTTGACCAGCGCGTCGGCCTCGTCTGCCTTGCCGAGCATCTGGCCGGCGGCTTCGGTGGTCTCTTCCCAGCTGGTGGTGTAGTTCGGCTTAATCGGGCCGACTACTGGTGCGATTCCCTGTAGCTTCTCGTACTGTTCCTTCGTCAAGCCCGAATACGGGGCGAAGATGACGTCGGGCTTGCTCGCCGCGATTCCGGTGTAGTCAAGGTCGTCACCGATCTTGTACTGTACCGGTGCGTTCTCCGAGCCGAGAGGAGCACCAAGCTCTTCTAGCTTGGCATCCTTCCAGTCCGTCGAGTTGTTAGCGTTCTGCCCGTAAGCATCGATGTCCATGCCGACCGGCACGGTTCCCAGAGCTAGTACCGCATCGGCGTTGGCCCATGAAATCGTCGCTACCTTCTCAGGCTTCTCGGTAATTTGGGTTTCGCCGTAAATATTTTTGATACTCACCGGAGAGAAGCTCGATTCAGCGGAATCCGAACTCTTAGGCTCTGAGGTCGAGCCACAGGCGCTCAGGCCAAGTGCCAAGATTGCGGAGGTTGCGGCCAGTAGGCCAGCACGACGCGTAATTTTCATGGGTCATAATCCAGACGTTGCGAGTTGTCATAAAATAACCGGCACTTAGGTTAGGTAAACCTATGTGAACCGCATGCAACTTTACGCCGATCGCACTTCAATACGCAACATCAAGGATATGTAATCCACGTTACTTACCGCCAGGACAGCTGAGCTAGCCCTTACCTCAGACGTCACCTACCGTTATCGACCGGAATGATCTGCCAGCAACCTGCGTGGGTCAGCGATGTTCAGTGACAACCGGATCACCAGCAACCCCGCAAGCAAGACGAGCAGCACCGTGGCTACGGTCAGTGGTTTCAGGAGCAGTGCCAACGATGCGAAGGGCAGCACCAGCACCGCAGAAGCCACGGTAAAACCTATGGCCACCGTCAATGCAGGAATCATCACGCTTTTAACTCGTGCCTTGTTGACTACGCCTAAATCAACGCCCAATCGATGAAGCCCCAAATATAGATCTTGACGATCCAAGGTACCGGCACATTGGCTAATTGCAGCCGAGATGGCCACACATATCAAGGAGATGCTCAGCGTCACCAGCACTCCGGTTAACACGTCAGTGCCCAGGTACAACTCCCATGAGCTGGCCATATCATTTTCCGAAAACGCAAACATCGCCGCCCCGGAACCACCGATTACCGCAACGAAGGCAGCCATGGCCACACCCGATACCTGACGCCAAGCGCCACTGGGCGACTCCAGAATCATGCGAGCGGCCAGCAGCTGTTCGGGATTCTCGGCCTTCTTCAGTTTCGCTTTGCCCACCTTCGCTACAAGCCAAGGCCCAATCAGGTTTAGCGCCAGCAGGCCCACCCCAAATCCGGAAATGATGATGGCGATCAGGACGCCTAAGCCCACCGGCAGCAGACCGACCTTGGAGAACAACGTGTAGATCACCACGATGCTACCGATCGCGATAACCGCGCGCATCCAGCTAGGCATCGGTGCCGAACGCCGGGTAGCCACCGCCAACGGAGTAATGACCAACTTGCGCAGACCGGCCAGTGCGCTCACCACCGAGAGCAGCAACACCGCGAGTACTGCCGCGCCCGTTGCCATCGGAGGAAGGAAGATCGCCGTGCCAATCGCTTCACCCTGGAACTTCACCCGCGCTACCGCCGGGGCCAGCGCCAAATACAGCACCACCCCGCAGATTGCGCCAATAAGCGCCGTAGCGCCAGCCTGAATCACCGCAACCGCACGGACCTGGAATCCGGTGGCTCCCAAGAGACGCAACGAAGATAAGGCACGGTCTTGAGCGCGAGCCGAAAGTTTGGCAGCCGAGGAGCCTAAGACCAGCAACGGAACAATCAACAGCACCAGCGCAAACGCGGCTAAAGGAATGTAGAACCCTTGCGCTTCACTTTCAAGCTTGGTAAATGACCAGGCACCGCCAAGTACTATCAGCACCATGGCGCTGACCATGGTGTAGGCGCTAACTGTCAGCAGTTGTACTATCCGCCCGGAATTACTCGGGCGCGCGAGCATCCACGCCATATGCAAGGTATTCATGAACGCGGCCCCTGAACAACTGAGTCATCCGCGGTGATCTTGCCGTCTTGCAGCGTCAGGATCCGGTGGCAGCGTTGGGCCACCTGCCGGTCATGGGTGACCATCACCAGACTTTTACCCATCCCCACGGTGCACTGCATCAAGATATCCAGAACTTCGCTGCCGGTGACCGAATCCAAGGCGCCCGTAGGCTCATCGGCAAAGACTATGCTCGCGCCAGTCACCTGCGCTCGTGCGATTGCTACACGCTGTTGCTGTCCACCGGAGAGCTGACCGATGCGGCGCTGTTCCATTCCGGCTAACCCCAATTGCTGCAAGGCATCCACGGAACGCGCGATTGCTGCGGTGCGTGGTACGCCGTTGACCATCAAAGCCATCGCCACGTTTTCTTCGGCTGTTAGCTCCGGAATCAACAGTCCGGATTGAAAAACGAAACCAAAGGCTTCGCGGCGCAATTTGGTTCTTGCGGTGTCGCCAAGCCCGTCAACCTCAACCGGCGCTTTGCCCGGCAGGTTCAGGGTGACGGTGCCCGAATCGGGTAACTCGATGCCCGCCAATGCGTGCAGCAAGGTGGACTTGCCTGAGCCGGAAGGACCCATAATAGCGACCGCGGTCCCGGCCGCGATATCAACGTCAATTCCGTTGAGGGCATGGGTGCTGCCGTAACTTCTGAGCAACCGGCGGGCTGAAATAATTGGATTGGATACATACGAATTCTGAAGCATAATCTAATGTTCCCAATCGCGGAGGCCAGGCACATCGGAGCACCGATGGAGTTGTCCGTGGGCGAACTCATCCTCCGGTAGGAGAGCCAACATTCCTCCTGGCTAAACGACTGGAGGTAGGCTCGTTGGTGATGCTGCTCGAAATTTATACCCAGCCATTTTGTGCCCCCTGCGTACGCGCCCGGCAGGTAGTCCACCGTGCCGAGGAACTGCTGCCCTTCCTCAGCGTCGAGGAGATCGATGTGGTGGAACAGGTAGCCCGCGGCGAAGAATTGGCGGTGACTTCCACACCGGTGATTCGATTGCTGGTGCAAGGCGAAGAAAAGTTCAGGGCCGCCGACACCCCAACATTGCAGCAATTATTAACTGCCATAGCCCATGTCAGCGACTAGGCTCACCTAAGTTTCAGCACGATGTTGCACCGGATGAGCCACTTCATGGGGAAGAATGGCTCAGGTGACTAGTGTGCCTAATGTTGACCATGAATGCTTCCAACGAGTGTTGGCAGATTCCACTAACCGTATTGAATGGTTACGGGCACGGTCACAAGGTATCACCGCAACTGATGTAGCTAAGCTGTCCACGGAAAAATCCATTCGGAATGCCGCCTGGGACAAGCTCTACGGTTCTGGGTTCTCCGGTAATACTTACACAGAGCACGGTCGACGTCGTGAGCCGGTCATCGCCGCGTGGGTGCAGGAAAATTTCAACATTTTCCCTTCGTCACAACTTTTCCACTCGCAAAATTCTCGGCTGCATTTGGCAACCCCCGATGGTTTGGGCTTTGACCAAGACGGCGCACCGGTATTGGCGGAAATCAAGACCACCAATAAGCCGTTCAAGCGGATCCCTAAAAATTATCTTCGCCAGGTCCTGTGGCAGCAGCATGTCATCGGCGCTCAACGCACCTTATTCGTCTGGGAACAGCACTATAACTTCGTGCCGGTTCAGGCGGTCCCCGAGTTTCTTTGGATCGAGCGAGACGACTCGATGATCCAAGACCTCATCGACAAGGCCGAGCAACTCATTGCCGCCTTGCGCGAGTCAACTTCCCGCGAACAGCAATACCTGGACTACGGTCCAGCAGCCCTGCGCCTCTAAATATCCAAGGCGCAGAAGCGCCACTTCAGGCTATAGCGGTGGGTTCTGGATGGTGCGCGGGTCTGGCAGACATTCTGGATAACTCTCTACCAGTTCACCCAGCAGTTTTTCGCGCAGCATATTGCGCAGGTTCCACAGGTCCCCAGGATTTCTGGCAGATAAATAAATGGTTACCGTTTGCAAGCCGCCCAAGGTGTCTGTCACGAGCAGGCTATTATCGCGTCCATCCCACCAGTCAGAAGATTCAAGCAATTCGGTAGTACGCGTACGCAGGAATTCAATCGGCGCATTGAGTTTCAATTGCAAGGTGATGTTGCCGCTAATCTCGGTGCTGCGCCGCGACCAGTTTTCAAATGGCGTGGTGGTGAAGTGTGTGGAAGGCAGAATCATCCGCCGTCCGTCGAGGAGCAACACCACCACATAGGTCAAAGTTATCTCTTCAACGGTGCCGCGTTCGGCTTCGACCACCACAATGTCATCCACGCGCACCGAGTCGGTAAAGGCAATCTGCAAGCCGGCAAACACGTTGGCCAACGAGGACTGAACCGCCAAACCAACAACCACCGAAGCAAGACCAGCTGAGGCCAGAAGACCTGCGCCTAGCGCTCTGACCTGTTCAATCGTCAACAGCACGGCAGCTACCGCGATGATGCAGAGCACCGCAATAAGTACCCTGCGCAGTAAACCAACCTGCGTTTGGACCTTTGCTAATCGGCGGCCCGGACCAAAGCGGCCTCTGATGCGCGCCAGCAGAACTTCCTCAACAACCTTGACCAGCACAATAATGAGCCAGGTCAAGAAGAACACCAAACAGATGAGCAGCACAAACTGCCAGAACTTGTACGAGCTGATGTCGCGGTGGAAGGCCAACAGCGAAATTTTGAGAACAATCGATGCGAAGGTACCGAAAATCGGGATTCTCGCGTTTTTCACATTGACGTCACCGAGTCCGGTGCGCTGAAAAATACGATGTGTCAGGCCAGTAATCAGGAAGGCAAGAATGGATGAAAAAATTAATCCAACAGCGACAACAACCAGAAATTGCAACGATTGAGGCAGGAACCCGGAGGCTTCAACGAATTCGTCGACGGTGGTATCGATAGGTGCAGACGGGCTTGGCAACATCGTTAAAGCATGTCACACGAGACTAGCCGAACGCTGAGCGACACCTTGGATATACCCGAACACCGGCTACCGCGTCACGGATACGCAGCAGATCAATTCCAGTTGGATCCGGCGTCTTGTTTCGACTGGCAAACCGGGTTTTAGTAGTCTTACGGGTCCGTGCCGGACCCTAGGGCGCACTCAGATAGAAAGCCGGTGGTTCATATGCGCCGCACCAAACTTGGACTTCTCGCAGCTCTCGCAGCAGCGAGCATGCTCTCGGTAGCCCCTGCAGCCTCGGCCGCTCCGGTGGCTACCGCCGCGGCCGGATGCCCAACCGTTTATTGGGGTTCTTTATCCAAGACCTCCAACATCTCAAGTTCTTCCACGATGACTAATATTCGTACCGGACGCCATACCTGTTTTGACCGGATGGTGATAGATCTCAGCGGTAACCCCGATGGATATTCGGTGAAGTATGTCAGCGCACTGACCGGAATCGGGTCAGGGAAAGAGGTACCCACCACGGGTGGTGCCAAACTGGAAATCCTGCTGAAGTCCGGAACCAGCACCAGCTATCGTCCCGGATCCACCATCAAAACACTGAATTACACTACCTTCCGCCAACAGCTCTGGCTGGGAAGTTTTGAAGGTCAGACCAAGATCGGCATCTCCACTCGGGCACGACTGCCAATGCGTGCCTTTGTCCTTTCTGGTCCGGACCAAGGATCGCGTTTGGTGATCGATGTTGCTCACAAATGGTAACCAGCTGTGCCTAAGCCATGAGCTTGCCGTCATGACCGGACGCACCGCGTAACACCGTGTCAACCTGCTGAAGAATGTGCCACGATGCTTATATGTATCGCACATTTGCCTATCAGCAGGTTGACGTTTTTGCCCCCACAGCCTTCAACGGCAATGGGCTCGGCGTTGTCTTTGAGGCAGATCATCTCGATTCCATGCAAATGCAACGCTTCGCCCAGTGGCTGAATCTATCGGAGACTGTCTTCTTCGTGACGCCCACAGAGCCCGAAGCCGACTACGCAATTCGTATTTTTACTCCGACCACCGAACTGCCCTTTGCCGGGCACCCTACGCTAGGTGCTGCGCATGCGTGGCTTGAGTCTGGAGGCCAGGCTGGAGCCAGTGGCCACCTACTCCAGCAATGTGATGCCGGTTTGATTCAGGTACGGATTGAACGCGAGGCCAGCGAAAAGCATGAGCGCCGCCTCGCCTTCCTTGCCCCACCGTTAACCCGCAGCGGCCCCCTGGAGCAAGATGTTTTGCAGTGGGCAATTGCCGGGCTGGGGATTAACTCAGAAGATGTCATTGCCCATCAGTGGTTGGTCAATGGACCACACCACGCCGGATTGTTGCTTCGCGACGCCGACCTCGTGCTGGGAATTGAGCCTGATTATGCGGCCCTTGACGGGTTGGAACTCGGAGTCATTGGCCCCTACACCGCCTCAAGCGTGGCCCAAGGTGTCTGGCAGCCACAGGCTAGCGTCTTACCGCGTATTTCGGGGACACGCGAGGAACTGCGTCCCTTAGATTATTCGGATCAAACTCGTTCCGAGGAGCGCTTTGGCGCCGTGGTACTTCAGCCACCGGCAGACTTTGAGGTGCGTGCTTTTGTCTCTGGTGAGGCCATCCAGGAGGACCCCGCAACGGGTTCACTCAACGCCGGTTTTGGCGTGTGGATGACTAAGGCAGGGTTGGCACCGCAGCGTTACACCGTCCGCCAGGGCACTCGCGTGGGACGCGAGGCAATCTTGCATATTGAAGCGAGCGAAAGTGGTCTTTGGGTCAGTGGGGATGTCACTACCCGCATTGAAGGAACTGTGACTTTCGACTGAATCTCTGACTAAGTCGGATAATGCATTTTAGTTTCACTGTGCAAGCATTACTCTGGGTCAGTGCCTGAAATCGTAAACTCTCCGCCAGACTTTGACCGAAAAACCGCTTGGCGTGCCCTCTGGGCATTGGTCATTGGTTTCTTCATGATCCTGCTCGACACCACCATTGTATCGACGGCGATGCCCGCCATCATGAAGTCCCTGGATGCCGATATCTCTGGGATCCTTTGGATCAACAGTGCTTATCTGCTCACCTTCGCGGTGCCTCTGCTCATCACCGGGCGTCTCGGTGACCGTTTTGGTCCGCGCAATATTTACCTCATCGGGTTGCTGATCTTTGCTTTGGCTTCGCTGTGGTGCGGGCTGTCGGACTCGCTGGCTTCGCTCACCATTGCCCGTGCTGTCCAAGGGCTCGGCGCGGCAATGATTTCGCCGCAGGCAATGACGCTGATAACCAGACTATTTCCCTACCAACACCGCGGTGCCGCGATGGGGCTTTGGGGAGCCGTCGCTGGTATTGCCGCGTTGCTAGGCCCAATTGCCGGTGGACTATTAGTCGACTCGGTCGGTTGGGAATGGATCTTCTTCATCAACCTGCCAATCGCCGTATTGAGCTTCATCATGTTGTTGAAATTTGTTCCCCGCCTGGCACCGCAAGCTCATTCCTTCGACTGGGTTGGCGTAGTGCTTTCCGCCCTGGCAATGTTTGCATTGGTCTTTGGCATCCAAGAGGGCGACTCAACTAATTGGGAGCCATTCATCGGCCCGCTGAGCTCGTGGCACCTAATCGCTCTAGGTGTGGTGCTCTTCGCGGTATTTATTTGGTGGCAATCCAAGACAGCCAAGGAACCGCTGGTTCCATTGCGGCTGTTTAAGGTTCGTAACTTTTCGCTGGCAAATATCGCCATCACCTGCATGGGCCTGACCATTTCTACCATGGCTCTACCGATGGTGTTCTTCCTGCAGAATGTGCGGGGCCTGACTCCGACCCAATCTGCATTGATGATCTCCCCCATGGCCATCGTGGCAATATTCATTGCACCGGTGCTGGGAAAAACGGTCAACAGGTTTAATCCTCGGACCCTCGCGGTACCAGGGTTCTTCCTGATCGGCACCGCGACCGTAGCTTACGCATTGATGATGCATGCGGACATTGCCCTGTGGACCTTGCTGATCCCCTCGGCGGTGCAAGGTATCGGTTCGGCAATGATCTGGCCTTCACTTTCGCTCGCTGCAACCAAAAATCTCACTCCAAGGGATGCCGGGGCCGGTTCAGGTATTTACAACACCACCAGGCAGATCGGTTCGGTCCTAGGCTCTGCGCTCATTGCGGTCATGATGGAAGCACGCGTTTCCGCTGAGATTCTCAAGGTTCAGGCTCAGGGTCCTGGGGCTATCCCTGAAGCGACAGCCGTGGGGCTGGGCCAGGCATTGCTGCTACCTGGGTTTGTGGCTATTGCCGCGGTACTTGTGGTGGTCTTCCTCAACGTCCCGGAAAAGAAGAAAGTCTCTTAGCTTCAAAAAGCGCAAAAACGGGGTAGGTTCCACATGGAACCTACCCCGTTTTTGCTCAGTCAAAATCGACTATGCAGATTGGTCTGGCTTGTCTTCGCCCTTGACCTTCTCTACGGTTTCACCGATCTTTTCCTGCGCATCGGCGGCAAATTCTTTCACGTTCTCCGAAGCGTCGGCCGCGAATTCCTTCACGTTTTCAGACGCGTCAGCAGCGAACTCTTTAACGTTCTCCGAAGCGTCGCCGGCAAATTCCTTGACGTTCTCGACTGCTTCGCCCAGCTTCTTCTTTGCATTATCCAAGAAACCCATGGGTTCTCCTTTTGGTTCGAAACCTGAAAGTGACTACTGAAGGCTTGCAGTCCCAGCTGAAACTTGCGTCAGTTGGAAATTTGCTCACCGTGGAGGCTAAATTATTTCTTTTTCTTCGCCAGCTTCGCCGAGCGACGACCAAAGATCAGCGCTACTGCGATACCGGCAAGCCAAGCATCCTTGGCTAGAGCGGTGCCGTCACTTGTAGGGCGGATTCCATCAGATTCGGTCATTCCCGGGGTGCGCAAGTAGGAAGCAAGCAGTACCCCTGAAAATGCTCCGAGGCCGAGACCTGCAAGTCGCGAAGGAATGATAGGCAGGAGCAAAGCGCTACCCAGTGCAATTTCGGAGACCGAAACCGCCTTACCGAAGGCTGCTGGTTCCAACTGCCCCAACTGCGGCACGCCGTTGGAGGCCAGCTGCTGCAGTCCTGCTGCGCTAGCTTCGTCAATGCGAAGCTTGTTGATTCCGCTGTTGAGAATGAATGCGCCACTGACCAAACGTAGTGCGGCGTTTGCGATAGAGATTCCCATGGGCCCTCACTTCTCTTCTAAGTAGTTTTACTGCGGCACTCGCAATTATGAGTTGCCTTGAACCTCAGCGTAGTCATCCCGGGGAATGATCACAATCATTTAGTCCCGTGAGCCGGAGTCAATTAGCCGAAACATGCTAAATTCAAGAATCATGATCTCTTCCTCCGCCGTACCTTCAGCCGCTCTGGACCTTTTAATTACCCAGGGGTTCGACACCACCAGCGTCGATGAGCTGGCGGCCACCGCCGGGATGTCACGGTCCACGTTCTTCCGCCGTTTTGGTTCCAAAGAAAACATGGTGTTTGCCGATCAGGAAATGATCATCACTCATGTGAAAACGACACTTGCTGCGTCCTCCGTCAGCGCCACACAAACGCTTATCGACGCGGCACACGTGGTCTTTGACCAGTACACGATGAACCCTGAGGCCGCCCAGTTGCGTCACCGCTTACTTTCCTCGGTGCCTTCGCTGCGCGAACGTGAGCTGGTTTCCACTCACCGTTATGAACGAGCTTTTTATGATTTCCTCTCCGCCAGGGAACTAACCAACACGGCACCACACCGTGCCCTGAGCCTAGGAATCAGCGCAGGGTTGGTTGCCATCCACAATGACCACCTGCGCCTGTGGTTGCGTGACCCATCCGCCACGGATCGGGAGCATTTGGCTGCAGACGTGTCGTTATTTTTGGACCGTTTCGCAGACTTGCTGGATCCCAATCATGCTCACAAAACAAAGCCATCTCAGGCGCCGCGCGTGGTGGTTTCCGTTCTTGACGCAGCAGATGATGAACAAGCGGTACTTGATGCCGTATCTAAGGCGCTACGCGAACACCGCGGCTGACACTTAGTTTCTTGACATGGCATTGAGTTCCATTAGGCTGGATATAGAACAGTTTTCTTTCTCTGCCTAGGAGCACCCGAAATGACCCAGCAGCACACTGAATTTGAGTTTCCCACCGGCGTGGTGGAACCCGAATACGATCTATGGGCCGACGGGGTAGACATTGACCCCACCGGGGTGCTCGCCGAAGTCGATCCGTTAGATGCCGCGTGGCGTAACAAGGCGCGCACTTTCATCCTGGACGAAGTCAAAGACGACATCCACGAATACTGGGACAAGGCAGACTACCCACTTCACCTGATTAAAAAACTCGGTGATGCCGGATTATTCCGTGACGGGTTGGATTTTGAGGGACATGAACCAATGAGCCCGATGGCCGCTGGCTTGGTCAACATGGAGTTGGCCCGCGGCGACGGGTCGGTGGCTACCATCGTTGGCGTTCAGGGAGGCTTGGCTCTGCGCTCGGTCATGTTCTGCGGCAGTGCGCAGCAGAAGACCAAATATGGTGTCCCGATGCTTGCAGGCGAGCTTGCCGGCTCCTTCGCGCTAACCGAGCCGACTCACGGTTCGGACTCAGTAGGTCTCGAAACCCGAGCCCACAAGGTCGACGGTGGCTACGTCGTCAACGGAGAGAAGAAGTGGATCGGCAACGGCTCCATCGGCGGCATCACCGTCACCTGGGCACGTGATGAGGACGGTAAGGTGCGTGGTTTCTTGGTTGATCAGGAATCCGCAGGCTACACCGCCACCACCATCAAGAATAAGCTTTCCTTGCGTGCCATCTGGCAGGCTCATATCCGCATGGAGAACGTCTTTGTTCCAGACGAAGATGTGCTCCCGGATTCCCATAGCTTCAAAGACACCGCACGCGTTCTTTTTGCCACCCGTTTGGGTGTCGCTTGGTCTGCAGTTGGCCACGCCACCGCATGCTACGAATCGGCGGTGCTTTACGCAAAGGCTCGCACACAGTTTGGCCGGCCGCTGGCAGCAAGTCAGATAGTGCAGGAACGTCTGGCCCGGATGCAGTCCGAACTGGCGACCATTCAGCTGCTTGCGGTGCAGTCCACCAAGCGTGAGGCACGCGGAGAACTCACCGGTCCGCAGGCTTCCCTAGCTAAATACACCGCAACACGCACCGCACGCCAGATCGCTGCGAATGCCCGTGATCTCCTCGGCGGAAACGGTATCCTGACCAGCAATCGAGTAGCCCGGCACTTCGCCGATATTGAAGCCATCCACACCTATGAAGGTACCGAAACCGTTCAGGCCCTACTGATGGGCCGCAACATCACCGGCATCTCAGCCTTCGCTTAACCCAACAATTTAAGACAAATAATGCCGTGGTCGAGACACCATTTTATTGGTGCCTCGGCCACGGTATTACTTTCTTAGCCTTTGCCTTCCCGGCGTAGCCTATTGTTCGTGTATGCGGTGGCTTGATGATCCCACGGATCTTCTGGCCAAGGATGTCTCGGGTACTTCCCGCGCATTTCCGAGCGCACCTGTGCGTAAGGCCCGTTAAAGAAACTCAGTAAGTCCTCGGTGACCGCCAGCGGGCTGCCTTTGGGCGAAAGCAGGTGGAACTGTACCGGCAGTTTCTCCCGCACTAACCGTGGAGAATCTTTCAGTCCAAAGCATTCCTGCAATTTCACCGCTACCACTGCCGGACCGGTTGAATCCACCGGTGGGTACTCGATACGGATCCGTGACCCCGAGGGCACTTGTAGTCGTTCGGGAACTAAAGAATCAAATTCATGAGCATGCTCCCACGGCAGCAATGTTCGCAACGATCCTGCCAGGTCTATCTTTGACGCAGGTTTCCCTGAAGCCAGATGCTCTAAGCCTGCCGACAGCCAGTCTGACGCGCCGTCAATTAAGCTCGCCTCATCGACCGGGACAAAGGGCGCCCCCAAAAGCCGGTGTGCCACACCCATTCGGCGGCGTAGATTCTCAAAGGCTTGTTGTTCACCAAAAAGCGCTAGTGATTGCTCGCGAAGCGCCGTTGCGGCCGCCTTGCGTCCCAGTTCTTTCGTGGCCTTAATCGGATGCGACGCAAGCTCAATGGCGCCCAACGACTCAACCTTGCGAGCCGAAATCTTCCCATCCACCATCGCTGCGCTTTCGCTGACTTGATGAAGCTGGCTGAGCAAACTAAGCACCTGCTCTAGTTCAATACCCACCGCGCGGCGAATCATTGCACCGGTACTTGTTGAAGCGCGGGTAACCTCGGTAATCGCCAAAAACTCATAATGCGCCAGGTGGCTCCCTCGCGGCAAGGAAGCGCGCGTCCCTGACGCCAGCAGGTAGTCGTGATCTTGGACCTTATGCGCCACCCACTGCGGATAGGCCAAGGCGCAGACACCGGCGAGCGCCCTGGACGCATCTTGGCTCCGCGCATTCCCGGTAAGTTTTTCAAGTCTTTTGGTCTCTTGCTCCCAGGCTCGGTGACCAGGATGCGTGGGGCGCCGAATTGCCTGTAGCAATTCATACAGATCAGCGTTGGCGATTCGTTCCGAGCTGGCTAGCAGGGCTACCGCTTCCGCGGTGGGATGTGAACCGAAATGTTCGGAGCCTTCCAGCAGTGCACGTGCCGTCCTGGGATCTGCCGGAATTTTCACCATGCGCTCACCCAACGCGGTGATCTTCCCTTCACCATCTACCGCCTCCAGCGCACGCAGCACCTCCTCGTCGGTGTGCAACGTGTTAGCCGGTGGCTCTTCCCAGAGCCGGAGCCCCGCTCCGCGCGGTGCACCCCACGCAGCCAATGAAAGCGCGGCCTGAACTAGGTCTCCGGTACGTATTTCTGGGGCAGAACTGGCTGGCGCCGCCGCAAAGGCTTTCGCATCCAATGTGCGCACCACCGTTCCCGGGCCTAGGCGTCCAGCACGCCCGGCGCGCTGCGTAGCTGACGCACGGCTTGCCACCACCGTGACTAGCCCAGCGATACCGCGTCCGGCGTCTCGGCGCGGTTCGCGCGCATAACCAGCGTCAACTACTAGACGTACCCGAGGCACGGTCAATGAGGATTCAGCAATCGAGGTGGACACGATAATTCGTGGTCCTTCGGTAGCCGCCGGTTCGGCAAGAATCTGATCTTGAACCTTTGCGGGGACTTGAGAGTGCAATGCAAAGGCGGTCATCCCAGAGGCTGCAATCTGGGCGCACACACGGTCTACTTCGCGGGCTCCTGGAACGAAAACCAAGGTATCGATCACGGTTGTGGAGCTTTGATTCAGTAGTTTTGAATGTTTCACCGCAACCTGGGCGACGTGGGATAGATAGTCTGGGCTGATTCCACGTTCGGTGATCCGTTGCTTAGCGAAACTGTCAAAGAGTTCGGTCACCTCAAATTGTGCGGTGTTAGCCGTCAATACCCGAGCAGGTTCATCACGTGCCAGGAGCTCGGAAAGTTCTTGAGAATGCAGGGTCGCACTCATCACGATCAGGCTGAGATCATCTCGCAGCTCGCTGACCTGATTCACCATGGCCAGCAATAGATCAGTATCGATAGATCGTTCGTGGACCTCATCAATGATCACCGCGCTGACTCCGGCTAGATCCGGATCGGCCAATAACCTGCGCAGCATCAGTCCGGCGGTCACAAATTCAACCTGCGTATTTGCCGAGCTTTGACGTTCCCCACGAACCGCAAAACCTACCTTGTCCCCCAGCCTTGAACCATCTAATTGCGCTAATCGTCGCGCTGCGGCGCGGGCCGCTACACGGCGTGGCTGAGTGACGATGATCTTGCCGGTAAGCCCCTGCGCAGCCAGCGCCACAGCCACTGTGGGTGGCACAATGGTGGTTTTACCCGAACCCGGTGGCGCCTGAATGACTAGTGGCCGGCTCGGTTGAGTTTGCAACGCAACTTGTAGTTCTTTTCGGCTTGGTCCGAAGGCCAAACCTGAGGCGATGCGTTCAAGGTCAAAGACTTGGGCATCCATCGGTGCTATACCGCCCAAAAAGCTTGGATCGCACTGACCACTGGTTCAATCGGGAACAGCGTACTGCCGTGGGTTCGCCCCGGCAGCGCAACCAACCGGGCGTGCGGCAAGGCGCGGGCCATAATCTTGTTTTGATCAAAGCGGGGCTGATCACGGGTACCAATCAATAACAGTGTGGGGGTGGTGATCCTCGAAAGCTGGCTCAGCTCTAGGTTCTGCACGGTTTCGGCTGCGTCATAGTAGGCGGCTAAGGCCAATGGGTCATTGCTGAGGAAAGCTAATCGAGTGGCTGGGTCTAGCCTGCCGCGGGTTTCTTGCCCGGTGACAAACCCTTCGATATCTCCTTGACGCAAAACTTCTAGGTAACCGGGGAAGAACAGTTTGCCAATCTCCCCGTCGGTAATCTCGTAGGTTCCCCCGAGCATCGTGAGGCTCAGGACCCGTTCAGGTCGGTCCATGGCCACATGCAATCCACTGCGTGCGCCGAAAGAGTACCCAATGACGTGTGCTGCCGGAAGGCCGAGATGATCTAGTACCGCATAAATATCGCTGGCAATTTTGTCCATCGTGTAATCGGAGCTTTGATGCGACTTCATCGATTTGCCATGCCCGCGCAGGTCCATGCGAATGGTGCGATGGTTGGTGCCTAAGGCTTTGGTATATCCCAGCCCACGCCAGATAGAACGTGAAAGTGCCGATCCGTGAAGGAAAAGAATTGGCTCACCGGCAGCTCGGTCGTCATCAAAGAAGATTTCGGCACCATCTGCGGGGTTATTAATCATCGGCATACCTCCGATTAAATCCTCTTGTGTCTCAGCGAGCAATTCGCCGGGCTCCGGCCCGGTGAGCATTGCCCGCTTCTATCGACTTTGGTCAGAAAAAGGATGACACTAAAAGTATGAGGTCGATGGCTTTTTGCCGCGACACTAAGACATGCGAGGGAAGGAGCATCATGCGCAACGGTCAAGAGGACGAACTTGGAGTCGAAACTCAGGAGCAGGCCACGGCACACGTGAAGCACGATCATGAAGAAGAGTTAGTGGAGGAATGGGAAGACGAATCATTCCCAGCCTCTGATCCACCCTCGAATTACTAATCCAAACATACTGAGGATTCGTTGACCTCATCTTCAGCTATTGATAAGAATCCCGTCCTAGACTGGTGATTACCTTCTCAAGGTGCGAGTGATTTATAGGAATCGATCTGCGCGGGCGTTACCTCCTTGACCCCCGCAGATCGATTCTTTCTTTAAGCTTCTTCGTTACTTCTTCTTCGTGAATTCGATCGTCGTAGCGCTGCTCGCGGCCACATCCAATTGGAGTTTGCCGGTCGCATTCTTTGTCACGCCGCTGCCCTCGGCAGCAAACGGGGCCTCGGCACGCAACTGGGTCTTCTCGACGGCTCCGTTTCCAGGTGCATAAATCTGTGCTGCCCCGGTGGCTCGATATCCCTTAGGTACGTTAACTGTCAGCGGGTTTTTCGACTGTTTGGCTGCATCGTTTTTGTTGATCACGGTCACCAGAACATTGCCATTTTTAACCTTAACAGCATAGGCCGCAATATTTTTGTCCCCAGAAATTTTCGTAGACATGAACTGGCTACCAATGCTCAAGCTGGCTAGGCGCATAGCCAGGTAATTGGGTTGGGCCAGCACTTGGCCTTCACCGTTGCTACCGGTTCCGTCCGCGGAACAGACCACCGACATCGGTGCCCCACCACGGCAGGCACCAAGCATGGAATGCATGTTCATCCGCTCCACCCCAAGATGCGCTGACGCAAAAATATGGTCAATGGTCCACAACGCGGTGGCGTGAGTACGCGAGGTGTTATTCGTCCCCGGGCAGCTCGTTGACCCGGTTTCTTCGACCCACAGCGGAACCTTCTTTTTGTTGGCCTTGGCTAATCCAATTCCCAACATTTTCGCAGCACTCTTGCTCACCACAGGATCTAGTAAGTTCTGCCATTCAGGTCCTCGCCCTGGCACCTTATCCGAGGAGCATTCATAGGTCGCATAGTAATGCTGGGTCAAAGCCGTAGTGTTAGGTAGTTGCGCATTCAAAAACGCGCTCATCCACGAGCCGTCAAAGACTCCCGGTCCTACAATTGGAACCTTCTTACCGGTGGCCTCATCGATGGCTTTGACGTACGCCCGCACCTGGGTGACATACTTCTTTTCATTCCATTGCGAAGGTTTGCGGACCTGCAGCCCGGGACGCGCATCATTGGTATACCCGTTGGGTTCATTGCCGATAGAGATTCCAATCAGGTGATCCCCGAAAGTCTTCACGGCATATTTGGCCATATCGGCTCCGCGCTTCGGATCGTAATGGCCCAGCGGAATACCGATGGTGACCTTAGAATCAATCTTCTTGACCGTTTTCATCACGCGTTCGAGGTCTTGGGGCGTGACCAAGGTTTTGCCCTTTGGCGCTTCTTCTCCCGTTGAAGTCCAGAAGGTTTCGCGGTCCAAGACGTTTCCGCCAAAACGTAGACCAGGATGCCCCAACGCACCGAGCATCTCGTCGAGGTTGCCGGCTTCTGGGTCCCAACGCGGATCGCTGAGCTCGGTAGCTTCAAAGGACACTCCGATGTTGTCATCGCTCAGGCTAGTACCAAGGTTTGAGGATCCGACATTCAAGGTAGCTGCCTTGCCTGCGGGTTTGTTATTAAAATCTTGGACAAAGTCCGGCAGCGGTTCGGGGGTCGGTGTTGCCGGCGCCGTCGTCGCGGAATTTGAGGCCTGTGGCTCTTGCGTCGTTGGGCCCGAGGAGCAGGCGGCCAACAGTCCGCAGATCAAGAGCGCGGCAAGGGATTTTGTCGCTTTGGAAATCACTTCGGTCCTCACAGTTATTTGCATGCTGTCCAAACTTCACTCTATCGCGAGCCTAGAGATTCTCTGTTGACATGATTTATCGCGAGTCTGGTTCCGCGAAGACGAAGCACTAGTTTTATTCAATAGTTCAATGCTCTTGCGTAAGTTCTGCCATACAGTTGTTTTAAGCAACAATGACTCATTCTATGGAGAGGCACCACATGGAGTACGAACTTGTCAGCCCGCGTCCCGACAGTAACCGTCCGTACGTCGCGGCAGAAAACCGTTACGAGAAATTCGGCTACCGTCGAGTCGGAGATTCGGGCTTAGTCTTGCCTCCGCTCTCGCTGGGACTGTGGTGGAACTTCGGTGACAACCGCGCATTTGATACCCAACGCGAAGTCTTACGTCACGCTTTTGACCACGGCATCAACCACTTCGACCTGGCTAATAACTATGGTCCGCCAGCTGGCTCAGCTGAAGAGAACTTCGGACGAATGATGCGCAAAGACTTCCTGCCTTACCGTAATGAGCTGGTGATCTCTTCGAAGGCCGGCTACGACATGTGGGCCGGACCATTTGGTAGCTTCGGGTCACGCAAATACTTACTAGCCTCCGCTGAAGCATCCTTGCAGGCAATGAACCTGGACTACGTGGATATCTTCTATTCGCACCGTTATGACCCGAAGACTCCCCTGGAAGAAACCATTGGCGCTTTGGATACCTTGGTCCGTCAGGGCAAGGCCATTTATGTTGGCATTTCCTCCTACTCGGCTGAACGCACCGCTCAGGCCAAGGCCATCGCAGACGAGCTAGGAACCCCACTGGTCATCCACCAGCCTTCCTACAACATCTTGAACCCATGGGTAGAGCACGGACTACTGGCCACCTTGCAGAAGGAGGACATGGGAGCTATTGCCTTTACTCCTTTGGCTCAAGGCCTGCTGACCGACAAGTACCTCAACGGCACCGATGTTCAGCGTCAGGGCGGACGACGTTCCTTGGATGCACAGCTGACCGAAGAGAATTTGGACAAGATCCACAAGCTCAACGACATTGCGCTACGTCGCGGCCAGTCTTTGGCACAAATGTCCTTGGCTTGGCTGCTCCGCGATGGTGCGGCCACCTCGGTGCTCATCGGCGCTTCCTCAACCAAGCAGCTGGACGAAAACCTCGGCGCGCTGAAGAACGTTGAATTCACCGAGGCCGAGCTCAACGAAATTGCTTCGATCGCTCAAGGCGATGCAGGAATTGATTGGTGGAAGACCTCAGCAATCAGCTAGGTTCTTCCTAGTTTTTAGACACCCGTGTGGCGTATTCTCAAGCGCCGCACGGGTTTTTTGCTTTCGAGCGCAGATGAGAGACATTCGTGGGGAATCCGTCTTGAATCCCAGACGATTCAACGGATCTGAGTGTGGCCGATTTGCTGAACTGCGGATATGCTCGAATTAGACGCGCCGTGAAGTGATTCACATTCATTTTACGGACAGGATGGGTATCGTGGAATCCACAAGCCCACACAGACCTCAGCACAGACTAGATAGGAGCATCATGAGCGCCCCGACCTACAAGGTACTAAACCCGGCAACCGGCCAGATCGTTGAAGAATTCCCGGCAGCCACCGACGCACAGGTCGAGCAGGCACTCGCCTCCGCACAGTCCGCTTATGAGACGTGGCAGAACGTTGACATCAACGAACGTGCAAAGATCGTCAGCAAGATCGCCCAGCTCTTCGCCGACAAAGCCGATGAACTAGGCAAAATCATGACCTTGGAAATGGGCAAGCCACTTTCCGAGGCAGTAGGCGAAGCGGAATACTGCAAAGACATCTTTGAATATTTCGCTACCGAAGGCCCAACCCTGGCGGCAGACCAGGAAATCAAGTCATTCTCCGGCGGCAAAGCAGTCGTCCAGCGTCGCCCCGTCGGTCCGCTGCTGGGCATCATGCCGTGGAATTTCCCGCTGTATCAGGTCGCTCGCTTTGCCGCACCAAACCTGATGCTGGGCAACACCATTGTGCTCAAGCATGCTGAGTCCTGCCCACGCTCGGCTCTGGCAATCCAAGAAATCATGGATGAGGCAGGCGTTCCTGCCGGCGTGTACAACAATGTTTTCGCCACCCATGATCAAATTTCCACCATCATTGCCGATCCGCGGATCCAGGGTGTTTCGCTGACCGGTTCCGAACGCGCTGGCGCGATCATTGGCGAGCAGGCCGGACGCAATTTGAAGAAAGCAGTACTCGAACTTGGCGGTTCGGATCCATTTGTTGTTCTTGATTCAAATGACATCGCTGGCATTGCCGAAACGGCTTGGGGCTTCCGTATCGACAACACCGGCCAGGCGTGCAACTCCAATAAGCGCATGATCATCATGGAAGATATTTTTGATGACTTTGTTACAGAGCTAACTAAGCATGCCGACGGGCTAACCCCTGGTGATCCAATGGCGGAAGCCGACGGCACGTTCGCACCAATGTCCTCGCGCAAAGCCGCCGAAGATCTGCACGCACAGGTACAGGATGCGGTGTCTAAGGGCGCCACGCTCCATGCCGGTGGCGTACTGCAAGATGGTCCTGCGGCCTACTACTCCCCTGCCGTGCTCAGCGGTGTCACCAAGGACATGCGCGCTTATTACGAAGAGCTGTTCGGCCCAGTCGCCGTGGTCTACAAGGTCACCAGCGACGAGCAGGCACTGGAACTAGCCAATGACACCATCTACGGCTTGGGCGGTTCGGTGCACTCCACCGATGAAGCTCGTGCGGCCAAGGTTGCTATGGGCCTGCAGTCGGGTATGGCGAATGTTAACTCTCCAGCCGCCGAGGGCGCCGAAATGCCATTCGGTGGTGTGAAACGCTCGGGCTTCGGACGCGAGCTTGGTCCGCTGGGCATGGAAGAATTCGTGAATAAGCGCCTGTTCTACATCGGCGAGTAATAGATACCGTCTTCTACGGATAGTCTCGAAAAATGGTGGGCCTCCAAAATGGAGGCCCACCATTAATTTTTGGTTTTCTAACTACACTGAGGTGGAAATTCGCTCCGTCGAATCGACAGGTGAATCTATCGGCTTATCGGCTGAAGGCGTGGGCTTAGAACGAGTAAAGATCTTTCGCCACCACCCTGCCAGCCAGGATTGAATCGTAAGCCAAGTTGCGCTTGAAACCAGAACAGCATCTGCGGAGGCCATAATCCCCGAGAAAAATGGCAAACCCATGACCACAGCGATACCGATATGCATGCCGAGAATGGAGATCAGCGCAATGCGTCGGCTGATTTTATGGAAAAGCATAAACGGGAAAGCGATCTGTGCAATCACAGTAATGTAAGTAATCAAAGCGACTATCCACGAGTTCGACGACAGCAGCTCGCTTAGCCAAGGGAAAACACCATATGCTTCCGAATTAATCGGGTAGTACATAGCGGTGCCATTCTGCCAAAGCTTTCCTTGCACTTTGTACAGTCCAGCTTCGAAATACACAATACATAGCTGCGCAACAACGAGGCATAAGGAGAGATTGTGAAGTACGGTCACAATCTCGAACTCACGCTTGGTTTTGCCCTTGCGCTTATTTAGCCATGCATCAAGTGACCACATTTTTGAAAGGTCTGCAAAAATCAGATAGATCAGCATGATGCGGATAAAGTAATTTCCCCCGTCCGAGATCGGGGTATTCTGCGCGTTAATAGCCGTATAGAAAATGAAGAACAACGGCGTGACGATCCGTGTCTTCCACCCAACGATGAAGGCTACCGCTAAGAGAATGGAGACGATATACCAGGCGATAAAGAACCCTAGACCTGAGTCGCGGAGGATATCCAAAGGCCATTTATATCCAAGTACTGAACGATATGGTTCCAGATATTCCGAGCCAGGACCCCAAATTTTTGATGCGATAGGTGCGTTAATTAGCAACCATCCCAAAATGAAAATACCCGAGGCGATACGCATGACCGCCAGTCCGTAAGAAGCATGACGTTCGTTAACAAACCAGCGATAGATCCACGAGAGAAAATCTGCGGGAACTTCCTTGTTCTTCGAGATCCAGTTACGGATGGACGGTGTTTGACGCTGTTCTAATTTCATTTCCATACCGCTACCGCCGCTTCACTAAATTCTTTGGTATCCCGCCAGCCAATATAGGTTTCAATGGGTTTACTTTTAGCAGTTTCGCTGTGTCGTTGAGCAAAGGTTGTCACAGGCTCACGTCGCAACTTAATTTCAACCATCGATGCCCCACCCCATTGCTCAATCGCATACAAGGAAGCGAATCCAACGGCAGTGTCCTCTAGCCGTTTGTATGCCCGAAGGTTCGAAAGTTCCGATGAGGAGTATTTCTCGGATGCTGCGGAAGAACCAAGATCAAATCCAAATACCGGGGTGCCTTGAATGAAAGGCTTCTCAATTTCAGAACGTGCGTCGCTGCTCAAGTCCGATACAGCGCCCCACAACCGGCCGTGAATCACCTTGGATTGCTTCGTTTCACGATCTGAAAACATGTTTCCTGCGCGTTTGACCATTTCTTCGGAAGTCACGTCACGCCATTCGGTAAATTCTGCCCCAGCTTCCTGCCCGCCGGCGCAAATATCCACACTAGATAGGCAAGCCCGCATCGTGAAGTACTCATCTTGCGAGTAGGGTCCAGGTGCAAATAGGCTCCACCCCTGATCCAAGGGACCGAGAAAGTAGCGATTTAGTTCAGGCTGCAAGGATGTCTTAATCGGGGTTGAGGGGCCGGTAAAGGCCAGGGTTGCTCCGATATGGCCCAAGGCAGCAATCCCGGCCAATAGGAGAACTACGAGTGTAGCTACCTTCGGCTTTGTTCTCTGCTGCCTTATCCGGGTATTCTCTTCCATTCGGACCTTCCCATAAATTTCAGTTCCATGAAATTCTTAATGCGAAATGGAAGGGGCATCGTTTGATGCCCCTTCCTATTTCTGGACTACATAATTACTGCTTTATGCTTTGCGCTTTCGAGCTATCACAGTAGCTCCAACACCAAGCAACAGCAACAAGAATGCTCCTGCGCCAATTAGCAGTGCCCCGTTAGAACCGGTATCTGCAAGACGGTCCTTGTTGGAGTTGTTATCCTTCTGCTTTCCGTCGTTGTCGCCGGAGTTAGCACCGGAATTTGCGTCAGCGTTCGCGTCAGCATTATCCGAAGTATTCGCATCGGTATTTGCTTCGGTGTTATCAGCGCTGTTGTCTGCGGTTGATTCAGCGGCTACAACTGTAAAAGTAGTGAAGCCGTACGAACCAGATTCCACATCGGTAAGCAGCAAGATGTAGTTTCCGAGTTCAATGTCAGAAGTGTCCACCATGAAGCTGATATCGCCAGCCTCATTTGCCGTGACATCCGCCGGTAGTGCGGCAGCTACAGCATCGGCCATACCCGTGTTTGCTTCGCCAAGCGCACTCTGCTTGATTTCAACTACGCCACCTGGCGTGAATTCCTTACCGGTCACTTCACCAGATTCACCCTTGATCAGACGGTTCGGGGTGATATCGATATCAACGATCAGCGTTGCGTCATCCGAAGGCTTGACCTGGAAGTACTCGTTGTAAACCTTGCCAGTTTCTGGATCGGTTACTTCAACGATGTAAATACCTTCTGGCAGTCCATCGGTACTGAATTCGTGGGTGAATCGTCCGTCTTTATCAACAATGAGCTCGACATCCTGGACTGGATCGCCTTCACCGTTGACGTTACGGACTACAAACTCGACAGTTCCATCCGGAGTGAATTTCTCGCCGATGACAGTAACGTCGTCGCCTTCTTCAACGCTATCTGGAACAACGCTGAGCACTGGGTGCTCGGTGTTGTCCGAAGTGTTGTCCGCGGTGTTGTCGCCCTGATTATCGGTGGTGTTCGCATCAGTGTTCGCGTCAGCATTATCCGAAGTATTCGCATCGGTATTTGCATCCGTGTTCGCATCAGCATTATCGCCGGTGTTCGCATCGGTATTTGCATCCGTGTTCGCATCAGCGTTATCGCCGGTGTTCGCATCGGTATTTGCATCCGTGTTCGCATCAGCGTTATCGCCGGTGTTCACATCGGTATTCGCGTCCGTGTTCGCGTCCGTGTTCGCATCAGCATTATCGCCGGTGTTCACATCGGTATTCGCATCCGTGTTCGCATCAGCATTATCTCCGGTGTTCACATCGGTGTTCGCATCGGTATTCGCGTCCGTGTTCGCATCAGCATTATCGCCGGTATTCGCGTCCGTGTTCGCATCAGCGTTATCCGTCGTGTTCACATCGGTATTCGCATCGGTATTCGCGTCCGTGTTCGCATCAGCGTT
>NZ_DATEXC010000021.1:0-3924 GCF_035257265.1 Glutamicibacter sp.
ACTCCATTGCGGAAAGGTCATTCCCGCTTCTGAATTTGGCTGAGATGCTCTGCCAGCCACGTTCGTAGTCGCTCTTGTACGGGCGGAGACAATTGCAAGACCATCTGGACAAAGCTCAAGGTCTCAAAGATTTCAAAGTAGCCCCCAGCGTACACAATAATATGCGTGCGTTGGGTCCGCAGCTGCTCAAAGGCAAGGGCTTGGCGCGTCTTGTCGGCAAATCGCGTCCCGGGCGGCGTGTTGGCAAACAGATGATACAGGCTGTAGCTTAACACCACCGTCAGGACATAAAAGACAACCTCGCTATAGCGCGTTGAACTGAGCTTTTGGAGCTGCCAACCGCCGCTTTTCATCTGCTCATAGTCCTGCTCAATTTCGGGACGTTCTTCGTAATGACGCACGATCCAAGAGGCGTTGAGCTTCCGGTCTGTCGTGACCAAGACGATATGGTCGGTCCGCTTTTTCTTCTTATTCCAGAACTGAATCACACAGGCATTCAACGGCACCTCGCATTCGCTCCACATATGCTCCACACCGCATACCAGAGCCATGCGCTGATTGGCCCTTGAGGGATGCGCTTCCCACTTCGCGGCCATCTCAGCCAGTTGGATCGCCTCCTGCGTCGCTAACATATTGGCTTTGAGTGGCATGATCACATCGACTCGGCGCTTGCGCTTCAAATGGGATAACGTGGCGCCGTCGATAAAACCGCGATCTTCGAGCAGGAGATCGCCCGCGCGTAACACCGGTGCGCGCTCCAACAAGGGACGACACAGTGCCACATCGTGTACCTGGATCGCGGACATTGCCACCTGGCTGAGCAGACCAGCGCTGTCGAGTAGGGTCCGTAACGTGGCCAGCTTGTACCCGCGCGCATACGTTCCGTCATCTTTTTTGACCACGCCACTACACTCATACGTCCCGGTTGCTAACGGCACCTCGACGCGCGTGGTATCGAGGATATGAATCCGTCGGCCCCGCCCTAGGCGGGCGTACTGTAACATGGAGACCGCAACATGCTGGTTGTACCACTGGACCAATTGATCGGCGACCTGCAGGGCGCGGATTTCGGCCTCGGCCTCATCCACCACGTGTTTGACCGCCCGGCGCGAGGCGCGTTCGCGCACTTTGACCGCTACACTGGGGACTTCGACAGGGCGAGGGGCACACTGGCTCAGGTCCACTTGCTGTTCCATTTTGACCAAGAGTTTGCGTACCACATCACCACTGAAGAGCTTGTCATCCGCGGTGCCGCGCACCGATAAACCCTGAGCCGGCTCGATGACTTCCACGCTGTAGCCCAAGGCACCCAACACCCGAGCCGAACGCAACACATAGCCCGTTTTACGCAGGGAGTACAGCCCGGCAAAACGCCCCGCCAGATGAGCGGGCAAAATGACCTCCATGCCAATTTCGGGCTCACAACGTGGATCGGGAAACGCCTCCGCCCAGGTCTTCAGCAGACCGCTGTCGATGGCAAACAGCAGAAATTCATCGGTTAACTCCTCACTGGCCGTCTCCATATGGACGAGTTTGCCCAACTCGATGGCCTGACGAACCGCTTCACCATGACGTGCCCACAACTTGATGCTCTCCATCACCCACCTCCTCGATGGATGAGGATAGCATAAGGCAGGGTCGTGTGGGCTTGAGGCACTCTAGAGACTCTATGTCAACCTTTCCGCAACGGAGATATTCCATTGCACTTATCGACGAGACACTCTATCTTGACAATGTCACATTAGGATGAGTCCTGTGGTTTCACTTGGGACTTCAACCGGCTACTGGTCGAACGAGCGCGATGGATCAGATGCGTGATGACAAGGTCCATAGCCTCTTCGGGGGTGAGCTGCGGCAAGGGCAACACTGCCTTTAACAACTCGCGCACGTTGGCGGTCGACAGCGCCGGCAAGACCTCGACTTCTAACTGGTGCGCCAGTGCGGGATCGCGTGCGTACATCTGCATCCATACCAATTTGGTCTGGGCGACGAACCACAACGCGGCCGCGGTGAGAGCCAAGTGATGCTCCCAGGCCCGATATTTCTGAGCCTGGAATGCGTCCCAGCCCATCTCCGTCTTGGCATCCTCAAAGGTGCGCTCGGTGAAGTAGCGGCGGCAACTCCACGCGATCAGACAGGCATGCGGCGTGTCCGTCGGGGCATTGAGCAGCGTATACGAGCAGGCACCATCGCTATTGCGTCGTATTACCAACCATTCGGTACGGGGCCTCTGGCCTGCTGCCACGGTCCAGACGCGCCTCACCGCGAAGTCTGCTGTCAACCATCCACGTTCCGTGAGGCGCACCTGCACCCGCTCCCACACCGTCTGAGGATGCTGGGCCAAGGCGCGCACCTCCTGGGGGCGCTGACCACTCAGCACCCGCAGCCGCGTGCGCGGCCGGCCTCTCTTGCCACGCTTCGGGGGCAGGCCCACGCGCGGCTCGTTTAGATACACCGACGTATCCGCGGGCACCTGAGCCGCATACTGGACGTTTTCGGCCGCCAAGGCGGCACGAAATTGGCTGTCCCGCCCATACAGCGCGTCACAGGCCAACAGGTCGAAGGGCACGCCCTTGGCCTTCACCCGCTTGACCATCTTCAAGCCCAGGGCGATCTTCGTCTCGAACGTACGGTCCGGGGGAATGCCCAGTTCTTGGCGGGTCTGGGCGAAAGCCGCCCCAAACCACTCTTCCGGCAAGAACAGCTCGCCATCCACCATCGCCCACAGTCCACCATTGGCATAGGTCAGGCAGGTATCGACCCGGCACACATCGACCTTGCCCAGCCGGCCATTCTACTGTCGCGATGCTCCGACATTGTGCGTCCCCGCTTTCTCATCCGCACTCTCATCCAGAATCAAGGTACTCCCCTGGGCCAAGGCCGGGGTCGCCTTGATCGCGGCTTGAATCTGCTCGAACACCGCGGGTCCTGACCAGGGCGAGTTCGACATGAAGTGCTGCAGGGCTTGCCCATCCCCCCCGTTCAAGGTACGGTCCATGTGGGCAAAGTTCCGTTCGGTATCCATGGTCAACTGAGCCCGCAGATAATCGTAGGCGCGCGCGCTGGTGTCGCGCGTACGGGTCGTAAAACAGCCACGAAAGCGTAGCCAGAACTGAGAGAGGCGGTCCCCCAGGTGGGCGACCGCTTCAGCCGACAGTCCCCAGCGTCGGGGGACATGCAACGCTGGCTCGCAGCGCTCAGAGACCTCGGCCGTCTCGTCCTGCGCCGGCCGTTCCCCCCAATGCCCGATCAACCGCCGCAGTCCAGTCCCGGCGTGGCTCTCCTCCAGGGACCACTCGGGGTAAGGTGCCATGGGAGCATCCTCCGTACAATCGCTGAGCCTTCGGGACCTTCCCAAAGGCTACTCGAAGGTTTGCCCCATGCCATGCTTTACCCTCGTCGTTCGGGAGTGGAGAGACACCACCTGGCACATATAGCAAACGGTTTAGCTGGGTCCCACGGACCACTCGTTTAATGTGACATTGTCAAGCTAAACGCCTTGCGCACGTTGATGTCAGTGAACGGGTCACGTTGATTGTGCATGCGGATCACAAAGAAACGCATCGACTCATATGGAGTGACCTTCAGACGAGGATGCTTTTCCAATTTCTCCAACTGGTCAGCCCCCAGGAGGGTCTCGATCATGTGGACATCTCCCTTCATCAGGGCCAGCGTCCGGCTTGATTGCTCCCGGATGACGCGGATCTCGACTTCATCGACGTGCTTCTCCCGCCAACCGCCCCAAAATTCTGGAAAACGTTCCATGAGAAAGCCCGTCGCCTGATCGAATTTCACCAAACGATAGGCTCCGGAACCCGCCTCGTGCTGTGCGAGCCACTGCTCGGCCCAGTCACCGTTCTGCTCATGCGCCTTGATGAGCGCCGGATTCACGATAGAGACTATGGGCATGGCCATACGGAATGG
>NZ_DATEXC010000022.1:0-1595 GCF_035257265.1 Glutamicibacter sp.
TCGATTGATAGTATTAATCGTCTCCTCTTACAAACTTCTACCCTGTGGTACGTACTCGTTTCCTCAAAAAAAGCTGTGCCCTTCTTGCCTACAATGACTTTGATTCTACCACCAAATTTTTCCTGCGCTACCTTTTCAGCAAGCGTAAGATTGTTTATATTTTTCAATCCTTTATTGTTGTGCGTTCCTTCAATAATACTATGGGCACCAGAATCTGAGTCAATATCGGTTAAGTAGACAAATAACGTCAACGACTTAAAATCGATAATAGACATTATCGGAGATAGTGTCTACTTATTCCCTGCTAACCTATTCGACCTTACAAGACAGACCGCGAGAGTTCTTGGCGGCGCCCAGCCTGAGGCACGACGAGTTCGCCCGTGTGCTGCCAGCCTTTGCTGCGGCCTAGGCGGTCCTCTCTCCGCCAGACAAGACCTGGGCAGGCAAGGGACGCCACCGCCAGAGCGGCGGTGGCGCCAAAGGCGGCTGGCCGCAGATGGCAGACCAACTGTTCTTTCTCCTCGTCTCCCAGCAAACCCATCCCTTGCACACCAGGCCTGGTGTGCCATGTGAGCTCCGCCAACCCCAGCCCCCCTACTGGATTCAGCGCTTGCTCCCTGGCCTCCACCGTGCCTTGGCCGCTCTCGGCCTGGCGCCGGAGCGCGATGCCAGCCGGGTTGCCCCCAGTGCCCTGGCGCGGGCGGGCGCCCCGGCTATGGCCATCGACGGTACGGAGCGCCGTCGCCAACGTCCCACCACGGCCGCGCAGCACCCGGAGCCGGCCAGCGGCAAGCAGAAAACCCCTACGGCCAAGAACCTCCTGCTGGTCAACGCACACCCCACCACAGTCGTCTCTCTGGGGCCGACCGTGGCCGGGAAAAAGCACGATAAGAAAGCGGCCGCTGCAGGAGAGATGGCCTCTCCGACCAACGCCACGCTCGACCAGGACACGGGCTTGCAGGGCTAGGAGCCGGCGGGCGGCCTCACGCAGCAGCCAAAAACCCCCCACAGGCCAGGAGGTGCGCGGAGCAGACAGGTGCCTCCATCACCTCATCTCCCGGGCACGCGTGGTCGTAGAAAACGTCATTGCCGGGGTGAAACGGTGTCGGCTTGTCAAAGATGTCTTGCGCCTGACGAAAGCCGGCATGTCTGATCTGGTCATGGAGATTGCGTGCGGCTTGCACAATCTCCGCGTGCGTTGTCGTCACCCGTTCCCCACCTGCGATGTGCTGAGTTTGGTCAGCTCTGGTTAAATCCGATAATGTCTAATTTGCTCACGGGATCCATGGCCGTCCACACCCACGGGCGAGACGGTTCAAGACGCTCGAGGACGGCGTCTTCACTGATTGCTCCAGCCTTGAGGCCACGGAGTAGCGCGTACAACTCGTCGAGTTGCAGCTGCGTGACGTGCACGTCGCAGAGAAAATAACTCGTAAAGGCCTTGAGATGCTCGGCGGCTGCCACCAGCCACTGGAGCACCGTGTTGGGGTCCACCTCAAACACCCGGGCTGTGGCGCGAATGCCGAGGCCTTCCGCCAGGCAGGCCACCACACGGACGATCAGCTCCACGGACAGGCGCTTGCCGTGAAAGAGTG
>NZ_DATEXC010000023.1:0-2056 GCF_035257265.1 Glutamicibacter sp.
GCTCTCTTTACCCCATACCTTCGCCAACGGTCTGACCAGCGACTCCAGTGGCCCAGATCGGCCAGAACCAGATAGCCATGGGGACGCCCAGGGGAGAACCTAGCCGTGCTATCACTACCGGATTTGGGTGTGACCGGTCGGCCGCTCTCATCTGCCATCTCAGCGTCGCCCTGTGAAATACAGAAAGATAGAGCAATAAGGCATGGAAAAATCGGCTCCCCGATGTCAAAGTGGGGTAAGAAACATGGATATACCCCGCGAACCAGAGGAGCCGCGTGATGGAGAGCATGACGCAACCCTGTAGCGATAGCAACCATGATGAATTGGAGCTCGCCTTGAATGACCTCAAAGCCTATGTAGCCAGGTCTGCCCGACAGGGCATCGCGGCACATGAGGCGGAAGCGGGCATTTGGCAGCGGGTCTTGCAACTGGGCCATAAGGCTCTGGGGCTGTTGTTTCGCTTGGTGGGACCCGGTGACGTGGGAGAGACTGTCGTGTTGCCAGGTGGACAGGAAGTTCGTCGCCTGGATAGGCTTCATCCTCGGGTGTATCAGTCGGTCTTTGGTCGATTTGAGCTGGAGCGGGTGGTGTATGGCACCCGCGAAGGGCAAAAGATTGCGTACGTGTCTTTTGATACGCAGTTACAGCTGCCTGAGAGTGACTTTTCTTACCTGCGGCAAGATTGGGCACAAAGTTTCACGGTTGAGAACGCCTATCGTCAGGTGCCCGAGACGCTGAGGCGTATCCTGGACGTGCATCCCGCGGTCGATAGTCTGGAGCGGATGAACCTGAAGATGGCTGAGACGGTGCGCCCGTTTCGGGAGTCCCGCCCGGCTCCCGAGCCAGAGGCCGAAGGGGCGTTGTGCGTGGTCAGTGCCGATGGCAAGGGGATTCCCCTGCATCGGCCCGCTGCCGAGATGCCGATTCAAGCGCATGATCGGGAAGCGGCACCCAAAGCGCACCGCAAGAAGATGGCGGTGGTGGGCACCGTGTACACGATTGATCCTTTTGTCCGTACACCGCAAGAGGTCGCCGAGTCGCTGTTTCGCAGCCCGGCTGACGACCCGCTACCGTCCGATCGTCCAGTACCCCAGCATAAACGTCTCTGGGCGAGTCTGCCTCACGAGCGAGAGAACCAGGTGGTGTCGGCCACGGAGGAAACCTTTGGCTGGTTGAGGCAGGAAGTGGCCCGGCGCAACCCAAGGGCTGACCAGCCCATCCTGTTGTTGATGGATGGGCAAAAGTCGCTGTGGGAAGCTGGTCAACGTGAGTTACCAAAAGCCAATACGATGGAAATTCTCGACCTGTTGCATGCCACCCCACGGATATGGGACGCCGCGCATCTGTTCTACGGTCGCGATGAGGAGCAAGCCCTGGGCTTTGTATACGATCGGGTCCTTCGCATGCTCCAAGGTGAAGTGCACTCGGTGGTCTCCGGCCTTCGGCAGATGGGCACCAAGCGCAAGCTGAGAGGCAAGAAACGGGCAAAGTTGGCCAAGATTTGTGGCTACCTCGAAAACAATGCGCATCGCATGCGTTACGATGTCTATCTCGCGGCGGGCTATCCCATCGCCTCTGGGGTTATCGAGGGAGCGTGTCGCCATTTTGTCAAAGACCGGATGGAGCGCTCGGGGATGCGTTGGACGATCGAGAGTGCTCAAGCGATGTTGGACGTGCGCAGCACCTACCTGAATGGGGATTGGGACGACTTCATGCGGTATCGCATTGAGAAGGAAACCCAACGTTTGTACCCGTATCGCGAGTTCGTCGAACCAATTGAAACTCTTGAGGAGGGGGAGCTGCCGTTCGCGGCATGAAGTCGCCGAGGGCAGCCGGTCACACCCCTCCCCTGACCGCCCGTCGAGGTGCGCCGGGCCAAGCAGGCGATCTATCTCCCGGCGGATCAGGCCGTAGCACTCACAACTGGCCGCTTCCAGCCCCGGACGGTCCAGCACGTGGATGATGCCGCGCTGATACTGGATCAGGCCTTGCTGCTGGAGCTGGCGCGCCACGTCCGTGACACTGGACCGCCGTACACCCAGCATCACCGACAGCA
>NZ_DATEXC010000024.1:0-1872 GCF_035257265.1 Glutamicibacter sp.
AAGGAGACCGATGCCCGATGCTATGCCTACACGACACCATACACGACGATGATCCCGCTGTGCAACGTTTGCTGAGCGCCGTCGAAGACGCCCACTCCCTGACCGCGTTAATCCTGGCAGCGTGGCAGGTAGCCCGCGTGCTCACCATGCACCTCGTCGAAGCCGTGTTGGCCGAACGGCGCCAGCATCCGGCACGATGGCCCCGCGGCCCGCAGTGTGGGGCGGGCTTGCGCAGTAAAGGCTTTGCAAAGCGCCAGATCACCAGCCTCTTTGGGCCAATCCAATGGCGGCGACGGGTCGGACGGTGTCCCCACGGGTGTGAGACGCCCCAGGTGGTCCCCTTGGATGAGGCCCTGGGCATACAGCCGCATCAGCGGAGCAGTGGGGAGTTCCAGGCTCTGGGCTGTGCCTTGGCGGTCTTTGTGCCGTTTGCGACTGCAGCCCGCTTGCTGGGCTGGTACAGTGGGAGCATTGTCAGTCCACAGGCGGTGTGGGGATGGGTGCAAGCGGCGGGTCAACAAGCGATGGAGACACTCCAGCAGCACTTGCATGCGCTCGCGCAAGGCGCCCTGCCTGCGCCGGAGGCGCTGGCGGCCGAGTTGGCCGCTGCCCCCTTGGTCTTAGGCGCCGATGGGGTGATGGTCCCGTTTCGCCCGCCGGGTGGCCAGCCGACCGGGAAGACACGATGGCACGAAGTCAAAGTAGGGGTGTTGGCCCGCTTGGGCCAGCCTCGCACGCGCACCGGCAAGGTCATCACCCGGCTTCGCCAGCGGCGGCTGGTGGCGGTCTTGGGGGATATCGAGGCGCTCAAGCCGCGTTTGTGGCTGGAAGCTGTGCGCCAGGGCCTCAGCACGGCCCCCCAGGTGGTCTGGCTTAGTGATGGCGCACGAGGCTTATGGCGGCTGTATGAGGAGCAGTTGGCGGCCGTTGCCGTGGGCATCCTGGACTTTTACCACGCTGTGCAGTACCTGTGGAAGGGGGCGGCGGCCTGGCGGGACGGCCGCCCCACCCGGGCGCGTCGGTGGTTTGGCTGGGCACGGCACCGGTTGCGGCATGGCCAGCCAGACGGGGGCTTGGCCGACTTGGTCGAGGCCTTGGCGGTCGAGGGCTTGCCTGACTCCGCACGGGATACGTTGACGGCGTTGTATGCGTACTTGGAGAGGCCCCGGGATCATATCGACTATGCGCAGTACAAAGACCTGGGCTGGCCGATGGGGAGTGGAATGGTCGAGAGTGCGTGTAAGTGGCTCATCCAACAGCGCTGCAAGGGCGTGGGAATGCGCTGGCGTGAGGACGGATTTAACCATCTGTTGCACCTCAGACTCGCCTGGGTCAACGGCTCGTTTGAGACGTTGTTTCAGGTACAGCTCCAACCATCCCCCAACACGTAACTACGCCCGAATAACTCTCTGCTATGCTCGATTCTCCTTCCGATACCCTCCTTGATCACGGGCGAAGACGTTCAGACTAATCAAGTCAGAGATAAAGATCTCTTCTTCATGACTGAGACCCTCAGGGTTTCTGTGCACACATGCACACTTCCCTCTGTTACGTCCCGATTCTATCCGAAAGCAACTATGGTCCCAGTCGGCTCCCTCAACTGACGCACACGACGTACTGTGAGTCGGCTCACAGGAGGGCGAGGTGTAGATATGAAAGACGAAAGCCATAATTGCTGTACCTCCTTCGGCAGGCCTTATACGACGCCCTCCCTCAGGGGCTCAGGGAGCCATTAATCAAATTGCAGTCGATCACGCACCTCTTCCAATCGTTTTTGCTGCTCCTCCCTGATGTGACAAAATCGTGCAACTTGCTCTTCTTGCTGGGCCACTGACAATTGAAACTTTTCGTTGGCATGCTTTACAGCCTCTT
>NZ_DATEXC010000025.1:0-81457 GCF_035257265.1 Glutamicibacter sp.
TGGTTTTTCTGAGGCTGCGTTTGTTGAGGTTGCGGAGATTATTGCGCAGGCGTTGATTGCTGGTGCTGATGGTAATTCTGCTGTTCTGCCTGAGCTTAAGGAGCGAGTTCTCAAGCTCGCCGAGGCCCACCCACTGTACCCGGAACTTAAAAAAGTTTCCGAGTAGCAGCTTCTGATTGAAGGAGGGGCCCGGAAAGCGGAAACATCGCGTTCCGGGCCCTTTGTCTCTCTCGCATCTGGCACCCAGAGAACATGCGAGGCACGGGGACGAACTACAAATTTCTACCCCACCACACACTTATTTGGTGCTCTCAGTTCCGAATTATCTCTGTTCTAAGGAAGTGACCCGTCATGGCGGTCAGCGTATTTGATTTGTTCTCGGTTGGTATTGGACCATCTTCCAGCCACACCGTGGGACCAATGCGTGCGGCGCACGCATTCGTGGCCCAAGTGATTCGTGAAGGCAAGCTTGAATCCCTCACCTCCCTGCGCATTGATGTTTACGGTTCGCTCGCAGCGACCGGCCGGGGTCACGGAACCTTCACCGCGATCATGCTTGGACTTGAAGGGTACGAGCCAGAAAACATTCTGCCGGCCCAAGTTGATGAGCGCTTGGCACAGATGGAACAAAGTGGAGTACTTCGTTTTGCGTCCCAAATGGATGCTCGCAAGGACCTGAACTACACCGTCAACGACATGATTCAGCACCCGCTGACAGTCTTGCCGCGCCACACCAACGGAGTAAAGTTCATTGCTCTCGATGCAGCTGGCGAAGAACTACTGAACGAAACGTTCTTCTCTGTCGGCGGCGGATTTATTGTGCGTGATGGCGCCGAAGAACGCCTTGAAAAAAACCTGGAAGAAAAGGTTAAGCAGCAACCGTACCCGTTCACCACGGCTGCACGCTTACTAGAACACTCGAAGAATTCCGGCAAGTCAATTGCCGAGATCATGATGGCCAATGAAGAGACCTACCGTACTCGCGAAGAAATTCGTTCGGGTCTGGTTCATATTTATAAGGTCATGGAGGAGTGCAAAGACGCCTCCTTGGAACGTACCGGAGTGCTTCCCGGTGGACTTAAAGTTCGCCGCCGCGCCCCAGAATGGCATGAGCGTTTACGCAAAGAAGATAAAGACCGCGATCCGGTGTTCTGGCAGGAATGGATCAACCTTGTAGCTCTGGCAGTCAACGAAGAAAACGCTTCGGGCGGTCGAGTTGTCACCGCACCCACTAACGGTGCAGCCGGCATCATTCCAGCAGTACTCTTCTATGCAACCCATTACGCGCCGGGCGCCAAATATTGGAACGAAGAGGAAAAGGATGACGCTGTAGTGCGCTTCCTCCTCACCGCCGGCGCCGTAGGCGTGTTGTATAAAGAGCAGGCTTCAATTTCGGGTGCCGAAGTTGGCTGTCAGGGTGAAGTCGGTTCGGCCTCCTCTATGGCAGCCGGTGGACTCGCCGAAATTCTCGGCGGTACCACAGCTCAAGTGGAGAATGCCGCGGAGATTGCGATGGAACACAACCTCGGACTGACCTGTGATCCTATTGGTGGTCTGGTGCAAATTCCATGTATTGAACGAAACGCGATTGCAGCTTCTAAGGCCGTGAACGCCGCAAAAATGGCTTTGATGGGAGACGGGGAACACCACGTCACTCTGGACGAAGTCATCATCACTATGCGCGAAACAGGCAAGGATATGAGCGATAAGTACAAAGAAACAGCGATGGGCGGTTTGGCCGTCAACGTTGTCGAATGCTAATTCGATAGGTAACTAAGAGCGTGTGGTGACTGCTGGTCACCACACGCTTTTTCGCGTTAGCGGATGTGATCTTGTCGCACTGATGTCGTTTATGGGCGCGGAAGATGATATAAATGAAGCAAGGTGTTTCTCGGGTTTAAGCCCGGACCTGTTCGAGGAGGTGAGCTGCATGGACGATGGTTCTAGTCGATCTATGTACACGCGACCTCCCTTTTTCTTCCTTTAAGCTGAGCCAAAGAGCTGGATTAAGCGGTGGGGTATCGCGCTTCGATTCCTTTTCGTTTCGCTTCATTCAACGCGCGAAGACCGAATGACTTGTCACCCAATTACTCTCCGGGTGGCGATTCAATTGTGCTTCGCATTATCACCGGAATGACGCGTCTAAATCCCATTTGGACTGATCTTCATGCGCTCCTCAAATCAAGCAGACTTCTCAACCATTTCCTCGCAGATTCAAGATCTCTTAGAATCACAGGATTTCAAAGAACTCGCTGCGCTGCTGCGCGAGCTGAACTTGCCGCAAACTCTGCAGCAGCTTCATCGGCTTTCGGCCAAAGAAATGGCCATCGCTTATCGACTGCTAGCTAAAGAGCAGGCGCTGGCGGTTTTTGCACGTTTGGAGCCAGCGTTACAGGCCGAACTTATCAGCGGTTTGCAACAGGACACGGTCAGCGAGACCTTCGCCGTCATGGCTGCCGATGATCGCGTGGCGCTCCTTGATGAGCTGCCTGCCCATCTGGCGGCAACGCTGCTGCAAGGGCTTGACTCAGCGCAGCGCGACGAGGTCAATGTATTGCTGGGGTACCCTGCCGGAGTTGTGGGCCATCTGATGAATCCATACTTTGTCATCACCCACCCAGAGCTGACCGTGCGCGAAAGCATGCAACGAGTGCGCGACAAACTTGAGACCGCAGAAAGTGTATATACCCTCGTAGTTACCGATTCGACCCGCCGGCTACGTGGCATTGTTTCACTGCGTGACCTCTTGGCAGCAAAGGAAGAGCAACGAATTTCAGAGCTGTTGACCCCGGGTGATGGTGTCAGCGCCGAAGAACCAGTGCTGGAAGCTGCCCGTCAGGTGGTATTGAGCCAAGAATTACTGACCCCGGTGGTGGATTCTGAGCGTCGTGTGGTGGGCGTATTCAGTAATTCTGATGCGGTCTCGGTGCTAGCTAATTCTGATGAACGGCGTGCTGCACGGAGTTCGGGCGCCGAACCATTACGACGACCTTACTTGAGCACCACGATCGGTTCTTTGGTCAAAAGCAGAATCGTCTGGCTATTGGTGCTTGCCATCGGCGCGACGCTCACCGTTCAGGTACTTTCGAATTTCGAAGAAACCCTCGAATCCATGGTTACCCTGAGCTTGTTCATCCCATTGATGGTAGGTATCGGAGGAAATACCGGAAACCAGGCGGCCACTACAGTCACCCGAGCGCTGGCAATGGGAGATGTGAGAGTGGGGGACATTGGAAGAGTCTTGCTACGCGAACTTGGCGTGGGATTGACGCTCGGATTGAGTCTGGGAACTATTGGTTTCGGCGTAGCTGGTTTCATCTTCGAGTGGAACATCGCGGTGATTATTGGGATCACACTTGTGGCTCTGTGCACTATCGCGGCCGGAGTGGGCGGAGTGATGCCAATTATTGGGAAATGGCTAAAAGTTGATCCCGCAGTATTTTCCAACCCATTTATCTCCACGTTTGTTGATGCTGCCGGTCTGATCGTGTATTTCTCCGTGGCCGTGGCTGTTCTTGGACACTGATACCTAGCTCACAAAGCTGGTTATCAAGGAATAATTTCTTGAACTGAAACGTCACACTAGGCATGCCTGAAAGCAAACTGTTTACCCCAGTCACTATCCCAACGAAGGCCGGAAAGGGACTAACGCTACGCAACCGCGTGGTCTTGCCTCCCATGTGCCAGTACGTGATCGATAAGCAAGACGGTGTACCCACCACGTGGCAATTGGTGCATCTTGGATCCATGGCTCACGGTGGTTTTTCACTGGTGATCGCCGAAGCTACCGCCGTGGCCGCCGAAGGGCGCATCTCGGATCGAGATGCTGGACTGTGGAATGACCAGCAGGTTCAAGCGTGGAAGCCAATTACGCAGTACATCCGTTCGCACGGAGCCGCGGCCGGCGTGCAGTTGGCCCACGCCGGAGTAAAAGCTTCAACCTATGGGTGGTTGAAAGAACTCGAAGAACAGGGCAAGGTCGGCAGTCTCAGTGCAGAAGATGGCGGCTGGGAAACCTTCACCTCCAGCGCCGAGGATCTGTACGGACTAAATCCGGGAACCGAGATGAGTGTCGAACAGATCGCCAGTTCTGTCCAGGATTGGGCCGAGGCTGCCAAGCGTGCAGATGCTGCAGGGTTCGACCTGATTCAGATTCACGCCGCACACGGTTACCTGATTCACCAGTTCCTCTCGCCGCTGTCCAATAAGCGCACCGACCAGTACGGTGGCAGCTTTGAAAACCGCACCCGCTACTTGCGCGAAATTGTGCAGGCCATCGTCAAGGTTTGGCCAGAGCATAAAGCCTTGGGTATTCGTTTCTCCGGTGAAGACTGGGTTGACGGCGGTTGGCGCATCGCGGACACCGTGAAAATCGCCTCCGAACTCTACGAATATGGTGTGCGAGCATTTGATCTGTCCAGTGCCGGAATCGGGGCTTTCCACGGCCCTACCGGCCCCGGCTACCAAGTTCCGCTTGCTCAAGCAGTGAAACAAGCATTGCCTGACGACGCCTTTGTGACGGCGGTGGGAGTCATCACCGATGCGGTCCAGGCCGAACACATCTTGGTGACCGGCCAGGCCGACGGTGTCAGCGTGGGACGCGCCGCATTGGGTGATCCGCAGTGGCCAAATCGTGCCGCCCAGCAGCTTGGCGCACAGAAATCTCACCCACCGCAGTACTGGCGCGGTCGCTGGTAATAAACGTAGGTCGGGTAACGATTTTGGGTTAACACAGGGGATCTTTGTGCTTTGCTCTTCCGGCTATCGACGTGCGATGTTACGTTAGTCACACGGATCTAGTCGCACCGCGACCAAGGGTCGCGTGCGGAAGGGAGTCAGCATGGCACTACGCGCGGATTCTAATGGAATCGACGTTTCGCTCTATCGGAAAACTGGTTCATGGTGCACCGCCTTGGTGGATGCATCGCTCGGAACCACCGCAGCGCACGAAGCGGCCGACCGGCTGCCGGGGGAAGTAGCTAAGCTACTCAAAAGCCAGCAAGCCGGTGCCGCCGATATTGAGGCACTTACCAACGCGATAGAGGCCACTAAAGGGCTCCGTGCGCCGGTAGCTCGCTTCGTGGCAGTTCACGATGGGGCGGTGGTACTCAACGAACTCATTCCTGGGCTCAAGGTCGATTCCGCCGCCGTGGATGTGGGGCCATTTCCGAATTTCACTGCGCTTGCCAGGACGCGAGGCGGAGCTTTCTCCTACCTCGTGGCCGAGGCCGGACGTGACGGGGGAGAAGTTCATCTATACAACACCACCTCGCCAGAACGCGTGGCTAGCCGCGGTGTGGTTGGATTACCCGAAGAGATTCACCGGGCACGTAAGGTACCTAGCGAATATGATCAGCCCAAAAATCAATCAGCAGCCGATGAGATGGCGCGGCGAAATGCCGAAGGAGTCGCCGAGCTCATTGTCCAAATGGCTAAGGACAACTTTGTCCGGCTGATCGTGCTTTCGGGCGATGTGAAATCGCGGGAAACGATCGCCGGAATGCTCCCCGGGGCGTTAAAGCCCTATGTCGTCGTTCTCGATTCGCATACGCGAACTGGGGGTGCTGATTCCAAGCAGGTCGACGAATCAATTTCACGATTGATTTCCGAAACCCATGAAGCGGCTGTCGCAGAGCTTGAACAGCGCGTATCGGCACAAACCGGTAATGGACGGGCTCAGTTGGCTGTGGGTCTTGCCGACGTGGTTTCGGCCTTGCAATCTGCGCAGGCGGAAGTCGTTTTGGTGGGACAGTATCAAGACGAACACACTTTAAGGGCGCTGTCAGGAGAACCGTGGCTAGCGCATGAAGAGGGTGATGACCATGGGGACCTGGTGATTGGCCAATGGCCAGCACCGGAAGTTCTGCTTCGGGCCACAGCCTTAACCGATGCGACAATCCGCTACGTTCCGGATTCCATCTTGCCCGAGGGCGCAGGAATCGTAGCGTTACTTCGTTGGGCTAAATCCTAAAGGATCAACAAAGCGTCGCCGGTGAGAATCAAATATTCTCACCGGCGACGCTTTTCTCCGCCTGCGCTAGAACTAGCGGCCCGGGGGAGGAGGACCGTTAATCTCGTCTTCGTTCGTGGTCTGTGCAGAATAAGGAGAATGCTGCGGGTACTCGGACGGGTAAGACGTCTCTTGCCCGGTGATCGGAGGAGCCCAGTACGCCTGCGTTTGCGTGCCAGCGGGGTGGTGAATCGGCCATGGCTGCAAGAGCTGTGGGGTTTGGCGCCTAGGTTCTGGACCGGCGGTGCGCTGCACGGCGTAACGCTTAGCCATCTGAAGCAGAATGTAGGCCACTAGCGCGGTAAATGCCACCGAGGTCAGCAGGCTTGAAAGGGAAGACTGCGAGGAATTAATATCCACGGCACCCGCGGCGCCGAGCAAAAATAGTCCCACGTTGTTGATGACGTGCACGGCAATCGCCGCTTCGAGGCCGCCGGTGCGCCAGGTGAGGTAACCGGCGACTATCGCAAAGAAGGCCACATCTAGCAGGCCGTAAATATCGTAGAGATGTCCTGCGGTAAATAGCGGAACCGGAAGCAAAATGGCGAAGAGTGGATGTTTGAGCCAGCTACCAAGGGTTTGCATGAGCAGGCCACGGAAAACTAGCTCTTCGGCAGCTGCTTGGAAGGGCACTAACAAAACAACAAGTAGGGCGAAGAACAAAGGCTTAGCAGGACGGTTCTCCGGCGGAATCTGCGCCGAAGCTACCGCTCCGGTGGCTTCTAGACCCAGACTGATCCCGAAGTAGAGGGCGTAGAGCACCAGGCAGATACCCGCGCACAATCCCAACCAGCGCCAGCGCATCTTTCCGGTGACCGAGAAAAGCAACCCCACCGGTCTCGGGCCGAGGAATAAGTATGCGAGGTACGCAACTGGTATGAAAGCTATCAGTGAGAGCATGATGAATAAGAAGACGAATGGGTCTGCCATGTTATTTGCTTCAAAAGCAACCATGATCTGATTGTTTGGATCATCAAGCTGACTGCCCATGCTGCTGAAGAGCACTATCATGAGCCCAGCGAGCAAGATGATGGACAAAACCACATAGAAGCCTACGGCCGTTCCGAGCAGGGCCAAGGGGCGCCACCATGAATACTCGGAATTGCGGCGCATTAGCCGATGATATTCATACCTAGGTTCATCGGCATTAATGCTGCCCGGTGAAGTCCCGTGGTTCTCAGACATGCTCATAGAACAATCTTCGCCCCGAAGAGGGCAAATAGACATGAGCCTTGCGGAGGATTTGTCGAGTCATCCTTTGGGGGTGTTCCTGATAACTAGTACAGGTTCGCTGACTAGACTTGGGCGCGACGAGTTTTGATTAATCCTTTGAGGAGTGCACCGACCGTGGGCCACAGTCACAATCACGATCAGCCGATTCTGCAAGACCCTGCGAGGAGACGCCGAGCATCAATTATTTTATGGGCGCTGTTAGCCCCGGTGGGCGCGTTGGCCCTGATCATGGTGATTGCGCTGTGGCCGCAAGGTAACTATGACCGTTTTGCCTTAGACGGGGCAATGGATACTACCGGTGGTGCCAGCATGCAGGTGGGCACGGTGACTAGGTCATTAATTCAGGATTGCCCTTCCAGCATGGGACTTGAAGAAGTTGGCGGCAAAACACTTGAATGCAATGTCACCTATCTGATGCCAGATAGTGGCGGAGCCGAAATTGCGTTGGAGATTCCGCCGGAACAATTGCACTCTCGCGAGGCCCGTTCGGGAGATCAAATTCGATATTTAGATCTTTCTGCGGTGGGATCTGATAGTGGCAGCCCTTATGTCTTTGTGGATTTTGTCCGCACCTTACCGATGTCACTGTTAGCCGTGGCGTATGGGCTAGTGGTGGTGCTGGTGGCCGGTTGGCGCGGAGCGCGTGCGGTTATCGGGCTTGTGGGCGGAATCGCGTTCATGATCATCTTCATGGTGCCTGCCCTGTTGGAGGGCGGAAATCCTGTACTGATCGCGCTGACGGGGTCTACCGCGATTATGTTTGTGGCGTTGTATTTTGCTCATGGACTCAACGCGAAAACTTCGACGGCGCTATTGGGCACACTCTTTGGTTTGGCGGTGACAGCTGGACTTGCGGTGTGGCTGACAGATGCCGCGGCGCTGACCGGCGCGAACGATGAACACGCGATGACACTGTCCACTGTGGTACCCCAGATTTCGCTGCCTGGCTTACTCATTTGCGGTTTGCTGGTTGGTGGAATGGGTGTGCTCAATGATGTGACCATCACTCAGTCAGCCACCGTATGGGAGCTGGCCGAGACCGCGCCAGACGCCACCGCCAGAGAATTATTCTTCAAGGGAATGCGCATCGGACGCGATCATATTGCCTCCACCGTGTACACAATTGCCTTTGCTTATGCCGGTGCCGCCCTTCCAATTCTCGCCATTGCAGCGCTCAGCGATCAGAGCTTTGGCACTACGTTGAGTTCTGGATCGATGGCCGAAGAAGTGATTCGAATTCTTATTGGCTCCATCGGCTTGGTCCTTGCGATTCCGGTAACTACAGCCATCGCCGTAGTAGTCGTCAAGGCGACCGGCACAGGTGGTGCGCATGGGAAAGTTAGTGTCTCACCGGGGCGTCGAGCAAAGCTAAGTGCGAATGATTCTCAAATGTAATGTAGAATAGTTCTCAATAGCGTGCTGTGTGAATGGAGACTAATAGATGAAAAGCCGTGGATTATTAACCTCAATCGTTGCGATCCCGCTTGCCGGAATACTTTTGGCCGGATGTGCCACTGGTGGTGCCTCGGGAACTCCAAGTTCGGACGAAGCCTCCGCTAGCGGAAAAATTGAGTTAGTGACCACGACAAACGTCTATGGGCAGATTGCTCGCGAGATTGGCGGGGAGCGCGTTGCTGTCACCGAAATCATCACCTCTCCCGCTCAAGATCCGCACTCCTATGAACCCACGGCACGAGACAAACTCACCATCTCCAAGGCATCAGTGGTCCTCGCCAACGGTGGAGGGTATGACCAGTTCATGGACTCCCTCGTCAGCTCTCTTCCTGCGGATCAAGCGGATCAAGCCCATCTGATCCATGCGGTGGATTCTTCCCCAGTGGCCAAGGAGCACGCCGATGAGCCGGCGCATGATGAGCACTCTGCGGACGAACACTCTGCGGATGAGCACGCGGGCCATGATCATGCAGAATACAACGAGCATATCTGGTACGACCTGGACTCAATGCAGGCGCTGGCTACCGAACTTGCCACAGAGCTGGGACATGCCGACCCAGAAGGCGCGAGCGGCTATGAAGCGAATGCCAACACCTTTCTCCAAGGAATCAAGGATCTGCGAAAGCAGCTCACGGCCGCGAAGCTAGCCGGACGAACCTATGCGATGACCGAACCGGTGCCATTCCACCTGCTTGAAGATGCTGGAATGAAGAATAAGACCCCTGCCGGGCTCAGCGAAGCAGTTGAAGGCGGCGCCGGTATCGCGCCGCTGTCGCTCAAAGACCTCAGCGACTCGTTGAAGGCGGGCAAGATTGACGTTCTCGCCTACAACGTGCAAACCGAAGGAGCGGAGACCGCATCCTTACGTGCAAACGCCGAAACCGGTCAAGTCCCCGTGGTGGACTTCCGCGAAACGATCACCGATGATTCAAATTATCTTGTGTGGATGAAGAAAAATATTGATGCTTTGTCCTCCGCGATCAACGGGTAATCACTACGTAGACTGAAGGTATGTCTTCGATTACCACTCAAGTCAATCAAGTCGCTGGTCGCGCTAGATCAATATTCGCTGAGCGCGCTGTGCGTTCGCAGATCACCGAGGCGGGCCAAGAGCTGACTGCGGCGGAGCATGTCTTATTTTTCGCCGAAGCGCCCGCACAGTTTTACCAGCTAGGGGTCTGGCTTGAGACCTTCGAAAGACTAGCCGCGCAAGGCCAATCGGTAGGCGTGGTGGTAATGGATGCCTTGTCGGCCCGTGAACTATTAAAGGCCAGTAAACTTCCGGTATTTTTCACGCGTTCCATCGAACAAATTGAGACGCTACTGACCAAGCTCGGCACACGAAGCATCAGCTATGTGAATAATTCACAACGTAACTTCACCATGCTGCGTTTTAACGGACCAGCGCATATTCACTTAAACCACGGTGAGAGCGAAAAGGCCTCAATGGTCTCGAACCAGCTCAAAGCCTACGATTATGCCTGCGTGGCAGGACCAGCGGCGGTGGAACGAATTACTGAATCCATAGCTCGCTTCGATACTAAACACCTCGTGCAGATTGGGCGTCCGCAGTTGGACGCGCTCACCCCCGAACTGCCCGCAACCCAAACCAGGGTGCTCTACGCTCCGACATGGGAGGGTGACTCTGCTGCCATGGATTATTCATCGGTGATGAAAATGGGTGAGAGCATTTTGGCCCAGTTCGAGGGGGATAACAGGTTTGAGGTGCGTTTCCGCCCGCACCCGAAAACCGGTGATCATTCAGCAGAGATGAAAAAAGAAATTACCGCACTCCGTGCCCGTTTCGCCGCTCAACTAGATCCGGTGGCTGATGCGGGGCAATCCTTGGTCTGGGCCGACGTGGCAATCTGCGATACCTCCGCGATGGCCTACGACGCGGTCGCGCTTAACGTTCCGCTGTTCCTCACCGGTCATCGACCTTCACAGCTTCGCGAACGCTTGCCACATGAGCAACTTCTGGAATCGCCTAATGGACTGGCTCAGCGTGTGGCAGAACTAGCTGAGGGAGGAGTTCCGGGACGGCAGAAACAGCTGGCCCAATATTTCTTCGCCACGACCTCACCAGGTCAGGCAACCAAAAAACTGGGCCAGCTATTGGAATCCGTTTAACGCTGGAGAAATACGGTGTTCTGCCAGTCCCGGTGAGCATCGGTATCGTGCGAGATCAATACATGTTTAACGTTCGTGTACTCATCAAATGAGTACTGGCTCATGTCTTTGCCCATTCCCGAAGCCTTGTACCCGCCGTGGGGCATTTCCGAAACAATAATGATGTGCTCGTTGATCCACACGCAGCCCGCCTGAATTTGCGCGCTCGCGCGCATGGCCCGGTTAATATCTTTGGTCCACGCACTCGCGGCTAAACCGTACGGCGTATCGTTAGCCAGTTTGATAGCTTCATCATCGGTTTCAAAAGGTAAGGCGACCAGCACCGGACCAAAAACCTCCTGCTGCACGATTTCTGAATCTTGCATGGCATTGACCAGCAAAGTCGGTCGATAAAAATTACCTGGAGCATCTAGTTTTGTGCCGCCGGACAATACCGTTGCACCGGCCTCCACCGCGCGTTCCACCATCGAAGAAACTTTCTGAACATGGGCCTCGCTAATCAGAGCTCCCATGTCGGTATTTTGATCGGTCGGATCACCAACCACCATCTGGCTCATCAACTGGGCCACACGTCCGGTGAACTTCTCAAATACCGAGGAATGAACGTAAGCCCGGGTCGCCGCCGTGCAGTCCTGCCCCGCGTTGATGGTCGAGCCGGCCACCGCCCCATGGGCAGCTGCTTCAATATCTGCGTCATCAAACACCACAAAAGGCGCTTTGCCACCAAGTTCCAGGTGCACTCGTTTACCAGTCTCGGCGGCCATAGACATGATCTTCAAACCGACCTGCGTGGAGCCGGTAAATGAGGTCATCTTCACCAGCTGGTGTCTTACCAATGCCTGACCAACACTGCTTCCACTTCCCACCACGACGTTGACTACGCCATCTGGCAATCCAGCGGTCTTAGCAGCGAGAGCGAAAAGCAGACTTGTCCCCGGGGTCAGCTCGCTGGGCTTGAGCACAATGGTGTTTCCGGCGGCGATGGCCGGCAGAATTTTCCAAGCGGCCATTTGTAGCGGGTAATTCCATGGAGCAATGGAGCCCACTACACCTAGTGGCTCCCGACGAATCATGGAGGTGCTATTACCGGCATAATCGCCGGACGCCAGTCCTTGAAGGTTGCGGGCAGCCCCGGCAAAAAAGTTCACGTTATCTATCGAACCGGGGATGTCGAATCCGGTAGACATCCGCATGCTCTTGCCGGTCTGCGAGGTTTCCACCTCCGCTAAAACCTGTGCTTGGTTTTGCAACTCACGGGCCAACGCTAAGAGATGATCAGAGCGTTCAGCAGGGGTGAGCGCAGACCAAATAGTAAAGGCTTCAGCAGCCGCGTGGACCGCTTGGTCCACTTCTTCGAGGCTAGCGGTATCGATCTCTTCGAGTAGTTCGCCTGTGGCAGGGTTGGTTCTGCTGAGCACCTCGCCGGTTCCGCGTTGCCAGGAGCCGTTAATGAACTGGTGTCCGTACGAAAATTTGAAGCCTGACATGTTCTACCGTTCCTTAAAATGTAGTAAGCACCATTACCGGCTGAGATAAACTTTGCGAATTTTCTGGGTCACTCGCCATTCGGTGTGCATCCCCGCATGTAACCGGATCAGTGCGCCGGGAAATAGTTCTAAATGTTGCGAGACAAAGCCGCCAACCGGAAGTATCTCTACAGTCCCGGCCCCGCTAAGCACCACAAAGAATTCATCAGCTTCGATATCTTTCATGGCACCGACAGACATCTCCCAGATGCCTACTTCTGTTTCGTCGAGATCACCGACTGCACGGAACCCGGCACTGGTCTGCACCGACCCAAGCTGTTGTGATGATTCGACGGCAGTGGAGTGCAACTCGAAAGTATTGGCATCAACAAGTGATGCGTGGGGTTTGCGCGAATCAGCCATTAGGAATCAAATCCCATCCCAATCTTGTCCATAACCTTTAAAAAGACCGGGCGTTTACCTTCGTTATGATCTGCCTTGATCAGCTGATTGGTCATTAATTGAACCCCCACGTACGCAGCGGGTTCCGGCGGGAATGGCAATGGTTTCGTCCGGACCATTTCCAACTCGGTCAGTTCAGTCTTAGCTCCTGATAGCAGATCCAACATGACCTTAGCGCCAAACCGTGTGGCTCCAACGCCAAGGCCGGTAAATCCAGCACAATACGCAACTTTCCCTCCGTGAGTCAGATCAAAGAAGGGGAAGAAGCGTGAGCAGGTATCGATAGCACCGCCCCAGGCATGGGAAAACTTCACATCCTTCAATTGCGGAAAGCTGCCGAAAAAGTGGGCCGCTAACTTCTCGAAGGTGGCAGGGCTACTGTCATAGCTTGAACGGATCCTGCCGCCGAAATGATACACAGCATCGTAGCCACCGTAGAGGATCCGGGTTTTGCCTTGCGAATCAATGGTCGGGCGGGCGTAGTGGAATCGATTGTTTAGATCCGCCAGACCTACGGGTTCGGCCCAGCCTAAAGCTCGCTGTTGTTCCTCTGTCAGCGGTTCAGTCATCAGCGCATAGTCATACACAGGGATCACCCGTGCGTGGTGACGTTTGAGCATGGAGGGGAAAACATTGGTAGCCAAGGCGATGCGTTCCGCAGTGATTCGCCCGGTATCAGTCAGAACCTGGACGTGGGAACCTGTATCTTTTAGTTCGGCCGCCCGGGTGTGCTCATAGATCCGCACTCCCAGTTCACGGCATACCCTAGCTAGCTCCCAAACAAGCTTTGCCGGGTGAACCAACGCGGTGGATTCTCGGTCTAACGCACCGGCCAGAAAATCGGGGGAGTTAATCAACTTTTTTACTGCCACGCCGTCGAGGAATTCGATCCCGTCCGATTCTGCGGATTCAGCGACCCAAGAAACCTGGTGAGGTTCGGTGGCTACCTCAAGTACACCGGCACGGGTGAAATCAACGTCCATGTTGTAGCGTTCTACGGTTGCTTGGAACTCATCGAGATTCTGGGCACCAAGCTGACCGAGCAGCTCGTTTTCTTTCGGTAAATGATTGGCACCATTAGCCTCCCCGTGAACCAACGAAGCTTCACAAAATCCACCGTTTCGTCCCGAGGCTGCCCAGCCGATGCGGTGGGACTCGATAAGTACGACATCACGTTGTGGATCTCGCTCTTTTGCTTGCAGCGCGGTCCACAGACCGGTGTAACCGCCACCGATGACGAGCAGCTCTGCCTCGGTGTTTGATTCTAATGCCGCGGTTGCCTCGGGGCGTTGTGCATGATCCAGCCAATAGGAACCGTGCTTTGCGCCTTCTAGCGATTTCTTGATGTGCTCAGGCGACGCATTGGCTTCATGCCGGTCGAATGTCAGAGTTTTAGGGTTGCTCATTGGTGGTCCTCAGCTTATTACGGGCGGAAAATATCTAGGCCGGTAACCTCAGCGGAACGACTAACGGGCACAGCGTGGCGACGGGGATTTGGGTTCTGAGAAATGCGGGAACTCGCGTAGCTCGTTGTCCTTGAATAGCGCCGTGCTGGGCAGTGAAACGTACTGGGGCATGATTCGATAGCCATTGGCTGGCCACGGATATCCCTCTTCTCGAAAGTACTTGCCTCGTAGTGAACGTCATTCATTACTTATCTAAGCCCGGATTGTGAGGTAGGTCAAGAGATATTTTGAGATGTCTAGGTGTCTGGTGGAATGGTTAAATGCGTGTGGCCCAGAATCAATCTGGGCCACACTAGATGTCTACCTCGCCTCAAGTAGGTTCGAGCATCGCATTCGTGAACGGTTGAGGATGACCGCCGCAAAGAACGTGAGTACGAGCTCGCTGAGACCAACCGCAAGCATCGGGATCGCTTGCGCCGCGTGGTGAGAGGCTGAGGAAGTTGCATGATGAGCCACGGCTCCAGGAAGCCCTAGGACCATGATGATGTGCAGCAATGCCATCAGCGCACTCATCAGCATTAACGCCTGTACAGACTCGCCTAGGAGAACGCCGCGAGCGCATTTGAGGCACCAGAATGTCATCACTAGGATGAGCAAACTCCAGCCCAACCCATGCGGTGCCCTGACCAGTAACCCCAGATGCGCCGCGGCCAGCAAGCACGTTGCGATCAGCAAGACCCTGGTGCTGACGTGCAGGGAATTATCCTTCAGCGGAGCAGCATCCACCGGAAGACTCCGCCTCGGTGGAGCAGCAGCCGTGCTTGGCTGGTTCCGGAACATCCAGTGCGGGTGAGCGGTCAAAGAATCCTTCCGGGCGGATCTTAAAGCCGACAGTGTCTACGGGCATGATGGGCCAGTCTTCGGTGCGTGGGAAATGTGTCAACGCGAAGGTGTGCCACAAACTAATCTCTTCACCATCAATATTCTTATCGTCTTCAATCCACGAACCGATTCCTTCCACTCCGGGGTTTTGATTGACAAAGTCCCCGGTTGGGTAGCGCTGTTCCGAATTGCGCTTGGTTACCCATAATGCTTTGGACGCGAATTCTGCGCGTTGATGAATCGAAGAGCCTTCAGCGGCGAGCAGGGTCGGCAGTCCCTGTGGCAAGAGCTTGTAGCCTACCGGCTTACCTAAATAGTTTTTTGATTCAGGATTGGTGACCACCCAGGTACGGCCCGCTGGCATATTCGCGTCGCGGACTGCCTGCTTCTCTGTGCCAAGCACCGTGTGGGAACGGCTAAATGCGTTACCGCGTGGGTTCTCTTTGCTGATTGGTAGTCGCACGGCTTCCTCTTCGATAACCTGACTTGGCCCACCATCCAGTGCAAAGTCCAATCGGGCGCCGAAGATGTGCTGATGGAAGGGGGCGCCCAATCCCGGCGCCATTTCCGAAGCAAAACGCTCGTCGCGCATCGCGGAGGTGAAGACGATACCGGTGGCTTTTGCCTCGAATTCGATGGTGCCATCCAGGTAGAGGTACCAGTAAAACCCATAGTCGTAGTTGCCCACGGTGGTGAAGAAGCTGATGACCAGTCGGCGGTTGCGACGGGTGTACTTCACCCCGGACCAATCATCGGCGTGCTTGGACAAAATCGAGGCGTCTTCCTCGTGCATGCAGATCCCGTTAGTGATTTTCTGGGCGTTTCCGTCTGCGTCGGTGACGACCGGTGAGATGTAGTGGATTTCTCCGAGGCAGTCGCAACCAAGTTCTAGCGAGTTGGCCAACCGGCCAATCAAGTATTCGCCGGTATCGAAGTAGTTCTGCCAGCTGCGCACCGGTGATGGGTCTCCGTAAGGAACTACCATCTCGGCGATGGAGGCCCGGTCCAAGATCCGGCGGTCGTTGCCCTTGTCATTGAAGGCGATGTTGTAAAGCACCAGGCCTTCGCGCATGTCGAAGCCGATGTCCAGAGACCACTTTTCCCATTCAACATGGTTACCCGAGCTGACCGAGAAGCTGGCTCCTTCGGGCTGAGTGATCTCAATAGGTTTCTGCGTGGTGCGAATCGGCCCGGTCAATTCGGGGTCGGTGTAGTTTCCGTGGGTCTCGGGAACCGGGACAATTTCAAGATCTAAGAGTTGATCGACGGTGCCAGCGATGGTGTCAATGTAGACGACTAGCCCGTCCACCGGGTGCGCCCAGGCCGAATCTTCTGCGAAGTCTTGACGGAACGCGAGGCCACGTAGGATGCGGCGACCAGATTCTTCCGGGTATTCCTCGGCATAAACGCCTGCCGACAAGGGGGCCACACGTACTTGATCCGGTGTGAGGCCACGCTTTTTTAGGGCGGCTATCCACTGTGGATCGTCAGCAAGAATTGATTCCACCATTTCGAACTCTTCGAGCAACACCGGCATTTGACCTACCAGCGCTGGGTCCAAATCAACAACCGAAGTCACCGAATTTTCGCTGAGGTTCAGCTCTATATCCTTCGGAGAATTCGTCATCTTGTCCAGAAGCATGACTCGAATATGCCGACCTGCACGTTGGTGATTTGGATCTTCTAGACCCAAATACGCGATGCGGGTGTGTTCGGTGAATAGTTGGTGGTCGATCAAAAGCTGTTTTGCGGCACCAATTTCGGTTTCGCTCAGCAGGGTGTAATCGGTCGCTGTCCTGGTGGGCATGACGAACTCCTTCGGCATTTGAATGTGATCTGCAGCATTTATTATTCTATGTTTGTAGAGAATACGCGTGACGGGAATGTGACGCAACCCATCAATGCAACAAAAATAATGTTGGCTAGGCTTGTCTCATGCCAAAAATTGTTGACCATGACCAACGCCGCCGCGAGATCGTAGAGGTCACCTGGCGATTTATCGCGCGCGAAGGAATTGAGAAACTTAATCTTCGGGATCTGGCTGCCGCTGCTGGGTATTCCAATGGCGCCTTGAAGCCGTACTTCCCGACGCGGGACTCGTTGTTGGCCGCGACCTTCAACTATGTCGCCGAGTCAACGGATAGGCGGATTGAGCGCACCACCTCAGGGTTGAGCGGAGCAGAGGCGATTGCCGCGTTCGCCCGTGAGGTGCTCCCACTGGATGAACTGCGGCGCGATGAGGCCCGCGTAGCCGTCCATTTCTGGCATCTGGCGCTGGGGGACCCGCACTTGGCCGCGGTAAATGCTGGCACCATGGACCGCTGGCGTTCCCTGCTTGATTCCTGGCTGGAGCAGCTGCTCGGTACCGGTCACGCCAAAACGAATGCTGCGCGTGACTCGTTGATTAACTTTTTAATGGGAGCGCAGGCTGGAAGCGTGCTCGATACTGCGATCAACACTCCCTCCTCACTTGAAGGTCAGTTGAGATATCGGCTTGAGGCGCTGCAGTACCTCGCGACGGAGCGTTAAGCGGAAATTCTCCGCGCGCAGAAAATAGTGACATTTTCCTCCGCTAGGCGTACCCTCGATCGTGATGCTCGGCACATAATCGTCCTGGGCGGAGAGGGAACGCATGTATCAACTTCAGCACGTGGACTCGTTCACCGCATGGTCGCGGCTCATCTCTGACGCATTTGTTAAGCTGCGCAGTGAACAGGTCACCGCCGGGCATTTTGCTGCCACTCTCGGCACCAATACGCTTGGCGACATCGGGCTGATGCGCGTCCAAGCCAAACCACACGCGGTACAACGCACCGAAGAGCTCACTACCAGTGGAGACGGCGCGTTCTACAAAGTTTCTTATCAGATCCAAGGCCATGGATTGCTGATCCAAGATGGCCGGGAAACCCTGTTATCTCCGGGGGATCTGGCTATTTACGACACTCAGCGTCCATACACTTTGGCCTTTGAAAAACCAGCCTCGATTATGGTCACCCTGATACCGCATGAGCAATTCCGGCTCTCCCAGCAGCAGGTCGGACAGCTGACGGCAGTCGCACTGAAAAGCGCTCACCCGCTGTCCGGGACCGTCACCCCCTTGCTCGGCCACTTAGGGGAGAACCTCTCGCAGTGGGACGATTTTGGCGGATCTGCGCTGGCTCGTAACACCGTGGATTTACTGGCCACGGCATTAGGCGGTGCCTTGGGAATCGAAAACCATGCCGATACCAAGAATAATCAGCGCGAACGCATCATCAGATACATCGATGCGCACCTGTCTGAAATGGAACTGAGCCCAGCGCGCATCGCAGCCGCACATTTCATTTCGGTGCGCAGCTTGCATGCCTTATTTGCCGACGAACCACTGAGCGTTGCGGCGCTGATCCGTCACCGACGGCTAACCGAAGCTTCTGTGCTGCTGAACGACCAAATGCTCAAAGAACTTTCCGTGCAAAGTATCGGCGCCCGCGTGGGAATTGGTGACGCTGCAGGTTTTAGTCGGATGTTTTCCCGAGAATTTGGGATGACACCCGGAAGATATCGTCAGACCGGTTAAGCTCCGTAGGCAAGATCTGCGCTCGAAGGCAATCGGCGTGCACGCAAGGCCAAGGAGATACGTGACGGCTGCGAGATCCTGAAAACACAATACTTACTTATTGGGGGATCAAATGGGACTGGAACAACGCACGCTGACGGTGCCCGCACTAGTTGTCATGATTATTGCCGCCAGCGCACCGCTCACTGCGGTAGCGGGCGGGGTGACAACGAACTATGCGGTTACTGGGATGGACTCCGTACCTTTGTCCTTCCTGCTCATTGGAGCTGTGTTGCTCGTATTCAGCGTTGGATACACTGCGATGAGCCGGCACATCCCAAATGCCGGGGCCTTTTACGCGTACGTCGCCGAAGGTCTGGGCAAGGCTTTGGGCGTCGGTGCCGCCATGGTCGCGCTGGTCAGCTACAACCTGATGCAGATTGGCATTTATGGCATGTTCGGGTTTGCCGCGTCCTCCTTCAGCAATGGGCTGATGGGAACCTCGATCCCTTGGTGGGTTATGGCGCTGGTGGCCTGGGCCGTGGTCGGCTTCCTAGGCATGAATCGCGTCGACTTTTCCGTCAAGATTCTGGGCATTGTGGTAGCGGCGGAATTCGTGGTCGTAATCATTTACAACATCATGGCTTTCAGTCTGGCACCGGAAGCTCCCCAGCCGGAAGCCGCGTTTAACCTTGGCGACGCAGTGGCTCCCGGAATGGGAGCGGTTATGGCCTTTACGATTGCCGCTTTCATGGGTTTTGAATCAGGAACCATCTACAACGAAGAGGTCAAAGATCCCAAACGGACCGCCCGCCGGGCGACCATGATCGCGATCATCATCATCGCCTGCTTTTATGCGTTCTCGGCCTTCGCCGTCGCGGTAGGCGAAGGGGCTTCGAACGTCATGGGATCCACCGCCGAGTTTGGGCCGGATTTGTTGTTCGTTTTCTTCAGTGCACACACCCCGGCCTGGTTTGTGGATCTAGCGAATATCCTTTTTATCACCAGCTTGTTCGCCGCACTACTGGCATTCCATAACGTCATAGCGCGATACTTCTACTCCATGGGACGCGGCGGAGCACTTCCAAAATTCCTTGCCCGCACCTCACGAACCACACATGCACCGGTAGCTGGTTCCCTGGCGCAATCGTTATTGGCGGTCGTGGTGATCTTGGTCTTCGCGATGCTTTCTACCGGTAAAGATCCGATGTACATCGTATTTACCATGTTCACCTGGATGACGAACTCTGCCGCCTATGGCCTGGTGCTGCTGATGGCGCTGACTTCCTTCGCGGTGATCGGCTACTTCATCCGCCACCGTTCCAAGGACTCGATATTCACCCGGGTCATTGCCCCACTCTTATCTGGCATAGCCCTGATCTACGTCTTTGCTCAAATTGTCATTAACTTTGATCTCTTGCTTGGCATGGAAGAACCGGGCATGCTCGGTTACATCCTGCAAGCCATCGTGATTCTGCCCGGACTCATTGGTTGGGTGCTGGCGTTGTTTATACGTTCGCGCACAGCCAATGCAGAATCGGATCAAGATACTATTCCCGTCGTCTCAACTTCTCAGCACTAAAGGAGCTCTTATATGTCGTACTCAAACGCAGAAGGATTATTGACGGCTATTCAGCCAGCAACAGGTGGCACCGAAATTCTTGACCCGGCCACCGGTGAAGTGGTCGGACGTGCAGCCCAAGGCAGTGTCGCAGATCTTGAGACAGCGGTTGATGCCGCACACAAGGCCCAACCTGCTTGGGATGCGCTTGGCCATGAAGAACGTAAACGCTTGCTGAACGCGGCAGCCGACAATATTGAGGCCAATGCTGAAGCGTTAGCGCAGCTATTATCGCGGGAGCAAGGGAAACCTCTCAACGGGCCAAATGCCCGATTTGAAGTCGGGGGAGCAGCTGCCTGGCTACGCGCGGCCACCGCCTACGATATCGAACCAGAAGTAGTGGTCGATGATGGAGAAACCTACGCAACCAAGCACTATCGAGCCCTCGGCGTAGTAGGCGCAATTGGTCCGTGGAACTGGCCAATGATGATCTCCATCTGGCAGCTGGCCCCCTCGCTGCGTATGGGAAATACCGTGGTGATGAAGCCCAGTGAGTACACCCCACTGTCGGTGCTTGCCTTAGGCCACATCCTCAATGAAGTATTGCCAGCCGGTGTGCTGCATGTTGTTGCCGGAGGACGTGAGGTGGGCGAGAAGCTCTCCTCACACCCGCTGATTAGTAAGATCATGTTCACCGGTTCCACCCCAACGGGTAAAGCCATCATTCGTTCCTCGGCGGACACGGTCAAACGGCTGACCCTGGAACTTGGTGGAAATGACGCCGGAATTGTGCTGGAAGATGCAGATCCACAGGCAATTGCCGAAGACCTGTTTTGGGGCGCTTTCATCAATACCGGACAGACCTGCGCGGCGCTCAAACGACTCTACGTTCCAGAATCAATCTATGATCAGGTCTGCGAAGCGCTCACCAACGTGGCTGCCAAAATGCCTATGGGCGTGGGGCTGGATGAAAATAACGTGCTCGGCCCACTGCAGAACAAGGCACAGTTCGACACTGTGGCGGACCTAGTTCAAGACGCGGTCGATTCCGGTGCCAAGGTGCTGCTCGGTGGGAATCCGGATCTGCAAGCTCCAGGGTATTTCTACCCGACTACGTTGATCGCGGACATAGATCCACAGAACCGGTTGGTGACCGAGGAACAGTTTGGCCCGGCTTTGCCAATCATCAAGGTGAAGAATGTCGAAGAGGCTATTGGGCACGCCAATGCGTTGGAGACCGGGTTGGGGGCGTCGGTGTGGAGCTCGGACCGACAGCAGGCTCTGGCGGTGGCTGCTCGGATCCAAGCTGGAACCGTGTGGATTAATTCGCACGGAACGATCGATCCGCGGATTCCTTTTGGTGGGGCTAAACAATCAGGTTATGGGCTGGAATTTGGCCTGGACGGGCTCAAATCACTGGCACAGCCGCAGCTAATCAAGGGCTGAGCGTAGCCGAGCGCGAAGGTTTTCGGGCGGTGCCCGATGCTGTCCAATGCATCGGGCACCGCCGGCAAATGCTCGATCCCTAGTTAATGACTTCAGTGCCTTGATCGTCGCTGATTCTTGCAATTCTTTCGCGCCACGGCTGCAAGGCCTCGCAGCTCAACCGCGTCCAGTTATGGACTTCGCGGATCACCCGTACCGGCGAGGTGCTGCGATAAGAACGAGTTATGCTGCCCGGGAACTTCCTATCGGTCACTTTGGGGTCGTCGTCATACGCGCCCGTTGCTTCTACCTCTAAGACATGGGCGATACCGTCTCACGCCGCGACGTCAGCCGCCAGCACTACGCCGTCGACAGGCACCATGATTTCAATATGGTTCATGATGATATCCGGACGGTAATTCGACGGGTTCCCGCCAGGCATTGCTTCTCCAGACGGCAGCTCGGCTTTGGTGCCGTGGAAAAACGGGCCGTCAGCACGTTCTTTGGTCATAGTCCGAGAGGACCGGTGCCAATGCTGATTCGCGAAAGCGTGTGCCACGGATCCCCACGTATATTGGGATGTGAACCGGCAGCAATATTTGGAGGGCAACACGTGCCTATTTTGAATAAGGACATGACCTTATGCATTTCGTTATCGGGTCGACCGTCTAACATCGGCACCCGGTTCCACAATTACTTGTATGAAGAACTCGGGCTGAACTTCGTCTACAAGGCCTTCTCGACCGACGACCTTGCCGGTGCCATCGCTGGTGTCCGAGCCTTGGGCATCCGGGGTTGTTCGGTATCCATGCCGTTCAAGGAAGATGTTATGGCAATGGTCGACGAGATCGAGTCTTCGGCCAAAGCAATCGATTCGGTGAACACCATCGTGAATGCCAACGGGCGACTGGTTGCTTCGAACACGGACTTCGAAGCGATCGCGACGCTCATCGAACGCCATCAACTGGATCCAGGAAGCAGTGTGCTTGTCCGTGGCTCTGGCGGAATGGCCAAGGCAGTGGTCGCGGCCTTCCGCGAAGCGGGTTTCCACGATCTGACCGTGCTGGCTCGAAATGAAGGTTCCGGTCAAGGCCTGGCTGATAAATACGGCTACAGTTTTGCCGGTGTCGACCCTGCCCCGGGACACAAGATCCTTGTGAACGTTACACCGCTGGGCATGGACGGTGCGCAGTCCGAGGAGCTCTCATTCAGTGCGGAGCAGATAGGCTTTGCCCAAAGCGTATTCGATGTCGTGGCTTTCCCGAGCGAGACACCGTTGATCCGCATAGCGCGTAACGCCGGCAAGCCAGTGATCACCGGCGCAGAAGTCATTGCCCTTCAAGCCGCGGCACAGTTTGAGAAGTACACCGGACACGCGCTCTCCGAGGAACAGATCCGCCGCGCTTCCGAGTTCTCGCGCGAATCCTGAATTCTTGAACGAGGTAGTCCTCCTAGCTGGCGGTAGCCGGCCTGTCCGGGGCTGTGTTCCCACGAAAAACCGTCAGTAGCAGGACGAAGAAGACCACAGGCAAGAGTGCAAGCAATCCCAGGGGACGTGAGCTGGAAGAACTGGGAGTTCAGCGCAATTCCATTCGTGACCGGAGCTCCGCCCTCGGGCATGTAATCGGCGTACCGTGCAGGCCTCGAGGAAGCCCATAAGACGAAGAATCGGAAGATGAATGCCGCTGCCGCGCAGATGGCGATCACGGGGAGCAGAAGCGACTGGTTGTCGGCATCGGTGCGCCTTGCATGGCCTAACCGCGCAAAGACCAATATCAGCGCCGAGGCGCCTAAGCCCAACGTGATGATCTGCAAAAACCACGAATGCGACGTGATGAATGAAAAACCATCAACACGATGCTCAACCCGGCCAGAATTCTGATCTTCGATACGTAGGTACTCGACATGACCCGAGTCTACGACGATTACGGAAGAAGAGTAGCTCAGCCAGCTGATATGCGAAGGCAGAGAAGCGAAGGCCCGGCACATTGCGGATTCTAGCCGCGCAGCATAACCTTTCTTCCTCTATTTGTCCGCCCGTAGTACCGGCCGCTGAACAGCTTCGAACCAGCCTCGGTGAGCACCGCCGAGAAGCGGGTCTTGAGCACGCTAAAGTCATTGCCCTGCAAGCCAAGGCCCAGTTCGAGAGGTACACCGGCTCAGCGTTCACCGAAAAAGAGGTCTGTCCCGCTTCGAGTTCTTGCGGGAAAAGAGGCAACTAGGCGGTTCACGGAACTTTCACGCAATTTTGGCACAATAACAAGAAATCGCAGATCAACCCGCATAAACTTATTCAAACCAGTTGGGTAGACAAATTTATTACAGAAGGGCTGGCTAGTTTGCGCGGCAAATTATCAACGCTCAAGGAAATGGAATACGACAATTTCTCAACTTGGAAACGCCATGCACCGTGGATTATCCGAGTGGCCGTTGCCTTGGTGCTCTTCATTGCCAGTGGGATTCTCTTGCTCATTGCTTTTTCGCTGACCAACAAAATTGAGAACACCGAGCTAGCAGGAATGGCCTTCGGGTCATTCATAATTTTCGGCTTTGGGCTCTTCTTCTTTATAGCATCGTTCGGAAAGATACGTCTTGCATGGCGGGCATTCTGCCGATCCAAAGGGCACTATACAAAATCGGAAAAGGTGATCATCAGCGAAAGGGCGGAGCTCGCGCGTGCCCAGGTCGCAGCAGCTCAGCTGGCTGGTGATCTTTTCGAAGGAACTTGGAAACCGCAAAACCCGCCGTGGGACGTAGTAATGGGGCAAAACGAGCAGACGCTCTGCGCCGCTAATGCCAACTACGCCCGATTCTATGGTTCAGATGTCACCTACTCGCAGAGTTCTGGCTTCCTGATGGGGCATCCAACCTTGGTTGCCGTTGGCGTTCTGGCCATGGCTATGGGAAACAAAGCCCGTCGAACTCACGCTGAAGCATTGGCGAAAGAACAGTGGCGTGAGCAGCAGGAAGTGCTTGCTGTCGTAACGAACCACCGAGTGATCTGCCGACGACACGACGGAACGTGGCTAAGTTTCTACTTCAGTGGAGCTATCAGTATGGACATTGACAGCACAACCGGCACGATGATCGTGCAATTCCCGGACACACAGCCACTGATGCTCGGTGGTACCGGCGGATTGTATGCTGCCGTAGCCGCCGTCTGGGCGTTACGCGGGCAGCAAGGACTTGAATGACACCCCGGGCTTGCCTACCTGCGTTCATTGGAACAGGACCAAAGTGCCTGACTAGGGTAGACGCAAGAAGCCCCGGCACTTTTTTGGTGGGGCTAAACAAGCAGGTTATGGGCTGGAATTTGGCCTGGACGGGCTCAAATCACTGGCGCAGCCGCAGCTAATCAAGGGCTGAAAAGGGTAGCAAGTTCTTCTAGGTGGTGACCAGCTTCGGCATGTTGCGCACCACCTAAGTTCCGTGATTCTGCTTCGCGGAGATCTGCGCGCAGGGTCTCTGGCTGATCTCTGCGCTCCTAATTCGGCAAACCCAAAATAGATTCCACGAGGTATAGGCCGATAGGAGCTCTTCTAGCTTTATCTTTGCTTCGGCGGGTTCGTACTCTTGAACACGGCGTGTTATTCACTGCCTCGACCGCGGTCAGCATGCCCGTAGTATTTACTAACGCAGTGGCAATAGTACCAAAGCCTGTCGAACGCCCAACAGTCGGACAACGAGGAAGCATCAGGATCAGTGGTTGTGCTGGCGATTCTTCATGTAACACCTTGGCAGGAACGATCTCTACGCGCCACTGGACCGATTGCGTCACAACGTATAAGGAATCAATAACTACATGGTTAGAGAGCACCTCGACAGCAGTATTTCGCTGGCTCAAATTGAAGCAATAATAACGATAGTGGACTATGGCTCGTTTACGGCGGCTGCAGATATTTTGGGGATCTCGCAACCCTCATTGTCTCGTCGGATCCGCGCTCTTGAACGAATCCTTGGAGTGCCAGTTTTTCGTGCAGCGGGACGGGATATGGTGCTCACAGAGTTTGGACGAAGCATCGTCCCGTCTGGGCGGCGTGCATTACGTGAAATGGCCGCTATCGGTGTTACTGCTTCGTCTAATCGTGCATTGACCTCCGGATCCTTGCGTATCGCTGGGCTGCCCTCGCTTGTGGCGGGGATAATGCCTGAATATCTGGGACCGTTTCACCGGCGCCATCCGGGAATCCGGATCGAAATTTTGAGCGTGGAAGACCACGATCAGCTTGTCGAAGCACTTCGTTTAAACCGCGCGGATCTCGCTTTCGGAGTGAACCAGCGTATTCCAGCTGATCTAACCGGGCGTTCTCTTCGAGATCAGCAATTCTCGGCCGTTGTTTCTCAGGATTTAAACTTAGGCTCCGAGGTAAAACTTGACGCGGATATTCTCAACTCACTGACCTTGGTGACTCTTCCACAGGGAACTTCAATCCGTAGGATCACCGATGAGGTGTATCGGAATATCAAGGCCGCCGCCCCGCGGCTAATCACCACAACTCAGCGTGACGCGTTGGTGAATTTGAGCATAGCGACCGGCGGCATCACGATGGTTCCCCGAGTGCTGGCCAGCACGGCCCAGATCTTTGGCGGCCAGCAGATTCCCTTAGACCTATCTGCGGCCAGACCTTTGGGCATCTTCTATCGGCGCGAAGAATTCGGCAATCCTGCCCTGGAGAAGTTCGTTGAGTACATGTGAGTTTGAAATCTCAATGGTAATTCCGGTCCCGCAAGATGGCGCCGAAAACATCGTGTCTCATGCATCTGACGTATAGATCAGATCGTGCCTGCTATTGGTTTTCATGAATCACCCCGTGTTCTGCTGGATATGTATATCGCTACAGGACACAAACAGGGGAAAACGGATCCATGACCTTCCAACGATCGCCGGCATCCGGCAGACGATTTTTTCTGCGGCGCCGCCGGCGCATTTTCGCTGTGACTGCGATTGTGATCTCCCTGGCTGTACTCGTAGTTGCCTGTTTTGGGATTCTGCGTCTGCAAGGAAATATCAAGGTTTCAGCACTTAGAGCTTCTGAGGTCGATATCCCTGATTCGAGCCAGGGAATAAACGTGCTGATCCTTGGGTCGGATAGTCGCGAGTTCAGTTCTACGGGTTTTGGTGCTGACACAGGTTCTCAACGTAGCGACTCCATGCTCCTGATGCATCTACCCCCGGGCAATGGGCGTATCGAAGCAATCCAGATTCCTCGGGATACTGTACTGTATCGCCCAGCATGTGAAGATACCGGGTTCGGATCTTATGCCGGTGGGTATGGCATGATCAACTCCGCGCTTAATTACGGTCCGGCTTGTTCGGTCGCTGCCGTGGAAGAACTCACCGGCGTTCACCTGAATCACTTTATTGAAGTGAATTTTGAAGGATTTATTTCGATCGTCAACGCGCTGGATGGAATCAAGGTTTGCCTGAACAACTCGATGCAGGATTCCAAAGCAAATCTGAACCTTTCAGCGGGGCAACAGACTCTGGACGGACCGGACGCGCTCGCCTTAGCTCGTACCCGACACGCTATTGGTGATGGAAGCGATATTGCCCGCTTGGGTAACCAACAGATGGTGATGTCCGCAATTGTGCAACGGGCCAAGAGCAAAGAAGTGCTCACACGTCCAGACCGGCTCTATGCATTCCTTGACGCGATTACCTCCGCCATGACTGTCGACCCTGATTTAAGTACGCTGGCTGACCTTGCGGGCTTGGCAGCAAGAATTCAAACAGTACCCACCGATCAGATAACTTTCACCACGATGCCCACTGAACCGGCTCCGGAAAATCCCAACCGCGTGGTGCCGGCCCCTGACGCGAAGCTCATCTTTGAACGCATCAGCCAAGATATTCCGGTGAACTCGGAAAAGAATGATCATCTCAGTAGAAAAGAAACGGCAGAGTCGGCAATTAGTGGGGTAAATGTCCTCATAACTAACGGCACAAATGTCAACGGTCTTGCAAGCCAATATTCCGAGCTGGCGACGTCCAGTGGCTTCACGGTCTCAGGAATCACTAACTCTCCAACACTACAAAAACAGACGCGGTTGTTAATCCCTGATACGAAAGGAGCGAAAAAGGTTGCCACTGAGTTGGCCAAAGCCACGAAGCTCGACGTAAAAACAACCGTTTATGGAGGTGAAGGCCTCCAGCTGGTGCTTGGTCAGGATTACGCAGATCTGCAAGTTCCGGAGAATAAAACAATTACGGCGCGTAGTCGCCAGGCAAACCAGGACCTCTGCGGTTAAAGAACATGCGAGGTGTCACAGCAAATGCGGAATTCTGAAGATAACGAAATTTAAGTTACTGCCCTCAAAGCGATTGCGTGGTCAACCTGCGACGAAACTTTATCGCGGTTGCGGACCTGTAGTTCATAATTTCCGCGATAGTCATTGTGGGGTCGGGATCGGGTCGGATGAAACGGCGGATAGTACCAAGGGGTGATTCGAATGAGCGTCGCAGGTATCAACAGCAGTGAGTTCGTCGTTCTCTGTATTCTTGCAGCTGTTTTGATCGGACCTGAAAAACTTCCGCAATACGCAAGAAAACTTGCGACCTTAATCCGGGAATTACGGCGTCTTGCCGACGGTGCTCAAGAACAGCTACGTCAGGAGCTGGGCGATGAATTCAATGAACTGAATCTAGCGAAGTTCAATCTGCGCCATTACGATCCGCGCAGTATCATCAGAGATGCGCTACTGGAAGAATCTGATGATCGTGCATCGGATGGCAGGCGGGAAGGCCACACACCCAGGGATCAATACGAATCAACGCAACTAGAAACAGCAATTACGCCAACATCTGTGCAAGCACCTTTCGACAACGAAGCCACATAAAGCCGTTCCTGAATTGAAAGAGAAGAAGTAGAGTCTTCCTACGCCAATAACGGCTTCGCGTGTTAACCTGCGGCCTTTCAGCGGTAGAGTCCGTTGCTGGGGCAGGCATAGGCTCTGTTCTTGACAAATTCCGGGGGAGGCAGCTGGGGTAAACCTGCTGGTGCGACTCGTGCATTATGGAAATAGTTGCGGTCCCGTGCTTTGTGTCTAGTGATTAGCCACGCAGGACAATCTCTACTGGTTCCATCTCCTGGCCAGCTTTGTACTGACCGTTAAACAAGACCGAGCCCTGGTCGGTGAGCCGTGCTTCAAAGCGGGTTTTGACTAAGCCGAAAGCGTTTGACGCCGTGGTCTCGGTTAGTTCGGCCAAGGGCGCGCGGGTACCGGACTGGTCTGCCACGCTGAGCAGGATCTTGTCACCATGCTCCTCGATGTGCGGTTCAATCAGATCCAGTTTCATCATCCCGCCGTGTCCTTCGAACGAGACGTTGCCTCTAAAATGAAGTTCTCCCTCGGGAGCTTCGGTCTGGTCGGACACCGGGAATGCCAGGTTATTTCCAACTTGCCAGACACCATTGGAAGCTTCGATTCGCCCGTCGGGCAGCGATGAAATATATCCTACGAAGGACGCTTTTAAGCCCCATTGCAGGTGAGGCTGAAACGGATCACCAACCGGTGCACCATTCATTCCCATCATCGTGTTTCCCCTTTTTATATAGGCGCTTCATGTGGTGCGCAAATTAGATCCGGGGATCAGTATTACATACTCGCTAGTTTTGGGAGACTACTCATTACGTTTGTCGCGCTCGTGATACCAAACCTTTTCGATAAATGGTTCTCCGGAGCTCTGGAGCATAACCTCAACATCATCAAAGACCGTACCGTCCGGCAACGTGAGGTCTGCGGTAGCCCATGAGCCATTCCACGGTCCCAACTCAAGATGAGTGGGATTGTATTTAAGCTGAATATTAGCTTCCAAGTTATTCCTTGAATCGAAATAACCGGTGGCACCCATGGCAAGGAACACGATGGTCAAGATTGCAACGAGCGCAGAGACGATCAACTCAATGCGAATGGAGGAACGCAATGCGTACGTTTGGTATCCGTCGGCTAACGTGGCGAACTTTCGCCTGCGCAGCATCCCGTGAATGAGCAGGGGAACGAAGATCAGCAAGCAAACTACTGCAACGCCGAGGTAGAACAGTGGGATCACGAAGTTGACATCGGCGAATTCACTGGCATTCATCGCATTATTCTAACGAGAATAATACTAGTTAGCTAGAGCAAATAAACACTATCTGATGTCGCAAACACGTGATTGCACGGGCGGTTTGGTATTCGCCGCCCGCGCAATCAATTTCGATTCGTCGGGGCTAGATTGCTTTGCCTGGATTCAGAATTCCTTGCGGGTCAAAGACCGCGCGTAACCGTCGCTGTAACTGCAAGGATGTCTCGCCAATTTCTTCGGCGAGCCAGTCCTGCTTGAGCAACCCGATTCCGTGTTCTCCCGTGAGCGTGCCGCCTAATTCCTTAGCCAGATAGAACATGTCAGCCAACGCAAGTTTCGCGGCCCCCGTAGTAATGGATTGCCCTTCGGGAACCACAATGATTGGGTGTAGATTTCCGTCCGCTGCGTGAGCAATCGTGAAAATTTCTACGCCACGCTCGGCTTCGATGCGTTGCAACCCGGCGAATGCTTCGGCCAGTCGATTGCGCGGCACACCGATGTCGCAGATAGATACCATACCCAGTAACTCCATGCTTGGGATTGCTTGGCGGCGCGCTTCGATCAGTGCCTGGGCTTCTTCGTCAGTTTCGGCAAGTTCAACATGGCTGGCCAACGGGGCAATTGCTTGGGTGAGTGCTTGCATCTCCAGTTGTGCACCAAACCCATCGGTCTGTGCCAACAATAACGCTCCACCACGCTGTTGATGATCGGTCCCCAGCGCTGCATCTATCGCCCCCAGGGATTTGCCGTCCATCAGTTCGAGTACCGAGGGTTGCAGACGGGCAGCGATGACCGCCGAGGCGGCCTGCGCGGCGGTATTTTCATCGGCGAAGTAGGCGGCCAAGGTGGAGGTGAACCGTGGTTTGGGACGCAAGCGGAGTACCGCTTCCACCACGATGCCTAAGGTGCCCTCGGAACCAATGAGCAAGGCATTCATGTCATACCCGGCTGCGCCCTTGATGGTGCGACGTCCGGTGCGCAATAGCTGGCCATCTGGCAACACCACCAACAGGCTAAGTACGGACTCGCGGGTCACTCCATACTTGGCGCACCACATGCCGCCCGCGTTGGTGGCAATATTCCCGCCAATGGAGCAGATTGCGGTACTTGCTGGGTCTGGCGCGTAGAACAGTTCATGTTCCCCGGCCGCCCGATTTACCTCAGCATTGAGCACTCCTGGCTGGACTACGGCAAGCTGCTCTACGGGATCAATGGCTAAGATCTGGTTCATCCGCGACAGATCGAGCACCACCTCGCCTGCTTGTGCACAGGATCCTGCGGCCAGACCGGTGCCAGCTCCACGCGGAACGATCTTCACCCCGTGCTGATGGGCCAGACTCATCGCCAACACCACATCATCGATGTTTTGGGCAAAGATCACCCCGTCGGCAAAGCTGTCCGGGACAAAACCGGAACGGTCAATGCTTGCCTGCTGGCAGGCTTGCTGATCTGTAGAAGCTTGTGGATGTGCGTTCAGCAGCAATGCGGTGGACTCGTTGAGTTCTGTGGGGATCACTTTGACGTCCTGGTCTTAGTAGGGAAGAAAAATGCTAAAAAAGGCCCGGAGGAAACACCATATGTGCTTCCTCCGGGCCTTAGATTGCTCATCGTCAGGCGGTCACGAACGTGTCCGCGACAACCAGTGCCTGCTCCAGGCGATCTAGTGCCTCGATAAGAACCTCGTCCGGAATGTTCATGGCCGGAACCACATGCAGTCTGTTGAAGTTTGCGAACGGCAACAGACCGGCGGACTTGGCCGCCGCGATGACCTCATTCATTTCAGCTGATGAGCCGCCGTAGGCCGCTAAGGGCTCACGAGTTTCACGATTCTTCACCAGCTCAATGGCCCAGAACACTCCGGTGCCACGCACCTCGCCAACCGACGGATGGTTGGCGTAGAAACGTTCCAGACGGGGACCGATAATTTCCTCGCCGAGGCGCTTCGCATTGGCGATCATATTTTCGTCTTCCATGGCGGTGATGGTTGCCACCGCCGCAGCGCATGCCAGTGGGTGCCCGGAATATGTCAGGCCTCCGGGGTACTGCCGTTCGCGGAAGGTCTCATAGATTGCCTCGCTGATTGCCACACCACCGAGTGGAACATAGCCGGAGTTCACTCCCTTGGCGAAGGTCAACAGATCTGGGGTGACATCCCAGTGATTGACCGCGAACCATTCCCCGGAACGGCCGAAGCCTGCCATGACCTCATCGGCGATGTAAACGATCCCGTATTTACGGGTCAACTCCCGCACTCCCGCTAAGTAACCTGCCGGTGGCAGGTATATTCCGGCGGTGCCTGGAATCGATTCGAGGATTAGCGCGCCGATAGTCGAGGCACCTTCCAAGATGATGGTGTCCTCCAAATGCTTCAGCGCCCGCTCGGTTTCCTCGGCTTCGGTGGTTGATCCAAAGTAGGAACGGTAAGGATAAGCAGGGAAGAAGTGCACCACCCCGTCGGTTGCGTGATCCGAGGCATGACGACGTGGATCTCCGGTCACGTTCACCGCGAGGTGAGTGCCGCCGTGATAGGAACGGTAGGCGGAAAGTACCTTGTGTTTCCCGGTATGCAGCCGTGCCATACGAATCGCGTGTTCCACCGCATCGGCACCACCGTTGGTAAAGAAGATCCGGTTCAAATCCCCCGGGGTCCGTTCGGCGATGAGCCGGGCCGCCTCGGAACGTGCGTCATTAACATGCTGCGGGGCAATGGTGGCAATCTTGCCCGCCTGCTCCTGAATCGCTGCGATGACCTTGGGGTGCTGGTGGCCAATATTTGTGTTCACTAGCTGACTGGAAATATCAATCAGTTGGCGCCCTTCGCCATCCCAGACATAAGAGTCCTGAGTTTTCAGGATGGTCATCGGAGCGAATGGCCCCTGGGCCTGCCACGAATGAAATACGTGGTCGCGATCCAGCTGGTAGGCGCGCTTGCCTGCCTCAATCTCTTCCGCCGAAATTTCGGTGGTGAGCTGCTCGGTCATGAATCTAGTTCTTTCTACTGGAACCACTGAGAAGGGGATGCAGACTAGTCGTTCTGCGGGAAGCCGAGGTTGATGCCGCCGTGGCTTGGATCAAGCCAACGCTTGGTGACGACCTTGTTGCGGGTGAAGAACTTGAAGCCCTCCGGACCGTAAGCATGCTGATCACCGAACAACGAGGCTTTCCACCCACCGAAGGAGTGGTAGCCCACCGGTACCGGAATCGGCACGTTCACGCCGACCATGCCCACCTGGATTTCGTTCTCAAAACGCCGGGCGGCGCCACCGTCGTTGGTGAAGATCGCGGTGCCGTTGCCGTACTTCGAGGCGTTGATCAGGTCGATTCCTTCGTTGAAGGTATCGACCCGAACTACCGACAGGACGGGGCCGAAGATTTCATCGGTGTAGATGGACATATCGGTACCGACTTTGTCGAACAGGGTTGGGTGCAAGAAGAACCCATTTCCGTCGGCATCCAGCGCTCCGGTGCGGCCATCTACTACCAGCTCCGCGCCGGAGCTAATGCCTTGCTCGATGTATCCGGCGACCTTGTCACGGTGTTCGCCGGTGATCAGTGGGCCCATATCGCAACCACGAGTTCCATCGCCTACGCGCAGCTTCTTAGCACGTTCGGCAATCTTAGCGACTAGTTCATCGGCAATGGTCTCGAGCGCAACCACTACGGAGATCGCCATGCAACGCTCACCGGCGGCGCCGAATCCGGCGTTCACCGCCATATCTGCCGCGAGTTCTAGATCTGCATCTGGCAATACGAGCATGTGGTTTTTTGCTCCGCCGAACGCCTGAACACGCTTGCCATGGGCGGTACCTGTGGAGTACACGTACTGCGCGATGGGGGTGGACCCAACGAAGGATACGGTATCCACTCGTGGGTCGGTCAACAGGGTATCCACTGATTCCTTATCACCATGTACAACATTGAGCACACCTTCGGGCAGACCGGCTTCGGCGAAGAGCTCTGCCATCCACTGTGCAGCCGTAGGATCCTTTTCCGAAGGCTTGAGCACAACGGTGTTACCCGAGGCGATGGCTACCGGGAAGAACCAGAGGGGAACCATTGCCGGGAAGTTGAATGGAGAGATGATGGCGGAGACACCGACCGGCTGACGCAGGGACTGGACATCCACACCGGTGGAAGCGTTCTCGGAGTATTCGCCCTTGAGCAGGTAAGGGGCATTGCAGCATAGCTCGACAATTTCCATGCCACGGGCAATTTCGCCCAAGGCGTCGTCCAATACCTTGCCGTGTTCGGCGGTGATGATGGCGGCCAGTTCACCCTTGCGTTCGGCAAGCAGCTGACGGTAGTTGAACATGATGGCGGTGCGGCGAGCCAGCGAGGTGTCACGCCACTTCGGGAATGCTTCGCGGGCGGAGGCGATTGCTGCCTCGGTAGTTTTCTTGGAAGCGAGGGCTACTTCGCGCGCTACTTCACCGGTGGCTGGATTGTAGACCTTAGCGGTGCGGGTATCGCCCTCACCGGTGAATGGAGCGTTGTTAACCCAGTGCTGCAGAGTTTCGGTGACAGTAGTCGTCATGGATCTTCCCTTCAAAGCGTGAATTGATATCTGACTCCATCTTGCGTCACCAATATGACTGGCGACACATGCAATGTGTCATGATTTAGTAGGTAACACTTACGCTTTGTAAAGGTGTGCATGATGAGTACAAGAACCGCGAGGTCTTTGACCATGGGTGATGTCTTGGCTTTGCCGGTAGTTCAAGACGCGGATCCGCTGATTCTCTCGGGGGCGAAAAACCTGGATGTGAACCTGCGTTGGGTCCATGTCACCGAATCGGCAGACAACGTTGATCTGCTCTTTGGGCGCGAGGTGGTGCTGACGACCTTACGCAATGTGGAACCAACGGTGGAACGCTTGCGCTCATTCATGAACCAACTAGCCCACGCTGGTGCCGCCGGAGTGATCGTTGAACTTCTAGTTGACCCGGGCCACGTGGACCCGCAGGTGGCAAAACACTTAGCTGACGCCGCACAGGGTCTGGAACTACCGGTGATCCACCTGCGGAAAAAAGTACGTTTTGTGCAGATCACCGAGGTCATCCACGAACGGCTTGTTTCCGAACAACTGGCTGCCGTGCAGTTCTCCCGCAACGTCCACGAAATCTACACCGAACTCTCGCTGAACGAAGCTGATGAACAACGGATCGTGGAACGCACCTCCGAGCTGCTTGGCGCTCCGGTAGTCCTCGAAGACGTACGCCACCACGTGCTGGCTCACGCCGGAGCCGGATACGGCGCCGAGTCGGTGCTGGCACATTGGATGAACCGCTCAAAATTTGTGGGGTACGCGGAGCAAACCGGGCGTGGACACGGCACCGAAAACTGGCTGCAAACCCCAGTAGGCGCGGTGCGTAACCGTTGGGGCCGGTTAGTCGTCCCGGACGAACTAGACGATGAACATAACGCGGCATTGGTTCTTGAACGTGCCGGCCAGACCTTAACTATCGCCAGGCTCTCCGGGCGTGACCAACGTGAATTGCTCTATCAAGCACGCACCTCCATGATGCATGAGCTGCAGCAGCATCATTCATATACGGACAAGGAAGTCACTGTCCGCGCCCAATCTCTAGGCCTCGAGAGCGGATCGCACTACGTACCGCTAGTCATCGCCCTGGCCGAAGCGGAGAATTACAGCCCCACAGACCTGCAGCTTCGCGAACGAGAAGTGTTGGAAGTGATTGACCAAGTGGCAGAAAACATGCGAGTAGGAGTGCTTGCAGGCTCACTGCGCTCAGGGTGCCTTGCAGTTATTGTGCCGGTATCCGCCAAACAACTGGTAGCCAACGCCTTGCAGCGGTTTACCCGCCAACTCACCGAAATGCTCACAACGCACATTGCCATCGGAGTTGCAGCGGAGGAGATCAGCATTGGCGCCAGCGCTCGCCGGTTGGAAGAGGCCGCACACGTGGCCGAGATTGTCCCTAACCTTCCTACCCGGGCCCGTCCCTATTATCGTTTTGCGGATCTGCGTCTGCGCGGGGTGCTTTCTGCCATGGGGCAGGATGCACGAATGCGAAGCTTTGCGCTTACCGAACTATCCGGATTGCTTTCCCCCGTGGACCCAGATGGGCTTGAACTGCTGGAGCTGTTTCTCAACCATGGGGGAAATAAGAGCAGCCTAGCTAAGGAAAGCTACCTATCTCGTCCCACGCTTTACGCCCGACTGGCGAAACTGGAAGACAAGCTTGGTGTTTCGCTGGGAACTGCGGAATCCAGGGCGAGCCTGCAAGTTGCGTTGCTTTGGTATCGAATGCATGGATAACAGCAAAACTAGTCTGACGCAGGTACTCAACTAGGACGCGACGACCTATTGTGCGCTGAATTTTCGGCGCATGACGCATGGGCGGAACGCTGAGTTAGGCAGCCTAGTTTTGCTGAGCATCACCCCAGCATGCAACAGATTCTTCTAAAGCTAATCTCAGCTCCGGAGTCATCCTTCGGTGCCATATGGTTGACGTGCATCGGGCATGCTCTGGGCTGACCACTCGGCGATCCATGGACCGGTATTTTCGGAAACATCGCGCACGCCGTCTTCGAGCCATTCAAAATCTCCGTTCAAGAGTTTGGACGCAATTTGTTCATCACGGTGGGTGGTGTTGTTCCATAAGTGCCTAAAATGTTCTTCGCATCGTTTGGTTGCTTGGTCGCAAAATGCCTGTGCGAGCGTCTCTGCGGAGAATCTTTCGGATGCTCCAGCATCATGCAAGGACAGAGTCTTAGTGATTGTTGCTGCCATCGCAAAAAGTTCGGCACCGATATCAACGATGTGGCCGAGGAAGACTTGCTGTTTATCCATGCCTGCTTGCCAGCGCGCCATCCCTGCAAAAGTTTGACGCGCCAAACGTCTAGAGCTTCGTTCAATAAAGCGCAGGTGCTTGGCCAGCGGGCCCTGCTCCGAAAAGGACCCTGGCACGGTCCCGGCTCCGACCATAAGTTTGGGTAACCAGCGGGCGTAGAAGCCGGACGCATCAACGGCGGCTCGGGCTTTATCCTCCAGACTGGAGCCTGCCTGCGCCAGCGCTCCAGCTGCTTGCAAGTGTGCGTCCACCGCTTCACGGGCAATCAGTAGATGCATGATTTCGGTGGAACCTTCGAAGATGCGGTTAATGCGTAAATCGCGAAGTAGCTGTTCGGCGGGCACCGCACGTTCTCCCCGGGCGGCTTGGGAGGCAGCCGTTTCGTAGCCCCGGCCGCCACGAATCTGAATTAGCTCATCAACAATTTTGCAGGAGACCTCGGAACTGTAGAGCTTTGCGAGGGCCGCTTCGATTCGGACATCTTTCATGCCTGCATCTGCCAGGCTCGCGCTCAGCTCGAAGACCGCTTCCAGAGCGTAGGTGCTCGCTGCCATGTAGGAGAGCTTGGCGGCAACTGCTTGGTGCTTACCTACGGGCAGGCCCCATTGCACTCGGGCTGCTGACCATTCACGGGCAATTTTGGTGGACCATTTTCCTGCTCCTGCGCACATGGCAGGAATGGACAACCGACCGGTATTTAATGTGCTCAGCGCAATTTTCAGCCCGGAACCCTCACGGCTCAGACGATTTTCCACCGGAACACGCACCGCGGAGAACCGTGTCACACCGTTTTCGATTCCACGCAGTCCCATAAATGCGTTGCGATTTTCTACGGTGATGCCGGCGCTGTTTGCTTCCACGATAAAGGCGGTAATCCCGCCCTTGCCTGCAGGTTCGGCGCCTTGAGCCTCATGTGGTTTGACCAGCGCCATAACGACGAGTAAATCGGCGACTACACCATTGGTGGTCCAGAGTTTTGATCCTTCGACAATGTAGTGGGTTCCGTCCTCGCTGAGCGTGGCGTAGGTGCCTAGCCGGGCCGGATCAGAGCCAACATCATTTTCGGTGAGCAGGAATGCACTGATCTCGCCAGCCGCACAACGCGGAAGATAGGTGCATTTTTGTTCTGCCGTTCCAAAGCTTTTGACCGGTTCGGGTACGCCGATCGATTGGTGGGCCGAAAGCAATGCACCAAGGGCAGGGCAGACCGAGCCGACTCGCATGAGAGCCCTCCCGTAATCAAGCAGACTCAGTTCCAAGCCACCGTATTCTTCGGGGATCTTCATTCCAAAGGCGCCCACCTCGCGTAGCGCTTTGATGTATTCCCCGGGGATACGCGCTTCTTGTTCAATGCGCGATGCGTCGAACCCGTCGAGGACAGGGATTAGCTGCGCAAGGAATTTTTCACCACGTGCGGCAGATTGCGCATCTTGAACTGGCATGGGGGTGATCAGCGAAAAATCTACGTCGCCCATGTAGATACCTTTGGCGAAACTTGGACGTTCCCACGTCTGTTCACGGGAGGCCTCGGCAATTTTTCGGGCGCTGGCCGCATCAACATTGGTACTAACGGGTTCCGGGTTCGGGCTCATGGCAGATCCTTTGCACTCCAGGCGTTGTTGCCCTGGTGGCATGCTCGCCTGACCACTGGTGGCCCAAGCCTAGCCCTGATTCTGCCGAGAGGATAGAGAAGAAGGAAACCCCTGCCACGTGTTGCATGTGCAACAGCAGCCTCGAGGACTTTGTTCGTTTCAATGCGCGGTAAGTACTTTTTGGCGGCTATTTATTGGATGTGGGATCCAAGCGCACACAGCAGTGCCCGGTTTTGGGCGTTACCGGACAGGAGCGATACGGGGCGTCACTGGTTTCTACGACAGCTCCCAGAAGTTCTCGGTTCATCATGCACACGGTGTCCCTGAATTGTGCGGATAACTGATGAAAAGGGCAATCGGTCAGATGAATTGAGCCTGCCTCATCAGTCTCGGGGAGATATCCGCCTTTAGCGAGCATCTGGTCCAGAGTCTCACCGGACGTTGCTAAGGCTTGGCCTGACTCGCGGGATACCTCGGCGAGCAATTCATTGACCGGACGTTGCTCTCGAGTGGCGCGTTCGATGGCTTGGGCCATGATGTGGGCCGCCAATGTGTATTCGCGGTGCGGGACGCTGGCTTCAATTTCCTGGGTAACCAGCGAATACAGTTTTGAAGGCCGGCCGGAGCCGGGGCCGCTAGACTCACCGAGTTTTCTGAATTCATAGGTCAGTAGGCCTTCCTTCGCTAACCGTTCGAGCTGGAAGGACACGGTATTTCTGGGCAGATCCAACGCCTGAGCGACCGCATCACGGCTGGCAGGCTCGGTGGTTCGGCGCAGATATTCATAGATTTTTGCCCGCAGAGGATCGGCCAAGGCCGAGACGGCGTGGACCGAGCGTTTACGAGAAAAGAGTTGCATAAAAACAGTCTAAATCTAAAGTTGTGATTTGTTGACTTAGAAGCTCGCTAGTTCTAAAGTTATGATTACTACTTTTAGAAAGGAGGGGTCAGCATGTCTTCAATAACAGCTAGATCCTCTGAGTTGCGGTCCCAGGCTTTGGAGCACCAAGCATTCTTGTTGTTGCGAACCATCTTCACGGTGGCGCCGATCTTGTTTGGGCTGGACAAGTTTTTCAACTTGCTCACCGATTGGACCCATTACCTCGCGCCGCTGGCAACTGACATCATCCCGGTGTCGCCGGAATTGTTTATGTACGCTGTAGGCGTTGTCGAAATCGCGGCCGGTATCTTGGTGGCGTTGCGACCGAAGATCGGTTCGGTGGTGGTGAGCCTCTGGTTGTTGGGGATCATCGTGAACTTGCTGATACTTCCTGGCTACTTTGACGTCGCATTGCGTGACTTCGGCCTGTTGATCGGAGCGTTGGCGCTGAATCGCCTGGCCTCGGCTCGAACGGCACTGCAGCGCTAAATCACCCCAGAAAAACAAAGCTGGCGGTCGACTCCCTGCGGGGAGTCGACCGGCAGCTTTGTTGTTTGAAAATATCTGATAGTTCGCTAGATCTTATTTGCCGCTTCTTTAAGAACCGAGCGCAGGATCGATTCGATCTGATCAAATTCTGGTTGCGCGATGGTCAGTGGTGGAGCCAGCTGAATCACCGGATCACCGCGATCATCTGCGCGGCAATATAGCCCGGCTTCCCATAGTGCAGGGGAGAGGTACTGACGTAGCAACCTTTCGGATTCATCATCGTTAAAGGTTTCTTTGGTTTTCTTGTCCTTGACCAGTTCAATTCCGTAGAAGTAGCCGGCCCCGCGCACGTCGCCCACGATATCGAGATCCTTGAGCTTATCTAGCGTCGTTTTGAAGTTATCGGCATTGTTCTTGACGTTATCGTTGAGCCCCTCGCGCTCAAAAATATCAAGATTCGCCATCGCCACAGCCGCAGCCACCGGATGACCACCGAAGGTATAACCATGGTAAAAAGTGGTGTCGCCCTTGGTGAACGGCTCAAAGAGTTTGTCTGAAACCACCATGACACCTAATGGAACGTATCCACTGGTCAGTGCCTTGGCCGAGGTGATGATATCCGGGACGTAACCGAAGTCATTGCAGGCGAACATTGAACCGATGCGGCCAAAGGCGCAAATAGTCTCATCGGAAACGAGCAGGACATCGTACTCATCACAGATCTCGCGGACGCGATCAAAATAGCCAGGAGGCGGTGGGAAGCAGCCACCAGAATTCTGAACAGGTTCCAGGAACACCGCGGCGACGGTATCGGCGCCTTCAAATTCAATGGCCTCACGAATTCGCTCCGCAGCCCAAAGTCCGAAGTCTTTCTCGTTGTCGGCAAACATTTCTGGGGCCCGGTAAAAGTTAGTGTTTGGCACTCTAAAGGTTCCCGGAACCAGAGGCTCAAAGGGAGTCTTCATATCCGGCAGGGAAGTAATCGCCAGAGCGCCCTGCGGGGTGCCGTGGTAGGCCAAAGCCCTGGAAATAACTTTCGTTTTTCCCGGGAAACCCTTCATCTTGAAATGCTGTTTGGCCAGTTTGAAAGCTGATTCAACGGCTTCGCCGCCACCAGTGGTGAAGAAGACTCGGTTTAGATCTCCCGGAGCATAGTGCGCTAGGCGTTCGGCGAGATCAATTGCCGGTTCGTGGGCGTAAGACCACAGCGGCATGAAAGCCAATTTTTCTGCCTGTTTTGCTGCCGCTTCGGCGAGTTCCGCACGCCCGTGCCCGGCGTTAACAACAAAGAGCCCGGAGAGCCCATCGATATATTCTTTGCCTTGATCGTCATAGATCTTATGCCCGCTACCGCGGGAAATAATTGGTACGGTCCCACCATCGTGAAGACCTGAGTGGCGTGCCATATGCATCCACAAATGGTCGCGGGCAGCTTGCTGTCGATCGGTACCGCGTGGAGTTTTACTCATCGTGTTCCCCAGTTGTATTCCTGTTTTTTCAGTGAAAGATACGTGTATGTATTAGTGCTGACAACGCCATCGGTGCCGCGAATTTTACTGATAACTCGTAAGAGGTCCTCGTCGCTGGTGCAAATTACTTCGGCCAGGATGTCGGCGCTTCCCGCGGTCACTACGCAGTAGTCCACCTCGGGTACTTCTGCAATTCGATCTGCCGTGGCGTTGATGTCACTTGAAGCGATAATTCCGATCATTGCCTGCCGGGTGAATCCCAGCTCCAATGGATTGGTCACCGCAACAATCTGCATGGCTCGACTGTCCACCAATTTCTGCACGCGCTGACGAACCGCGGCCTCGCTGAGACCCACTGCTTTGCCGATGGCTGCATAGGAACGTCGCCCATCCTCCTGCAGTTGCTCGATGATTTCTTTAGAAATTTCATCGATGGTCGCCGCTACGTGGTTATGCGGTGGCATGGTCATTCGTTATCGACCTCCCGGGTCTTTCGATGCGTAGTCGCCACCCAAAAACTGCCGGCGTTTTGGGTATAGCACCGACCATACATCTACTGATCCAGTTGCGAAAGGGGCAATTTTTATTGTTTCCAGCATTAGAAACGCAGATTTAACATCGATACTTGCGTGAATCTCTTGTTTCGCTGGCGAAGAGCTGACATTATGAACGTCATTGATATCATGTGTGGCGCGTCACACCCGCCAAACTGTTTGAGCCCTCAATGTTAGGACGGAATCATGTCTCCCCAGCGACGACAACTACCTGAAGATCCACAGATCCGCGCGCTGGTTCAAGCGATGAGCCAGCGCTCAATGACACGCCGCGGAGTCTTGGGGGCAGCTGGCGCTCTGGGTTTGGGTGGGCTGTTGGCCGCCTGCGGAACCGGCGGCAAAAGTAGTGGGAGCTCAGCGTCAGCGGTCAGCGTCAAAGATATATCCGATACCGATCCAACGGTGAACTGGGCGAACTGGACGCTCTACCTTGACTATGACGAGAAGAGCAAGAGTTATCCGACTCTTGACCAGTTCAAAGAGAAGACGGGTATCAGCGTTAATTACGTTGAAGACATTGATGGCAACGACACCTACTACGGCAAAGTCCAAGGACAGCTCAAGGCCGGTCAAGATATTGGCCAGGACCTCATTACACTCACCGACTGGATGGCCGGGCGCATCATTCGTCAGGGCTACACCCAAGAACTTGACCACGCAAACATCCCGAATCTCGCAAATCTTCTGCCTGATCTGAAAAACGTCGATTTCGATCCGGGCCGCAAGAACTCGCTCACCTGGCAGACCGGCTACGCCGGAATCGCCTGGAACAAAAAGAAGTTCCCTAAGGGGCTGAAAAATGTTTCAGACCTCTGGGACCCAGCACTCAAGGGGCGGGTCACCGTGCTTGACGAAATGCGCGACACCATGGGGTTGCTGATGCTTGACCATGGGGTAGATATCACCGGCCAGTGGGGCGAAAACGAATTCGGTACCGCCCTTGACGACCTACGCAAGAACATTGGAAATGGACAGATCCGCCAGGTCAAGGGGAACTCATACAAGTCAGATTTCATCTCTGGCGATGCCATCGCAGGCATTGTCTGGTCCGGCGACATAGTGCAGATGAATTTTGAAAATGATGACCAATGGGAATTTGCCATTCCCGAGGCTGGCGGCACGCTGTGGAGCGATAACTTGATGGTTCCTATCGCATCGCCACGTAAAGCTAACGCCGAGAAGCTGATGAATTTTTACTATGAACCGAAGGTAGCTGCCGAGGTAGCCGCCTATGTGAACTTCATTTGTCCCGTCACCGGAGCCAAAGAAGAGATGGAAAAAATTGATCCGAGCCTGATGGATAACCCACTAATTTTCCCAACCGAAGAAGACCTCAGTCATGCACATGTCTTCCGAGCCTTGGACGCGGACGAAGAAACTACCCTCGGCAGCGAATTCCAAAGCGCGATTGGAGCCTAAGAATATATGTCACGTCAACGTGCGCTGAACGAACAACGGATGAAACTCTCCCAAGCCATTGGGCAAGCTCAGGCGAGCCGGCGCGGGGTACTCGCTGGCGCTGCTGGCCTCGCACTAGCTGGATTACTCACTGCGTGCGGCACTAAGGGCGCAAGTAGTTCCTCCGCGGCTTCATTAGCTCCCGCGGCGGATCTTTCTGACACCGAAAAACTTGTCCGTTGGGCCAACTGGACCCTGTATTTGGACTATGACGACAAGGCAAAAAACTACCCAACCTTGCAGCAATTCAAGAAGTCCTCTGGCTTGGACGTGAAGTACGTCGAAGACATCGACTCCAATGATTCTTATTACGGCAAGGTGCAATCTCAACTGGCGGCCGGACAAGATATCGGTCAGGACCTGATCGTGCTGACCGACTGGATGACCGAGCGTGTGATGCGTCTGGGATACGCACAAGAACTAGACCACGCAAATATTCTAAATATCAAAAATCTGCTCCCCGAGTTAAAAGATGTGCGCTTTGATCCAGGGCGTACGAAGTCGCTGACCTGGCAATCGGGTTACACCGGGTTGGTGTGGAACAAGGAAGCATTCCCCAAAGGACTGCGCAACGTCGAAGACCTCTGGAGCCCAGAGCTTAAGGGGCGGGTGACGCTTCTGGATGAAATGCGTGACACGATTCCGATCCTCTTGCTTGATCAAGGCATAGATATCGCCGGCCAGTGGGGGCAGGACGAATTTGCGGGAGCTTTAGAAGTACTCGATAAGAATATTCAGAATGGCCAGATCAGGCAGGTCAAGGGCAATTCGTATAAGCAGGATCTTATTTCCGGCGATGCGCTAGCAGGAATTGCCTACTCGGGGGACATCACGCAGCTGAACTATGAAGAGGGCAATAAGTGGGAGTTCATCATGCCTGAGCGCGGTGGATTGATTTGGTCAGATAACTTCACTGTTCCCATTGGAGCAACGCATAAGAAAAACGCGGAGAAGCTGATGGATTTCTATTACCAGCCTGATGTGGCCGCAGAAGTCGCTGCCTACGTGAACTATCTGTGCCCGGTGGTAGGCGCACAGCAAGAGATGGAAAAAATTGACCCGGACCTAGTTGATGATCCGCTGATCTTCCCTACCGCAGAATTCTTGAACAATGCAAGCACCGAACGAGAACTGAGCGTGGAGGAAGAAAACGACTTCCAAAACCAGTTCCAAGAAGTAATTGGGGTATAGAACGTGATGAGTGCCAACACCGCAGAAACATCCCGGAAACCCACGGTCCCGCCACGCAGCGAAGGTGCGGACCTAGAACTTAAGGGCATTACCAAGCGCTTTGCTGAGTTCGTTGCAGTGAAAGACCTTGACCTCACCGTCCCTTCGGGAACTTTTTTTGCCTTATTGGGACCGTCGGGTTGTGGTAAATCGACCACCCTGCGAATGATCGCCGGATTGGATGCGCCCAGCGAAGGCGAAATTCTCATCGGTGGCAAGAACGTCACTTCGCTGCCCAGCCATCAGCGTGAAGTGAATACCGTCTTTCAGTCCTACGCTCTGTTCCCGCATATGACAGTGCTGGAAAATGTGGCCTTTGGACTCAAGCGGAAAAAAGACAAGCAAGCTATGGAAAAGGCCCGGGAAGGCCTGAAAATGGTGGAGCTTGATCACCTCGCTAACCGGCGTCCCGAGCAGCTTTCAGGCGGTCAACAACAGCGTGTCGCATTGGCCAGGGCGCTAGTTAACCGTCCTCAGGTGCTGTTGCTTGACGAGCCTCTCGGTGCATTGGATATGAAGTTGCGCCGGCAGATGCAATTTGAACTCAAAGCGATTCAAACCGAGGTCGGGTTGACCTTTATCCACGTCACTCACGACCAAGAAGAAGCCATGACCATGGCTGATGTTGTTGCGGTGATGAATGAAGGACGCATCGAACAGATGGGTGCGCCGCGTGATCTGTACGAGTTGCCGAAGACCGCCTTTGTGGCCAACTTCTTAGGCAAATCGAATCTTATGCGCGCTCATGTTGTGGGTCAGCAAGAAGGACTCATCGAAGCGCAAACCGCCGGCTGCAGAGTATTGATTCCCGTCGAACGGGCAGTGCAACATGAAGGCGACATCGTCATTGGTGTGCGACCGGAAAAACTTCACCTGCATCGTGGGGCTCCCCAAGAATCAACGGGATACAACGAGTTGAGCGGTCAGGTCATTGATGTGTCGTTTACCGGTACCACTACCGAGTACCTGATCGAGGTGCCGGGCATTGGGCGGATCGGAACCTTCTCGCAGAACCGTGGGCAGCAACCTGCCCAAATGGGGGATACGGTGTACCTGTCTTGGGAAAGTGCTCACTCCTTTGGGCTTGCCGGTGACGAGGTAGTTGATGCCGGGGTGGATCAGACATGAGCAAAATGATGATGACCAAAAAGGGGAAAATCGCCGATCTACGTAGCGCGGAAGAAATCAAGGCAGAACGACGCAAGGGACGCACCGGGGTGTACCTCGTGGTCCCGGGGATGCTGGTCCTCTTCCTGTTCTTTGCCCTTCCGGTGATCGTGCTGTTGTCGATGTCCTTGTACGCCAGACCCGAAGGCGCGGAGATTGGCGAATTTGTTCCTGCCCTGGAATTTGGCAACTACGTCACGGTGCTGAGTGCATACTGGTCCGAGCTGGTTCGTTCCTTTGGCTTCGCGCTGATTGCCACGGTGCTGGCCTTACTTATTGGCTACCCCATGGCTTATCTGGTCGCGGTACGTTTACGCCAGCATGGCTTGCTTCAAGGCATTTTGCTGGTGCTGCTAATCGCACCATTCTTCTCTAGCTTCATTCTGCGCACCCAAGCGTGGAAGCAAATACTTGCCGATGAAGGATGGGTGGCGCAGACCCTAAAGCTAATTGCTGTGCTTCCCGTCGACGGACATCTGACGGCAACCCCCTTCGCGGTGGTAGCGGGCCTGACGTATAATTTCCTTCCCTTTATGGTGCTGCCGATTTACGCGAACCTCGGCCGTTTAGACACCAGGCTCTTAGAAGCCTCGGGGGATCTTTATGCCAGCCCGATGACGTCATTTTTCAAAGTGACCCTCCCACTGTCTGCTCCCGGAGTTTTCGCCGGGACGTTGCTGACTTTCATTCCGGCGGCCGGTGACTACGTGAACGCCGCGCTGTTGGGCAACAACCGAAACACGACAATGATCGGGCAGGTGATCGATTCAAGATTCTTCAAGGTCATCGACTATCCGGGCGCCGCGGCGCTGAGTTTCGTTTTGATGCTGTCCATCCTGATACTCGTCACCCTCTATATCAGGCGTTTCGGTACCAAGGAATTGATGTAGGAGCCAATGATGAAACAAAAAATAGGGCGCTGGATCATTCCTGCCATCGGTGGACTGGCCTTCGTCTACCTGCTGGTACCCATCGCATATATCTTCGTGTTCTCCTTCAACGACGCCGGACGCACAAACCTCGAATGGCGCGGATTCACTCTCGACAATTGGCAGAACCCCTGCGGTGCGCCGGCCGTCTGCGAGTCTTTGGTCAATTCCTTGCAGGTGGGTGTGGTGGCGACAATCGTGTCTACTGCCTTAGGCACCTGCATTGCCATCGGGTTGGTGCGGTACAAATTCCGTTTTCGTAAGCTGACCGACGTTCTCATTATTCTTCCGCTCGCCACCCCCGAGGTGGTACTTGGAGCCTCGCTACTGGCTCAGTTCCTGAATTTGGGGTGGGAACTAGGGTACACCACGATTGTGATCGCGCATATCGTGTTCTGTATGTCCTTTGTGATTGTGACCGTGCGAGCACGTGTTTCGTCACTTGACCCACGATTAGAAGAGGCTGCGGCCGACCTATATTCCACTCCGCGAGCGGCATTCTGGAAGATTACCTTCCCCTTGCTAGTGCCTGGGATTGTGGCGGCCGCATTGCTGTCATTCGCTATGAGTTTTGATGACTTCATCATTACTAACTTCAACTCCGGCACCTTCCAAACCTTCCCGAAGTTCATCTACGTAGCCGCGACCCGCGGTATCCCGGCCCAAGCAAACGTCATTGGTTCGGCAATGTTCATCGTTGCCTTGCTGGTAGTTATTGCCGGACAGGTGATGGCCTACCGACGGCGCAAGCGATTAGCTCAGGGATAACACCCGTTCATGACAGGACAAGATCCGCTGGCCCACTGAGTTACTCGGGCCGGCGGGCCTTTTCTTGTGTCAGGGGCTTATCTGGTGTTCCCGTTTCTGGCGGAAGACAGTCAAGTGGACGAATCTCTCAATGAGGACAAGGAGATCAGCTGCCGGTGGCTCAGGATCCTTTTACTGATAGGGAGCCCTGTGGGGCTACCACCACGGGACCTAGTGCGTAAATTACCCAACTCCGCATAGTTAATGGGTTTGAGCCGAGAAATTTACCGCGCGACAAGGTAGCATTCTAGCGATTAGAGTATTCCCACGAGGAAATGCGACTTACTGCCAGTGCGGTAGCGAAGAATGGTGTGAAATTACATGAGTGAACAAGTCGACTGGCTAACTGCCGAAGAACGAACGGCCTGGCTGGGACTGAACACGGTAATGTCTTTGCTCCCTGCAGCTTTAGACTCGGACCTGCAAGGTCTGGAAGGAATTACACTCTTCGACTATCACATGCTGGCTATGCTCTCTGAGGCGCCAGATCGTGAACTGACCATGACGGATCTTGCTGCGCGCACCAGCGCTTCGTTGTCACGGCTGTCACATGTGGTGAAGAAATTGGAGAAGCGGGGATGGGTGATTCGCTCACAGTCCGCCGGAGACGCGCGTGTGAAGATCGCCTCATTAACGAAGCAGGGTTGGGATGCGGTGGTCAAGATGGCGCCGCATCATGTGAAAACCGTCCGCTCACTTCTCCTTGAATCCTTAGATGACAAGGACATTAAGGATCTGGCGAGGATTTCTCGCAAGGTCGTTAAGGTTTTAGACGAGGATCACTGGGTTCTGGACGAGCCGACCGCCGATTTGGCTCTCTGAGCAATCCCAGATATTCTTATAACGCGTTAATCGCGTGTTTCGTTGTGCCGCCATGATGGTGGAGCAGCGGGTACGCGTAGCCCGTAATACCGAATATCGTAACCACCTGAGTACGGGGAATTGCTCAACCGGTTACGAAGTTCACCGACTTACATACTTTAAGGCTCTTCGGTTGGTTCTCACCCAGCCTGGTTACCTTCCTAGTGTGCAGTATTAACGGTGTTTCACTGGTTGGCGGGGCTCATAACGCACTAAGTGGTGTCGTTATTTCGGTAAGGACACTGCGCGCGAGAACCGCCGAATTTTACTACTAACTAACTAAGGAGTGATCATGGCAGCTGTTTGCCAGGTAACCGGTACTACTCCGGCCTTCGGACATAGCATCTCCCACTCGCACCGTCGCAACAAGCGTCGATTCGATCCGAACATCCAGAAGAAGCGCTACTGGGTTCCATCCCTGCGCCGCAACGTGACCTTGACCCTTTCGGTTAAGGGCATCAAGCTCATTGATGTTCGCGGTATCGATGCTGTTGTGACCGATCTACTTGCGAAGGGTGTGAAGCTCTAATATGGCAAAGAAGGATAAGGACGTACGTCCTATCATCAAGCTGAAGTCGACCGCCGGTACCGGATTCACTTACGTGACCCGCAAGAACCGTCGTAACAACCCAGACCGTATGGTTCTGAAGAAATACGACCCTGTTGTCCGTAAGCACGTTGAATTCCGAGAGGAGCGCTAAGACATGGCCAAGAAGTCCAAGATCGCAAAGAACGAACAGCGCAAGGTCATCGTCGAGCGTTACGCTGAAAAGCGCCTCGAACTGAAGAAGACCTTGGTTGACCCGAACGCAACCGACGAAGCCCGCGAGGCTGCACGCCTGGGTCTGCAGAAGCTTCCACGCGATGCTTCGCCGATCCGCGTCCGCAACCGCGACTCGATCGACGGTCGCCCACGCGGTACCTTCCAGAAGTTCGGTATCTCCCGTGTTCGCTTCCGCGACATGGCACACCGTGGTGAGCTTCCGGGCATCACCAAGTCTTCCTGGTAAGCCTCAAAGTCTTCAGACTTTAGCTTTATAGTACGAACGCCGTCTCAACCCTTCGGGGATTGAGGCGGCATTCGTCGTCTCGGCCGGAAACTACTTTCTCCGGGTCCACCAGCGACGCTTGGGTTCCACCGATCTCTCCACAGACAGCTGAACCAGGGTACCGCGGCGTTCGCGCCACGCTTGCAGCTCCTCATCAATATTGCGCAGCTTGGTGATGACCGGGGGACCGCCAAGCAGCTGACGGCGTGCCTCGACAATACGCTGGTTGAAGTCGCTCAGGTGTGCACGGACCGCCGCTGCCGTGGGTAAAGCATCCAATGTCTGCTCAAGTTGCTGATCTTCCACCCGCAAGGTCAAAGCCGGCGGACCTAATCCGGTGAGCTGTTCGCGGCGCATCATTGATTTCAGCCACCAGTCCGGATCATCGGTGGACGTAAGATGATCAATGTTTTGACCGGACAGCGCAAGATTATCGAAGTCTCCCCGGGCGAAGGCTTCATCTAAGACAGTATTGGCTACTTCCCAAGCTTCGTCCTGTGCGTGGAACTGCAGCGGTGTGCGCGGCGGACCGCCGACGCTGGGTCGACCGGTCTTCTGCGCATATTCGTCCACCGGGACCGGTGTTTGGGGCTCGGCAGCTAACTTATACCTGGCAGCTTTCAGCGCTGCCTGATGGGCCGAGTTCTCCGGTAACTTCTCCACCCTTCCATACTGGCACCAGCACAACCATCTGGGCAACAGGCGATGAACTACCCTTCAAAGCCAATGTGCACGCGTTGCGCGGGCCGAGCATAGTAGCGTTGAGCTATGAACACTGAAGCCCGTGTTGGAGCCCTTGACCGCTTAGGCTATGGATCCCCGTACCCTGACGTGTACAGCAACCGCGCCAGATGGGCCGGACTCGGTGAGGGGAAAACTGCGGTCGTCACCGGCGCCAATGCTGGTTTGGGTTTTTTCACCAGCCTTGCTCTGGCTGCAAGTGGGGCCCAGGTAGTGCTTGCTTGCCGTAACGAGGTGAAAGCAGCTCGCGCGATTCAGGCAATTAAGCACAAAGTGCCTAATGCAGAACTCGAATTTTTACCTTTTAACTCGGCCTCGCTGGAATCTGCCAGTGCGCTCGGCCAAGTGCTGCGCCACCGAGAGATAGATATCCTCATCGCTAATGCGGGGATTATTCGCAACCCAGAAACGCGAACTGCCGGAAGTCTAGGTTATGAGCTGACTCTGGCCACAAATTTTCTCGGACACGCCCGGTTGGTCGGCGAACTCGCCGAAACTTTCCGTACGCGCCCCTTGAAATTTATTGGGTTGGGGTCCATCTCGACGAACATGCTGAAAAGTAATCATGAAGATTTGGCGCTTACCGGAAGCTATCATCCCTACCGTGCCTACGCGCAGTCTAAAGCGGCACTACAGTCTTTCACTTTGGCCTTAGACCATCGGCTCAAGCAGCTTTCCTGGCCGGCACGTTCCATTGCGGTACACCCTGGTTATTCAATTTCGGGGCTTACTACACAGGTGGCGGGAATCAACGAGCCGGCCTACTTCAAGCGCTTTCAAGGGCAACTTCAGGCGAGTTTCGCGCAGGGCAAACACGAAGGCGCCGTCAACATTGTGGAGGCGGCATTGAACCGTGGCGTCGAGCAGAGCCCCAGGGGAACCTACATTGGTCCAAAATTTCTTACAAAAGGTGAATCTGTACTAGCCAGGCCCGCAAAAATAACTCGGCAGAAGCGACTTATGGATCCTGTATGGAAAGTTTTTGTTGAAGCAAATCATGGACTAGATCCGTTCAGAATTTGATCCACCGTGAACTTTCACACCTCGAAAGATCGCTGATTTTCTTCAAAAACCGCGGAACTGTGCGCTTATCGTCGGTAAATGCTGGTAAGTTCTCTCAAGTAAGCCCGTGCGAGCGTGCGGCATCCAAATCCCGAACGGGGTGAGGATCACTAGTCCAGGAGGACCACACATTGGCTATGAACCGTAGCGAACTTGTTGCCGCTGTTGCAGCTAAGACCGAAAACTCCCAGGTTGCCGTCAACGGTGTACTGGATGCTGTTTTCGAGGTATTCGTTGACCAGATTTCCCAGGGCGAGAAGGTCTCGATCCCAGGTTGGTTGGCAGTGGAGCGCACCGATCGTGCAGCACGCACCGGCCGTAACCCACAGACCGGCGAAGCTATCCAGATTCCAGCTGGCCACTCAGTCAAGTTGACCGCTGGTTCGAAGCTGAAGGCTGCTGTAGCCAAGAAGTAAAGCCACAGCGCAATTTATGCGTTGCAAAGACCCGTTACCCGAATCCTGTTCGCGGTAACGGGTCTTTGTCGTTAAGTACCAATTTCTTAGTATTTGTCTCCCTTGAGCACCAAAAACCGACCGTCTAACGTGTGGAACTGCAAAATGTTGAAAAAATCCCGGGAATTCGCACGTTTTCGCGCGTTTTCCGGACAAAGGTTTGATATGTTCTCACTGGTAAGTCCGTGCGACCGCGCGGCGTCCGTGGCTCTGTCGGGTCATGGATCACTAGTCCAGGAGGACCACACATTGGCTATGAACCGTAGCGAACTTGTTGCCGCAGTAGCAGCTAAGACCGAAAACTCCCAGGTTGCCGTCAACGGTGTGCTTGACGCCCTGTTCGAAGTTTTCGTTGACCAGATTTCCCAGGGCGAGAAGGTCTCGATCCCAGGTTGGTTGGCAGTGGAGCGCACCGATCGTGCAGCACGCACCGGCCGTAACCCACAGACCGGCGAAGCTATCCAGATTCCAGCTGGCCACTCGGTCAAGCTGACCGCTGGTTCGAAGCTGAAGGCTGCTGTTTCAAAGAAGTAGTCCCCAGACATTTGGCAGGGGCCCGATTCTCGAAAGGGAATCGGGCTTTTGTTGTTTTAGGACATAGCTAATCAGTAGCGCGTTGAGGCAATCTTCTACCTAGCGTAGAATCAAAGCTTAGGTAGCAAAATAACGACTGAATGGTAGATTTTCGTGTCCAAGGACTTCGGCCCCACCCGCGTACTGCGTGGTTGGCTAGCCGCAAGCCTATGCACTTGGACAGCATTCGCCGCACACGCGCACAGCGCACCGACTCAGGCTTCGCTCGTGGTGATGGTCTTGATTACCTGTGTTTCTGCCGTCATCGCCACCGCTATGGTTGGCAGAAAATTCTCTTTACTCAGCACCAGTCTGGTTGTATTGATCAGCCAAGGTCTTTATCACCTAGGGCTTTCGGTGATGACACACCACAGTGTGGATGTCGTGGCTACTCAAGGATCAGCGTCTGGACATCAGCATGGTGACATGCTGGTGGGGAACATTGCCTCGCATTACAGTGCCGTGCAATCAGAATCAATGCTCTACGCACACGCACTTGCAGCGCTAACCAGCATCTTGGTGCTGCGTTTGGGCGAACAGCTGCTATCCATCGTATGGGCGTGCCTGTCATTGAGCGCTGTGCGCCACGTCTTGGTCCTTGCCACACGGATGGTTCCGGAATTCCCGAAGGCCCCGGCAAACTTCGTCACTCCGGTGTTAAACCACCTTTCGGTGTTCGTCCGGCTCCCTGCCCGGAGAGGCCCACCTTCCAACGTATTGAATCTTTTCGCTTAAAACGACTCAATACACTCCGATTGTGCACCCCGGTACATGATCATTTGGAAGGAATATTTTGAACTCCTTTGCACCACAGCACTCCCGCACACTCTTGACCCGGCTTTCAGCGGCCATTTTGATAGCCCTCGTCGCGGTCTTTACCAGCGTCAGTGCAGCTTCGGCACATGACGAGCTGATCTCCTCAGACCCGGCCGCTGGCTCGACGATGACTAAATCTCCCGAGAAGATCGAATTGAATTTCTCCGGTGAACTACAGCAGCTCGCTGGCGCAGAAACTTCCGTGGTGGCCTTAAGCGCCGAAGACGGCACCAAGCTGGCCAGCGAAGTGACTACCAAGGGCAAAAACGTCACCGTAGTACCGGAGAAAAAACTTGCTTCGGGAACGTACAAGCTTGTTTACCGCGTGGTCTCCTCAGATGGACACCCAATCGAAGAGAGCTTCAACTTCACCGTCAAACTGCCGGTAGCTGCCAGCGCAACGCCCAACGATTCGGTCACTAATGCACCGGCACCGTCGGCACCAGCCGAACAAAACAACGAACCAGTTCAGCAGCTCGGATCCCAGATTAGCCCGGTCATTTGGGTCATCGTTGGCATTGCAATCCTCGGTGCAGCAATCGCCGTGCTGGTGAAGTTCACTCGCCAGAATAAGTAGGCGCTTGCGCCCACCGCGCAGCACTACCAACTCCACAACATTTTTCGCAAGGCGACGGATACCGGTCAAACCGGATGCCCGAGCGCATGACTTTACATGCCTAATTCACCGGACGAAACCTCGGCCTTGCGAGCTAGCGAAAGCTGACAGAGCAATGAAAAATTTCAAATTCGCCACCACCCTGACCATTTGCGCAGCAGTCTTGTTGAGCGGTTGTGCCCAAAACACGGATGAAGTCACTCCTGCTGGAGCCAGCGAGCAAGTGCAGAGCACTCAAGCAGAGAATCTTCGCACCGATGAAACCTGGGCGAAGGCAGCAGACAAGGGCATGAGTGCTGCCTTTGGAACGCTGCACAATGCAGGTGATTCAAAGCTTGAACTTGAACGCGTCACAGACCCGATCGCCAATACCGTGATTGAGATTCATGACACCGAAGGACAAGGAACTAAGGCCATGATGAAGCAACACGAAGGCGCGTTGCTCATCAATCCGGGTGAAGACATAGTCTTGGCACCTGGCGGAACGCACTTTATGTTCATGGATCTAAAAAGTCCTCTCGTCGCGTCACAAACCTCGACCTTGCAATTGGAATTCAGTGACGGAAGTAAAGCCCAAGTGCAATTCCCTATTCGTAACTTCAGCGGCGCCAACGAAAGTTACCACGGCTCCGCGGGCGAACACGAAGATCATGGGAGCCACTAAGTGACCGGCACAAATCTCCACCCCTCACGCAGGGTGATTCTCGGAGGTTCCGCGGCCGCCGCCTTGGGCGGAGTCTTTGCCGGATTTGGTGTCGGTAGGGCCACCGCTGATGAAATACCAGCAGTCTCGGCCTTGGAAAACCAGAACACGCAATTTACTGCGTTCCACGGTAAATATCAGGCGGGAATTCTCACCGAACCACAAGCTCACGCGGTTTTCCTCGGTAGCAATGTTCACTTGGAAGGGCTCAAGGAGTCCGAACGAATCGAAAAGATTCGTTCGATACTGCGAATGCTCAGTTCGGACATCGAACGCTTAGTCTCCGGCAGGGGAGTGCTTGCAGATACTGAGCCAGAAATGTCTGCGGCGGCGGCACAACTAACGGTGACCGTGGGTCTGGGTCCGGTGATACTCGATCTTTTAGGGCAAAGCACCGCAGAAGTCGACGCGTTGCCGCCATTCGCTGGTGAAAAGCTTGACCCGCGGTACGGCCAGAGTGATCTGATAATTCAGTGTTGTGCTCAGGACCCCACGGTCCTGCATCATGCGGTGCGTGCCTTGCGCAAGAATCTGCGTGGCATTACCGAAGAAATGTTTACCCAGACTGGTTTCACCCATGCGGCGCAGACCGTGCGAGAAGGCCAAGGTTTTCGAAATCTTTTTGGACAGCTCGATGGGACGAACAATCCCACCGGCCAAGCGCGCGAACTTGCGGTGTTTGGTGATGCCCAAGAGCCAAGCTGGACCCCAGCGGGCACCGTCCTGGTGCTTCGCCGCATCGAAATGAACCTGGATAAATGGGATGAAGTGGACCGGGCCGGACGAGACTTTGCGCTCGGACGGCGGCAAAGCGATGGATCCCCGCTGTCTGGTGATTCGCTCAGCGACCCGGTGGACCTGCAGGCAGTGAACGTTCTGGGTTTGCCGGCCATCGCCGCGCACGCGCATGTTGCTAGGGCCAAACCTACCAACGGCGCTGAAGTCCTGTGGCGACGAGGGTATAACTATCACGGGGAGAGTGGTTCGGGGCTCATCTTTGCGTCCTATCAGCGAGATCCACGTACCAGTTTCATTCCGGTGCAACAGCGCTTAGCGAAGCTTGATGCGCTCAATGAGTGGACTACACATGCTGGCTCGGCTATCTATGCGATCCTGCCGGGAGTCCGCGAAGGAGAGTACTTGGGAGAGTTCTTGTTCACTGCTAGTACTTAGCCGCACGTAGCAATGTGGTGAGGCGGTGTGAGATGCACCGCCTCACCATAGGAAAAGCCCTACCCGATTAATCCCGGGGTAAATGCAAGTGAGATGATGGAGAGGTTATGGCCACACAAATACGAAAGCCACCGGCTCAAGCCACGGCGCCGCAGAAACTCTCCATTTCGCGCTACCTGATTCTGGCGATCCCTGTAATGGCGATCGTTTTTCTTAGTGCCGCGCTCTTCACCGGTATTGCGGTTCCCAGCGAGCTAGCTGACCCGGGAGCGTTTGTGCGGTGGGCTTTGCCAATATCCCGCGCAATTCACCACAGTGCCATGGCTATCACCGTGGCGGCACTGATATTTGCGGCGGTCATACTTCCCCGCACTACAAAAGTCCGCCGTGCCAGCGCGGATGACGGGCGTATTGAGGTCGGGCAGAACCATCCGGCTTTCACCCGTGCCATGAATATCGCTGCCGGCGCCGGAATGGTGTGGACGCTTGCCGCGGCTACTGTCTTGCTGTTGACCTTCTGGGATCTGGCCGGTGTGCCTATGAACCTAGACCCAAGTTACACCGCGGCGATCCTCGACTACATTCTGCAGCTTGCCACAGGCCGGGCATGGGCATGGATGATCGTTATCGCGGCGATCACCAGCTCCCTAGCGTTGGCACTACGTTCGCACACTGGAGTGGGACTCACCGCGGTATTCTCGCTGTTCGGCATAGTTCCCATGGCATTTATCGGGCACGCAGCCGGCGGAGATGACCACTACGGTGCGGTGAACTCCATTGCCTTACACCTGCTCGCGGTGGTTATTTGGTTCGGTGGCATTGTCGTTTTGGCTTTGCTCTCTCCGACGCTATCCAGTAAAGCGCCCGGCCGGTATGAGACACGACCGGTACTTGCTGGCGTAGTACTCAGCCGTTTTTCTGCCCTGGCAACGTTCGCCATTATTTTGATGGCAGGATCCGGGCTCGCCTCAGCCACGATCCGGATTACCGAATTTGATCAGTGGTTCTCCAAATATGGCCTCGTTGTTATTGCTAAAGTTATCTTGACCTTGGCGCTTGGCTTCCTAGGGCTGATGCACCGCCGACAGGTCATTCCGCAATTGCTGGCAGGTAAGTTCACCGCGTTAGCCGCTGCATGGCGGATCGTGACAGCTGAACTAATTCTTATGGGCGCGACCATGTCATTGGCGACGGTGCTGGCGCGTACCGCACCACCGACCGATGACCAGCCGCCAGTGGATGCAACCCCTGCTCGTTTGCTGACAGGCTATGAACTACCACCGGCGCCGAGCACCGCAAGCTGGTTCACCGTCTGGCGGTGGGACTGGTTATGGGTCGCAATCTGCTTCTTCCTGCTGGCACGGTATGTGTGGGCCTTTATTATTCTGCGCCGCCGCGGAGACAAACCAAGTTTCCCTCGGTTGTTTAGCTGGATTATCGGACTAGTGGTGCTTTTCTACATCACCAGCGGCGCCCTGTCCGTCTACGGCAAGGTGCAGTTTTCGGTGCACATGGTTGACCACATGTCATTGACCATGATTGCTCCAATCTTCTTGGTGCTCGGCACCCCGGTCACCTTGGCGTTGAAGGTCTTGGGCTCACGAACCGATGGAACCCGAGGACCACGTGAATGGATCCTGTGGGCGGTGCATTCAAGGTATTCGGCGGTAGTCACCCATCCGATTTTCGCGGCCGTCATGTTCGCCGGATCGATTGTCGTTTTTTACTTCACCCCGATTCTCGAAATCGCCATGAAGTACCACGCGGGGCACGAATTGATGAACCTGCACTTCTTGCTGACCGGCTACATCTTCGCCTTGTCGCTGGTGGATGCCGACCCAATTCCCAAGCGTTACCCGTATCCGATGCGGCTGATTGTGCTGCTTGCTACCGTAGCGTTCCACGCGTTCTTCGGTGTCGCAATGATGGGCAGCGAAAACCTCTTGGCTCCGGATTGGTTCGGCAATATGGGTCGCACCTGGGGTGGCACGGCAATGGAAGACCAAGTTGTTGGTGCTGGCGCGATGTGGGCCATTGGCGAGGTACCAACCCTGGTTCTAGCCATCCTCGTGGTGGTTTCGTGGCTGCGGCAGGATAAAAAGGACACCAAACGTTATGACCGTCAGGCAGAGCGTGATGGGGACGCCGAGCTGGAGGCCTACAACCAGATGTTTGCACAGATGAAACAGCAAGAAACTAAGGGAGAACACCGTGGCCGCTAAGCTATGGAAGCTGACGGCGGTTATGCTGGCCGGTGGGTTACTGCTGTCCTCGTGTGCCGCACCAGAAACCGGTGGCGACATGCCAGATGACCTAACTCATCAGAAGGCTACCGAGCAACCAGCGCAGCCAAGCGCACAGAGCACGGAGCAGAGTAGTACGGCAGAAGAAATGACTCGGGCACAGTTCATCGCCTCGACCGGATCGGTCATGGCGGCAACCTTAGGTTTCCCGAATTCACGTCAGATTTCAGCCGAGGAGCTCAAAGGACTCGCGGTACCGCCCACTGACACCCTCAAAGATGTCGTGGTGCTGCCCTCCCAATGTTCAAAACCAGTCGAAGACCTGAACTGGTCACCGGCTCAAATGGGTACCGAAGCGGCTCGCACCGACTTCACCAACGAGGCGCAAAATATTGCGGGCTCTATCGAAGTGGCCAAGGTGACCAACCGGCAGAAGCTCGAAGATCATTACAAGACAGTGCTTAAAATTCGTACCGAGTGTAAAAGTGTGAAACTCAATGGACTGGACTTCACCGAAACATTGAAATTCTCCAGCCCCGGAATATCCGACGTTGACTCTCAGTTGTATTACACACGCACCGGGGACTCCGCGAACGCTCGCGAATCGCTGGTGCTTATGCAAAGCAAGGGCGACTACGTGGTCATGGTTTCGTTCATGTCCACAGTCTCTCTGGCCGAACAACAATTCAAAGACGTGGCCAAGACCATCTTGGATACCGCGGTTTCACAGCTGTAACTGGCTTAGCATCGCTTCACACTCTTCGGCGGTGAAAGTCCAGTGGAGGATAATTAGTACTTCACTGTCGCATTTAGATAGTGAAGTCGCCTTGAAAGGACCATCATGAGTGCAACTTCCGATTCAGTACGCGCAAACTACAAGGTGAGGGCCAGCGAGCTGTTGGGTCGCAACTGGTTGAACACCGGTGGTGAACAACTGAATCTCGAAGCTCTCCGTGGCAAGATTGTCATCCTTGATTTTTGGACCTTCTGCTGCATTAACTGCCTTCACGTGTTAGACGAACTCCGTCCCCTCGAGGCAAAATACGCCGACGTGTTGGTGACCGTTGGCGTGCACTCCCCAAAGTTTGAGCACGAGGCAGACCCCGACGCGCTGGCTGCCGCCGTGGAACGCTACGAAATTCACCACCCGGTACTTGACGATCCAGAACTTGTCACCTGGCAGGCCTACGGCGCGCGCGCCTGGCCAACACTGGTGGTCTTGGATCCCGAAGGCTACATCGTGGCGCACCTCTCCGGTGAGGGCCATGCCCAGGGCCTGGGTTCACTAGTTGATGAACTCGTCGCTGAGCACGAAGCCAAGGGCACCTTGCACCGTGGAAGCGGTCCCTACGTGGCGCCCGAAGCCCGCGAGGGAGATCTGCGGTTCCCCGGCAAGACCATCGCCTTGGAGAACGGTAATTTCCTGGTGGGCGACTCCGGACACCACCGTTTGGTCGAACTAGGTAATGATCTGAGCACCGTGGTGCGCACCATCGGCGCCGGCGTGAAAGGCTACGCCGACGGTGATGCGCAGAGCGCCCAGTTTAATGAGCTTCAGGGCTTGACCGCACTACCTACCGAGCTTGCAGCAAAGGTCGGCTACGACGTCATCGTTGCAGATACCGTCAACCACCGCCTGCGCTCGGTCAACCTGAGCACCGGCGAGGTAGGTACGCTTGCTGGCAACGGGGTACAGCGTCTCTTGGATGCTGAAAATGCTCGCCAGGAACACCAGCCCACTGACTTAGGCACCGACTCGCTGAACGTTTCCCTGTCCTCACCGTGGGATGTGCTCTACCACCCGTCAGGTAAGGTCATCATCGCGATGGCCGGAACCCACCAAATCTTCTCCTTCGACCCGCTGACCAGTGCCTTGCATGTGTATGCCGGCAGCGGTTTAGAGGGCCTGTCCGATGGCGCACCATTGGACGCCTGGTTCGCCCAGCCTTCCGGGCTGACCCTGGACACCAACGATGACGTGTGGGTTGCCGATTCGGAGACCAGCGCTTTGCGTCGTTTGGAAATTGACGCGCAAGGAGAGGTCATCAAGGTTCACACCGCCATTGGTGCAGGACTGTTCGACTTCGGCTTCCGCGATGGTGAAGCGGACCAGGCCCGCCTGCAGCACCCATTGGGTGTGACCGCGCTTCCCGATGGTTCCATTGCCGTGGCAGACTCGTACAACGGTGCCGTACGCCGTTTTGATCCGGTGACGCAAATGGTATCCACCCTGGCCAAGGGGCTGAAGGAACCGGCAGATGTCTTGCTGGACGACTCGGTAGATGGCGCTCCGGTACTGCTCGTGGTGGAAACCAACACCCACCAGCTGATCCGTATTCCGGTGCCTGCCGAAGCGCTGGTCGTCGACGAGGGTGCAAGCCAGACCCAGCGTCCAAAGACTAAGGTTCAGGCCGGTCAACACGAGATCGTGGTGCGCTTTGCCGCACCTAAGGGACAGAAACTTGATGACCGTTGGGGAGACCCCACGCAGTTGAAGATTTCGGCCAGTCCCGAAGAGCTGCTTCTCGATGGTGGGGGCACCTCTATTGGTTTGACCCGGACCTTGAAGCTGAACCCCGAGGTGAGCGACGGCGTATTGCACATTACAGCCCGTGCCGCGGCCTGCGATGGGGAACCTGGCGGAGAAATTCCAGACCATGCAGCCTGCCACCTCTACCAGCAAGACTGGGGCATCCCGGTAGAGCTGGACGAGGCTGGGGATAACGAACTCTTGTTGGATCTTCGTGGAGTGAATTAGTCACGGCAGATCCTTGAGCAAGGCGCGCTTTGTTATGCGAAGCGCGCCTTGGCCAATTAAAGACCGAGAAATTGAGGAAACCTCACCAGTTTTATGCCATCTAGTCGTTAGACTGGATGGCGACAGGAGGGGCCGGAACATTACAGTATCGGCCAACTAATTAGTGGCAAATAAGATGTTCCGGGCACTGGAAGTTCCGAACTACCGGCTATGGGTCATTGGTGCACTTGTCTCTAATATCGGCACATGGATGCAGCGTGTGGCTCAAGACTGGTTGGTGCTCACAGAGCTCACCGACCATGACGGGATAGCCACCGGAATCACCACCGGTCTACAGTTCCTGCCCATTCTGATTCTTGGACCCTACGCGGGACTCATTGCCGACAGATATGACAAGCGCAAGGTTTTGCTTGTCACCCAAACTTTCATGGGTCTGTGTGCGCTGGTCTTGGGAACCCTGGTCATTAGCGGAACGGTGCAACTGTGGCACGTGTATGTATTGGCCGCGCTGCTGGGAGTCGGTTCGGCCTTTGACGCTCCAGCCCGGCAGGCGTTCGTTTCCGAAATCGTGCCGGGGACCCACCTGACCAACGCGGTGGCGCTCAATAGCGCGAACTTCAACCTCGCCCGGTTGGCCGGGCCAGGCATTGCCGGCGCGGTGATTGCGCTGGTAGGAACCGGTCCAGCCTTCTTGCTCAATGGACTGTCTTTCCTTGCGGTGCTCTTCTCCTTGAGCAGCATGAAAATTTCCGAACTGAGCCGTTCAACACCTGTGCGGAGAGCTAAAGGACAGGTACGCGAGGGGTTCAGATACGTAAAAAATCGCAAAGATCTCTTGCTGATCTTTGCGATGGCCTTTGTGATTGGCACCTTCGGGCTGAACTTCCAAATGACCAATGCGATGATGGCCGCCGAAGTCTACGGTGTGGGTGCGGCAGAATACGGAATTCTGGGCAGCATCATGGCCATCGGTACCTTCGCCGGAGCGTTATTTGCGGCGCGCCGTTCTAGACCGCGCTGGCGTTTTGTCATTGGCGGTGGCATTGCCTTTGGGGCCACGGCATTACTCTCGGCGGTGATGCCGCACTACCTGCTTTTTGCCGCGAGCCTAGTGTTGGTAGGGGTTAGCTCGCTGACGTTCCTGAACAGCTGTAACACCATGGTGCAGACCTCGGTTCCACCAAAGTACCGTGCACGGGTCTTGGCGCTGTATCTGATGGTGGTGCAGGGCGGAACGCCTCTCGGAGCCCCATTAGTGGGTTGGATCGCCGAACTGCTGGGGGTCCGCGCCGCGGTCGCGTTCGGAGCTATACTCTCGTTGTTAGTCTCCGTGCTGGCTCTGATTATCTGGCAGCGATTCCGCGCAGATGCTGTACCTCTCAGGACACAGTTCAAAGAGTTGATCTTGCCGCACCCCCGGCGTGAGGGAGCCGGAGATTAGTCTTCGGATCCGGCTACAGGAACCACACTGACCTCGGAGGTGCTCGTGGTGAGCTGAGCGGTGAAAGAGAATTCATCGCTCACGGTTTTTTTCTCTAACAAACCGGTACGTAAATCCTGCTCGGTCAGCGACAACTTTGCGGTGACCTTCAACGGGCTAAGCACCCAGGCACCGTTATAGTAATTCACCTCAATAGTCGGGTACTTCGCGATTGACCATTTGATAGTCTCCGGGTTCACCCGGGACGGGGTGTGATAAGCAAATGGACACCCTGAAGGCATAAGTACTTGCTGTGCTGCACATTTATCGAGGTAACCGCGGACTTTGGAATTGACCTGCGCGATAAATTCTTTGGTCGGCTGGGTCTTCAAGGTAATTTCCACCGGCTTTTTGGCAGGGCCGGTGACAACCACACCACGGGTGTCGGCTTCGAAATTCTTCGTGCTGAAGCTTGCATCGGTAATCGAGGGGTAGAACACCGGCAAGGTGCTGACGCCCTTAACCAGCGGGATTTTCTGTCCGCTGACCGATACCTCATTGACCGTGTTCGCTTTGACCTTGACCGTGGGTAGGGTTACCGGTTCGAAAGCCCATTGATCAAAAAATAACCAGGACTTTCCGGTATTGCGCAAGGTGTAGGTTGATTCCTTGTCGACGCCGTCGGCCTTGTACTTGGCAACGACGGTGCGGATATCCGGATTATTCTCTGGTGTTTCGGCCTTTTGCGCCTCAAAATCTGTAATCCCGGCTTGGGTGCGCTTGAGCACTTCTCCGTTTAAGGCGACGGCGTCACCGGTCGGGACTTTGGCCCCGAGCAGTCCAAGGGCTTCAGCACCTTCGCCGGCGAGCAAATGCTGATGCAGAGACTGCACAGCGTGCTCGGCAGAAAATAGGGTGCGGTTAGCAACGATGGCACTGGTGACGACCAATGCAGCGATGATGACGGCCGCGGTCGCCCAGCGCAGAGCAAGGCGCGGCACAGAGATACGAGATTTCATTATTAATCAGGCTAGCGGGTTTCGGTTCAGAGGTTGTAACTCAACGGCGGCGTCGGCGGCGTTTTGTGCCGAACATTCCACGGAGCAATTCACGTCCAATGCTGTTTGCTGCGTCCAGAGCAAAGTCCATCAGCGGGTTGACTTGATTGTTTGAAGATTGAGCTGGCTCTCGCGGAGGATTTGAGGGGGCCGAGGAAGAATTTGTACGTGACGAAGATGGCGTAGCAGTGTTTGCCGGTCCAGCGCCTGTGGGAGGCTGGGTATTTGGTGGCATCGTGGTGGTTTTGCCAAGAATTGAATCGGCAATCCTTTGCGCCTCGGCATCCACATCTTGTGGATCCGAAGAATTAGCCGCGCCGGGTGAAGTCTCAGCTGGGGCTTGAGCATCGGCGGCTGGTTCGCCGCTGAGCATCTCCATGGCCGAGCGCCTATCCACGGCGGTGCCATATTTCGGTGCCAGTGCAGAGCTTTGAATGAGTGCTGCTTGAGTTTCAGGTGCTGCCGGACCAATATGCGAACCGGGGGAGGTGAGCTTAGTCCACGCCACCGGGGTCGGAGCCCCACGCTCGTTAAGCACGGTGATCACCGCCTCGCCCACGCCGGCCTGGGTCAGCGCCTGTTGCAGGTCTAGCGGACCAGAAGGGAAGGTCTTGATGATTGCCTTGAGCGCCTCGCCATCCTTCGGAGTGAACACACGCACCGCATGTTGGATACGGTTACCGAGCTGTCCGAGTACCTCATCTGGTAAGTCGGAAGGAGACTGGGTGACAAAGAACAGTCCCACACCTTTGGAACGAATTAAGCGCACCGTGGAGATAATCGCGTTGACGAAAGACTTCGAAGCATCCTTGAACAGCAAGTGGGCTTCATCCAGGAAGAATACGAGTTTTGGTTTATCCAAATCTCCGGATTCTGGCAGATCTTCAAAAAGATCTGCCAGCAACCACATCATGAATGTTGAGAACAACAATGGCTGCCGGTTGAGCGAAGGAAGCTCCAAGCAGCTGATCATTCCGTTGCCTGACTCATCAAGCCGGAGGAAATCAGCGGTATCAAATTCTGGCTGGCCGAAGAACTTGTCTAAACCTTGAGACTGCAAGATGGTTAGCCCACGCAAGATCACCGAGGCAGTGGCGGAAGGAACACCGCCAAGTCCCTTGAGGTCGTCTTTGCCCTCATCGCTGAGCAGGAAACTCAAAACGGCTTTGAGGTCCTTGAGATCATCCATAGGCAGCTCACGTTGATCGGCATAGTGGAAGACCAATTGGAGACATTCTTCTTGCGTCTCGTTGAGTTCGAGGACTCGTGAAAGCAGGATAGGGCCAAAAGAATCTATTGTGGCACGTACCGAGATACCGTCGTTTCCTTCACCCAGGGCAAGGAATTCCACCGGGTTAGCCCGTGCGGTGAACTGATGGCCAATACTTGAAAGCCGCGTGCTGAGCTTTTCGCTTGCCGACCCCGCTTGGGCAAGACCGCCGAGGTCACCCTTGATGTCTGCGAGAAATACAGGCACCCCGTGGGCGCTCAACTGCTCCGCCATCAGCTGTAAGGTGACGGTCTTTCCGGTGCCGGTAGCGCCGGCAATGAGTCCGTGTCGATTGAGCATGCGCAACGGAACCCGAACTTGGGCTTCTGTAACGGGATTTCCCGCAACAATTGCAGCGCCTAGTTCAAGGCATGCGCCGTCGAAAGCGTAGCCATCTTTGAGCGCCGTGATGTTCTCCTGCGAAGTACTTTCAGCCATGTCCATAGCCTACGCATGCAATGGCGGTGAAGTGACAAACGGCACGTAAAAAGTTCGTGGCTGATTTAGAAAGGGTGCAGTAACCGCTGCATGAAAGCCTTAGTTCGTTCATGGGTCGGGTTGCCCAGCACCTGGGCCGCAGGACCACGTTCAACAACTACTCCATCGTCCATGAACACCACCGTGTCGGCTACATCGCGGGCGAATGCGAGCTCGTGGGTAACCAGCACCATCGACCAGCCTTCTTGGGCGAGCTCTTTAATGACGCTGAGCACCTCACCTACTAGCTCTGGATCCAGTGCACTGGTCGGCTCATCAAAGAGTAAAAGGTCTGGCTGGAGCATCAGCGCGCGCACGATGCCTACGCGCTGTTGCTGTCCACCTGAGAGCGAGGAGGGGTAGTCGCTCGACTTTTGTTCAAGGCCAACGCGTTCAAGCAGTTCATTAGCGCGCGCCATGACTTCCTCGCGCGGTCTGCGCTGAACCTGCAGCGGGCCAATAGTCACATTCTGGAGGACCGTCAGGTGAGGGAACAAGTGGTGTCCTTGGAACACCATTGCCGAGCGGTCCCGCAGGACCTGAGATTTCTTAGCAGGCAGACCAGGCTGAAACGTGACCTCGGGTCCGCCGGCAAAAGCAACGACTCCACTATCGGGAGATTCCAAACCGTTCAGGCAACGCAACGCGGTAGTTTTTCCCGAACCCGAGGGGCCAATCAACGCAAGTACTTCGCCAGACTGAACACTAAAATCTATGCCACGCAGCACCTTGTTAGTGCCGAAAGATTTATGCAGATCGGTGACGTTGAGCAAGGGGGTGAGAGCCTTAGGCGACATACTTTTCAAGCCTGCTTTCCATACGGTCTTGCACTGCAGAGAGAACCAAACAGATTACCCAGTAAATGGCCGCCGCTTCCATATAAAGCAACATAAATTCGTAGGTGGTGGCCGCGATTTCCTGGGCACGCCGGAACATTTCTGTCACGAGAATCATCGAGGCCAGTGAAGTGTCTTTGACCAATGAAATAAACGTGTTGGACAACGGCGGAATAGCTACGCGAGTCGCCTGCGGCAAGATCAGCTTGTAGAGCGTGCGGGTCTTGGACATGCCAATGGTGTAGCCAGCTTCCCACTGCCCTCCTGGAACCGAGAGAATCGCGGCGCGAATAATTTCTGCGGCGTAACCACCCACGTTGAGTGTGAAAGCGATGATGGCCGACGGCCAAGGGTCAATGGTGACCCCTATCGAAGGCAGTCCGTAGAAGATCACGAACAGCTGTACCAACAGTGGCGTGCCGCGAATAATCGAAATATAGCCGCGGGCAATGCCTGAAACTACTTTATTTGTGCTGATCCGCATCAGGGCGACCATCAGCGCCACGGCAAGTCCTAAGACAAAACTGATTATTGCCAGAGGAATGGTGGCCGCCAGTGCGCCACTGACCATAGGCCACAACGAGTCCAAAGCTAGCTGCCAAAGTGAATCCATTTATTCTCTTCCCGTCCTTTGCAACGGACACTGGCCCCAAAGGGGTTCCTTGGGGCCAGTTTACGTGTCGAAGTGTTGAAGGAGGTTAGCTACTTGGTGATGTCTTCACCAAAGTACTTTTCCGAGATCTTTGTCAGCGTGCCGTCGGCAGAAAGTTCATCCAATGCGCCATTGATAGCGTCACGAAGTTCTGGCTGATCTTTCTTCAGCGCCACCACGGTCTCAGTCTTGTCTGCTGATTCCGCAGCAATCTTGATGCCGTCATCCGGGTTGGTTTTCTGCGAGTCCAAGTAGGTCAGCTTGTCGTTGATGGTCGCATCCACACGTCCCTGCTTCAATAGGGTGACCGCCTGTGCCCAGCCCTCTACGGCCTGGATCTTTGCGCCGGCGGCTTTAGCGTCATCATGGAAGCTACTGGTCAACGACTGAGCGGTGGTTTTTCCCTTGAGCGAGTCGAAGGAGGTGATGTCGGTGTTGTCGCTCTTGGTGACGATGACACCGCTGGAGTAGTTATATGGCTTAGAAAGCAGGTACTTTTCTTCGCGTTCAGGAGTCACACTGACCTGATTGGCAATCACATCAAATCGGCCAGCTTCCAGACCGGCAAAAATGCCGTCCCACTGAGTTTCCTGAAATTCGACCTTGACCCCAAGCTGTTCGCCCACAGCCTCAATGACCTCGACATCGAAGCCGGTGAGCTTATCTGCCTCATGGTAAGAGAAAGGTCGGTAGGTGCCCTCCGTACCAACGGTCAGGACACCGCTGGATTCAACGTGCTGCAGGAGATTCTCGTCGGTGGCGCCGGAGGCGTCGGAGCCCGTGGTTGAGGAGCCGCACGCACTCAGTGCCAGTGCGAGTACTGCAGTGATTGCAAGGAGTGGAGCTGTGCGCTTCATGATGGCCTAACTATGTGAGGTGACGAGGTGTTCTATACCTTGATCAACTGTGCTTAGCGACGCGGTATTCCGTAAGATTCCCGTGAATACCTCGACGAAGCAACTGACGCGTCATATAACTTCTTTTGCGCATCCACACTTACTGACCTGATCGTGGCTAAATTCCAAGCATTAAAGCCAGTAGCACCATCATGGGTATGGCACAGATAGTGGTGATCAACACCGTATCTTTCGCAACGGTCACACCACGCTCATACCGTTGGGCGGTGATGAAAATATTCTGCGCGGTAGGCAACCCGGCCATGATTACCGCGGCAACGAGCATCCCACCGGTGAGTCCAAAAAGATAGGCTGCGGCGAGCCATGCAATCAACGGCTGGATGAATAATTTGGCGGCTGAACCGAGCAACACATCGGCTCGGCGCCCGGACTTCTTATCCAGCGGCTTGGAACCAACTAAGGAAATACCAAAGGCCATCAACATGGCGGGAATTGACGCACCTGAAATGAGCTCAATGGGTGCTAAGACGAGTTCCGGAACCTCAAAACCAGTCAATGCCACCACCAGCCCTAACAAAGAGCCGATGATCATAGGGTTTTTCGCTGTGGCAACCAGCAGCGCAATCGGGGTGGTGCGGTGAGTACTGGTGGTGGCATCGAGCATCGCAAGGTTAATCGGCTGATAGATCGCCAATTGAAAGAGGATGATGGGCGCCGCATGGGACATATCGCCAAGTACATACAGGGCTATAGGTAAACCAAGATTCGCTGAATTCACGGTCGAAGCGGACATCGCCGCGACGATCCGTTCGGCTGGCTCGCGGCGCAGCCACTTGTAGGTCGCCACATGGTAGATCACTGCGGTGAGTCCGGCAGAAATAGCCGCCACCCACATCAAGGGACCAAGAACTGCGACGGGATCCGATTCGGCCAGAGTAACAAATAGCAGTGCTGGGCTGGCGACAAAAAACGTCAACCGGCTGAGCACATGGCGGCCTTGCTCACCGAGCACCCCGGTGCGGCCTACCAGATAGCCCACCAAAATCACTATCCAGATAATCGAGAATCCTGACAGTACACCGGTCATTCGGACTCCTCGGTTCAACAAGTCTGGGTTGATGCCAATGCAAAACGTCGGGACACCCTGGGGTGTCCCGACGTTTCTAAATGCGAGCGGGCGACGGGAATCGAACCCGCGTATCGAGCTTGGGAAGCTAGCGCTCTACCATTGAGCTACGCCCGCAATGCACCGAGCGGCCTATTGACGGCCCGGGCAAAACCCAGCTTATCCTACGAAAAGGTCAGGTCAGAAATCTGCATTCGGTGAAGCCAAAATAAGACTACGAGCTTACTCGGCGCGTTTCTGCTTCAGCAGTTCTTCCTTCAGAATTGCCACGCCATCGGCTGGGACCTCAAAACTCAATTCATCTCCCGGATTCACCACAAAACCGGTGCCTTCTAAGGCACGCACAATGGTGGCACCCTGAACCTTCACGCCATAGGGTGCCATGTCGATGTACGTACCGGGGATGCGATCCAAGCCGGTGAATAAAGCCACCATCGCTGCGCCTTGTGGATTGGTCAGCAGCATAGGTTGAGCATTTTTGTTCTCTTCGGTCACTTCTTCCCGCGAGAGGAAGTACACCTCGGCGGTCATGAAAGCGCTGATCACCGAACCGGAGAGCTCAGGTTTATTAAGTCCGGCCTGCAACATCATTTCAAAGTGAGTTTTGGCTCGGGCACGTTCCTGGTCCATTGGCGTTTCGACAACCATATTTGGACGTTCGTCGGGGTTGTTTCCGTCCAGTGGGGTATTGCTGTTTTCGGAGCTCATGTAGACAAGCATGTCGCGCAAAACCCGCAGGTGCAAACACCGAATGAGGTTTTTTGGCACAAAGGCCTAAAATAGGTGAAGAGCAATCATCTTCATTTCCAAGGACTGAGCATGCCTGAATTTCGTTATGAAGATCTTCTGCCGATTGGCGAGGATCAAACCCCATACCGCATGATTTCCTCCGAAGGCGTCGACGTAGTCGCCGGACCGGACGGTAAAAACTTCCTGCAGGTAGCACCCGAAGCGTTGGAGCAGCTGGCCGAAACGGCACTGCACGATATCAATCATTACCTGCGTCCGGCTCACTTGCAGCAGCTGCGCAACATCCTTGATGATGACGAGGCCAGCCCGAACGATAAGTTCGTGGCATTGGACCTACTGAAAAATGCGAACATTGCCGCCGGTGGCATCCTGCCGATGTGCCAGGACACCGGAACCGCAATCGTCATGGGTAAGCGCGGACAGCGTGTGCTGACCCAGGAGCAGGACGAGATTTCGCTGTCCCGCGGCATCTACAACGCGTACACGCGTTTGAACCTGCGCTACTCGCAGCTTGCCCCGATCACCACCTGGGAAGAAAAAGCGACAGGTAATAACCTGCCAGCCCAGATTGATCTATATGCCGATACCAAGCCCGGCCACGATACGGACTATAAGTTCTTGTTTATGGCCAAGGGTGGCGGATCTGCCAATAAGTCATTCCTGTACCAGGAAACTAAGGCTATCTTGAACGAGAACGCCATGCTGACGTTCCTCGATGAGAAGTTGCGTTCGCTCGGGACCGCGGCATGCCCGCCGTACCACCTGTCCATCGTGATCGGTGGCACCAGCGCCGAAATGGCGTTGAAGACCGCCAAATACGGTTCGGCCAAGTACTTGGATTCGTTGCCTACAGAGGGCGCGATGACCGGTCGTGGCTTCCGCGATACCGAGCTGGAAGAAAAGGTCCTAGAACTGACCCGACACTTCGGCATCGGTGCCCAGTTCGGTGGTAAGTACTTCTGCCACGACGTGCGCGTTGTGCGTTTGCCTCGACATGGCGCCTCGCTGCCGGTAGCTATCGCCGTCTCTTGCTCGGCGGACCGTCAGATGATGGCCAAGATTACCGCTGATGGCCTCTTCGTTGAACAGCTGGAAACCGATCCGGCACGCTTCATGCCAGATGAAAATCACCCGGCTCTGGCCGCACACGATGACGAGACCTCAGGCGTCTCGGGCACCGGCGGCTCATCGGTAGTGAAAATCGACTTGAACAAGCCAATGACTGAGATTCTGGCTGAGCTTTCAAAGTTCCCAGTCAAAACTCGTCTCTCACTGACCGGCCCACTGGTAGTGGCCCGCGATATCGCCCACTCCAAGATCAAGGAACGCTTGGATGCTGGCGAAGAAATGCCACAATATTTGAAAGACCACCCGGTCTACTATGCGGGTCCGGCCAAGACCCCTGAAGGAATGCCTTCGGGTTCTTTCGGTCCAACCACCGCTGGTCGTATGGACTCCTACGTGGATCAGTTCCAGGCTGCTGGCGGCTCGATGGTCATGCTGGCCAAGGGCAACCGCTCCGGACAGGTGACTGCCGCCTGTAATAACCACGGTGGCTTCTACCTTGGTTCCATCGGTGGCCCGGCCGCCCGTCTGGCTCAGGACTGCATCAAAAAGGTTGAGGTTCTCGAATACGAGGAACTTGGCATGGAAGCAATCTGGAAGATTGAGGTTGAAGACTTCCCAGCATTCATTGTCGTAGATGACAAGGGTAATGACTTCTTTGCCGAGACCATGAAGCCAACCTTCACCGGTATTCCGGTCCGCGCTAAGTAGCACGCAGCACGGAAGTTAAACACCACGGGATCCAGTCTTGTTGAACTGGATCCCGTGGTGTTTAAGACTTAAGCAAACTTGACCTACTCCTGGGTGAAGCCAAAGCCCCAGTCCCGGTATGGGGGAAGGAAGCGCAGCACGAGCAAATCATCGTCGTTCACGTGATTCGATTCCTCGGCGGACTTCTTTTCTTCTTTCTTCGGTTTAGCAGCTGGCTTTGGTTCTTCTTCGACGGTCACCGAATTCTCTACGGTTTGAGCATCGTCTTTGGCGTTGTCTTGTTTTGCGTCACGAAGCATCTGATGATATTCCTCAAAGGTTTCAGCCTTTGATTGTTTCATCGCCGCGGCATGATCCTTGCCGACATACCGCACATGCCAAGGCTCATACTTGTACCCGGTAATTTCCTCTTTACCTTGCGGGTATCGAATGATCAGGCCGTAATCTGCGGCGTGCTCAGCCACCCAGATGCCGGCCTTAGTCTGCCCGAAGGATTCCTTCAGGTCTGTGCTGCTACCAATGCTGCCTACGTCCGCGGCCAGACCCAACTGGTGTTCACTCGTGCCGGGACGAGCAGAAATACGTTCGGCGTAGGTAGTGCCGTACTTGGCCTGATACTGATTGAACAGCACCGCTTGGCGTCCGTAAGAGCGGTAAGCGCTTAACAACTTCAGGCTATGGCCCGCATTACGGGCTCCCGCCATGAGACCTTCTACGGCTTCGGCTGCTTTAGGGCGTAGCTTGTTTGACGTGCCAGCAACATTTACCAATTTCTTCGGTGTGTAGTCGGCTGGAGAGAGCTGCGTTTGAGGGTTGATCAGCGCAAGATAACTCGCGGCGTCACTAAATTCCTCTGCCTGAACCACTGGAAGAGGCTTGGGAGCTGCCTGCGCCGTGACACTTCCAGAGAGCACAACAACACCAGCCAACATGGCACTGGTCAGGGTTGAAGCCAAACGCATAAACGTACTTTCTGTTGTGTTCGAGCAAGCAAGACACAGGTCTCTTCTCCACGATAGCCCGAAAACCTGCGCAGTTTATGAGAATTTGAGGAGAAGCACATGTTTTCCGCTCTGGTACAGGCATCATTCTCTGACGATCTCTACTACCAAATATCGGGGGTAACATCGTATGGCGGACTCTGTTCTGTAGCTTGCGTCCCGCAGTATCACCCAACCACCAAGCAAGGACCGAAATTCACTTGACTATGAAGGAACTGAAGTCCGATGGGTTTACCGGTTTTCGACCCATCAAGACCTTAGAAATTAACCGGGTACCGAATCGCCAAGGACTCTTTGTCATCTTGCGTCCGGCAGACTACACCCCAAAATTTCTGACGAAAAGCACGGCAGGCATTTTCAAGAAGAAAGACCCTTCGTTGCCTGTCGCAGACTTGAGTAAACGTTGGGTGGACTCGGCTCAGATCCTGTACCTGGGCAAAGCCGGCCCGGGAAGCCAAGGTAATCGTGGGCTCCGCATTCAACTCAAGGAAATCATTGATTTTGGTGCGGGTAAGCCGCCGGGCCATTGGGATAGCCGTTTGCTGTGGCAGCTAGGCGGAGTGGGGAAACTTATGATCGCGTGGAAAGAGCTCCCGGCTGAAGAGCTGAACGCGGCACTAGTGGAGTATCAGGCTCGCTTTATTAAAGAACACGGTCAGCTTCCTTACGCGAATCTAGTTCAAAGCCGACGGTAAAGCGTAGAAAGCGAGCCGAAGTACAACTTCGGCGATATTTCTACACTTCTTTTTACGTCCAGACTGCGACTTCCGGTACCGAACAAGATAACTTTAGATACGTGTTGTATTCAGATGGTGACATTCGTAGAGAAATTGCGTCCGGTGAAATTGGCTTAGCCCCTTTTGACCCTGAGATGGTGCAGCCCGCATCCGTAGATGTGCGCTTAGACCGATTCTTCAGGCTCTTTGATAACCACAAGTACGCTCATATTGATCCGGAGCAGGATCAGAATGAGCTGACCCGACTGGTTGAAGTGGCTGCCGATGAGCCCTTCATCTTGCACCCGGGGGAGTTTGTCCTAGGTTCTACCTACGAAGCGGTGAGTCTGGGCAACGGTGTAGCCGCTCGGCTCGAAGGTAAGAGTTCTTTAGGCCGTCTCGGTCTGCTGACCCACTCGACCGCAGGTTTCATTGACCCGGGATTCTCCGGACACGTCACCCTGGAACTCTCAAATATGGCCACCTTGCCGATCAAACTGTGGCCAGGTTCAAAAATTGGCCAGCTTTGTTTCTTCAAGCTCACCTCAGACACCGAACACCCTTATGGTTCGGGCCCCTACGGTAACCGTTACCAGGGTCAGCGTGGCCCAACTGCTTCACGCAGTCACTTGAATTTTCACCGGACGAACATCGCAGACTAAGTTTCAGCAATAGTGCAAATAACCGTGGCGCCCCTTAACTTTGAGGGACACCACGGTTTTTGGCTTTTTACTGCATTAAGGAACTGTCTCCCAGCCAGGAACCAATCGCAAAGGTCACTACCAGCGCGGCGGCTCCACCGATGAGCACCCGGAGCGTTGGACGTAACAGCGGTGCGCCACCAAGTTTGGCACCAAGGGCACCGGTCACCGCCAGCGCAAGCAATACCGCGGCAAAAGTTACCGGTATTTTTAATGGGCCGGGCAAAAATACCGCGGTGGCGAAGGGCAAAATTGCGCCGGTAAGGAATGCGATGGCCGAGGCGAAGGCAGCATGCCACGGGCTGAGTACCTCGTCCGGGTCAAGATTTAGCTCGGCATCCAAATGAGCGAGCAACGCATTATGCTCGGTTAGTTCCTGTGCGACCTGTGACGCGGTCTCGGGCTTCAACCCTTTAGCTTGATACAGTCCGGTCAGCTCTGCGAGCTCCGCTTCGGGAGTATCACGCAGCTCGGCCCGCTCTTTTTCAATCAACGCTCGCTGGGAGTCAGCGGCGCTAGCCACCGACACATATTCACCTAAGGCCATTGATATCGCTCCACCAATGACCGCGGCGGCGCCAGCCGTGAGGATCGGTGCGTTGGCGGTGGTGGCACTAGCGACACCGACCACAACTGCGGCCACCGAGACGATGCCATCATTTGCGCCTAAAACGCCGGCACGTAGCCAGTTAAGTCTTTCGGCGACATTTCTGTCGTGCGGCTCCACACCATGCGCAGGTTCTTGATCCTTCATAAGCCACAGTCAATCATTAGGAAACCCAACTGTGCTAGTCAATGACGCATAATGAGCGAACTTTTAGACTTCTGATGTTTTGCGTGGCGATTGAATCGGCAACAGTAGCAACAAGCCAATCAATAGCACTATCAAGATACCTAGGATGCCATAGCGCTGGGCTTCTCCACTTGCTACGAAGGGCGTAGCCAGGGCAATGGCCAGACCAAAAAGCAGCGGGGCTAAGAAGGAGACCGCACGTCCGGTGGTTGCGTACAGGCCAAAAAGTTCACCTTCGCGGCCAGGCGGAATCATCCTTGACAGATAGGAACGTGAGGCGGATTGTGCCGGTCCAACAAAGAGCGTGAGCAACAGTCCGAAAATCCAGAATCCACTGGCTCCGGGGGAGAAGAAGACCCCAGCACCGGCAACCAGCAAGCCGATCAACGAGCCGGTGATAACCGCTTTGGGGCCAAGCACATCATCGAGTCGGCCGCCAATCACGGCACCGAGTGCGGCGACCATATTGCCGACAATGGCGAAGATGATGACCTCGGTCAAGGTAAAACCGAAGGTTCCTGCAGCGATCACGCCGCCGAAGGTGAAGATTGCACTGAGCCCATCACGAAAGACCGCGGAGGAGCCGAGGAAGAACAATAGATTCCGGTCTTCCCGCCAGAGTCCCACAATTCGTCCCCAGAGGACCTTGTAGGACTGTGTGAGGGGAATCTTGGTGGATACCGTTGGAGGGGACTCGGGAATCACGAAGAACAAGGGAAGAGCGAAGATCAGGCACCATGCGGCGCTGAAGACTGCGACCCAGCGCAGGTTCAGCGAATCGGTGGTGTCTGCTCCGGGCCAGTCAAAGATGGGTTGCACAAACCCAAAGAGCACCAAGGCCAGCGCAAGAATTCCACCGACGTACCCCATGCCCCAGCCGAATCCGGAGACCTTACCAACGGTGGCGCGGGTAGAGATCTGATTGAGTACCGCGTTGTAGTTGACCCCGGCGAACTCCGAGAATAGTGAAAGCGCGGCAATGATTGCGACACCAAAGATCAAGAAGCTTGGATCAGGGTAAACGAAAAATCCGGCGGCACAGACCACCACGAGTAAGAAGGTGTTGACCATAATCCAGAGTTTGCGGCGGCCCGCAGCATCGGCGCGCAACCCGGTCACCGGGACCAGCAAAGCGATCAGCAAACCAGCCAGTGACAAAGCTTGAGAGAGCACCAGTGAGGAATGGTCGGTGTCGCCGAAAAGTTCACTGGTCAAATACACGGTGAACACGAACGTGATCATCACCGCGTTGATTGCTGCCTGACCCCAGTCCCAACTGGCCCAAGCCCACGTGTATTTATTGAGCCACTTGTCACCGGGTTGTATTACCGCCGGTTCAATTTTCGTTCCCATGTGGGCATCGTACAGGTTTGTGGTGATCAGTAAATGAATTTACTGGAGGATATTCCGCTCTAGGAATTCATTCCGATGTTCTCCCGTGGCGCAAAAGCTTCGCATACCCCTTGATAGTGCATAAAATCCCGCTCTGGGCTGATAAAATTGCGTAGCGGGCATTTTTGTTCGTCGGACTCTGGCCCCTTGTTCAGTCGACAGAGGAGACGTGTGTTAGTAATTCTCATTGCACTCTTTGCTACGGCAGTGTTGTGTCCAATACTGTTTAGAGCATTTAAAAGAAATGCTTTTTATGTTGTAGCGATAGTTCCTGCAGCGGGATTTATTTGGTTGCTCACCCGCATTCCTGCGGTACTTGCAGCTGACCCGACACTTTCCTCCGGCGCTCCCCATGCGCCACCTTCACTGAACATTGAGTGGATGCCTGGTCTGAATATCGGGCTGAACTTCCGCTTGGACGCCTTAGCCGCCAGCCTCCTGTTACTGATCTTGGGTGTCGGCGCACTCGTACTGATCTACTGTGGCCGCTACTTCAAAAATGATGACCCGCAAATCGGTGGATTCGCCGCCAAAATGGTGGCCTTTGCCGGTGCCATGACCGGGCTGGTGACTGCAGATGACGTCATCATCATGTTTATCTTCTGGGAAATCACCTCGGTACTTTCCTACTTGCTGATTGGTTTTAGCCAGCATCTAATCACCGCACGTCGTTCGGCTATGAATGCGCTGATCGTCACGACCTTTGGCGGCTTGGCCATGCTGGGTGGCCTGCTGATGATCGGCGCTCAGACCGGGAGCTATCGCCTCTCGGAATGGATCGCCCAATCGGACCAACTCGTGGCTAGCGGCATGTTTATCGACGTGGCCATCGCCCTGATTTTGCTTGGCGCGATCTCCAAGTCCGCACTGGTTCCATTCCACTTCTGGCTCCCCGGGGCAATGGCTGCACCCACGCCGGTCTCCGCGTACCTCCACGCTGCAGCCATGGTGAAGGCCGGCGTTTACCTGATCGCGCGGTTGGCCCCCGGTTTCTCCGACACCACCTTCTGGGTTCCTATCACCGTCGGCATCGGTGTGCTGACGATGCTGATCGGCGGCTTCCGGGCACTGAAACAATATGACTTGAAGCTGATCCTCGCCTTCGGCACCGTCTCCCAGCTTGGTTTCATCATTGCGATCTTTGGATTTGGCACCGCCGAAGCCGCCTTCGCAGCGCTTGCCCTCACACTGGCTCACGGCCTGTTCAAAGCCACCTTGTTCCTCACCGTGGGCATCATTGACCACAACACCGGTACTCGTGACATCCGTAAGCTCTCCGGCCTGCGCCGAAGCATGCCCGGTTTGGCACTGATCGCCGCTATCGCCGTCGCCTCAATGGCTGGTATTCCGCCGCTCTTTGGTTTTGTGGCCAAGGAAGCGGTCTACGAAGCTGCCCTGCACTTGGAGACCGGGTGGGGAATCTTTGCGCTGCTTGGCTTGGTCCTCGGTGCGGCACTGACGATGGCGTACTCCCTGCGCTTCTTGGTTGGCGCGTTTGGCGTGAAGAAAAAGATTGCCGGCCAGACGACCTCAAAACGTCCGTCGCTGATCTTCCTCAGCCCGCTGCTGGTGCTGACCTTATGCACCCTGACTCTTGGCCTTTACCCGGCACTGATTGAACCACTGGTAGCGCATTGGTCGCTATTACAAGGCGGACCGGGTGACATGCATTTGAAGCTATTCGCCGGGTTCAACTCGGCATTGGGTCTGAGTGCGATCTCCGTGAGCATCGGTATCTTGTTCTTCTGGCTGCGTAAACGAACCGATACCGGCGCACCGTTGCGGCGCAATATGATTTCTGCCGAAGAACTTTACCGTGTGAGCATCAACGTCGTTGACCGTGTTGCGATTTGGATTACCGGCCGCACCCAGCGTGGTTCTTTGTCCTTCTACCTGGGCGTGATCTTGATGGTGGTGCTCATCTTGCCACTGTCCATCGCCTTGACGGTTGAAACACCATGGCCGACAAATTGGGTTATCGCTGACCACCCGGCACAACTGGTGATCGGTGCAATTATCATCGTCGGTTGTGTGACAGCTATCGTGGCTCCAAAACGTTTCATGGCAGTGCTGATGGTCTCGGTGACCGGTTACGGTATGGTCGCGATCTTCGCACTGCAAGGTGCCCCGGATCTGGCTCTGACCCAGCTCTTGGTTGAAACTATCGTGTTGGTTTCCTTCGTGCTGGCGCTGCGTGCTCTGCCTAAACGGCTTTGGGTCGGGCTGACAACTATCAAGTGGGGCCGGGCGGTACTGGCCATCGCGCTGGCGCTGATGGTGGTGTACATCGCGATCGCAATGTTGGCCGCACGCAGCGAAGCACCAATATCACTGTCCTTCCCGGACCTGGCATACTACGAGGGCTTCGGTAAAAACATTGTCAACGTGACGCTAGTTGATATTCGCGTCTGGGATACCTTCGGAGAAATCACCGTGCTTGCCGCGGCAGCTACCGGTGTGGCCTCGCTGATCTTTGCCGGTCGCGGCTTTGGCACGCGGCTACGCGCCCATGAGGTGGCCCCGGGAAGCATCGACCGCGGTTCCGAGGCAATGGGAGACCAGAACAGCAAGGAAGTTGGGTTGCGGGTGGCACGCCGTTTCGCGACCTCCAGCAACCAAGACTGGCTGATGGCCGGTAACACCTTGGTAGCCGAACGCCGTTCCATTATTTTTGAGGTTGTCACACGGCTGGTCTTCCACACCGTGTTGTTGCTCAGTGTCTATGCCTTGCTCGCCGGGCACAACACCCCAGGCGGCGGCTTCGCTGGTGGATTGATCGCCGGACTGGCTTTGACCATCCGATATCTAGCCGGCGGGCGTGTGGAACTTTCCGAATCAATGCGCATTGCCCCGGGCATGCTTATCGGCGGTGGCCTTGCTCTGGCCGGTCTCGCCGGGCTGGTACCGGTGCTCTTTGGTGACGCGATCTTCACCATGTATGCCTGGGAATTCTGGTTGCCAGTCTTTGGCGAACATAAGTTCGTCACCTCAACAATTTTCGATATTGGAGTGTATTTGGTGGTCCTTGGTCTCGTACAGGACGTCCTACGCTCACTGGGTAGCGAAATCGATGAGCTGTCTGAAGGACGCTCGCCGGTGGAGCAACACGATGTCAGCCACTCCGCAACCTTGGGGGTGGGACGATGAGCGTCAACATTACCTTCCTGGTAATCACCGGGGTGCTGCTGGCCGCGGGATTCTATCTGGTGCTGGAACGCACACTGACCCGGGTGCTGTTGGGCATTATGCTGTTGGGCAACGGGGTGAACCTGTTGATCTTGACCACCGGCGGACGGCGCGGTGTCGCGCCGTTATTCGACTCAAACCGGGATCCGAGCGAATACTCTGACCCGCTGCCACAGGCGCTGATCCTCACCGCGATTGTCATTACTTTCGCGGTAACCGCATTCCTGCTCGCCATGATCTACCGCTCCTGGGCGCTGACCAGCGCGGATATCGTGGCCGACGATACCGAAGATATCAAGGTTTCGCAGTCCACCGCATATGACGAAGAAGAAGATTCACCGGTAGCCGAGGACACGACGGAATTCGTCGATGAAGAAGGCCGACCAATTCGAGAAGGGGAGGAGTAAAAATGAACTTTCTAGAACTCTCCCCCTTAGCAGTCCTACTCCCGATTTTCGGTGCTGGCGCGGCCTTCCTGGCCCGTCGCCGGTTACGTACCCAGCGTCTGATTACTATCGGAATTTTATGCCTGACCATGGTGCTGGAAGTTGGAATGGTCGCCGCCGTCTGGGGCGGAGAAAGCTACGCCATCCACATTGGCGGCTGGGATGCACCGTTCGGTATCGCGCTGATGGTCGACGGCTTCAGCGCCTTCATGCTCCTGATCTCTACCGTGGTTTCCTTGGCGGTGCTGCTCTTTGCCACCAGTCAAGGTTTAGCCGATGGAGACGAACCGGGACCAGTATCGGTCTTCCACCCCGCCTACCTGATTCTTCTAGCCGGCGTCTCCAACGCATTCCTCGCCGCTGACCTCTTCAACCTCTACGTCGGCTTCGAAATTCTCTTGACCGCCAGTTACGTGCTGCTCACCTTGGGCGGCACGGCAGAACGTATTCGAGCCGGTACCACCTATGTGGTCGTTTCGGTGGTCTCATCGGTGATATTCCTGATGGCCATCGCGATGATCTACGCTGCTACGGGTACCGTGAATATGGCAGACCTAGCCGTCAAACTCCCGGAGCTTGATCAGGGCCCGCAGCTGATCCTGCACGTCTTACTGCTCATTGCCTTCGGCATTAAAGCCGCCGTGTTCCCGCTTTCGCTCTGGCTTCCGGACTCCTACCCGACGGCACCAGCCCCGGTCACGGCAGTGTTCGCCGGGTTGCTGACAAAGGTCGGCGTCTACGCGATTGTGCGTACCGAAACCCTGCTCTTCCCCGGTGGGTCGGTGAATGCCGCGCTCTTGGTCGTTGCGACCCTGACCATGGTCATCGGTATTCTTGGTGCGTTGGCGCAGACAGACTTCAAACGTATGCTTTCCTTCACGCTGACTAGTCACATTGGATATTTGATCTTTGGTGTGGCGGTCGGAGGCCCATTGGCCATTGCTGCCACAATCTACTACGTGGGTCACCACATCATTGTGCAGACCTCATTGTTCATGGTGGCAGGACTCATTGAACGCCGTGCCGGGAGCGCAAACGTCACCAAGCTCGGTTCTCTGGCCAAGCTGTCCCCGGCATTAGCAATCCTCTTCTTCATCCCGGCAATCAACCTGGGCGGTATTCCACCATTCTCCGGTTTCCTCGGAAAATTCGGACTGCTGCATGCCGCCGCAGCAGATGCAGACGCGCTCACTTGGGTCGTGATCGGCGCAGGACTGCTGACCAGCCTGTTGACCTTGTTGGCAATTATTCGTGTGTGGGCACGTATGTTCTGGCGCCGTGCGGCAGACGCCGAGGTGCCCAGCGCACAACTGGTGGCCGAATCTGCCCGAGTCTTGGAACAAACTGCCGTCGGTGGCGCCCAGGCACCTCATTTGGGACGCAAGCTTGCTCGTGAGCTGGAAGCGGAATCGCTGCCGTGGGGCATGCGCTACGCCACCGGTTCGCTGGTTGTGGCAGGTATTGCACTCACAGTTTTTGCCGGGCCGATCTTTGCATTCTGCCAGCGTGTAGCGGCCGAGCTGATTGCCCGTGAACCATATATCAACGCAGTACTACCGTTGAGTTAGGAGGCGAAGACATGCAACCTAAGGACCTCACACCTCGCGACCAGCGTATCGATGATGCGCTGGATACCTCTGGTGTCCGGCATCGTGCCACCTTCAAGCAGGAATGGCCGCTGCTCTTACTGCTGATTTTCGTCTGGGGCGCGCTGTGGCAAGACTTCTCCATAGGCAACCTGCTCTTTGGCGCGATCTTGTCAATCATCATCGTGAATCTATTCCCGTTACCGCCGGTAGTTCTGCCAGGTCGTATTAACCTCTGGTATTGCCTGAAGTTGTTCATCTGGTTTATCGGGCAAGTTTTTGCGGCCAGCGTGCACGTGGCGTGGGTTGCTGTAGTACGTGGCCAAAAGGCGCGCAGCGCAGTCATTGCGGTCCCTTTGCGCACCGAATCAGACCTGATCGTGATGACGGTAGGACACGTGCTGACCCTCATCCCAGGCTCTTTCGTCGTTGATGTAGACCGCAGCAGCTCAACGCTGTACCTGCACTACCTCGACGTGAATAGTGACGCAGAAGTGGAAAAAGCGCGAGCTAATATCCGTGATATCGAACGTCGGTTGATCATGGCCATCGGCAGTCCCGACGAATACGAAGCAATCAAAGCCGAAGAAGGCCCGGATTTCTCCGCTAGGAGGCCAACTAAATGATTGAAACTGCGGTATGGATTGGTGGAGTCATGCTGGCTCTGGCCTCAATTGCCTGCCTGTGGCGAGTCTTCAAAGGCCCCTCGATCCTTGATCGAGTGTTGGCCTTGGACGTCATCTTGCTGATCATTTCCAGCGCGTTGTGCCTGGATATGGCCATCAACCGCCACACGGATTATCTGCTGTTCGTGGTGGTGGCCTGCACACTGGGATTCATCGGTTCGGTCACGGTCTCCCGCTTCGTCTCGGATCAGAGGAATGCCTGATGGACTTCTTCTTAGAGATTGTTGTCGCAGTGCTGCTCGTGGTGGGTTCGCTGATGTCACTGATCGCCGGGATTGGTTTGATCACCTTCCCGGACCTGCTCTCGCGTATGCACGCGGCGACCAAACCACAAGTGCTCGGATTCTTGCTGTTGTTTGCTGGACTAGCCATTCACCTGCGTAGCTGGATTCTGGTTCCCGTGCTGGTGCTGGCTTGGGGATTGCAGTTGCTCACCGCGCCTGTTTCGGCTCACATGATTGGTCGCGCCGGATACCGCACCAAGCACGTTGCCAAGGAAACGTTACATGTTGATGAACTCAAACGGGTGATCAGCAAGCATTCCGAAGCAACCGGAAACACCGGGGCCGTGGCAAAACTTGAAGCCCCCAAAGCGGACGAGACCGAAAATTCATAAACAGGTTTAAATAGTTGCGGGGCGGGCCGCAAAGCCCGCCCC
>NZ_DATEXC010000026.1:0-118134 GCF_035257265.1 Glutamicibacter sp.
CCTCAGTCGGCATGTGATCAACGAAGAACGGAACTACTGGCCGGATAAACAGAAAACCCCTGGCCGTTGGCCAGGGGTCCCTGATGAAGATTTGTAAAGCGTGTCGCAACTCATCTGTAAACTATGTCGCGACTCTTCACATCTGTGGCGGGGAGAGGATTTGAACCTCTGACCTCCGGGTTATGAGCCCGGCGAGCTACCGAACTGCTCCACCCCGCGTCGGTAAATACAACATTACCAACTAGTAAACTTCATGGCTAATCGAGCTGGCATGTCCTTAGTCACAGAACGTGCCGGTTGCCCCTGCACCCGATTGCAAGGAAATTTCTGGCACGGTCGCGAAGAATCAGAAATACGGATTCCGCGGACGGCAAAAAGAAATCCTCCCAGTCAAAAGACTGAGAGGACTTCGTTTTGGTCACCGTCGAATTATTCTCGACTTGTCCCATAAGTGGCGGGGAGAGGATTTGAACCTCTGACCTCCGGGTTATGAGCCCGGCGAGCTACCGAACTGCTCCACCCCGCGATGACTAGACTATTCTTCATCATCGCGGAGCAGAATGCAAATCGGAGACTAGAGAACAACTACCCGTTGTTCCCATCGGCTGGCGGCGCGGACTCAGTCGGTGCGGCTGGTGCTTCGGAGTTCGTCTTTACCTCGCCCTCCGGAGCGGCTTCACCGTTAATCGATGCATCCGCTTCCAGTGCACGAGACAAGGCATTCTGAAGCTCAGTCTGCGCCTTACCGTAGGCAGCAAAGTCGCCAGCCTTCAAAGCTTCATCCGATTTCTTGATCGCTTCATTTGCTGCGTCCAATGCTGAGGTCAGCTTCTGCGTCTCAGACTGGGTAGGAGCATTGCTCTCCCCTGGCTGATCCTTAGGCTTGGATCCGTCCCCGGTTTCACCGGTCACGGCACCGGAGTCGCCACCAAAGACTTCATCAAGAGCTTCGGCCAGCGTATCGGCGAAGCCGACCTGATCACCGAAGGCGACCAATACCTTACGCAAGGTTGGGTAACTTGTCTGGCCCGAGGATTGCACGTACACAGGCTGGACGTAGAGGATACCGCCACCGACAGGCAGCGACAGCAAGTTACCGTTCTTCACTTCGGAAGCACCCTGTCGCAACAGGTTCAGCTCCGTGGTCACCCTAGGGTTGGTATCGAAGTTCTGCTGGGCTTGGCCTGGACCAGGTACAGCAGTATCGCGTGGAAGTTCGAGCAAGCGCAGCTTGCCGTATTCATCGCTCTTCACACCCTCTTTACTACCCGCATCTGCGTCTGCCGAAAGGAAGCCGAACAGCACGTTACGCTGCTGGCCGTTAGCAGCTGCCTGCGGGATGAAGGTCGAGGTCAATGAGAATGACGCAGCATCCTGTGTTGGCATCTTCAACGAAAGGAAGTATGGAGGCTGCTTCACTCCCTTAGTCGATGAGGTCGGATCATCTGGCACTGCCCACGCATCGTTCGATTCGTAGAATGCACCGGCATCATCAACGTGATAGGTCGTGAGAACCTCGCGCTGAACCTTGAACATATCCTCTGGATAACGGACGTGCTCCATCAGTTCACTAGAAATGTTGTCCAGTGGCTGCACAGCAGTTGGGAAGACCTTCTGCCATGCCTTCAGGATCGGATCTTCGGTATCCCAGGCGTAAAGATCAACCTTGCCGTCGTATGCATCCACCGTAGCCTTGACCGAGTTACGCATGTAGTTCACACGGCCTGACAGACGATCAAAGTCTGACGCATTGGTCAGGGAGTCAGAAACAGCCGATTCAATCTGCTGTTGCTGTGCATATGGGAAGTCGTTCGAGGTGGTGTAGCCATCAATGATCCATTTAACTCGACCGTCAATAATTGCCGGGTAGGCATTGGAATCAAGTGTTAGATACGGCGCAACCTTGCTCACGCGATCGCGTGGATTACGGTCATAAAGAATCTGCGATTCGTCGTTGACCGCGTTCGATAGCAACAGGTCAGTCGAGGCAAACTTCAATGCGTAAACGATGCGGTTGAACAGGTTGCCAACGTTTGGACCACCATCACCCTGGAAGGTGTAACGGGTATCTTCACCCTCACCGCCAGCGCTTGGGCGGTCTAGTTCCTGGTCCGTCCAACCTTCTGGACCGCCAACCACCGAATAGTCTGGCGAAGTTTCGCCAAAGTAAATACGCGGCTCGTAATCAGCTTCAGTGATCAAATCACCGGTGGACGGGATGCCGCCGAGCATGAAGTCTGGGCGCCCTCCAGCAGCAACGCGGTTACCGTAAGCGGCAACCAGTCCATAACCGTGCGTATAGGTCACGTGTTGGTTAACCCAGGTGTCGTTAGGGTTGACGCTTACTTCACGCGCAGCGATCACCGTGTCCTCGATTTTGCCATCGATCTCGTAACGGTCAACGTTGAGGTTTTCTGGGAACGTGTAGTAACCACGGAATTGCTGCAACTGTGCGAAAGCAGCGGAAACCAAGTTGGGATCCAGCAGACGAATGTTTGCGGTGGTTTCGGTTTCCTTGGCCAGCGCGTTCTTCTCGGTGCTCACCTTCGCGTCATATGGAGTGACCTCAATGTCGCTTAGTCCGAACGCTTGACGAGTCATCTCAATATTTCGATCGATATACTCGCTTTCCAAGGCACGCTGCGATGGAACAACCTGGAACTGCTGCACCAAGTATGGGTAAACGCCGCCGGCAACGATCATGGTCACCACGAGCATCGCGGTGCCAATCAGTGGTAGGCGCCAGCGTCCGTTGATCGCAGCAATGATAAAGGTAATAGCGATCAGAATCGCGACGATAGCCAGGATCATCCGTGCAGGAATAACCGCATGCACGTCCTTGTACAACGCACCGGCAACTCGTCCGGACTGGTTATTCAAAGTTTCGTACTGTGAAATCCAGAAGTTCACTGCCTGCAATAGCAAGAAGACTGCGACAACTATCGCCGTATGCACGCGAGCGGCCTTGCCCACCGTGATACCGCCGCGTTCTTCGACGCGAATGCCACCATAAAGGTAATGAGTCAGCAGTCCTGCCACACCGCCAAGCAGAACCACGGAAATCAAGAATCCGACGATTAGCCCAATAAATGGCAAGGTGAAAACGAAGAATCCGAGATCCATATTGAACTGAGGATCGTTGGCACCGAAAGGCACCCGGTTGATGAACAACAAGATCGTCTGCCATTGTCCGGCTACCGCGATGGCGGAGAAGATTCCGACCACCGCGGGGATACCGATCATTAGGAACCGACGAATTGGTTCCAGCTGCGCTTGATAGCGCGACATAGAGTCCTGGTGGGTGCCTTCCGGCGCGTAAACCGGGCGGTGCTTATAAGCACTTCGCATGGAAAGCCACATCGGAACCGCCATCACGACTAGCGCGATGACGAAGATGATGAGTTTGGCTATTCGTTCGGTCCAATAAACGTCCGAGAACCCGAGCTGGTTGAACCAGAGGATATCTGCATAGAAGTTTGAGAGGAAAACAAACACAGCCACCAAAATGACCACAGCAAATACCGTGAGCGTCAGAGGAGACGCTTTCTTATTTGCTGGTTTGGAAGGTTGTCGCGGCCCTTGGGGCCGCGGTGGGCCCCCGAACGGACTATCCGATCCGTATGACACTATTTATTCCTTACCTAGATGTCCCGCACGCCTTTACTAACGCCAGAACTCGTATGACTATCACTGTACTTACTAAGCTGCAGACACCAAGTTGTATGAACGATGCCTCGCGAATCTATGAACAGGACTCCAGCGTGGCCGGGTCCGTACCTTGAGCAATCTGCTCTAGTGCCTGTCGTGCTTCATGCAATGTTGCAATCTTGACGACGTTTAGTCCTTTGGGCACTCGCCCGGCGACATCGGAACAGTTATCTGCCGGAGCCAGGAAGACCGTGGCGCCATCTGCCTTAGCGGCGACCATCTTCTGAGCGATTCCGCCGATTGCTCCGACTTCCCCATCCGCGGTAATCTCTCCGGTTCCGGCGATGTGGTGGTCGCCTGCCAAGGATCCTTCGGTCAGCCGGTCGATAATGGCCAGCGCAAACATCGTTCCGGCGCTCGGGCCACCAACTTCCTCAACTCCGAATTTAACGTCAATCGGGAAGTCAAACGAAGTACTCAGAAAAACTCCAAGCTGTCGGGTTCCTTCAGCACCTGGAGCGGTGGAAACCTTCACATCAAGTTTCTCAGTTGCGTCTTTCCCGGAGGAACGTTGGACCGTCATCGTGCTGGTTTGATCGCCACGGTCATTTAATTGTGTTTTGAGTTCATCGAGACTCGTGACTGGTTTCCCCTCGAAGGCGAGCAACCGGTCCCCGGGCTTCAACGAGTCCTTGTTTGTATCCGTGGAAAAATCGGCAACTTCCAGCCAGGTTTTATATTCGTGGCCGAGCTCGTTCATTGCCGCAGCAATCGATAGTTCCTGGGACGAAACCATCATTGAATCATTGGCCTGGCCGCGTTCCTCGCTGGTCACCCCACGTGGAATCATCGTCTCTTCCGGAACAATATCTTTGTTGGGATTAATAAGCGCTTCAAGAATGACAGGCGTCGAGACGCGGTTCTGCCCACCACCTTGGACGTAAATGGTTGTCATGTCCAAGATGCTGTCGGACTGATAACTCTTTTCTCCACGGATAGTGATGAGTTCTTTGTCGTTGTACTCGCCCAGTGTGTTCAATACCGGACCAGGCGTGCGCACCACAAAGTTAGTGGGCAAAAAGAGAATCAAACCGACTAGCAGGAGAGCTAGGGTTCCGGCAATCGTGGTTTTCACGGGTTTGGAACTAGGAACTGACGCACCGAGAGTCGGGGCGGCATCCTTTGTGGATGATGGTTCCTGCTCGTGCACTGGCCTTGCTCCTACCGCTTAAAATTATTTCCGGAGCGTTTTCACAAACGCTACCCTCCTAGCCTACTGAAGGCCCGCCCCGATCTTCATCAGCTATAAGGAGTATTCGATGTGCCGAAAGCGAACTCTGGTGTTCATTGATGTGAACTCTCAGCCTCAGAGGGTACTTTAAGTACATGGCACAGAACCCTCCGAATAACCGACCTGACGGTGACGACGAAGAAAACAATCCGCAGGATCCGATGTCCGCAATGTTCTCTCAGCTCTTCGGTAACGGTTTCGATCCAAATGACCTTCCGCCTCAGCTACGGGAAGCCATGGGCTCCCAAGATCCTGCCGCTATGCAGCAAATGATGCAGCAAGCGCAAGCGATGATGTCCGCAATGATGCAAAATAATTCCTCCGACGGCCCAGTCAATTGGAAGCTTGCGTCTGACACTGCGCTGCAGGCTTATGCCGGCGAAGATCCGAAACCTTCCGAGTCTCGGCAAGGTGCAATCGTTGATGCTTCCTATCTGGCAGATCTGTGGCTGAACAACGCGACTGTTTTTGAATCCAATGGCGAAGCCACCGAAGTATGGACCCGCAAACGCTGGTACGACAAAACTTTAGGTGTCTGGAAAAAAGTGACCGAGCCGGTGGCCGAGTCGGTGACCCGAGCGATCACCAGCGCTATGAAGGACCAGATTCCTGAAGAGATGAAGGGCATGCTCGGCAACTCCGATGCCATGTTCCATAATCTGGGATCGAGCATGTTCGGCATGCAGCTAGGAACCGCGCTAGGCGGACTGGCCAAAGATGTTCTCGGTGGTACCGACATTGGACTTCCGCTGGCTGGCACGACGCCAGGTTTGGTGTCCGCCAACGTCGCAAACTTTGGTGAAGGTTTGGAAATCCCCGAACAGGAAGTTCTGCTCTACGTCATTCTTCGCGAAAATGCGCACACACGCCTGTTCAACCGGGTTCCCTGGCTCTCCTCAAAGCTGATTGGCGCAGTCGAGTCCTACTCCCGTGGCATTCATATCGATATGTCCCGGGTTGAAGAAGCCGTACGGGGAATCGATCCGTCCAATCCGGAGAACTTGCAGGAACTCCTCGGTGAGGGGCTCTTCACCCCACAGCGCACCGGCGAGCAGGAAAAGGCTCTAGAAAATCTTGAACTGACTCTTGCTCTCATCGAAGGTTGGGTTGACCACGTGGTTTCCCTGGCAGCAGCGAACTTGCCGTTCGCTGCGCACCTCCGCGAGACCATGCGTCGTCGCCGTGCTTCGGGCGGCCCAGCCGAGTCGGCTTTTGCCTCATTGGTCGGGTTGGAACTGCGCCCACGTAAGCTTCGGGAAGCTGCAGCGTTGTGGGAACATCTTCATGAAGAACGTGGCACCGAAGGCCGAGACGCGATCTGGGACCACCCAGACCTCATGCCTACAGCTGAGGATCTTAGCGATCCAGCTGGATTCACCAAACGTCGAGAATCCGCTGCCTCAGAGTACGACGAGTTTGATGCCGCGTTAGGCAAGCTTCTGGACGGCGGTTTTGACGACGTCGCGCCGGAAGATGACAAACCGGATGAAGAGAACGAAGACCCGAAGAACTAAAATCTAGTCCTTCACGCAACAGGAGCTGGGCAGCCTTAGCTGTTTAGCTCCTGTTGTGCTTTAAAGCTGCTCTACGCGCAGGTCAATTGTCCTCCAAGTCGTCGAAGCCACCGGCTTCAAGCTCGGTCTGACCATTTTCTTTAGCATATGCGTTGAATCCGGCGCTAAATCCGGCTAAGAATTGGTCGGCTTCCACACGCCTTTCAAAGCGATCCAACAGTTGCTGAAATTCGTTTCCATGTCCCTGACCGGGCGTTGCCAGATGCACAAGTTCATGGACCAACACATAATCTTGAACCCAGATCGGTACATATTTCAGCTTCGCCGATAACCGTATACTGCGTTGGTATGGCGTAGCCGAACCCCAACGTTTGTTCTGGTTATTGACCCACCGTACCGATAAAGGATTAGCGATTCCGCCCAGGTATTTTGCATCGAGCGCTTTGGCTCGATCCATCAAGGAGTCTTCGGTTGATAACGCTGACTCACGGTTTTTACGTTGCCGATACTTTTTGAGCATCTCATCGACGAACACTCGCTCGGTACTCTCGTTTAGTGCCGCTGGCACCTGCACTACGAGCCGATTATCCCGCCATTGTGAGGAGATGGTTTTCTTGCGCTTATTTGACCGTACGATACGGACCGGAATGTCATCAGCCGCAATAAATTCTACGGTCTGTGGGAAATTCGGCATCGGGTGCCTCCACTTCTATCCTTCGCACGTGCACGGTGGTTACTCGGTGATCCAATTAGCTTAGATAGCTTGCTAACTGCACAGCGTCCATGCCTCGCCAAATGTAGATAACTAGCCCGCGTACTCGGCCAAGACAGCCAGCATGGCTTCTCCGTAGCGTTCGAGCTTGCTGCGCCCCACGCCTGAGATCTTAGCCAACTGCGGAAGCGTAGAGGGCCGATGTTCGGCTATAGCCATCAGCGTTGCATCGGTGAATATGACGAATGCAGGTACTGAATTGCTCTGTGCCACTGCAGCGCGCCAACTGCGCAGCGATTCGAAAAGCGCTTCGTCGTAGGCGGCCGGGCAGGATGAACAGCGCTTGAGTTTTCGCTCTTTAGCCGTGGTCAAGAAGGAACCACAACCGGCGCAAACCAGAGGAGTCAGTTTCTGTGGCTTACGACGTACCGGAGCTTGCTGTCGACTGCTTGCTTGGCGTACTGATTTGATTCCATCTAAGAATCTGGACGGGTAACGGTGTGCCCTGCCGCCGGGAGTGCGAGCCAAAGACCATGAAAGGTAGAGGTGGATTCTTGCCCTGGTGATTCCGACATAAAGAAGCCGTCGCTCTTCGTCATACCCCGCTTGGTCTTTGGCATAAGTAATTGGAACGAGTCCATCGCTGAGTCCAGCCAAGAACACTACGTCCCATTCCAGCCCCTTAGCTGCGTGGAATGACGCTAAGATAACACCATCTAAGGTGGGCGCGTGCTGCGTGGCAGCGCGATCTTCGAGTTCCTTCACGACATCGCGCAAGGTAACTTGATCGCCTTGCGCTCCCCTGCTGGCGACTAGGTCATCAGCCAGGCGCACCAATGCTGAAAGTGATTCCCAGCGTTGACGCACGGCACCAGTGCTGCCCGTTGGCGCCTCTGGCGCATAACCGTGGGATGCGAGAACATCGCGCACCAACTGTGAAACAGACTGGTCCCCGGCGACATTCAGCGCGGCACGTAGCGCGAGCATGCCTTCTTTGACTTCTCGTCTTGAGAAGAAACGTTCGGCGCCACGCATCACATATGAAATTCCACGCGCAGTTAGCGCCTGCTCAAATGCCTGCGACTGTCCGTTGGTCCGATAGAGAACCGCGATTTCAGAAACGTCTTGACCATTTTTGAGCAATGCTTTGATCCGCTGGGCCACTTCGGCGGCTTCTTGTTCGTCGTCTGCGGCCTCAAAAAATTCTGGGCTTGGCCCATGGTCGCGCTGCGCGATAAGTTCAAGCGGTTCGGGCCAGGTCACCGTCGGATCCGGCATTGATGTTTCAATCCGACGAGTGGAAAGTACCTTATTGGCCAGGTTGACTACTTCGGGCGTGGACCGGTAGTCACGCACGAGTTTGACGACCGTCGCCTCCGGGTATTTTGCGCCGAAGTTCAGCAAATAATCCGGCTTCGCCCCGGTAAAAGAATATATAGTCTGGGATGCGTCACCGACCACACATAATTCGTCACGCCCACCGAGCCACAAGTCCAGGAGCCGCTGTTGCAGCGGCGAAACGTCCTGATACTCGTCCACAACAAAGTGCCGATACTGCGATCGCACATTTGCCGCGACTTTTTCGTTGTCTTCCAGAATTGCACTGGTTAGCAGCAGGACATCCTCAAAGTCGATAACGCTACGGTCGTCTTTGAGCTCCTCATAAGTTTGGAAAATCCGGGCCATGCTGACCGCTTCGAGCCCATTGGGCAGATCCCGGCTGGATGCGACTTTAGCGTAACTCTCCGGAGAATGCATCGAGACCTTGGCCCACTCAATTTCTGAGGCCAGGTCACGCACCATCGCGCGGTCACTTGAAATCCTTAGCCGTCGGGCAGACTCGGCGATCAGCGGTGCTTTATGCTCCACCAAGTTTGGCAAGGTTCCACCAATTGACTGCGGCCAGAAGTATTGCAACTGTCGTAGTGCGGCCGCGTGGAAGGTTCGAGTTTGAACTCCGGGGGCGCCCAGTAGACGAAGCCGGGTTCGCATTTCTGAAGCGGCTCGCGTCGTAAAGGTCAATGCCAAGACGCTGGTGGGGTTGTAAACACCAGTATGCACTCCGTGCGCGATTCTGTGCGTAATCGCTCGGGTCTTACCCGTGCCGGCCCCGGCAAGGATACATAGCGGGCCACGAAGAGTTTCTGCTGCGAGACGTTGTTCCACATCAAGACCAGAAAGAAGATCTGGGGCCTGAAAGTTTTCTTGCTCGCTCACTTGTTTGGGGCCTCCGGAAGGGGTTCTCCGTACCAATTACGGATTAATGCATGCGAAATAGACACTCCGCGGGGAATTTGAAGGCTTCCGGCGCGTAGTTCGGTACCGAGCTCTTCTCTTGTAAACCAACGCAGGTCGAGGATTTCGGCACCGTCAGGAACGAGATTCGTACTCAGCGCTTCACCGGTAAAGCCAAGCATCAGCGAGCGTGGCAAGGGCCAAGGCTGGGAACCAAGATAGGCCACGTCACCGACGTGCACCCCGGACTCTTCAAAGATTTCCCGGCGTACTGCCGATTCCAATGACTCCCCTGCCTCAACAAAACCGGCAAGGACCGAATACATTTTGGATTTAAAAGTGCTGTTGGCACCGAGTAGCAGCCGGTCTTGGGAATCGATGATTGCGGCGATAATGGCAGGGTCGGTCCGCGGGAAGAGCTCATGATTATTGGTGACGCAGCGTTGCACCCAACCTGAGGTTGACGCGCGAAGTTCGGAACCACAGCGTGGGCAGAACACTTCATTGCGCCGCCAATTTGTGATCGCTTGAGCTTCAACAAATAATTCGGCTTGAGCTTCGCTCAGGGAACTAAAAGCCTCGCGAAGAGTAGTCCATGAAGCATCGGCAATATCCTCCAGCACCGATTCATCAACAATGGCCAATACATACGGATGTTGTTGGTCGCGTCCCAGATAAACGAACTGCTCGGTGCCGGAAATTTGATATTCCGGACCGGGCGTAAACATCAACGATTCACCTCGAAGAGCGGCTCCGCGCGAAGATATCAGCATGACCCGGCTCAGTGGGTCGGCCATAACTTGCGGTAAGAGGTCCGGTTGATCGTGTTCGGTAACCGGACGCTCATACACCGATCGCGCAAAGCTCAGAGAGGTAAGTGGTAAACGATATTTTTCTGCCAACGACATACTCCTAACCTAGTGCAATTCGCTGAGCAACAGCTTGGTTTGGAGCCCCTGTGGAAACAATTGACAATGATCTCAATCGCATCTGCCCGATTGAGCGCCGAAACAAGCAATCTTCCGTGCGTCATTCACGAAAGATACTGCCAATCTCGCATACGGTGGAGGGTGTGAAACGCTCTGCCATGGAACTCGCCGCAATTGCCACCGCCGCCGTACCGGGATTAACCCCGGTCGGGTTCGCCGCGTTGTCCGATGATGCAGAAGACTTCGACTCAGCACTCATCGTGGACGCTCAGAAACACCGCTGGCGTGTACGCTCACCGCGTCATGATGAAGCAAGTATGCGCTTGGAAGCTGAACTCTCCGCCTTACGCGCATTCTCGGCAAAGGTCCGCGCGGCTTTGCCGTTCTCGCTTCCTTCGGTGGCCGGCACCGTACGCCAAGGACCATTGCGTACCTTCGTTTACAAAGATTTACCCGGAAGGGTTCCTACCCTCGAAGAGTTGGTTGAGGAAGGCAGCAAGCTTGCGGTGGCTCTAGGCCAGTGCATGGCAGCGATCCATCAGATTCCCGACGAATCCGTTGAAGTTGCTGGCTTGCCCACCTACACCGCCGATGAGGTGCGCCAGCGAAAGCTCAACGAGCTGGATACCGCGGCCGCAACCGGTCGCGTACCTAGCGGTCTACTTCGTCGCTGGGAACATGCCATGGAGGACGTCTCTCTTTGGCGTTTTAACGCCACCGTAGTTCATGGTGACTTTGACGAAGAGCAACTTCAGGTTTCGCACGCGAGCATCACCGCGGTCAAGGGCTGGACCGACCTGCACGTGGGAGATCCTGCCGATGACTTTGCCTGGCTTTCAGCCATCGATGATCATGGCTTTAGCGAGCGCGTATTTGCCGCCTATGTTGAGGCGCGCGGTAAATCCGCTGACCCGCATATTATGCGCCGTGCCGCATTGGCAGCAGAGTTCGCGCTGGCACAGTGGCTGGTGAAATCCTTGGACAGCAAAGACGCAGAGCGTATTGCCGATGCCGAAGAGATGCTGCAGGAACTAGATACCAATATCGCCGAGTATGGAGGACAGCCGCTGTCGGTGGTCGAAGCTCCCCGCCCGCTGGCCGCCCCGGCGCTTGCGCCGGAAGTACCAAGCGAGCCAAAGAAGGCCAGTGCTCCCGCAATCAACACGTCGAAGGTCACCCAGCTTACGGTGGATGAGGATCTGGAGCCTCATCCATCACCACAGCCTGCCATGGCTTCGGCGGATCCTGCACCGCAAAAGCCAGTAAGCCAGGAACCGGCGCCGCAAACCAGCGGCGAGTCCACTGATGCAACGCCCGAACCTGTAGCAGCAGTTAAATCCGAGGACCCGGTGCCTGCGAAGGACACCGAGTCAAAGGAAGAAACTAGCTCGTAGATCCCTTAGTTTCCTGCTCTGTCAGGGTGACGAAAGCGTTGGCAATCATTAGTTCAAGGTCCTCTTCGGAAGCCAAAGATTCTGCGTGAATTGTGATGCCGGCGCTGACATAGTAAAACGCCGCTTGGATCTGTTCCAGCGGAATCCCATGAAGTCGTGACCAGCCCAAGCGGTACACCGCTAACTGAACCAACTTGCTCTTCAAGTCTTTACCGCTTGGCACCCGGCCGGTTTTCCAGTCGAGCATCAACCAGGTGCCATCTTCGAGTTGAAATACCGCGTCGATACGGCCACGTACCGCAACGGGCCCGACACGTGTTTCAAGTGGCACCTCCACATATGCCGGCTGTCGATCAGCCCATTCGCTAGCGAGGAACGCTTCCTTCATTGATTCAAGATCCAGCACCTCGTCAATATAGCGATCCGCTGGTTCCACGATCTCCCCCAAGTCCAGCATCTGGGTTTGTTCGTAAAACTCTTCAATCCACGCATGGAACGCGGTACCTCGCCGCGCGGCTAAACCGGGACGGCGAGGGATGGGGCGGCGAAGGTTCTCCAATACTTCAACCGGATCCTCGGCAAGCTCCACAAAGAGCGAGGCTCGCACATGCTCGGGCGCTTCAATGACACGTTCACGATTGTTGAGGAACTCGCGTTGTGCCAACAGCCGGTTCGCTTCATCATTCCAATGTTCACCAAAACTGGTGAGCATTTGATCGTTGTCTTTGTCCGAAGTGACGTCTTCGGCCACAAGCTGTAGGACTTCTCTGCGCGAGTATGGATGCGGTGTTTTCTGCACGGCACCGCTGATCACTGGGCCCTCCAACGGGTCATAGGGCCAGAGTGCTTCCAACGGCTGGGAACGTACCGGGTTCTCTTCCGGGGCTTGCTCATCTTCCACCCACTGCCCAATCTCGGCATGTGGATTTTCCAAATTCACCAACGGAAGCAGTGCATTCATAAATACCGAAGGCTCACAGGGTTTGGTCCGCGAGCCAGACCAGATGCTGCTAGAACAGATGAGTAACGATTTCGCTCTGGTCACTGCCACATAAGCCAGCCTGCGTTCCTCGGCAATATGGTGATCATCCACGCGGTCTTTGAAAATAGATTCGGCTTCAATCAATTCCTTGAGCGCCGGCTGGTCGGTATCCCACTGGGGCAGATCGCCGCTGTCCCCGCGTAAAGGCCACGGCAGTGCTTTATCACCGCTGGTCCAACGATCTGATTTGGCGCCCGGGAACACTCCCTCGTTTAATGACATCACCGCAACGGTGTCCCATTCCAGTCCCTTGGAGGCGTGAATCGTGAGAAGTTGCACTGCCTGCGGGTCTGCGTCTTCCGAAGGCAGCGGCAAGCCCTTCTCTTTCTCTGCGGCTTGTTCAAGCCACATTAAGAATCCGGCCAGCTCAACTCGTGGGGCATTGCGGCAATATTCGCGCACCACATCGGCAAAAGCATCGAGGTTAACGCGATATTTATCCGTGGCAATCCATGGTCGTGATGCCACCTCAATATCCAAATTCATCGCTCTTTCGACCTCGCGGATTAACGCTTCTAAGTCATCATTGGCGATCAGACGCAGCTGACGTAGTTCGGTACGCAAGGCTTCAAGACGTTCAAACCCGATATCAGAGATACTGCGTCCATCAGAGCTGGTCCACTTCGCCGGTGGCAGGTAATCGAGCGCTTCAACAAGGCTGGCCGCATCGTTTAATTCGGCGCGGGCCACTTCCTGCTCGCTTTGCTGTTCGGTCAGTGCCTCGGCGGGATCCAGTTCTGGGTTTAGTCCCTTTTGCCGGCGACGGGCCAGCGAACGTGACCAGTCGGCAAATGCTGCTAGATCTGCGGCGCCAAGCCGCCAGCGCGCTCCAGCCAGTAGCCTCATCAATTTATCCGAACGTAACGGATCAACCAGCACCTGCAAGCAAGACACCAAGTCGGTTAGTTCCGGGGTGCTCAGTAACCCGGATAGCCCTACAAGCTGATATGGGATTCCTCGTTCACCAAGCACCTCCCCCATCACCGATAGATTCGCTCGGTTACGGCTGAGAACGGCGCTGGTCTTGAGCACAGTACCGGTGTCTGGCTTGTTCTGCGCCACGATAAGATCTGCAATTTTCTCAGCTTCGTCGCGCACAGTGGCGCAACGGTTGAGCACTACCCTTCCTTGCTGCGCAAAAGCAGACGGTTCCAGAGGTTTAACCGACACCGGTCCACTAACTTGTTCCTGTCCACCTGCGGTGATCTGGTTTGCCGCTTCCAAAACGTTGACGGTATTACGCCAGGCGACCGTGAGGTGTTTAACGTGGGCAACTTCCCTGTCAGACTCACGCACAATAGGAAACTCTTCGGGAAATCTGAAGAGCTGCCCCGCACTGGCTCCGCGGAAACCATAGATGGACTGATTCGGGTCACCGACTGCGGTGACTGGATGACCGTGGCCATACAGTTCAGAGAACAACACCATTTGGGCATGCGAGGTATCTTGGAATTCGTCGAGCAAAACCACCTTATGGCTGGCTCTTTCGGCGAGCGCCGCTGCGGGAACCTGCTGGGCAATATGTGCCGCGTGAGAAACCAGATCACCGTAATCCATGACGCCCAGCTTTTGCTTCGACAGCGCATATTCTTGGGCTAATTCAGCAATCGTTGCCCGAGAGGCAAGCTTGTCTAGTAACTTTTGAGCCGGGGCAATTCGGTTCTTTTCCTTATCGGCCTGCATTGGGAGAACGTTGAGTTCTTTGATGAGGTTATCGAGCCACTGTTGGGCCTGCGGTGGTGAGACCAGATGCTCTGAGGACTCAGAACTAAAAGAGACGATCGCATCGATCAAGGTACTGGTCGCCGAACCTAGGTGTTCGTAACTTCCGGTGTAGCTTTCCAAGACCTGATGAGCAATTTGCCAGGATTGGGCGGCTCCCAGTAGCACCGTGTCTTCTTCAATGCCCAGCAGTAGCCCATAGTCCTGGACTAGGGTATTGGCGTAGGAGTGATAAGTAGAGACAGCTGGGTCAAGGAAGTCACGGGTGTCTTCCTCACTCAACAACCCCGTAGCGACAAGCTGCGCAATCTTCGCACGAATACGCACCGAAAGCTCTCCGGCAGCTTTACGAGTAAAGGTCACACCAAGAATTTCTTCCGGGCGAACCAGCCCATTGGCAACCAGCCAGACCACTTTATCGGCCATAGTTTTTGTTTTGCCCGACCCAGCTCCGGCGATCACCAGCATTGGTTCTAATGGCGCGGAAATAATCTCCGCTTGTTGCGCGGTGGGTGGAAACTGCTCCCCCAAAGCTTCGGAGAGTTCTAGTGGGGAGAATCTAATATTGCTCATCGTTCGGTGACCTGTCGTCCTTCTTCGCACAATGGGCAGATTTCGGGCAGTGTGCAAGAGCCCCGGAGCCCCTCTGAACCAACCGTATGGCGGGTAATGAATTCACTCTCGCCCATCAGTTGTGCGGCCTGCAGAATCAGCTCACGGGCCCAGGTGTCCTCCCCTAGCGCTGGCTGGTCCCTCAGCGAAGCCGACTTTGTTGAGGTGCCCACGTATACCAGAGAGGCACCTGCCGGTTCGGAGGACAACTGCGCGGTTTCTTCTTGGTCCTGCAGTGCGCCGAGTTGGATTGCCGTTTGATAGACCGCAAGCTGCGGATTAGTTTCGGTGAGCTTCGCTGAGGGCGCGGTGCCACCGGTTTTCAGATCCACCACGGTAACCCTGCCATTTTCGTCCGCTTCAATTCGGTCAATGACGCCGCGTAGTTGAATGTTTTTTCCCTCGTGCGGGACATCGACTTGGAACGGTAGTTCGATGGCAGCCAACGTCCGTCCAGAAGTTCGCATGGTGATGGAATACTGCGCGAGTTTTTTGAGCATTTCCTCGGCTCGGTCAAAATCGCGTTGGCCTTCCCAATTGGGAAGCTTTTCCAGCTCCGGCCAGCGCTGTTCCAAGATCTGTGCGTATTCAGTGCCACTGGCTTCGGGGTGCTCCTCGGCGATTGAATGGATCAGGGTACCTAAGGAGGCGGCAAAGTCATGGGCTGCCTGCCCGCCGGCGCTTTGCACAAACCAGTTCAGCGGCGATTTCACAAGCGTTTCCACCTTGGACGGCGAAACGCGAAGCGGCTGGTCTTCAGGAACCACAGGAGCATTTGTACTCAATGGTTTCAGCCCCCACCAGCTCTGCGGATGGGCACCTCGCACCGGATAGTCATTTCGTGCTAAACGGTTAAGAACCGAGGTGGCATCGTGATAGATCTCTTGGGCAGAGACGTCCACCGGTTCTGGAATGGCTCCGAGCTGCGCAGCCTTAGCTCGTTCAGCCATTGAACGCAGTTCTGCCACCAAGGTTGGTAGTGCCCTGATACGAGGGACCTCGGTGAGTTCTCGGGCAGCCGTCTCGTATGGATCTACAAGGTCCAGGAACGAGGATGGTTGGGAGTCTTCGTTGTCTACCGCGGAACAGATCAGCATTTTTGACGCGCGTGAAACAGCATTACTGAAACTTCGCGTTTCATCACTGCGAATTCCACGCATCAATTGTGTCGGGGTTCGAGTGCTGAGGAAGGAGATCCCATGCTCAACTGCGTCAGCCAAGGCATTTGAACCTAGCAATTCTCCACGGAGGCGTAGATTTGGCCAGCTGCCTTCTTGCAAGCCTGGAATGAACACCACCGGCCATTGTTTTCCTGCCGCGGCAGCGGTGGTTAGTACCGTCACCGTTTGGGTACCGGTAGCTCTAGAGGCCAGCGAGTCCATAGGCAGGTCTTGATGCAAAATATGGTCTAGGAAGAGCTCCACGCTGGCACCTGGTAGCTGGTCCACGAACCGCTCTGCTGCTTGGAACAGCGAGAGCACCGCGTCCAGATCATGATCGGCCCTGCGCGCGGTATTCCCCGTTGCCAAGGCCTCTTTACGCCAAGCGTTGGCGCGCCCCGAGGCATCCCACAGAGCCCAAAGGGCCGTTTCTGGTGTCGCTTGTCCGGTGGCTAAGTCCGCGCGTAAGGCAGCAAACATGGTCAGCAAGCGGTTCAGTCCGAATGCCACAGGGCCTAATGACTCGGTCAGCTCTGGTTCGTGAAGGGTGGCTTCGAGAAGTTCTTGGCTGGAGCGTCGCCCACCTTGAGAGCTTTCGCGTAGACGCAGCATCTGACGCAGCCGGCGAATCTCCAAAGCGGTACTCATGCCATACCGCGAAAGCAATAAGTTCTGCATGAGTAACGGGTCATCACTGACACCGTCTGCTAAGGCAAGCTGGACCAGATCCAATAACGGCCGCACAGCTCCCTCGTCCTTCAACGGGATTTCGGCAGGCGGAACCTGTACCGCAATCCCCTGGCCTTCGAGGAAACGACTGAGTGAACGCACCTGTGAACCGTTGCGGACCACAATGGCAATATCCGAGAGCGGGAATCCCTCATAGAGGTCCATCTGCACGATGCGCTGGGCAATATAGCGCTCTTCCAGAGTGGAGTTTTCGAAACACAACGCCAGAACTTCGCCATCTTCAATATCGGGACGTGTGTGTAAGGCTCGGCCACGTTGGCCCGCGGCCAAAGGGATGCGGCGCACCACGCGCTGCCATACGTCCATGATGGCAGGCGCCATGCGGAAGCTGTTAGTTAATTCGAAAAACTGAATATCGTCATTTGCACTATAAGACTGTGCGAACCGGCTCAGTTCATCTGCCCGGGCACCACGGAAGCCTTGGACAACATTGTCTGGAGCAGCAAAAGCAACTATGGAGCGCTCTCGTCCAATCACACGCAAGAGCCGGTGCTGGGACAACGTCGCTTCTTGAAGGTCATCCACTAAAATTAGTTGCAGTTTTTCGTGCTCGTCGTTCAGAAATTCTGGATTTTCCTCAAGAATCTGTGCGGCGCGGGTCATCAGCCCCGCAGGATCAAAAGCTTCGGCACTGCCCAAATCAAGCAGGTCACGGTATTCCTGATAAAAACGAGCCGCGGCAACCCATTCGCTGCGTTTAGTTTGTTCACCTAATTCGGCGATATCCACCGGTTCAAGTCCAAGTTCCGAGACCCGGTCAAAAAATTCACGAAGTTCTTTTCTAAACCCTCGAGTCTCTACGGCCAGATCCAGATCTGATGGCCAGCCCGGACCAACAGTCAGACCTTGCCGGTGCCCTTCAAGCAGGTTGCCGATAAGTGTGTCTTGTTCGGGTCCCGACAAAAGTCGTGGTGCGCGTTCTAGAGCAGGCAACAAACCTTCTAACCGTGCCCGGCGAATCAGGTCGAATGCGTACGCTGACCAGGTTCGAACTACCGGTTCGGTAAAGGTTTGGTCTGCCCGGCGGCTAAGTTCATCGCGTATTCCGGCGGCCGTAAGACGAGTTGGAGCAATGATCAACAGTTGTAGCGGATCCAGGCCAGCGGCAAGGTGCGCTACAGCCAGGTCAATCAGGGCTGTAGTTTTTCCAGTGCCAGGAGCTCCAATGACTAGCGTCGGTTTTTCTACCACTGACAATTGCTCAAGCAATAAAGCGGTATCTAACGGTGCCGAGTCGATTGATTCTTCCATGTTCATAGTTGATCATCCGCTGGCGACAAGTAGCTTGCTTGCAACGCCGCTTTCAAAGATTGAATTTGCTGCCACTGTGCATCATCTGGTTGCCACCGCGCCCGGCTCATGTCGACGCGTTGGCCCTTGCGCGGGGTACATTCGGTTATCCACGCGGTATTGCCTTGCTCAGCCAGGACCGGTGGCAGCGTGCCATCGGCGCGGATTATTCGCCACCAAGGTGTAGCCGACGGGGAAGACGCCATAGCTTTTCCCGCTTGCCTTGGGCCACCGCTACCCAGCAGCTCTGCAACGTCACCATAGCTAAGGACCGCGCCTGGCGGAATTAATGCCGCGAGCCGGTGAACGGCTTCGGCATATTCGAGACTTGCGGGTGTGGGTACGGTGCTCATGTCACCATTGTGCCAACTTCGAGTTCCTCATCCACAACCGGAGCGTCAGTGGAAAAGTTGCAGGAACGAACAGGTAGCGTTGTTTCTATGAATGAATGGCATAAGGGCCTTGTCGTTGGCTTTGACTTGGAAACCACAGGCGTCGATACCAACACCGCTCGCATTGTCACCGCGTCAGTGGTTCTTCTCGATGCTCAGGGGCAGGTAGTGAATCAGCGCGAGTGGCTCGTTGACCCTGGAGTCGAGATCCCCGAGGCAGCGACCGCTGTCCACGGTGTTTCCACCGAAAAGGCACGTGCTGAAGGAATGCCTGCTCCGCAAGGCGTCTCCGAGATCCTCAATTTGCTACAATTTGCTGCCCAGCAGTCCCCCATCGTGGCGTTTAACGCGTCCTACGATTTTTCGGTTCTGCATGCCGAGGCGTTGCGCTATGGTCTAGTACCGCTCATTCCGGGTAACGTGATCGATCCGTTCATCATTGACAAGCAGGTGGACAAGTTTCGCAAGGGAAAACGCACACTTGCCGCAGCCTGTGAGCATTACGGCGTAGTTCTCGAAAATGCGCACACCTCGTTTGCCGACTCTGTCGCATGTGTTGGTGTTGCTCGTGCCATTGCGCAGAAATACCCACAACTTCAGGTGGACCCACAAGACTTGCATGGTTGGCAGATTGGCTGGGCTCGGGATCAAGCCGCAAGCTTCCAGGAGTACCTACGAAAGCGTGATCCGCAGGCTGTTGTTGACGGTGCTTGGCCGATCAAAGACAGCTAATGGCCCGATTTTCCACTAACTGTTGTCCACTTCACAATCTATAAGAGGACTCCCCCGAATTGCCGGGTAAGTCAATCGTTCATCTTCAGTCACAATTCAGCGAATCTTCTTCGACAGCACCGGCAATTACGCCCGAAATTAAGAATAGTTACCTTATTCTGAGGGGCGTTAGGGCGATATTGTTCGATAATGATTCAATGGAGGGTACTCTCTATACCCCTTGAGAATTGAAGGAACGCGCCTAGTGATCACAATTAGTGACCTGCGTAAGGTCTACCGCCAAGGCAACAATGACGTTGTTGCCCTAGACGGTGTGAGCCTTGAAGTCCCCACCGGGAAAATTCACGGCATTGTTGGGCACTCCGGAGCTGGTAAATCCACGCTCGTTCGATGCTTGACATTGCTTGACCAGCCGACCTCCGGCACCGTTGCAGTCAACGGCAAGGAGCTAACTAACGTCAGTGACGATGAGCTTCGTAATGCCCGCCGTCGTATCGGTATGGTCTTTCAGCATGCGAACTTGTTCGATTCGCGCACCACCGAACAAAATATTGCCTACCCACTAGAACTGGTAGGTACGCCCAAGAAGGACGTTGCGAAGAAAGTTTCGGAACTTCTTGAGCTCGTGGGCTTGACCCAGTTTGCCAAGGGCTACCCCTCGCAGCTTTCCGGCGGTCAGCGCCAGCGTGTAGGCATTGCCCGCGCTTTGGCCACCGACCCCGATGTGTTGCTCTGTGATGAGCCGACCAGCGCGTTGGATCCGCAGACCACCGACGAAATTCTTGAACTTGTCAAAGAACTACGCAACCGCCTGAACATCACCGTGTTGATCATTACCCACGAGATGCACGTGGTGAAGCAGGCCTGTGATTCGGTGTCCCTTCTTGAAGCCGGCAAAATCGTTGAGCACGGCGACATTGAAGCGGTCATTACGAACCCTTCAGGACGTTTGGCTGCAACACTGCTGCCGCTTCCAGGTGACGCGCCACAGGTCGAGGGTGCCGGACCAGTGGTAGATCTGCTCTACACCGGTGATCAGGCAACCGAACCTGTCATCTCAGGCATTGCACGTAAATTCAACACCGATGTCAACGTTTTGGCTGGCTCTGTTGAACACCTGGGCGATCAGCAGTTCGCCCACTTGCGCGTGCAGTTTGCCCCTGATGCCGACCTTGGCGCAATCGTGGAATATCTGAAGTCCGCTGGAATCGCAGTAACCGTGAAGGAGGCCAAGTAAGTTATGGATTTCTTCACTGAACTCTTGAACAACCCAGGTATCACCAGGGCTATGTGGCCGGCTACCGTGGAAACACTGCAGATGGTACTGATTGCTACAGTTTTCACCATCGTCATCGGTTTACCGCTGGGAATCTTGCTGCATAACACCGGCAAAGGTGGACTGCTACCAGTTCGTTGGCTGAATGTGGTGCTTTCGGGCATCATCGTCAACATCACCCGTTCGATTCCGTTTGCCATTCTGATGGTGGCGCTGATTCCCTTGGCCAAGGCCATCACCGGCGAGTCGCTCGGTCCGGTAGCAGCCTCCGTGTCATTGACCATCGGTACGGTTCCCTTCTTCGCTCGACTTGTTGAAACTGCGTTGCGTGACGTTTCATCCGGCAAGGTAGATGCCGCATTGGTGATGGGATCCACCAAGATGCAGGTTATTCGCAAAGTCTTGGTACCCGAAGCGATGCCAGGGCTTATCGCCGCACTGACTACCACCGTGGTCACGCTCATCGGTTATTCGGCAATGGCCGGACTAGTCGGCGGCGGTGGTTTGGGGCGCTTGGCTTACAACTATGGCTTCCAGCGCTACGACATGGGAATCATGTTGGTCACCATGGTCATTATCCTCATCATGGTCCAAATCGTACAGATTGCCGGCGACATCGTCGCTCGCAAGATTGATCACCGTTAGATAATTTTCCGTCGGTCACCCGACGGGCTTGGTGGGCAGAACAGCCACACCAAACTTCCCCTTTCGTTACCGGCAACGGTTCGTATTCAAAGGAAAACACTCACAATGCGTACAAAGCTCGCACTTGCCATCACTGGTGTCGCTACTCTCTTTGCGGTGACCGCCTGCGGTAGCACCGGATCCGCCGAACCATCGGCGGCACCTAGCCTCGACCCAGCAAACCCTGTAGTCGTCAAGGTCGGCGCAAGCCCGGTCCCACACGCACAGATTCTTGAATTCATCGATCAGAACTTGGCTAAGGATGCCGGTATCGACCTGGAAATCCAGGAAATTGATGACTACCAGACGCCAAATATTGCTTTGGCCGATGGCACCATCGATGCTAACTACTTCCAGACCGAGGCGTACCTGGCACAGCAGGTTGCCGACAAGGGCTACGAATTCGATCACGGTAAGGGCGTCCACTTGGAGCCACTGACCGTATTCTCGAAGAATTTCGACAAGCCTGAAGATGTCACCGAAGGGGCAATCGTACTGTTGAATAACGACCCGGTGAACCAGCTTCGCGGGCTTCGCGTGCTGGAAAGCGTGGGACTGCTTTCGGGTCTGACCGACGATGATTCAGCTCTGACCCTTGACGGCGACGATACCAAGAACCCGAAGAAGCTCACTTTTAAAGAAGTAAACTCGGAGCAGGTTCCAAAGTTCTACGCCGAAGATGACAACATCGGACTGGCAGTCATCAACGGAAACTTCATCGTTCAGGCGAAGTTGAACCTGGATGAAGTACTTGCGCAGGAGTCCTCGAAGGACAACCCGAACTCGAACTTCCTGACCTGGCGTGCAGGCGAAGAGACTCCGGCCATTGCCAAGCTTGACGAACTGCTGCACTCCGAAGAAGTAGCCGCATACATCAAGAAGACCTGGACCGACGGAAGCGTAATCCCAGCTTCATAAGGACTCCACAGTGCTTTACGGAGCGCTCCTCTGCCCACCGGGCAGAGGAGCGCTCCGTTGTTTATGCTCAAGAAGCCGCCGCGCCAGACAAACCAAGTAGCTTGGCCCCATTGCCCCACAGCACCGCCGTGAGCCAGGCTCTCCCAAGCCCTAATCGGGCTAGCGCCTCAATTTGGTGGGCATAGGCATATGGAATATTCGGGTAGTCCGAGCCGAGAATGATCTTGTCTTGCAAGGTTGGCAAGCGGTGGAGATAACTATCTGGCATCGGCGCAAATTCATTGGTGAAGTCGGTCCCCACCATGGTGGTATCTAAATATACGCCGGCAAACTCCTCGGCTAAATCCGCAAACTCGTGATATTCGGGCATGCCCATATGCGCAATCACCAGCACCAGCTTGGGAAACCTCTCCATAAGTTGGCGGACATGTTGCGGACCGGTGAAACTGCCGTCGAGCGGTGCGGATCCGGCGTGGATTACTACCGGGATTTGTGCCTGTTCAAGCGTTCGCCAGGCTTCATCGAGTTGGGCATCATCCGGTGCGAAACCGCCGACCTGAATGTGGAGCTTAAATAGTCGTGCTCCAGCGTCGATTGCGTCTTGGACGTAGGTGCCAACTCCGGGTTCCGGATAGAAAGTCGCACAGTGCAAGGCCCCGGAAACGCGGTTGCTGAAGTCTCGTGCCCATTCATTGAGCCACGTCGCCATGCCTGCCTTATGGGCGTATGACAACGCAGGAATAGCCGCTACCCCGATCTTTCGAAGCCGACTGATACGCGATTGCTCGTCCATTCGATAAGTAATGGGCCACGGGCGGCCATAACTTTGTTCTGCCTGGTCAAAGTATGCCCAGACTTTCTGCAACATGGGTTCTGGGAGGAAATGTACGTGAATATCAGCGAGGCCTGGAATCCCGAGATACTCCAAGAATTCGGGGATCTGTTGATCCGTTTTTGGTACTAGATGCTCCAAGACGACGTCTGCCATGAACCGTTCCTCATATTTCTTGCAACCATTGATGTTCTAGCCAAGCTATCAAGATCGACTCTTGAAGTCTCCAGAGTATAAAAAACCGAGGTACCGGCTTCCCATGTTGCGGGAAGCCGGTACCTCGGTTTTCAGAGTGTTACGCGGTGGCAGCAGCGGCAGCCTGAGCCGCCGCAGGCAGTGCTGCGAAGATCTTCTCCATTGACTCATCATCATGCGCTGCGGAGAGGAACCATGCTTCGAATACGCTTGGTGGCAGGTAAACACCTGAATCAAGCATCGAGTGGAAGAACGGTGCGTAGCGGAACGCTTCTTGAGCCTGTGCATCTGCGTAGTTATGTACGCCCTTGGCCGAGGTGCCAAATGCCACGGAGAACAAGGAACCTGCGCGCTGGATCGAGTGATCCACCCCTGCCTCGTTGAAGGCTTCGCTGAGCTTTGCCTGCAGAGCGTTGGATTGCTTGAGAATGTGAGCGTACACCTCATCGGTGGCGTGGGTCAGCTGAGCAATACCGGCAGCCATCGCTACCGGGTTACCCGAAAGCGTGCCGGCCTGATATACCGGGCCCAACGGAGCTAGGTAATCCATAACATCGGCGCGACCACCCAAGGCAGCGGTTGGAAGACCACCACCGATGACCTTGCCGAAGGTGTAGAGGTCCGCATTCCAGCCTTCATCCTTACCGCTCAGACCCCAGTATCCGGAAGATGATGCGCGGAAGCCGGTGAGTACTTCGTCAAGGATCAGCAGTGCGCCGTACTTGGCAGTGGTGTCCTTGAGGAACTTGTTATAGCCCGCCTCCGGGGTGACTACGCCCATGTTGCACGGTGCTGATTCGGTGATCACGGCGGCAATATTTGCCCCGTGCTCGGCGAATGCGGCTTCAACCGCGGCACGGTCGTTGTATGGCAATACGAGGGTTTCGGCCGCGGTGGCCGCGGTGACTCCAGCGGAACCTGGCAGCGCCAGGGTTGCAACACCCGAGCCGGCATCGGCCAAGAGGCTGTCGAGGTGGCCGTGGTAGCAACCGGCAAACTTGATGATCAGTTCACGACCGGTGAAGCCGCGGGCCAAACGCACAGCGGTCATGGTCGCTTCGGTGCCGGTGGAGACCATACGTACCCGGTCTACCCCTCCGACTCGATCCTTGATCAGTTTGCCAAGCTTCGCCTCATCCGGGGTGGATGCACCAAAGGACAACCCGCGGTCAACGGCTGCGTGAACCGCCGACTGAATTTCGGGGTGAGCGTGACCCAATAGGGCTGGACCCCAGGAACAGACTAGGTCAACATATTCTTTGCCGTCTGCGTCGGTCAGGTAAGCACCCTTGGCGCCGACCATAAATGGTGGCACGCCGCCGACGGAGCCGAAGGCACGAACTGGCGAGTTCACGCCACCGGGCATCACTTCTTGAGCCTCGGCGAAAAGCTTTTCGGAATTCGACATTTATTTATTTCCTTCGTTCAACCAGCCGGCAACTTCGGCTGCGTAATAGGTCAAGATCTGTTCGGCGCCCGCACGACGAATCGACAGCAAGGACTCCATCACCGAGGCATTGCGGTCGATCCATCCATTGGCCGAGGCGGCTTCGATCATCGCGTATTCACCGGAGATCTGGTAGGCGGAGACCGGTACCGGCGACATCTGTGCAATGTCCGAGACGATATCCAGGTAGCTCATGGCTGGTTTCACCATGACCATATCGGCACCTTCGGCGAGGTCCAGCTCCACCTCCAGCAGTGCCTCGCGGCGGTTCGACGCGTCCATCTGGTAGGTTCGGCGATCGCCTTGCAGCTGCGAATCGACGGCTTCACGGAACGGTCCGTAGAAGGCGCTGGCGTATTTTGCCGCGTAAGCCAGTACCGCAACTTCTTGTTTGCCGGCCTGGTCCAGAGCCTCGCGGATGACGGCGATCTGCCCGTCCATCATTCCAGATGGGCCGAGGATATGCGCGCCGGCTTCAGCCTGCATCACTGCCATTTCGGCATAAATTTCTAGGGTGCGGTCATTGTCCACTGCGCCCGTTTCATCAAGCACGCCGCAGTGCCCATGAGAAGTAAATTCGTCCAAGCAGACATCGGACATGATCACTAATTCGTCGCCAACTTCTTCGCGGACGGCGGCGATGCCCCTGTTCAAAATACCTTTCGGATCGATCCCGGCGCTGCCGTTCTCGTCGCGATGCTCCGGGATGCCAAAGAGCATAATGCCGCCCAAGCCACGCTGCGCTGCATCCGCCGCGGTCGCCTTGAGCGAATCCATGGTGTGTTGCATGACGCCAGGCATGGAGGTGATCGGGTTCGGCTCGGTGAGTCCCTCACGGACAAAGGCAGGCAGGATCAGCTGTCGCGAAGAAAGCTCAAATTCTGCCACGAGTCGACGAACTGCAGGATTCTGCCGGAGCCGGCGAGGTCGGTGCTGAGGGAAACCCATGTCACTTCTTTCTAGAATTGATGATTCACTTTTTGATTAGTTCTTGGGCAGCTAACGCCAAACCCGCGGGTGTAGGTTCACTGGCAATCGCATCCACTGGCAAACCCGCTTGGCGCAGTGCCTGCGCTGTTGGCTGGCCAATAGCAATGTTTTTCACGCCCTTGACCGGCAAGTCACCGGTCAGTTCAACAAAACGCCGCACGATGCTTGGTGCGCTGAAAACCACTAGGTCAAACCGTCCGAGGTTCACGGCGATCTCCTGTGGTGCAAGTACTTGCGCCGCGGCAGGCACCTGGCTGGTGCGTAAGGGGACTGCCCCGCTCGGTGCGCCAACGGTCTGGTAAGCCACAACCTCATCGAGTCGATGGCCAGCCAGTCCTGCGGCAAGAGTAGAGCTGGCAAGATCCCCATGTGGGTAGAAAATTTTCTGGCCTGGGTCCAGGTGCCATTGCTCCACCATCCCGGCCGCGGACTGCTCCGTGGGTACAAAATCTGAGTCAACACCCAAACGCTGTTTGGCAACCGCCGCGGTTTTTGTTCCAACAGAAGCAACCTTCAGTCCGCGTGGCAGCTCTTTTCCGTCGAGGATCGTAGCGATGACCTCAACGGTATTGACCGAAGTGAGCACCAACCACTGATACTCCCCGGCGGCTAACGAGTGAATCGAGCGGCGCAATTCGCTCAGATCCTGCGGCCAGACGGTTTCGATCAGCTGGGCAGAGAACGATTCAATGCCCAGCTTTTCAAATTCCCGCACGGTGGCGGAGGCTCGCGCCGCCTCGCGCAGGATTAGTGCCTGATGACCCATGTATAACCGCTTAGACCAAACCCGCGACGACCGCGGCGCCGTCGGCGATCATCGACTCGGCGAGACTTCGTCCAAGTTCTTGGGCGGCTTGCACCGAAAGCCCGTCACTTTGAGCGCTCCGGCGCATGGTTTCGGAACCGTCCGGGTTACAGGCAACAGCTTCCAAGATCAGTGTCTGTCCCTCCACCCGAGCCAGTGCACCAATCGGAGCTGCGCACCCTGCCTCCAAGGCAGACAATAGTGCGCGTTCGGCTTCCACCTGCATACGTGTGGGCAGGTGGTCCAAGTCCGCAAGTGCCTGATCCAAAGCCGGATGATCCGAACCGGTGCTGCGCACTTCCAAGGCGAGGGCGCCCTGCCCGGGAGCTGGCAGCATGATCTGCGGGTCCAGATATTCGGTGATGTACTTATCCAAACCCAAGCGGCGCATCCCGGCCGCAGCCAAAATCACCGCGTCCAGATCGCCCTGCACACTTCGCCCGACACTGCCATCATCTTGGGTATTCCCAATCCCCTTGACCCGGCCAAGCCGGGTGGGGACGTTGCCACGAATATCGATAATCTGGAAGTCCTGACGGAAAGCTAATAGCTGGGCCGCACGGCGTGGTGACCCGGTGCCGATTTTTGCCCCTTCGGGCAGCTCGGAGAGTTTCAGACCATCGCGGGCGCACAATGCGTCACGCACGTCTTCACGTTCTGGAATAGCAGCCAACACCAGACCTTCAGGCTGCTTGGTCGGTAAATCCTTCAAGGAGTGCACCGCCAAATCGCATCCGGAATCCAGCAGATGCTGGCGCAATGCAGCCGCGAAGACTCCGGTCCCGCCCAATTGTGACAGTGGGCCGGTGATCACGTCGCCTTCGGTCTTCACCAAAATAGTTTCAACCGCCAGCCCGGAGGACTGTGCCAATCTTTTAGCTGCCCACCCGGTTTGCGTGGTCGCAAGCGCGCTGCCACGCGTTCCTACACGAAATGTCTCGCTCATGGCGCAGGCACCCCCACTTCTGAATCGACGCCGGCGATGGTGGGACGCAAGGTTCCATCCAGCGCGCGCTTTTCACAACAATTCGGACGGCACACATCAAACCATGGTCCGCCCGCCACCACGCTGATCCGTCCGTCGCGCAAGGCTTCGCCAGTGGCATCGGCCAAACGCTCTTCAACCAGATCCACCAGCCCAGAAACGAAGGCATGGTGCGTGCCAGGAGTCGCAGCCCGGCTAAAGGCCAGGCCAAGCTGGGCGCAACTGTCCTTGGCTTCGGTGTCTAAGTCCCAGAGCACTTCCATGTGATCGGAAATGAAGCCAATCGGGACCACAACAACACCGGCTACTCCGGCGGCCGCATCGGCCTCAAGTGCATCATTAATGTCTGGTTCCAGCCACGGCACGTGGGGTGCACCGGAACGTGACTGGTACACCAGGCTGTGTTCCAAGCCCTGTGCTTCGGGTACGTTGGCCAAAATATGTGCTGCTACTGCACGGTGTTGCGCGGTGTAAAGATTTTCGCTCGCCGCGGCACGTAATTGCTCAGGACCAGCAGCGTTAGCGTCCGACATTGGAATCGAGTGAGTCACAAAGACGATCTTGATCTTCGCGTCGCTTTGCTTCTTTGCGCTCAGTTGCGCACGAACCTCGGCTAACGAGGTGCTCAGTGCCTCGATGAACGGCTGCACAAAGGCAGGCGTATCAAAGAACTGGCGCAACTTGTCAACTTCGAGCACACCTTCCAGGCCGGTCTCGCGTAAGCCCATGCCCAAATCTTCGCGGTACTGGCGGCATGCCGAATACCCGGTATAGGCACCGGTGCCCATCAGCAGCACCTTACGGTGCCCATCGGCTGCGATGTTCTTCAGCGTGTCGTTGACGAACGGGTGCCAGTTGCGGTTGCCCCAGTACACCGGAATGTCGATATTTCGCGCTGCCAGTTCGGCTTCCAACGCGGCAAGCAATGCCCGGTTCTGGCCGTTTATCGGTGAAATCCCACCGTTTTTACGGTAGTGCACCGCGACTTCTTCAAGGCGCTCGTCGGGGATTCCACGGCCTGCGGTGACGTTGCGCAGGAATGGGATCACGTCGTCTTGACCTTCGGGACCTCCAAAAGAGGACAGCAGGATCGCGTCGTAGGCCTTAGGGATCATTTGACCGTTGGCGTCGTAGCCGGTGCGTGGATCGAAATCCTGGGTCACTTCAAGACCTCGATGGCCTGGGTGGCCGAGATCCGGCGTCCGGTGTAGAACGGGGTTTCTTCGCTGACGTGGTGGCGTGCTTCGGTGTAACGCAAGTGACGCATCATGTCGACCAGGTCGATCATGTCATCGGCTTCCAGGCAGATCTGCCACTCAAAGTCGCTGAAGGAGAACGCTGCCACGGTATTAGCCAGCACGTTAGGGAATTCGCGTCCAAGCATGCCGTGGTCGCGTAGCATCTTGCCACGTGCCGCAGGATCCATGGTGTACCAGTCGTGGGAGCGGACGAATGGGTAAACAGTCATCCAGCCCTTCGGATCCACACCGCGGGAGAAGGCCGGCGAGTGGTCCTTGGAGAACTCGGCTTCTCGGTGCACTGCCATCGTGGAGTACACAATCTCGGTGCCGGCAAGCAATGCACTGCGGCGGACCTTGCGCATCGATGCCTGCAGCAATTCAGCTGCCGGACCGTGCATCCAGACCATAATGTCGGCTTCTTCGCGCATCAGCGACACGTCGTAGATGCCGCGGACAACCGCACCGGAGTCGGCAAGTTCCGCGATGAGCGAGTCAAACTCGGTGGCATCAGCCGCGCCCAGTTCCACCTTGGCGGAACGCTTGAACACGGTCCACAGGGTGTAGAACATGGTCGGGTTTTCTCCGGCGGCCTCACGGTCTCGCATGACCGGCGAATTATGCTGTGGTACGTAGCTCACTGAGGTTTTCTCCTTGATCATCTGATCTAAATTAAGCGGTAATCTCGAAAATTAGCGGGCGCTAATGGCAACGCTGCGGCGCGTGTGGCCGATGACTCTGGCCAACCCGGTGCCGGCAAGCCATGCCCCCACCACATCCAAACCATCAAAATCTTGTACTGCGGCGTTGAGCTGAGCGCGGCGTGCGCTCGCTTCCTCGCCCTGCAACGGGACCATGTCGTTGAAACGCGATATAGCGCTGCCCACCACATCGTCCTGGTTCAATTGAACACCTAGAATCTTTGAAGCATCTTTGATGGCCTGCTCCAGCAATGCGTGGGTATCCCCTGATTCAACGATTGGCTCATGTTGTCCGATACGCCCAAAGGACAGCCGAACCACATGAGTTCCGGGTCCCGACTGCTCGGCGAGCCAAGGCCATTTGGCGCTGGCGTGAGTCAGCGCCTTGGCGACAACGGGTGCGTTCTGCGCAACTAATGCCCCTGATCCCCGCGGTGCCTCATCAAGTTCTGGCTTATCGACCACCAGCACTACCAAGGCGACGGAGTTCGACACTGCCTCGGAGCTGATGCGCTTTGAATCTTCAAACATCGGGTTGAGCAGATTCAGCGCGGCTTGCGCTTCGGTAGCGATAACCACCCGGTCCGCGGTGAGTTCTTGGCCAAGGCTGTGCACCTTGTACGGGTGCTGCGCTTGAGGATCATGATCGATTTTGCTGACCGGAGAGTTCGCTACCAGCGCCACTGATGCTGCAGTCAGCTGTTCGGTGAGCGTGGTGACCAGCGTGTACATGCCGCCATCAAGTCCAGCGACGCGTGATCCTGCCGGTGCGTCGCCTTGGAGTTTGGCGACCGCTTTAGCCAGCGAGCCGGTCTCTTGCATTGCGGCGCGGAGCCCAGGGGCGGCCGCGTCGATGTCGATGCGCGCCGGATCTGTGGAATAGACGCCGTTGACCACTGGGGCTACTAGGGCATCAAGGACACCCTGCCCCATCCGGTGACGGACGACCTCGGCCAGGGAGAGTTTTTCTGTGGCCCATTTTTTGGGCATGGGAGTGACTAGATCCGCCGCCGCGCGCACCGTGGCGGCACGGCCGATGATGCGACGCACGTCGTCGTTGCGCACCTGCGCTGGGATCCCCATTAATGAGGTGGCAGGCAATGGATTAGCTACGAGGCTTTCGCCGTCACCCTGAATCAGCCAAGCCCCGACACCGGTGGTTGGCGTGATTTTCTCACTCAGGTCCAGCTCGTCGAGGTAGGAAACCACCGTGCCTCCGCGCACCGCGAAAGACTCGGCGCCTGCGTCGATATTCAACCCGGCAACTTCTACCCGGCGCAGACATCCACCAAAGCTTGATGCCGCTTCAAGGACGGTGACCCGGTATCCGGTCTGGCGCAGTTCGCGGGCGGCAACCAGCCCGGCGATGCCGCCGCCGACCACGATGGCGTGTGGTGTTTGCGGATCGGTGACTCGATCTTTTGTTGTGCGGGATTCGGCCGCGGAACGTACCTTTTCCAGTAGCCGCAGTGCATGGGCCGCCGTGTCTGAGGCGAGGTCGCGCCGTGCCTTGGTGGCTGGACGCTCGCTTGGTTTTTCTGACGCCGGGGAGTTGCGCTGATTCCTGGTCATATACGCTGCACCTTCCACATTCACCTCGATGTTCGCCTTGTTTCTGACTGCGCCGAGATTACCGGCGCCGTCAGAAACAAGGGTGATCTGTCTATAACACCTAGCTTAGTCCTGCGTGGTTAGAGCGAATGAATGAGTTCAACCACACGGGTGAGTACCGTCGGATCGGTGGTCGGGGGTACACCGTGGCCAAGGTTGACCACATGGCCGCGTGCCTTCGCACCGCTGGCGACCACCTGACGAACATGTGCCTCGAGCACTTCCCAAGGAGCAGAGAGCAATGCAGGGTCAATATTTCCCTGAACCGAGACGCTCTGGCCTAGGCGTTCAATGGCGGTTTCCAGAGGAATCCGGTAGTCCACGCCGACGGTGTCAACGCCCGAATCGCGCATAGCGGTGAGCAGTTCACCGGTTCCGGTACCAAAGTGAATCAGTGGCACCCCGGTATCACGCACGAAGTCCAACGCACGCGAGGAGTACGGGGCGACAAACTTCTGGTAATCAGGCAGGGACAGGGAACCTGCCCACGAGTCGAAGAGTTGCGCGGCCGAAGCGCCGGCTTCCACCTGCGCGCGGAGGAACTTGCCTGAAGCGTCTGCGGCCCAGTTCATCAGCTTGTCCCAGACTTCTGGTTCGGCATGCATCATGGTGCGTGGACCTAGATGGTCGCGGCTTGGCTTGCCTTCAACCATGTAGGCGGCGACGGTGAAGGGGGCACCGGCGAAGCCGATCAGCGGAGTGCTGCCCAGCTCTGCAACGGTCAAGGCCACCGCTTCACGGATTGGGTCTAACGATTCATCGGTGAGTTCTGGCAGATTATCCACGTCTTCTGCGGTGCGGATTGCCTTGTCCAGGACTGGGCCAACACCGGGAACGATATCCACGCCAACGCCTGCAAGTCGCAATGGAATCACAATGTCGGAGAAGAAGATGCCCGCGTCGACCTTGTGGCGGCGTACTGGCTGCAGCGTAATTTCGCTGGCCATTGCCGGGTCCAGACAGGAATCGAGCATGCTCACACCTTCGCGGAGCTTGAGGTATTCAGGCAGTGAACGCCCTGCCTGGCGCATGAACCACACCGGGTGGTGGCTCGGGGTGCGTCCAGTTAAAGCTTGGATCAAAGCGGAATCGGAGGTACGTCCATCAACGAAGGGATGGTTCTGCGACAGAGTCATGTTTCAATCATGCCAACTCTGGAGCGCAAAAGGCCATTTACTCCGTTCACCGACAGATGAAGGTGAGCAACATAACTGCGTGAAAATACGTGATCTTAGGTTCGCCTGCGTTGTTTGGACCCCTATTTCGGCCTACTCTGGGGACATTGTGGTTTTCTTATCTCTTGTTGCATCGCATTCACAGCTCGATTTGGAGACCGTGGCACAACTTAGCGCCTCGGCCAACGGGCTAGCCGCCGCCTCTACCAATGGGTCGGCGGTGATTAATGGCGCCGTCGTGCTGGCGACATGCAACCGTTTTGAGGTTTACGCCGACGTGGAGAACGTCGAAGAAGCAACCGAGCAGCTGGTCAACGAACTAGCTGCGAATACCGAGCTCTCCGCAGATTTCCTCACTCGCCGACTGACCGCACTAGAAGGCGAACCGGTAATCAGCCATCTCTTCTCGGTGGGAGCCGGACTAGACAGTGCTGTCGTGGGAGAACGCGAAATCGCCGGTCAGGTTCGCCGCGCTCTGACCCAGGCGCAGCAAGAAAAAACCACCACCAGCAACCTCACCCGACTTTTCCAGAACGCCACACGCGCTGCGAAGGATGTTGGAAGTCGGACGCAACTTGGTTCACAGGGCAAGTCGGTCGTGTCGGTCGCCTTAGACCTCGCCGAAGAACTGATGAACGAAAACCGCAGCTGGGAAGACCAGGACATTGTCTTGTTCGGTACCGGCTCGTATGCCGGCGCAACCATCGCATTGCTCAAGGAACGTGGAGTGAAGCGCATCAGCGTGTACTCGCACTCCGGACGCGCCGCCGATTTCACCGATAAGCGTGGCGGTTTCCCGTTGAGCAACGAACAGTTGCCACAGGCACTGCGTGAATCAGATGTCATCATCGGTTGTTCCGGTGGCGGAAATCGCTTGGATAGTGCGGCCCTGACCGAACTGCGCGTCAAGGGCCAGTCACTGATCGCCATCGACATGGCGCTCACCAATGACTTTGACCCGGCCTTGGCGCAACTCGACGGCGTGGATCTAATCACCCTCGAATCGGTGCGCATGGCCGCGCCGACCGAACAGGCTCTGGCCGTGCATGACGCGACCAGGATCGTGAGTCAGGCTGCCAGAGAGTTCTCCGCTTCTCAGCGCGAACGCGAAGCCGATCACGCGATCATCGCTTTGCGGGCACACACTAAAACAGTCCTCGACTCCGAGGTCGCTAAGGTCCGTGCCCAGCACGGTTGTACCGCCGCCGCCGAAGAAGTTGAACTGGCTATGCGTCGGATGATGCGCCAGCTGCTCCATGTCCCCACCGTGCGTGCACGGGAGTTGGCTGCCCAAGGCCGTACCGACGAATATGTCGCAGCCTTGGAGACACTCTACGGTCTTGATCTGAGCGAGCCACTTGGCAATACCGCCGCGCTTAGCACCCCTACCGTACAGTCCCCCTCGGCTGAAGCTGCCAGCTGTCCGGCAGTACCTGCCGAACAAAGCGCATAAGCGCAATAGACACCCTGCGTTTACCGGCGCTTTTTTCCTCGCAACATGGAATACTACTTGCTAGTAGGAGCTGGTTTTACGTGCGGACAACTCGCATGTGGCTTTCGCACACGGCAGGTTGAAAGGTCAAAATCATGGCGGATCTTGGGGAAATAAAAAGTCCACGCACGCAACGAATGCCTCGTGAAGCGCGACGTCGCCAGTTACTTCAAGCAGCTCATCAGGTCTTCGTAGCCCATGGTTACCATGGCGCCTCAATGGATGAGATTGCTGAAGTTGCACTGGTTTCCAAACCAGTTCTCTACCAGCATTTCCCTGGCAAGCGCGAGCTCTACCTAGCCCTCTTGGATTCGCATCTCGCCGACTTCACAAAGCTGCTCGACGATGCCATCGCCTCAACCGACGATAACCGGCAACGAGTCTTCGAGACGATTAACACCTATTACCAGTACATCAAGCGTGAGTCCCAGGCGTATCGGCTCATTTTTGAATCAGACGTACTTTCCGATCCACTCATTTCCGCGCGTATCGAAGAGTTCAATAATGCTCTGGCCGTTTCCATTTCGAAGGTCGTCGTCAAAGACACCGACCTGAATGAAGATGAAGGATTATTGATTGGCCGCGCGCTAGCCGGGCTGTCACAGGTTTCCGCACGTTACTGGGCCACCAGCGAGGAACCGGTTGATCAAGAAACCGCGGTGGATCTGATCTCACGTTTAGCTTGGCGCGGAATTTCACGGTTCCCGAAGGAAAACTAGTTAGATTTGTTTTAGAGGCCCCCAGACGGGACTCGTAATTCTTTCGAGAGGATCATTGACAATCATGGAAATCCGGATTGGTATTCAGAATGTAGCCCGTGAAGTCGTACTCGAATCCGAGCTGAGCAACGCCGAAGTGAATGAGGCCGTCTCCAAGGCGATCTCCGAGGGCAGCGTGCTATCGATGAAGGATCCTAAGGGCCGCGAGGTGCTAATCCCCGCAGCCGGAATCGCCTATGTCGAGGTTGGTCCCGAAGAGACCCGTCGCGTGGGTTTCGCGCACTAGAGAATCTTTAGCTTCACCCCTCGTGGTCGTTCCAATATTTGGGGCGGCCACGAAGCGTTTAAGCGTGCTTCACATCACATATTTGTGATAATCCTAGATATGTGACTAATCCACGGATCCATAGCCCTCGCAAACATGCCGCCGTCAACCTGGACGAGCTACTGCTCGCACTGGAAAAGGAACTTGAAGTTCCCGCGCCCTTTGACCAAGCCGCGTTAGCCGCCGCCGAGGAAGCGGTAGCCAACGTAGCTCCTGCGCCTAATGACGATACGGCACTCCCGTTTTTCACCATTGATCCCGAAGGCGCCACCGATCTGGACCAAGCGATGTACCTAGAACGCACCGGCGAGGCATACGTGGTGAACTACGCTATCTCCGACGTTCCGGCGTTTGTGCAACTGGGCAGCACACTGGATGAAGTCACCAGATCACGCGGTCAGACTTTTTACCTACCGCACCGCAAGGTCAGCCTGCACCCGCCGTTGATCTCTGAAGATCAAGGTTCGTTGCTTGCCGGACAGGTACGCCGAGCCTTCCTGTGGCGCATCACCTTGGATCACAGCGGCGCAATAACCGACGTTGCGCTCACCCGCACCATGATCAAATCCCGCGAACAACTCGATTACCACACGGCCCAGCAAAAATTAGACGCTTCCCAGGGCGGCGAGCAATTAGAGCTCCTTGCCGAAATTGGTGCACTGCGCATCAAACAAGAACGCCTGCGCGGCGGCGCATCACTGAACCTTCCGGATCAAGAAGTCGAACCGGAAGCCAACGGTTACAAACTCGTCAGCGGCCAACCCTTGCCGTTGGAAGATTACAACGCCCAAATTTCCTTGCTCACCGGAATTGCCGCGGCACGCATCATGCTCGATCACGGCACCGGAATCTTGCGCACCATGCCCGCGCCAAATGACAAAGACCTCGCCGAATTTACCGAGCAGACCCGCCTCCTTGGCTGCCCTTGGGACCGGAAACTCAGCTATGGCGAGTACCTGCGCACCCTAGACGTTAACGATCCGCGGCAGCTGGTGATCATGCACCGGGCAGCATCGCTTTTCCGCGGAGCCGACTACGAGGTAATCAACGGCCAGGACGAAGCGGACTTGGAGCAGGCGGCAATTGCAGCACCCTACGCGCACACCACCGCGCCGCTGCGCCGGTTGGTGGATCGCTTCGTCCTGCTATGTTGTGATCTGCAGGCAAACAACCAGCCAATTCCCGAAGAGCTCAATGCAGCCTTGGAACAGCTGCCAGGACTAATGCGTGAAAGCTCCATCGCGGCGAACCGCGTCTCCAACGCGGCCATCGATCTGATCGAAGCGTATGTGCTGCAGCACCGTATCGGGGAAAAATTTGAGGCAATAGTGCTCCGCGAAGCCACAGGGGCACATAATGGCGACCCGGAGCAGGGCGAGGCTAAAAGCCGGCCGGGCAATTTGCAGCTGGTCAGCGAACCGATCACCGGACAGTTCACCGGCAGCGCTATGCCAGGCACCTTGGTGAGCGCGGTACTGCGCCTTGCCGATCCGGCCACACGCAAGATCATGTTCGACATTCTGCCCTAGACCCGCCAGCCTACGGGAAACCGGTGGATACCGGCTATGCTTGGGCTATCACTATTTAGGATGCCCGGTCGCACCGTGCTGAACGACGAGAACAGTTTCGTGGTGACTTCCCAGCGGTCACCATCCCGACATCCGCCCTTGGTGGCAGATGACGTGTATGACGCGATCGGCTCCGCTGGACCCGCACCGGTAAGGTGACCGCCCCCTGAACGTTCAGGGCTGGCAACACAGATACCGGTGCCACAAATGAAACGAGAACACACACATCGTGACCGACACGACGCTATCGACCGAACAGGTCGAACTCCCCGAACCAATCGATACCGCCGAGGTTGAATTACCTAAGCAGACCTTCTCCGAGCTCAAGGTCCGCGACGACATCGTCGCTTCGCTGCTCGAAGCCGGTATTGAATATCCATTCCCGATCCAGGCGCTTACCCTTCCGGTGGCCCTCGGCGGCAACGACATTATCGGCCAGGCCAAGACCGGTACCGGCAAAACTCTCGGCTTTGGTATCCCCGCCTTGCAGCGTGTCATCCGCGAAGGCGACAAAGGTTACGCCGACCTGCCATTCCCCGGCGCACCACAGGCACTGATCGTGGCTCCAACGCGCGAGCTGGCCATCCAGGTCGGCGCCGATTTGGCTCAGGCTTCGAAGCACTCGAACATTTCGATCACCACCATTTACGGTGGCCGTCCCTACGAAGAGCAGATCAATGCGCTCAAGGCGGGCACCGACGTCATCGTCGGCACTCCGGGACGGCTGATCGATCTGAATCGTCAGCGTGTACTGAACCTCAAGCAGATCAAGACCGTGGTCCTCGACGAGGCCGATGAGATGCTGGACCTAGGCTTCCTGCCAGATGTTGAACGCATCCTGGCCGCGTTGCCACCGGTGCGTCAGGCAATGCTGTTCTCCGCCACCATGCCCGGCGCCGTCATCACCATGGCACGGCGCTACATGTCGCGCCCCACCCACATTCGTGCCACCGACCCCGGGGATGATGAGTCGCTGACCAAGCGCAACATCCGCCAGCTGGTCTACCGCGCACACAATCTGGACAAAGATGAGATGGTCGCCCGCATGCTGCAGGCCGAAGGCCGCGGCAAGACGATCATTTTCACCCAGACCAAGCGTTCGGCTGCAAAGCTCACCGATGAACTCATCGATCGCGGTTTCAATGCTGGTGCATTGCACGGCGACCTGGGCCAGGGAGCCCGCGAGCAGTCGCTGAAGGCTTTCCGCGCAGGCAAGGTAGAAATCCTTGTCGCCACGGACGTGGCAGCCCGCGGTATCGACGTGGATGACGTCACCCACGTGGTCAACCTGCAGTGCCCTGATGATGAGAAGACCTATCTGCACCGCGTGGGACGTACCGGCCGTGCCGGTAACGACGGCATCGCCGTCACCTTCGTGGACTGGGATTCGGTACCTCGATGGTCGTTGATCAACAAGGCACTGGGCCTGAATGTGCCAGAACCAGTAGAGACCTACTCCTCTTCGCCGCACTTCTTTGCCGACCTGGATATTCCTAAGGGAACCAAGGGCCGTTTGCAGCGTGCCAAGAAGACCGCACCTGCAGAGGGTGACGGTTCGCCACGTCGCGACCGCAGTGAGCGCAGTGAGCGCAGCAGCGAGCGCGCCCCACGCCGCCGCAGCAGTGGTAACCGAAGCCGCACGCGCACCGTAGAAGGACAGCAGCCAGCAGAAGATGGCGCTAACCGCCACGGCCATTCCAAGGGCAAGCAAGACCGCCCGGCTCGTGAAGGCGAACGCCACCGCCACACCAATCAGCCGGAGAGCCAGTCAGGCGATGACGCAGGCTCCGAGAAGTCGGCCAGCGAACGCCGTCGACCACGCCGCCGCACGCGTAGCACCGAGGGTGGAACGCAGGACTAATCGGTTCTTAGTTTCTCTTCTTCTTCCGAAAGGATCGCGTACCCACGGTGCACGCTCAACCGCACAATTCCGCTTTGCCTGAAACCGGTGTGCCTGCAGTAACTGCTGGCATGCCGGCTCAAGAAAACACCGTGTTGCATGGTGACAATATGAAGGCTTTGTCGGCGTTACCTGACGAATCTTTCACCCTGATCTATGTCGACCCGCCGTTTAACACCGGCAGGAAACAGACCCGAGCACAGCGCACCATGGTGCGCGCCGCCGAGGGCGAAGGAGACCGCGTAGGTTTTAAAGGCCTGTCTTACAACACCGAGCTGGGTTCTGCCCGCTCGTACCACGACAGCTTTGATGACTACCTCAGCTTCATCGAACCCAGGCTTTTGCAGGCGTACCGGTTGCTTGCCGAAGACGGCACGCTGTATGTGCATCTGGATTACCGCGAGGTGCACTACGTCAAGGTGCTGCTGGACCAGATATTTGGTCGAGAGAACTTCTTGAACGAATTGATCTGGGCCTATGATTATGGGGCAAGGGCTAAGAGCAGGTGGCCGGCTAAACACGACACCATCTTGGTCTACGTGAAAAATGTGAAAAAGTACCACTTCGATTCGGCTGAGGTGGACCGCGAACCATATATGGCTCCCGGTCTAGTCACCCCAGAGAAGCGCGCCCTGGGCAAACTTCCCACCGACGTCTGGTGGCACACCATTGTTTCGCCCACGGGCAAGGAGAAGACCGGTTATCCCACGCAGAAACCCGAAGGTATTCTGCGTCGGATTATCGCCGCATCTTCACGCCCCGGAGACTGGGTTCTGGACTTCTTTGCAGGTTCCGGCACTACCGGAGCGGTGGCAGCCAAGTTGGATCGACGCTTTGTGTTGATCGATCAGAACCCGGAAGCCATCGAGGTGATGCGTTCCCGACTACCGGAAACCACCACCTACAGCGAAGCCTGAGATCCGCTTCCTGCGTCAAGAATTCGTTGTAACATGTCCGGCTCGGTGAGATTCTCACCGAGCCGGTTCAGTTTTCCAGCCCCGTGATAGTCCGAGGAACCGGTGATAATCAGATCATTTTTCTTGGCCAGAGAAGTCAGGAATTTTTTTCCTTCTTCGCTGTTGTCCCGGTGGTGAATCTCCACTCCTGCGAGGCCTGCATCGATCATGTCGTGGAAAGTTTCCTCGGGAACCACGCGACCGCGCAGGTTCGCCATGGGGTGGGCAAAAATCGGCACTCCCCCGGCTTCGAGAACTAAACGCACCGCGTCGCGTGGATCAATGGCCGGGTGGGAGACGTAATAGCGTGAACGCGAAGACAAGATATTGGCAAATGCGTCATTGCGGCTTTCCACTACCCCGGCGGTGACCAAGGCGTCGGCGATATGCGGTCGGCCCACCGTGGCACCTGGCTGGCAGTGAGCGGAGACCAAATCCCAGCTCACCGGGTAGTCTTCGGCAAGTCGCTCAACAATACGCTGGGCGCGGATCACCCGTGAATTACGCGAAATTTCTAGTTCATTGAGCAACGGCAGGTATTCCGGGTCTTGCAGATAGCACAGCAGGTGCACGCTGATCCCCTGATGGTCCTGACAGGTGATCTCCATGCCGGGGATAAAACCCACACCAAGCTTTTGCGCCGTCGCCCGCGCTGGGGCCCACCCGGCGGTTTGATCATGGTCGGTCAGGGCCACCACATCCAAGCCCGCCTGCGCCGCAGCCTCGATCAGCTCTTCGGGGCGCTGGGTCCCATCGGAAACATTTGAGTGGGTGTGCAGGTCAATTCGCATATGACTAGATTAGCGCGACCGGTGGCACTTTGCCCGGAGGCCCGAATCGGTGACACACTAAGAAGTATGACCAATCAAGTTTCTTCGCCTTCGGGCAATGACCAGCCGCTCGAAGATCGTGTCAACAATCGTTCCCAGCGCCCCACCTCGGATGTTTTCAAAACTTTCATGGCTTCAGCTTGGGCTCCAGACACCTCACCGCTTCCAGCAGAAGATCCTGCAGCAAGCTTTGCAGCCACCCGCCGTGCAGCGCTTTCCGCACAGTTCCCGGGCGAACGCCTGGTCGTTCCTGCAGGCCCAGCCAAGGTTCGTTCCAACGACACCGATTACCGTTTCCGCCCGCACTCGGCCTTCGCACACCTGACCGGGCTAGGCGTAGATCACGAACCAGACGCCGTACTGGTTTTGGAGCCTACCGATGACGGCGCCGGAGATCAGGGTGGCAACCACGCCGCGACGCTGTACTTCGCCCCGATGGCAGGGCGTGACTCCTCAGATTTCTACCTCGACTCCCGTGCCGGTGAGTTCTGGGTGGGCCCACGTCCAACTCTTTCCACCATGTCTGCACGAACCGGAATGCCTACCGAGTCCTTGGACATGCTGGAAAATGCGCTCACCAAGAACTCTGGCCCACAGGCGCTGGGCGGTATCCGCCTGCGTCTAATGCGCGAAGTTGATCTCAACGTCGAAGCATTAGTCGACACCTCCCGGATTAATACCGGACAGGATCTTGAGTCCAGCGACGCACTTGATAACGAACTTTCAGAATTCGTTTCCGAGCTGCGTCTGGTCAAGGATGAGTACGAAGTAGCCGAACTGCAGAAGTCGGTTGACGCCACGATCGCCGGATTCGAAGATGTCGTGCGCAACCTCGACGCTGCCATCGCCCACAAGCGTGGCGAACGCATCGTTGAAGGTACTTTCTTCGCCCGCGCCCGGCTAGAGGGCAATGAACTGGGCTACGACACCATCGCTGCCTCGGGCAACAACGCGACGATTTTGCACTGGATCCGCAACACCGGTTCGGTCAGCGAAGGTGAAGTGCTCTTGCTCGACGCCGGCGTTGAAGCAGAGTCTTTGTACACCGCGGACATCACCCGTTCCCTGCCGGTCTCCGGTAAGTACACCGAGGTGCAGCGCAAGGTCTACCAGGCCGTACTAGACGCGGCTGATGCCGCCTACGCAGCGGTTCGTCCGGGACTAAAATTCCGCGACCTGCACGTCATTGCCACCACGGTCTTGGCCGAACGCCTGCAGGACTGGGGGCTGCTCCCAGTTTCCCTGGAAGAGGCGCTGTCCCCCGAAGGCCAGCACCACCGCCGCTGGATGCCACACGGAACCAGCCACCACCTCGGGCTGGATGTCCACGACTGCGCTCAGGCACGCGCGGATCTCTACCTTGACGCGGAGCTCGTCGAGGGCATGGTCTTCACCATCGAGCCAGGACTGTACTTCAAGAACGAAGACCTCGCGATTCCAGAGGAATACCGCGGGCTTGGCGTACGCATTGAAGACGACATCTTAGTTACCGCCGATGGTGCGGTGAACCTTTCGGCAGCGCTTCCACGCAAGCCTGAAGAGGTTGAGGCCTGGATGGCAAAACTTCGCAGCTAATCGCACGTCGCCTCGCAGCAAAACGATGGGCGGTTCAGAGTCTCTGTGAGATTCTGAACCGCCCATCATTTTGTTATTCTTCAGCTCATTGTCCGGGAACAAAAGTAGTTCTGGCAACGTCAAAGCCCGCCATGAAATCATTCATGGCGGGCTTTGACGTTGCTGGAGTTTACTGCTGTTTTGGTTCTTCCGAAGACTTAGTGTCGTCGTCCGGCTCGGCTGGCGCCTGGGCCGCTTCAGGGTTCACCGCAGGCTGGGCAACCGTCGGCTCGGCGGCTGCAACATCGGCGTTCTGCGGCTGTTCCGGGGCTGCCGGTTTTGGTTCATCAACTCGCACACCATAACGTGGGCGGCCATCGGGAAGATCGTTAAACTGGCTGGTTGGCGCGGGCTGCGCCGTGGTAGTTTGGGCCGGGGCCTGCACTCCATCGGTAGTCACCGGGGGCTGCGGCTGCGCCGGGGCCACCGGCGGCTGAACCGGTTGAACCGGCTGCTGCGCTGGGGAAGCCTGCTGCGGGCGCATTGGCAGCTGGGAGGCCATCTGACGGGCGGCCTGCGCGTGTTCAAAGTCGACGACTACGTCGAAGCTCGTGGCGACAAATTTGCTTGAGGACGCGAAGTCACGCTTACCGCGACGGGTGGAATACGACACCACACCGGCGATCATCCAGATCGCCATGCCTAGGCCGATGGCCGAGAGGATCTGGTACAAACCATTTCCTGTGCCGCCAAATAGTGAGAGCAGCAATCCCACAAACAAACCCATCATGCCGCCCTGAGCTGCACCGGCCAAGGCCACCTTAGGGTAGGACAATTTGGCGGTCACCCGCTCCACGGTGCGCACGTCGTTACCGACGATGGTCACCGCAGATACTGGGAAGTTATTATCTGCAAGATAGTCCACCAGTTTCTGGGCATCCAGGTAGCTGGTGTAGCGCCCAAGCAGTTCGCCACGGGGCAAACCGTTGGGGCTGATTGAATTTACTCCATGCGGCGAGGTCATACCTATATTGTGCACTCTCTTACTGTGAGCAGGCCAAGTTGCGCACCAACTATCGCTGAGGGTGAAAGATTAGGCGTATTTCACGTGGCTCAGCACACCACCAACCGGCCTCTAGCACGCTAGGCTAGAACGGTGAGCGCACAAGTGTCTAAAATCTTTGTCGCCCGGCTGCTCGGGCTGGATGTCTTCGACCCCTTAGGCGACCGTCTAGGTAGGTTACGCGACGTCGTTGTCGTTTCGCGCGGCCCGCAGAAGGCCCCAGCCTGCGTTGGTGTCGTCGTAGAGGTGCCCGGCAAACGTCGCGTTTTTGTGCCCATGACACGAATCCAATCCATGGAATCCACACAGATCATCTGCTCTGGTCTGGTCAATATGCGTCGTTTCCAGCAGCGCGGGCAGGAAATGCTCGTCGTGGCCGAAATATTCGACCGTACGGTAACCTTCGTGGACGCCTCGGGCCGCGGACTGATTGAAGATGTCGGACTGACTCAGACCCGGCGTGGCGACTGGGAAATCAACGAATACTACGTGCAGCGGATCGAAACGACCAACACACTGTTGGGGTTGCGTAATCGACGACGTAATAAGGTGCTCGTTTCTTGGGAAGATGTGCGTCACGGTGCCCAAAGCGAACCGCAATCGGCGGATAACTTCGTAGCCACTCACGATGAGATGAAGGCAGCTGACTTCGCCGACGCCCTGCACGAGATGACCGGTAAACGTCGTCTTGAGGTTGCAGCCCACCTGCAAGATGATCGTCTTGCCGATGTGCTGCAGGAACTCCCAGACCGTGAACAGGTTGAGATCCTCTCCGCGCTGAGCCTTGAACGCGCCGCAGACGTGCTCGAAGAAATGGACCCGGATGACGCGGCCGACCTGTTGGCGGAGGTTTCCGAAGATACCAAACACCAACTGCTGGAATTGATGAACGAGGAAGAAGCCGAAGACGTGCGCCGTCTGCTGGCCTACCCCGAAGGTACCGCCGGCTCGGTGATGACCCCGGTTCCCGTGATCCTCACCCCGGAGGCCTCGGTCGCCGAGGCTTTAGCCTCGGTACGTATGGAAGAGCTTAGTCCCGCGTTGGCATCCACCGTGTACGTGGTGCGCCCGCCCTTGGAGACTCCCACCGGACGGTACTTAGGCCAAGTTCACATCCAGGCACTGTTGCGTGCTGCTCCCCCGGAACCGCTGGGCGATATTCTTGATAAAGAACTTGAGCCTATGTCTGACTTATCCAGCATTACCGATGTGGTCCGCCATCTGGCCACATATAACCTCACCTCGGTGGGCGTGGTCAACAACGAAGGTCGCCTCGTCGGTGCCATCACCGTCGATGACGTGTTGGACCACATTCTTCCCGATGACTGGCGCTCAGCGGACTAAGCCTCTCATCTTCAGCATTTTCGATCGGTTGTAAAGGAGTTCACCCCATGGCCGAACAGCGCAAGAGCAACGGACTGGATACTCCTCTTTCGGCACGGAGTCGTTTCTGGCCGAAGTTCAATCCGGATCCCGACATGTTTGGTTCCGCGACGGAGAAGTTCGCCCGCTTCATGGGCACCCCGCAATTCCTGTTCTATATGACGATCTTCTGTGCCTTCTGGCTGATCTGGAATACCGCGGCCCCCGAGGCCTGGCGCTTTGACGATGCGGCGATTGGTTTTACCGCGCTGACGCTGATGCTCTCCTTGCAGGCTTCTTACGCGGCTCCACTGCTGCTGCTTGCACAAAACCGCCAGGATGACCGTGACCGTGTCTCGCTCAGTGAAGACCGCAACCGTGCGGAACGAAACCTCTATGACACTGAGTACCTGACCCGGGAACTTGCGTCGCTGCGTTTGGCCATGCGTGACGTTGCCACCCGTGACTATGTCCGTTCGGAGCTTCGCAATGTGCTCGAAGAACTCTTGGAAACCGCGGACGGCGAAGAACTGCATCTGCGTGCCAAAAGGAAAAACAAGCACAGCTCACCTAATACCGGTCTGATCGACACCGTCGATTCGAACCGCTCCCAGCATCGGAAGGGCAATAACTAGTGACTGATTCGGCGGCTTTACGCCGTGCACTTGATACCGTCATCGACCCCGAGCTGCGCCGGCCCATCACAGAACTGGGCATGGTTGAATCTGCGCAGCTGCATGATGGTACGGCAAAGGTCAAAGTATTGCTGACGATTGCCGGGTGCCCGATGCGCTCAACCATCGAATCCGATGTCACTACCGCGGTCGCAGCGGTAGCCGGAGTGCAGCAGGTCGAGGTCACCTTAGGTGTAATGGATCCGCACCAGCGTGCCGAACTGCGCGATCGGCTCAAGGCCAAACGCACAGTCTTCTCCGATCCGGATTCGCTGACCCGAATTATCGCGGTGGCCAGTGGCAAGGGCGGGGTGGGCAAGTCATCTGTCACCGCAAACCTGGCCGCAGCCATGGCGGCGAACGGGCTCAAAGTTGGGTTGATCGACGCCGACGTGCACGGCTTCTCGATTCCATCGCTGATGGGCATCACCCAGCCGCCCACTCGAGTGGATGAGATGATTCTGCCTCCGGTAGCGCACGGCGTGAAGGTCATCTCCATCGGCATGTTCTTGGATTCAAACCAGCCGGTGATCTGGCGTGGCCCGATGCTGCACCGTGCGTTAGAACAGTTCCTCACCGATGTGTACTTTGGTGATCTGGACGTACTGCTTTTGGATTTGCCCCCGGGCACCGGAGACATGGCGATCTCCGTATCCCAGCTCTTGCCTAACAGTGAATTGCTGGTCATCACTACCCCGCAATCTACTGCCACCGCGGTGGCCGAGCGCGCCGGGACCATCGCCTTGCAGACCAAACAAAAGGTCATTGGCGTGGTGGAGAATATGAGCTACCTCCGCCTGCCTGATGGAAGCAAGATGGAGATTTTTGGTAGCGGCGGCGGTGGGCGGCTCAGCGAGTCGCTAAGCAGCCAGCTAGAGTATATGGTTCCACTGCTGGCGCAGTTGCCACTGGAAGTGGCGGTCCGGGTAGGTTCCGATGAAGGTGTCCCGGTGGTACTGAGCACCCCTGAATCTCCGGTGGCTCAATCATTGCGTGAACTGGCAATTAAACTAGGACAGCGACCACGCGGGCTTGCCGGGCGATCGCTGCCAATGTCGTTCTAATAAATCTTTAGGTTGCTTCAGTATCAAAGGGTGCTGGCTCATTGTTAGCCAAGGGCTGCTGTTCCTGTGGAGCTATCGCCGTGCGGACCGGAGCTGCTTGCACGGCCGGGGCTCCCTTGGCCGCACTGACTGCGTCATCAAATTCATCGATCAGCGCCTCTTTGATGATCCGCCGCGGATCATATTGCCGCGGATCCAGTTTGCGCCAATCTATGTCGGCAACCTCGTCGCCGACTTCCTCGCGCAGCTGCTCTTTGGCGCCATTGGCCATCCTGCGAAGTTCCTTGACAAGATTCGCCAGTTTTTTGGCATACTCGGGAAGCTTCTCGGGACCCAAGATGACTACTGCGAGTACGGCGAGAATGATGAATTCTCCGCCATTAATTCCAATAAACTCCACGTATGAAAGATTACCTTGTCGGCTTCAAATGGTCGAAATCACCGCGCCATGGCAGGTGACTTATGCTTAGCCCTGCTGTGCGGTGCGCAAGCCGAGTGGGATTCGCGGCAGGCTCACCGTCAGCGGGACAGGGTTTGCCGGGTTACGGTGCGCTAATGCGTCACGCAACATGGCCCGCCCGCGGTGAATTCGTGAGCGTACGGTACCCAATTTGACGTTGAGAATTTGTGAGACTTCTTCGTAGGAGAACCCCTCCATATCGCACAATACGATCGCTGCACGGAAATCTGGGGCGAGCGCCTTGAGAGCTCTGGCCACGTCCACATCTAAGTTGTTAAATTCAAAGTCCCGCTCGGGGGTAACCGCGCTACTGGGGAAACGGTCTTCGGCACCTTCGGCAAAACGGTCAAAACGAATCTTTGACTTACGGCGTGCCTGATCTAGAAACAGATTGGTGGTGATGCGATGCAGCCATCCACCCATGGTGCCGGGAGTGTATTTTTCAAGCGCATTAAACGCGCGAACAAAGGCTTCTTGTGAAAGGTCTTCGGCGTCCTGACGATTACCGGTCAAACGGTAGGCCAAACGAAAGACCTGCTGACCATGGTCCAAGACCATCGCATCCCATGAAGGAGTTTCGGTTTCGGGACCATCGGCGGAGGCGCTGAGCTGACTTCTAAGCGTATTCACTCTTCTAGTGTTACCCGGGAAGCTGAGCTGAAGCTAAGAATCCCCTGCGCGCAGGCCAGCAATTCGGCCAACACGCACCGCTCAAGGTAGGTACGATGGTTCCCGGAGCAACCTACACTCAACCTGCAAGGACCACACACTCATGCCATCGATGAATCCCGAACTCCTCGCTAGCTGGGGCTTCAGCCAGAACCAGCGTCTTGAGCGTGATCATGTACTCGCGGCCCGCGAACGTGCCGCAGATCTTGGAGTTGGCTGCATCGACCCGGCAGGTCGGTCCATGCTTACGTTGTTATGCACACTGCGCGCACCACACAGCATCGTGGAGATCGGTTCGGGTGTCGGTGTAGCCTCGATGGCCATGCTTGAAGCCATGGGCGCCACCGGAACGCTGACAGCCATCGAATCAGATCTGGAACACGCTAATGCGATGCGCCAGGGCTTGCGCGATGCAGGCATTCTCTCTGCACGCGTGCGCATCATCAACGAACGCGCTGAGAATGTGCTCTCCAGACTCGCTGACCACGCCTACGATTTGGTACTCATCGACGCCAGTGCCGAAAACCTCTTGGATTATGTGGCCGAAGCTAAGCGCCTGGTGGGAGCTAACGGCGTTATTATCTTGAACAATGCCTTTGATGAGCACCGTTTGGCTCGCCCTGCGGTAAGGCGCGCTTCGACCGTGGCTACCCGCGACGCGCTGCGTTTGCTTCGCGAAGATCCGAAGCTGCAAACTCATCTCTTCCCGAGTGAACAGGGCTTATTCGTCGCTACGGTGATTGCCGGGCACAAAGCGCGGTAGGCAACTCGTAAATCCCGTTAACGGGAAATAGCTAAGGACCGGTTCGCGAACCGGTCCTTAGCTATTTAAGTTTTATTCAGTGACCCCAACTAGACAGTTACGCAGTTCTGCAGCTTCTGCACTATTCAGCTCCACTACTAGACGCCCGCCGCCATCGATTGGCAACCGTAAGATGAGGCTTCGGCCCTCTTTAGTTACTTCCATCGGCCCGTCACCGGTACGTGGCTTCATCGCAGCCATATGAGCTGTTCCCTTCGTCCGTGGCTAACGCGCGCAACATGTATTTGCTTTGCGCACAACCCAATGTCTAAGTCCACCTTCTGCGATGATTCGTCGCTGATAAGGGACACTTATCTTCTATTATTGCTAATTTTGCGTCGTGTCGCTAATCACACGCCGTGACTCCATGTCACGAATTGTATTTTCTAGCCGGGAAATCTCGGCCGAGAGGACATCCAAGGTGTCATCAACCTGATCACAGCGATAGCCTCGGAAACCGAGAGAAAACTTCACTGCATTTATATCGTTGGCTCGTGGATGCTCCGGCAGCAGCACCGGAGGCAAAGATGCCTCATGTTCTACCAGCCCCACGATTGGTTCATCAGTTGATTCGAAGTGACGGCCTGCAGGAGTGGACCTTCGCTGACTGGAAATCAGCAATGCCACGCCGCCAACGCACAAGATTGCTAGTGCAATGAGAAAAAATGGCATAACTAACTCCGGCTCGATGACTTCTTTTCTTTGTCCTTAACCATGTTACGCAACACAATGTCTACTGCCTCATCTGGATCGTCGGTGAGGTGGAATAGATCTAAATCTTTGGGCGAAATGGTGCGCTCTTTGGCGACAACGTCGGTAAGCCACCCCACGAGGCCGCCCCAGTATTCGGTACCAACTAGAACGATGGGGAACCCAGTAATTTTCTGCGTTTGCACCAGTGTGAGTGCCTCGAACAGTTCATCCAATGTTCCGAAGCCACCGGGCAGGACAATGAAGCCCTGCGAGTACTTGACGAACATTGTTTTGCGCACAAAGAAGTACCGGAAGTTGATGCCTCGATTGACCCAGGCGTTTAGTCCGGTCTCAAAAGGCAATTCAATGCCCAGCCCTACGGAAGTTCCGCCAGCTTCGCTGGCACCCTTATTGGCAGCTTCCATCGCTCCGGGGCCACCGCCGGTGATGGTGATGGCGCCTGCTTGAGCCAGCCGTTGCCCAACATGGTAAGCCTGCTTGTAATAGATACTTTCGGGCTCGGTGCGTGCCGACCCGAAGACGGAGACCGCCGGCCCAAGCCCAGCCAGCGAGCCAAAACCTGAAACAAATTCGGATTGGATACGCAGAACGCGCCAAACGTCACTGTGCGTCACATCTTCTTGCGGGCTTGCTAAGAGATAGCGGTCCAGTTGCTCGGCAGGCTGCTTATTTGGCCAGCTCGCTTCAACGTGGACCTTGCGCCCCGCCCGGGCATTTTCTTCACTCTTCCGCTTATGGTCCATGACCTCACTCTATCTGTATCGTCCCGACATCGTGTCCATCTGGAGACGCACGTTTAAAGAACAGTTTGATAACAACTCTTTGTGACTCATTCGCGACCTCGCATAATGTGCGTCACATGCAGTAATGTCTAATTTATGAAAAGCGATCATCAGGCTCAAGCTTCTTCTGACGGCCCCATCGTAGAACTACGTGGGGTCAACAAGCATTATGGGGCACTACATGTTCTGAACGACATCAATCTTCAGGTCACCAAGGGCGAAGTCGTCGTCATCCTCGGACCGTCCGGTTCAGGTAAGTCGACGCTGTGCCGCGCCATCAACCGACTGGAAACAATCGATGATGGAACCATCACCATTGATGGCAAGGTGCTTCCCGAAGAAGGTAAGGCGCTGGCAATGCTGCGCGCCGATGTAGGAATGGTCTTCCAGTCCTTCAATCTCTTCGCGCACAAGACCATCTTGGAGAACGTCACCCTTGGCCCGATCAAGGTCAAGGGCATGAAAAAATCCGAGGCTGACAAGGTGGCGATGAAGCTGCTGGAACGCGTTGGCGTCGCCAACCAGGCTGGCAAACTTCCTGCTCAGCTCTCCGGCGGTCAGCAGCAGCGTGTGGCTATTGCCCGCGCGTTGGCAATGCGTCCGAAGGTCATGCTTTTTGATGAACCGACCAGTGCGCTGGACCCGGAGATGATCAACGAGGTGCTCGACACCATGGTTGGTCTAGCCAAGGAAGGCATGACCATGCTGGTGGTGACCCACGAGATGGGCTTCGCGCGCAAGGCTGCGGACCGCGTGATCTTCATGGCCGACGGCCAGATCGTCGAGCAGGCCACTCCAGATGAGTTCTTCACCAATCCGAAAAGTGCGCGCGCCAAGGATTTCTTGGGCAAGCTCATTACCAACCACTAAATTCCATCACCGCATTCTGTATTCAGGAGGAATCATGCGTAAGAATCGTTTAGGCGCAATCGCCGCAATGGCCGCCGTCGCAGCTTTGGCTCTCACTTCATGTGGCGGCTCTGATGCCGGTAGTGACGAGGCTGGCGACAAGGTCCGTATTGGCATTAAGTTTGACCAGCCAGGCCTGGGCTTCAAGGATGGCGACAAGTACACCGGTTTCGACGTTGATGTCGCCAAGTACGTCGCCAACGAATTGGGCTACGCCGAAGATAAGATCGAATTCGTCTCGGCCCCGTCGGCAAACCGCGAGACACTGTTGGAAACCAACCAGGTTGACATGATCTTCGCGACCTACACCATCAACGATTCCCGCAAGGAACGCGTTGGCTTCGCAGGACCATACTTCATCGCCGGCCAGGACCTGTTGGTTCGCGCCGATGAAAGCTCGATCACCGGCAAGGAATCGCTTGACGGCAAGAACCTTTGCTCGGTCACCGGTTCGACCTCTGCTGAGAACGTCAAGAAGGACATCACCGGCGTTAACCTGGTCGAGCAGCAGGGCTACGCAGACTGCTTGGGTCTGTTGGAGACCGGCGGCGTTGACGCGATCACCACCGATGACATCATCCTTGCAGGCCTGGCAGCTACCGAAGCTAACAAGGGCAAGTTCAAGGTTGTTGGCAAGCCATTCTCCGAAGAGCCATACGGCGTGGGTCTGAACAAGACCAGCGAGAAGTGCGCTGACATCAACACCGCAATCCAGAAGATGATCGATTCCGGTGACTGGAAGAAGTCCTTGGACAAGAACACCGAGGGTACCGGATACGTTCCATCGGATCTGAACCCACCTAAGGAATTCGAAGCCTGCGCATAGAGCAAAGGCAGTCATTTCATGACCAGGTGCCGCGCTGGCCAAGGCCAGGCGCGGCACCAATGGTTTAGACCCATACCTTCTACCAAGGAGAACAAGCCGTGGAAGGCTACTTAAGTCTTTGGGATGAATATGGTGCGCGCATTATGGAGTCCTTCTGGGCTAACCTGCAGCTCACCTTTTGGGCGTTCCTGATCTCGCTAGTACTGGGTACGCTGCTTGCCATCATGCGCATCAGCCCGATCCCCAGCCTGCGTGCCTTTGGTACCGCCTATGTTAATATCTTCCGCAATACCCCGCTGACAATCATCATGGCATTCGGTGTCTTGGTGCTCTTCGGCGTATTCAAACTGCAAATCAGCAGCGACTTCAATCTGAACTTCTTCCAGATTGCCATTATCGGGTTGAGCATCTATCACGCCGCATTCTTCTGCGAAGCAATTCGCTCAGGCGTGAACACCGTGCCGTTAGGTCAGGCCGAGGCCGCCCGTGCTATCGGTCTGAGCTTCCTTCCGGCAGCTCAGCTGGTCATCCTGCCTCAGGCGTTCCGCGGTGCCATCGTCCCGATGGGCAACGTGCTGATCGCGCTGATCAAGAACACCACCGTGGCATTGGCCGGGTCCGTCGCCGAAATTTCGGGTCTGATGAAAACGATGATCGAGTACCGTGCAGATCAGGGTTTCCTGATCTTCCTCACGGTGGCTTTGATGTTCGTGGTCATCGTTGTTCCCATCGGTCTGCTAGTTACCTGGCTCTCTAAGAAGTTGGCGGTCGCGCGATGAGCACTCAGTCAGTTCTCTTCGATGCGCCAGGTCCCAAGGCCAGACGTCGCATCCTTATCCTCAACATCATCTGGGCCTTGATCTTCCTAGGTCTCATCGCCTACCTGATTTACGGGTTGTACGGGGCTGGTCAGCTGACCCCACAAAAGTGGAATGTATTTGCCACCGGGTCAGTATGGAGTAATTTCATCCTTCCTGGGTTGATCAAGACACTTCAGTCGGCAGCGATTTCGATCGTTACCTCGCTGATTTTTGGTTTCATTTTCGGCATGGGCCGGCTCTCACATAACAAGTTCCTCAACTGGGTCAGTACGGTCGTTGTTGAGTTCTTCCGTGCGGTTCCGGTCTTGCTGATGATGCTGTTCTTGTGGATCATGCTTGCCGAATCCGGCTGGGTAAAGCCCCAAGATTCGCCGTTCTTCGCGGTGGTTATTGGTCTGACCCTGTACAACGGTTCGGTAGTTGCCGAGCTGATTCGTTCAGGTGTTCACGGTTTGCCTAAGGGGCAGCGTGAAGCAGGTATTGCCATCGGCCTGACCCGCACGCAGTCACTGAGCTTAATTGAGATTCCACAGGCGCTGACGGCAATGCTTCCGGCATTGATTAGCCAGTTCATTGTGATCTTGAAGGACTCAGCCTTGGGCTACATCATCAACTTCAACGAGCTGCTCTTCATGAGCAAGCTGGTGGGTACCGGTAACTCGAACACCTTCCAGTCGTTGGTGATCGCTGCGGCAATCTTCATTATTCTCAACTTTGCACTATCTAAACTGGCCTCTTACGTTTCAGGCCGGCTCAGCTCCCGAGGTATTGCCTAGGGAACTGCAGATAACAACACATCGGCTGGTGGCCGCCCCTTGGGGCAGTCACCAGCCGATGTGAGTTTAAGCTTGCCTGTTTAGGGTTTAGTTGGCTTCGGTCAGCCAGAGCCGCAAGGTGTTCAGACAATCACGGATGGCTTGCTGGCTCACATGCTCGTCATCGGTGTGCGCCAATAACGCGTCCCCTGGACCGAAGTTCACCGCCGAGATCCCTAAGGCGGAGAATCGTGAGACATCGGTCCAACCGTATTTTGGCTTGGGCTCTTGTCCAAGAATCTGGACTAGGGAGGCCGCAATGGGCTGGTCAAGGCCCGGGCGTGCCCCTTCGGCCCCATCGGTGCGTTCTACGTCAAAGCCCTCAAAGAGCGCCCGCACAGCGGCTTCCGCATCCGACAAGTTCTTATCAGGGGCGAACCGGTAGTTGACCTCTACCTCACAATAATCAGGAATCACGTTGCCAGCGATTCCCCCGCTAATGCGTACTGCGTTCATCGACTCTCGGTACGCAAGCCCCTCCACGTCCACGGTGGCCGGCTGATAAGAAGCCAAGCGCGAGAGAATCGGAGCGGCTTTATGGATCGCGTTCTCCCCCATCCATGCGCGTGCCGAGTGAGCGGCGGCGCCAGTAGTTCGCACCAAGAAGCGGCTCGTACCATTGCAACCACCCTCAACCGTTCCGTTGGTGGGCTCAAGGAGAATCGCAAAGTCTGCGTGCAATAGCTGAGGCGAGTTACGGGCCAATCTTCCCAGCCCGGATTTTTCTGCGGCAACTTCTTCATGATCATAAAAAATATAGGTCACATCAAAGCGGGGGTTCGTCAGTTCGGCCGCGAGAGCCAATTGCACCGCGACGCCACCTTTCATATCGGTGGCCCCACGCCCGAATAGAACTCCGTCGGTGACCGTGGCCGGCACTGTCCCGCGTGCCCCGGCCATGTGCGGCAACGGAACGGTGTCCAAATGCCCGGCTAAGACCACCCGTTGTGCACGCCCAAAATTGGTGCGTGCCACGATGGAATCCCCATCCCGGTGCACCTCCAGGTGGCCGAGTCCGCGCAGCGCCTCATCAACCTGATCTGCGAGGGCTTTTTCATTCCCTGAAACCGATTCAATGTTCATGATTCGTTCGGTTAGCTTGGCGACGTCTTCTCGAAGATTAAGTTCGCTCACAATACCCATCATTCGTCACTTTTTGATTTCGTTCCGCTGTCATTTATCAACATTACTCGCAGTGTAAACGCTACGATCAGAGAATGACTTTTGAACCCGCAGCAGCACCTTTTGACTCATCGGTACGTTTGGCTTCCGCTCATGGGCTGGCCACGATCGCAACTGACGGCACGGTTTTGGACGTCTGGTACCCAGCTCCCGTTCTCGGAGTGATTTCTGAAGCCCCCGAACTATCCGGTGAATTAGCCGCAGCAGCAATTGATGACGCACAACGCGGAACCACGCAGAAGGTCATCTCGCTCACCATTGATCTTGATGTAGCGCCGGCAGATACTGCAGATGTCTGGCTCCGCTTGCACCTGCTCTCACACCGTTTGGTGGCCCCGAATACCATCAACCTTGACGGGATCTTCGGCCACCTGGCAAATGTGGTGTGGACAAACTTCGGCCCATGCCAGGTCGCTGGATTTGAAATGACGCGTCTAAAAATGCGCACACGCGGCAATGTGGACGTATACGGCGTGGATAAGTTCCCGCGCATGGTCGATTACGTCCTGCCTTCGGGTGTACGCATCGCCGACGCGGATCGTGTACGACTCGGAGCGCATCTGGCCGAAGGCACCACCGTGATGCACGAAGGTTTCGTCAACTTTAACGCTGGCACCCTAGGCACCTCAATGGTCGAAGGACGTATATCGGCATCGGTAGTTGTCGGTAATGGTTCTGATGTCGGTGGCGGCGCTTCCATCATGGGCACGCTCTCCGGTGGCGGCAAAGAACGCATCACTATTGGCGAACGAGTTCTGCTTGGTGCCAATGCCGGCGTAGGCATTTCCATTGGTGATGATTGTGTGGTTGAAGCCGGACTCTACGTCACCGCCGGAACCCGAGTGCAGCTGGAGGGCAAGAGTGTGAAGGCACTGGAGCTATCCGGAGTGCCTAACCTGCTCTTCCGTCGCAACTCAATCAGCGGAGCTGTCGAGGTTTTGCCACGCGCCGGTCAGCTCGTGGAACTAAATAGTGCATTGCATGCTAACTAATTTTTAGCAGTACTTGACGGCGAGGGGCACACCACGGTGTGCCCCTCGCCGTGGTTGTAGTGACTTCAGGGAAAGATGATGGTCACCATCGGCTGAATATATCCGTGGAAAGCCCGCCCATCACGCAATAATGACGTACTAGCAACGATCGTCGCTCCGCCAACAAGCCATGCACGTGGCTCGGTCAACGGAATGTCGATGACGTGAATTTGAGTTTCTTTCACATCTTGGGCGTGCTCCACCCCATGGTCGATGAGAATTCTTTCAACCTCATCCATACGCGCAGGAATGTAGTCCTTCGACTGTTCGCTAAAATTCTCACGGTGCTGATGGGCGAACATAGTTGCTTGACCATAGTGGGCATTGGCCAGCTTAGCTAGTTCCGGATAGCAGCCGGCGCCGAGGTCCGCGAGCAAATCCATAGGATCGGTGTCGTTGGTTGGTTCGCGGGTAATCAGCGAATCCCACCACGAGGACCATTCTTGTTTAATCTGTCCTGGAGCCACTTGGCGGTGACCACGGGCTTTTACTGCTGGGGCCAGAGCGGAGTTCGGCCCAACTTCCGAAGGATCTATTCCACCCAAGTCGCGAAGGTAGAGAGCCAACAGCATATTTGGATTGGTATTTATGGCCAAAGACCAATTATTGCCACGACGATAATACACGCGCACCACCTGACTCATCCAAGCAACAATGTGCCCTGTCCCCTAGGATACGCCGATAATCGGTGTTAAAACAGGAAACGGCCGGGCAAACACCTTAGTGTCTGCCCGGCCATTTTTGAACCAGTTACGCGAACTATTTCTAAGCTTAGACGCCTGGGTAGTTACGCTCGGTCTCGCCCATGTACAACTGACGTGGACGGCCAATCTTAAGTTCTGGGTCCTTGATCATTTCGCGCCACTGGGCAATCCAACCTGGCAGGCGGCCAATGGCGAAGAGGACGGTGAACATCTTCTCGGGGAAGCCCATCGCGGTGTAGATCAGGCCGGTGTAGAAGTCTACGTTCGGGTAGAGCTTGCGTGAGATGAAGTACTCATCGTTTAGCGCAGTCTCTTCCAGCTTCATTGCGATATCAAGCAATTCATTCTTGCCCTGCTTAGCCAGCAGGTCATGAGCGGTCTGCTTGATGATCTTTGCGCGTGGATCGTAGTTCTTGTACACGCGGTGGCCGAAGCCCATCAGGCGTACGCCATCTTCCTTGTTCTTGACCTTCTCCATGAAGTCTTCTGGAGAAATACCCGAGGACTGGATCTCGCGCAGCATCTTCAGCACAGCCTCGTTGGCACCGCCGTGGGCAGGACCGGACAGTGCGTGGATACCGGCCGAAACGGACGCGAACATGTTAGCTTCCGAAGAGCCGACCAGGCGCACGGTAGAGGTCGAGCAGTTCTGCTCGTGGTCTGCGTGCAAGATCAGAAGCAGGTCAAGTGCCTTGACCACGTCTGGATCCGGAACGTATGGCTCCGCTGCGGTGCCGAAGCACAAGCGCAGGAAGTTTTCGACCATGTTCATCGAGTTATCTGGGTACAGCAGTGCCTGTCCAATGGACTTCTTGTGCGCGTACGCGGCAAGAACTGGCAGCTTAGCGAGCAGACGCAGGGTTGAACGCTCAACCTGTGCGTCATCCTTTGGATCCAAAGAATCCTGGTACCAGGTCGACAGGGCCGAGACGGCCGAGGAGAGTACTGGCATTGGGTGTGCATCGCGCGGGAATCCGCCGAAGAAGCCCTTGAGTTCCTCGTGCAGCAGCGTGTGGCGGCGCAGGGATCCGTCGAAGGTTTCTAGCTGGTCTGCAGTAGGCAGTTCGCCGTTGATCAGCAGGTAGCTGACTTCGGTGAAGCTCGAGTGCGCGGCAAGCTGTTCGATTGGGTAACCGCGGTAACGCAGGATGCCTGCGTCGCCGTCGATGTAGGTAATCGCGGATTTCGTGGCCGCTGTATTCATGAAGCCCGGGTCGTAGGTTACGTTCCCGGTGGTCTTCAAAAGTGGCGCTACATTAAAACCATCATTGCCCTCGGCAGCCGGGATAACCGGTAGCTCTAGGCTGGAATCACCAAATTGTAGCTGTGCAGATTTAATATCTGTCATTGCATCTCCTAACCGGAAAGGCTTTAGTTCCGAAAGGTCAGTCGTCACGGTAGAACATACCGCTAATTGACCCATTCACGCTAATTCAACTGTCATCTTCACCGATTGGCGGAAGAGTTTAACCGCTCAACTGCTGCGGCTATCCGTTCATCGGAACCGGTGAGGGCAACACGTACGTGTAGTTCTCCGGCAGTTCCGTAGAAAGCACCTGGGCCAGCCACAATTCCAAGTTCAGCCAAACGCTGTAGCGTCTGCCAACTGGATTGCCCTTCCGTGCACCACAGGTATAAACCTGCCACCGAGTCTTCGATGGTCAAGCCAAAGTTTTCAAGTGCCGGACGAAGCATTTCACGGCGCGCCCGGTAAATTTCCCGCTGAGCTGCAACATGCTCATCATCGCCCAAGGCGACAACCATCGCATGCTGAATTGGACCTGGAACAATCATGCCCGCGTGTTTGCGGCTGTTGACCAAGGTCGGCATCAGGTTGGGGGCACCGGCGACAAAAGCGGCGCGGTACCCGGCAAGGTTCGACTGCTTAGACAACGAGTAGAGCGAAAGGAGATTATCCAAATTTCCGTCGTTAACACGCGGATCCAAGACGCTAGGTACGGCGTCTTCATATTCATCCCAGCCAAGTTCTGCATAACACTCATCGGAGGCAACTACCGCGCCCAGCTCACGAGCTTCGAGTACAAGCTGGCGTAACGATGCTAGGTCTCGCACCTTGCCGGTGGGGTTACCCGGAGAATTAACCCACACCAATTTGACCCGCGCACGTTCTTCATCGCTGAGCTCATTGAGGTCATCGGCAGCGATAGCAGTCGCTCCGACCAATTTCGCACCAATGTCATAGGTTGGGTAAGCGATCGAAGGTCGAACCAAGATGTCTTGTGGACCCATGCCAAGAAGTAGCGGAAGCCAGGCGACCATCTCTTTAGAACCAACGGTTGGCATGACATCATCAATGCTCAACCCCGTGACCTGACGACGGCGTGCATACCAATCGACAATGGCCTGGCGTACTTCTGGTGTCCCATGAGTGGTTGGGTAGCCATGAGAGTTTGCTGCCTGCGCGAGAGCCTCTTGGATAACCTGTGGCGTGTCGTCAACGGGAGTACCGATGGAAAGGTCGACCACACCATCTTGGTGCTTGGCCGCCAGTTCACGGTATGGCGCTAACTGGTTCCAGGGGTAATCGGGGAGTTCAAGCATATATGCGGAAACCTAGTCTTGATTCTGGGGTGGCAGAGCACTGATCAGCGGGTGATCAGTTCCTGTATTTCCAATTTTAGCGGCACCGCCCGGGGAACCAAGTTCGTCGAAAAAGTCGACGTTTGCCTTGTAATAGTCGGCCCACTGATCAGGCACATCGTCTTCGTAATAGATCGCTTCGACAGGGCAGACCGGTTCACACGCACCACAATCGACGCACTCGTCGGGGTGAATATACAAGGAGCGTTCGCCTTCATAAATGCAATCCACCGGGCATTCTTCGACGCAGGCCTTATCTTTAAGGTCCACGCACGGTTGGGCGATGATGTAAGTCACGGGTACTGAGACCTTTCCTAGCGCAAATTCTAAGATTTCACTTCAGTTTCACGGATTTAACCTCTGGTCGTTGAATCCGCAATAAGCTCTAGCTACAGTCTAGTCCTGATACCCAAACAAGCGATCTCGCACACCCACCCTGTGACGTAATCGACGATTCACATTTCGCACCAGGTTAACGAAGATGAATTCTTGTGCACTTAGATGACGGAAAATATGCTCAAATTTGAAGATCTTAGCCCCGGCGACCGCATCGTGGTGCGGTACCGCCTGGCACAGACATCCCCCGTGACCGGGAACGAGATCAGTAGCGATGCCCTCGGAGAGGTCCTCGCGGTCACCGCTGACACCGTGTCCATTAATACCAAGCGCGGCGCGCTGGACGTTGCCCGCCAGGCCATTACGCACGCCAAACGGGTCCCACCGCCACCGGTACGACGCTCCCGACCGCCAACACTGAAGTAGTTCACTGAACGGCGTAGACAGCGACTTGCGATTTGAAAATACCAATCACTAGGTAATTTTCGCGTATGCTGGCAATATGCCGACAGACGATCTAGTCCAAGCCCGCGCACGAGCTCTAAGCTCACCCTTGCGGCTTAGAATCTTGCGCTTATGCCTGCATGAGTCCCGTACCAATAAGGAAATAGCCGACATTCTCGAGCTGAATCCGGCGACGTCATTGCACCACGTGCGCACCCTGGTGGGCAGCGGTTTCCTCGCTGCGGAAGAGCCCCGACGCGGTAACCGCGGAGCTAAGGAAGTGCCATACCGTAGCACGCGGCAGTCCTGGGGCACCCGAATTCCCGATGCCGCTCCCCTGCTGGTAGATACCTTCCTGCAGGAAATCGATGGGCTTGAGCCACAAGAGATTCAGGTCATTCGCGTGGGTCTAAAACTTACCGAAGAGACGCAGAAGGAAATGCTCGGCCGTATTCGGGAAATTATCGAAGACTACGCGATGCGCGAAGCGGAACCTGAGGGCGTAGCTACCTCGTTGTTCCTCGCTCACCACTTGGATGTCACCGGCAACAAATAAGCGTTTTAACGTAGAAAAACCCCAGCAATGCTGGGGTTTTTCTAGGTTAACGCTGACGTTTGCGTAGTACACGCAATGCCATGAATAGCGAGATCACCGCGGGCACGATCATGCCATACATCCATAACAGCGAGGCGATGGTCGGACCGGGTAGATATTGCAGGTACTGCAGCGGCAAGATCATGGTGTCATTTCCAAAATAGGAAATCGACCCGACCACCAGGTAGCAGCCGATAAAGCCCACCGCGCCGGGCCAGAGTTTGCCAGAGGCAACCACGGACCAGTACACCAGCAAACCCAATAGCAGCCAGGCCACCAGCACCCCCCAAACCAGCGGAATATCTCCCGCATAGCTCAGCGAGGCATGGATTGCAGTGCCCAGTAAACCGGAAACCACGGCAGCAACCAGGCCGCGCACTAGCGCGCTCAGGTTGCTGCCGCCGGTCAGCGGCTGGTTAGCTCTTTGCTCGCGCACGAGTTGCCTTGGCACGATCGCTGGCGTTCAACAGAACCTTACGGATACGCACGGCATCCGGGGTCACCTCAACGCACTCGTCTTCGCGGGCGAATTCGAGGGACTCTTCAAGAGTCAGGTGGCGTGGTGGGGTCATGTTCTCGAAGCTATCCGAGGAAGCTGCACGCATGTTGGTGAGCTGCTTTTCCTTGGTGATGTTCACGTCCATGTCATCGGCGCGCGAGTTCTCGCCAACGATCATGCCCTCGTAAACCTCGGAGGTCGGCTGCACGAAGAAGTTCATGCGTTCCTGAAGCTTGATCATCGCGAACGGGGTGACAACACCGGAGCGGTCAGCCACGATCGAACCGTTGATACGGTATTCGATTGGACCGGCCCATGGCTCGTAACCTTCGGCCAGCGATGCTGCGATACCAGCGCCGCGGGTTTCGGTCATGAAGCGGGTACGGAAGCCGATCAGGCCGCGGGCAGGAACGATGAATTCCATACGAACCCAGCCGGTACCGTGGTTGGACATGTTGGTCATCCGGCCCTTGCGTGATGCCATCAGCTGGGTGATTGCGCCCAGGTATTCTTCAGGCACGTCGATGGTCATGTGCTCCATTGGCTCATGAACCTTGCCGTCAACAATCTTGGTGACAACCTGTGGCTTGCCGACGGTCAGCTCGAAGCCTTCGCGGCGCATCTGCTCCACGAGGATGGCCAGCGCCAATTCGCCACGGCCCTGGACTTCCCAAGCGTCGGGACGCTCGGTTGGCAAGATGTTCAGCGACACGTTGCCGATCAGTTCCTTGTCCAGGCGATCTTTCACCTGGCGCGCGGTCACCTTGGCACCCTTGACCTTGCCGGCCAGCGGCGAGGTGTTGATACCAATGGTCATCGAGATCGCTGGTGGATCAACGGTGATCAGCGGCAGTGGCTTCGGGTTCTCAAGGTCGGTGAGGGTCTCACCGATCATGATGTCTTCGATACCTGCAACTGCGACGATCTCGCCTGGTCCGGCCGATTCAGCAGGAACACGGGTCAGACCCTTGGTGGCCAGCAGCTCGGTGATCTTGACCTGCTTCATGGTGCCATCCTGGCGGGCCCAGTTAACCTGCTGGCCCTTGCGCAGCGTGCCGTTGAAGATACGCAGCAGTGCCAGACGGCCAAGGAATGGCGAGGCGTCAAGGTTGGTCACGTGAGCCTGGAGAACTTCACCTTCGGTGTAAGTCGGGGCTGGCACGTGCTTGATGATGGTCTCGAACAGTGGCTCAAGATCTTCGTTGTCCGGCAGGGTGCCATCGGCTGGCTGGGTCATCGAAGCGTAGCCGGCCTTGCCTGAAGCGAAGACGATCGGAACGTTCAAGACTTTGTCCAGATCCAGATCCGGAGCTTCGTCGGCCAAGTCCGAGGCCAGTCCGAGCAGCAGATCCATGGAGTCAGAGATGACGCCATCGATGCGGGAGTCGGGACGGTCGGTCTTGTTGACCACGATGATGACAGGCAGATCGGCGCTGAGTGCCTTACGCAGCACGAAGCGGGTCTGTGGCAGCGGGCCTTCGGAGGCGTCGACAAGCAGAACCACGCCATCAACCATGGACAGGCCGCGCTCGACCTCGCCACCGAAGTCAGCGTGACCCGGGGTATCGATGATGTTCATGGTCATGTTCTTGCCTTCGGCAGCTGGGCCGCTGTAGAACACGGTGGTGTTCTTAGCAAGAATGGTGATGCCCTTCTCGCGTTCCAACTCGCCGGAGTCCATCACGCGATCTTCGGTTTCACCGTGGCTTTCGAATGCACCAGTCTGCTGGAGCATTGCGTTGACCATGGTGGTCTTGCCGTGGTCAACGTGCGCAACGATAGCTACGTTGCGCAGGTCGTCGCGACGGATGAGAGTTGTATCTGACATACGGGAAGGCTCACTTCGTGTAGAGAATTTAGGGTCTCGGAGGCGGGGCCACAGTCGACCCAACATACTATTTTACGCGCTTCGGACAAGTACATCGTTTATCTGTGGTGGAACATACAGAAATAGCTTCATTAACGGCTAATAGCGCGCCGTTGAAATCCAATAACGCAGTTTGGTGTTTCCCCCGGTTTCATGCACCGTGGGGCGATTTTCATCGGCTTGTCCGCCGCAGGCGATGATCGTTGCCTTTGAAGCAACGTTCTGCTCATCACAGGTTACCAAAGCCGAGCGCACACCGTGGAATCTAAGCTCTTTCAGCGCAAATTCGCACAATTGTGTAGCGAAGCCGTGGCCACGAAATTCCGGGACCACCCCATAACCCAGGTGTCCACCGACCTCGCTCAGAAAATCGTTCAGCGCGTAACGCACCGAGACACGTCCTACGAGCTTTCCTTCGTGCACACCGACGAATAAACCGCTGGGCACCCACCCCTCGGGGATGAATTCGCCGCTACGGCCTTCGCTCATGCGTTGCACGTAGCCGCTCCAATTTTGCCTGGCCGACCAAGTCGGGAGAAAATCAAAATCATCGTCGAGCAACGCGTGATGAGCGGCAATTGCTTGCTGTTCATCGGCTGGGGATAGCTCTCTGATCAGTAATTTTTTGGTTGACTCCATAACTTCAGTATGTCAGCAGTACCTAGTAGTTCACGACCTGACCACGAATCTGCGCCAACCAGCGCAGTGTTCCACCATGCAGGCTGAGCACCGGGGCAAGCGTCGCTGGCCTCGCCGCGTTGAGCGTGAGTGCGGCGCGAACCGAGCGTGGCCCGGTTTTGCAGACCGTCACCACGCGGGTTCCTTGCTCCCAAGGAAATTGCTTCCAGGAGTCACCGGACAATTGTTCCAGGGGCATATGAATACTGCCCTCTATAGTTGCCAGGGCACGTTCCCACGATTCACGCACATCGAGCAGGACCAGCTGGCCTTGAGCCCGCAGCTTTTCCACTTCACTCACGTCGATTTCTTCGCCCGGCAAAACCACCGAGCAAGATTGGGGTTCATATTGACCAAGTTCCCGGACCGGCTCACGCTGCGGGTCGCGGTCAAAACTCAAAATCTGCACGTCTGCGGTGAGCGCGTCGTAGAGCCATAGTTTCCCGTTCAACGGTTGTCCCACCTTGGTGATGATTTTCAGCGCTTCGGTGGCCATCAAGGATCCGACCACTCCGCACAGCGCACCGAATACCCCACCTTCGGCACAGGACGGTACCGAATCGGCCTCTGGCATCTCCGGGAAAATATCGCGCAGCATCGGACCGGATTGCGGGTCAAAGACCGAGACCTGACCCGAAAATTGGAAAATTGTCCCCCACACCAACGGTATACCGGTGATTTCCGCGGCATCGCTGGTGAGGTAACGCGTCGCAAAATTATCACTGCCATCGATCACCACATCGTGTTCGGCAAAGAGTTCCAGCGCGTTCGCTGGTGCCAAATATGTGGCATGGCAGTGCACCGTAACCTCACTGTTGAGCTCCTGGGCAAGGCGTTGCACCGACGCAACTTTCAGTGCACCTCGGTCCTGTTCACGGTGCAAGATCTGGCGTTGCAAATTTGAAAGTTCCACACTATCCGGATCGATGACGCTGAGCTGTTTAACCCCGGCGGCGATCAGATAACTGGCAATAGGACTACCCAATCCCCCAGCGCCAATAATCAAGACCTTGGCGTTGGCGATACGGTTTTGTCCGGTGATTCCAACTCCCGGCAGAGTCAGGTGTCGAGAATATCTGGCTAGCTGCGCGGCGGTAAGCTCCCGGGCCAGGCGCGGTTCGGCGCTCACGAGAAGTCGCCAATGAGCGCCTGCATCATCCCGGAATCTGGCGAGGAAGCCAAAGCAAGGTCGCGTTGCACGATGCGTCCGGCCAGCCGTGCCGCGCGGCCTGCACGAACGGCATCACGCATGGCGGCGGCCATCAAGGGCGCGTTATTGGCTCGGGTGACCGCGCTGGCCAGCAGTACGGCGTCACAACCCAGCTCCATGGCTTTGGCCGCATCCGAGGCGGTACCCACCCCGGCATCTAAGATGACCGGCACCGAGGCGCGTGCGGTAATAGTGGAAATATTATGTGGATTGAGGATCCCCAGGCCCGAACCGATCGGAGCACCAGCTGGCATCACCGCGGCCACACCCAGCTGTTCTGATCTCATGGCCATGACCGGGTCGTCATTGGTGTAGGCGAATACCTGGAATCCGTCATTAACTAGTTCCTCGGCTGCGGTAAATAGTTCAATTGGATCCGGGAGCAGGGTGTGTTCGTCGGCGATGACTTCAAGCTTGATCCAGTTTGTTTCCAGAGCTTCACGCGCTAGCTGAGCGGTGAGTATCGCATCCCGGGCAGTGAAACAACCAGCGGTGTTCGGCAGCGGACGCACAGAATTGCGAGCTAAAAGTTCGTACACTAACCCGGATCCGGCAGCGGCGAAATGTCTGATCGATACCGTAGTCAGCTCCGTACCTGAGACGCGGAGCGCTTGTTCTAAAATATCCAGCGAGGTTGCTCCCCCGGTGCCAAGGATGAGTCGAGACGCAAACCTAACCCCGGCAATATTAAATCCGTCATTGTCCATCGTAAGTTCTTCCATCTTCAGCCTCCCTGCGCCGCGGTGACTAGTTCCACTCGGTGGCCAGGCTGCAAGGAAAAATCATTCCACCCACTGCGTGGGACTACTGCAGAGTCCACCGCGACAGCAATGCCCAGACGTGATCCATCGCTGGCTCTGCCTTCTTCGGTGATTTGTTTTCCGGTATGTGCGGCGACCAGTTCACGCACTGTGCTGTTGGCGGGCATGGTGGTGGGTGTGGAGTTGAGGAAAAATTCTATTTCTTGCATGTGTATATCTCCTTCAGGGTGCTGTTTTGCAGGTGGTGGTCGCCAAATCTTTCCGGCGAAACTGCGGCGAGTAGCTGCGCGTCTTGGGGGTCGTTGAGCAGCAACCCGGCGCTGAGCCGTGCTCCGAGAGGGGCTAGCAACACCCCGTGCCGCGAATAGCCGGTGGACAGGACAAGCCCAGCATCCAGCCGGCCAATAAGCGGCCGATCATCTGGTGTGGTGGGGCGCGCGCGGACGATTGCTTCGTTCAGCGTGGTATCCGCGATTCCCGGCACAAGTCTGCGCGCATTGTCCAATAACGCATGTAGTTGTCCCACGTTGACCTGTTCTTGTCCGTCTTCCCGGCTTGAGGCGCCCAGGACTAAACTTCCGTCGGCTCGTGGGACTAGATAGACCGGTTCACGATGCACAATCCCGCGAACAGTCCGCTTGATCAAGGGGAATCGTGTGGAGCCTTGCAACCTTAAGATATCGCCATATACCGGGCGCAGCGCCAGGTTTGACACTCCCGGTATATGCCCCAATCCGGAGGCCAGAAGCACTTGATCTGCAGATATTCGCAGCCCGCTGGCGGTGATTACACCGCTAGTTCTTGCCCCGTGGCTCAGAAGCCCCACCACGGTTTCGTGCACGATGGCGGATCCAAAGTAGCTGATCAGAATGTTCAGCAAAGAGCGCGGATCTAATTGTTGATCTTCGGCGCAGTACATGGCGCCAGCGATGTTTGTCGCCAGCGCAGGTTCAAGTTTGCGTGCGGCGCTGGGCATAAGTCTTTCAACACTGAACCCTAAAGAGTCTTGTAGCCGCTTTAGTTCCAGCAGCGCTTCCATATCCGCTGATTCGGCGGCGATCACCAGAGTCGAATTTTCAACGTAAGCGGCGCGCTGGCCGGTAGCCTGAAAAATTCGATCAATAAAATCAGGGTAAGCCTTGGCCGAACAGGACATCAGCCGGTGAAGTTGGTCTTGGCCCCAGATGGTTTCGGCAGTTGGCGCGAGCATCCCGGCGGCTGCATGACTTGCACCTAAACCGGGAGCCGGATCAATGATCGTGACTTCAACGCCGCGGGTGCGAAGTTCGAAAGCTGTGGAGAGACCGATAATTCCGGCGCCGACAATGACAGTGTGCACGAAGGCAATTCCTTCCTACGGCGGCATGACCCGCATCAGGTGTAGCGGTCGGCACAAAGCCCTCTCAGCCCTCAAGGGCTCCCGCGGAGTACTTGGATTATAAGCACGTCAGGGCTCACGATTACTAACTTCATGACTTCACGGCTGCAGCCGTCCTGTGTTTTACTCGTTGCCATGCCCGAATTTTCTGTCCCGGGAGATTTATCTTCTGATAACTTGGTAGCCGCAAAGATCTTTGACGGTGAAAAGCTGCTACTTACGCAGCGCATTCGCCACGATCAACAGGAGCTCAAACGGCTGCTTCATGAAGACTTTGAAGAAGTTGGCGCCTCCGGCAGAAGCTACAACCGCGCCCAAATTATTGAACAACTCATGGCTGAACCAGTAGAGGAATCACCTACGCTCCAATTGTTCGAGCCCCGCATCTGGCAGCTCAGTGAGACTCTGGTATTACTTCGCTGGAAAACCGGCGCGGACATTCCGAGCCAGCGCACCTCGATTTGGGTCCGTTCGGCCCATGGCTGGCAGTTGCTCTTCCACCAAGGAACCAAGCTGCCCATGATCCCCGCCGATGCTGCGGCCCCGCCTTGTGCCGAGTCAGAGACTCAAGCGTTTGTTCGTCCGTTGCTTCCAAGCGATGCACCCCAAGTTCTTGAGGCTTTTAGTTCCCACCCGGACATGGCGCGGCAAGGTGAGGTTCAAAATCTTGTCGAGGCAGAAAACTATATTCAGCAGCTGCTAAGAAATCCTGAACACCAAGTACCACTAGCGATAGTTCAAGGTCCCGGCTTAGTCGGTTTGGCCTCGGCGAGTATTGATTCCGGAAATCGCAATGCGTGGGTCTGGTATTGGATGCATGCGGCGCATCGCGGTGGCGGATTGGCAAGCCGCGCACTGGCTGCCTTGGCTGACGAGCTTTTTACTGTCCGTCAGATGCATCGGTTGGAGCTGGGTTTGCGGGTGAATAATCCTGCATCCAGAAAGGTCGCCGAGCGTTGTGGTTTTGTGCTCGAAGGCCGGGAACGGGAGAAGTTCTTAATCAACGGTGAGCGTATCGATGTTTTAAATTATGCTCGGTTGGTCACCGATCAGGCCCCGCCCATCACCGCACTGTCCTTACACCCAGCTCGGCAGGATCGATAGTTCGGATCGGTCTGGCAAATGCTGAATCTTGTAACTCATTTTGGACAGTAAAAAGGTGGGGCCGGGCAATCGGTCCCACCTTTTTACTGCGTCAAGCTCTAAATACTAGAACTCGTTTGATGTTGTCGGAGGCGTAGTTGGTGACGGACGGGTTGGAGTCGTCGGTGCTGGACTAGTTGGCACGGTGCCGGTGGTTGCCGGTTCGTCCAACTTGTTCAAATCGATCTTCTCCAAGGTACGTGCCGCCGCATCGCGTCCACCCAGACCGAAGGCCAGGGCTGCTGCCAGTGCCGCGCCAATCACGATGGCGCCGAAGGCCATGTTGATGATCGAGTCGGCCAGGCCCATGTACTTCAGGCCCATCGCCACGAACAGTGCGATGGCGGTGTAGCGGACAATCTTCGAAGCCGTAGTATCGCCCATCAGTCGACGGATGACGTTAGCCAAGACGAAGCCGATCGCGATGATTACTGCGCCGAAGACTACCTTGCCGCCCAGCTCCAGCACCTCGTTGAGGATATTGGTGATTGCCGGGAAGTTCAGCATGCTTGCTGCCATGACGGCGAAGAACAGGATAATTGCGATCTTCACGATGGTAGCGAGGATGCCCGAGGCGCTCTGGCCTTCAGGAACTACTCCCCAACCGGCCACGACGCGGTCAGTACCAACACCACGAAGCGTGGATTCAAGCTGTTTGCCAACAAACTTCGCAATCAGGAAGCCTACGGCGAGAAGTATCAGCGCCATGATGACCTGCGGAATGGCGGTCAGAACGATCTGCAGCATTTCCTGTGCAGGTACCGAGATAGCGGCGATACCGAGAACTTGAAGTGCAGAAATCGAGACAACCAACAGGATCAGTGCAAACACGATGTTGGCGATGACATCCACGATGGTCCGCTGAGTGCGAATTGAAGTTTCCGGATCAACTTCTTCGGCTTCTCCGGGGGTAACTTTCCGGACCAAAGCGCTGAAATCAACAGTGCTCAGACCGGTCTGGATCAGCTGCTTGATGACGTTAGCAATCACGTAGCCAATGATGAAGATGAATGCTGCACCGATGAGGTTCGGTAAGAAGCCCATGACTCCGCCGAGCAAATCTTGAACTGGGGAGAGCACCTCGGTCAGCGCGAAGACCTGGAGAATTGCAACCAGGCCAAAGAGCCAAACAATCAGTCCGGCGACTTTACCTAGGGAGTCGCCGATCTGTTTTCCATCGGTGCCTGGTTTTTGGAGGAACTTAATCTTGGTGACGAGCTTGGAAACAGCCCATTTAACAACTTTTGCGATCAACCAAGTAATGATGAGAATTACTAGCGCGATAGCTACTTTTTGTAGCATCGACGCCCAGTCGATGTTTCCTAATACGTTCTGAGATTGCATTACTGCTCCTTCAACGTGGGGATAATTTAGACCCTACGACGAGGATTATTTGCTGACTAGGGCAAACTAGCTGCCCGGGGTGGGCAACTCGAAGAATTTCACGTAATTCACCTTCGGATTTAGTGGTGAAATTAGTAAAGCCCTGCGCTTTCGATAGTCTTCTGCGCTTGATAACTACGAATCCAGTGATACTTAAAATTATTTTCAGATCGTAAAAACAAGTGACCAATATGTGAGTTCCCTGTATAGATAAAAGTAAAAACCCGCCATGAGCAATGCTGAGCTATGGCGGGTCTAAAAATTCATTTAGTGCAGGTAAAACTAACTTTTGGTTATTTCACTGGTGACCTTGGCACCCAGTTCGACCGTGCGCGAAACGGTGCAATATTTATCATGTGAGAGCTTCACGATGCGTTCGACCATACCTGCAGCTTTACGCCCCTCTTCGGTGTCCGGGAATCTGAGATCAAACCCGAGACGGATGTCCTCCATCCGGCTGGCTCCATCCTCAGTGAGTTTGTCGCCCGATGCTGTCACTTCAAACTTCTCTGGTTCGCTTCTCCGAGTCGTGGCAACGTCAACATCGATACTCGAACATCCGGCGATGGCCGCCAAGAGAAGCTCAACCGGGGTCAGCAGCCCCTCAGCCTGTCCGAACTCGATACTCGAACCGGTTGCGGCACTCGTGGCCTTATACGTACGTGATGCGGTCCGCACTACACTGACTTCACGAACTTCGCGACTATTTTCACTCATAGTGTTATCGTCGCATGACCTTGGCTCCGACACCGGAATGGCGCAGTGAAATTTTTGCCGCGGGTCCGGTGCTCAACTTCTCCTCCGCGGAAAGCTCGAATCCACAGCTGCGGAAAAAATCGATTCCTGCGGCGTTCTGCGCATTGACTACCATCTGCACATTATTTTGTTTCGAATAGGCAAATGCCACCAATGCTCTGCCTACACCAGCGTGGCGGTGTTCGTGGTGAACCCACAATAATTCGACCCGTTCATCTCCCATGGACATAAACCCCACGATCCGTGTCCCGAGCTGAGCAACGTACACCAGCGATCGTTGTGCATAAACGGTTTCGAGTGTGGAGGCCACTGAATTCAGATCGCTAGCGGAGAGAAAATCTCGCCGCCCCTCAACCGATGAGCGCCAGACATCTAATAGTTCAGGCACTTCTTCGACCCCGGACCAGGGACGGATCATCAACACTCCGTCCGCCGAACTCTGCGATTCCTCGTCAGACTCAGAACTCACTGAATTTTCCTCCTTCAACAGTTCCAAGGCGCTACTTACTGAATCGTAACCTAGTGCTTTGACGGCCCTCACATCAACTATAAAAATAGGTTAGGCACTAAAAGGTCACCCACCGCAGTGTTTGCCGCACTAGCCTAGTCGCTGGAATAAGCCATCTATGCGTTGCTTCGCCCCCGGCGCACACCAAACACACGTAGTGAGCTAGACAACACTGGCAGTCTTGGGCATTCTTATTTCATACCCAGTGCTTTTGTGAATTTACGTTTTCACAACTGAAAACACGACTACTGCCGTGCGACGGTGCACTATTTTGGAGGATCACCCATGTCCGAGGCTTACATTATCGACGCACTCCGCACCCCAGTAGGACGCCGTGGCAAAGCGCTGTCGCAGGTTCACCCCTTGGATCTTGCTGCCACCCCATTAGCCGAGCTGGTGCGCCGAAATAATATCGACTCGGAACAATATGACGAGATCATCCTAGGGTGCATCGATCAAGTTGGTCCACAAGCAATGGACATAGCCCGCAGCGCGTGGTTAGCCGCGGGGCTGTCCGAGCAAGTGCCCGGTACCACCGTTGAACGTCAATGCGGATCCGGTCAGCAAGCAGTCTCCTACGCCGCTCAAGCTGTCATGAGTGGCAGCAGTGACCTCGTTATCGCCGGCGGCGTGCAATCGATGTCAAGCATTCCGTTGTCCTACTCCAACGTGGCCGCGAAAGAATTCGGATTCGCTGATCCGTTCAGCGGCTCAACACTGTGGTCCCAGCGTTATGGAAGCCAAGAAATTTCGCAATTCCGCGGGGTGGAGATGATGGTTGACCGATGGGGACTTTCCCGGAAAAATCTTGAAGACTTCGCAGAATTCTCTAATCGGCGAGCCCTTCACGCACAGCGTGAAGGATACTTTGACCGAGAAATCCTGCCGATGGCTGGCTTAGAAATCGATGAAGGGCCCCGAAAGGTGGACCGGGCAAAAATGGCATCACTTGCCCCAATCATTGCTGGCGGCCAGCACACCGCTGCCACGGCTTCGCAAATGTCTGACGGTGCTGCGATGCTACTCATTGCCTCCGAAGCTGCGGTCAAACGCTATGGGCTCGCACCCCGAGCCCGGATCCACCACGTATCAGCACGCGCCGATGACCCAGTCATGATGCTTTCGGCCCCCATTCGAGCCACCGAACATGCCTTGGCGCGCACGGGGATGAGGTTGCAAGATATGGATCGCATCGAAATTAATGAAGCTTTTGCTGGCGTCGTCCTCGCATGGCAACACGAGACCCAAGCAGATATGGACAAGGTCAACGTTAATGGCGGAGCTATCGCTCTGGGTCATCCGATTGGAGCTACCGGAGCCCGCTTGCTGACCTCATTGCTGCATGAGCTTGAACGCAGTGACACCCAGTGGGGACTGCAAACCATGTGCGAGGGTGGCGGGCAAGCAAATGTCACCATCGTCGAAAGACTCTGAAACCACTCACGCGACCTTTCGATCAGGAGCACCGCTGATGAACTATGTACCTCCCGCAGCCGCAGAAACCAGCAGCACCATCGGAGCCCTTTTACGCCGGAGCACCGCACGAAACCCCGAGGCGGTAGCCTTGCTCTTTGAGGACCGGCGGTGGACCTACCGTGAGTTAGAACTTGCGGTACAGCGAGTCGCGAGCCGGCTGATGGATGCCAGCCTTCCTCGGGGCTCACGGGTAGCAGCTTACGCAGCAAATTCAGATGCTTATGCGATCCTCTTTTTGGCTTGTGCGCTGACCGGATTAGTCCACGTGCCGGTGAACTTCGCATTGAAGGACAAGGAATTGAGCTACTTGCTCGAAGATTCCGGGGCGGTGCTGGTAGTCACCGACGAACAGCGCGCCTCGCTGGTGCACCAGGTCATGGAACAGGGCCAGACACCGGCCGTGGAGCAAGTTTGGGCGCTGCTTCCCACCACGGAGCACCAGGACTCCATTCTGGCTACCGCTATGGATCCAAACGCACCGGTAGCGATGATGCAAAATGACCATGTCGCTAGTTCAGATCTGGCCCAGCTTCTCTATACCTCCGGCACTACCTCCGCACCTAAAGGCGCGATGATGACCCACGCATCGCTGATGGCACAATACGTTTCGGCGATTATCGCTTTAGATCTCACCGACGAGGATCGACCACTGATCGCGATGCCGTTGTATCACTCGGCGGCCATGCACGTTTTCTTGCTGCCCTATCTTTCCCTGGGTGCCAGCATTACGCTTCTGGCAAAACCGGACATTGCGCAAATGCTTGAGCTGGTCGAGTCAGAACGAATCGGTTCACTATTTTTAGCCCCTACGGTGTGGGTACCGCTGAGCAACCACCCGGATCTAGCGACCCGCGACCTTTCCTCGTTGGCGAAGGCACAATATGGTGCCTCAATCATGCCGGTCACCGTATTACAGCGGCTACGTGCCCGGTATCCGGAGATCGCCTTCTACAATTGCTTCGGTCAATCCGAGCTCGGCCCGCTATGTTCAGTCCTGCGACCCGAAGAACATGAGGCACGCCCTGCCTCCTGTGGCCGCCCGGTGTTCTACGTCGAAGCTCGGGTCATCAACTCCACCGGCGGCATCGCACAAGCGGGCGAGCCAGGCGAGATTCAATATCGTTCCCCACAAGTAATGCTCGGCTATTGGAACAAACCAGAAGCTACCGAAGAAGCGTTCGTTGACGGTTGGTTCCGCTCAGGAGATCAAGTGACCGTGGACAGCCGCGGCTACATTCAGGTGGTAGATCGGATCAAAGACGTTATCAATACCGGCGGTGTGCTCGTGGCGCCACGTGAGGTGGAAGATTGCATCTACGAACTTGATCAGGTCGCCGAGGTGGCCGTGCTTGGGGTAGCCGATGAGCGGTGGATTGAAGCGATCACCGCCGTGGTAGTTCTCAAAGAAGGCGCGCAGTTGACGGCCGAGTCCGTGCGCAGCCATATTAGAAGCCGCATCGCAGACTACAAGGTTCCCAAGCGGGTGGATTTCGTCGCGCAGCTGCCACGCAATCAATCGGGCAAATTACTCAAGCGCGACCTGCGTGCCCAACGTACCGGTCAAGGAGAACAAGGATGAGTTCAGAACCATCAAGACGGTACGAGCTAAGCGAAAATCTCGACACGGATTATTTCTCGGCCTTCGCCGACGCCACCGCGCAAGACCGCGAATTTTGGAATACCGCCAAAACCTATGGGGCAGAAATATTGCCGCAGATCAACAAGTACTGGGAGCAAGCGCACTACCCGGTCCAGCTGGTACGCCGGATGGGTGAATTGGACCTGCTGACCGACGGGCTGAATATCCCAGGGCACCGGGTGATGTCTCCGCTGGCCGCCGGGTTGGTAGCTATGGAAATATCCAGGGCCGATGGTTCGATGGCTGCCGCGGCCGCGGTGCAAGGTGGGCTGGTCCTGCGCAGTCTGGTGCTCTTTGGCAGTGCCGAGCAACAGGATCGCTACCTCCAACCGCTGGCTTCCGGCGAATTACTGGGCGGGTTTGCACTCTCCGAGCCCGGACATGGCTCTGATTCGGTGGGTTTAGCCACCTCGGCACGCCGTGAAGGTGACCGGTGGGTTCTGAACGGTCATAAAAAATGGATCGGCAATGGCGCCGCCGGTGGGATCACCATTATCTGGGCGCGAGACGAAGCTGATTCGCAAGTTAAGGGTTTCATCGTTGACCAGCAAACAGCGGGATATTCAGCTGTTGTCATTGACGGCAAAGGGGTGCTGCGTGCCATCGACCAAGCCGAAATTTCCTTGCAGAACGTCTCAGTGGGTCCTGAAGCCCTGCTGCCTGCGGTCACATCTTTTAAGGATGTGTCCCGCGCGTTGGTAGAGACTCGGGTAAACGTGGGGTGGTCCGCGTTGGGTCACGCAGTGAGCATGTTTGAGGCGTGCCTGCATTATTCAAAAAGCCGTACCCAATTTGGCAAGCCCCTAGGTGCACATCAAATGGTCCAAGAACGGCTGGCACAAATGCTGGCAGAACTAACAAATATGCAGTTACAGTGCCGAGCGGTGGCCGTCGCGCAGGCGGTAAATAGTTTGCTCCCTGCACAGGCGTCGCTCTTGAAATATCACAATACGCGAGCGGCCCGGCGCATCTCGTCGATCGCGCGGGATCTGCTTGGCGGCAACGGAATCTTATTGGAAAACCATGTGATTCGGCATCTTGGTGATGTTGAAGCGTTGCATACCTATGAGGGAACCGAATCCATCCAAGCCCTTATTTTAGGCCGGGACCTCACCGGGTTCAGTGCATTCAGCTAAATCACTAGTTAGAGGTTCTTCCGCGTCTCAGGCTGCAACAGCTGCATCCAATGCTCAAGCGCCTGCGCCAAGATCTCCGGCTGGTCAATGTGCACGTTATGTCCCGCGCGCTCAAGTTCAAGGAATGAAGCATTGGGGTAGCGTTTTAATAGCTCCTTGGCATCTTTGAATCCCACGATGTGGTCTTGCATTCCGCAGGCGATCAGTACCGGCATATTCCACACCTGGTCACGGTCTACCGGCAGTGTCTCCAAGTAATAGCGTTTGGATAGGTGTGCCATCACGCGCAGATCTGCGCTGAGCACTCCGGGCAGCACATGTTTTTCGAATTGTTCCCAGTTTGCGCGCGTTTGGAGTACCGACATCTGCGCATAGTGGCCGGCGTTGACGGTACCCAGCTCCGCAAGCAAAACCTCGTCTTCGTGGATGATGCTGCGCGCCGGTAGATTGCGTTCTTCGGCCGCTGGCCGAATCACTGGAGCGAGTAGCACCAGGCCAAGAATTTGGCTTTCAAAACGGTCCGCCATCTCCTGCGCCAGCAAACCCCCAAGCGAATTTCCGATCAACACAAAAGCTTGCGTACCGAGTTGGCTTACGAGCAAATTCTGCAGCCAGTCCGCAATCTCCGGCAATCCTGACTTTCCGGCGAGCGCCGGGGTCCCGCCGAAGCCGGGAAGGTCAACATAGATACGTTGCAGGTTTCCAGGGCGGGCTAACTGTTCATCCAATGCCAAGAGTATCCGGTGATCGACGCCATTACCGTGGACCAGTACCACCGGTAGGCCACTTCCGTGGATCGCGGCGATGCCTTCGGGGAGCCGATTATCTTCGGGTTCTACGGGGTTCATACTCGTCCTTCGTTAGTTTCCTGGGCCGTGAAGCGTGCGTGGCCAAACACCGCAGCCACAATCATGGACTGGCCCACCACGTAGCTGAGCATGATCCAAAATGAATGAGCAGGCACCTCAATGCCGGCAAAGGAACGCAATGCAATCAGCGCATCAGAAATGAAGAAGATCGCTCCACCAGTTCCGGCGAGTGCTCCCAGTCCAGTTGAGAGCAACGCCATCAGCGTCAAGGCAAGACCATAGATTACTACCGGATAAAGCAATGAGCCGGCGTGCGGAGCACAGGCGAATACCAGCCATCCGAATCCGAGTGCATAGGGGATGACCCAGCGAGGGCGGCCGAGTACCGAGCGACGCCAGTATGGCCGCAACGCCTGCAGATAGCACAGCTGTGCGAGTAGGAAGCAGCCAACCATCGTCAAAAAAGCTTGGTCCCCGGTCATGAATCTCGGGAACAGATCACCCAGCCAAGAACATCCCAGGGCTAATAACACCCACCGCACCAATTTGCTGCGCGGCCTGTGGGTAGCCATCAATAACACCACCGCGAGCGCTGGCATCAAGAAGATCTGTGTGAGATTCGCCAGCACCTCGTCTGGAGCAATCATTTGCGCGGTCAAATGAATGAGGCTGACAGCGCACAACACGAGCGCGCTAATAACGACGCGGGGGTCACCTGCCAGATGAGTTTTCATCAGTCCTATCCCGTCGGCAGGTATCCACTACGGCCACCGATGGGTTCGAGACTATCCGTTCAGGCGACGTTGGGCAACGAAGATAAATTGCCGTCCCGGTCTGTCCGGGGCGTCGTATACCCCGCGGATGTCGAATCCGGCGGCATTCAGCGTGGCTTCAATATGCTCACGGCTTCGATAACGCAGCGTGGATTCGGAGATCAATTCGGTCCCGTCCTCGAAACGAAAGGTTTCGCGGAAGCGCAAAAGTTCGTTGGCGTAACCAAGTACCTGAACCCAGGTAGTCACCGCTCCCTGCCCTGCAACCATTGTCGTTTCGCGAGTTAGTTGCTCGGTCCAGCGTTCCCACGCCCGCAGTTCTGGGCGCCGTGCCTCGAAGATCAGAGTTCCTTCTGGTTTCAGCGCCAGGGCAATGCGCTGCAAAGTATTTTGCCATTGCGCATCATCGGTGAAGACCATGGCAACGTTTGCGGTCATGACCGCCGCATCAAAATCCGCTGTCGGCAGATCGTGCACCGTACCGTGCACCCAGTGGACCCGCGCTGCCGCAGGCTTTTTCCGCGCTACGGCCAAGGACGCATCGGCCGGGTCGACTCCGGTCACCTCAAATCCTGCCGCAGCCATGGTGCAAGCGAAGGTTCCAGTTCCACACCCGACATCTAAAATTTTATGGGCGTCCAGTGCTGTGATCAGTTGGGTATAAGTCTCCAGATCACTGCGATCTGGATCGAGCGGGTCATAGAGTCGAGCAAGTAGCTCATCAGTGAAGTTTGCGTCTACTACCGGTTCATTAGCCATCATTACCGACCCTCGCCACTGGGAGTACACAAAATTCGTTTCCAGAGGGGTCCTGATAGACCCGCCAGGCCAGCTCTCCCCAGTTTGGGTGCAGCTCGCGGCCACCATGACGCATGATTTCTTCCGCTATATCCTGTGCATCGTCGCCGGATTCCAATCGCATATCCAAGTGCATCCGATTCTTGGCCGGTCCCTTAGCCTCTCGTTCCGAGGATATTTGAAGAACCGGACCATGCCCGCTGCGGTGGCGTAAGGAACCGGGTTTACCGGCAAGATCCTGATTCCATCCGCTAAGCCACTGCCAGAACCGGGTATCGCGAGCAACGTCTGCCGATTCCATCGTCAAGGCGACGATGGGTCCGGTAGCTAAATGGTTGTGATCGTCTTCCAGCACGTAATACGCATTGCCTTCGGGATCTGCCAAGACGCTGCGTGGAACATCATGTTCTTCACTGTTCTGGTGCAGCGCACCGTGGGTTGATGCTTGTGCGATTCTCCGGGACTGTTCGGCCTCGGCAGACACACTGAGGTGCAGCCGCATCGGGTCGTTGGGTGCGTCGGGAACCCGTTGAAAGCACAGGTCTAGGGTGGGGCCCTCATGGATTTTCAGGCGTGTTTCAAACCCTTGAGGATCTTCTCCCAAAAACGCGCAGCCCAAGAGTTCCTGCCAAAACCGGCCGTGAGTCTGGGGGTCCACCGAGTCGAAAACAATGTTTTCCAAATACATGTGCTCAGCCTACCGGGAGGCAGAAGCACGAATCGGTGCGAATCGTGATTAGTACTCGGCGTCTGGGTACTCGGCACGAGGCTAGCGGTTGCTCAGTGAAATAGCCTGTCCAATACTCGAATCATCGTTTAACGCATGAAGCAGATACGCGGCCAGATCCGAGCGTGTGATGGTGCCACCTAGCGTTCCAGCCTCCGACGCCGTCAGCGCCTTCCAACGACCGGTAGCTTCATTATTAGTCAGCCCCGACGGGCGGACAATCGTCCAAGCCAACCCGGAGGAGGTGACATGCGCTTCTTGCGCATTATGATCAGCCAGTGGCTTGGCAAGCGCCAACAACATCACAAAGCGCAAAAAACCGGGTAGTTGAGAACCAGAATCCCCGGCACCCAAGGAAGACTGCACGACCAATCGCCGCACCCCCGCAACTTGCATCGCCCCAATGACAGTCTGCGTCACCAATGCCCGCTGCTGTGGCACCTTCTTCGCGGCGCCGACGGTAAGAACCACCGCGTCGGCCCCCGCCACGGCATCACGCACTACCTGCGGATCCGATGCATCACCGGCGAGCGCACGCACCGAGTGCGGAGCCTGGCCACTGCGTGAAAGCACCGTCACCTCGTGCCCGGCCTGCTGCGCCAGCTTCGCAAATTCTGCCCCGGTCCCCTTGGAACCACCCACCACAGTAATCTTCACCAAAACTCTTTTCCCGAGTGGATATGAACCTGCCGTGCAGACAGTTTATCCTCGCCCACGGGTGCAGCTCCAAAAATTCGGTACCATATGCACAGGTCAGCAATGCCGCACCGGCAACAAGTAACTTTTGGGAGAACACCATGTCCTACCTTGTCGATTTCAAAGATGTCTCTATCGTGGGCTTGGAGTCCTCTCCGGTCGCCGAAGCGCTCGCCGGACTGCGCGCCAACGAAGCACGGTATTTGAAGAATAAGTTCGATCACGACTTCGTGGTCAGCGACGCCAGCGAATCAGCACAGACCATCACTTGGGTACACGGCATTTTGTTCAAGGAACGAAACCTGCAGATCGGTTCGCCGGTGTTGCAGGCCTCAATGTTTGAAGCCGATGGAGCTAAACGCGCTTACCTGTTTTACGAATCGGGCTTGTCAATCAACGTTCTCTACGGCCTGGCCGAGGGCGAGAAGCGTGCGGTCGGTTTTAAACTCTCCGATGGGATGGAGATACCGCAAGAACTCGCAGACAAGTTCAAATTTGCGCGGCAGAAGTCCAAATTGGCCGGCACTATCCGCGGATCCTACTTTGTTATTAAGGGTGAGCACTAGAAAACTACACGGGTTGCCCTAGCCAAGGGATACAAACCATTTTAGGGTGGATTGCACCGAGCTGTGCGTGGAATCCGAAACGCCAGCTCACCCTTTTTTTGAGGAAATGAGCATGTCGAGTTCTACATCCCCAGCACCCGGCGCGCAACACAATCGCGCAACCCACCGCCCACGGCGTCGAATTATCGCTTGGGATCCCGGGAAAGACACTCTCATCGCGTCGTGCACCCTACTAGCGTTTGGGGGATGTTATTTTGCCGGCAGCGCATTGGGCAATTGGTTTTTGGTGCTCGGAATTCTCCTAGTTGGCACTCTGGTTCCTGCACTAACCGTGCTTCGCCTTAGCGGCGAAGGCTGGGCAGGACTTGGATTCACTCGCAGGTTATTAGTGACTTCACTGATCATCGCTGCGGTGCTGGGTGCCGGCTCCGCGTACCAGCTCATCGTGACCGCCGCTGACCTTCAGGTCCAGTTACTCCCCCATTTGTTAGCAAATTTCTTGGTTTTCTGGGAGCCGCTCTTCGTTTTTGGTTGGCTCTATCTTCGGTGGGAACGAGCATTTGGTTGGCTTCCTGCAATTTTCCTCACCAGTATCGGTTTTGCACTTCAACACGTGGGTTCTGTCCCGCTTCCGGCCGCTTTGAGCTTTGGCATGTTCGCGCTGGCTTTTTCGATCATTTTTGCCTTCGTCAGAAATCTGGCAGTCCTTTGGCCACTGTTCTACCCGGTCGCCAGCGGCATCGGCACCCTGCAGTCTGGTTTGGCCATGGGCTGGGACGAGGTGCTTTCCGGTGCCCTGATATTCGTTGTCCAACTGTCCATTCTCTTCTTCGTCGCTCGGGGCATCGCCAAGCGAACAGCTTGAGAACGACTCCCCGCCTCTGCCCGAAATTCTGCGACTTCTCCATGATTTTTCTAGCTCAAAAAACCTAGCTCTGGGTATTGAAGGAGGAGCGTACCTGAGAGGGAAAACCAACCGGAAGCGTATTTCGTACATGTTAAGCGAGGTTGCGATCTTTGATTATTTTTGGAATCGTGGCAACCGCATGCCCTGACCTTGGCATGTTCGCAACCGGAAGGAGAGCCACCGTGCTCACACTGACCGATCAGGCAGATACGATCGTTACCGCGATTGTCACCAACCAGTCCGAGGCAGAAAATGCTGGACTACGCATCCACCAGGCCGAGGGTGCAGGAGCACCGGATGAGGCCGCATTTGCGGTGCAGATTGTTGCAGAACCAGAAGCAGCCGACCTGGTAATCCGTGGTGAAGGCAGCCCAGTTTACCTCGATGAGCTGGTCACCGATGAGCTTGATGACAAGGTGCTAGACGCAGCTGTCAACGAAGAGGGAGCTGTCAGCTTCCAGATTCTGCCTCGCGCTTAGTAGCGGGTAGACACCTTTAGGCTTCCGTCGAGGGCCACCATTTTTGGTGGCCCTCGACGATTTTAAGCATTCGGATTCTCAGCGGTTTAAGACAAGAATGGCGTTATGCCTTTCGCTGATCAACTTATTGGCCCCGATGTTGCCGAACAGCTCTCCCTGCAAATGCAAGCGGTCGTTCCGGACCGTACCTTGGAGCACCTCCCGGCAGTCCGCGCGACACTGGACCCGCTGAGCCTGCGTGAACGCTCCGATGCGTTGCGTGACGCACTCTTGGCAGATTTTCCTATTGGCTACGCACAACTCGCGGCGGCCATTCGCCGCGCCAGCGAGCACAGCGAAACTTTTACCGGCTGGATGATTTGGCCGGTGACCAGCGCATTGGCCAGCAAAGCGGTACAGGAAAACACCGCGGAAGCCTTTGACGACGCACTAGCGCTGCTTGCCATGCTTACCCCAAGGCTCACCGCGGAGTTCGCGATTCGGCAGTTGCTAAACCACGACCTGGAGCGCGCGTTGTCCTTCGTTTACCGGTGGACGCAATCCCCCGATGAGCACGTCCGCCGGTTAGCCAGCGAAGGCACCCGACCGTATTTACCGTGGGCTGTCCGGGTGCCGCAGCTGAACGTCGCACCGGCAATGGCAATTCCCATTCTTGACGCGCTGTACCGTGACGAGAGTGAATATGTGCGCCGCTCGGTAGCTAACCACTTGAACGATCTGAGCCGGGAATCAGCCTCGCTAGTTGTCCATACGGCGCAGCGCTGGTTGGAAAATCCGGCCGATACCACGCTCGGGGTAGTCAAGCATGGGCTGCGCACGCTGCTCAAGCGCGGAAACCCCGAGGCGCTGGCGGTACTAGGTTTTGTGCCCGCCACGCTAGAGATCAGCGGTCCATCGGTGGCCAGTGAACAAATTGGGTGGAACTCCTCGGTCGAATTCGCCGCCAGCATCAAAAATACCGGGACAGAGCCGGCACGGCTGGCCATCGACTACATCGTCAACCATCAAAAGGCCAACGGTTCAACCACGCCTAAGGTTTTTAAACTCTCCACCCGCACGCTGGCACCGGGCGAACAACTCGACATTGCCCGGACTCATTCCTTCCGGCCGATCACCACACGCCGTTATTACCCCGGTGCGCATTCAATAGCCCTGCAAATCAACGGTGTTCCTACCGAAGCTGCCGGTTTTGAACTGTTGCCGGACACCGAGCTGTAGCACCAAAAACTGACAGCGAGAGAATCTCAGAGCACAATAAGAAGTATGGACACAGCAGAAATTTTCAGCACACTCGCCCGCCTGCCGATCAGTTCGGCCAAACATCTGCCACAGCTCACCGCCGAACAGCTCAATGCCCACCCGGCCGGGCATCCCAATTCAATTGCGTGGTTGCTCTGGCACAGCGCGCGGGAGGTTGATGCGCAGTTGGCTCCGCTCACCGGCAAGGCGCAGCTCTGGGAGGAATATGCCGAAAAATTTGATCTCGGAGAACTCGGTGCCAGTGTTGGCTACGGTCACAGCTCGGCGGAAGCTGCGCGCATCAAGGTCGACGATCAGGCGCTGCTGCTGGAATACCTGGAAGCCACGCTCACCGCGCTCGGCGACTATGCAATTACTTTAACTCCCGCGCAACTGGACGAGGTAATCGACCGCAGCTGGGATCCGGCGGTCACTCGTGGGGTCCGTCTGATCTCAATTATCGACGACGCCATCGCGCACGTCGCTCAGGCCGCCTACGCCGCCGGCATACTCACGGCGTAAACGACCTAGCGCGCGTTCACCGAGTTATTTGCTCCACTGCGCTAATTGCGTGGCGGAAGTTTCGGCCAACCACATCTGCCATAGCGGACCAAAACTCACCCGGCGTACTCCCAAGGAACGCAGTTGCGCCAGGTCTCCGGCGGCATGAGACTTCACCGGGTGCGCGGTGACATTAACCGGGACCTGCACGGCGGCCACCAGCTCGCGGATCTGCTCGGCGGAGCTGAGCCCCACCGGGTAGACCGAGCGCGCGCCGGCCTGCTCCATGAGTTTGATGCGGGCTACGGCCTCGCCCAGCGGATCGGCAAATACGCCGGTGCCAAGCTTCACCGCGTCGGTGCGTCCATTGATTACAAATGCCACGCCCGCCGCGTCGGCTTCGGCTCTGGCCGCGGCGATGTAGTCGGCGTGCTCTTGGCGGTCACGAACGCGTTTACCTTCTAAGTGCACCACGTCTTCGATATTTGCGCCGGCGGCTCCGGCATCGAGCAAACGCCCGATCAATTCTCCGGGAGCCAACCCATAACCTGACTCCACGTCGACGCTCACCGGCAGCGTGACGGAACCAATAATCCGTTGGCAGGTGCGCAAATACTCTTTAAAATCCATCTGCTCGCCATCGCTGCTACCGGTAGCGTCGGCCACGGGGTGGCTTCCGATGGTGAGCGCTCGGAATCCTGCCTCGGCGGCAATCTTCGCGCTCCAGGTATCCCAGACGGTCGGGAGCACCAAGGTGCTGCCTGATTCGTGCAAATCGGCGAGTTTCTGAGCCACTGCTTTTACATCAACCACGGAGTCCTCCTCGGACTTTTTAGGGAACACGCTCAGCCTACCAGCGGGTTATTTTTGCCAGATCGGCTTTTGCCTCTTGATATCGCAGCTCAGGTGCGACATCGTTCAACGTAGGAGATTAAGGAGAGCGTGATGACTAGCCCGGCCGCACGCAAGCACGATTGGGCCACCGTACCCAACGCCATCACGGTGCTCAGGTTCCTGCTGGTCGTGCCGATCTGCTCTTACCTGCTGACTGATTCCGCACCGGTAGCCACCGCATTCTTATTGCTCGTTTTCGGGCTCAGCGACTGGATTGATGGATTCATCGCGCGGAAGTTCAATCAGGTCTCCCACGTCGGTGTCCTGCTTGACCCGATTGCCGACAGGCTCGGGATCGTCGCGATTGCCGTGTGTTTAGTCTTTGGCGGCTTAGTGCCCTTATGGATCGGCTTAGCCATCTTCATCACCGATCTGATCTTGTTGTGCACCTACTTCGCCTTGCGGCTCTCCGCCCCACCGGAGTCAACCAAGCTGGGGAAGATCCGCACCGCAATTATGATGCTGGGTCTAGCCGCTGTGGCTTTTGGGCGCATCCCGGAACTGTCCTGGCTATTCACCCCGGGTCTCTACATCCTTGGCCTAGGCGCGGTACTGCACCTCTTTGTGGGCGCCGGATACCTGCGCCTCATGACTCGCACGGCTAAAATATCTCGCCAACCCGCCGGCTGACTACCGGGTTAGTCCAGTGGAACCGTCGCGACCTGCTTTGCGGGCACGCCGACCACCACCGTGTTCGGGGCCACGTCCTTGGTGACTACTGCGCCGGCACCCACCACGGCCCCGTCTCCGATACTGATCCCCGGCAGCACCGTCACGTTCGCACCGAACCAGACACCTTTGCCAATCACTACCTTGGCCGGGTGCATATCGGCGCGGCGGCTAGGCACCATGTCATGGTTCAAGGTGGTGATCACCGCGTTGTGCCCGATCAGTGAGCCCGCACCGATGCTGATCCCGCCCTGATCTTGGAAGCGGCACCCACTGTTGATGAAGACCTCTGGACCAAAGCTGATGTTTTTGCCGAAGTCCGCGCTGAACGGCGGGAAGAGCTGCATTGACTCGGGCACTGTTGTTCCGGTCAATTCGCTGAGTAATGCACGAACCTGTTCGGGACTCTGGTAGCTTCCGTTGAGCTGCGCAGTAATCCGCAAGGCTTCCTGGCTCGTCGCATGCATTGCCGCGTGATGCGCGGACCCTCCGGGAATCACCTCACCTGCGTTGAGCGTGGCCAGTAGTTCTGTCAATCCAGCAATATGTGTCATGACTTCACCTTAGACCCGCCGCCAAGTGAAACTCTGGAAACCTGTGGGCTTCCAGCGGCAGAGTCACGCACCGGCTGAATGATTGGATTGGCCCTGTACTTTCTGCGTGCAACCGGCAAAGCTTGATTTATGGAAGATTCTGCGATTAATGAGATCTGCGCACTCGCGAAAATGCACGGGTTGGAGCTGGAACCGCGCAGTATCACCATCAACGAGCTTGGCTTGGATTTCCAAGTCGCCATCGGAACCACAGATGCCGAGGATTCTTGGGTGCTGCGCATTCCACGCCGCCCCGACGTGACCGAACGTGCCGCCATCGAAGGCAGACTGCTTCGGCGGCTTGCCCCGCATCTGGACGTGGAAATTCCCGACTGGAAAATCCATAGCGACACGTTGATCGCCTACCCTCTTTTGCCAGGGGAACCGGGTCTGACGCTTTCCGAGGAAGGTCAACCGCAGTGGCATTTTGCGCTCGAATCCCGTGAGTATGCGCATTCACTGGCAGATTTTCTTGCCCAATTGCATGCGGTGGATCCAACGGAGGTCATCGACAGCGGCATTGAGGTTTTCACGCCCAGTTCCGTGCGCCAGCGCAAACGCGAGGATATCGCCCGGGTCGTGAAGGTATTTGAGGTGTCCGCAGACTTGCAGGAACGTTGGAGCCGATGGTTAGCCGATGACCGGTATTGGCCCGAGCACACCACACTGACGCATGGAGAAATTTATCCCGCGCACCAGTTGATGACCGGCGAGCGCATCGACAGCATCCTGGATTGGACCACTGCGGCCATCGGCGACCCGGCCCGGGATTTTGTCTTCCACCACGCCAGCGTTTCCGCCTCAGCGTTTAACGCCACCGTGGACCGATACGTTGCTCAAGGCGGCGTGGTCGGCCCGCTCTTAGCCGAGCACTGTGCCGAGCTTTTCAGTACCGCGGCCGTTGACTATGGCCTCTACGCGATGCAGACGGAAAATGCGGAGCATTTCAAAGCTGCAGCTGCGCAGCTCAATCCCTAGGCCTTTTCGGGCCAAGACCCTCGCGTTGCAAACACCGTAGCAACAGGGCTACTAGTTCCGGGCGGCTTTGCCAGGCTTCCGCACTATGAGCCGCCCTTTACACCCCTGATGCGCCGTGCTGCGAAAGCTGCGCATATCCATCCACCGCGGCTTCGCGAAGGAACTCATGTGGCCACAACGCAAGCAGCTGCGCAGAATATTGGATCTCATCTACTGCGATTGAAGCGGCATGCGCAGTTCGCAAAGTCTGCGCCAACTCGTCGAACCGGGCCAGCTGAGCGCTCACAAACGCGCGGTCCACCGCTTGCCCATGTCCGGGAATCAGCACGTGCTGTGGGTCAATCAACTTCAGCAGGGAGCGTAAGACCTCGGGCCAACCCAACGGGAAGGACCCAGACCCGAACATCGGCGGGCCTGACTCTTCGATAATGTCGCCGAGGAACCAGATTCCCGCGTCAGGAATGAAAATCGCCAGGTCGGTCTCCGTATGCCCGGGGCCCAGTGGAATCAGCTGCAGCTCCCGGTCTCCGAGGTCAACCGTGGTTGATTCAGCAATCGGCACACTTGGCGGTGTCAGTGCCACCTCGGCCCAGCTTTTATCCGGTTCGGATGCAGGATCCTGCTGTACTCGCAGCAGCCGGGGTCTCTCGAAGTTCTCAAAATGCCGCGTGATCAAATGGTGCCCGTAAATGGGGATACCCGCGTGAGCGAACAGCTGGTTGCCGAAAGTGTGATCATAATGCGCGTGAGTGTTGAGCACCGCGGCTATCGGCACCGCAAACTGCTGCGCCACATCGTTGATGATCTCTTGCGCCTCGGCAGGGTTATTGCGCGTATCAATTACCGTTGCTCCTCGTGGCCCAAGGACCAGACCGACCGAAACATCCATTGGGTCGTATCGGCGTTGGTACACGCCCTCGCCAACCTGCGTCCACGTACTGTCAGCCATCTGTTCCCTTACGTCCACAACGATTATTCCCTGGAGGTTTTTGCCTCTTGGCAGCTACTCGCGTCGGCGAGCACGGTCAGCTCCTGACTTGACGGTTTCCACAGTGCTGCGCGAATAGCGGTGAGCTCTTTGAGCGACGCTGGGGTCAGCTCATCTAAAGCGCGAATATACTCGGGCACGATCTCCCGTGGCAAGCGCAGGCCCATCGTCAGGTGCGGAGTCCATCGGTGCCCGCGGCCATCTGGATTCAGCGCGCTAATCTCGCGCGCCGCAGCTTCCAATTCAGCGGAGGTTTCAAGCAGCCAGGCGATCGTTTGTTTGCGCTTCGTTCCAAAAATTACCGTGCCTACACGATCTAGGCGTGACGGAATCAGGCTGGGTAGCAATTGTGCAGCACATTGCACGGCCTGATCGGCCATGGCCGGGGAAAAGGTAATGGTGATATGCGGAGTCTGTTGTTGTGCAGGAAACCCACGTGCTTCCAATGCTGCAAATATCTCACAAATTTGTTGTTCTTGAGCCGCTGACAAGCGCAGCAAGATGTTATCTGGCGAGGTCCTCATTCACGATTCCTTTTCCTGCACGCACTGCGCTGGTTATCCAGGTGGGCTTCCAAACCATATCGCTTGACAGGTAGCGGTTGTCAGCTTTTTCAAAGGGGCACTTTGCATCTGCGCATAGCTATGCTTGATCCCCAACTGTAGCCGCGCTGCTGGGGAATAAACCCTTTCAGGTTTCTTCCCCAGAAGAAGGTAGAGGGTTCGGCTTACGGGCGGTCAAAAGTTCCATGGACCGCTGAGAATAAATCGCCAAGCCCGACGACGCGCCGCAGCCTGCCAGCCACTGTTGACGACTCGGAGTAGAAGCCCTGACAACTTTGGACATTGAACAACTGATTCAACACGATATTTCCCGAAGAGCTTGTCTCGCAGACATTCAGATTCAAAGAGTACGCTCCCCCGCCACGCAGCGAGCTCTCAATCCGAACGGAGGATTCCCATGAGGACGATATCCTCGTATTGTCCGCGCACCCAAGCATGCTGGCGCTGACGACCCTCGATCACGAAACCTGCCTTCTGATACGCACGGATAGCGCCGGCGTTGGATTCGATCATTTGCAGATGGACGCGCCGCAAGTTGCAGCGTACGAATGCGAATTCGACGATCTGCGAGATGGCTGCGGTCCCGATGCCTTTTCCACGGGCTTCGGGCACCAAGGCGATACCGACTTCGGCATGGCGGGCTAATTCGTCGAAATCGAAGAGCGAGACACTACCGACTGCGATACCGTCCACATCAACCATGAAACGCACACTTTTGTCTGAATTATCGGCATCGAGCTGTGCCAGCCGGGCCTTGTAGGTGTCTCGATTTAATGGAGCAGGAACTGCCGCGCTGCGTTCTTCCCAGGTGGTCAAATCGTTGGCAATTTGGAACAAGGTGTCGAAGTCATGTTCGGAACGGGAACGAAGTGTGATGGCTCGTGAGCTGGACATGCTCCCAATCCTATCAATCGACGTTAGAGGCTCGATAGAAACTTGGTAGCAGCGAGGGCAGTCATGGGTGATCCATCTACAGTCGTGCTGGGGAGTCATATGCCCTTGATTCAATATCTAGATACAGCCTATACTTAGATACATGAGCGACGACGAGGTGAAATCGGCATGGCCTGCGACCTGGACCCGTGCTGCATTGGGAACGGCAGTTCTCGCAAGTCTTGAAGACGGGGCTTTGCACGGTTACGGCATTGCGCAAGCCGTCAATGAGCTTGGACTTGGGCGGCCCAAAGGTGGATCTCTCTATCCGCTGCTAACCGCTCTGGAAAACGACGGCGCCGTCATCGCGCAATGGGAGCAAGGGCAAAACGGTCCCGGAAAACGCAACTATGCGTTGACGCAGCTTGGACATTCAAGGCTCCAAGAAGAACGCCGCGCGTGGCATGCTCTAGCCAACTCCCTCGGTGCGCAGAAACCAGAAACTGACAACGACTCGGACCCACAAGGAATGAAGCCATGACTCAGAACTCCGCAGAATCGGACATCGAAATTGATCTCTCCAAACTCTTCAAAGAGTTTCATGCTGCCCGTGGCCAGAAAGACGACGTTAACTGGGTAGAAACCGCTGCAGGTCGGCTAATGCTCGATGACGTCAAAATTTCAGCTGCGAAACAAGCCCTCGTCGACCTTCTTCCAATACTCAAGGACGCGCAGGAACCGGCAGAAAAACTATTTGGTGACCCAAAGGTTTGGGCCAAAGAACAACAGGAGCATTGGCAACAATCCGGAACTCCTGCACAGGACCGGTACCACCTGTATTCTTTCAAGCAGCTCACCCAAACAATCTGTATCAGCGCAGCCTTGCTCTGCGTTCTAGTGACCATAGTGGCCCTTATCGATGATGGATGGACAACGGAACTGAGCTGGGCAATGCTTGGAATTCCGCTCCTCATCCCGGCTATTTCCATGGGCATCAGGCAGTTCTGGAATCTTGCAGTGCGGAAATTTACACGCCTTAGGGCAATGCTCTGGACTGCAACGGCCTTCGCTGCCGCCGCGGTTGCCCTCGCCGGGCTGGCCATTGCTCTTCCACGGTCTCCGGGCACAGCATCCGTGCTTTGGTATCTGGCTCCGGTACCGATGTACGCGCTCTTTTACTACCTCATCGAGAAGTTTTCAAAGCGCAATTCTCTGGCACCACGCTCAACCACGTCAAAGACTGAAGTCGCAACACACGAGGAATGGATCCGCCAGCTCCAGGAAAGCCTCCGGCTTCGGGATGACCTTAGCGACCGACGGATTCGTGTCATCATCGAAGATACCCGCGCATTCGCCGTAGATGCCGAGGCATCGCTGCCTACGGAATTCGGCACGCCCGAAAGCTATGCAGCCAGCTTCGCGCCCAATACCTCATTCCGCGCACGCCGCGAAGCATTGGGCTGGACGGTTGGAAGCGTACTTATAGCGTTGCTGCTTCTAGTCTCAATTGACAACGCGCAGTCACTCTTCTCCTGGCAGTCCGTGGTCTTCGCGGCATTGCTCGTCGGGACGATCTGCTACGCGGTCCAAGGTTGGCGGAAGTCTTTAAAGAATTAGCAATGCGTTCCACAGTGTTGAACCCTCAGGCAACCTTCAGTGGAGTGATTGCCGCGATTTGTTCAGCAACACGATCCTCTGCAAGTACCAATTCATAGTGCGACTGCAAATTCAGCCAAAGCTGTGGGTCGATCCCAAAATAACGCCCGAGTCTAAGCGCGGTGTCTGCGGTAATGGCTCGCTTGCCATGCACTATTTCGTTAATACGGCATGGTGGAACTCGGATCGAGACCTCAAGCTTGATCTGGGTGATGCCGGAGCCGTTGATCATTCACTCGAATGCTACCTCGCCCCGCGCTGAGGCGTGTGTGAGATATCAGGTCAAAGTTCAAGAATCACGGTTCGGCACGAAGAGGCTGGTACGCAAATCCGCTACGGAATATGCCGATAATTCAGCCTCTGCTTGTAGTTTTTGGGCAGCCAATGAAGACCGTTCAGTGATTGAACTAGGTTCAGCGACGGCAGATGACTAGGCTGAGTAGATGGCGACAGTTATCCTCGTGCGGCACGGCCGCACCACAGCCAATGCAACCGGACTTCTAGCCGGACGGACTCCAGGGGTGAGTCTTGATGAGCTGGGAGAACAACAGGCAACTTCAGCCGGCGAGCGCCTGGCGCGCGTGCCGTTGGTCGGGGTGGTTTCCAGCCCGCTTCAGCGCTGTCAGCAAACCGCGCAGTACATCCTCGATCGGCAGCCCGGCACCCCTTACGCACCCACCGAAGACGATCTCACTGAGTGCGACTACGGACTGTGGCAAGGACGCATGCTCAGCGAGCTGGCTGCCGAAAAATTGTGGCCGGTTGTCCAGTCCCAGCCCTCGGCAGTCACCTTTCCCGGCGGCGAATCGATGGCCGCGATGCAGTCCCGCTCGGTGGCCGCAATTCGACGTCACGATGCAGCCTTCGAGGCGGAGCACGGGCCGCAAGCCGTCTGGGCGGCGGTCAGCCACGGGGATATCATCAAGTCGATCCTCGCCGACGCGCTGGGCATGCACCTGGACATGTTCCAGCGTCTAAATGTGGGCCCTGCGTCGATTTCGATCGTGCACTATGGCACTAACCGCCCTGCCGTCCACGCGATCAACACCGATGCCGGCGATCTATCCTGGCTGCCGAACACTACCCACGGCGCCGATGCGCCCGTCGGTGGCGGAGCCGGAACACAAACTACACCCACTAGCGGAGCATAAGATATTTATATGCCTACACGTATTCACGAATTTTCCTGGCCCGATAGGGTCGTTGTCGGCGTCATCGGGCTTCCCGGTGACCGCACGTTCTACCTCCAGGTGCGCACGGGCAAAGAGATTGTCAGTGTTGTGCTGGAGAAACAGCAGGCCGCGCAGCTCGCGGAGAACATCGATCACATTCTTGACCAGTTGCTCACCGTGGATGGAAACCCCTTCAGCATTCCCACCGGCACTCCGATCGAGCTCGTGGACAATGACCCGCTCGAAGCTGACCAGGAGCAGTTCCGCACCGGCGCAATGAGCCTGGGCTGGGACCCATCCACCTCGCAGATCGTCATCGAGGCCCACCCGATTCCGGATGAAGATCCAGACGCGGCTCCCATCGAAGAGACCGAAATGCTGCGCGTGCGGATGCCGGTGGGTACCGCTCGCGCCTTCGCTAAGCGCACCCGCGAGATCGTGGATGCCGGGCGTCCGATGTGCACCCTCTGCGGGTATCCGATGGACCCAGACGGACACACCTGCACCATCAACGAAAACTAATACACATGTCCGATCTGATGACCACCGAGCTCACGCTCACCGGCCGGCTCACCACGGCGTCAAACGCAACCTTTATGGGCAACATCGCAGAGAACGTTGTCGTTTACAAGCCGATCGCCGGGGAGAATCCGCTGTGGGATTTTCCCGACGGTCAGCTGGCTCATCGGGAGGTCGCCGCCTATCTGGTCTCGGAAGCCTTGGGCTGGAATATCGTGCCACATACCTGGCTGCGTGAGGCTCAGTTCGGCGAGGGCATGGTGCAGCTGTGGCAGGAGCAAGATGTCGAGGAAAATGCGATCGATCTGGTTCCTGCCGAGAGCGTTCCCCAGACTGGTTGGAAACAGGTTTTCCAGGGGCGCGGCGAGAATGGTGAACTGCTCGCCCTGGTTCATGAGGACTCCCCCGCATTACGACGCATGGCGGTATTTGATGTCATCGTTAATAACGCCGACCGCAAAGGCAACCACATCCTGGCGATGACCGGTGGACACCGATACGGTGTGGACCACGGACTGACCTTTCACCGCGAGCACAAGCTGCGCACGGTGCTGTGGGGCTGGGTTGGCGAAGCACTCACTGATGAAGAACACGAGGGCGTCGCTCGCATTAGCGAGGCACTACAGGCTGAGCTGGGGCAAAAGCTCGCGGAGCTCATCACCGCAGACGAACTCGCATCCCTTGCGCAGCGCTGTGACCATTTGCTTTCTACCGGTAAATTTCCCAGCCCGAGCGGCGAAATGCCAGCGGTCCCCTGGCCATTGTTCTAAACGAACAGCGCTAGGCGAACAACGGCCTTACGAGATTCGCACATCCGCGCTTCGTGTCGTTCGTATCCAAACACGGTGGGTCCGTCGCGGCAATGTTGCACATTCAAGTGCCCTCGGATTTGCTGTGCCGTCGCACCACGCCATAGCCTGCATCTATGCGCCCCCAAACTAACCGCAGCAAAGGCGAGGAACTCAGCCAAGCCGAACGCGACATCCTAGCGTTGCTATGCAGTGGCACCGATACTGAATCAGCAAAGGCACGTGAACAGCTGGCGTTCTCCCACTGGGATGGGTTCCAATTCGACGAGTGCGAATGCTTCCTTATCGCAGTCACCAAGGCCCCTGGTCGTAAGCGCATCACCCATGGCGGCGGACCGTTTTCCTCGGTAACCGTGATGCAAAACGAAAAAGCTTTGGGGCACTTAGATCTTTGGGTTATCGACGGTTACCTTTACTCCCTGGATTACATGCCATTCGAAGATGACCCCGGCATCATGCCGTTGACTAATGAGTACACCTTCGATTTCATCGGCAGGCAGTGACGACTAATTCCCACTGCTTCACGCCGCTAGTCTGCGCTCTGTCGTCAGTTTCGCCCATCTCCGCAGAACCATTAAAACTGCGCGTCATTCGCTGTTAGTTTTCTGGGAACCAGCGGTGCCCTCTTCCTTCTGATCCCGCAAGGCAGTCACCACGGCCGTCCCGAGAGCGAACACCAATGCAATCCAAAGATTCTCTATGGCTTCTAGCGGCGCCCTGCCCGAGATCCAGCAGTACACACCAATCAGCAAGGCCATGCCAAAAACCGAGATAGCGAGGTAAAGCGCAACACGTTTTCTGGCAGCCCAGAAACTTCTTCCCACCAAAATACCTCGCAATTTTAGAACCTTTGAATACCTCGACAACAATAGGGGGTGGTCCGAAGCAGAACAAGAACCATGGCATTAGCCTGTCGGAACGTCCGATTCGAATCAGCGTGTGAAGGCAAAGTAGATCGAGGCCAGTGCGCCTAGATTACTTAAACTTCGAATATAAACTCCACCGAGTTCTGACACGTAGCAACTTCATGATGCCGCTACGCTCCAGCCGCAGAGGGTCTTCACCCTTGGTACTTAGTCAACAGTGAGTCAGGAAGGTGGCAGGAGTCCGCGGGAAACCGTGCGAGCCGATCTTGATGTTCCTCTGCGCTTCGCACATAGGTGGCAAGTGGCAGCACCTCGACCGCGATGCGGTCCGCATCGTCCCTCGCAGCGATGAATGCCCGAGCCTCGTCGAGGTGCGCCGGCGTAGTTGAATACACACCAGTGCGGTACTTCAGACCGGTATCCGGTCCCTGGTGGTTCACGCTGTAAGGATCAATAATTTCAAACAGGTACGCCATGAGTTGCTCAACACTAACAATCATCGGATCAAAACGGGTTCGAACGCATTCTGCATAACCGTCGTAGCCGCTATCGATGTCTCCGCTGGCACCGTTGGCACCGTTGGCTCTTCCAGCTTCCGTGAATGTCACTCCGGTCAGCGTCGCGATGAAAGCCTGCACACCCCACAGGCAGCCGCCGGCCAGATAAAGCTCCTCAAACTCATGCTCCGCATCCATATACCGATCCTACTGCCGCCCGCGCACTGGTCCGGCAGCAGTTGAAACGCAACGCGATGAAACCTTGGAGCGTAACTCCGCCATGCTTTATCTCCCTTGGCCAGCGCTCCTCCACGCACAAGTCGACGCGCGACCCCTACCGCCGCGTACTCCAAGCGCGCAGGGTCCAGCATCTGGTACCGGACGACCACATGAAACGCATGCAGAGCTCAATCATCAGGCGAGCCCAGATACCGACCCTGATAGCGCGCCAGCAGTATATTGTTTGGATCACACAATGCACTCGGCAAGGAGCTGCTATGACTCAATACATCATTTACTTCAACCAGCAGTGGGTCGGAAACCACAGCGAGGAATGGTTTGCTTCGCGCGGACCTTTGGCCAACGATGTGGTGAACGAGATCAAAGACGCAGGTGCTTACGTGTTCGCCGCCGGCGTGGATGAAGACATCAACGCCGCGTTCAGTGCCGACGCGACGAGCGGAACATTGTTGATCACCAACGGCCCAGTTGCCCCCACCGAGGCGTACATCGGCGGTCTAACAATCATCGATGTCCCCGACGATAAGGATGCAAAAATGTGGGCGGGGAAGATTGCCCAGGCTTGCGGCTGGCCCCAGGAGGTTCGGCGGGTCTATTAACCTGACTTCCCCTCAATCATCAGCATTCTCCGCGAAGAACTTAGCTTAAAGTGACGGATTGCTTCTTACAGGATGCGCTGAGGGTTCAATAAGCTGACACAATCTATGATCCATCGACAAGAAATGCCGCCCTCATCAGTTTTCACGGAGGGCGGCATTTCCACAGAGTTCAGGCGAAGAATCTAGACGTTGAAGCGGAACTCCACCACGTCGCCGTCCTTCATGATGTATTCCTTGCCTTCGATGCGCGCCTTGCCGGCCGCCTTCGCATTGGCAATGGAACCAACCTCAACCAGGTCCTCAAAGCCGACAACCTCAGCCTTGATGAAGCCGCGCTGGAAATCGGTGTGGATCACACCGGCTGCCTCAGGTGCGGTCGCGCCCTTAGAGATGGTCCAGGCGCGAGTTTCCTTCGGGCCAGCGGTCAGGTAGGTCTGCAGACCCAAGGTATCAAAACCGACGCGGGCCAGCTTGCCCAGTCCGGACTCGACGATGCCAGCATCTTCCATCATCTCTGCTGCTTCGTCTTCTTCCAGCTCAGCGAGCTCGGATTCGAACTGTGCGTCAAGGAAGATTGCTTCCGCCGGTGCGACGAGCTCGGAGAGCTTGGCCTGCATCTCGGTGTCGGCCAGACCAGCCTCATCGGTGTTGAACACGTAGATGAACGGCTTGGTGGTCATCAGCTGCATTGGAGCGAGCTCTTCGAGATCAACACCCTTGGTCTTCGCCGCGGCGAAGAGAGTGATGCCCTCTTCGAGAATCTTCTGCGCATTAAGCACTGCGTCCAAGAAAGACTTCTCGATCTTCTTGCTGCGCAGTTCCTTCTCCAGACGAGGCAGCTGATTTTCGATGGTCTGCATGTCGGCGAGGATCAGCTCGGTGGCGATCGTCTCGATATCCGAGGCAGGGTCCACCTTGCCGTTGACGTGGATGACGTCGTCGTTGACGAATGCGCGGGTCACCTGGCAGATCGCGTCGGCTTCACGGATGGTGGCCAGGAACTTATTGCCCAGGCCTTCACCCTCCGAAGCACCCTTGACGATGCCGGCGATATCCACGAAGGACACGGTTGCTGGAAGGATGCGCTCGGAACCGAAGATTCCGGAGAGCACCTTCAGACGCGCGTCCGGCAGCGGGACGACGCCCACGTTAGGTTCGATAGTCGCGAACGGGTAGTTGGCTGCCAGCACCTGGGCGTTGGTCAGCGCGTTGAACATGGTGGACTTGCCGACATTGGGCAGTCCGACGATTCCGATAGTAAGAGCCACGGGAGAAGATTCTACCTTTGCTTAGGAGATGCGAAAAATGAAGTGCTTAGTTCGTTTCATTGGCGGAGCGCCGGCCGCCTAGGGCCCGGGCGTCATCGCCGGACTCCTTGAGCTTGCCGCGGATCTCCTTAGGCAGCGAGAAGATGATGTCTTCCTGCGCGGTGGTGACCTCGGAAACGTCGGTGAAACCGTAATCGGCGAGCAGGGCCAGCACCTCTTGAACCAGGACATCGGGCACCGAAGCACCGGAGGTCACGCCCACGCTGGAGACGTTCTCAAACCAGGTCTCATCAACCTCGTTGGCGAAGTCCACGCGGTAGGCGGCCTTGGCACCGTGATCCAGTGCGACCTCCACCAGGCGTACCGAGTTCGAGGAGTTCGCCGAACCCACCACGATCACCAGTTCCGAGGCCGGGGCGATCTCCTTGATCGCTGCCTGCCGGTTGGTGGTCGCGTAGCAGATGTCATCGCTCGGTGGATCCTGCAGATTCGGGAAACGCTGACGCAGCCGGCGTACGGTTTCCATAGTCTCGTCCACGCTGAGCGTGGTCTGCGAGAGCCAGATCAGCTTGTCCGGGTCCTTCACCACCACTGTGTCGGCCTCTTCGGGGTTGTTCACGATGGTTGTTACCTCCGGCGCTTCGCCGTAGGTACCCTCAACCTCTTCGTGTCCTTCGTGGCCGATCAGCAAGATCTCATAATCGGCCTTAGCGAAACGCACGGCTTCGCGGTGCACCTTGGTCACCAGCGGGCAGGTCGCATCGATGGTGCGCAATCCGCGGTCCTCGGCGGACTGCACGACCGCCGGGGAGACACCGTGTGCGGAGAAGACAACGAGCGCGCCGGTGGGCACTTCCTCGTTTTCCTCCACGAAGATTGCCCCGCGCGATTCAAGTTCGGAGACCACATGCACGTTGTGCACGATCTGCTTGCGCACGTAGACCGGGGCGCCGTAGTGCTCCAGCGCCTTCTCAACGGCGATGACCGCACGGTCCACGCCGGCGCAGTAGCCGCGCGGCGCGGCCAGCAGCACGCTGCGCTTGGTGACCTGCGGGGAGGCAGCTGCGATCTGCTCGGGGGTGCGACGAATACGCGGAACCCGAGGGATCGGCAACGAGACCGGGACAGAAGTGGAAGTAGCCATACCCCTAGTCTACGAACCCCATGCAAGTTAGCGCATGCTCATATGATGCGCGCCACCTCTAAAGGGCTGTGAGTTTAGCCTCCACGCTCATCTACGGGTCAGCAAGGAAGCGAGCCGGGCAGCCGTACCGGGGTACGCAGCACCGCTCCGGTGCCATCACTGCCGCGGTAAGCCCGGCAGAGACCGATGCCGCGTTTGCCCAGGTTCGCCTTGATCTGGCGCAGCGAGTCCGGGGCAAATCCCTGCCCTTGCATGTGCATCAAGACGGTATCCCCGCACACCGCGGCGGAGGCACGGGAAACGGTGATCGATTTTGATTTAGTTTCCCAGTCTTTAGTGTCCCGGCTCCAGGTCCAGATCGCCATCCCGCGGCTGTTGTAGCCGCAGCTCACCGAACCGTCGATGGCCCCGTACGGCGGCCTGCCGAAGTTTGTGTGCACCCCGGTGCCACCCAATTGCTTACCTGACTGCGCGCAGCACAGCGGCCGCAAATCCGGGTGACTGATCGAATGGTTGATAACCCACTGTCCCTTGGCGCGGGCCAGCGCCTCCAGAACTACGCCGTAGCGCGATTTAAACGAGGAGATGCAATCTCCGGTGGGGGCCAGCACCCCAGCCCACACCGCACGGGCGGCATTATTCTTTTTTGATCCCCACCACATGATCTTGTGCCCTTCACGGATATCTCCCCAATGCACATAGTGTCCTCCGCTCATAGGCCGCAGACAATGGCCTTGGTCCAGCTTGTCCTAATCGTTTGATAACCGATCAAAACAGCGGCTTGCGAGCACGGCGCGTGAAAGAATATCCCCTGCTGAGACCAATGCTTCACCTGCTTTTTCCGCGGAGCCTGAACCGCTCAATTCGCTGAACCTTCGGTGCCATACGGTAGTCTCACTTGTGCACCAGCCAAAGCGCGCGCTGGCGCTACATTTCGAAACTTCCAAGGAGCGGCCCGCATGGAGTCCGAGTCCCCCGCCGGCTTACCGGCCACCGCGGCGTTAACCACGGCTGATAATCCGTGGCCACTGCGTGTGCTCACCGAAAAGCTGAAGATCCACATCGAAAACTCCCCCATGACCTGGGTGGAAGGTCAGCTGCTGGAGGCGAATTTGCGCAACGGGCACGCCTACCTGACCCTGCGCGACGTAGACGTGGATAATTCCTTTTCGGTCACCGTGTGGTCCTCGGTGATGCGTAAGCTCGACGCCACCCCCGAGGTCGGCTCGCGCGTGGTCGCCCGGGTCAAACCAAGTTTTTACGCCAAAACCGGCAGGCTTTCACTCAACGCGACAGACCTGCGCCCGGTGGGCCTGGGCGAATTGCTGCTGCGCCTGGAACGGCTGCGCCAAGCACTTGGTGCCGAGGGACTGTTCAATGTTGAGCACAAGCGCCGGCTCCCGGTATTGCCGGGCACCATCGGACTAATTACCGGACGAAATTCGGATGCCGAGAAAGACGTCGTACGCAACGCCACGCTGCGCTGGCCTGCGGTCAAATTCCGCATCATCAACACCGCCGTACAGGGGGTAGATGCGGTCGCTCAAGTCACCGCCGCACTGCGTGAGCTGGATCAAGACCCGCAGGTAGAGGTCATTGTCATTGCCCGCGGCGGCGGCGCGCTGGAAGACCTGCTGCCATTTTCCAACGAGGACCTGGTGCGTGCGGTGTTCGCGGCATCCACCCCGGTGGTCTCCGCCATTGGGCATGAGGCGGACCGCCCGATTCTGGACGACGTAGCGGATCTACGCGCTTCAACACCGACCGACGCGGCCAAGCGCATCGTGCCGGATCTGAACGAAGAGTTTGCCGGGCTGCAAATGTCGCGTCAGCGCCTGGACCGGGCGATTAGTAACCTGCTCACCCGCGAGGAGCAGGTGATCTCTGCGCTGCGGCAGCGTCCCGTACTGGCGAACCCGCACACCATGATCGATTCACGGGCTGAAGATCTGCAGCGCTGGCGCGAACGAGCCACCGCGCTCATCCGTCACCGGGTGCAGCGAGCCGGCGATGAGATCGCACATCTCAGCGCCCAGGTGCGCGCCTTATCTCCGCAGCAGACCTTGGACCGCGGATATTCGGTCACCCAGTTGGCCGATGGTTCGGTGGTTCGCGCTGCCCAAGCCCTCACCGGCGGCGAGCAGCTGCGTATTCGAGTGGCCTCGGGCAAACTGACCGCCACCGTTGATCAAATTTTCCCGGCCGAGCAATCCACCAAAAACGTTTAAGGACAGAATATGAGCGAGCAAATTCCGGCAGACATCAAAAACCTCTCCTATGAGCAGGCCCGCGAAGAACTGATGAACGTCGTCAATCAGTTGGAGACCGGCGGCGTGCCCTTGGAAGCCTCACTGGCTTTGTGGGAACGTGGCGAAGCGCTGGCGGCGCACTGCGAAAATTGGCTCAATGGCGTCTCCGAACGCCTCGATCGGGCCCGCGCCCGCGTGGAAAACACCACGGAGGAGTAGCACCCCTGCCAACCGGCCGGATTTGTGGCTACGCTGAGCCCTATGGATATGGCTTGGTGGGCGTTGATATGGGGTCTGGTCTCCGGGGCTTCGCTGTTGCTCGGCGCGGCCGCCGGCTGGTGGCTGAAGCTGCCCAAGGTTCTGGTCAATGGCGTGATGGCCTTCGGCGCCGGCGTACTGATCAGTGCGTTGGCCTTCGAACTTGTTGCCGAAGCCTACGATGGCGGCGGACTGCTGGTCACCGCCTTGGGTCTGGCCAGCGGCGCCCTGATCTACTTCTTCGCCAACCGGATCGTCGCCAAGCGTTCGCGGCGGCGCGGCTCCGGCAGCGACGCAAACTCGGGCAATGCGCTGGCTATTGGCGCGCTGATCGATGGGATCCCCGAATCCGTGGCGCTCGGCATGGGGCTGGTGGCCGGAGGTGCGGTCAACCCGGCGATGCTCGTGGCGATTTTCATCTCCAACATTCCCGAGGCACTGGCCAGCACCGCGGCGCAAAAAGAGTCGGGCAAAAAAGCTGGCGGCATCTTTGCGCTCTGGGGTTCGGTGACCCTGGCGGCCGGAATATCAGCCTGGGCCGGGTACGCGCTACTCTCGCTCACCGATCCGGCAATTACCGCATTCGCGATAGCACTGGCCGCAGGCGGCATCCTCACCATGGTCTCGGACACCATGATTCCCGAGGCCTGGAAGGTGGAGCACGACTACACCGGGCTCATCGCTACCGCAGGGTTCCTCACCGCCTTCGCGGTGCACACCGTTGCCTAAACGCGCTACTTGGTGGCGTCCAGGCGTTTGCGTTCGGCGGCCAGATCAAAGTCTGCCTTCGGCCATTGCGGGTCGATACCGCGCAGCGTCTGAAGCAATAATTCGGCCACGCACAACCGTGCCCGCCATTTTTGATCCGCCGGAATCACGAACCACGGGGCGCTCTCGGTTGCGGTGCGTCCGATCGCGGCTTCATAGGCGCGCTGGTACTCGTCGAACAGCAGCCGGTCATCTACGTCCCCCGGCGCGTACTTCCAATGCTTGTCCGCCCGGTCCAGGCGCTCGCCTAGCCGCGCAAACTGTTCCTCGCTGCTGATGTGCAGCATCACCTTGTGCAGGTGGATGGAGCGAGCCTGCAGGCGTCGTTCAAATTCGACGATCTTCGGGTAGCGCTGCTCAATTTCCTGCTCGCTGCTGAGCTTCTGCACCTTGTGAATCAGCACATCTTCATAGTGCGAGCGGTCAAAAACGCCGATAATCCCGGGCGCCGGCAACTGATTTTCCACCCGCCAGAGGAAGTCGTGGGCCAGCTCGTCCTTGGTCGGCGTCTTAAACGCATGATGTTCCACGCCTTGCGGATCGAACAAACCCATCACGTGGCGCACGATCCCGCCCTTGCCGGAGGTGTCCATGCCCTGGAGGACCAGCAGCAGTGAATCGGAGAGTTCTTCGTGCAGCGCGGCGGCGAACAGCCGTTCTTGCAGATCGGCGAGTTCCCCGGCGATCGCTTCCATCCGTTGCCCGGCAGCCTTTTTATTTTTGGGGGCATCTTCCGGCCACCAGTTGGGGTTTTTGGTGGCGCGCGTGGATAAATCCACTTCACCTACCACGCGCAGGGCTTGGACGAGGTTCTGCGGGTATTCGCTCATTAGGTTCCCAACTCACACTGCACGGACGTTGCTTGCTAGCCTACTGTTCCGACGCGCCCGTTGAGAAGTATTTTGCCTGGACTTGGCCCAGACGCGGCGTCATTCAGCCCTCCGAGCGGAATCAGCTGTGCTCAGCTTGGACCATCGCGCGGCGCAGGTACTCCTCACGGTCGTACTCACCACGGACGAAATTTGTTAGATTTTCGACGTCTTCGCGATTCGGTTCCCAACCTTCATGCCAGGAACCTGCGAATGCCTGGACGATGGAATTGCGAGTTTCACTGTCCATGCCCGCGAACAGCTCGGGCCACCACTGCTCAAGATCAAGAATTCTAGGCATGATTGCGCTCCCTTCAGCTACGGTTCAATTTTACCGTCATTGCGCAGCTAATGAGCGGTTTTGTGCTAGCTGAAACAGCTACGTCCAGCAACGCAAAAACCCGTGCGCCAATTGCTTGCGGCACACGGGTTTTGAACAACTTCACTTAGGCGCGGGCACGCCATTCTTCGAGGAACATCGAAATGCGGCCCACCGCGTCGGTCAGATCGCGCACGTTGGGCAAGGTGACCAGCCGGAAGTGATCGGGCTTCGGCCAGTTAAAGGCGGTGCCCTGGGTGATCAGGATCTTCTGTGCCTTGAGCAGCTCGAGGGCGAACTTCTCATCGTCGTGCATCGGGTAGACCTCGGGGTCCAGCTTCGGGAACATGTAGAGGGCACCCTGGGCCTTCTGCACGCTCACCCCGGGGATTGCCTGCAAGAGGTCGTAGGCGGCGTCGCGCTGTTCCTTCAGGCGTCCGCCGGGCAGGATCAGATCGTTGATCGACTGGTAGCCGCCCAACGCGGTCTGGATCGCGTGCTGCGCCGGAACATTTGCGCACAGGCGCATGTTGGTCAGCAGGTTGATGCCCTCGATGTAGTTGGTCGCCTGATGCCGGGGACCGGAGATCGCCATCCAGCCGGCGCGGAAACCACAGACCCGGTAAGCCTTGGAAAGGCCCGAGAAGGTGAGGACCAAAACGTCGTCGGCCAGGGCGGCGGTGTTGATGTGAACGGCATCGTCGTAGAGGATCTTCTCGTAGATCTCATCGGAGAACACGATCAGGTTGTGCTTGCGCGCCAGCTCCAGGATCCCCTCCAGGGTGTCCTTCGGGTACACCGCGCCGGTGGGGTTGTTGGGGTTGATGATCACGATGCCCTTGGTGCGATCGGTGATCTTCGCTTCCATATCCTCCAGATCCGGCAGCCAGCCCTCCTCTTCAACGTTGAGGTAGTGCACGGGGGTGCCGCCGGCCAGCGAGACCGAGGCGGTCCACAGCGGGTAGTCGGGGGCGGGGATGAGCACCTCGTCGCCGTTGTTCAGCAGCGCGTTCAGGCTCAGCGTAATCAGTTCGGAGACGCCGTTGCCCAGGTACACGTCATCGACGCCGATGGTCTGGATGCCGCGGGTCTGGTAGTACTGCGAGACGGCGGTGCGCGCCGAAAGGATGCCGCGCGAGTCCGAGTAGCCCTGCGCGTTGGGCAGGTTGCGGATCATGTCCACCAGCACCGCGTCCGGTGCCTCAAAACCGAAGGTGGCGGGATTGCCAATATTCAGTTTCAGGATGCGGTGCCCCTCGGATTCCATGCGCTGCGCATGTTCAAGCAGGGGCCCGCGAATGTCGTAGAGGACGTTGTGGAGCTTCGTGGATTGCTTGAATTCTGCCATGGGTTCACTTTCTCATGTTTGGCACGCGCCGCGCGCCTTCGGGTCGGCGGATGACCTGCCGGTGGTGCGCTACTGCGTGAGGATCCGGAACCTGCCGGCCGCGGTCCCCGGGTCCAGCGCATCCGCACCGGTGACCATGCGGTTGATTCCGATCAGCGAGCTTTGATCAATTTTTTTGGTGACCTGGTTGATCACGTTCTGCGCGTCTTGATCCAGATCTTCCTCGGCCAGCGGCACCACGGCCTTGGCCTCAAAAATCTTTTCGCTGCCCTCGATCGTTTCGAAGCCTTCATCGCCGATGATTGCATCGGCCGAGTCCAGTATGACTACCCGGTTCAGCGCCGCACGCAGCTGGTTGGCTAATTGCGCGGCGGGAACCGTTTTATACCGTGGCTTGGTGCAGCCCTCGGCGGCCAGCGCATTGGTGAGCGCCGCGTTCTGCGGGGCGACCCCGACAATTTCAAGCTTCTGGCAGTTCGCGGCCAGGCTCGGCACTGAATCCACGCCGTAGTGGGTGGCCTCCGCGGCGCTCATCACCAGCACCGGGGTACTTTGTGCCTCGCTTTGCTCCAGCGCGCGCACCGCCGGATCGGCGGTTTTGAAACCCTCCACGGTGCTGTTATCCGCGGTGGAGATGGCCAGATCCGCGTGTCCTTCGAGCACCTGCTGGTACGGGTTGGCGCTGGGTTCAGACGCGGTGACCTGGTATCCGGCCGAGCGCAGTGCGTCGGCGTAAATGCTGCCCAGCGTCAGCTCGGTGGCCGAGGTGCCGCTGGCTACCGAAATACTGATGTTTTTGGATTGCGCCACCGGGCCGGGATCGCCACCGGTGCAGGCGCTCAAAGACAGCGTCACGGCCAGGGTCAGCGCGCCGAAGGCGGCGGTTTTAGGTAAGTTCATCTCCCCTAGATTCTAAGTCAGCGAGGTGCAATTGCCGCTCAGCGCACGCCGGGGCCGGTTAAAGACAGGATCAGATCGACCCGCTCGATCCGGTTCAGGGCCTTAATTTCTTCCCGGGTAAACCAGGCGGCCTGGCTGGTGGATCCGGAAACTTCGTGACGCAGTTGACCGCCTAGGAGCTTGGCGCGGTAGGTGACGGCCACGGTCTGCATCGGGCAGTCATCGCCGGAATACCGCCGGGCGGCCGGGATGATCCCGGTGGTGACGTCGAGTAGCGCGAGGTTTCCCACGCTGTATCCGGTCTCCTCATAGACCTCGCGGATGGCCCCGTCGACGGTTTGCTCCCCTAGGTCGATACCGCCTCCGGGCAGTGACCAGCGCGGGGTGAACTTGGGATCGCGGTGGCGCATATCCCACAGGGTGAGCAATACTTTGTCCTCGTGTTCGACCAGGACGTAGGCCGCCAATCGGGTGTCGAAGGGTTCACCGGTGGATTCAGAACGTCGAGTCATACCCTAAATATATCGACGATTGCGCTTCTTCGTGGCAGGCGAGCGCCACGGGAGTCAGGGAAAACACCCAAACATTTCAACGAACGGGGCCGGGTATGGTGAAATATTCTTATGTCATCGCACCCAGAGTCACCTTTCGGCAACGATCTAGACGAGATTGATCGAATCATCATCGACGAGCTGGTCAGCAATGCCCGCATCTCCAATGCGACGCTGGCGCAACGTGCTTCGATCGCCCCGTCTACCGCGCTGCTGCGCACCCGTTCGCTGGTGGAGCGCGGAATCCTCACCGGTTACCACGCCGAGGTCTCGCTGCCCGCGGTGGGACGCACCGTGCAGGCGCTGATCTCCGTGAAGCTGCGTGCCCACGACCGGGAAAAGATCGACACCTTCCGCGAACGTATTCCGGCCCTGCCTGAGGTGCTCTCGATGTTCCACGTCTCCGGTGCCACCGACTACATGCTGCATATTGCGGTGGGTTCCACCGAGGCGCTGCGCGACTGGGTGCTCGATAATCTGGCTACCGACGAATCCGTGGGGCACACCGAAACCACCTTGGTCTTCGACCACCAGTTGGGCAACCGCGGTCCGCTTCCGGTGGACGGCGAATAATTTTCAGCTAGACCCAGCACAAAGACCCGCATCCTTGTCCAGGATGCGGGTCTTTGCATGTGAAGATGTTTTAGGCGCGGCGGCGCTGCATGACGGCGTCGAGGTTCAGCTTCGCCTTGCTGGAGGCGGCCGGGGTGCCCGGCGCTGCCTCGGCTGCCGGAGCTGCGGCTGCCGCTGGGGTTGCCGGCTCGGCGGGCTGCGGATCGGCCTTGGCACTGACGGAGATGATCGCCGCGCGTTCCTCGGCGGAAACCTGCGCGGCCAGACGCTTGGCGTCCTGATCGGCCTTCAGGCTGATGTGCTTAGTGGGGCGCAGCGGAACGGACACCGGAATTGGTTCCGGACGGACCCGCGCCGAAATTTCGCGCTGGGTGGCTTCACGCACCGCCACGTAGGTGGGCTTAGGAATATTTGTGGGCTCCCAGGTGGCAGGCTGCTTAACGCCGCCATCCCCGCGGGCCACACGTACCGCCTCGGAGCGCAGCTCTTCGGCGGTGATGGCCGGAGCCCGGCGAGCCGAACCCGGGCGTGCATCGAACACCTGGTCCTCACCGTGCTTGCGAACGATCACCTGGTTGGCTTGATCGGCGAAGGCCGGAGTGTCCAGGGCGCGCTCCCGGGTAGCTTCAAGATGTTCGAGCAGCTTGCGGTTGCGATCGAGCACCGCCAGCGCCCGCAGGGAGGCCACGGAGCCCAGAGCCACGAGGAAAAAGATGCCGACGGTGGTGAAAGTCAGCGCGGTGAAAGGCGCCAGCACCAGGCCGATCAGCGTGGCCGCTACGGCCAGCAGGCCGAGCACCGCGACGGCTAAGCGCCCATAGCGCACACGGATCTTGAGGCCTGCCGCGGCAGGCTGCTGCTGCTGCGATACGCTCTGTGACGTGTTAGCCATAGGGGTCCTCCCACACCGAGTGAACGGTCAAATTCAGTGAAGCCCAACGGTGGGCTTCATCAGTCAACACTATGCAACGTGCGGGGCATCGACGGGCAGATTTCGCGGTGTGTCTACAAGAATTCGCAAGTCGTGGTGGGTTCTTGCGCGCTTGGCGCCCGCGTATGGGTTAATCGGCGCGATTATTCGCAGATACGTTCTAACATGCTGCATTTGAGTTCCTCGCGGTTTAGTGCAAATGTTCGATGATCACGCCAGGCGCCGTCGATGTGCAGAAATCCCTTGCGCACCCCCTCGTCGCGGAACCCAAGCTTGTCCACCACGCGCAGGCTGGCGGCGTTTTCCGGGCGGATGTTGATCTCCAACCGGTGCAGCGCCAGAGTTTGGAAGCAGTGATCGATCACCAGGGCGCAGGCCTCCGGCATCAGGCCGAACCCGGCATGGGAGCTATCGATCCAATAGCCGATGGAGGCGGTGCGCGCGGCCCCATACTGGATGCCGCTGACCGATATCTGCCCGATGATCGGCGGATTTTTTGAATGCAGCGCCGGCAGAGTCATCACCCAGGAGTAGCCGGCCCCCGCATGTGCGGCGGCGCGTTTGGCCACCAGCATCGCCCTGAAAGTCATGGGTTCCGGCGCGCCGAGCGGGTTGGTGGGATCCCAGGGTTTGAGCCACATGGCGTTGGCGTTTCTCAGGTCAATCCAGGCGGGCTGATCGCGCAGTGCCATTTCCCGGAGCAGCAGTCGGTCCGAGGACAGCGGTGGCACGGCATTGCGCCCGCGCAGAAAACTCAGCATGCACTTATCGTATCTCTGCTCGCTTGGTGCGGCGTTCACCTGTGGTTTGATGACGGTTTCCGGCAGGTGGCCGAAAGCCGGCCGGTGGCCGCCGGGTCGGCAGTAGAGTTGAGTCCATGAACGCAGCAGACACCGCGGGCCTTGGCGCGGAGAAAAAATCCCGGCGTGCCGAGGCACGGGCCGCGCGCCGTGCCCTGTCCCCCACGACGCGGGCCCTGTTGGCGCAGCAGCTGGCCGCGCAGGCGATGGAATACCTGACCGAATCCACCGGCACCGCGATGCGGGTCGGCGCGTATCTTTCCACGGCGGAAGAGCCAGATACCTCGGTGTTGTTAAACGCGCTGGTCGAGGCCGGCATCGAGGTGTATCTGCCGGTGTGCCAGCCGCAGTATCAGTTGGGCTGGGTGCGCTGGATCCCGGGAGTGGAACTGCGGCGCAGCGCGGTGGCCCCGGTGGATGAACCGGTGGGCCCGCGCCACGATGCGCGGCTCTTCGAGCAGGTGCACACGCTGTTCATCCCCGCATTGCTAGTCGACCAGCGCGGGCTGAGGCTGGGCCAGGGCGGCGGATACTATGACCGCTTCCTGCCGCTCATCGAGCAGCAGGCTACCCGGGTGGCGGCGCTGGTGCATGCCTCCGAATTTGTGCCTGCCGGCGATTTCCCGGTGGAAACCCACGATCGGCCGGTGGACGTGGTGATCACCGAACGGCAGTTCCACACCATCGCCCCGAGCTAGCGCGCTTTGCCCACAGTTCGCTGCCGGGACGTGGCCGAACCCCGGGCGGACGGGTTTGCTTGGGGGTATGAGTAATTTATCCCGACGCCGCACCCCGGTGATTCCGCGGCCTAAGATCCGGGCAGCACGCACGCGCCATGAGCTTCTGCGGCGTTACCGCAAACCACTGGCCGTGGTACTGCTGCTGCTGGCGGTGGCCGCGGGCATCAATGTGCTCGCCGAGGGTCAGCTGGCCCAGCGCGAGGTGGTGGTGGCCAGCAGCGATCTGGCCTCGGGGCAGATCGTTCGAGCCGATCAGGTGCAGCTGCGCAGCATCCCGCTGGATCCGGCAGACGCTCAGGTGCTGACCGAGCCGCAGGCGGTGATCGGCCAACGCTTGGCGGTGGCGGTTCCCGCCGGGACGGTGCTGCGCGGGCACCTGCTGGTGGGCCCAAATCTGCTGACCGGAACCATTTCCGGGACCGTGGCGGTGCCCATCAGGCTCAGCGATCCTGCCACGGTGAGCCTGATGCATCCGGGGCAGCTGGTGGATATTGTGCTGACCACCGGGGACGGGTTTGAGGCCAAAATCAGCTCGGAAACCATTGCCCGGGCGGTGCCGGTGTTATGGGTTCCGGCTTCTGGCGACGGACAGCTGGGCATGTTTAATGCCGCGACCCCGGACGGGGAGGGAATTATCGTGGTGGCCGCAGCCAACCGGGATTCCGATGAGTTATCCGGTGCGGTGTCCCGCGGCAAGGTTTCGGCGGTGCTGGTGAACTAACCCCAGTGCGGGGGTTTATCGCGTTTCATGCTTTCGGCCAAATCCTCGACGTTGTCGCCCCACTGGCGTGGGTCATCGTCCTTGGCGCGCAACTCCGCTAACGGATCGGTGGTTTTTGCGCCGGTTTTGGTCGACGGAGCCAGCTGGGAAGCTAACGCTCGGTCCACCGACGCCACCACGGGTACCGGGGTGTAGCTCCCGGTGAGTTCAACTTTGACGCTCAGCTGCTGCGGCGGGGCAATGACCCGGGGTCGTTTGACCCGTCCGGCGGGTTTTTTACCCGTCGGTTCCTGCCCCGCACGCTCGCTCATTTACCCTGTGGTTTCTGCGTCTGCTGATCGGCTGCCGGAGCAGTCCCGGCAGCGTCGGCGCTGGCTGGGATCGGCGCCGGAGTCGCAGGCTGCTGCGCGGACTCTGCTTCCTGGACTGACTTTGCTTCGGCCTTGTCGGCCTTGCCGGCTTTGTCGGCCGGCTTGACCGCTGGTTTTGCCGAGTCGGGCTGCGCGGTCACACTGCTCGCGGAGACCGGAGGCGCCATCGGAACCCGGGTGCGCGGACCGGTGCGCGGATGTGCGGAGGCGGCCGGAGCCAACTCCAGACTGCGCGCCAACCGGTCGGTAACCGAGGCCGGATCGGTGAACACGTCGATGGTCCACAGCGGCACGTAGCGCCAGCCGTGGTTCTCGAAGAACTCCGGACGCAACCGGCTGCGTTCACGCACGGTCAACCCGGCATAGTGCTCGGTCCCGTCGTACACCACTGCCAGCGGACGCACCGGCGAATCGCCGTCCATGTCCAGCGCGTGTGCTGAAAGATCGAGCACGCCGCGGTAATCCTCGGCTACGATTGCGCCGCGTTCGCGCAGGCGCCTGGCCAGGTCGGAGACCAGCGCATCAAAGCGCGGGCTGCCCACGGTGCTGACGCCAGAATCCCCCGCTTCCACCCGGCCGAAGAGCTCGAAGAACTGCCAGGCCCCACGGTATACCCGGTCCAGGTCCACATCGGCCGGCAGCAATGAAGACACCAGCGTCATGCGTTTACGTGAACGGGTCATCGCCGAAACGAAGAGCTGTTCGCCGCCTTCGCGGGAGAGCGCCCCAAATTCATGGAGGGTTTTACCGTGCGGTGTGCGTCCATAACCCCAGGCGAAGATGACCGCATCGCGGCGCACCCCGATGAGCCGGTCCATGGTGGTGACCACAAAGGGTTCCACCTTGGAACGCAGGAAATCCATCGCGTACTTGTGGTTGGGCAGCTGCACCCGGATGGCCTCGGCAATGGCCGCGGCGTGGGCACGGTTCGAGGCGATCACGGCCAGCGACTCGGTGCCGCGCGATGCGAAGTGTGCAAAGACCAGGTCTACGACCTTCGCGACCTCGGCCGCGGTGGTTTGCACCCCGTCCTCGCTGTTGGACAGCGTGCCGGTGGCATCGGGTACGTACACCCCGGTCAGCAGCGGGCTGCTGCCGGTGATGGTGACCGCAACCGGCAACCGGGAGATCGCCGAATCGTAGTAGGTGCGCGAGAGCTGTTCGACCAGACCCTCGTCGATCCCGCGGTACACGGTGGACAGGGTGCCGGTGACCAGAACCTCGTTCAGCGCGCTGAGCGCGGAGCGTCCGGGGTTGCGTTCCTTCAGCCGTGCGGTGGGATCCACGGACACCTCGAAGGGCTTTGGACCGCCGAGCATTTGGTCGCCGATGGCGATGACCTGCTTGGAGCGGCGGATCGCGTCGAGTACCTCGCGCAGGGTCAGGTAGTTGGCCTCCAGCAGGATCACCGCGTCGAACTCGGTGTCTGCCGGCAGCGCGCTGCCCAGCAGCAAGGGCGCCGAGACGAAGACCGGGGTCAGCGAGCCGACCAGCGCCGGACCAAATTCGAGCAGTCCGGCCACGGTCAGGGTGCCGTCTTTGAGGGTCGCCCGCAGCTGGCGGGAGGCGGCGCGGTGATCGGCTAGGGCGGCCTTCCAATTGCGGGCCAGCTCCCAGCGGATCCGTGAGGGGCCAGAAGAGATATGCGCGCCGTCGGCCAGGCGGTAGTCGGCCTCGATCTTTTCCAGCTTCGCGCCGTCGTTCATCGCCAGGAAATCATCGCCGGAAATCATCGCTTCCAGGGCGGACTGCCACCAGGCGAGCTCAAGTTCCGCGTCGACGGCGTCCGCGTCAATTTCACGGTCGGCAAAGTCGGCGAGCAGATCTGCCAGCCCGCCTTCGGCGAGCTGTTCCGCGATGAGCGTGCGCTCGGGCAGCTCGGCCAGGTCTTCCTTGCGGTCCACCAGCGCGGCGATAATGTCCAGCAGCTCCGCGATCGGCATTTCGCGCAGCCCCGTACCTACCTGTGGCGGGAGCATCTGGGACAGCTTGTCGATGCGTGCGCCGGCGTCGTGGTACCCGGCCTCCACGTCCAGCAGCCCGCCGGGAACGGCAGGGTTGCGCTGGCTGGTGGCGATGGCGCGCCAGGCGTCGCGCTGGATGGAGACCGCTTGCAGGGCTGCCTGCAGATCGGCCACGTGCATGCCGGGGCGCACATATTCCTTCGCGATTTTGCGCAGCCGGGAGCGGACTATGGAGCCCATCTCTACCCCGTGTTCGCGGCGCCAGGCGCTGGAGGCGGTGGCGGCGATGAGATCGTCGATGTCCCCCTCAAAGATGTCCGCTTCAAACTTGTCCAGCGAACCGCGCACGGCGACCAGCAACTGCAGCTGGTCCCCCCACTTGTCGTAGCTGTCCTCCAGCCGGATCTGCGACTGGGCGGCGATTTTGAGCATATGTTCGTGCAGGATCGGCAGGTCGCGGCCCAGGCCTCCGGCGAGGTTCAGTGCCTGCTCGGTGGCTTCCTGGTTGCGCAGCGGCGCGCCGAACCAGGGGCTGGTGGTGTGCGACTTGGAGAACGCGCCAAGCTGGGCGGCGCGTTTGAGCTGCGCGGCAACATGGCCGCGCTGGCCCATCGAGTCGAGCACCGAACGCTTGAGCCGCACGGTGGTCGATGGCGCCGGGTCCAGCGAGGTCAGCCGAGCGAGCTCCTGCATGGCCTGGTACGGTGAGCAGCCCCAGCGGCTGCGCACCGAATGCAGGGATTTGACGTGTTCGTGCAGGGCTCCGCGCGATTCGCGCAGCTTCTTGAGCAGCCCGCCCAGCTGCGGCTCGGTGGCCCGCTCATTGCGCAGGATCGCACGGATCAGCAGGTTGCGCAGCGCGTCGGGATCCTCGTTGGGTTCCAGCAGCAGGCTGCCGGCGTCGAGCTGTTCGTTGAAGCGTCGCACAAATTCTTCGGCTGCCGAACGCTGCTCGGCGACCACCAGCACGCGCTTGCCCTGCGCTGCGAGCAGACCGGCGGCGTTCAGTGCGGTCTGCGTGGCGCCGGTTCCGGAGGCGGCGTTGATGCTCACCGATTCGCCGGCGGCGATGTAGTCGAGCATCCTTGCCTGGGACTCATCGGCGTCCAGCAGGTAGAGCTCATCTGCCGGGTCGCGTTCGTCGCTGTTTTTGGCCAGTACGCTGGTGCCGGTGTGCACCTTGCGGGTGGAGGTGATGGTGGGAGCCGCGGCCGGCGGGGTGCGCCGTGGTTTGGAGGAGTCCTTGATCAGGCTGGCGACCCGGCGCAGGCGCGATCCGGCAGATTCCTCGGACTTCGCTTCCGGCTGCGTGTCTGCCGAAGGCTCTGGCGAAGTTTCTGTTTCCGTCTCGGCTGGGGCCTCGGGCTGGGCTTTTTCTGCGGCGGCTGGGGCGGCTGGGGCGGGATCGCTGGCGCGTTCCTCTGCACGGATCAGCGCCTCGATCACCGGGTGGGCCCCGGTGAGGATGGCCGGATCGGCCGGGTCAATCAAATCTGAGAAGGTGGAAACCAGCAGACGGTGTCCAACCACTACCCCGGGGACCTCGGAGACCTGCTGACGCAGGGCGTCCATGCCGCGCACCGGGTCAAAACGGGCAATCGAGTAGGCTGCGGCGTCTACCGCTTCCACGTCGACCTTGGTGTGGTGATCGGCCTCAAATTGGCGGACGAAGGCCGGGGAAATTTCGGCGCGGCCTACCAGCTGCACGTCGTAGTCGTCGTGGTCCAGGTGTTTGGACAGCGTGATCCGGCCAAGCATGATCGGTGCGGACACCGGTTCGCTCTTGCCCTCATGGACCGCGCGCCAATTGGCGACACCGGCGGCCAGGTAGCCCACGTCGATGCCGCGCTCGTCCCACAATTCGGTGGTCTTAGCGCTTAATGCCCGGGCGGTCCGCTTGGCGGTCGCAAACTGATCGGCATCGTGCAGCAAGGTAGACAGGCGGGTACGGCGACCCGCAAGAAACTGGGCCAACCCCGATGGATTTGCATGCGTGATGTCGATACTGTTCGACGTCGACGGAGCAAACCGCAAGGTGGTATCGGCGCCGGCGCTTTGGCCCAGGGATTTCACCCAGGCAGATACGCGCTCGGCAGCAGCATTTTGGCCACTAGTCACGACAGTTATTCCCTTCACTGAACCGACCATCACGGCGCGCGGAAAAGCTTGCACGCCTCATTTCAAAGGTAGTGCACCGGTGGGGCAGAATGCGCCCACGAAACACGTTTAAACCGGACAAGCGGAACCGTTCCGTTCTCGCGCACCTGGTGAAGGGTGGTTGAGCACGGGCGGTTCCGCTTGGGCCGCACGTTTTACACCGTGCCGGCTAGAACTGTGGGGTTACTCCCACTCGATGGTTCCAGGTGGCTTGGAGGTCACGTCGAGCACCACGCGGTTCACGCCGTCAACCTCGTTGGTGATGCGGTTGGAGATCTTGGAGAGCAGATCGTACGGCAAGCGTGACCAGTCTGCGGTCATCGCGTCCTCACTGGAGACCGGACGCAAAACGATCGGGTGACCGTAGGTGCGGTGATCGCCCTGCACGCCTACCGAGCGGACGTCGGCCAGCAGTACCACCGGCATCTGCCAGACTTCGTCGTCCAAACCTGCGGCGGTCAGCTCGGCGCGGGCAATCGCGTCGGCCTTGCGCAGCAGGGTGAGGCGTTCCTCGTTGACCGCACCGATGATGCGGATGCCCAGACCTGGGCCGGGGAATGGCTGGCGTCCCACGATTTCCTCGGGCAGACCCAGCTCGCGGCCTACCGCGCGGACCTCGTCCTTGAACAGCGTGCGCAGCGGCTCCACCAGTTCAAAGTCCAGATCCTCTGGCAGCCCGCCGACGTTGTGGTGGCTCTTGATGTTGCTTGCGCCTTCGCCGCCGCCGGATTCGACAACGTCCGGGTACAAGGTGCCCTGCACCAGGAACTTGACCGGTTCCCCTGTGCCGGCTTCGGCCTTGAGGATTGCTACCTCGGCGGCCTCAAAGGCGCGGATGAACTCGCGGCCGATGATTTTACGCTTAGTTTCCGGATCGGTGACGCCGTCCAGTGCGGTGAGGAAGCGCTCGCGTTCGTCGGCGATGTAGAGCTTCGCGCCGGTGGCGGCGACAAAGTCCTTCTCCACCTGTTCCGCTTCGCCTTCGCGCAGCAGACCGTGGTTGACGAATACGCAGGTGAGGTTGTCGCCAATAGCGCGCTGCACCAGGGCAGCGGCTACCGCCGAGTCCACGCCGCCGGACAGGCCGCAGATGGCCTTGCCGTCGCCGACCTGGGTGCGGATGCGTTCGATCTGTTCCTCGGCAATGTTGCCGGCGGTCCAGTCTCCGGCCAAACCTGCACCGTTGTAGAGGAAGTTCTCCAGGATGTCCTGGCCGAACTCGCAGTGCTTAACTTCTGGGTGCCACTGCACACCGTAGAGGCGCTTGGCCTCATTAGCGAAGGCCGCCACCGGGGCGCCGGCGGTAGTCGCGAGCACCTCGAAGCCAGCGGGTGCCTTGGAGACCGAGTCGCCGTGGCTCATCCATACGTTCGGTGCTTTGCCGGCACCGGCGAGCAGGGATCGGGCTTCGCCGTTAAAACTGGTCTGGGTGGAACCGTATTCACGCAGGCCAGTCTCCGCGACGGTACCGCCCAGGGCGTTTGCCATGGCTTGGAAGCCGTAGCAAATTCCGAGGACCGGGATACCGGCTTCGAAGAGGTCAGCGCCTACGGAAGGCGCACCGTCGGCGTAAACGCTGGAGGGACCACCGGAGAGGATGATCGCTGCAGGGTTTTTGGCCAAGATGGCTTCGGTGGACAGGGTGTGCGGGACGATCTCCGAGTACACGCGGGCCTCACGTACGCGGCGAGCGATGAGCTGCGCGTATTGGGCCCCGTAGTCGACGACCAGAACCGGCTTATGTTCTGGGGTGAGGTCAGCAGTAGTCACGATCTCTAGTCTACTGGTTCAGCACGCCGTGAATGCGCAGTGCGCATGTCATCAGCGTCACCCGGGGGCCGGTGCGGCGGCGTTTTGATCGACCCGGGTACGGAAAATCCCCGCCGCAACGAGTGTGACGAGGATTTTGTGGCCCAATAAGTCGGGCTTTAGTAACGTTTGGCGGCCTTGGGGTGGGCGGCCAGCTCGGCGTCCACCTCGGCGTGCACCGTGCGCTCGGTGAAGAACGAGAGGAACGGGATGACCCCGCCCAGGGCAATGGTGATGAAGCGGCTAAATGGCCAGCGCATCAGTGACCAGAGGCGGAAGTCTGCGAAGAGGTACACCACGTACATCCAGCCGTGCACGATCAGGATCATCAGTGAGATGTTCACTCCCCCGCTGATGTCTGCGCGGTTCAGCAACGAAATGGCGTTGGCGGCGCCGGTGAGCAGTTCACCGCCGACGAAGAGCTCGAGCTTCCAGAAGTACTTCAGGACCATTTCGGCCACGAGCAGCAGCAGCATCACGCCGGTCGCGTAGGCAAACACCTTATAAAATTTTGCGGCCGAACGGATCTGCGCCGGGGTTCCACCAAATTTGCGGGGGCGGGGCGTGGGGGTGGTGCTGGACATCTGCTCGAAGTCCTTTCGACGTTGTGAGGGTTGTGGATTAGTTCTCGGGAAGCCGCTCGCGGGCCGCTGCCTGGGCGGCGGCGTCCTCGGCGATCTCGTCCATGCCGCGCTGGTAATCATCGCGCACCATCCGGTACCAGAGGAAGAAAGCGAAGCCGGCGAAGACTACCCATTCGATCCCGTAGAACACGTTCAGCCAGTTGATTTGCGCCTCTTGCGGCTGCGGGCCGACGTAGATCGACTCCAGACCCGGCTGAGTGACCGGTTGGCCGTCGGCGGTGAGCTCATGTGCGGTGACAAACCCGGTGTATAGCTTAAGGTCCCAGACGTTGGACAGCTGCGCGGAAGATAAGCTGGCCAGTGCCGGGTTGCGCAGGTCGTAGTTCAGCTCCGGGCCTTCGGGCGGCAGCAGGCGCCCGGTGATTTCGATCGTGCCCTTGGGTGCTGGGGATGGGGTGGTGGTTTCGGGCTGCCAGCCACGGACCACTGCCATTGCCGCGTCGTCCTTGGCGCCTTCGACGGCGAAGGCGGAGACGACCCAGCTGCCCAGGTTGTCATCGTCGACCCGGTCCTTGATCAGCACGTCGGTGCCCTCAATGAAGTGCCCGGAAAACTCGACGATTTGATCTGCCTTGCTGCCCAGCATCTCGATGCCCGGAGCGTAGTGCTCGGTCAGCGGGACCGGCACCTCGGTTTCATCGATCTTGACCACCGGCTCGGTGGTGGAGGAACCAAATTGCCAGCCCGAAAGGGCCACAAATCCGGTGGCAATCAGCAACGCACCGAGTAAGGCGGCGATCCATTTGGGTTTGAAAGCGGTTTTCAGCACACTCTAACGGTACTTCGATTGCTTGTAGAAGTTCCAATGCGCAGGGGGTGAGATTGACCTACTTCACCTGGGGAGGCGCCTGGGGAACTTTCCGCTGAGCTTGATCGTTGAGACTAATTTGCCGGCGGTTTGAAGCTGGGGCGTTAAAGTACTCAAGCCCGCCGCGGCCCGTGGAGGGCAACGGCGGGCTTGAATGAAAATGCTTAGAAGCGGTCGGACTCGTATGGCGAGAGCACCACGTCCACGCGCTGGAATTCCTTCAGCGTGGAGTAGCCGGTGGTCGCCATCGAACGGCGCAGGGCGCCAACCAGATTGGAGGTGCCATTGGTCTCGTGCGACGGGCCGTAGAGCACATGCTCCAGGGAACCGACGGTACCGATCTGCGCGCGGTCGCCTCGTGGGCTGACCTCGTGCACGGCTTCCATGCCCCAGTGGTACCCGGCGCCCGGTGCTTCTTCGGCGCGGGCCAGTGCGGTACCGAGCATCACTGCGTCGGCTCCCATGGCGATGGCCTTAACGATATCTCCGGAGTTGCCCATGCCGCCATCGGCGATGACGTGCACGTAACGGCCACCGGTTTCTTCGATGTAGTCGCGGCGGGCCGCTGCCACGTCGGCAATGGCGGTAGCCATCGGTGCGTGAATGCCCAAGGTGCGGCGGGTGGTGGAGGACGCGCCGCCGCCAAAACCGACAAGTACGCCGGCCGCGCCGGTACGCATCAGGTGCATTGCCGGGGTGTAGCCGGCCGCTCCGCCGACGATGACGGGAACATCGAGCTCATAAATGAACTGCTTGAGGTTCAGTGGTTCGGTGTTCTGCGAGACGTGCTCGGCCGAGACGGTGGTGCCGCGGATGACAAAGATGTCAACGCCGGCATCGATCACCGCCTGCGAGTATTCCTTGGTGCGCTGCGGGGTCAGGGAGCCTGCCACCACCACGCCGGACTCGCGGATTTCTGCCAAGCGGGTGCCGATCAGCTCAGGCTGGATCGGCGCGGAATATAGTTCCTGCAGCTTCGCGGTGATCTTTGAATCGTTGCGGGTGCTCGCTTCGGATCGCAGTCCGGCTATTTCAGCCAGTACCGGTTCCGGGTTTTCGTAGCGGGTCCACAGTCCTTCAAGGTTCAGCACGCCTAAGCCGCCGAGCTTGCCCAGGGCGATTGCGGTGGCCGGGGAGGTCACCGAATCCATGGGTGCGCCCAAGATGGGGGTTTCAAACGCGAACGCGTCGATCTGCCAAGAGACCGATACGTCCTTGGGATCACGGGTTCGGCGATTCGGTACGATCGCTACGTCGTCCAGGGAATATGCCTTCGTGGCGCGCTTGCCACGGCCGATCTCAATCTCGTTACTCACCTAATAAGGTTACCAAGTTCCGTGGCGATTCCCGCTTCGGCGAACGCGCAACGCCCCGCACCACTGCGGGCACGGGGCGTAATATGGCTGATTTACGGTGAGCAAGTTCACCGCAAGTTACCCAATATGGCGCATCAAACCGCGTTTAGCGCTCGGTTTTGCCGGCCTTCAGGCCGCTCAGCGTGCTGGCTAATGCGGTGGCGGCACGTTCCTCGGCGGCGGCGATCTTCTCCATTTGACCGGCCATGCGGGCAAAGAGCTCACTGCGCTTTTCTGGGTCAATCTCTGGATCGACCATTTCGCTCAGGTCGATCCAGTCCGCGGCGAGCTGCGCATAATCTGCGGCGTGCTCGGCCAGCGGTTCAAGTCCCGGGAACTGCTCGCACTCATCGAGGAAGTCTGCGTAGAGTCCGCGCAGGCCACCGAGTCCGCCAAAGCGGGTGTCGGTCATGAAGCCGTGCAGCTGCTCCAGTGCGGTGCTCAGACGCTGCGGATCGGCGAAGATCTGCGTCCAGCCCTTTTTGCTGCTGGTGTCGCGCAGGCTTTCAACCCAAGTGTGCATGCCGGCGATGCCGACGCGGTTAGCGAAGTGTTCCGGGATGCCCTTGAGCTCCAAGGTGCCAAGCAGGCGGCCGTTAGTTTCAGTGATGGCTTCCAGTACGTGGGCGCCGAGCGTGTCCAGGTTGGGCGAACGGCGCGAAGGGATCCAGGCCTGCCAGTTCTTTTCTTTTTTGCGCTTGGCACGGGCCACGGCCAGATCGTTCGGGCTGATCGGCATCAGCGCGCCGGAGCCGTCATCGATGAGCAGGTCATCTTCGTGTTCACCGACGATAGCGACGTCGATGGTGTCTGCCTCATCTACCTCGACGGCTTCGATCCATGGCAGTGCGCTGACCGCAACGCGTACGACGACCGCGCGGCCTGCGTCCAGTCCGGCATCGAGGTACTCGGTAGCGCTATCCGATGATCCGGTGGTGCGCTCGGTGACCTTGGCGCCGGCGCGGCGTAACAGGTTCTGTGTATATGGCTCTGGGTGCGCGCGGGTGACGAGAGTGACCGAGGTGGTCTGCTCGTATTCGAAGGTGAAAGCCATGAAGCCGATGCCGCCGGCAAGTCCTGCCAGCAGTGCTTCGCTTAGTGGTTCACCGGTGGCCGGATTGGTTACGCCAGCCTGGGTGAGGACTCGGTGCCAGAGGCCCGCGTCGTACTGCACAACCTCGGTCGGAGCCGGGTATTCGGGCAGCTCTTCTGCCGGGCTTGGCACGGGTGCAGGTTTTGGCTTTGGTTTGGGTTTGCCGTGCTTTTCAGCGTATCGCGCGTCTTTAGCCTCTTGGGCGTAGTTGCGTGCGGCGGCTGCGCGGGCCGCTCGGGGGCCTTCGGGCTTATCGGTCAGGATGTTCTTGCGCGCGGTCGTGTAGCTCTCGCCTGTTCGAGCCATGCGTTCACGGGCGAGCTTCTTCAGATTCGCGGGTTGTGCCAAGATCATGTCCTTCGTTGCCGGTGACGCGCACCGTTGCGTGGCGTCGTGCCTACATTCTACGTGGGGTGAGCTCGGTGTTTCTTCCGCACCGGTGCCGGCGGCTGGCTAAACTATGAGGGTCCCGACACATGCCGCCGGTGGCAACTGGTCAATTCTTCAAAACTACCCTCCAAGGATCGCGCCGATTTCTTCTTCCCGACTCCCCATTCGTGCCCTATGGGTTTTGCCTGCGCTGTATCTGCTCGGGCTGATCGGTGTTGCGCTCTGGCCGACGCCGGTGGATGCCTCGGCCAGGGGTGCTTTGGATAGCGTTTTGGCTTGGCTGCATGCGGTGGGCATGCCGAACTTTGTGGGCTATGACCTTGTGGAGTTCGGCGCGAATATCGTGCTTTTCATCCCGTTGGGGTTGTTGTTGGGCTTTGGGCTGCGACGTTTCTGGCTGGCCGTGGGGCTCGGCGTGCTCGCAACGTCGCTGATCGAAGCAAGCCAATGGTTATTTCTCCCGCAGCGTTTTGCGTCGGGCTTTGATATTCTCGCGAACTCGTTGGGCGGGCTGCTTGGCGCGCTTTGTTGGCTGCTCTGGACACGTAGTCGCCGTCAGGTTCGGGCCGGTGGGCAGGGCTCTGCCCCGATCGGGAATCAGTCCCAGTAAGTATTACGCCGCGGCAACTGCGCAGGGTCCAGATGCTTCGGCAAAATCACATGCGGCAACCCATCAACCACCACAAGCTTAATCCGGCCAGAATCAGCATCCATATGCGCACCCCGGCACAAACCACCCAAATTGATCAGCTTCGTCTCGCCGCCCAACCACCACGGATCA
>NZ_DATEXC010000027.1:0-197626 GCF_035257265.1 Glutamicibacter sp.
AAACACTCGGAACAACACACGGGGGTGCATCATTCCAAGCAAATGTTATATATCCACCAAATTAAAAATAATTCGGTATCAACAAACTTGGCACACTATTGAGTTCTCAAACAACAAACACTCTCGACACCACAACCACCAAAACTCGGTGACTACTTCGCTCCGGAGCAACTTTACAAGCTTACCACCTTGTTGACTGTTGTCAACTCGATGTTTCCGACTTGTTCACGTCCCTTGAATTCGCATCCCTTGCGGGCAATCCGTTCAAGCGGCGCGAGAAGTAACTCTACACGTCTTGCGGGTGAACGCAAAATCGTCCATTACGCCAGTTATTCATCGCGAATTTCCCGTACTTCCGGGAAACTCTTGCGCATTACACCTTTGAGATTGCCTCAATCGGCAAAAAACAACCTTATGAACCAGCTCACGCTTAAAGTAGTTGGGCTGGTTTCTCCGCCAAATGACGGGGAAACCAGCCCAACGGTAATTTATGTGCCTACTTGCTTTCGGCGTTACGCAAACGAGAAACCTCGTAGAGCGAGATGCCCACAGCCATCGAAGCGTTCAATGACTCCATCGCAGAGTCGATAGGAATCGAAACGATCGCATCGCAGTTTTCGCGAACCAAACGGGACAGGCCCTTACCTTCGGAACCGACAACGATGCAAAGTGGACCGGTGGCTAGTTCCAGATTTGGCAGATCCATATTGCCGCCGGCGTCCAGGCCAATCACGAAGATTCCGGCAGACTTGATTTCTTTCAAGGCATTGGTCAGGTTGCTGCACTTAGCAACTGGTACTCGTACCGCTGCACCAGCACTGGTCTTCCAAGCAGAAGCAGTCATCCCGACACTGCGACGTTCTGGGATGATCACGCCATCAGCGCCGAAGGCCGAGGCGGAACGAATGATGGCGCCAAGGTTGCGTGGATCGGTAATTCCGTCCAGAGCAATGAACAGTGGCTGGGTGCGCTTGTAGCCGCGGGCATAATCCTTCACGGATTTCTGTGCCAGCTGTACAGCGTCCTTGTATTCATACGGCGGGATCTGCAGGGCGAGGCCCTGGTGGATTGCACCGTCGGTCATCCGCTCAAGTTCTACCTTGTTGGCTTCCATCAATGGGATACCAAGCTCGTTAGCAAGCTTCAATGACTCACGTACGCGGTCATCAACCTCGATACGAATTGCAACGTGCAGCGCCTTCGCCGGAATTCCAGCGCGCAGAGCTTCAACAACCGAGTTACGGCCGGTCACCATTTCCGCATTAACCTTGATGCGGTCGTTGCGCTTAGCTGCGGTGCGCTTGTTTGCAGCGCGTTCGGCCAGCTCCTTGGTGCGGTAAGCCTTGTGGTAAGGACGATCCTCGGCTTTCGGGGTGGGGCCCTTGCCCTCTAGGGAGCGGCGGCCTTTGCCGCCACTGCCCTTAGTTGGGCCCTTTTTGCCCTTGCGAACCGCTCCCGCGCGTTCTTGAGGAGTACTCATTTGATCTGTCCTTTGTTATGAATTCTTATTTTGGCCGCGGGTGCGGTTATTTGGTCAGGGTCCAGCGGGCACCGTCGGCTGAATCAGCCACGGTAATACCTGCGGAAGCTAGGGCGTCGCGGATAGCATCCGAACGCGCCCAGTCTTTCGCTGCACGCGCTTGGGTTCGCTCCGCTAGTTGCGCTTGAATCAAAGTGTCTAGTGCTTCCGCTTCCGCGCTGTGCTCAGCGTTTGAGCTGCTTCGTGCATCGTCGAGTCCTAGAACTTCAGTCATGGCCAGCACCTGGCCGAGGGATTCGAACACGATTGCGTCATCGTCCGCATCCAGCCCGGCATTTCCGCGACGGACCGCTTCATGCAATGCGGCCAGCGCCATCGGCACGTTGAGGTCATCATCCATGGCGGCACCGAAAGCTTCAGGCACCGTGGTTGCTTGCACCGCGCTACCGCTGTTTGCGGCCCGGTAGTTAGCGTTGGAAATGAACGTATCGATACGTTCTACCGCGGCGGCGGCCTCGGTCAGCGAATCTGGGCGGTAATCCAACTGTGAACGGTACTGAGCCTGGCCCAGGAAGTATCGAACGACTCGGGCTTCAGCCAACTGCAACATTTCTTCCGGAGAAATCGTGTTGCCAATGGACTTGCTCATCTTTTCTCCGGCATAGGTGACCATGCCGTTGTGCATCCAGTAGTTGGCAAACCCTTGGCCGGCGGCAGTTGACTGCGCCAACTCATTTTCGTGATGCGGGAAGCGTAGGTCTAGTCCCCCACCATGAATGTCGAAGTGCGTACCAAGATATTTAGCCGCCATGGCCGAGCATTCCAAGTGCCATCCGGGACGTCCTCGTCCCCATGGACTGGTCCATGATGCGGTGATGGGGTCGCTTTCCTTATGCCCCTTCCATAGGGCGAAGTCACGCGGGTCCCGCTTGCCACGCGGATCTGCGTCGGCGGCAGCCTGCATGTCATCGATCTTCTGTCGGGTCAATGAACCGTAGGCTTCGAAGGAACGCACGTCGAAGTACACATCTCCGGAGAGATCGGTCGCCGGGTAAGCATGCCCCCGGGAGATCAACGTTTCGATCAGCTCATGCATTTCCGTGATATGCCCGGTCGCACGTGGCTCGTAAGTTGGCCTGCGTACCCCAAGTGCCGCATAAGCGTTAGCAAATTCTTGTTCAAAGCGGTAGGCCAGCGCGTACCAAGCTTCGCTTGGCTGGTAATACTGGTCAGCGGTGAAACCTTCGGCAAAGGAGTTTGCCGATTTCTCCAGAATCTTGTCATCGATATCCGTCACGTTACGCACCGTGGTGACCTTATATCCACGGTATTCGAGCCAACGCACCAAGATGTCATAGGCAATAGCGCTACGCACGTGACCTACGTGCGGCATTCCCTGCACGGTTGCGCCACAGTAGTACAGCTTCACTTCGCCGTCGGTTAACGGCTTAAAGTCTCGTACGGACGCAGTCTTGGTGTCATAAAATCGCAGGCTCACATCTTTAAGGTTATCCGAAGAAACTCATGGTTGTGCAGGGATGCGATAAGGAACGCACCGACGTGTTGACTACTCGCCCTCTGAGAGCACCGGATAGACCAGTGCGGTGGCATATGCGGTGACCCCGATTCCTTCGCCTTCGTAACCCAATCCGTCGCTGGTTGTTGCCGTGACACTCACCGGAGCACCGAGCACGTCGGAAAGCAATTGGTTTGCTTCTTCGCGGCGGGCAGCGAAGCGTGGACGTCGGGCCACAAACTGTACTGCGACGTTCCCGATTTCGAATCCGGCCTCGCGAACTAGCCGGGCCGCTTCTGCAAGCAGGCTCACACCGCTGGCACCAGCAAATTCTGGTCGATCCACCCCGAAGTGAGTGCCTAGATCACCTATACCGCTGGCGGAGAACAAGGCGTCGCAGGCTGCGTGAGCTACCGCATCCCCATCGGAATGCCCGGATAACCCAATGTCATCAGGGAAGAAAAGCCCCGCAAGCCACATTTGTCGTGTCGGATCGCTGCTGACCGCGTGAACATCGATGCCATTGCCGATACGTGGGATGACCATATTTTGCTCCAGTTGATTCCGCGGTGCTGTCTCAAACAGCCGGTTGACCGCATCGAGATCCTCAGGGTGGGTGACCTTGAGTGAGCGGGCGTCGCCGGGAACGATATGTACTGCGATGTCACAATCCCGAACAATCGACGCATCGTCTGTGACTCGCTCTAAATCTTTAAGACTGTAGTGATCTAACCGTGAGTGAGCTTCCAGCAGCGTTCGCGCAGCGAACCCTTGCGGAGTTTGTACTGCACGCAGAGTACTGCGGTCCGGGGTCTGAACCAGGATCTGGCTGTCGGTCTCTGGGTCGCTGGCCACCACACTGATGGTGTCTGTCACCGCCAATGCAGGGATGACCGCTTGCACACCGGGCTTATCCAGTTCAGCAAGGATTGAGTCATATTGGGCCACGGGTGCGAAGGCCCGGGCTGCGTCATGCACCAGAATGTAGCTGACATCCGTGCTCACCTCGGCAAGCCCCTTACGCACCGACGCAGCACGACTGCTTCCACCGGTGACCGTGCGCACCACCTGCGGATAACCCGACAGCTTCTCGGTTAGCCGGGAATCGTCCGGGGGTACCACGACGATAATTTCTTTGATCCGTGGAACACGGAGCATGGTGTCCAAGGCGTGCTCGGCTAAAGATTTTCCGCGCACCTGGACTAACGCTTTAGGCATCCCGGCTCCTAGCCGGGTTCCCGTCCCTGCGGCCACGAGGATTACTGCTACGGGTTGTTCTTGTTGCTCGCTCACGAGGCTCAGCCTATCGCGCAACGCGGAACTGATTAAATGACTAAACCGTGGGTCGCTTTACGGCGTCCCACGGTTACTTGTCTTTTAGCTTCTGCTGCTACTGACTCCACAAAATTTAGGCGGAAGCCAAAACTTCGTCCAGTAGAACTTCTGCCTTGGTCTCATCCAGGTCCTTGGCCAGAGCCAATTCACTGATCAATACCTGACGGGCTTTGGAGAGCATACGCTTTTCGCCTGCGGACAGGCCACGGTCATTCTCTCGACGCCAAAGATCGCGAACGACCTCTGCCACCTTGATGACATCACCGGAGGCAAGCTTTTCCAAGTTTGCCTTGTAGCGGCGCGACCAGTTGGTCGGCTCTTCAGTAAATTCAGCACGAAGGACATCGAACACATGGTCCAAGCCTTCCTGACCTACCACGTCACGCACGCCAACCAGATCAACGTTCTCAGCTGGAACCTCAATGGTCAGGTCGCCCTGAGCCACCTTGAGCTTGAGATACATTTTCTCTTCGCCCTTGATCTTGCGCATTTTGATCTCTTCGATCATTGCCGCGCCGTGGTGCGGGTAGACAACAGTCTCGCCAACCTCAAAAACCATGTGAATAAACCCCTTTCCCACCTCCCAGTCTACCACGGGCAGGCTTGCGAAAATCTTCACTATGGCCCAAATAACCGCGAAAAGACGCGGAAGAACCTCTTCCACTTGCGGGAGAAACGTGGTATGAAGTTAACAGGTTGAGCGGACCACCCCTTTCCCACAAACCGCAACAACCTACTACAACTTGTCGAAATCAATGTGTTGCACGTCGCTAAATCACGTTCTAGAGCGAATTACGGTTAGGCTTAGTACCAGTCGTGGTCTTCGTGTTCCCCTGCGCCTTGGGCGCGGAACACCGAAAACGGCCGCGAATCCGCAACTCATTATTCTCACCGAGGAGTTAGTGCCGTGATCACCGCACGCATGACCGCTGGACGTCGTATTGCTACGTCCCTAGCCGTGGCTGCCCTGGCATTCGGTGTCACCAGCTGTGGCGCCATCAACCAGCAGTCGACTACTGACCAGTACAACGCATCCGACGGCATCCATGTTGATGTTGCCAATGCCGAGGTTCGCAACCTGATGTTCGTCGCAAACGCCGACGATTCCAAGGCCCGCCTCATCGGATCGGTAGTCAACGATTCAGATAGCGCAGTCAGCGTGCAGATCAAGGCCGGTTCGGCCGCCGCCGTGAGCATCGACGTTCCTGCCAAGCAGGTCGTCAAGCTGGAAGATGACAAGAACGAGAAGGTCATCTCCGCACTGGGCGTCAAACCAGGTGAGCACGCAGAGACTACCTTCACCGCAGCCGGCAAAAACGTTAACTTCAGCGTTCCAGTTGTCGATGGAACCCTCGCCGAATACCGCGACTTCGTTCCCGGCGGTTACGATTCAGCAACGACCGAGCACCTGAAGCCGGTCGAGCACGAGTCAACCTCGGGCCACTAAGCAACTCAAGCAATAAATAAAGGCTTCGGCCTTCGACGATTCCCTCCTGAGAGTGAATCGGTCGAGGACCGAAGCCTTTGCTGTTTCCCGGTGTTGCTCTAGCTGTTTAGGCTACGAACTTATAGCCGAGCCCACGCACGGTAACCAGGTGTTCCGGGATTGCCGGATCCGCCTCAATCTTCGAACGCAGTCGCTTCACATGCACGTCAAGAGTTTTAGTGTCTCCCACATAATCGCTGCCCCACACACGGTCGATGAGCTGACCACGGGTCAGCACCCGGCCGGCATTGCGCAGCAGCATTTCTAGCAGCTCAAACTCTTTCAAAGGCATAGCTACCTCGGTATTGCTCACCGAGACCACATGGCGTTCAACATCCATGCGTACCGGGCCGGCGGTGACCACATTGGTGATCAATTCTTCGGCCTCGCCTTGCCGGCGAAGCACCGCACGGATGCGAGCCAGAAGTTCACGTGAGGAGTACGGCTTGGTGACGTAGTCATCCGCGCCGAGCTCAAGTCCCACCACCTTGTCGATTTCCGAATCCTTAGCGGTGAGCATGATGACAGGGACCTGGCTGGTGGCGCGGATCTGCCGAATCACCTCGGTGCCCGGTTGTCCGGGAAGCATCAAGTCAAGCAGCACCAAATCGGCGCCGTGGCGCTCAAAATCGGTGACAGCCACAATACCGTCGTCGGCGATGCGCACCTCAAAACCTTCACGTTCCAACAGGTAGGAAAGTGGGTCCGAGAGCGACTCTTCGTCCTCGACGATCAAAATGCGGGTCATCGGCGTTCTCCTTCACGATCCGCCACACTCGTGGCGCTCGCTTTATCATTCGTCGTATCGGTGGCCAATTCCGAGGGCTCGGCCCCTTCTTCATCCACTATGGGAAGTCTGAGTGTGAACGTGGATCCCTGTCCGGGCTGCGACCACAACGACACTTCGCCGCCATGGTTTGCCAGGACGTGCTTGACGATGCTCAACCCTAGGCCGGTGCCGCCGGTTTGCCTCGAACGCGCACCATCCACCCGGTAGAAACGTTCAAAAACGCGTTCCTGCTCCTCGGCGGAGATCCCAGGGCCCTGGTCGGTAACCGAAATCTGTGCATATCCATCGCGCTGACGCAGCCCAACCCCGACGGTAGTATTTGGCGGCGAGTAACGGATCGCGTTATCGATCAGGTTACGCAGGGCAGTCATCAGCAGATCGCCGTCGCCGTGGATTGCCACGTCGAGCTTCCCGCCCACGGTAATGCTGATACCCTTTTCCTCGGCCAGTAGCTTATTGCGGTCAACTGCCTCGCTGATCACCGATTCGATCGCTACGTCTTCACCGTGCAGGATCGAATCACTGGACTGCAGCCGGGACAATTCGATAATGTCCTGGACCAAAGCTGCCAAGCGTTTTGATTCCTTTTGCATACGGGTAGAGAAACGGCGTACCGCAACCGGGTCATCCGCGCCGTCATTGATCGCCTCGGCCAGCAACGACATCGCACCGACCGGGGTTTTCAGCTCGTGGGATACGTTCGCTACAAAGTCGTTACGCATCGCCTCGGTGCGGGTGATATCGGTGCGGTCATCGGCCAGCAGCAGGATGTATTCCTCGCCTAGCGGGGCCACGCGTACATGCACGATTAGCTGTCCGGCGCCCAAGGTGGCACGTTGCAACTCATATTGACTTTCGGCAATGACCCCATCGGCGCGTACCTGACGCACTAACGTGGAAAGTTCCTCATGGACCAGTGTGTGCCCGCGTACCAGCCCATAAGCATAGGAAGCGGGGTTGGCACGAACCACGCCGTCCACGTCATCCAGGATCACAAACGCGCGGCCAATGACCGAGAGTACCGAGGCGGCACCTTCGGGCAGTATCGGTTCGTCAACATCGGGAAGTCCGGAGGCACGCCGCTGCGAAAAGCGGTAGGCGGCCAGCCCAACTAGTCCCAAGGCTAAACCGATCAGGCCGGCGAGCAGGGTCGAAATCACTTCGTTCACATTATTAGACTAGCTTCCATGACACGTGGTGAAGGTTCCAAATGACGCTAATTAGCGCTTTTCTGTAGGCTGTTCACCAAACGTTCACTTTCCGTGGGATATTCGTTAATAACCCGCTGGCAAGGTGGAAGCAGACCCTCCGCCATGCCCAAAAACAGGGGCATAGGATTCCGTAACTCGAAAGGACCTTCAATGCGTAAGGTATTTCAGGCAGATCTGCAGCAAATCGGCGAAGAGCTGATCGAAATGTCCCGGTTGGTGGCCATCGCCATGGACCGCGCTTGGGATTCACTGGCCAATGCCGACGTTGATCTGGCACAGGAAGTCATCGCAGCAGACGCGAAAATCGACTTCCTGCAGAATCAGCTCGACGAGCGCGCCATCGACACCCTCGCTTTGCAGGGGCCGGTGGCCTCGGACCTGCGCATGATTGTTGGCTCGTTGCGCATGAGCGCTTCACTGGAGCGCATGGGCGACCTCGCACGGCACTTAGCTCAGCTAACCCGACTGCGCTTCCCTAATCACGCAATCCCGGAGCGGATTTCTGAGACCTTCGCACAGATGGCGGAGGTAGATATTCAGATTGCCAAGGAAGTCGGGCGTCTGCTTGATACCCGCGATCTGGCGATCGCAAGGGAAATCATTGAATTGAACCACAAGCTGGACGGGTTGCACGCCAGCGTGTTCACCGTGATCGCTGACGAATCCTGGGATGCCACGGCGCCAACCACGGTAGATGTCTCGCTGACCAGCCGCTACCTTGAACGGTTCGGTGATCACGGGGTATCTGTAGCCCGCAAGGTGACCTACCTAGTAACCGGCGAATGGGATCCAGCCGAGTTTTAAACTCAATTCATTTGGTCCATAAAATTCAACGGCGGTGCATGCTTTCGGTTCATTCCGATAACCTGCACCGCCGTTTGTTTTGTCCGTTGCGCGCCGTAGGGAAAGTAGATTGCAAAAGATGACCATGGCTATCTTCAAGATATGCGCCCTTAAGGTCGTGTAGGTCCATTTCCCAGCCCGGCGCCCTATTAGCCACTCCGTTGCCCGCGCAGGGTCTACGCGTCGATGGCACGGCATTGAGTGCTGGAATGGTCAACGCCTAAGGCTGCGTCTTCTCAGCTGGCCGATTCAGCGGCTTAAAACATTAGGGGGTGGTGCACAGTAGATGCACCACCCCCTAACTGCTGCTGGGCCACAAGGAGTGGACCAGCATCAAGATTGGGTATTACCCTTCGCACTCAACGCAGAAACCTACGTTGCCCTCTTCACGAACTAGCTGTGAGCGGTGACGAATCAAGAAGCACGAGCCACAGATGAACTCGTCTTCCTTCTGCGGAACAACCGTAACGGTTAGTTCCTCGTTGGACAGGTCTGCACCTGGCAGGTCCATACCGTCGGTGTGATCGGCCTCGTCGAGCTCGCTCACGACGCTCTTGGCGTCTGGTGCGTTTGCGGACTTAACCGCGTCTAGAGAAGCCTTACGCGCCTCGGCAACGTCCGGGCGGACTTCATCGTAATCAGTTGCCACGAATTGCATTCCTAACGTGAGCCATTGAGCCTATTCGAAATAGGAGATTACAGCATACTAATACCAGAAACACAATCGTGTGGCGTTGTTTCGCTCACAGCCTGTCATTCATTTGGATTTTAGGCTTAAGAAACAACGAGGCGGACCGGCGCATTCAAGAAATATGAGAGCACCAGTCCGCCTCGGAAAAATTCACTAAGGACTACTTACGGCCCTGATTCGCTACGGCCTTGATCGCATCGGCAGCAGCATCTGGGTCCAGATAAGTTCCACCAGCGGTGATTGGCTGGAAGTTTTCATCCAATTCATAAACCAGTGGGATACCGGTAGGAATATTCACACCGGCGATGGCCTCGTCGCTGATTCCGTCCAGGTGCTTAACTAACGCGCGCAACGAGTTGCCGTGCGCCGTGACTAAGACGGTTTTCCCTGCGGACAGGTCAGACTTGATCTCGTTTTCCCAGTACGGAAGCATCCGCTCAAGTACGTCCTTGAGGCATTCGGTGCGTGGAGCGTTCTCGCCTAGTTCGGCGTAGCGCTCATCGTTTGCCTGGCTGAATTCCGAGGCATCGTCCAAGGCCGGTGGCGGAGTGTCGTAGCTACGACGCCACTGCATGAACTGCTCTTCGCCGAACTCGGCCAAAGTCTGCGCCTTATCCTTGCCCTGCAATGCACCGTAGTGACGTTCGTTCAGACGCCAGTCACGGTGTACTGGGATCCACCCGCGTCCGGCAGCCTCAAGCGCGAGGTTGGCGGTGGTGATCGCACGGGTCAGCAGCGAGGTATGCAGTACCTCAGGCTTGTAACCGGCCTCGGCCAGCAGTTCGCCGCCACGTGCGGCTTCGGCGCGACCCTTGGCAGTTAGGTTCACGTCGTACCATCCGGTGAACAGGTTCTTTTCGTTCCATTCGCTCTGCCCGTGGCGAAGCAAGATCAAAGTATGGGTCATAGTCTCCATCCTAGCCAATCGCACACTACTACCGCGCGAAAGTTAAGCCGTCGCGCAAAAAACAACACCCCGAACTTCATCTGGCGAAGTCCGGGGTGCTAAAAGTGTCATCTGCGCGGCTTAGCTTAGTTGTACCAGTTACCGCTCTGGCCACTCACCGCGGGCTTGACGTCAGCAAGGTACACGCAGGCGACACAGGCGGAGATCAGTTGAAGGAACCCCCCACTGCTAGCCGGGCCGGAGATCACGGTAAGTACCGAAATGATCGTGGCACCACCGGTCAATGCCATCCACCAGCCTTTGGTGCGCTTACCTTCTTGGGTGTAGCGCGCCGCCTGGTGACGTACACAATCAGCTAATGCCCAGATGGCGATTATGCCAACAACAATGCTGAGCGCATACATCATGTACGCCTCAATTAATAATGCTAAGCCCATATCTACACTCTACCTTTTGTGCAGGTAGACACGGCAACCACTATTGCGCGAGTCTTCAGATCAGTTCCAAGGCTTGGTGCAGATCCAGCCACAAGTCTTCGACCGCCTCGATGCCTACCGAGAGGCGAATCAAATTGTCAGGAACGCTGTCAGGCTCATTGGCATGGCGGGCTCTGCGCTCGGCAAGAGTTTCTACTCCGCCCAGTGAGGTAGCTCCGGTAATTAACGCAAGGGCATTGATGAGCTTGTCCGCATCTGCGGACGTTGTGCCTACAGTAAAGGAAATCACCGATCCGTAACCACTCATCTGCTCGGTAGCACGCTGATGTCCGGGGTCCGTGGGCAGCCCCGGATACCGCACGGAGGTCACCTTTGAATGCTCTGCGAGGCGCTCGGCCAAGATCTGGCTGTTTGCCTGAGACCGTTCGATTCGCACCGAGAGCGTGCGCACACCACGCAAGGCCAAGAAGACATCCATCGGCGAGGCAATAGCGCCGTGCAGGGTGCGGTGCCCATGGAGTTTGCTGCGCAATTGTTCATCGCAGGTGACCACCGCGCCGAGGATCAAATCCGAATGCCCCGAAAGATACTTAGTCACCGAATGGACTACTAGATCCGCGCCCAGGGTCAACGGCTGTTGCAGCAGGGGTGTAGCGAAGGTGTTATCCACAATGCTCAACACTCCTGCGGCCCTCGCTGCAGCCAACAGGGCAGGAAGATCCGCAACTTCCAGCATCGGGTTGGTGGGAGATTCCAACCAGAGCACGTCGGCACCGCTGATCGCGCGGAGCACCTCATCGGTATCAGCGACATCAACCGGACGGACGGTGAAACGGCCTGCGGCTTGCAGTTCGGCACTCAAGCCCAGTGATCCGTTATACGAATGTTTTGGTAATACAAGCACGCCGCCCTCGGGGACCAGGGTCAGCGCCGCGGAGATGGCCGCCATCCCAGAGGAAAAGACTAACGCCGGATAGTCTGCCTGCTCTAGCTGGCCTAATACTTCCTCGAAAGGATCCCAGCTGGGGTTCGAAAATCTTGCATAGACACGATCTCCCGCACCAGCCAAACCATGCGAGTGATAGGTCGAGGTGAAGGTAATCGGATGATTGACCGGACCATCGTTTGTGTGCGCAGGGCGTCCCCCGGCGACGATCAGTGTCTTGGGGTCCCATGATGGCGTTGGTGTGGAAAGATCTTGCTGTTGACTCATGAGCACCAGATTACGCCCGTCACCCACGGCATCGCACAAGCGTTAACGCGCGAAGCACAGGTTATGACTCGGCTTGTTCGTCACTCTTAGCTCGGTGGCCCCGCTAAAGTACCTTTTTACTCGGCCATGTTAGCTAGGGTAGAGGGGTGAGTATCGATTCGACTGCATCCCAGCGTGGCCTGTTCATCGTCTTTGAAGGCGGCGACGGTGCCGGCAAATCCACTCAAGTGGACATGACCCGCCAGTGGTTGGAAAATCGTGGCTCCCGCGTAGCCACCACCAGGGAGCCAGGTGGCACCCAAATCGGTGAGAAGTTACGTTCTTTAGTGCTTGAGCATGGTCACGGCGAGATTGATTCGCGGACCGAAGCACTGATGTATGCCGCTGCGCGCGCGGCCCACGTACAACAGCTCATAGAGCCAAAGCTAGAATCCGGGACTCACGTCATCTGTGATCGCTTTGTCGATTCCTCATTGGCTTATCAGGGAATGGGACGAGCGCTCGGCTTTGATGCCGTCGCCTCCATCAATGATTTTGCTACCTCAGGGCTGAAACCAGATGTCACGATTATCCTGGATATTTCCGCTGCTGATGGCCGAGCTCGGCGAATCGCAGCTACCGACGGAGTGGAGCAGGCCGATCGGCTGGAAGCCGAGCCGGATGAATTTCATGAGCGTATCCGCAACGCGTTCTTGGAACTGGCAGCGAAGGACTCGCAGCGCTACTTGATTATTGATGCCACCGGCGGAATTGCGCAGCTCCAAGAGCAAATAACTACGCACCTTGCAGGCTTGCTGTGAGCCGGCCGGTCTTTGCCGAGCTCGCCGGCCAACAGCGAGTGGCCGACTCACTGATAGCCGAAGTAGATCAGGGAAACCCGACTCATGCGTGGCTGGTGACCGGCCCGCCGGGTTCCGGACGAACCACCGCGGCGCGAGCGTTTGCTGCGGCGCTGCAGTGCACCCAGACTCCAGCTGGCTGCGGTCAGTGCGAAGCCTGCAAGCAGGTCATGGCCGGCAATCACCCTGACGTGTCCTTTGTGTCGACGAATAAGGTCGCCTACCAGATCGAAGATGTCCGTCATTTGATTACCCGTGCCCAAGAACGCGCGGGAAAAGGTAAGTGGCGCATCATCATCATTGAAGATGCTGACCGGATGACTGAGCGAACGACGAATGTTCTGCTGAAGGCGATTGAAGAGCCGCCAGCAATGATGATCTGGATTCTCTGCGCCCCCTCACCTGCTGACGTTCTGGTCACCATTCGTTCTCGCTGTCGAGCCGTTAATCTGTCGGTGCCCTCAGCCGCTGACGTAGCAGACCTCTTAGTTCGACGTGATGGTCTAGACCCGCAGATGGCACAGTTTGCGGCACGTGTTTCACAATCGCATATCGGCGTAGCGCGTCTGCTGGCTCGTGACGAAAATGCTCGTGAGCGCCGCGAAAAGGTTGTCACACTGCCACTGCGGCTTTCTACTCTTCCTCAAGCAATGGCTGCCGCCTCAGATATCTCGGCTCTGTCCAGTGAACAAGCCGAGGCAATGACCGGTTCCCAACTCAACGCTCAAATGGCAGAATTACGCCATGCAAATGGGTTGGGTGAAGACGAAAATATTCCGCCTGGATTACGTAGCCAGTTTAAATCTTTAGAAGAAAACGCCAAACGCTTCGCCAGGCGTGCCACTTTTGATGCGCTTGACCGGACGCTGATAGATTTGACCACTTTTTTCCGAGATGTACTCAGCTTGCAACTACATTCGGGGATTGAGTTAATCAACGAACATCTGCGAGACAAGCTAGAGCCTTATGCTGCTTCCCAACGCAGCGAAAAGACCCTGGCCCAGCTGGACGCCATTAACGAAACCCGACAACGACTGGCTGCCAACGTCAATCAACTTATTGCGCTAGAAGCCCTGATGGCCCGGTTGCTCCCTAAACCGGGACGCCGCTAGGCCTTCCACCACTCATTTCTCACATTCCTTCTACTCAGGAGACGCAACAGTGCCTGCACGCTCTTCATTGCTCCGCTCAGCGTCCGCCGGCGCAGTCCTGTCCCTCGCTTTGGTTTCCTGTGCCGGAGGCGAGCCGACTAACAGCACGTCCGAAACTTCTGTGTCTCAAAATCAACCTAGCGCTTCTCCACAAGACCAAGGCGCCTTAGCCACGTACTACGAGCAGGACATCCACTGGGAGCCCTGCGAAAACGGGGTCGAGTGCGCAACGATTCAGGTCCCTTTGGACTACGCCAACCCTGAGGATCAGAACATTGATCTGGCGCTCAACCGTCGCGTATCCGAGGGCGCAAAGCGAAATCTTCTGATCAACCCGGGTGGCCCAGGCATATCTGGAATGGAAATGCTCACCGAAACAGCACCCTACATTTTTAGCGATAAGGTTAAGCGCGAATTTAACACCGTCGGGTTCGACCCTCGTGGAGTGGGCGAAAGCTCCCCTGTTCAGTGCGAAACGAATGAGGAGAAAGACCAGAGCCGGCAAGAGAATTTGCGAGCGTGGGTCCCCGAAGACCGCGAAGAGCTAGTTGCGCAGAGTAAAGATTATGCCAAGGACTGCGCACAAGGTACTGGCGATCTCCTTGGACATGTTGATACCGTCTCCGCAGCCAAGGATTTAGATATCATTCGCGCAGTGCTGGGGAACGAAAAACTAGATTATCTCGGCTTTTCTTATGGCACATTCCTTGGTGCTACCTACGCAGATCTCTTTCCGCAACGTGTGGGTAGTTTAGTTCTAGACGGCGCGATGGATCCAACGATTACTACGGCAGAGCTAGATAAAGAACAAGCAATCGGCTTTGAAGGAGAAATCGATGCTTGGCTTCAAAGTTGTTTGGACGGCGAGCAGTGCCCCTTCGACGGAACGCTTGAAGAAGCCAAGATGCAGTTGCAGCTTTTCTTTACCCAGATTGAAAATGAGCCGCTAGTATCCAGCGATGGACGAACTGTTCCCATCATCGACTTCGTCAATGGGTTCATCATTCCGCTCTACGACAACTCCAGCTGGCCAACGCTGAGCACCGCCATGACCGAAGCTATGTCCGGCAATGTTGACCCGATCCTGTCTTTTTCAGATCTTTCCAGCAGCCGAGACCAAGATGGTGTGTACACCTCAAACGCTGATGAAGCCTTTGTTGCGATCAATTGCCTTGACCGGCCTATGGATTCGAATCCCGAGACCATGCAGGCACAGGCCACTGAACTTATGCGCGTCGCCCCAACACTTGGCAAATACTTTTCCTACTACGCCCTAAATTGCAAAGAATGGGAATACCCAGCAACTGGTAACCCTAAGAAGCTAGAGGCAAAGGGCTCAGATAAAATCCTTGTCGTCGGTACCACCGAGGATCCTGCCACCCCTTACAAGTGGTCAGAATCGCTGTCGAACCAGCTATCTAACGCCGCTTTGCTAACTTATGAAGGGCACGGACATACTGCCTACGGTCGCTCTAACGACTGTATCGATCAGGCAGTGGAGGACTATCTCGTCGAGGGCGAAGCCCCCAAGGACGGAACTCGATGCTGAGCATCAAAGCTTCACAGCCGTGACTCGTTTTGACGATCTCTGACGTACTCAGATAAAGTTACATGGTGCCTGTTTACAGGTATCGGCCTCCTTAGCTCAGGGGTAGAGCAGCTCCCTCGTAAAGAGCAGGTCGGCGGTTCAAATCCGCCAGGGGGCTCGGCTGATGAAAAACCCCGGAACCGTGTTAAACATGTGGTTCCGGGGTTTTTCGTTTTCCTCTTCGCTTAGCGGCTTCGCGCATGCACCAAATGGATCATCATTGCGATGACTTTATGCATTACAACGATTCCAAAAATGAAGGAAACTAAAAAACAACCGTACCCGGCGACTTCGAAGCCAGAAAGCGCCATAATATTGCTGCCGCCGTCTTGGTACGACCGCTGCATGCCAATGGCTTGCAATAGGAATCCGATCACGCTGAGCGCTATCATTAGCCAGAAAAAGATCAAAGTATCGTTGCCTGGTTTTTTATTTATCAACTTATATCTTTCGACTAAGTAGGTTTGGTTAGCTCAATCATAATCGATCTCTGTGCTATATTCTTTGAAATAGGTAGCGATCCAACATGAATGATGCGCAGTCTCTCTAAACTGATCCGTTACCCAGGTCGGGCGATGACTGCTCACTTGTTAATGTCGCCAGGTTGAATGCACCCCGGGTTAGATCTTGGAAGCGTCCGCGTCACCGTTAAACGAAAAAGCCAAGGCCTGAACTTCTGATCGAAGTTCAGGCCTTGGCTTAAGGTAGTACAGACTAGGAATTACTCGAAATCGGAGACCGCAGGGTCCGCAGCGATACGTCCCTCTGCACCGCGATCTAAACCATTGATCGCTGCAAGGTCTTCGTCATCAAGTTTCAGCTCAATCGCTTCGAAGTTCTCGATGATCCGTGAATCGGTGACCGACTTAGGAATCACTACGTTACCCACGGCGAGGTGCCAGGCGATTACTACCTGCGCTGCGCTGGCCTGATGCTTCTGGGCGATATCAACGATGACTGGGTCCGTTAGCAATTCCCCGCCGTGGCCGAGCGGAGACCATGACTCGTGCGCGATGCCATGTTTAGCTTCATATACACGAAGTTCGGTTTGCGGGAAGTACGGGTGGGTTTCCACCTGGTTTATCACCGGACGCACACCGGTCTGCTCGTAGAGTTCTTCTAACGCCTCAACGGTGAAGTTGCAGACACCGATGGAGGTAGCTTTTTCATCCTTCTGAAGCTGGATCAGAGCCTTCCAGGTATCCACGTAGGTGCCACGCTGTGGCTGTAACCAGTGAATCAGGTACAGATCAACATAATCCAGCCCCAACCGCTCTAGAGAAGCCTCGGCTGCGGCGATCGTTTTGTCGTAGCCCTGATCAGAGTTCCAGACTTTGGTAGTTACGAAGATTTCACTACGCGGGATGCCACTGCTGGCAACAGCCCGTCCGACGCCCTCTTCGTTTCCGTAGATACGTGCGGTGTCAATGTGTCGGTAACCGGCTTTTAGTGCCTTGCCTACGGCAACTTCAGCTTCAGCGTCTGCGACCTTCCAGACACCATAGCCGATCTGGTCGATGCAGTTACCATCATGGAAATTAGTTTGTGGAACAGTTTGGATCATGCAACTAATTTAGTGCATGAATCTGGATGGACGGGTGACCGGCACCACGATTCCCTCTTTTACTTGACGTCAGCAAGCAATTTAGCCGCCTGCGAAACATCATCTTTAACGATTTGGGCTCTGTGCTCAACAGGCTTCAAATTAGTTTCTTCGCCATCTTTAGTTTGCATGCGCATCATCGCAATCACCTGAGCCGTGGTTGCCAAGTCATTGGCTGACTTTGTCAGTGCCCGGTGTACTTGAGATGTCGTCTGCGGGATGTGCTCATCCTCGCTGGGAGTCAGCTTCTGCGCATCGATGCACAGCTGGCGCACCTGCGGGAGCAAGTCCGCTAGTTCGTTAGCGCGCACGACAACTTCGTTGTACAGGTTGTTGTCGTCGATTCCTTCTAGAACCTGAAAAACACGGTCCAAGGAGCGCACAAACCTGTCGTGGGCACGCCGCCAGACGCCTTGCCCAAGATCACGGCTGATTGCACGTTGATCGCGTAAACGCGAGAAAAAACCCATCACACTCTTTTTGCTAGGTTGCTACCAAATAAACTAGTACCAGACTACCGGCCACCGCCTAATCTTCCCGGTCGATGGCATGGAGTAACGCTGAAGGAGCCTTGGAATTCGAATTATTTCGAGTTCCAAGGCTCCTTCACTAAGGTGGCTTACCGGTTAGCAGCAACGCCCTTGCGGGTTGTGCTCCTGCCAGTTGGTGTAGTCAATCCAGAACTCACGTTCCGACATCGGCTCCGCGTCCGGATGGGTTTTGGCGAGATGCTCAAGATACTGCCGGTATTTGTCAGCACCCAGCACACCTTCCATAAAGCGCCCCATCTGGTCCAGCCTTACGCGAAGTCCGAGCATGCTAGTGCCCATCACGATTTACGTTCGGCTCTGGAGCAACATTTTTCCACTGTGCTTCAAGAGCTTTTTCAGCTTGCGAGGAAATGATTCCTTGTGGTGCGAAGATCTTTGAATCTACATATGGATCCTCGGTATTCACGCCACCGCCTCGTTGTTTGGCCTTAATGGTTTCAACAACGGCAGCGGCGATCACAATCACCGTGAGCACCAGGAAGATGACCGAAAGCCAGCCTTGGACGCCGGTGTTATACACGACGGCTTCCATGGCTTCGATGTTCTTAGCCGAGCCGAAAGAGGTCTCGCCATTAGCCAGGGCGTCCTTGAATGCGTTGTGGTTCGCGAAGTAGCCCACCTTGGTATCGGGGGAGAAAATCTTTTGCCACGAGGCAACAAAAGTAACCACGACGGTGAACACCAGTGGCAGCACAATGACCCAGAGGTGCTTGAAATTGCCACGCTTGGCAACGATCGTCATCACCACGGCCAAGGCGATTGCAGCGAGCAATTGGTTAGCGATACCGAACAGTGGGAAGAACGTATTGATGCCTCCCAGCGGGTCAGTCACTCCGAGGATGAGAATATATCCCCACCCGGCCACCATGATTAACGTACATAACCAGGCTCCGGGACGCCACGACGTGTCCTTGAACTTAGGAATGAAGTTACCAATAGTGTCTTGCAGCATGAAGCGAGCTACACGTGTGCCCGCATCTACAGCGGTCAAAATGAATAGCGCTTCAAACATGATGGCGAAGTGGTACCAGAAGCCCATCATGGCCACTCCACCGAACCACTGATTCATGATCACGGCAATGCCCACGGCGAGCGTTGGCGCGCCACCGGTGCGCGAAACCACCGATGGTTCACCCACATTTGCTGCGAGTTCGGTCAGCTGGCTTGGAATCAAGTCGACACCGGCCAGACCTAAGGAGTTCACGAACGCAACAGCGGTCTCTACGGTGCCACCAGTAGCAGCAGCCGAGGAATTCATGGCGAAGTAAATTCCGCGGTCAATTGAGATCGCGGCGACCAGCGCCATGATGGCCACCATAGATTCCATGAGCATTCCGCCGTAACCGAGGAAGCGCGTCTGACGCTCTTTTTCGACCAGCTTCGGGGTGGTTCCCGAAGCGATCAACGCGTGGAATCCGGAGAGCGCACCACAGGCAATAGTGACAAACAAGAACGGGAACAAGGAACCCGAGACGACCGGTCCATCCGAACGAGAAGCGTACTCGGAGAATGCTGGAACGCTGATCTCTGGGCGGACCACAATGATCGCCGCGGCCAACAGACCGATCACGCCGATCTTCATGAAGGTGGACAGGTAGTCGCGCGGTGCGAGCAACAGCCAGACTGGAAGAACCGCTGCGATGACACCGTAAATGATGATCGCCCAAGCGATGGTGGTTCGTTCGAGGTGGAAGAATTCAGCTCCCCATGCCGATTCGGCGATCCAACGGCCAGAGATGATGGCAAACATCAGCAAGGCAAAACCGATAAGCGAAATCTCTAGGATCTTGCCTGGCCGGATAAATCGTAGGTAGATGCCCATGAACAGTGCGATCGGGATAGTTAGACCCACCGAGTAGACACCCCAAGCTGATTCGCCCAATGCGTTCACCACCACCAGCGCCAAAATTGCCACGATGATGATCATGATCGCCAGCGTCGCAATGAGTGCAGCGGTACCACCGATCAGCCCCAGCTCTTCACGGGCCATCTGACCCAGCGAACGCCCGCCGCGACGCATGGAGAAGAACAAGACTAGGTAGTCCTGCACGGCGCCGGCAAGAATAACGCCCAAGATAATCCAGATGGTTCCTGGCAGGTAGCCCATCTGAGCAGCAAGGATCGGGCCGACCAAGGGCCCAGCTCCGGCGATCGCTGCGAAGTGGTGTCCAAAGAGCACTCGGCGGTCGGTCGGGACAAAGTCACGACCATTGTTCACATATTCGCCTGGTGTGGCTCGGAAGTCATCTGGCTTGGCAATTTTACGTTCGATGTACTTCGCGTAGAAACGGTAGGCAATCAGGTACGTTGCTACCGCCGCAAAGACGAACCAGATTGCATTGATGGTCTCGCCGCGGGAGAAAGCGAGCATGGACCAGGCCACGGCGCCAATCAAAGCGATAACAACCCAGATCGCGATGCGTAGCGGGGTCCAACGCTTATCCTCGCGCTCAACGACCTCTGGGTCCACACCTGCCGGCGGGAGTGCTTGCTGGGTACTCATAAAAGAGTAACCTCCTCGGTAAGTTTAAAGTGATGATGCTGACCCGCCCCTGTGGAGCGGGTCACGTGGTAATACCACAGAGTTACTTTACGCGAAGACGGTATTAGTAAATCAAGCTCTAACTACAATTTTCCCCACATGTTTTCCTGAATCAAAATATTCATGTGCAGAAACAACGTCTTGGAAATCGAATATTTTGGTGACATTCAAGCTCAGTTTTCCTGAGTCCAACAGTGGAGCGAGACGTTGCACGGTTTCGGCTACGATAGCGGTTTTTTCCGCTGCTGGCCGGGCACGAAGCGTGGTACCAATGACACGAGCACGCTTACCCATGAGGGCGCGCAGATCCAGTTCGGCTTTCGCCCCACCTTGCAAGCCAATGATCACCAGCCGTCCTCCGACGGCGAGCGCCTTAACATTCATAGCTAAGTATTTTGCTCCCACCACGTCAAGGATGAGGTCCACACCCCGCGAGTCTGTCAGCTCGAGCACGCGTTCGAGAACATCTTCCTCACGATAGTTGATGCCTTCGTCAGCTCCCAAGGCCTTGCAGTAGGCGATTTTCTCTTCCGAGGAGGCGGTAACTATTACCGTTGCCCCGGCAGCTTTAGCTAACTGAATAGCCATCGAGCCGATGCCTCCGGAACCACCGTGGATAAGTAGTGTCTGGGATTCTTTAAGCTCGCCTTCAAGGAAAATATTAGAAACTACGGTGCAGGCTACTTCTGGTAGTCCGCCAGCCTCGGTGAGATCTAATTGCTCCGGCACTGGCAGCACATGAGAGGCATCCACGCTCACGTACTGGGCATATCCTCCACTGGCCAACAGCGCCGCTACATGGTCGCCTTCTGCGAATCCGGTAACTTGCTTTCCGACCCCGGCGATAATGCCAGAAACTTCGAGTCCTGGAATATCGCTTTCTCCTGGCGGCGGTGGGTACACACCCTTGCGTTGTTGCACATCAGCACGGTTCAATCCGAACGCGGCCACCTTGATCAATACCTCGTGATCAGCGGTCTCTGGGATGGGGCGCGTTTGGCTTTCAAGCACCTCCGGACCACCTGCGCTGGCGTAAATATAGGACTTCATCGTGTTGCTCATCTGAGTCGATTCCTCTCTTGGCTTGTTCATAGCGTATAATTTTTCGGGTTGGATGGTTGTCCGAGCGGCCTAAGGAGCTGGTCTTGAAAACCAGTGTGCGGTAACCCCGTACCAAGAGTTCAAATCTCTTACCATCCGCGTAGCAGTCTGGGCTGGTAGATCAAATGATCTACCAGCCCAGACTTTCTTATTTAGCGCTTCCTGCCAAGAGCTCTTCCAAATTAACTCCGGCCATACGCGCGATTTCAATGACTATTTGTTCGGCATCGTGCAAGGTTTGCGCCGCAGGATCTGTGGTGTCTCCGGCCTGAGCCGCAATGGCGGTGCCCCACTGTGCCGATGATAGTTGCAACCCGAGAACAAATACTCCGCGGTGTGCCAAGCCCTGCGCGTTGACGAGCCGATAGGGCTCCCCAATAACATCAAATCCAGACCCCGTCATCTGCTCACCTTCGGCATTACGCCAGGTATGTGCACGTGCAACCTTTTCCGCTAGAAGTTGAGTAATCAGAGCGGTGTTGTTTTGTAATACCCGATTGGCTGGCATCATTGCTTCACATAACACTTTGGCCTCGTAAACGTCAGTGTCGACCCATGGCGAGGAGGCGGTGAATTTGCCACTCAGATCATCAAAACCAAATTCTGGCTCCGGCCCGATGAAGTGCACCAGGGAGGCGCGGGACAGCGCCAGCAGCTGTTCGATTCTTTCGAGGGGCGGGCCGGAGGACAACCCCTCGACCAGTGGTTCGAAGTGAGCCTGAACCTCTTCAATTCGCGACTGTTCGTCCAGGATCCCCTTAGTGACCAAATCCTTGATCAGCATGCGTCCTGCGTTCATCGTCATGATCGCCCGTGACAGTGGGTCTGCCAGTCCCCCGGTGCTATGCCGAGCGTTGCCAGCCAGATACTCTCGCACTGCATGCTGATACTCTTCGTGAGAGCCAAAACCAATCTGGTCAAATGGTCGAGCTAATGACGGAATATCTAGCCAGCGTAGCTGCGCGAATTGCTCAATATAGGTCCGTAATTCGCCAAGCCAAACTTGGTTTCCTTCGTGGTGCTCGGCTTCGAGGATACCTTCCAACCCAGCAAGGAATGCTGTGGCGTTCTCAATCGGGTTGGTGGCTTCGACACTCGCACATTGCGAGTAATACGCCCATAGGATATCGCGGTGCAGCTGCGGCCAGATATGTCGGGAGAAGCTCAAGGCGGCTTCAGGGTTGGAACGGCGCGCTTCCACGACCTTGCTAATCAGATCCTCGGCATGGAAAAAGCGCAGGCTGATTTCGGCTGGAATGAATTCGTCCACAACAGGTTTGCCCCAATACGGTGTTCCGCGACGCGACGCTGCAATAAGTTGTGGTTCTTGTCCCGAGGCAATGTATTCAAAGCGTTGCCCGGGCTCATCACTGACTACTTTGAAGATTCCGCCACGGCCCAGAGTCAGCTCGGCCATTCCGTCGAAGAAGTTAAGTCCCATGCCACGAAGGAGTGCAGGCTGCCCTGCTTGGAAATTCGAGTAGTCGACGTCAGCCGGCACGGCTGGGGCCAGATAGATAGCTTCTGCCTGTTCCGCAGCGCGTTGTAACTGCTTTTGCCAAGGGTTCAATTCAGAGCTTTGGTGACCTAGGGCCAGGACTACCGTATCTACTGTTATTTGTTCTGTACCGTGATTGGTAAGACCCGAGACCTCGTACTCGAGTTGGTATCCAATACCTTGCGGTCGAACCGCGGTAACTTCGGCACGAACGTAATTCACCACAATGTTTGGGTGTGCATCCAATACCTGAACACAGGAGTCATATACGTGCTCTAGGTAGCATCCGTAGATTGCTCGTGGAGGATAAGTGCCGCGGCGAGTGTTGCGTAAGGTTGCAGCTTCCCGTTCATCCAGTGGATGTCCGTCGCCATGGTTGTCAACGAACTGCTGGAAGCTCAGTCCAGGCTCGGTCAGGACTCGCTCTGGAGCCACCGTAGGGAATGAGGCGGGTGTATTCATCAGAAAGTGCGGAGACTGTTTAGGGCTCCATACGTGTCCTGAACCCGGACGGTACGGATCAAATACGGTCACGCGCATCATCGTTGCCAGTTCAGGCACCTTGAGGGCCAGTTTGGCAAGGCGTTCAATGACGCTGGTACCGCGCGGGCCGGCACCAATGATAGCGATGTTGTACTGCGGCTGGGTTTCTTCCGACAAGATGCTCACCTTCCAAGATTATTACCTCCTAGCAAATTCTTGTGCCTGCTCCGAGGCCATCTCTGTAGGATCGGCTCAGAACATTCCGCCGACAACGTGACCGGTTCACTTCCGCGGTCCAATGCATAGACTGTGTTTATGACTTCAATCTCCTCGGATTCTCTGGCAACGACAGATCAATACGCATGGCTCGAGGGCATCCATGATGCTGCCGCTTTGGCTTGGGTGCGTACCCAAACTCAGCGAACGGAGGCTGAACTTCACAATGAAGACTACGCCCAGAGTGTTGAGGCTATTCGTAAGGTTTTAGACTCGACAGATCGCATTGCGATGGTCACCAAACGTGGCGACTTCTACTACAATTTTTGGCGTGATGCCGAGCATCGGTTAGGGATCTGGCGTCGCACCACGTGGGACTCCTACCGCAGCGAGAACCCTGTTTGGGAGCTACTGCTCGATATGGATCAGTACGCCACTACCCAGGGTGCACAGTGGCATTTCGCTGGGTCTTCATTCCTGCGTCCCGCGTCTGGCGAACCCCACCGTAAAGCGTTGATTAGGCTGAGCCCCGATGGTGGAGATCAGGTGAGAATTCGTGAATTCGACCTCGAAAATCTACACTTCATCGAGGACGGTTTTGACCTTGCAGTAGCTAAAACCTCGGCCAGCTGGATCGACGAAGACACCTTACTTGTCACCTCGGCCACCGATGAATCCAATACGACACGCTCCACCTACGCTTCCACAGCTCGAGAGCTAACCCGCGGTACATCGCTAGCTGACGCCGACGTTGTTTTTGAAGTTGATCAGGAACATGTGGCGGCGTTTTGTTATTACGACTCAACTCCGGGTTTTGAACGTATTGTCACCACGGATGCCATCGACTTTTACAACTCCCACACCGGCATTATTGTCGACGGAACCCACCATAAAATTGATGTGCCCACCGATGTTCAGGTCAGTTTGCACCGCCAATGGGTACTCTTTGCTCCGCAGACCGATTGGACCCATCAGGGCCAGCTGATCCCGGCAGGTTCCCTAGCCCTGAGTCACCTTACTGATTTCTTAGACAATGGAAGCATCGGACAAGTGGTATTCACCCCAGATGCAAAGACTTCTTTACAAGGTCTGGACTTCACCGCTAACTTTTTACTCGTCTCGGTGCTCCATGATGTCGCCGCCCAGATTCTAGTCTTTGACCTGCACAAAAATTTTGCGCAGTCCACACTGCCGGTGGAGGACCCGATGCTCAGCGTATCGGTGAGCGCGGTGGACGATGAGGATACGGCAACGGCCGACGATTACTGGATGACTATTACTGGTTTCACCACCCCAGCCACGCTGCTGCGAGGTTCTATCGGCGAACCGGCTACTGTGCTGAAGCGTTCACCAGAACGATTTGACGCAAGTGGCTTCGCGGTGACCCAACATTTTGCGCATTCAAAGGATGGTACGCGTGTTCCATATTTCCAGATAGCCGATGCGCAGCTTCAACTCGACGGCGAAAATTCGGTATTGATGGACGGCTACGGAGGCTTCCAACACAGCATGACTCCGGGATACTCCCCTGCAATGGGAGTTGGCTGGTTGAGCAAACGCTCAGCCAACGGGCGGCGTCCAGTTTATGTCATGACAAATATTCGCGGCGGCGGGGAATATGGGCCCGGATGGCACCGGGCTGCGTTACGCGAAAAGCGACACCGTGCCTATGAGGACTTTGCTGCCATTGCCGAAGACTTAGTGACCCGCGGGGTGACCAAACGTGAACGCCTCGCGGCCACCGGCCGCTCCAATGGTGGTCTGTTGATGGGCAATATGATCACCGGCTACCCACAGCTGTTTGGTGCTATTTCCTGCGGGGTACCACTGCTTGATATGCGCCGTTACACCCAGCTCGCTGCCGGGCATTCGTGGATTGCTGAGTACGGAGACCCGGATATCGCCGAAGACTGGGAGTTTGTGCGAACCTTTTCCCCGCTACATCGATTGACTGATCAACCGCACCCCGTTGAGGACTACCCTGCATCGCTGATCTGGACTACCACCACCGATGACCGTGTGGGCCCTTCACAAGCGCGCAAAATGGCCGCAAAGATGATTGACCTAGGAATCTCCAATGTTCGCTACCATGAGCCAGAGACTGGCGGTCACGCCGGATCCACAGACAATGATTCCACTGCGAGGATGTTAGCTACTAGCTACGAATTCCTGTGGCGACAGGTACGTTAACACCCTCGTTTTGGAACACTCGGCTATGTTCAGGTAGGCTAGATTCTGCTGGAAACAGCGGATGGATACGTGCCAGAGCGGCCGAATGGGCTTCACTGCTAATGAAGTGTCGGGGTTAAACTCGACCGGGAGTTCGAATCTCCCCGTGTCCGCCAAAACCCCCTAGGAAACTAGGGGGTTTTATTTTTCCTATTGGCAGTTCACCCAAGATGGTTCCAAGAGGCGATTTAACTTATAAACCCCCAAACTTCGGCATTAATTGCCACCAGCTCAGGGGTTTTCAAATCTTATTTCAGACCGCGTTCCACATCATGAGCGACCTCTTTGATGCGTTCTTCCGCTTCGCGCAGTTTCCGCGCTACGTCAGCATTTTGTTGTTCATTCAGATGTTCATCATCACCGATGGGCGCTACAGTCTGGTCCGTATTCTTATTACTCGGTTCCATGGTCAGGTTCCTTTCGTGAGCGAAGACACAAGGCCGGTAGTCCCTTACGATAACCAACTGTCCCTACCGAAGCAACGTTCCAATACGAAACCTAGTCTTTGCGTTTCACGAAGGTGCGCAGCATATTTTGCACAATATCTTCAGGTAGTTGCGTGTGACGCACGATAATCTCTGACATCCGTTCCAGATCAGTATCTGCGATGGCATCAAAGAGTGCTTCACGTTCTTGTTCGGGAAGATCTGCTGCGTCGAAGTGCACAGGACCTTCCGGGCCTTGACCTTCAAAGCGGAAATCTGCAACGTTTCCATGCGAACTTTGTCCCGCCATCGGTGAGGTCGAGATCATTCGTTCGAGGTCTTCAACCGGTAGTCCGGTGTGTCCATGAAGGATTTGCGCGGCGCCGGAGAAGTTCTCGTCCCGCAGCATCGAAAAGAGTTGATCGTATTCGTTCGGCGGCAACTGTTCACTGGAGAACTCGTGCGACTCTCCCTCAACTTCAAATGCCATTTTAAAATGCGTGGCATTCTGCTCCTGCTCCGAGCCGAACTGGTTACTCCACTCTTCGGGCACCACCCAAAGATCATCAGATTTTTCCAGGTCAACGTCCGGCGCTACAGCACCAGAAGTCGCTACGCCTGAGTCGTCGTCAGAATCGGCGATCTGCGCTTCGAGTTTGTCACGAAGCGCCTGAATCTCCGCTTCGTCTACCGGCAGTTCCTTGGCCGGAGCAGTCTGCGGGTAGGCGTCAAGGCTACGCACGGCAATCACGCAGTTTTTGACGGTGTCACCGGTGACGGCACGGTAGTTCTGGACCGCACCCATGACGTCGCCTTTAGCGAGGTTACGGTAAATCGCCTTGCGAGAGGTGTCATCCAACTTCGCATTTGCTTCCTGCGCGGCCTCGCGGTTGATGGCTTGTGAAATCTGTGCCGTATTTTTCTTCCGGACAGACTGAAGCCAGAAGTATCCGAGGGCAACAACAGCAATAGCAACAACGAACCAGATGACGATCTCCATATCTCCAGACTACTTTGTTTAACTGTGCGATTATCCTGCTATGCCCAGAGTGAAAGGCAAAACACCCGGTGCCCCAGCAATCCGTATTGCCCGACCGGCCATTGCCAAGGACCAGCGCGAGTCAGCCAAATCGTCAACGAGCATCACCGGTCCCGGTGCTGTAGCCAGCATTTGATCGATTTGTGCAGGGATTTCAAATGCATCGGCCACCGCGGCGATACGGAATGCAGAGTTGCCACCAGGACCACCCTGTGGTGGAGCCCCACGGTACTCAAGCTGACCCAAATAGCGCAGCTGACCAATCTGTGCCAGTCCCTGCGCCAGCGAAGTAATCAGCTGTGGGCGTTTGGTTGAAGGCATAGCCAACACTGCTACCGGTCGTTGCTCCCAGTTCCATTCGGCCAGCACCTTGGTGCAGGCTTCAAGCATCGCCGGGTCAACTGGATTATCCACCGGGTCACCGAATAGCTGGCGCAGTCTATTGCCCCAGCCCAAGTCGGTCAGTCGCGCCAACGCACGGCCGGTGGATAATTGCTCATCTACAGGGATTTTCCCCTTGAGCGAATGTCCCAGGCGTTGTAGCCCTGATGGATAGAGTTTGCGAGGTTCAATTTGGACACCAGCCCGAACCAGAGCTGCTTGAGCGTTGTCTTTTGACTCGTCTGGAATGTGGTCATCGAACCACGTTCCAGCACAATTGTCGCAACGTCCGCAGGGTGCCGACTTTGGGTCATCCAAAGCTTTCGTAAGAAATTCCATGCGACAACCACGAGTATTCTCATAATCGATCATCAATGTCTGTTCGTGCACCCGACTCTGTGCCACACGCTTGTAGCGTTCTGCATCGTAGGCCCAAGGCATGTCGGTGCGCATCCAACCTCCGGCTACACGTTCCACCGCCCCATCGACGGCCAAGACCTTCAACAGCAGCTCTAACGGCGACCTACGCAGATTAACTGCACTTTCAAGTGCTGGAACACTCATTGCGCCGTCGGTTTGCCCCAGTGCCTCCAGTACTTGATTCGCGCGTTGCTGATCAGGCATGGAACTGGTGGCGAAGTACTCCCAGATTTCGGAATCATCTTGTCCTGGCAGCAGCAGAACGTCGGCATCGATACTTCCACGACCCGCACGGCCTACCTGCTGATAGTAGGCCACTGGTGAACTGGGCGCTCCGACATGGATAACAAATCCCAGGTCTGGCTTATCAAATCCCATCCCTAACGCACTAGTGGCAATCAAGGCTTTCACTTCATTGGCTTTCAGCGCTTGTTCTAGCTTCTCGCGTTCTTCTAGGTCGGTACGTCCGGTATAGGCGGCGACCGGATGACCGGCATCGCGGAGCAACCGTGCGATATCTTCCGCCGCCGAGACGGTCAAAGTGTAAATAATGCCTGAACCATGGAAATCATTGATGTGGCTGAGCAACCAAGCCAATTGCATACGTGGCGAGGGCAAACGCAGTACGCCTAACCGTAATGAATCTCGGGCAAGCGTGCCGCGTAAGGTGAAGACTTCCTGCGTTCCGCCGGAGAGCTGCTCCGCAACGTCTTGCACCACGCGTGTGTTCGCAGTTGCGGTGGTAGCGAGCACCGGAAGTCCCTGCGGCAAGCGATTTATCAAATCGCGGATGCGTCGGTAGTCGGGACGGAAATCGTGACCCCAATCGGAGATGCAATGCGCTTCATCGATCACCAGAAGCCCCAGACGTTGCATCAGCATTGGCAGCTGGTGCTCACGGAAAGAGGGATTGTTCAGTCGCTCTGGAGAGACCAGTAACACGTCAATTTCATCGCGTTCCAGCTTTGAAAGAATTTCGCGCCATTCAAGCACGTTGGCAGAGTTAATGGCAGCTGCCCGCACCCCGGCACGTTCGGCCGCGGCCACCTGATCACGCATCAGAGCTAGCAACGGAGACACAATGAGGGTCGGTCCATAACCTTGCTGGCGGAGCAACAACGAAGAAATGAAATACACCGCGGACTTGCCCCAGCCGGTACGTTGCACCACCAGCGCCCGACGGCGTTCTTGAACCAGCGCGCTAATTGCCTCAAACTGGCCGTCGTGAAACTGCGCCTCTGGGTGCTGAACCAGGGCACGCAACTTCTGCAGCGCGAGATTCTTCAGATCATTGTGCTCGTTGGCTTCCATGCTCATAGTATTTCAGCATCCGCCGACGTTTGGCTTGCGTCACGGCACGCATTGGGGACAACTGCGGGCAAGTGTAAGCCATTTCCCATGTACTAACTGGCCATTCGCCACCATCTCGCAGCAGCAAACCGGTAGTCTGAATGCTGTGAGTGAAGAAATTGACCTGAACCAGAGTTTCAAGGCCTATGACGTGCGTGGCGTAGTTGGCGAAAGCATCAACGCCGAAGCAGTCGAGGCCATTGGCGCCGCTTTTGTCGACGTGTTGTCCCTGGCCGGGAAGGACGTCCTGGTTGGTGGCGATATGCGCCCCACCAGCACAACCTTTGCCCAGGCGTTCGCCCGCGGCGCCACCTACCGTGGCGCGAATGTGGTGATGCTAGGACTAATTTCCACAGACGAACTTTATTTTGCTTCTGGCAAGCACAATGCAGCCGGGGTGGTGTTTACCGCCAGCCACAACCCGGCCCAGTACAACGGCATTAAGATATCTAAAGCCGGCGCCCGTCCGGTCTCTTCGGACACCGGACTATTTGATATTCGCGATTTGGCTCAGCAGTACCTCGATGAGGGGTTGCCGGTCTCTGGCGACGGTGAGCAAGGGCGCATCAGCGAGCGCGACGTCTTGGCAGACTATGCAGCCTACCTGCGTGAATTAGTTGACTTATCTACGATTCGTCCGCTGAAGCTTGTAGTGGATGCGGGCAACGGCATGGGCGGGCTAACCACTCCTGCGGTGCTTGGCGATACTGTACTCCCCGGATTACCGCTGGATATTGTCCCGTTGTATTTTGAGCTTGATGGTACCTTCCCGAATCACCCGGCGAATCCGCTGGAACCAGAAAATCTCAAAGATTTGCAGGCCGCTGTGCTGGCTCATGGGGCAGATCTGGGTCTGGCATTTGATGGGGACGCGGATCGTTGCTTCGTCATCGATGAGCGTGGTTTACCGTTGTCGCCAAGTGCGATTACCGCGTTGGTTGCGGTGCGTGAAATCGCTCGGGTACAGGCCGAGGGCGAGGAACATCCGGTGATCATCCACAACTTGATCACCTCCAAAGCGGTGCCTGAATTTGTTGAGAAGTCTGGTGGCGTGGCGGTGATGACCCGTGTGGGCCACTCATTTATCAAGGCTGAAATGGCTGTCCAGGGCGCGGTGTTCGGTGGTGAGCACTCGGCACACTATTATTTCCGTGATTTTTACAATGCGGATACCGGCATGCTTGCCGCGATGCATGTACTGGCTGCGCTGGGCGGTCAGGATCTTCCGCTGTCGGAATTGGGCCGGGAATTTGAGCCGTATGCTGCTACCGGTGAGATTAACTCCGAGGTTGAAGATAAGGCCGGGGCAACTGCACGGGTAGTGGAGTATTTTGCTGACAAGCCGGTGGATGTCACGACCTTGGATGGCACCACCTTTACTGCCAAGGATGGTAGCTGGTGGATCAACTTGCGTCCGTCAAATACCGAACCTTTCCTACGCTTTAACGGCGAAGGCGCCACGGCACAGATTATCGAACCAATTCGCGATACGGTTTTAGCAATCGTGCGTGAAGCAAACATCACCAGCTAAGGGGTTAACACCGTGAATCTCGAAGATCTCGACGAGTCCGTTAAGGACGCATTGAACAAAGTTTTGGGCACCGCACTAGGTGTGGCCCGCGAACAGCTTGAGGAACAGGGTGTTTTCCTGCCTTTTGCCATCGCTCTGGAACCTCAGGAAGCCGATGGCGAGCCTGAACTGCGTTTAATCGCTGTTCCACCCACGGACAATCCCGAAGATCCGGATGCTGACATTGATACCGAGGCGATGGCTGCGGATCTAGTACAGGTCCTGAACGAGCAAGGAACCCACTTCGAAGCGATTGCTATCGCCTCGGATGTTTTGCTCGAAGCCGATGACCGCGACGCCATCCATGTGGTCGCTGAGCACAAGGTCGGTGCCGCGCTAGCGATCGTCCAGCCGTACTCGATGCCAGCCGAGCCTGGTGGCGATTGGACCTTCGAAGAGCCTTCAGCAGAGTCCGCCGAATCTATCTGGGCCAACGCACAGCAGTAGACTGGGTTTATGAAACTCAGTGCTTTCGCCGACGTGTGCCTACGAACCGTGATGGTTCTAGGCGCACCCGGCGTCGGCCAATTAACCAGTCGTGAGATTTCCGAACTGGTCGGCGTCCCCTATAACCATGTGGCCAAGGCAGTCGTAGAGTTACGTACTTTGGGACTCCTGGAGGTCACTCGCGGTCGCCATGGTGGTGCGCAAATCACCGAACGTGGTTTAGCCTATTCAGTCGGTGCACTCTTGCGCTCGCTGGACTGGCGCGAAGATGTGGTCGACTGCACATCCCATGACGCGGTAGGTAATTGTCCGCTCTCGGCAGGGTGCCGCTTACGGTCGGCATTGAAGAGCGCCAGAGAAGCTTTTTACGCTTCACTAGACCCTCTATCAGTTACAGATATTTGTGAGAACTCTCCAGCAATCATGCTGCTGCCCTTCCCCACCGTGCGTCATAACGCTTAATCAAAGCGTAAAATCCCGATAACTGGGCCTTCGATTTGCAATCTTCTTCTACGGGGCGTAGAACTTAACTCATAATCTTGCATTTCAAATACAAGATACATTCACCTTCCAAGGAGACAAGATGCTTTCAACCCAGTCCCGCCCAGTCATCGAAGCGACTCTGCCGATCATTGGCGCTCGCATCTCCAGCATCACCCCCAACTTCTATGACCGCCTCTTTGCCGCTCACCCACAGTTGCTCGACGGAATCTTCTCCCGCTCGAACCAGAAAAACGGAACCCAGCAGCAAGCTCTGGCCGGCTCCATCGCGGTGTTCGCCACCCACCTGATCAATTCCCCAGAAACTCTGCCGGAAACGATGTTGGCACGCATTGCCCACAAGCACACCTCACTAGGTGTCGTCGAAGAGCAGTACCCCATCGTGTACGAGCACCTCTTCGCCGCCATCGCCGAAGACTTAGGCGACGCGCTGACCCAAGAGATCGCAGATGCCTGGAGCGAGGTCTACTGGCTGATGGCTCACGCACTAATCAAGATCGAAAAGGGCCTCTACTCACAGCAGTCAAACGATGTCGTTTACAGCCAGTGGAAGCTCGCTGAGCGCACCGAAGAGGCCAATAACTCGGCCACCTTCAGCTTCGAGCCAGCCGACGATATTGTCGCCTCCACCGCCAAGGCAGGACAGTTCGTTTCGGTGCGCATGCCGATGACCGATGGTCTGCGCCAGGTACGCCAGTACACCCTCAGTGGGGATGTTGAGAACACCGCACGCCGCACCGTCACAGTGAAGCTTGATGTGGATGGCGAGTTCACTCCGGTCATGCACAATTCGCTGAAGGTTGGCGACATCGTTGAACTTTCAAACCCCTACGGTGACCTGACCATTGATGAGTCCGGCGCACCACTGGTGATCGCTACTGCAGGTATCGGTTGCACCCCAAGTGCCGCAGCGCTGAGCACCATGGCAGCACATGGCTCCACCCGCAAGGTCACCGTATTACACGCCGACCAGGAATACGCTGCCTGGCCACTACGTGAGCAAATGATCGATTCGCTGAGCAAGCTGCCGCAGGCCAAGCTGAGCACCTGGTTCGAACGCGGCGAACTGCCAGACCACATCGAGGCCAAGTCCGGTTACATGGATCTCAGCGATAGCCTGACCGTCGACAGCCACGTCTACCTGTGTGGCCCACTGCCGTTCATGCACGCGGTACGCGGCCAGGCTCTAGCAGCCGGTGTCCCTGCCGAGCACATCCACTATGAGGTCTTCGGCCCAGATGTATGGCTAGCAGCCTAACCATAAACTAGCTAAGCGCGATGCAGATTCGAATTATGGGGGAATCTGCATCGCGCTTAGCTGCATTAATGGCTATTTACTTTTGTTTGGTTTCGGTAGTTCCGGCTTAGCTTGGGGATCCGCAGGTTGAGGATCCGCCTGACGCGGCCTAGCTTCAGCAGCGTCTGGTTCTGCCCCTGCTGGCTTCGCCGGCTTAGCTGGCTTCTCCGGTTTTGCCGCCTGCGGGTCTACCAAAATCTGATGAATGCTCGCATCGCTGATCCATCGCCGCACTACCGAATTGAACAGTAGCGGGTTTTCAATATTCCATTGGTGATGCATGCCCGGCACAACCCGAGTGACCGCCTGCGGAAGTCCATGGCGCAAAGCCTCGAAAGACTTCTGCACATGCTTAGGTTCCTTGCCACCGGCCAATGCCAGCACCGGCCCACGGTAGTTTGTCAGGTTGTCGGGAAGTCCGCCGGGATCCAGATCATCCATGATGGCACGTAAATTCTCTGACTTCAGCAGGACACCGTGTTCGGCGAACAACTCACGTTCGTCATCCACCATGCCATAGGCGCCTGCTTGGAAACGCCAGTACCATTCACTGCCAATCAGTTTCAGCGCCATCCGGTTCATTGCGCGTGCGGCTGCCGGCACGCCGGTGACCGGAGTACCTGTCAGCAGCAAGGATTCGACCAGTTCTGGATGTCGCGCAGCCACATGCAGGGCAATCACCCCGCCTAAGGAAATTCCTACCAGGTGCACCCCGCCTTCGGAGACCTCATCGGCGATAAGCGCTGCGACGTCATCGGCAGCCGAGTCTAATCCCTGCCAAGTCTCTTCGCTCCGCGCACCGAAAGCGGGAAGATGCAAGGTCAACACGTTGAAGTCGCCAAAGGCTAGAACTTGCGGATCCCAGCTCCAATTACCAACGTTTCCGCCATGCAGAAAAACCAGCGTTTGGGCGGGTTTATCTCTTCCGGAGGGACGACGTGCTGGATGTAGTTCGGGATAGTCGGTTGCGTCCCTGCTGAACTTCTTGGCGGTGGAACCGGTGTCTTTGCCTGATGTCATGGCAGATGCTCCATTACTGCGTCAAGCCATTCCAGCTCGGCGGCCTGCTGTCGAATTGCATGGTCCAGGGTGGAGGCCATGAGGAAGCTGCGGCGGTCCGCGGCTGCTCGCATGTCGATGCCTTCACGTTGGGAGAGATAGTCATCTAAAACTGCCTGCGTTTTGACTCTGCGTTCGGTCAGCAGCTGATCAATATCTTCGCGGGGTAGTTCGGCCGCGAAAAATACCTGTCCCATGAAGGGATCCCGCTCGGTGCCTTGAGCCGCACCGTCAGAGAGCCATCCAACCAGCGCCTGTCGACCGTCATCGGTGATGTGATGCTCTTGACGGTCAGGATAGTTTGATTGCGCCACAGTGGTCACCGTCGCGTAGCCCTTATCAACTAGCTGAGCCAACGTGCGGTAGATCTGCGCTTTGTCTGCGTTCCAGAAGTGATTAATGGAGGAGTCAAAATGTTTCTTGAGCTCATAACCAGTCATCGGTGCCAAACAGAGCAAGCCTAGGATCAATCGTGCCAAAACCATGAATTCATCTTTTCATATTTAGTTGATTTTGCACCCACTTACTTGGCCGTAGCCACGAACTGAACCCAGATTGTGACAATTTTCCGCCGTATTCTTGGCTAACTGACCTGCATACACTTCAATCAGAGAGTTCCGCCAACTCGAAAAGGACGCCACACGCCATGAATTCTCAGCCCGCACAACAGATTGCCACCCTCCCACCGGCAGGTGGGCGAGCAGCATTATTTGTACTGGTTGGTTCTCTCGGGGTGCAAAGCTCTTCGGCAATTTCGGCTTCCATGTTTGATTCTCTAGGCTCCCCCGCAGTCAGCTCGTTACGTCTGGTTTTAGCGGCTGCAGTCCTATGGCTTTTTTTGCGGCCAACCTTGCGCGGAAGGAACCGCGGAAATTGGTCCGCTATCATTTTTTACGGCGTCGTGATGGCCGCAATGAACCTGCTACTTTATAAGGCAATCGAATACCTACCGCTAGGGATTGCCGTGACGCTGGACTTTCTGGGTCCGGCGATAGTAGCTTTGGTGTTCTCTCGGCGCTTGCGTGAAGCCGCCTGGGCTTTGCTTGCCCTGGCCGGGGTGATTCTCATTGCCGGACCCGGGGGTCACTTTAATGCGGTGGGCTTTGCCTTTGGACTCGGTGCGGGTCTTTGCTTTGCGCTCTACACACTGCTGGCAGAAAAAGTAGGTAAAGCCGATGATTCCTCGGTCAGTTCTTTAGCATTGTCCGTGTCCATTGCCGCACTGGTTTCACTCCCTTTTGGTATCCCTAAGGTGGCGGAAGTTTCCGCACCTCAATGGGGCTTATTGGCACTGAGCGGCGTGATAGGTGTAGCAATCCCCTACCTGGTCGATACGCTGGCGGCCCGAATTTCCTCGGCTCGTGTGGTGGGCACCTTATTTGCCATCGATCCTGCCATGGGGACACTCATTGGGTGGCTATTCCTTGGCGAAGGGCTTGGTTGGTTGTCGTTGCTCGGCATTCTTTGCGTAGCGCTCGCCGGCGCCGGGGTGACCTGGTTTGCGGCGAAACCAGCGGGACCGTTACAAGAGGTACCCGCCGATAGTCAGTCGACTTCTCCTGAGAACTAAAACGCTGGTCAGACTCATAGACTAGTTTCATGCCTTCAGCACCAGAACGTTCGCGGCTCACTCCGCCACTCTTTGCGCTCCTGATCATTCTTGGCACCACGGGCCCGCTAGCCACGGATATGTATCTCCCGTCATTTCCAGAAATGACCGCTGAATTCTCCGCCTCTGCCTCCGCCATCCAGCTCACGCTGACATTCTTCTTAGTTGGCATGGGGATGGGCCAATTCTTATGGGGTGCACTCTCGGATCGTCTAGGTCGAGCTCGGCCCTTGCGATGGGGCACGATCTTATTTGTGCTTGCCTCGGTAGCAGCCGCGCTCGCTCCGACGCTGGAAACATTGAGTATTGCACGCGCGTTGCAGGGGTTCGGCGGAGCAGCCGGAGTGGTGATTTCCAAGGCGATCGTTGCCGATACGACCAAGGGGGTGCAGACCGCAAGAATTTTCAGCATCCTCATGACCATCGGAGCGGTGGCGCCAGCCGTGGCACCCCTTCTAGGGGCTAATTTGGGCGCATTGGGAGGATTCCGCCTGGTGTTGTGGGTGCTAGCCGCGGCAGCACTGCTGATGGTTGTCGGCGCACTGGTTGTCTATCGCGAAACACACGCTATCTCGGCGCGCTCCACCGGCAACTTTTTTGCACCATTAAAAGTAGCTCTGAGCCGCCGACGTTTTGTCGGTTATTTAGTCCAATTCGGTTTCGCATTTGGTGCCATGATGGCCTATGTTTCTGCATCACCGTTCCTTTATCAGACGGTGATGGGGTTGCGTGCTCAAGACTATGCGCTGTGTTTTGGCATCAACGCGGTGGGACTAATACTCTCCGGTCTGGTCTCCGCACGCTTGGTGGGCCGTGTTCCGCTGCGCCGGACCATTACGGTGGCTTTGAGCGTCATGCTCAGTTCCACGGTCCTGCTGTTGGTACTGGCGCTGTTCCAGGTGCGTAGCCTGCTTCTCGCTGCGGTAATTTTTGTGTTCGTCTCTGCCATTGGTTTCACCATGGGCAATACCACCGGGCTGGCGCTCAATGAGGTCCGCGAAGTTTCTGGCTCTGGCTCTGCTCTGCTAGGAGCCGCGCAGTTCCTCATTGGTGCTTTGGCCACGCCGTTAGTGGGTCTGTCCGGGGCCGATTCGGCGCTAGCCTTTGCACTGACCGCCTTGGTCAGCGCTTTGATCGCCTTTGGCGCACTGATGTACACCTCGGACCGGTTCCATCCCGGCAGCTCAGCATCTGCTTAGCGCTAAACGACAAAAAGATCCTTTGGGTACCGAAAGTGCGGTTCCCAAAGGATCTTTAGTGAGTCAGATTTAGGCGTTCAGGCGAGCCTTCAAACCATCAAGCTCTGCACGCAGCGAGGTTGGCAGCGCGTCACCGAACTTTGCGTACCATTCTTCGATACCCTCGACCTCGGTGGCCCATTCGTCCTTATTGACCGCTACTGCGGCTTCAACGTCTGCCGGGGTGAAGTTCTCCAGACCACTGATGTCCAGGGATTCACCGGTCGGCACGTTGCCAATGATGGTTTCCTTGGCATCTGCGGTGCCTTCGATACGCTCGATGGCCCACTTCAGTACGCGCGAGTTATCGCCGAACCCTGGCCACGCGAATCCGCCTTCAGCGTTACGGCGGAACCAGTTGACCAAGAAGATTTTTGGCATTTGCTCTGGGTTGAGCTTCGCCGAAATCTTATCCCAGTGGTTGAGGTAATCGCCAGCGTTGTAACCAATGAATGGCAGCATTGCCATTGGGTCTCGGCGGATCACACCGGTAGCACCGGAGGCGGCAGCGGTGGTCTCCGAGGACAAGGTTGAACCCATGAAGATACCGTTGGTCCAGCTGCGCGCCTCGGTGACCAATGGAATGGTGGTCTTACGACGTCCACCGAAGAGGATCGCATCGATCTTCACACCGTTAGGCGAGAAGTAATCTTCGGAGAGCATGTCGACCTGGTCGATTGGGGTGCAGAAGCGCGAGTTAGGGTGCGCTGCCGGACGGCCGGACTCAGGAGTCCAGTCATTGCCCAACCAGTCGGTGAGGTGTGCCGGAGTCTCATCGGTCATACCTTCCCACCACACGCCGCCTTCGTCGGTCAACGCAACGTTGGTGAAGATTGAGTTGCCCTTGGTGATCGCACGCATGGCGTTCGGGTTGGTGGACCAACCGGTTCCAGGTGCAACACCGAATAGGCCGTACTCCGGGTTCACACCGCGCAGCTCGCCGTCCTTGCCGATACGCATCCAGTTGATGTCATCGCCCAGAGTTTCGGTCTTCCAGCCTTCAATGGTTGGATCCAGCAGAGCCAGGTTGGTCTTGCCGCAAGCCGATGGGAAGGCCGCAGCAACATGGTAAGCCTTGTTCTGTGGGCTGATCAGCTTCAAAATGAGCATGTGCTCGGCAAGCCAGCCTTCGTCACGAGCCATCACAGAGGCGATGCGCAGCGAGTAGCACTTCTTACCCAGTAGTGCGTTGCCGCCGTAGCCCGAACCGTAGGACATGATGGCGCGCTCTTCAGGGAAGTGTACGATCCATTTGTCTTCGTTGCATGGCCAGGTAACATCTTCCTGTCCTGGCTCAAGCGGTGCACCGACCGAGTGCAATGCTGGAACGAAAAATGCTTCTTCGGCTTCCATCTTGCGCAGCACTTCGTTGCCGATCTTGGCCATGATGCGCATCGAAGCGACGACGTAAGCCGAGTCGCTGATTTCGACACCGTAGGCCGGCTCATCGGCGTTCAGTGGGCCCATGACGAATGGGATGACGTACATGGTGCGTCCGCGCATCGAACCGTCAAACAGTCCGTTGAGCATCGACTTCATCTTTTCTGGGTCTTCCCAGTTATTAGTGAAGCCTGCGTCTTCTTCCTTCTTCGAGCAGATGAAGGTGCGCTCTTCGACTCGGGCCACATCTTTGGGATCCGAGGCGCCAGCGTAAGAATTTGGGAAGTTCGGGTCGGTCAACTTGACCAGCGTGCCTGCCTCAACCAGTTCGGCGGTCAGACGGTCGTTCTCTTCAACGGACCCGTCTACCCAATAAACACGATCGGGCTTCGTCAGCGCGGCAACTTCTTCAACCCAGGCTGCCAACTTTGCGTGCGTGGTTGGTGCTGCGTTGATAACGTTCTGATCGGAGCTCGTGCTCATTATCCATTCCCTCCATTGGGCTGAATTTGTCAATAAATCAAGGCTAGGGGTTGAGAACCAATCAATTTGTGTGATCCAATCCTCAACAACGAGTAAATGTTAGAATCGGTAAGATAAATTTACCGAAATTTCGGGGGTTTTAGTATGAACAATACCCCCTGACTGTGACCAAGGACACGTATACCGGTACCCTTTTGAATTCTTCACATAACCTTCTGTTCACCTACCTTCGGTAGGTTCCGGTGTCGATTTGTCGGGATTGAAATTCCTCTGTATAGTTATTTGAGGTTCGTGAGAGCGAAACAAACTAACTAAATATGCGCCCATAGCTCAGCTGGATAGAGCGCCTGTCTACGGAACAGGAGGCCGGGGGTTCGAATCCCTCTGGGCGCACCAAAAAAATCAAAGGCTCCACTTCGGTGGAGCCTTTGCTCGTTAACTTTCTCACTCCAGGCCATACATTTGGCAGCCGGCGCCAATTCACTCATTGCTGGCTAACTGTTGACCAAAAGTCACCGCATCACATTTCTCCGTTTGCCGGTCAACCTCGGCTTATAGACCTAGCGGGGCGTTTTTGTGAATCATCGCACTTTGCTATCAAATGGTTTTTTCTGGCAGAAAATCTGGTGTAAAGTTACTGGAGTCGTCAAGGCGACAAGCAATTGAATATGCGCCCATAGCTCAGCTGGATAGAGCGCCTGTCTACGGAACAGGAGGCCGGGGGTTCGAATCCCTCTGGGCGCACCAAAAAAAAATTCCCACTCAATTGAGTGGGATTTTTTGTTTAAGTACGTGCACTTATTTAGACACCGTGGGATCCACGTAAAATAAGTTTCGTGGGCATAATGATTCGCTCGGGCACAGATTCCCCATTGATTCGCTGGACAACTATCTCTGCCATTTTCGCTCCCTGTTCCTCTGCATTCTGCGCCACGGTTGTCAGCGCAGGCGAAGCATTTCGCGCAAATGAGTCATCATCGATAGTCGCAATAGCAATGTCGCTCGGCACCATCAGTCCGGCATCAGCGATCACCTTCATCGCACCAAAGGCCATCTGCGCGCTGGCAGCGAATAGTGAATCGATTTTTGCTCCGCTTGCCAACAATTCGCGCATGGCACTTTCTCCACTATCGGGGGTGAAATCACCGACTGCTACTGAGCCAGCCGGCAAACCCGCGTCTTGTACCGCTTGTTCAAAACCTCGTTGGCGATCAATAGCGGCACCCATATTTTGTGGTCCGGAAATCGTTGCGGGATGTTTCCGCCCGGTTTTTAGCATCGCTTCGGTTGCTTTGCGGGCAGCTGCAGCATTATCCACGTCTACAACAAAGACGTTTCCGTTTTCGTTACTCATCGGACGGCCGCCGAAAACCAACGGCAATGAGCCGGCCAATTCGCTATAGGAACTATCGTCGGCATGATGCGAAAGTATTAATGCACCATCAACATTTCCGCCACGCAGATACCTGCTGGTTTTTGCCGGATCTGATTCCGTGGCAATGAGCAAAGAAAGTGTGAATTCTGTAGTGCTCAGATACATTGCAGCGCCTTGAATCACCGAGGCGAAATATGGGTCTGCGAAAAATTTGGCAGTGCTTTCCGGGATCACCAAAGCTATGGAATTAGTCCGGCCCTGCGCCAAAGAACGAGCCGCCCGGTTGGGAACGTAGTTTAATTCCGCGATGGCTTTCTCCACCGCGCGCACGACATCTGCTTTGACCTTGTCAGAACCGTTGACCACGCGTGAAACGGTTGCTCGCGAAACTCCTGCGCGCTCGGCTACGAGTTCCAGCGTTGGCTGTTGTTTACGTGGTTCGGGCATCGTGACTTCTTCGCGGTAGCTGGGTTATTCCTTATTACTAGTGTGTGGTGCGTGGCGCTTGACTAAACGCCACGCACCGATGCTATGCCATTGTACGGTTGGCTGCGATCAGTCCTGCGTAGGCCCGACCGCTGTCCTTAATAATGCGCTCCTGCGTTTCATAATCCACATAGATAATGCCGAATCTCTTCTGATAACCCCAAGCCCATTCGAAGTTATCCAACAATGACCATACGAAATATCCGCGGACGTTCACCCCATCCTCGATTGCACCAGCGACGGCATCCAGATGGTCAAAGATGTACTCACAGCGTTCCGTGTCTGCAACTGTTCCATCCGACGACAACTCATCGGTGTACGAAGCTCCGTTTTCGGTGATATACAGCGCTGGAAGATCCGCATACTCGGCATTCAACCGGTTCAGCAGCACCCGCAGACCCTGCGGGTTGACCTCCCACCCCATAGCGGTACGCGGTAAGTCCCGGCTCGGGAAGGTGACGTATTCGCTGCCAACAAAGGGCGAGGATTTAGGAGCGTCGGTGGGCATGACGGCCTCAGGACCATCGCCTGCCAACGGATGTCCGGAGACATTGTCGTCGTGATAGTGGTTCACACCCAAAAAGTCGATGGGCTGGTGGATGATTTCCAAGTCGCCTGGCTCAATAACTTCGGCCAGTCCCAGTCCGGCGACATCTTGTAAAAGATCCGCAGGATATGAACCGCGGAGCAACGGATCTAAGAACATCCGATTCCATAGCGCGTCAATCCGTCGTGCCGCTTCCAAATCCACGGGATCCGTGGGGTCGTTAGGCACCGCGTTGGTGAGGTTCAGGGTGATGCCAAGTTCTTGAGCACCAAGTTCACGCAATCGTTTTGTCGCTAGCCCATGGCCAAGATGCTGATGGTGCACCGCTGCCAAAGCCGCCGCCGGTTCTTGACGTCCAGGTGCGTGCTCGCCGGCGGCATATCCAATGAGCGAAGAGCATAACGGTTCATTAAACGTCGTCCAGTGATTCACCCGGTCACCGAGCTTTGCATAGACCGCTTCCGCATACTCGGCAAACTTATAGGCGGTATCTCGGTTGGTCCAGCCACCTTGTTCTTCAAGTGCTTGTGGCATATCCCAGTGGTAAAGAGTCAGCCACGGCAGAATCCCATTCTCCAACAGCTCGTCTACTAACCGTGAATAGAAATCGAGACCTTCGCTGTTAACACTTCGCCCTCCTGGAACGATGCGGGCCCAGCTGGTGGAGAATCGGTACGAATCTAGGCCGAGCTCGCGCATCAACCCCACGTCTTCCTGATACCGATGGTAATGATCCACTGCTACTTTGAGATCGTCCCCTCCTGCAATCACCCCTTCTTTTCGTGCGAATGCGTCCCAGACGGAGTCTTCTTTACCGTAGCTGTGGCTCGCTCCTTCGATTTGCGCGGCCGCGGTGGCCGAGCCCCAAAGAAATTCTTTAGGCCAAGCAAAGTTTTCAGATAGATGTTTCGTCATTAGCCCTTTACAGCTCCTGCCATAATTCCAGATACAAGTTGTTTGCCCGCCACTACGAATAGCAATAACAACGGGATGGTGGCCAGCAAGGCTCCGGACATCACAATCGTGTAGTCCACATATTTCGCGGATTGCAGTTGGCTCAGGGCCACCTGCAGGGTGGGGTTTTGTGGTGCTACAAGCATTGGCCAGAGATAGTCTGTCCATGCGGTCATGAAAGTGAAGAGAGCCAGAATAGCCATTGCCGGGCGCGCTGCCGGCACTCCTACATGCCAGAAGGTTCCGATCATGCTCGCCCCATCAATACGGGCGGCCTCTATCAATTCATCGGGCACTACATCCACCAAATATTGGCGCATGAAGAACACGCCGAAAGCGGTAACCAAGGTGGGGACCATGACCGCCCCTAGCGAACCAGTCCAACCGAATTCCTTCATGACCATGAACAGCGGAATAATACCCAGCTGCGTTGGGACGGCCAGAGTCGCGATCACGAAAACGAGTAGCCCCTGTCGCCCACGGAAACGTAGCTTAGCGAATGCGTATCCGGCCAAGGTGGAAAATGTGACTACCGAAAGGGTGATGACCGAGGAGACGAGGACGCTATTTGCTAGAGCTCCCCAAAAATCAATGGTGTTAAAAACCTCGGCAACATTTTTCCAGAACGCGCCGCCAGGTAACAGCGGTGGGTAAGTTGAGGCGAACACCGCTCCTGTATTTGAACCAATCAACAGCGAATACCACAACGGGTAGGTGCTGCCCAGGAAAAACGCGATCAATAATCCATAGGTCAGAAATCCAGGACGTCGGTCCATCGAGAAATTTTTACCTTTGGCACCAAACTTTTTAGCTGCCGTAGTTTTAGTTAACGTTGCGCTACTCATGGGATTCTCCGCCCTTTTCGCCAGCCGTTCCATTCGAGCCGGGCATACCGTTTGAAGCAATCTTTGACTGCGCCATTTGCACCGCGTGTTTGTGCGCTATGCGTTGCTGACGACGGTTTTTACGACTTCCCCCTTCGGCAGATGAAGCAATTGAACCCGACAGGAAGAAGTTAACCAATCCGATCAGGATGATGATCAAGAACAGCATCCATGCGACCGCAGAGGCGCGGCCAAAGTCGCCGCGGTTGAATGCCAGATCCCACAGGTAGAGCACTGTGGTCTGGTATTCGCGTTCGGGGCCGCCAGGCACCGAACTGCTGGGATTGAATAGTTTTGGTTCGGTAAAAATCTGTAGTCCACCGATAGTTGCGGTGATGACGACAAAGATCATTGTGGGTCTGATACTTGGCAAAGTAATTGCGAAGAACCTACGCAGTGAACCGGCCCCGTCAATTGCTGCCGATTCGTGCAGTTCGCGGGGAACTGCCTGCATGGCTGCCAAGAGAATCAGTGCATTATACCCGGTCCAACGCCAGTTCACCATGGTCGCGATGGCTAGATGGGAGGGAAGTACTTCGCTCTTCCAGGCCACCGGATCAAAATTAATGGTTTGAAGCAGGTTGTTGATTAGCCCGTATTTCTCATCAAAAGCCGAGGAGAAGATTAGCGTGACAGCTACAGGAGTGACCACGTAGGGAATCAGCACGCTCATCCGCCAGAACGTTTTCGCGCGGATATTCTGATCCAGAATGGCCGCGATGAACGTTGCTACGAGCAACTGCGGGATAGCCGAGAGTAGGAAGATGCTGAACGTGTTGAACAGCGAGTTCCAAAATAGCGGAGAGCTAATTTCGGCTATGTAGTTGTCTAGGCCCACCCATTCGCCGGCTCCTCCGAGCAGATCCCAGTCATTGATGGAAACCACGAAGGTGTAGATCAGTGGAAAGAGTCCGACCAGAGCGAACAGAATAAAGAACGGCGAGACATAAAGATACGGCGAGTATTTGAAATCAAACTGTCCCCAGCGGTGCCGGCGACGCATTTTCTTTTCCTGCACCGGATCGCCGGCGCGATGAACCTCGTCAGGGGTTGGCTCCCCCGGTGGCACAGCAGCTCCTGCGGCGTCCGAAGCATTGTTGGTCATGATGCTCATTATCGATTTCTCTTTCCCAATAGGCCGGCCGATGATTCAGCCGGCCCACCGGCGGTGATTACTTGATGTCCAAGTTCTTCATAGTCGACATAGCTTCATCCCATGCGGCTTGTCCATCCTTGCCACCATCCAAAGCGATCGTTGCTGGACCAAAAACCTGCTCTTGGATGACCGAATCATCGGCCCCCTTGAACTGTGCTTTCACACCCTCCGCGCGTTCGGCCAGTAGTTGACCGATCGGAGCATCATTGAAAAATTTGGTCAGTTCGTTGCTTCCGGTAACCTGCTCGGAGCTCTGGGCTTCAAGGTTGCTTGGGAACGTTCCGGCTGCTTCGAATGCTGCCGCCTGAGACTGTGCACTGGTCAGCCACGTAGCGAGTTTGGCTGCTTCGGCTGGATTCTTCGAGGTGGTAGGAACGGTGAGGAAGGTTCCTCCCCAGTTCGCTGGTCCGCCTGGGAAGACCCCTGCGAAGTCCCAACCCGAGGTTGCGTCGCCGCCTGCACCTTCAACCTGCCCCTTGACGTTGCCTAGCATCCAACCTGGGCATGGCATGGTGGCGAAGGAACCATCCAAGAAAGCTTGCCCTTTACCCCAGTCCCATTGGGTCTGTCCGGACGATAACCCTGCTTGGGTAGCATCCGCCAGCATCTTCCAGCGGTTACTAAGTTCGGCGTTACCGTCAATATTCAACGACCCGTCCTTTTTGTAATACCCTTCGGCGAGTTGGTTGACCATGGCGTTCCAGACAAACCCGGACTGATCAAACCAGGCCTTTCCGGTTTTTTCCTCGTATTTTTTACCAGCGGCAAAGTAGTCTTCCCAAGTGGAATCCTGTCCACCAATGAATTCAGCAAATTCGCTACGCTCGGATGGCATACCGGCTTTTTCAAGGAGTTTCGAGTTAAAGCAAATTCCTTCCGGGCCAATATCGGTGCCGTAGCCGATGATACGTCCGTCTTTGTCTGTTGCCTGCTCAACTTTCCAGTCGACCCACTGGGACTTGAGATCTTCTATTCCGTAGTCACGCAGATCGCTAAAGGAATCAGAGACGGCCATAACCTGTCCTAGCCAGCCCTCTTCGACTGCCTGGATGTCAGGAAGACCGGCGCCTGAAGCCTGCTTGGTTTTCCAATCGACCAGCGCATTGCCACCGGTGTCGATGTTGGTTGCTTCGATAGTGACGCCGGGGTTTTCCTTTTCATACTTTTCGTACAAGTCGTCCAGACCCATCGCGCCGAAAGTCGTGACCGTCAAGGTGACCGGGTTGTCTGTTGATGCCGCGTCCGCCTTCGGGGCATTGCCGGCGTTGCTACAACCTGTCGCTAGCAAGGCAAGAGTGCCTAACAGTGCGACGGATTGCGCGAGCTTTGTTTTGCTCGAGGTTTTCATGATGTCTCCAGGTGTGAGTGCGGGTATAAGAAGTCGAGAGGCTCTGTCACATCCAAAATGAGAGCGCTCTCAGAGTAGAACAGGTGTCCACCCTTTCGAGTTTCCACCGGGCCGTGAAGCATAAAAGCGCTTAAAGCAAACACCGTGTGAGCGCTCTCACAAATCATCTTTCCAATATTCTGCCCGATCACAAACCGTTGTCAAGACCGAACTCCCGATCACTGAGCAACCCTTTACCTTTTGGAAGTTCTTTATTTTCAGCCAGCGACTAAAAGAATATAGGTCAGAGCGTGCATTCGATCAACGTCTTCCCCAGCCGGCGGTGAAAATTTTTCTCCAAAGAAAATCCGGCGGATCAACTTTGATCCGCCGGATTCACCGCGTCTACTTCTTGTTCAGCTGAAGTCCAACAAGCACCGGATCATGATCCGAGGAGCGGAATTGGTCAGGGGAGAACAACTGAGCCACATTGTTGTTATAGCGGCTGTATTCGTAGGCGACGGACTCCGTCGCGTTGATATTCCAGATTGTTTCGCCGGTCACCGACGGTGCAATTTCTGCCGACCCGAGCACATGGTCCAGCGACCCAGTTCGACCTCCAAAGAGGTAGCTTTGGGTACTCGCCTTCGCACCCAAATCAACATAGCCGGCCCGAGTCATTACCTTGATAGGGTCCTCTGCCGAATAGGAATTGAAGTCACCGGCCAACAGCACCTTGCTGGTGTTTCGTTTCTTCTTCAGCCCTTCAGCGAATTCCACTAAGGCTTCGGCCTGTTCGACGCGCGCGGCGTTCCACGCTCCTGCGCCATCACCCTGATCTGCATTCTCGGAGCCATCCTTGGGGTCAGAACCTTTGGACTTGAAGTGATTCGCCACCACAAGGAACCGAGTCTTAGAGTTACCACCTACACGCTGGAACGCCTGCGCCAGCGGATCACGAGCATTATCAAAGGCAGCATCATCAAGCACTACCGATTCATCAATGAGCTTCACCGCATCACGCTGGTAAATCATGGCAGTGCGAATAACATCTTCGTCAGCCGGAAGTTCCGCCGGGCTAGGGGCGAAACTCCAGCGCTTTGCGCCGGCTGCCTCATTCAACGCGTCCACCAAGATCTGCAAGGCGGCGTCACGGTCTTGACCAAGACGAGCGGAATTTTCAATTTCTTCAAGAACTACTACGTCTGCATCAAATTTGTTCAATGCCGTAACGATCTTGGACTGCTGACGCGCTAGGTTTTCGGCGTCTGCAGCACCACGAGCATCACAACCGCTGCGTACCGAAATCGGGTTCCCCTCCCGATCGGTGTAGTAATTGCACCCCTGAAGCTGATCTCCGGTGGTGGTGAAGAAATTCAGTACGTTGAAGCTACCTACACTGACGTTTCCACCAACCTCAGCCGGGACTTCGTTCGCTACTTGCTCAAAACTCACCGGAATGTCGGAATCCTGAGCACCGACCACCTGCCCCTGCGGTTGCAGTCGCCACAGGTCGTAGCGGTAATCCATGATGACCGGAGCGGTGAAGGTCGCTCTTTTGCCTACTGTGACATGCTCAGTCGCCGAAATGTACGGCAGTTCAACGAGTTTGTTCGCCGCGGCACCCAAGAAATTCAAGGTAGCACCGTCATCTAGAATCAATGCGCGAGATTTATTTTCGGCTTCCAGGGCTTTGGCTTCATCGCTTCCGGGAGCGAAGACGTCGGTTGCCTGACGCAGGGTGCGCTCTCCGTCGAGTATCGAACTGGTGCCTTCGGCCAGGGTAATTTCTCCGTACTGATTCAGACTGTAATTATCAGCAACGGTCCATTGACCTTGTGGGTCAATCAGCATTCCTTCAAAGCGTTCACGTGCAGCATCAGTGTCAGGAATATCGATAGCCAGCGGCTTGATCGCTTCCGCAGGCTCGGTGAGCACTTCAACTCCCTGAGCCGTAGCGCTAATTTGAGTCATTCCGTAGTATTCAGCAACTTCACCGGAGACCTGGACATGATCACCTACCGCCACCTTCGCGGCACCAGCCGAATACACAAAAATCGCTGAGCTGCCAGTCGAAGAGATCTCACTTCCCGAACCAGCCGTCTGGACGTAGAAGCCTCGGATGCCGCCTTCTGAGTAGGCCCCGGTGACCACCCCTCGAACACTTACCTGCATGCCGGCCATTTCTGTGGTGCTTCCGGTGCCCTGAATTTCTTCGATCTCGGTCAATTCATTACCGGTTCCGGCCGCGGAGGCAGGCGCCATCATTCCAGCAACCAATGCGGCGCCTAGACAGGTAGCTGCAAAGGCTGTCGTGGTGCGTTTCTTCATGGATAGTCCTAGTTCGTTGTAAGTACCCCAGCGCGGTAGCGCTCGGTTGACCCGCAATCGATTCAATCAGTCGCTAATGAATTCAGGATGAATCATCGGATAGTTTCCGGTTGTTGGCCCATGAACCATCCAAGACCATGACGCGCGTCACGTCTACTGGTGAGTAAATAAACTTCCGCGCTAATTGAACTGACCGGTCAGTTCAATTACTATTAAACGGTGTTAATTGCTAATTCATTGAGCTTCAAAGGGCGCCACGGCCAGCTCGTCGACGAGACCTCCCTGGCAGTCGAGCGAGGTGCGCTATTGCTTGTGGTTGCCGATGCGCAACTTGAGCGCACCGCTCTCGCCCTGATGCTTTCTGGACGAATGAGCCCTAGTTCGGGGACTGTCCAGTGGTCTACGGCGCCTGGCATGAAAACGCTACGTGCACACAGTGCGCTCGTTGACTCTCCGCAAGTCAACGAGCCCGAGGCCCACCTAAAGGTCCGAGACGTAGTTAGCGAGGATCTAGCTCTAGTTCCCGGGCCATTCTGGCGCCGCCCGCAAAGTAAGAAGTGGTTAGCCAAACATGGTTTTGACCACCTCGCCGGAGACTGGATCGACACTATCGACCCGCTGATCCGTCTAGACCTGCTTACTCGGCTTGCCATAGAAAACCACAACACCGATTGCCTGGTTTTTGATTCTCCGGACCGCCACGGCATCGATGAACCGACATGGCTGGAATCGTTGGAAGAACTAACCCATACACGTCGTCAGCTCACCGTCATCGCCGTTGTTTCTAGAGTCCCTGATAGTTGGGAAGGGCCAGTCGTTTTCGCCGGATAAACAGCCACCATCGAAGACTCAGCACTGCGAACCGAGACCGTCCCACAGGTTGAAAATGATCCGGAGGCCCACGATGCCGATGCCGATGTCGAGAACGATCCGGCACCGGAACTGCCGACGGACGAACCCAAGGACACCGAGTACGTAGAAGCAACCAACTCAGCGGGGTCTATGGTGCTTGAGGATTCCCCAGCAACGGGTACCACCTCTGAAATAGTCAAAGAGTCCGAGCCGCCAAATACTCCCGGGCTCTTGGAATCGTCACCGCTTCACCGCGAAGCACCTGGAGCTCCCGAAGTACCTGAAACTCCTGCGCAAGACGAGGCCGAGCTTGCAGCAAAATCATCCACCCCAAAGGACTAACTCATGACGACTCTGGGACTTGCTCTCTCCGAGCTCAAGCGCATGACCCGTGGAACCTTGCCCAAATTGGCACTGATCGCGGTAACCTGCGTACCCTTGCTCTACGGGGCCCTGTACCTTTATGGCAACTGGGACCCGCAATCAAACCTCAGCGGCATCAAAACTGCATTGGTGAACCTCGATGAGGGGGCCGACCGAGACGGGAAAGCCACGAAGGTTGGTGATGAGGTAGTCGATTCTCTCTTGGAAGACTCCACCTTCGACTGGGAAGTAGTTGACTCACAGCAGGCTGCCGCTGATGGTGTTGCCCACGGCGACTATGCATTCGCGATGACCATCCCCCAAGACTTTTCTGCTTCCCTCACTTCCCCCGCCGAGATGAAAAAAGCCAATGCGGCAAACCTCGAGCTGACCACAAATGATGCCAATAACTTCATGGCCAGTAACTTCGCCAAAACCCTGGCCACCGAGGTACGGGATTCGGTGTCAAAAGAAGTTGGAACCGAAACCGCTGAAGGCATGATTGCTGGCTTTGTCGACATCCACAAATCAATGGGCGAAGCTGCCGATGGTGCCAAGAAACTCTATGACGGCACCATTACACTCTCGGATGGTGTGGTGACCGTACAAGATGGCACCGCGCAGTTAGTCACCGGCGGAGCCAAACTTGAAGACGGCGCACAGGCGCTCCATGATGGTACCGGCACCCTGTCCAGTGGCTTAGGCAAATTGACCGACGGCCAAGACAAGCTTGTCTCTGGTACCCATGAGCTCTCCAAGGGCAGCACCGAGCTAAATTCGGGAGCCCAGACACTGAGCAAGGGTCTAAATACCTTAGAATCAAAAACATCTACCCTGCCTAGCTCGGTCTCTAAGCTTAACGACGGAACCCAGAAGGCCGCCTCCTCGGCTGACCAATTAGCCACAGGTTCTCGGCAGGTGGCCGACGGCAACGCAAAACTCAGCGCCACCGCGGACGACGCTATGAGCGTGATCCAAGATTTGCAGACCGATGCCCAAACACGACTGAATCAAGTAGAAAAGAACACCACTGACTTCTTGAATGCTCAAGTCACCGCAGGCACTCTGACTCAAGAGCAAGCAGATCAGATCTCCGCGCAGCTGGAATCCACCGTAAAAAATTCTACGGTTACCCAGCAGCTCAATACCAAGGTCAAAGATGTCAACGCAAAACTTAGCTCTACGCAAAAAGACCTGAACCAGCTCGCGGAAGGTTCTGAAAAAGTAGCCGACGGCAATAAGCAGTTAGCCAGCGGATTACACACCCTCGCGCAGGGCACCAAAAAATTGGACGACTCAGTGCCCGCTCTTGTGGACGGAATCTCTTCCGCGGCAAATGGCGGTAGCCAGCTTGCCAATGGCTCTCAAAAACTGGCCGAGGGAACCTCCACCCTAGAAGAGGGGCAAAAATCTGCTCTGTCGGGAACCAAAGAAGCCGCACAAGGCAGCAAAAAACTTAATGCAGGTGCCCAGGAACTCGCTACGGGAACAGGCACGTTACATGACTCGTTGATCAGTCTTGATGAAGGTGTGGGCAAGCTCGGCGACGGCGCTCACGAACTTAAAGATGGTTCCGGCGACCTGTCCAAGGGCCTAGTCGATGGCGTAGATCAGGTACCAAATCCCGATTCGGCTGCTTCTGATCAATTAGCAAACGTGATCGGCGACCCGCTTCGAGTGAACTCGAATGCCCAAACTAAAGCAGGCGCATACGGCGCAGGGCTGGCACCGTTCTTCATGACTCTAGCCACCTGGATTGGTACATTCATCCTTACCCAGGTCATGCGCCCGGTCAATAATCGCGCGTTGGCTTCTAATGGTAGAAGCTGGAAGATCGCTCTCGGAGCGTGGCTTCCCTTTGCCTTCATCTCCGTTATTCAGTGCACCGCCTTGTATGCGGTAGTAGTTTTCGCCATCGGATTGGATCCGGTACACCCGTGGCTGACCTGGGCCCTACTACTCCTAGCTTCGCTTTGCTTCAGTGCATTGATTCAAGGCATCTGTGCCCTATTGGGTGCCGCAGGTAAATTTGTGGTGCTGCTGCTGATGGTTCTCCAGTTGGTGACTGCCGGAGGCACATTCCCATGGGAAACGCTTCCGGCCCCTTTGCAGTTCTTGCACCAGATCCTGCCGATGAGCAATGTGGTGGCCGCGCTGAGGCACGTGATCTACGGTGCTGATCTGAGTATGCTTGCTAGTACTATCCTCCCGGTGATCGGATACATGGTGCTGGGGCTATTGTTGAGTTTCTTGGCAGTGCGCAAGCACAAGACCTGGACGCTGAAGACGTTACAACCGGAGCTGACGGTATGACCGCATCACCTAACTCGCGCCCCCGTACCCGGGCTACTGCTTCCAAGGAGCGATTGTTCGCGGCATCAATGCAGCTCCTCGGGGCACGCGGACCCAACGCAGTTTCGGTAGACGAAATCGCACAAATTGCTGGAGTCTCCAAAGGAACCGTGTATTACAACTTTGGTTCCAAAGACAAGATGATTGGTCAAGTTTTGGAGTTCGGTGCTGACATGCTGGTTGCCCAGCTAGTCGAGGCATCCACACTCTCCGAACCTCGGGAAGCCCTACGCACTATGGCAACAATCGCCATTGATTTTGTCGAGAAATATCCTTCCTTCGCACAAATCTGGATCAGTGAACAGCTCCGCCCCGAAAGCGGCTGGGGAGAACAAATCACCCCCGTCTATACCCGGGTGACCTCAACAATTATTGAAGTCATAGACCGGATAGTTGTTTTGGGCCAAGAAGAAAAACAACCGGTGGCTACCGCGCTCTTTGGTGCGGCCTTATTCTCGGCGCGGCTACGCTCTGCCTCGGTGAACCCGGAGGACCGCGAAACAATCTTGAACTCCGTGCTGTTCATCGTTGACGGACTGTTAGCAACACACGAACCGGTCACGGATCACTAGCCAGCTCTTGAGTTGCTCGCGACCATCTTATTCTTCGTCAACCCGTGCCGGCTGCAATACCGCCACGTCCTGTAAAACCGTTGGTTCCCACGTGCGCGTGGCTTTGATTCCGGTCATTTCACCATGGAAAATTACCACGCCTGGGTAGTCGTTAAGCCGCGCAGCCAGGTTAGTTCGGGCTTCTTGCGGTAACCGGTTAATGATCGAATCAACAATGAGAACTGCCGGTTGTCGCAACAGGGCACGCGCCATGATCAACGAGGCTCGCTGAGCGGAGTCCAAAGGCTCTCCGCCACGACGCAACATGGTGCTTTCGCCCTCGGGAAGACTCGTCACTTCAAGACCGCACTCATTGGCTATACGTAGCGCGCGTTTGGCCGAGGAGCCGGGATGGCGATACGTCAGTGCACGAAGTACCGTGCCGCGTTCGAGGACCATCGTGTTCAAGGCCGCGCCTACCATTTTGCGCCGTTCTGTAGCCGGCAAATCCTCGCTTCGGCCTTCGGCGATCCACAGCCCGCCTAAACGCTGAGCATCTGTTCCGACGCGGCCGGTAGCTAACGCTTCAAGCAGGGTATGCGCTTGTGCTCCAGTGCCCAGAAGCTGTATTCGCGCTCCGCCTTGCGCCCGCAATGGGGGCCAGCCTTCTAGTCCTTCGGCCGTGGGGCGAATCCGCACCGCTAGCTCCTCAAGGTTCAAATCTTTGGCTACTCGGGTAGAGGTAAGTTGTTGTTCGGCTTCACGCCAAGATTTCTCCTGTTCAAGCAGCGGGGCAATGATCCGCCGGCCGGCTCGATAGTTTTGCCGATATTCAACTATTCGGCCCCATTCCCCCATGGTTCCAGCACAGATCCCCATCAGTGTTAGTGCGCTGGCTAATAATCCTGCGCCTAATCCTGCCCATGAGCCAGCTGCAACGACCAGCGCTGTGCCCACCAGCGGTACGCTCAATGCCCCGGCTCGCAGCGCTCCGGCATATTTTGCCCGGTGCACCGAGGCATGCACAACTTTTTGCGCACTCTGATCCACACGTTGCACCTCGCGGTGCACCCCACCGGCCGCGCTAATGGTGGTGGACGCTGACACCGTGTCGGCGATGCGCGCAGCAAGATTGCCCCGGTGCCGCCGTAGTACTCGCGCGGTGCGCAGGGCCCCTCGGGCCAAGCCGGCGAGCAGACTCACCTCCAACAGCACTGGAATCACTAGGGCTACAGCCAAAAGCGGATGCAAAAGCCCCAAACCGAAGGCACCAAATATAATCAGCGGGATTCCCGCAATCAACGGCACAATCCCCTGGGTGACCCAATTCCGGATGGAGGACAAATCATTGCTGGAGCGAGCTACGGTAATTCCAACCGATGGCCCCCGGCTCGCCTTAAGCGCGTGGGATATCAAGGACACCCGTAGCTGAGCCACGTAGTGCTGACCGAGTTTTTCGGCCAATACTCTCTCGGCAAATTTTCCGCCGAAGAACACCGCAGACAACACGATCACCCACAGCAGAGCTCCCAATGAGAAAGCTGCCGCGAGCTGCCCTACCTGCCATGCGATGATCACCGAGAGCACACCGACGGCCAAGGCCAGCACCAGCAGTGCCGCCAGCAGCATGCGCCGCCCGGGTGCATTCAGCGCTGGGAGCGCGGGGTCACGTTCCACTGGCTGTTCGGAATACATGCCGGACATGGATGCTCCTAACGAGTTGGCAGCAGTGCGCTAGCCACCTGGGGGTCACACAAATCGAAGGTATCGATGATTTCGCTCTCCATATGCGTACGAGCTTCCGCGGCGGCCAACGGGGATGCGGTGAGCACGCCGGAGACTGCGGCAAGGTCAAGGCCGGCGTCGAGAAGAATTCTCTCTCCGGCTTTGGCACCAAGCGCGTCTTGAGCGCTGAACAGCACCCGGTCAACGTGTTTCTTGAAGATTGGGTCGCCTAAGAGACGTGAGGTTTCACCCTGGAACAGTCCATCGGCGATCTCGATGATAACCGCGTCGGCACCGGTGGCAGTTTGCTCTTGGATCATGCAGACCAGCAGCTTACGCACCGTGTCATAGTCCAGACGGTAGGTGGTTGGGTAACCGAAGTCGGTGAAATCGCAGACGCTGAAGGCTCCGGCATCGGTGAATAGGTTGGGGTCGTTCCCGGCTCCGGTACCGGTGGCTTTACCGGCAGCAACGCGCAATCCCGCGTTATTCAAACCATTAACCAGGCAGCCTAGAGTCGTTGATTTTCCGGAGTTCATGGAGGTGCCGAGGACCGCGATCACCGGCACACGGCGTCCTTGGTCTTGTGCGCTGGCATTGACCGATGGGTTCTCGATGCTCAGCGGGGCAAAGTCCCGCAGGGTCACGGCTTTACCGCCGCGCATCAGCAGTCCAACTGGCTCCAGCTCGGTAGCCCGATCGATGGACGCGTGCTGCTGCTCGACCAGCGAGGCGACACCGCCGCCGGCCACCAACTGGCATGGCCCGAGATTTGCTGGAACGTGGGCGAGGAACTGGTCCGGAGCATATCGATCTCCGTACGCGACCATGACTTCTTGACCGACAAAGAGCTTTTGACGCCGCGAGTGTGGTGACTGCAACGCCGTGTGCTTGCCAATTTCGGTGACCTTCGCGATAACTACGTCACCGGCGCGGGGAACCATGGTTGAGCTGGCCACGATATGGAAGTCCTGGGGGTTGCGGTTTAGCTCGGCCGAAACAAAGCGAGTGGTGTAGGCCGCCTTGATGGTTGCTGCACGCACAGCGTCGAGCGTGAGCCGGGTATCGCCAATGGTGTAGCTCTCGGTGTTTTCATTCGAGATGATCTGTGTGTCAATGCCCATGGTCTTAGCCTTTCTGGCAACGGTCCCCCGAGAGGAAACCGTGATCTTCATTCGGCCCTGTGCCGCGATGAATCTCAGTCAAGCGAGTGAAGATGAACCAAAGATGAACCGTTCCTGAGCCAATGAGGAGAATTTGATGAGGAGACTCTCATCAGCAATTCATAAGACCAAACCATCATGGATTATCTGGATGACTTGGAACTTTGAAAATACTTGATGAGAATATTCTCATGCTTAGCGGGGGACATTAAAGTGGGTGACCCGCGCATCACGTGCGTCCAAATGCGAGTAAGAAAGTTCGGTTTCCAACACCGCAGTACCTAAGGTGGGGTAGTTCATGGCCAATTCATACACTGCTTCTTCATCGGATTGCACCGAGGCTAAACGCAGGGCAAGCTCTTGCAAAATTGGCTGATGCCCAATGACCAACAACGTCGAGACGGTATCTGGCACCTCGTTGATGATGGAGCATAGCGCCGAGGCTCCTGCACCATAAACTCGTGAGTCGACATATGGGGTAGGTCCCTTTTCGCCAAGCTCCGACAGCACCCAGGCGCAGGTCGAACGAGCGCGCAAGGCATCTGAACAAATAATGTAATCAGGTATCAGGTCATTTTCCACCAACCATGCTCCAGCCAACGGTGCTTCCCGGTGACCGCGAGCCGCCAGCGGTCGGTCATGATCGCTGATGCCCAAAGGGTAATCAGACTTTCCATGACGCATGAGTATCAGTCGACGCCGCTGCACAGTATTCATAGCTCAAGCTTAGACGTGTTGCGGTTAAACGACCGAGGCGAGCAAACCTTGCGGTTCACTCGCCTCGGCGGCAAAAGCTCTACTTAGATGGAGTATTCCGGGGCTGCCCAGACGACAACCTCTGGGTGCTCGTAGAAACGGTAACCCTGGCCGCGTACGGTGCGTACGGTGTTAGCCAAGCGGCCCAGCTTCGAACGCAGGCGACGGATGTGCACGTCGATGGTTCGCTCGTTGGGGATCTCCTCGGCATTGCGCCACAGGTTTTCCAGCAGCTCTTCACGTCCCACGGTGCGGGTTCCGTTTTCCACCAAGAAGTTCAGCAGTTCGAACTCCTTGAAGGTCAGGTTCAGCGTTTCACCGTCGAGGTAAACCTCGCGACGGGACAGGTCGATCAATACGCCGGATGGGCGAGGTGCGCTTGGGCGCGCTTCGGCACGGGGGCGGCGCGACAACGTCGGATCACCCAGTGCTTGACGAACTACGTCAATTGGCTCACCCTGTGCACTGGTCGGTGCCAATGCTACTGCAGCGTGGGTCTGGGCCTGTGGAGACAAGGTAGCTAAGAATGCGCGAACCTGAGTTGCGAGCTTGCCTAGTGAAGTCCCCTGCGCCTGAGCTGCAGCTTCGTCTAGTCCAACGTAAAGGACAAAGCCACGAGCGCTAGTGTCTACGCTTGGTGTACCCGCGGTCTGCACTGGCGCACTGGCGGCCTGATGCATCGGTTCACGTGTCTCATGAACGTTGTTGACCGCGCGCAGTGGACGGTAGCCCGCAGGGGCATAGCTTCCGCTGCCAGCGGCTGCGCGTTGCGCCGCCGCAGCTCGGTTCTGAGCGTTGCGAATTGAAACGTGTACGTATCCGGATCCAGCCGACATGATGACTTCCTTTTTGTGCGAAGGCCAAGTGATTTGGCGTTAATGCTTCGGGTTTTGCTTGCGCCGCCCATGACCTTCATTCACGAACAGCAGTTGGGTTTCCCGTCGATGACCCTGAGTTAGACAGCTTTTTTAATTAGCTTTCCCACTCAACTCCACCGACGCCGAGCATTCGACAACAGCACGCAAGCGTACCGTCAGGCCCTTGACCCTGACTGCTGTTGTTGATCTGCGCCGTACTCACACAACAAGTATTCCCCGTAACATTCGAAACTTGCAAGTAACAAAGGTCACCGCTGTTCAGCATGTGAGACGAATGTGTCCAAAAGTGACGGAGCACACTTTAGTCATTTCTCGGAAATCTAAGCGCTTAACTAAGCGTATTGATCAACTGAAACGCAGAAGTGTAGCAGTTTGACTATGCCATTCATGACTGTGAATAATCATTCAGCAGGTACGGCCGTCCACGGTTCAAACATTCGCAGAAGTTGCCCCTTGACCAAATTAACCGTTTACTGAATGGGTTTTTCCTGCATAAACTCGACTTGGAAGCATAGGATTTGCACAGCTAAAACATAAAGAAGCCCTATGGCAATAGGAGAAGCTGGTTAACATGAACGATTCGCGATTTTCTCCCGCCCAACTACCTCGACTCACTCACCCAGATGGCACTCCCATCAAAGTCCTCGTGGTGGATGATGAACCGTCATTGGCGGAATTAGTTGCCATGGGAACACGCATGCTCGGCTGGGAAGCCACAATGGCTCATGACGGCCCTGAAGCTGTGGCTACCGCGCGCTCGCTGTCCCCCGACGTGTTGGTCTTAGACTGGATGCTCCCGGGCTACGACGGGCCGGAGGTTCTGCGTAAGGTACGCACCTACCTCCCTGAGGTTCCGGTCTTATTCCTTACCGCCAAAGACGCTGTAGAAGATCGCATCGAAGGCCTCGGCGCCGGCGCCGACGACTACGTGGCTAAACCCTTCAGCCTCGAAGAAGTTCTCATCCGCCTGCACCGTCTGGTGGAACGCTCTGGTGCTTCAACCGCAGACTCTGCAGAGCTGGTAGTAGGAGATCTGGTGCTAAACCTTGATTCCCACGATGTCTCTCGCGCCGGGCGTTCCATTTCGCTCACCGCCACGGAGTTTGACCTGCTTAGCTACCTCATGAATAACGCCCGCCGAGTCGTTTCCAAGTCGCAGATCCTAGATAACGTCTGGCACTACGATTTTGACGGCCAGGCAAATATTGTCGAGCTGTACATCTCCTACCTGCGCAAGAAGATCGACGTTGATGCCGAATCAATGATCCACACGGTGCGCGGCGTGGGCTACGTCCTCAAGCCTGCTGCATGAGTTCGTTTCCTACGGGACTAAGGCCCAGCTCACCTCACGCATTACAGCGAAAGCTGCTGATTATTCTGCTCGGTTCGCTCACTGCCGTCTGTGTGCTGCTTGGCCTGCTCTACAACGCCGGCATGCGACAAACACTCATGGATCAGCTGCATGAACAACTCAACGCCTCGGTCGAACGCGCCAGCAGCTACTCGGTCGGTCTGGCTCGGCCCGATCAACGCTTGTATGCCCCCGGCCAAGCTGCGGGTACGCTCACCGCCCGCTTTGTGGACCGCTATGTATTCTCCGGCGATGTGCTGGATCAACACGGCGAACGAGTGATGCTCACCCAGGATGATGCGATTCATCTAGTGACCATCGATGTGAACTCTGAGCCTGTGCGGCGTTCCTTATCCGTAGGTGACTATCTGCTTTCTGCTGTTCCCGATCCCGGTTCCGGCGGCGTGCTCATCGTTGGCCTACCGCTGGACTCCACCGATCGCACGTTGCTTGAAATGGCCTGGCTGACGTTGTTCATCGCGATTAGCTTAGTGCTCGGTACCGGCCTAGTAGGGACCTGGCTGATCAGCCGCTCCTTCGCACCATTAAAACGTGTCGCCGCGGTAGCTTCCTCCGTGGCAGCCGAAGAACTTGATTCAGGCAAGGTGGAGCTGACTCAGCGTGTGGACTTAGCCGATGCCGTGCCAGGCACCGAAGTCGGAAATGTGGGACGCGCGCTCAATGCGATGCTCGACAACGTGTCCACCGCACTGACTGCGCGTGAAAAATCCCAAGATCAAATGCGCCAATTTGTGGCAGATGCATCCCACGAGCTGCGCACCCCGCTGTCGGCAATTCGCGGATACACCGAATTGCTCTCCGCCACCGAACATTTCTCGCCGGACGGCCGACGCTCCGTGGACCGGGTTCTGCAGCAAAGCCACCGCATGGGTTCCTTAGTGGAAAACCTGTTGCTGTTAGCCCGCTTAGATGAAGAAAACTCATTCACTATGAAACGTCTAGATCTCTGCGTGCTGACCGCCGACATCACCGAGGACTTTAAAGCCACCGCGGATGATCATCAATGGGAATTTAAGTGCCAGGCCCCAGGAACTTTTGTTGACGCCGACTCGGCATCGCTACGTAGGGTGATTACAAACCTGCTGGCCAACGCCCGCAAACACACTTCGGCGGGTAACAGCGTGACCGTCAGTGTGGGACAAGACCTGGAAAATAACGACGCTGTCTTGCAGGTACACGACACCGGTGAGGGGATCGCTGAAGACTTCCTGCCCAAGGTGTTTGAACGATTTACCCGCGCAGATAAGGCGCGTTCGGGCTCCGACGGCACCACTGGACTGGGTTTGCCGATTGCTAAAAGTATTGTCGAAGCGCATCGCGGCACCATTACGGTGACATCTCAGCCCGGTCATACGCTCTTCGAGGTGCGGTTGCCGCTGGCCGGCGAAGTGCCAGCCAGCGGCAACCCAGAAACCTTCGGATCAGAGGATTCCGCTTAGGCGATGGGTGCGGTGACGCCGTAGAGGCGGTCACCGGCATCTCCCAGACCCGGGATGATGTAAGACTTCTCGTCGAGCTTCTCGTCCATGGCTGCCAGCACGATGTGAATGCGATCGTCGCCCCCGTGGATTTCCTTCAGGCGTTCAACGCCTTCCGGAGCTGCGATCAGGCAGATGCAGGTCACCGATTCGGCGCCTCGGGCGAAGATGAACTTGATTGCCTCGGCCAGGGTACCGCCGGTGGCCAGCATTGGGTCCAGTACGAACACCTGACGGCCGGTCAGGTCATTTGGTACGCGGTCTGCGTAGGTGATGATATCCAGGGTCTCTTCGTTACGGGCCATGCCCAGGAAGCCAACCTCGGCGGTGGGGACCAAGCGGGTCATACCTTCGAGCATGCCCAAACCTGCACGCAGAATTGGGACTACCAATGGGGTGGGCTTCGCAAAAGTAATACCCGTGGTGGTGGCTACCGGCGTGACGACCTGAACTTCCTCGGTTTTCACCTCACGGGTTGCTTCATAGGCCAGCAGGGTGACCAGTTCGTCGGTCAGCTGACGAAAAATCGGGGACGGAGTGTTTTTGTCTCGAAGAACTGAAACCTTGTGTGCCACCAATGGGTGGTCGACTACCTGTACGCGCATAGGTAGAAATCTATCAGCCCACCGGGCCCGCAAACGAGAGAAAAGCCCGAAATTCCGGCGGAAAAACTCGTTGATGTGCCCAACTAAACAGGAAACAGCGAATATTTGCTTGCTCTAACGGCTTTGTCGGCATAATTTCTTCGTCGCGGGATACCGAAGTGGGACCCGCGCCAACCAGAGCACGTAGAGTAAAAGCACTATGGAGCACGTACATAACAGTTGGATGGATCTGGCCTTAGCACAGGCCCGAGCCGCGTTGGAGACCGATGATGTACCTATCGGCGCCATCATCATCTCCCCCGAAGGCAAGCTACTCTCCACCGGCCGCAACGAACGCGAAGCGGGCGCGGATCCCACGGCGCACGCCGAGGTCCTGGCCATCCGGAATGCGGTGAAGGCGCTGCAGGCAGAAGGCAATGCCGACGGGTGGCGACTAGAGGACTGCACCCTCGTAGTCACTTTAGAACCCTGCGCAATGTGTGCCGGGGCAATTGTGCTTGCACGCATCCCCCGTTTGGTCTTCGGAGCCTGGGATGAGAAGGCCGGGGCATGCGGTTCCGTCTTTGACATCGTCAGAGAACCACGGCTGAACCACTGGGTTGAGGTCTATCCTCGGGTGAAAGAAGAAGAATGCGCACAGCTACTGCGCGATTTTTTCCGTTCCAAACGCATCTAATCGCAACCAACAATGTGTTTCGAACCACTAACTGCGCATTGGAGCCCTTTCGTTTTGGAGTTCTCTAAAGGTTCGTTATAGAGTTATCAGGTCTGGTGACGTGTCCGAGCGGCCGAAGGTGCAACACTCGAAATGTTGTGTACGGTAACCCCGTACCGTGGGTTCAAATCCCACCGTCACCGCCACTAAGAAATACCCCGGTTCCCTTTAGAAATTAAGGGAGCCGGGGTATTTTTTCGTTCAAGACCACTCAGAGAATCCGCTGGAAGACCTAGACGCTGAAGTCTCGCTTCGATGACCAGAGAAGACACCGAAGCGAAATGCTCCACCGGTACTTAATCGATCTGGTGCTCGTGAATCTCAGTCTCAAGATTGGTGCCGTTGATTTCAAGATAAATCTGCCCTTCGGTGACCGAGACCGACAGGGTATTGCGCCGAGTCCGCTCCTTGGCAGCAGAGTCAATGAATCGCGGGTCAAAGGAACGAACCACAATGTCCTGCGCTTGGTAGATCGTTTTACCCTTCCACGAGGCCAACAACTTTGCTGGTTCGCGGTGGGTATATACGGCTGTCCGGTTAGCTTTTTTACTTCCCAAATGCAGACGAGCGGCATCCGGTGCACCGACCTCAATCCAAGCCAGAATATCCCCGGTCAGATCCTTGATCATCACCGCTGGTTCTTCTCCGGTAGAGACTCCACCTGCGGAGAAGGTGATGCCCTCTTCAAACTCCAGGGCGTACGCCAGAACACGGGTGATCAGATAGGCGTCGGTTTCCGAGGGGTGCTGTGCCACCCGCAATGAAAGCTCCTCGTAAACACCGCGATCCACATCAGCCAGTTGGACTTCGAAAGTTTGTATTGTCGCGCCGATAGCCATAGTTCACGAGTTTACCGTGGGCGCGCAGCACCTCTTTACGCCCCCAAAGGCTGGCGTCCACAAGTTCTCACTGAAGAGATGCGCCGCAAGGACAAGGGACACGACAAAAGGAAGCGGCTAAAACAGCCCTCAAGGACTCAAAAGATGTCGTTTAACCTCGTGAACAAAATACCTAGTGGGCAACTGGCAAATTCCCGTTCAACCCGCGTAGCCAATCAAGAAGGAGCTCCACGGAGTCAGGCATGTACCGCGCGGGGTCTCGGGTGATATCTGTAATCAGTTCATTCTGAGCTACCCAGGATCCACAGGCGACTTCCTCGGCCTGCAGGATCAATGGTCCCTGGGCGATGGTCCAATATAAGAAGGCCCGATAGGTGGTGTTGGCGTCGCAATAATTCGCTTCGCCCAATCCCACCAGCTTGCTGTCGACTCCCAGCTCTTCCTTGGCTTCGCGCCGCGACGACTCATCAGGGCCTTCGCCCACCGCAATCACCCCGCCAGCGGTGAAATCATACAGCCCCGGATATACGTCCTTGGTCGGGGTGCGCTGGTGAACGAAGATATTCCCGTCGGCGTTGAACACCACAATTGAGGTGGCACCATGGCGCAGATTCTCCGCCCGAACTTGCGAACGCGGGGCTTGACCAACAACTTGGCCGTGCTCATTAAACAGTGCGACTTGTTCTTCCATGCCTACATTCCACCGCGGCAGGCAACACAACGCAATCTGCCGGTAAAGACCTGACGGGCAAAAAATGGCTCAGCTGAGTTTTTCGGGGTTTTCATCCGCCCAGCGATGAGCACGTGAGACGAGCTGCTCCGAGAGCCCCGCAAGACCTCCCTTGCCGCTTCCCACAGCCAGGCCAAGCAGGAAGGTGCTCAACGGCGCCGCAGGGCGTGCTACCTCATGTGCTACATGCTTAGCAGCATCGAGCACAGTGGCGATATCTACGTCACCGGAATCCAGGCCCAATTCCTTGGCTGCGGCTTCCAGCCATTCGTTCAATGCTTCGGGTGGCAGATGCTGTGCCATGCGTGTCCTTTCATCGTGGCGGGCGCTTTCCAACGCCTGCGGGGTATCAATATCACTGCTGGTTTCATCATCCACCGCCACCTGTGCCAGGCGAAGCTGATTTAGGGCTCGGCGCACCGGTGCGTTGACCAGTTTCTCGCCTAATCCTTCACAGACCGAGGCCAAGGCGGAAGTCCGGTAGATTCCGGCCAACCATTGGGTATGACCTTGCCCATCAACCAATAACAGACCCTCGGCGTCCCGCCGGTCAAAGTTGTTCGTCAAGGCCGCTGCTACGGCGGCCGGACGTTGCAGGTCGCAGGCCAGGACCATAGTCCATTCGTTGGCACCGTCTGCCGCCAGTTGCCGCAATCCTGCGGCGATGCCGGCCAAGGGGCCGGCGAACGGAGGATCTTCGCGCACCACGGCATCGGCCTTCGTTCCGCTGGATTTCGGACCCACTACGATTACGCGGCTAGCTCCTGCCCTGCGGGTGGCTGCTACTGCACGGTCAACGAGCCGCTGTCCATGCAATTCCAGCTCGGCTTTGCCGCTCCCGCCCAAACGTCTGCCCCGGCCACCGGCGAGCACGAGCGCATCAAATTCAGGAAGGTCGATGGCACTCATGGGAGCAACCGCAGCACGTCGACTTCATCCCCGGGATTAACCTGTGTGGTGCCAGCTGGAACCAGCGCATAACCTTCGGCCGCGCCGAAGCCGCCTACCGAATGGGAGATGCTCTGCGCCTGCACCGCGGGGGCGCAGCGCAACACCACACCGTGCTCGAAGACCACCGGGATCACCTGCATCCGTCCGGCGGCGCCTTTCCAGCCGACTGCGGCGATGGCTCGCAAGGTTGGGCGCAATACCTCGCGGTGGCCCTGCATGGCGCGCAGGGCCGGCCGCACGAACAGCTCGAAGCTGACCGCGGCGCTCACCGGATTACCCGGTAGGGCGAAGATCATTGCGCCGGCGGCCAGCCGACCGGCGCATTGAGGCTGGCCGGGGCGCAGCTTCACTCGGGTCGCCTGCACATCGGGCTCGGTATCCAGCACCTGGCGCATCACATCGTAAGCACCAGGTCCCACTCCGCCGGTACTCAGCACCGCATCATGGGTGGCACCTAGAATTTTCAGTTGCTCACGCACCGCTTCGGTATCATCCACGCAGTGCACCACGGTGTCCGCTTGAATTCCGGATTCGGCAAGAAGCCCGGCCATCAGCAAGGAATTTGTTTCCGGGATCTGCCCGCGCGACAGCTGATCCCCGGGTGTACGCAGTTCTGCCCCGGTGATCAGTACCGCAACCTTGGGCATGGTGCGCACCATCAACGAGCTGGCACCGGCCGCAGCCAATGCCGATAGCCGGGCAGCGGTGAGTTCCTCACCGGCCTGGGCGACCAGGTCCCCGGCCGCCTTGTCCTCCCCGCGCCGGCGCACATCCTTGCCCGCAGCCACCGGCACGTTGACCTGCACCGTGCCCGCATCCCAACCCGCGACGAGCCCTGAGGTATCCTCGATGCGCACCACGGCGTCGGCGCCGGAAGGCAGCGGAGCGCCGGTCATGATCTTCACGCACTGGCCAGGGGTCAATGCCGGGTCCCATCCGCTTCCGGCCGGTACCTCACCGATGACCTCCAAGACCACCGGCGCAGCAGCCGCATCAGCCGAACGCACCGCATAGCCGTCCATGGCCGAGTTATCCCACAACGGCAGCGGATGCGCGGCGCTCACGTCTGCGGCCAGCACCGCCCGGTGCAGGTCGGCGAAGCCTCCGGCCACGTCGATGATGCGCGGCGGCAGAGGAGTCACCAAACTGAGCAGCCGCTCGCGGTGCTCTTCGAGTTCTATGGGGTCGCTGCGGTGGGGCATCAGTGGTCTTTCTCGATGGCCAAGGGGTGCGCGGGCAGGGTGGCTACCACGGCACGGACAAAGCGGCTTGCGGGGTCGGCGAAAACTTCAGCGACGGTTCCCCATTGAATAATGAGACCGCGTTCGAGCACCAGCAGATCATCGGCGAGCGCCAGGGTATCCGCGGCCGAATGCGAGACCACGATGGCGCTGGTGGCGGTGCGTTTCAGTTCTTCGCGCACCAAAGCGCGCATGTCCATGGCCGCCTCGACATCCAGTGAGGCGAAGGGCTCGTCGATGAGCAGGATCTTCGGTTTGGCGGCCAGCGCACGCGCTAAGGCGATGCGTTGGCGTTGGCCTCCGGAGAGGGTTCCGGGCCGGTGCGTGGCTATTTCTTGAAGTCCCAGCCGTTTAATCCACTCGCCGGCGGCAGCCTTGGCCTCGGACTTATCCATTCCCCCCGCACGCGCCCCAAAAGCGATGTTCTTCAGCGCATCCAGATGCGGGAACAGGTGCGGGTCCTGTCCCAGCAGGCCAACTTCGCGCAGGTGCGGTGGACGGTGTGCCACGGCATCGGCGAGGACATTTCCGGAGAGTTCAATGCTCCCGGCAGTGATTTCCTGAATCCCCGCAATGGCATGGACTATCGTGGACTTGCCCGATCCGCTCGGGCCCATGATCGCCAGCGTGCGGCCGGCGGGAACCTCGAATTTAACGTCCACGTCGAATCCGGTGCGCGGCACGCGCAGCTGGACCTTGAGCGTCATTTCAGCGCCCCCGGACGCCAGGCACGCACCAGCAGCAGTACCACCACTGCGGTGGCCAGCAAGAGCAGAGACAGCGCGACAGCCGAGTCGCGCCCGGTGCCGGCGCCATTAAAAGCGGTGTAGATGGCCAGCGGCATCGTCTGGGTGACACCGGGCGCATTGCCGGCAAACAGTGCGGTCGCACCGAACTCGCCAATGGCCCGGGCAAAGCACAAGATAATACCGGCGACCAAGCCCGGTGCGGCCAGCGGCAGGGTGATGCGGGTGAGCACCATCCAGCGTCCGGCACCCAAGGTGGCGGCGGCCTGCTCATAGCCGCTGCCAGCTGCGCGCAGCGAGCCTTCTACGGAGAGCACGAGGAATGGCAGTGCAACAAAGCTTTGGGCAATGACCACCGCGGCTGTGGAAAAGGGCAGGGTGATCCCCCACAGTGAATCGATCACCTGGCCGATAGGGCTGGTGCGCCCGAATAGGAAGAGCAGCGCAACACCGCCAACCATCGGCGGAAGCACCAACGGCACCGCGATCAGCGCTCGCAGCAGCTGAGCGACGCGGGTCGAGCTGCGGGCCATCAGCACCGCCAGCGGCACACCGAGCAAGACGCACAGCGCGGTGGCGGCCACCCCGGTGCGCAAGCTCAGCCAAAGCGCGGACAGTGCCACCTCGCTGGTGGCATCGGTGATGAGTGTGGACCAGCTGGCGCGGCCCACCAAGGCCAGCAGCGGCAGCACCAGGAGCGCCACACCTAACAACGCCGGGGCGATGGCAAACCCGGGAACTCGCACCCCGGTATCGCTAGCCACGTGCCTGACCTGTGCCGAAGCCGTGCTCGGCCATGATCGCTTGGCCGCGCTCGCCGACCACAAAGTCGACGAATGCCTGCGCTCCGGGGTTCTCGCCCAGCGTGGTAATCGGGTAGCTGTTGACGATGTCTTCTGCCCCCTGTGGCACTATCGCTGCGACTCTTTGATCATGCCCCACGTCGGTGGCGTAGACCAGTCCCGCATCTGCCTCACCCGCCGCTACCTTCTGCAGCACAGCAGTAACATTCTGTTCCTGGCTGGCCGGGGTGATCTCCACGCTGCTGGCCTTGAGTAATCGTTGAGAAGCCGCTCCGCAAGGCACCTGTGGAGCGCACAGTACGGTGGTGGCGTCCGCGAGGTCAGCTAGGGAGTCAATGTGAGCCGGATTATCTTGCGGCACCGCGATTACCAGGGTGTTACTGGCGAAGATCACCGGTTCATTGCCGAGGCCGCTCGTCGTCACCTCAGACATATTTCGTTCGTCAGCCGAGGCAAAGACATCCACGTCTGCGCCTTCCAGGATTTGTGTGGCCAGCGTCGACGAACCGTCATAGCTGATGCTGGTGATCTGCACGTCCGGGTGTTCTGCAGTGAATTCTTCAGAGATCTGCTCGAAGGCTCCCTGCAGGGAGGCCGCTGCGGCGATGGTGATGGAATCCCTGGCTGCATTGTTGCTCGCCGAACAGCCGGTTAGGGCCAGCGAGGTCGCGGTGACGAGCACCGCGCATCGGAGGGCCAACGGCCTACGTACATGCATGAATTCTCCAGAAATTGTGCTTTGAGCCCATGCTACAACCGTCCTGCAGCCTCCTTGCTTATTTTACGTGCTGATTTGCGCTTTCAGACGACTCCCTATCGTCTAAGCCCCCAACCGGGTTAAGCTGGGAAGTATGAAATCTCCATTAGCAGGGGACATCCTTGATGCCCGTTCACGCCCCCTGCATGACTTGCGGATTTCGGTGACGGATCGGTGCAATTTCCGGTGCGTGTACTGCATGCCCAAGGAAATTTTTGGCCGTGACTTCCAATTCCGTGAGCGCTCAGAGCTACTGAGCTTCGAGGAAATTGAACGTCTGGCCCGGGTGTCGGTGTCCCTTGGCGTCACTAAGCTGCGCCTGACCGGTGGCGAACCACTTCTGCGCCGCGGCATCGTGGATCTGGTGGCGATGCTCTCCAAGCTGCGCACCCCGGAGGGTCAGAGCGTTGATCTAGCGATGACTACTAATGGTTCAGCCTTGCCGGTGCTCGCACCCGCCCTGAAAGAAGCCGGGCTTAACCGTGTCACCATCTCCTTGGACTCGCTGGATGATGAAAAGTTCAAGGCCATTAATGATGTTAAATTCCCCGTGTCCAAGGTGCTGGAAGCTATTGAGGTGGCTCGCGATGTCGGTCTGGGACCGGTAAAGATCAACACCGTCATCAAACGCGGCGTCAATGACAGCGAGATCCTTTCCCTAGCCGAGCATTTCCGCGGCACCGGGAACATCCTGCGCTTCATTGAATTCATGGATGTCGGCACCACCAATGGCTGGAAGCTCGACGAGGTACTCCCCTCTGCTGAAGTGGTCTCCATGATCAACAACCGGTGGGCATTGGAACCGGTCACCAAGACCGAACCGGGCGAGACAGCAAACCGCTGGCGCTATGCCGACGGAGCCGGTGAAATCGGCGTAATTTCCAGTGTCACCAATGCCTTCTGCGGCAATTGCTCGCGGGCTCGGGTCTCGGCCGAAGGCCAGCTGTACACCTGCCTGTTCGCCGGCTCAGGATATGATCTGCGCCAGCTGATGCGTGACGGAATCAGCGACGAAGACTTGGCCAAGGCGCTAACCGGCCACTGGCGCAAACGCGATGACAATTACTCGGAACTGCGCGCCGCACTGACACCGGGCAATCGCAAGCGTATCGAAATGTCCTACATCGGTGGCTAGAGGTTTTTGTTGGCCTTAAAACGTCGCGCTGCACTTAGGGCTTCTGCTGCGACGATCTCGTAATTTACCCGTCCCTGGGATAACGGGATCGAATCTACTCCATACTTTCCGTAGGCGAAGCCGACTATTTCACTTGGGTCGTTGAGTCCTAAAACGTTGATTAAATGCCCTAAATCAAGAATGTCTGTGTCACGTTCAGCTGCCAGCTACATGTCGGTCAATGTTGGTAGATCTGCCAACTTGATGTGGGCAAGAACCGGATCTGGAGCAGCTGTCCAGCCGGCATTGTCGGGAATAAACGCAGCTGCGCTCGAGTTCAGCCATTTTTTAGGCAGTCCAAACTCCTGGGCCATTGCGTCGATGATTTCTTCCACTTCAGCTTGAGGCGAATAGCAGGCGTCAGTATCTTCCGTAGCACGATCAATTAGACCGTGAAGAAGCAGTGCTGAGCCCCCGACGATTCTAATATTCAAAGTGAGTTCACGTTCACCCGTGCGCCTGTCGAGTTCTACTAGCAACTCATCCACTTGGAATCTTCTTATCCCTGCTCCGCTCATGTTGTTCCTAAGCTCCGTTCACCTATCCAAACGTTCAGCTCTTGAAGTTCGCTAGGAGTTTCAGAGCGGATAACCTCCTTCATCTTCTCCCCTGCCGGATACAACTTTTCCAATAGGAAAACGGGCTCCGCCGGCCGCGTGATGTCTGCGGCCCACCGCGGGATTGGAGTCTGAGTTTTATTCGCAATCCACCGAGTTAGTGCGGCCAGCGCCACCTGATACTGAGCGTCTTCTATGGCCGGCGACTTATCCAAAAGTGGATGGCCCTGTTCTATGGACTCCGCTGAATACTCGCTCACAAGGCGTAGAGCATATTCGTAGTCCTGTGCATGGAGAGCCTGTTGGAAGTCGCGCGCTATCTCAGCACCCCGGTCGCGTACGATGCGCCGTCCGGGCTCCTCAAAACCAAGCGTCTCTAGGACTTTGAGAACCAACCCAAGAGCCACCGTCTCTTTTCCAGATTCCAGGTCAACGATGAACTTGCGCGAAACACCCACCGAACTGGCCAACGCAGCTTGAGTCAGACCGAGAGCACCGCGTTGGGTGCGGATCTTGCCTGCCAAGCTGGCGGCTGTGAACGATGGGCTTTTCATATTCCCACCATGTCACCGTGCGGTGACCTGATCGATAGATTGAGATGATGTCACATCCCGTGCTAGCCCATCGACTTCTGCCCATCCAATGATTCGCGGATGATGTCCGCATGCCCTGAATGCTGGGTGGTTTCGGAGATGATGTGCAGCAAAGTGCGGCGTACCGACCAGTGGGTATCGACGAACCACGGAGCTGAAGGCAGCTCATGCACGGTGTCCAGGTCCACCTCCGCCAGTAGGGCATCGGTGCGCTCGGCAGTCTGCGCATAGTTTCCCAGGAGCGCAGCCAGGGTTTCGCCGGATTGCATGTGGAACTCATCGTGGAAGGCTTCGATGGCTTCGGGTGGCATCTGGCTGAAATCCGCTCCATCCCAGGCCATGGCAGCGCGGCCCTTGACGATGAATCCCTGCCACTGCTTTTCCACGGCATTTACATGCTTGATCAAACCGCCAAGGGTCAGCTCGCTGGACGTGGTGCGCTGCGCTGCCTGTTCGTCGCTCAACCCTTGGACAGTGAACCGCAGGAAATGCCTGGCGTTGGCCAGCGACTGGAACAGGTCGGCGCGTTCGCCACGCAGGGTGGTGTTGGTGATGGCCATGGTGCTCATAATTGCCTCCTGGCATAAGCTGCAGCCGGTATTTCCAACTGGTAATACCCAGAATATGAGTAATAGGTGCCAGTTTCTGTCCTAAATCAAGGCAGACTTATTGCATGAGTACCAGCACCAGATTTTTGCGTTTGCTCTCCCTGCTGCAGACCCATCGCTACTGGTCCGGAGACGAGCTTGCCGAACGCCTGAATGTCAGCTTGCGCACCGTGCGCCGAGACATCGACCGGCTGCGCGATCTAGGATATCCGGTGCAGGCTGATCGTGGCGTGGGCGGTGGCTATCAGTTGGCATCCGGCACCGCGCTTCCACCGTTGGTGCTTGACGACGAGGAAGCCGTGGCACTAGTAGTCGCATTGCAGTCCACCATTCATGGCGGATCTTCCACGCTAGCCGAGGCCGCGTTGCGGGCAATGGGAAAAATTGTGCCTGTGCTTCCAGCCAGGTTGCATCAGCGCGCGCAAGCGCTGGCCACGAGCACCGTACCGCTCAATTCCCAGTCCTCCGTACCTGATCCAGTGGATCCAGGGGTACTTGTGGCGTTTGCCCAGGCTTGCCGCGACCATGAACGAATCGCCTTCGATTACCTTGATGCCAAAGGTAGCGCGAGCTCTCGCAGGGCAGAACCGGTCCAGCTGGTGAACGTGGGCAATCGCTACTACCTGGTGGCTTTTGATCTGGACCGCGATGATTGGCGTAGCTTCCGCGTGGACCGCGCACAGAACCCCTCGCCCAGGGCGTTGCGTTTCACGCCCCGCCAAGTGCCAGGTGGCGATGCCGCGGGATTCGTACGCGCGGGGTTGCGCGGGAGCGGACAACTAGAGGTAAGCGCACGGATTCACTCCAGTGCACAGAAACTAGAGCCGCTCATCGGTCGTTGGTTTCAGATCCAGCAGATCGATGAGGAAAGTTGCCTCGTGCGCACCGAGAATATGGATCTGCGCTGGGTGGCGTTCGGCCTTGCGATGAGTGAGTCGAGGGTCAGCGAGGTGCAGCCGAAGGAATTGCGTGAACTGCTGAACTCGTGGTCAAAGAATTTGGTGCAGGGTTCCAAACAGTAACGGTGGAATGCCGTGCTCAAAGTTGTTGAAGATGAGCAGATCCGCCATTCGCGGATCAACAAGCCCTCGCCCTGTTGTGTCTAGCGATTTCGGTGCGCAACTACCTTCACCCCTCGTAGATTGAGCGCCGATATTGTAGATTATGTCAAGGCTGTTGTATTTGTATTTTTTGCAAATAAAGAAGTTTCGGATAACGCACCACATTGATCTACAATCCCCTTTTGGTCTGAGGTTTACCAGTGACCGCGTCAATTATTCTGGCGCCGTACCTTGCCCCAAGACGCCGCAAAATCTTCAGTAAAAATGTATGAATTGACGTGGTGTTTCAGCCTCAGGCATTGCGCGTTTCGCAAATTATGTGCAAGAATCGCAATCCAGTTTCAAACGCTGAGGACGCTCGATGGGCGACAATAAAAATATTCTGCTAGTTCCGTTCGGGCAAACGATCCAGACTCCGTTGCTTTCGTCAACGTGGTCCTGAACAGTAGGTATCAGTTTGAATTGATCTCTAAGGACGTTGATGCCTTCTTCTTACAGATGAAAACACCCGAAAATCATCCTGAGCTGTGCGGTAATATAGCTACCCATAATGCAATGATCATCGCAGAATATGTTCTTATGATGCTCCGGAATCCGAGATCGCATTGCACGAAGCAGGTTTCTCATCAGGCATTCCTAGATAGGGTATTTTGTTAGTAAAACTTGCGTCGTTCGAATACAACCCTTGGTTCATCCGCCGATAGAATCCATTCATGGATCTACTCTTTCATGGATTTTCCTTGTCGCCTTCAACCTTGGCTGAAGAGGGCGAGAACCTCAGCCTACAGTCGCTACAGCCTAAGTACGAGCCTATCGATCACGCAGCCTATGTCGATATGTTGGAGTCTTCTTTAGCAGAGAGATCGTCCAGAGCTGCTCGGAATATTGCGCTCACAGGAAACTATGGCAGTGGCAAGAGCAGTATTATTAGCGAACTGGAATCAAGGTTGGGCAATCGCTCTGTAAACCTTGCCCTCGCTACAATGCAAGAAGACCTCCCTCCGGCGAACTCTAATGATGGAGAATCGGGCCAGGGAAAGCCATCTCTAGTAACAAACTTCATCCAAAAAGAAATCGTAAAACAGCTGTTGTACCGCGAGAAACCTTCGCGAATGAGGGGATCGAGGTATCGACGCATTGAGTCATTTCGCTGGTGGCCAGCAACCGGAATTTCGGCCGGGCTTGCCCTGGCGGTTGCTTTCATGCTCATTGTTACGGGCATGGGAGACCGAATTAGCCAGAGAATCCCAAGTGACATTTTCTGGGTTCAAGCGCTGATTCTATCGACGCTCACAATCATCCTTGCTGGCACTTTCTTAACGATTCTGTGGACTGCTCATGGAAAGCTTCGCGTAGACAAATTTACAGCGGGAGCCGCATCTTTTTCGCTTACCGGTAGCGACAGTTACTACTTCGACATTTTCCTCGACGAAATCATCTTCTTCTTCCAGCGTACAGGTTGTGATGTGGCTGTGTTCGAGGATATTGACCGGTTTGAGGATCCCCATATCTTCGAGACTTTGAGGGAGCTGAACACGATCTTGAACAGCTCCAAGCAGCTCGGCCAACGCCCTATCAGGTTCGTCTATGCAATCAAAGACAGTGTATTTGAGATGCTGGGCCGTCCGCGAGAAGATGGCAAGCAGGCTCGGGAGTGGTCCGAAACGGCAGCAAATCGTACAAAGTTTTTCGATCTCGTCGTCCCGATCGTTCCGTTCATCACCCACCGTACGTCCCGCGACCTGATTACTGAGCAAATGGAGCATTCACCAGAAGGTCCCTCGGCAAACGTCATCTCCACTGTGGCCCCATATCTGACAGATATGCGCTTGATCAAGAACATTCGCAATGAGTACGAGATCTTCCGCCGGGTCGTGTTATCTGCCAGCGACGGCTTGGTGGGTCTGAACGCGGACTCTCTATTTGCAATGGTCATCTACAAGAACGTGCACTTGACGGACTACGAAATGATTAAGAGCAACGAAAGTAGACTGGACGATTTGTATCGGGCAAGCCGTCTACTGGTAAAAGAGAATATTGATCGGCTTGATCAGGAGATCCGCGATCTTTCTGTCCGGCGAACGAGGCTGGAGAGCGCTACAGCGCAAGGGCAAACTTATGCCACAAGGCTTTTCCAAAGATTAAGCACCACTAGCGATCTATTCGGTGCAAAATGGGACCAACAGGTACGGGTGAATGGTTCGAGCTATTCCTTAAGTGCCGCGTCAAGCGATAATTTTTGGTCCGAGTTCCTTGCACATGGTGGAGATGTCCGCGCCCTTGACGGATGGGGGAACCAGCGGAGAACAGCACTCTCCGTTGAGCTCGTGGAAAAGCTTTTGGGCATGAAATTGGAACCTGAAGATTGGAAGACCAGCGAGCTCTCTGGCCTAGAAGAACAGATCGCTTCCTGTGAAAAAGAAAAGGCCTTTCTCAAATCAGCAGATATTTCCGCACTTGTCGCTCGTCCTGACTTAGTGGTGGGCAAGAAGGAACGGACATCCTTGCTTGATTATGCGCGATCCAAGAATTTATCCGAACTAGCTATCAAGCTTCTGGAAACGAAGCACATCGATGAGAACTACGCCCTCTACGTTTCCAAGTTCCATGGCATCAATGTTTCAATGCCCGCGATGAACTTCATCCTTAAAGTCGTCCAGCCTGGTACGACCGACGCGTACTTTCAACTGACTAGGGCACAGGACGTGCAAGGCGTTATCGACGAGGCGGGGGACAGTCTCTTCAACCAAGAAGCAATCTACAACATAGACATTATCGACTATCTGATAAAGACCGGCGACACTCGTCTTGACCGTACATATAAGCGGCTCGCACGAGTAAGCGTCCCCGACTTGGAGTTCATAGGAACCTACATACGTGAAGGTGGAAGCCCTGAATCGCTAATAAGTAATTTGGCGCCTCAGTGGACTGGTGTGTTTACATTCTTGGGCAATTTCCAGGGCACCCCGCCCGAACGAATGGTCCGATTACTAGACAGTGCGTTATTAGGCTCAGCTTCCACGTTGACGTATGAATTCGACGAAAATATCCGGAAGCTACTTTTTGATGAATACCCCGAGCTTTCTACATTTACTGGATGCATTGATGAAGTAGAGGCTAACAAGGTAGCGAACCTTCTTCAGAGATTTGGTATTTTCATACCTGAGCTTGAGTTCGTAACTTCGTCCGTTCGGCAGCATCTTATTGATGGTCATCTGTACCAACTGACGTTACCTAATCTGTCCTCCGCGCTGGAAGGCGAGTCCGATCTCGCTCTCGATGTAATTAAGGACTCAAGCCGCTCTGTATATGAATATGTCCTGCGCGAACTACCAACGTATCTTTCTGTATTGGGAGAGGAGACTCCAACCATCAGGGACGCCTCGCGATTCCCCGCGGTCCTAATTGATGTAGCGGATAGTGAGCCGAAACCACTCAGCCTCCTCATAAGCCGAGCTCATCGGGATTGTGTTCTCGAGGATCTTGCCACTGTTCCCACTGCCGTTTGGCCGCACATCGCCGAAGCCGGGCGCATGCTGCCATCATTCAAGAACGTAAATACCTACCTCGGAGTCGAAGACGAGCAAGCATTGGACAGCAACCTCGCACATTTCCTGGAAAATGAGCCGATCATCCTAGACACTCCTGAGGAAGCGGATGAGACGTCCGCACGAATGGCTGTACGGTTCATCAATTCAAAATTGCTAGAAACTTCAACGGCCATATCACTCGTCAAGAGCCTTCGACTCAATTCCCCAATAGCACTTAGTGAGATCAAGCCTCGGGACAGCGATATATTCGGCGAACTCCTGGCTTTAGGTCTTCTAAACGACACGAGCGAACTTTTCGTCCATATCGCCGACCAAAACTGGGCTACCAAAGAAAAAATAATTGTTTCTTCGACGAAATTTCACTCCTATCTAGAGGATGTCAAGCTCAGCAGGACCGAAATCCACAACATAGCCACTAGCGTTGAAGTCCCCAACCTAGTTAAAGAGGCACTGATCTTAGCGTTGCCCGCATACCAAGATGTTCCAGATAGAAAGTCGTTGCAGGCTCTCGCCCATCAATCTCTGGTGTCCAACTTCCCAGTCACTCTGGCATCTCTGACTGTTATGATCACGGGGAACATCTCACATGATGCTTCACTTCAGCTTCTTGTCCCTCACTTGCGATCCATTGATCGGGATGACCTCATGAAGATTGTTGGACTTTTGGGAACGCCCTATGACATGCTTACACGCAAAGGAGGACATCAACCTCTCCTGCCGGATACTCCGGAAGTTAAAGCGTTGCTCAGGGTACTGAAGGAAATGAAACTCGTTAGCTCGGTTTCTTTTGACAAGAAGGCTAAAAAAGTGCGAGTTTACATGAAACGCGCAGAAACATCCTGACGCGTTTGGTCTGTAGCCCCCGGCCTTGGATCAAGTGCTCGAAGAGCTCAGCACTAGGAGATTTGGGATGTTGCTCCCCCGCCGTTCCAGCTTCTACGATCTCATTCTGATCCGGTCGAAAATTGTTTAGGATCATCTCCAATTATGGGTGTTCCAGGTTCTCCTCACCACATGATCCACAACGAAACTATCACATGGTTTGCTTTAGGTCTCTCGGATTCAGCTGGGCGCCCTGCCCCATGATGCTACCGTATGTATTCCATTACTGGCTCATCACGGATCCCGGGTCTCAGCAAAGGATCCTTTGCCCAGATTCAGGACAACTTATCTCTGAGTCCATCACGAAGTGTCGTGGCCGTGTTGTTATTTTCCTTAAAGCCAAATGCAGTGGAAGCACGAAGCTTTCTGAACCTGAATTATGCTCTTCCAGGAGAACCCGAATTGAGGAATAATCTGAGCGTTGCCTGCTGGCAAGCATTCTCCAGGCTTCCGTCCCGAAGTATGGAAACCCTTTCCTCACAGTATCTAAATCGACCGTTTTTGGTGTCCTGTATATGGCCCCTTCACCGGGCTTTTTCTCGGGTGGGGTATACGGGAATCTGAAATCTTTGAAAACTCGGAGTTTCGAAAATTTACCCAGTCAACGGATCGAGTGCCCCGTATGGCGACCGGCTTGCGAGACCCTCTGGCGGGGCACGGTGAAACAGTCCAGCAGAAATCTTAAGCTGGCCTGCGGCTTTGCTATGGTCTCCGAAAATGATCACAGCACACTCATCGAGCACAGGTTTCACGAGATGGGCTTGAGAGTCTCTTACGGTGCCCACGTGGATGAACGAGACATATTCGATTCTTCCTCCATCGCTTCGCGGGTAGCTGACCTGCATGATGCTTTTGCTGATCCTGAGGTCAAGGCCATCATCACCGTCATCGGTGGATACAACAGTAATGAGCTTCTCCCACACCTGGACTGGGATCTGAATGCCGCTAGTCCCAAGATCCTCTGCGGCTATTCGGATATTACAGCGCTCCAGAACGCGATCCTCGCCCACACTGGTCTCGTGACATATTCGGGCCCGCACTGGTCAAGCTTTGGGATGCGTAACCACTTCGAAGAGACCCGGCGCTGGTTCATCGATGCCCTGTTTGACGGATACAAGATGGAACTGTCCCCATCCCTGACTTGGACTGACGATACTTGGTTCCTCGACCAGGACAATCGAAGCATCCTGCCCGGGGAAGGATGGTGGGCCCTGCAGCGTGGAACCGCGTCCGGCCACATCATTGGCGGCAACCTGTGCACACTGAATCTTCTCCAGGGAACGGGCCATATGCCGTCGCTTAATGGAGCAATGCTCATGTTGGAAGACGATTCCATGACAGATCCATCGACCTTCGCCCGCGACCTTGCTTCACTCCTACAAACCGCCGAAGCAAGTGAAATCCGAGGTTTGATAATCGGCAGGTTCCAGCAGGCAACCGGCATGACCCGCGAGATTCTAAAGGAGATTGTTTCCAGGCAGCCAACGTTGGCCGGTCTACCTGTCTTGGCGAACGTCGATTTCGGGCATACCCAACCACAAATGACCCTGCCAATCGGTGGCCAGTCCGCTTTGAATTTGGAATCGACCAGTAGTCTCCAGATCGCTGAATACTAAGAAGGGCGCCGAGCAACCACATCCAAGCACTATGGAAAAGCTCTCATTATTAGTCTGATATTTCGGGGTTTCGAAACCTGTAGAGCCTTACCTCAAACCTTTTTTCACTTCGCATTGCCTCAGGGCTGAAAATTGTCCTGCAGGAGGTTCCATATATGCGAACCAAGGGGGTGCTGCCGTTATCGCCTAGACGCGTCGTCTTCATAGAGAATAGTGCTTTGGCAGATGGATTCTATTTCGATCTCGTGGATTACTCTGATGTCAATGATGTCTCCACTGGGAGGTATGTAGTTGTACGCCACCTATGGGAGATCACGGAAGATAGGCCAGCGGTGAACGATTCCAACGTTCTCAGTCAAGCAACAACACACGTGGAGGCTTTGGGAATGAAGCCGACTGTTGTCGGCCTTCCAGGGTGGCAGGGAAGCGTGGATAATCCGGCAGCGTCTCTTGCGTGGTTTTTCGACAACGGGTTCTACGTATTCGAAATTGATGACGACGTGACGTAGCTCGGATGATTTGCCGTTCCGTTTTCTCTGAACTGATGTATGTGTCCCAGTAAAGGTTCGACGAAAGGAACAACAAGGCGGACAAAGGGTTGATCCGTGAGCGTCTAGGAGCTGGCGCGGTGAAGCATCGCGACAATCCTTTCAGCGGTTACCTCTGGAGCTTCGCTACCTGTAATTATGGTTTCAGTGGCCAGGTCTCGCGTTCCTTCGTCATCGAGCCATTCCGCGAGAAAATCATGTCCTGAGCTGATCCAGTCCGTACCTTTTGAATCAAGCGCTCTACTACGTAGCGTGCTCAATGCTTCGGAACGGTCTGCTGAAGGCAAGACAAGCAAGACGCAAGTCATATCCTTCAGAGCATTCCTTACACCTTGGAAGTGTCGTTCATTTTTGTACGATGTATTTCCTGCACCCATAGCGACAACGGCACCGGGATAGTCCGCTAATACGCGAGTCACAGCATGTGCTCGCGCGACTTCCCATTCACGCTCGGCAGCTACGCGACCTACCAATGAACTTCTGTACGAGAGCTGTTCGAGGCTCCAACCAACCTCCTCGTAGTAGTGATCTGCAACTTCGTCTATATCGACAAATGGAACAGACAAGCTCGTAGCTACGATTTGGCCCAAGGTCGATTTTCCTGTTGCGGCCGGACCGATCAGGATCAGCGGAGAATTGCGACTCATAAAGCAATCTTGGCATCGGAAATACTGAAAGCGACACGGCTTCATGAATAAGCGCTGTCGTCGTGTCCGATTAGGGTTGATGACCGGGACAGACCCCGACACCCCTACTTTGTTTTAATGGTCTTCCCGGGCGAAGAAAATATTGATGGACAGAGCTTACGGCCAGTCCTTCACATTCAGGTCGTTTGGTTCGAGTCAGTCCGCACCCCGATGCCGGCTTTGAGAATCGCTGCTGCCAGCTCTGGTTGAGTTGGGCAGGCTTCGGGGTTTGGACAAACCAGCAGGCTCAGTGCGCGAAGACCCAGGCACAGTTGTGAGCCAGGCAGGAGGGGAAGCAATGCCGTTTCAGCGGCCTTGGAAATGCCCCAACCAGCGACTTGCGCGATCCAAGAAGGCGCCCCGGCGTCGACCACGGCAGTCTCGAAGACACTGCCAACCGCATCCGCGATAACCGCGGGGTCAATGACATCAGCGAGGTCGGCCAGCATCTCGCACAGCCAGTGTTTGCTTTTTCCACGCTTTGCAGCTTCACCAGCCAACTCAACTGACAAATCGAGCAGCGCGACCGCGAAATCCTTTGACTCCATGACAGTGAGGCCCGCATTAATCAGGACGCGCTCAACTTCGCGAGCCCTTGCTGCTTGTTGCGTTGATAGGTATGGATTCGCTGTATGAGGCGCGACGCTGCCCGGGATGGCCGTGTCCGTCGAGGCTGAGTGGGTCGACGAAGGAGAATTGTTTGAACTCTGACTGAATCCCGAAGATTGCCCCCCGTGCACGGGCGATGGGCATCGGGCTTGGGCAAGGCTACTGCGGTGCCCTCTAATTGGTGCTGTACAAGACATACTTTTGACACTAGCCTACTTCCCCCGCTTCGCTCTTGATCGCTGATCCGACCCCACGGGCACAAGCCTTCTACCGAAAGAATGGCTTCTTCAACGACGGGACAGTGAGGATCGAAGACGCCGTACGTTCAGTCCGAATGACCCGAACGCTCTAAACAGCAACGTCCGGTAAAGGTTCCGCTTACGGGACACCAAAAACGAACGATACTGACACAGTGAGAGCTACGCCCCGAAATATTGTGCCCTGCATTGTGTGAAGTAACGGACGCGGCGCATTAATTGTCCAGGTGGTGACTGGACAATTTCGAGGACCTTCGTCATCGGCACTTATGGTTGATACATGTCCCAGACGAACGAGAACTACCCAATGATTATTCTGATGCTCTAGCGACCCTAAAAGCGTTGATCCATGAGACCCAGCATCGCGCCCATCGGATGGTCAATACGGCCATGGTTGAGCTGTACTGGAATATCGGACGAATCATTCTTGATCGTCAGGCAGACCAGCCGTGGGGAAGCAAAGTCTTCGACAGAGTAGCTCGGGACCTACGAGCAGAGTTCCCTCACATGAAAGGTTTTTCGCGGACGAATCTCTACAACATGCGAGACTTTGCCGAGGCCTGGGGCGATGACGAGTCAATTGTCCAGTCAATAACTGGACAATTGAGCTGGACTCACAACGTCGCACTTCTGAACAAGATTACTGACCGAGCACTACGCCAGTGGTACGCGCAGCGTGCTGTTCAGCATGGGTGGTCTGTGGCGGTTCTTGAACACCAAATTCACACTCAACTGCACGCTCGGGAAGGCGCCGCTCCAAACAATCTTGAATCTCGTTTACCAAGCGAAGGAACTGACCTAGCCCGTGAGGTTGCTAGAGATCCCTTAATTTTCGACTTCTTAGGGCTCACGGAAGAGGCGCAGGAGCATGCCTTGGAAGAAGCCATGACCTTGCGTTTGTCGCAGACGTTGGCAGAGTTTGGTGCGGGTTTCGCGTTCCTAGGACGGAAATACCATCTCGATGTCGATGGCGATGATTTCTATATTGATCTGTTGCTGTATCACGTGCCGTCCGACCGGTACGTTGTTGTTGAGTTGAAAGCTGGAAAGTTCAAACCCGAGCACTTGGGGCAACTGAATTTCTACGTCGCGGCCGTCAACGACATGTTGCGGCTTCCCCGTCAGGCGCCAACAGTGGGGATCCTTGTGTGCGGGTCCAAAAATGATCGGACGGTACGCTACGCGTTGGATGGTTCTACACAGCCTTTAGCGGTTTCGTCTTATACGTATGAGGCTCTGCCTCAAGAAGAGAAGACGACTTTGCCGTCCCCTGAAGCGATTGCGGCTGCGTTAGAAATCGACGGTGAAACGGCGAGTCAGTCGCGCCTGTGAGACGTCTTGCAACCCATGGATTATAAGACGTCTCGCCGTCCACCTTTTCTTCAGATGCAAATCCTTGCAAACTCGACGCCCGAACCGTCTTGCAACTATGTGCTGTAACCAACCTCTTCGGATTATGTCCCCATTATCAGTTGCAAGACACCTTCGGCTAGCTCTTCGCAGATCGTCAAGTACCCCTACCATCAATAGATGTGTCGAAGTCTATCCAGGTTTCTCATCATGCCCCGCCAACTTCAGTTGAATACCTGGTCTTCAGGAAATCAAGAGCTCCAGGCAGACCCACCATTCACGAGCCAAGAGGCCAGTCGTTCAATCCAACAAATCGAGAACCACCCAACAGTCCTTGACCGGGTTCAAAACGATTAAATCCCCACCCATTCGGAGCTACCGGAAGTGAAGTGCTGCTTCTTCCAAATCGGCACCTCAGCCTTGATGCGTTCTACCAAGTTCTCGATGGCGTCAAACGCTTCCTTGCGGTGCGCTGCAGCCGAGGCAGCCACCAGAGCGGCATCACCAATCTTCAGCGGACCCACGCGGTGCACGGCCGAGAGTTTCAGTCCAGTACGTTCCTCTTCTTCCGCGATGATCTTCTCCAGGAATTCTTGGGCCTGCGGATGATGTGAGTAGTCCAGCGAGTTCACCGACTGTCCACCATCGTGATTGCGGATAATCCCGTGGAAGAGCACCACCGCCCCGGCCGTATCGGACTGCACCGCGGTGCGTACCGCAGCCTCGTCGATGGGTTCTTCGGTAATCAGGGCATAGCTCATAGTCAGGCTCCTTCAGCTTTCGAGGGTTCGGCCAGCAGATTCGGGGCCAGGGCCGCCAAGACGGGGATTCCACCCTCAAGATAGTTAACATCCACTCCACGGCCGGCCAATAATGCGGCGGCACGCTGCGAGCGGGGGCCACGGGCACAGTACACCGTGACGCGAGCGGGGATCTGCCCTAGGGTCGCGCCAGCTTCAATGGCGGCTTCCAATTCAGGCAAAGGCATGAACAGCGAACCGGCAATGTGCCGTTCGAAGCGTTCATCTTCATTGCGCACATCCAACAAGACTGGTGCTTCGCCACTAGCTAGTGCTTCGGCGAGCGCGGCAGCGTCGATGCCTTGCACTTCGGGCAGCGATCCGGAGCAGAACAGCACGTAGTCGATCAGCTCGGTCACTTCTGCGGCTTGCGGGTCACGTGAATATTCAAGGCTGCGGGTGTTGGCGGCCAGTGCGTCATAGATCAACACTTTGCCCACCAGTGGCTTGCCGATTCCGGTAATAAGCTTCAGCGCTTCGGTGGCCAACAGCGAACCGATGGTTCCGCATAATCCGGGCAGTACTCCCCCGACCGCGCAGTCCGGCACCGTCCCCGGGGCTGGTGGCACCGGGAAGAGATCGCGGTAGCCCGGACCGTGCTCGTGCCAGGCCACGGAGACTTGGCCGTGGTGTTGCAGAATTGATCCCCAGATCAGTGGGATACCGGAGAGCTGCGCGGCATCATTGCTTAGATATCGTGTCGGGAAGTTGTCACTTCCATCAATCACGAGGTCATAATTCGCAAAGATCTCCAGCGCATTGTCCGAGTCCAGCCGCAGCATGTGCTCGATGATTCTCACATTAGGGTCCAATCCGGTGGCCGCTTGGGCCAGCGAAGTGGTCTTAGCAACCCCGATATTTGCGGTGGTGTGGGTGATCTGGCGGTGCAAATTTGATAACTCAACTACATCATCATCAACTATCCCAATCGTGCCCACCCCGGCCCCGACCAGATACGGGATGCAGGCACTACCCAGCCCACCGGCGCCGATCACCAGTACCCGGGCGGCAGCCAATCGGCGCTGGGCAATGAGATTAAACCCAGGCAGCGAAAGTTGCCGTTCGGCCCGTTGCCGCTGCTCTGCGCTCAGTTCAGCCCCGGGGCCAACAAGGGCTGGAAAGTCGCGTTCGCTCATCATCGTGTCCTCCGCGCACCGGCGCGATAGCATGAAGTCATGTCGAAGATTACGATACGCTACTTCGCTGCCGCCGCAGCGGCGGCGGGGACCGAGCAGGAGTTATGGAACAAACCAGAAACCCTAGCCCAATTGCGTACAGAGCTCAGTGAAGCCTATGGCCCTGCGATGGCCCAGGTACTGCGCGCCGGAAGCTTCCTGATCAACGGCGTAGTCCGGCGCGACGCCGGTGGATTAGGCAATGATGAGTCGCTGACCGTGGACGTACTGCCGCCCTTTGCGGGCGGATAATCCATGTCCTGTACCCTAGAAAACCACCGCTTCGAGCTTGAGGCGCTATTGCGCCCGGTATTCAGCTCCTTAGGTACCCGGATACTACCGGTGGCAAGCGCCGAGCTCTGCGACAAGGTCACCAGCGAAGATCTCTTTGCTGCCTTGCCCATCCCAGCCTTCACCAATTCGCAGATGGATGGTTATGCTGCGCGCAGCGCCGACCTGATCTCCGCTTCCCCAACTACCCCGGCTACCCTGCCTTTGGGCTTCACCGCCGCAGCCGGAGACCGGCAGCTTCAACTCCAGCCGGGCACCGTCAGCCCGGTGATGACCGGGGCGATGATTCCCCAGGGAGCGGACACCGTCATCCCCGTAGAAGAAAGCGTCCTCGGTACTTTTCCGAAGCTGATTCGTCCGGGCCAAGGCGCTGTCAGCGGTCATGCACAGTTCACCGCACGCAGCGTCCCGGGACGATTCATCCGCCCGGTCGGAGTTGACCTGGAAGCCGGAGCCTTAGTGGCTAGTGCCGGTACCAGGCTGACCCCCACGATGATTGCAGCCCTGGCTTCCAGCGGACTACGCGAGATCCCGGTGCGCCGGACACTGACGGTGGCACTGTGCACTACCGGCGACGAACTGGGCGGTACCAACCCGGACGAGGGCCAGATCCCGGATGCGAACTCCCCCATGCTCGCAGCCCTGCTGCGCCGCTACGGGGTAGATGTGCGCACCCTCCAGCTGCCTGATGACCCAGACCGGTTCGCGGTAGCTATCGATCAGCTCCAAGAACAAGTCGATCTGATCCTCACCGTTGGTGGGATTAGTGCAGGCGCTTACGAAGTGGTCCGGCAGGCGCTCGCCGGACGTGGAGGAAATTTCCATCATGTGGCGATCCAACCCGGCGGGCCACAGGGCTTCGCCCAGCTGGAGCACGCCGTAGTACTGTGTTTTCCGGGGAACCCGGTCAGCGCCCTGCTTTCGGTTGAACTATTTCTCACCCCGTTACTGCGCGCGCTCGGTGGACTATCGGAACCGCAACCGGAGCACTTCCCATTGGCGCAAACGGTAAGTTCCCCGGAACATAAGCACCAGGTGCGCCGGGCACTGATCCAAGATGGTCAGGTCACCATCCTGGATCCAGGATCACATCTGGTTCATGACCTTGCCCGCGCCGACGCGCTGGTGCATATCCCGGTAGGAGTCAGCGAGCTGGCCGCCGGGCAAAGCGTTGAAATTTGGAGAATGAATGTCTGAGAAACTCACCCACCTGCGCGAAGACGGCAGTGCTCATATGGTCGATGTCAGCGATAAAGCCGTCACCAAGCGTGTGGCTACCGCCGAGGCCATCTTCGTCACCCGCCCGGAGGTCATTAAAATGCTGATGACCGGAAATCTGCCCAAGGGCGAAGCGCTGGGCACCGCCCGAGTCGCCGGCATCATGGCAGCCAAGCGAACCTGGGAACTGATCCCGCTATGCCACCCGCTCCCCATCTCCAAGGTCTCCATCGACTTCACTGCAGAGGATTCGGCTGTGCGGGTTACCGCACAGGTGACCACCAAGGGTGTCACAGGGGTGGAAATGGAAGCCTTAACAGCTGCCAGCGTGGCCGCACTGACCCTCTATGACATGGTCAAGGCCGTGGACAAGCATGCCGAGGTTTGCTCTGTGAAGGTGTTGGCTAAGTCTGGCGGAAAGAGTGGTGACTGGGTTCGTGGAGACTAATCGTAGTGCTGCGGTAGTGGTCGCCTCCACCAGTGCGGCGGCAGGAACCACCGTAGACAGAACCGGGTCACTGATTACCAGGTGGCTGACCGAGCACGGTTTTGAAACCGGTGATCCACAGGTAGTTGCCGATGGGCAGCCGGTGCGTTTTGCCGTAGATGAGTTATTGGCTCATGGCGTTCAGGTAGTAATCATCACCGGCGGAACTGGGGTCTCCCCCGATGATCAGTCCCCCGAAATGGTCGCCCCGTTGTTGGACGTACAATTGCCCGGTATTATCGAGGCCATCCGCCGTCGCGGTGAAGCGTCCACCCCGCTGTCGATTATTACTCGCGGAGTCGCCGGGTTTGCGGGCAAGAGTTTTGTGATTACGCTTCCCGGTTCTTCCGGTGGGGTGAAGGACGGGTTGGCCGTGTTGGATCCGGTTCTAGATCACCTGTTAGCCCAGCGTGACGGTGACACCGGGCACGGTCCACGCTAATGATCATTTCACTAGCTTCAATCTGAAAGGCCACATCGTTGAGTATCGAGCCTGGAATTTACCAGCACTTTAAGGGTCAGCGCTACGAAGTGCTGGCCGTAGGCAAACACACTGAGACCGAAGAGCCACTGGTCTTTTACCGCATGCTCTACGGTGACTACAGTTTTTGGGCCCGTCCGTTGGCGATGTTTGACGAAGAGATTGAGCGCGACGGTTACAAAGGTCCGCGTTTCGCCCGGATTGCTTAGCCTGGAATGCTGTTTGATCCGCTGCTACTGTGAATCAGCTAGGTTATAGCGTTCCAACGCCGCCGCGAATGACGAGATCTGCTCTTCGCTCCAGCCCGTTAAGCGATCGTTAACCGCGTCGCGCTGCACTGCGGCAGAAGCTTCTAATCGTTCTCGTCCCAGATCGGTCAGCCCTAGTACGCGACCACGACCTGCCTCCGCGTCGTCGTAGGCGGCATAGCCTAAATCCAGTAGCGTACCGACCTGCCGGGAGACTGTCGAACGGTTTAATGCGAAGGCTTCAGCGATGTCAGTGGCCCGGGTTCCGGGAGTATCTGCAATAAATCGCAGAAGCGAATGCTCCACCAGACTCAGCGGTTCAGCCAGCTGCCGAGCGCGCGCATTGGCACGTCGGGTGATCATCTGCATGTGTAGGTAGACCGATTGGATATCGATCTCGCGCTGTTCGGTGCCCATAGTCCGAGTCTAGTACGTAGCGCAATAACCACACTTTCAATGTTGCATAATGCAACATTGTGAGTATTCTTTAACTCTAATGACTCTCACTGATACCTCCCCCGCTAAAACTCCTTCCTCTAGACACGCAAGCACCCCCACGCCAAAGAAGTCTTCCGCAGCGGAGCCCGCGAAGCTTGGCTGGGGGAAGCTGGTTTTGACCATGCTGATCCCATTTTTCCTTTGCGCGATTATGGGCTTGTTCTACTTAGGTGCTTTCCACGCACCTGCACCCCATAACGTACAGGTGGCGGTCGTTGGTGATTCTGCGCAGTCCAAGGTCTTCGCACAGTCCCTTCAGGACAAGGCAGACGGAGCACTGAGCGTGCGCACCGTACCTGACGCCCGGAGCGCTGAAAAGCTTGTCGCGCAGCGAGAGATCGTGGCAGCCTACGAAACCAAGGACTCGATGGCAACCCTCTTCGCCTCCAGTGCAGCTTCGGAAACATCGCTGAACATCGCTCAGAAGATTTTCATGAATCTTGCATTTGAGCAGGGACAGCGATTCCACATCGAAGATGTGGTTCCCACCGGAGAACAAGACAGCACCGGTCAGGGGCTATTCTTCTTGTTGGTGGCACTGAGTATCGGTGGTTATGCCAGTGCGGTGCCACTTGCAGGCTTCATGGGCAAGGTCAACCTTCCGGTTCGTTTTGCCATGGCGGCAGTTGCCGCAGCGGTGGTGGCTTCGATTGCGGTATTGATTGCCGGACCGATATATCAGGTCATCAACAGCCATCACGCCGGGATTTGGTTAATTTCCTGGGCCTATGCAGCTGGCATCACCCTGCTAGGCCTAGGTTTACATCCCCTCTTGCGGCACTGGACCACACCCGTACTGACCCTGTGTTTCGTCGCCCTGAACTTCACCAGCTCAGGTGGAATTTTTCAACCGGAAATGCAGCCTGGCTTTTATGGCGCATTGAATACCTTCTGGAACGGCGCGGGGTGGCTACATGCGGTGCAAACCCTGGTCTACTTCCCAGATCAAGCGATCGGTATGGATATCTTGCGTCTGATTCTGTGGCTCGTTCCCGGGGTTGCATTGATCATTCTGACCCACACCTGGAGCGTGCGCAAAACTCGCCTAGCTATTGAGAATGCAAAGATCAAAGAAGTCGAAGAAACCGTTGCGGCGTAGCTGAAACGGTTCGCTGTGCGGTCAAGTGCCACGATGGCGCTAGCCGCACCTTTCGCATCGTCGAGTACGTCCCGCTTGCGCGGAACCGCACACTTGGTTAGCCGCGCAGGAGTTTTCCATGGGCCGCGTGCAGTGCGCGATTTAGCCCATCCACCGCTTCTGCCATCACAGCGGTGCCCACATCATGAAATGAGCCCATACCGCCACGGTACAGTCCCAAGGCTTCGCCCGATGCCTCAGACAACTGCTCGCGGGTTTTGATATCAACAAAAAGATCGTCAAGCCAACTCGCCACATGATCTCGCCGCGAATCGTGATCATGTGCGGCGGCACGATGGAGTTTTGCGATCGCCGCGTGGAGTTCCACCAACGCCTGATTCATAGTGGCCATGAGCCAAGATTACCTGCGTGCACTGCACCAAAACCTAAGGAAGCACGTAAAACTATTTGCCTAGCTCAGATTTCGCCGACCGAGCCAGCGCCTAGTTGCGTGCTGACGTAACTGCGCACATCGTTCAGTTCATCCACATTAATCCCATGAGCCAAGCCGGGATAGATGCGTTGGGTCAACGATGAATGACGAGGCAAAAATTCGGCGGTGCGCTCGATTGCAACCTGCGCGATCACCCGGTCTTCGGATCCGCGGCCCCAGAACACCGCCGGCAACTGTTGCGCGAGCGTAGCGTCGGCTGACTGTTCCCCGCCGAGGACGAAACCACCAAGAATTGTCGTGGCCAGTACGCGTTCCGGGCGGGTTCGCAGCAACTGGCTTGCCATCAGACCACCCTGCGAGAACCCGATGGGAACGATCTTAGTTTCTGGATCCACATTTTCATCGACCCAGGCCCAGATAGCCTCGGTAGCCGCGCGAACCGGAGCCTCATCAGGTACGCCAGGAGTGGTGATTTGAAACCATGCCGCGCCACCCTGCCCCAGTTCCAACGGTGCCCGCAGAGAAGCCCATGGCAGGTCCAAGCCCAGCGGTTCAGCCAGCGAGCTCAAGTCGTTTTCGTTGGAGCCATACCCATGCAGGAAGACCAGCACGGCCGCAGATTGCGGATCGCTACTCCAATTGGCAGAACGCACGTCACTTAATAGATTGCTCATGGCAGGTCAGCTCCTCATAAGTTGCTCGCAGGTCAGGCCCCGCGGTGGAAGAAAGTTGGAGTACCTCGCATATTGGCCGATTCTTCAACAAGTTTAGAATACCGTAATTTATTGAAGATTCAAGTAATATGCTTCGATTCCACAAGTTCAGACTGCTTTCCTCTCAAGGCTCCAGCATTAGAAGGCATTAGCGAACTTGTGACGGATAATCGCGTTCAGTATAAAAATCCGCTCGTTTTCTCGGAACGCACTGGCATCTCGCGTACCCCGGTGGCATATATATGAGTGCCCAACTTTGCAGCCACCGAGGGTCCGGAAAATGCTGAGTTCAGCTCTGCCGCCTCGGCTAGGCGCGGCGCTGCAGGGAGCAGCGGCAGCTATTTTAGCGATTAAGAGCATCCCGAGGTGTTTTCTCAGGCAATGAATAGCTCGAAGTTTCCGGTCAGCGACGAGCACCCGGCGTTCTCCACGCTGGCACTTCAGCAGCGAACGTCAAGGTTATTTACACTTGACTCTTTTATCGGCTTGCAGCCAGGGCTTCACGTACCTGCTGCGAAGCTTTTAGCAGCTCAGGCAAGATCTTCTGTGCGGCCTGCACGGCAGATTCTAGGGTATTCGGGTGAACGCTCATCGACACATTCATTGCAGCGACCACGTTTCCGTCGGGACCGAACACCGGTACGGCGACCGAGCGTAACCCGATCTCCAATTCTTGATCCACTACGGCATATCCTTGCGCGCGGATCTTGTGCAGTTCCGCGAGCAAATCCTGCGGATTGTCGATACCCACACCGGTTGCCGCCGGTACCCCGGCAGACACAATGGCAGCTTGCTTTTCCTGGCTCTGGTAGGCCAGATGCACCCTGCCCATGGAAGTATTCAGCACTGGGAATCGGGTGCCCACCGAGATTCCCACGCGCATAATCGAACGGGTGTGGACCCTGGCAATATAAACGATGTCAGAGCCATCAAGCACGGATGCCGACGCAGATTCGTGCACCTTAGCCGACAATTCCTCCAAGACCGGTTCAATGAGCTGCGGCAGCGTTGCGCTAGAGAGGTACGCATAGCCCAGCTGCAAAACCTTGGAGGTCAGTTCGAAGTACTTTCCGTCCGAGCGGACATACCCAAGTTCTTGCAAGGTCAATAAGAACCGGCGCGCGGTGGCGCGGGACAGCCCGGTTCGCACGGCAACCTCAGACAGCGTCATTGCCGGATGGTCCACATCAAAGCTGCTGATCACCTGAAGCCCGCGCGCCAAAGACTGCACGGAGGAAGTAATTGCACCTTGCTCGCTCACGAAACTCCTTGCACAGACCATCACAACGGCCCGCTGGTATTGAAAAGTGGGGGTGCCTTACACAAAATACTGGTCAAGCACCCCCACTAATCTACTGTGTTTTAGGCCTTGGTCAGTTCAACCGGCACCTTGGACTGCAGTTCTTCGAAGCTGATTCCGTGTGCGGAACGTACGAAGACCTTTGAATCTCGTAATTCAAAGATTGCTACCTCGGTGTAGATTCGCGAGACGCAGCCAAGCCCGGTGACCGGGTAGGAAAGCGCCTCTACCAGCTTTGATTCGCCGGACTTGGTGAACAGGCTCATCATGACCCAAGTCTGTTTCGCACCAATGGCCAGATCCATGGCGCCGCCGACCGCAGGGATCGCGCCCTCAGCGCCGGTGTGCCAGTTCGCTAGGTCGCCGGCCTCGGAAACCTGGAAGGCTCCAAGTACACAAACGTCCAAGTGCCCGCCTCGCATCATTGCGAAGGAATCAGCGTGATGGAAGAAAGAGGCGCCAGGAAGTTCGGTGACCGGAATCTTGCCTGCGTTAATCAGATCCTCGTCAATGTCCTCCCCGGTAGCTACCGGCCCCATACCCAGCATGCCGTTTTCGGTGTGCAGGGTGACTCCCTGTTCACTGGTCAGGAAGTTTGAGACGTTAGTCGGCTGGCCAATTCCCAGGTTCACAAAGGCACCGGATGGAATATCCGCGGCGACCTTCTGAGCCATCTCATCGCGACTGAGTTTTTCTTGCGTGCTGGAGTAATTGCTCATTATTTGTTACCTCCAAGTGCCACAACGGTATCTACATAGATCCCTGGGGTGATGACGTTTTCAGGATCCAGGTTGCCTGCCTCGACTACCTCGTCCACCTGAACGATGGCCTGTTTGGCGGCGGTAGCCATAATCGGACCGAAGTTACGGGCGGTCTTGCGGTACACCAGGTTGCCCATAGTGTCAGCTTTGAGTGCCTTGATCAGCGCGAAGTCTGCATTGATCGGGGTTTCCAGAACATAACCCTTGCCATCAATAACTCGGGTTTCCTTGCCTTCGGCCAATAACGTGCCGTAACCGGTGGGAGTGAAGAATCCGCCAATGCCCGCACCTGCGGCACGGATACGCTCTGCGAGGTTTCCCTGCGGAACCAGTTCAAGTTCGATGTCCCCGGCGCGGTAGGCCTCGTCGAAGTGCCAGGAGTCTGACTGGCGCGGGAAGGAGCAGATAATTTTCTTCACCCGGCGTTCCTTGATCAGCAATGCGAGGCCAGCGTCAGCCTGACCGGCGTTATTGTTCACTACGGTCAAGTCCGTGGCGCCGCATTCCATCAGCGCGTCGATCAGTTCCATCGGCTGTCCTGCGTTACCGAAGCCACCGATCAAGACAGTTGAACCGTCCTTGATTTCGGCGACGGCGTCCGCAGCCGAGCTAGCTATGCGTGGTGCCATGTTTTTGCCTTTCTAAAGATTTGCGAAATCCAGTAGCCGGAGACTACTTGGTTGCGTTTTCGTTCTCGATAACTACTGCCAGCCCTTGGCCGACACCGATGCAGATCGCTGCCACACCGTAGCGCTGGCCGGATTCCTGCAGACGGCGTGCCGCGGTACCCAAGATGCGCAACCCCGAAGCACCCAGTGGGTGGCCGATGGAGATCGCGCCGCCCCATGCGTTGACGATGGTTGGGTCAATATCCCAGGCGCGAATGCAGGCCAAGGACTGTGCAGCGAAAGCTTCGTTGAGCTCAACGACTGAAATATCGGACCACTTCAGACCGGCCTTGGCCACTGCCTTATTGGCCGCTTCTACCGGGGCGAAGCCGAAGAACTGCGGGTCCAAGGCAAAGGAAGCGTTGGAGACGATACGGGCTAAGGGAGCGGCGCCTAGCAGCTCGCCGCCACGGGCAGAACCAATGAAGGCTGCCGAGGCACCGTCGCTCATTGGCGAGGCGTTCCCTGCAGTCACCGTGGCGTTCTCGCCGGTACGGAATACCGTGCGTAGTTTGGCCAAGGTTTCTGCGGTGGAATCAGCACGAATGGTTTCATCCCGCGTGAGCTCGGTTCCGCGCTTATTTGCTGGTGGAACCGAAACGACGAGGTTGTCATATTTTCCGGCATCCCATGCGGCCGCCGCCTGCTGGTGGGAAAGGGCCGAGAATTCGTCCTGATCTTCACGCGAGATATCGTGCTTTTCTCGCAGCTGCTCGGTGGCTTCACCCAGAGAAACGGTCCATTCACCAGGCATCGCCGGATTAACGAGACGCCAGCCCAAGGTGGTATTGGCCAGCTCTAGATTGGACATCGGGAAAGGGCGTTCGGTCTTTGGCAGAACCCAGGGGGCACGGCTCATCGATTCGACTCCACCGAGCAAGACTAAGTCAGCATCGCCGGTGGCGATCTGGCGGGAGGCCGCAATGGCTGCGTCCAGCGAAGAACCGCACAACCGGTTCATGGTGGTCCCTGGTAACGAGGTAGGAAGACCAGCCAGCAGGGTACTCATGCGTGCCACGTTGCGGTTTTCCTCACCGGCGCCGTTGGCGTTACCGAAGATCGCTTCATCGATGGAGCTGGCGTCGAGCTTGGGGGCGCGAGCCACCAGCTCTCGCACTACGTGCGCTGCGAGGTCATCGGGACGGTGGGAGGACAGCGCTCCGCCGATCTTCCCGAAGGGGGTTCGGATTGCGTCGTATAGGTATGCCTGCTGCATTTATCCACTACTCCATCGCTATTTTTGTTCGCACTGCGAACTTATGTTCGTAATACGAACTTTAGCAGTGAGTGGTCTGCGTTTTCAAGAGGTAACGAACAAAGAAAGTCCACGGAAGCCTGCTTTCAGTGAAAGCAGGCTTCCGTGGACTTCCGAATTCTTTGTGGGCGATTTTTCCTAGGACTTATCCTTTTCTTCCGACCCATCGCCTTCGGACGGCTTGGCAGAATCAACTTGCGGCACCATGCCGGTAGCTGGCCTTGGCGGGGTTAGCACCGAGGCGGAATCATGCTCCGTGGAGTACTTCAAGAACGACAAGTGCGCTTCGTAACGGTCAAGTACGTCGTTAATAACTTGTTCTCTATCCAAGCCCATCACGTCGTAGCCTTCGGTACCCGTTTGAGTAAAAACTTCAAGTCTGAAATACACATCGATTTCCCGCGACATTGAACGCGCACCAAACATCGGCACCGGCGCTTCCACTGCGGCTACCTGGTAGTGGAAATTACGGTGCTCGGGAATGTAAACAACCAACGCATGCTCGGAGATCTGCGTCTGCTCGTTAGGGGTGGTAGTCAGCTCGGCATGGTAGCCAAGTTTCATGAACTCTTGAGTCACTTCTTCCATAGCAGGATGAACTACCTTGTCCACGTAGCGGGCAACCTGCTTGTTCGACGGATAAGAACGCAACTGCGCCAGACGCTGACGCCAGGTCTTATCGGGGGCGGCACCTCCATGCGCAGCCGTAGACCGCCGACGATTCATCCGGCCCTCACGCTCAGCACGCTCCATTCTCAAAACCTTGGAGAACGAAGCCATGACCAAGTAGGCAATGATCGTCACCGGCAACGCGAAGATCAACGTGGCATGTTCCATCGTAGTGACACCACCGGCCACAAGCATGGCCACGGTAAGCACCGCGGTCAGTAAAGCCCAGAAAATTCGCAGCCACTTGGGGCCGTCCTGTGACGGGTCCGGAATCGTGGATGAGAAGTTAGACATCACCATGGCGCCTGAATTGGCGCTGGTCAGGTAGAAAAGTAGTCCAGAGAGCGTTGCGAGTCCAATCAAGAATGGAGCACCGGGGAACATTTCCAGAAGGCTGTACCAGCCATGCTCTGGGGAGTCGATGGCTTCTTGGGCAAAGCCGCTATTGCCATCCATCACCATCTTCAACGCACTGTTTCCGAAAATCGACACGATCAAGAAGTCGCATAACACCGGTGCAGTAATAGCTGCAATCACGAATTCACGTAAGGTGCGCCCACGCGATATTCGTGCCAAGAACATTCCGACGAATGGTCCCCACGCCAACCAGAAAGCCCAGAAGAAGAGGGTCCAGCTGGCCATCCACTGCGACCCGTCATCTTGATAGGCGAAGGTTTGCAAGGTTCGTTCGGGGAACGTAAAGATGAAACGTCCAATATTCTCGACTAAGGCGGACAGCAGGAACGAAGTCTTGCCCGTCACCAAGATGTAAAGCATCATTGCCGCGGCAGACCACAGGTTCAACTCCGAGATGATGCGGATACCTTTATCCACCCCCGAGGTACATGCAGCAATGGTCATCACGACCGCCACCGCCACCAAGGCGATCTGCAGACCCAGCCCTTCAGGAAGCCCGAAAATCGAGGCAAACCCAACGTTGAGCAGAACCACGCCGATGCCCATGGAGGTTGCGACACCAAAGACCGTGCCAACCAACGCAAAAATGTCGATAACATCCCCGGTGGCCCCACGCACGCGTTTGCCCAAAAGTGGATATAGCGCTGCGCGGATCGATAACGGCATTCCCCAGCGGTAAGCAAAATAGCCCATGGCCATACCCAGTAGTGCATACATGGACCAACCGGCGACCCCGTAGTGGAACATGGTCCAGACCACCGCATCCTGAGCCGCCGCTGCCGATTCAGGATCGGCTGCGGGAGGAGTAATGAATTGGGTAATCGGACCGGTCACCGAATAAAACAACATATCGATACCCACGCCGGCAGCGAAGAGCATGGCCACCCACGTGACCAAATTGTACTGAGGACGAGAATGGTCAGGTCCTAAACGGACGCTGCCTTCCTTCGAGAACGCCACCCACAGGACAAAAAGCACTACCAGAGTGACGGTTAAGACGTAATACCAGCCGAGGTTGGTGGAAATCCAGGCAACAGTATTAGCCATCGTGGAAGCAGCGTTATCTGGTGCGAACATCGCCCACGAGGAAAACGCCAAGATCAATACCGAAGAGATTACAAAAACACGCCAGTTAACCTTGGTACCGCGCTGTTCCGTGAGTTCTTCAGGCCCTTTGCTCAGTTCCGAACTAGTAATCGGGGCTCGAAATTCTTCGGCAACAGGGTTTTTCGGCTTCTTGCTGACGCCGAATTGGCTGCGCTCCACAGTGGGCTGGAGTTTGTCTTTATTTTCCTCCGAAGCATCGTGGGGGTCAGCCATGTAGTCCTCCTGAAATTAGAGTCCACACTGTAGCTAAAATCCAGCCATCAACTACCGATGACTGGAATTCAACAATGCGGGCATATTCGCGCAGTACGCCGTTACGTCTCTTCAAATTTCATCGTAGGGGTTACCGGCGCTGAGAACTAACCAATTGAAAATAATATTGGTCGTCTAAACATTCACTAGCTCGGTGCCACTCCTGGGAATTGCACGTATGTCGAGGATAAAACGCCCATTGTCTGCAGTAGCCGCTGCCCTTATCCAAGATCACCCAAAAGTGATGAAAGTTCAGGTCCAAGAGCCATTAAACCGGTTGATCCGAGTCTGAAGTTGACCTTGGGCCTCGGATCAATGGAAAAGCAGCTCGTCGCCAATCATGCGGAATCGTCCGCAACCCGAGCATGGAACCAATTGGTATTTAGGCGTTCCCGAGCTTCGGACGTGAGATCCAGCGGTTTCCAACAGACGCCTTTTCAAAGCCAGCATTGGTGACCGCTAGAGCGCAGCTCGAACCGATGAAGTTACCATTTTTATTGAAGCCAACCTCATCCCAGTTCGCGATGGCCACCTCGCAAGATACGGCCTCGGGCTCGCTAAGGGCTTTGCCGGACGAGTCGTAGACAGTCCCGGCATCTCGTTCTAGAGCCTGCGTGAAACTAAAATGGCTTAGGAACCGAGTGCCAACATACCTCGGCACCCAACCCATAGTTAGCGCGGATTTCTACCGAACCCGGAACACATCAATTCGCACGCCGCGGGCATGCCGTTCACCGGCACCTATGAATAATGTGCGATTCAGCCAGGCAAATGGCCCAGAATCATCGGCAGAGAGCGCAGGTATGCACCGGAAATAAACACGCGAAGGGTCCACGTGTTCTCCTTCCATCATGCGCTCAAGATCCTCAGCTGCGGCCGTACGTATCGCGCGGTTCTCAACCAGTATGCGGTGCCCATCCTCTAGCTCCAGGACATAATTCGCTTCCAGATACGCCAGGTCCGGGGATGGGTATCGCTGAAAGTCCGCGCCCGCATCAAGCACACGTCCTTCCAGCTGCGGACCGCTCACGGTACCGCCCCGGATCGGAGCAACTCGGCGCATGCCTTGAGCGGTGTTACCAATGGTGATTGTTTCACTGACTTCAACGTCAATTGTTGCCACGAAATCAAGGACAGGCGAAGTAGGAATAATTGTCATGAGAAGAATCCTTCCACTAGCTTTGATTCAACATAATGTTGCCCCAGCAAACCGACTTGGCGGTTCACGCTCACTTCGATGCTACGTTCTTACACGTTGATGGAGACACGCGTATTATCTTGACTCTTTGGCCGCCTGCCACCTTAGAGGTTACAACTTCGTGTAGGCCGATCGGGATAGCTGTTTCCAGAGCAAATATGGCAGCACCTTTCGGTTTTACAGTCCACTGAAAGGTGCTGCCAGTGTCGAATCTGTGCATCTGGGTAGAAGGCTTATTCGTTGACATACGTCGTAAGCGAATCGTGAATTGAGTTCTCAAGCGCGCAGCGATTTCCTCGCTTGTCGACTGACTTCGAATCGCCTAGTTGAGCGTGGTTATCTCACATGCACTTGAACCGTAGCCATATCCGCTTCATTTTTACGCTGAGCCTTCGATCTGGGAACCGGATCCACCGAAAGCTAGTCTGCCGTTTCCAGAGCATTGGCCTGAGAAGTTGTTTCCATATCAGCTGTAGCCAGTGGTCGCATGAATCCAATGGCAACGGCGGCGATGAGCACGACCAGGCCTACCCCCAGATACAGTTGGCCCGCGCTCCATGAGGCATCAAGCAATGTCCCAGCCGCCAGCGGTGCAAGAATCGCGCCGAATCGGCCAATACCAATAGCCCAGCCCACCCCGGTGCTTCGCGTCTGCGGCTTATAAGAGGCGGGCGCCAAGGTGTAGAGGCCGGCAATGCAACCGTTGATGAGCATGCCTACGACAACACCCATCACGAATGCGAGTGCCAAGATACCTACCGCAGAGATGAAAAGCACCATGGTGATGGAGGAAAACACAGTGAAACCGAGCAAGACTTTGCGCGTCTGCCACTTGGTGGTCAAGAGGCCAAACAACAAGGCTCCAAAGGTTCCGCCCAGGGTCAGCATCAGTCCGCCAATTACGCCTTGGCTTTCGGTCATGCCAGCGGTAACCAGCAGTTTAGGCGTCCAGCTGTTAACAAAGTAGAAGCCGAACATGATGGCAAAGAATGCAACCCAGATCAGACTGGTGGCGCGGCGGTTCGCAGGGGAAAACAGGGCTGTTAATAGTTGTCCCTTTTCCCCACCCGCAGCTGTTCCTCGTGCGCTGGAAGAGAATAGGACGGTATCTGCGGCCAAACGTAGTTTACGTGCAAGGACTCGCAGTTTCGCTTCGGCCCTATCGGTACCTTTTGTAAGTAGAAAATCTACAGACTCTGGAACCACAATTAGTAGCAATATAAACGCAACGGTGGTGAAAATTCCACCGAAAATGAATACCGAACGCCATCCAAAGCTAGCCTGGAGGGATACTGCGGCCATGCCACCGAGGGTGGCACCGACTCCGTACCCTGCGGTATAGATGCTGACCGCCATGCCACGCCAGCGTTTGTTGGAATACTCGCTGGTAATGACATTAGTGCAGGCGAGGATGCCGCCCACTCCCAATCCGGTGATCACACGCCAAAGACCTAATTGCGTGACATCATCAGCCGTAGCTGACAGAAACATGCCGATTGCGGTGAGCGCCGTGGTGAATAGCAGCATTGGGCGCCGGCCGAAGATATCGGCGAAAGGCGCCAAGAAGAGTGATCCAGCTGCCATCCCGAGTAGCCCGGCGCTGAGTAGGACGCCGAGCTGAGCACCATTCAGGCCAAATTCGTTGGAGACCTGGTTGGCGGTGAAGGCCATCGCCAACACATCAAACCCGTCTAAGGCGTTCAGAAAGGTGCAAACTCCCACCACTACCCATTGGAAGGCAGTCATGGGCGAAGCATCAATACGTTCTTTGATATTCATTGCAGAGTTCTTCCATTTTTAGGCGCGTTCCAACGCTCTAGGGCTTCCCCGCTTGGGAACCCTAGAGGACGTTAGTTGGTGTTTTTTGGTGTTCTCTAGTTTGGTTCGATGGTGATGATGGCGGGGCCCGTCATTGATGTGTCGGTTTGTGCACCGGTTTTTGAGGTCACAGCACGCGAGACACAGCAGTTCATCTTGGTCGATAACCGTTGCTGACGTTCGGAGTAAAAGACGTCTCGGTGGTCGATAGTCCCTGATAATTCCAGGATCCGCACTTCGCACAGTCCGCATTCGCCCTTACGGCAGTCGAACATCATATCCGCGCCGGCATCTTCCAATGCTTCAAGCATGGAACGTCCCTGAGGGACCGTGACTTCAAGGTTTAGTTTGGGGACTCGGACGGTGAACTCCTCAGGGTCATACCACCCGCTGTTGCCAAAAGTCTCGTAACGCAGGTTAGGCAGATCCAATTCGCGCTCAATCCAGTTGCGTCGAACTGCATCCATTAACCGGATAGGGCCGCACATATACACCTCGGTCCCTTCGCTTGCCCGCTTCACGAGCTCGTTGACCTTCAGCGCGCTTCCCTCGTCGTCTATGTGGGCTTCTAGCCGCTGTCCGTGTAGCTCGGTCAGCTCGTCCAGGTAAGCCATGGACTGACGGCTACGCCCGGCATAGACCAGCGTGTAGTCTGCTTTCAGCTGTTTCAGGACGGCGGCCATGTTCGCGATAGCGGTAATACCGATACCACCGGCAAGCAGAATGTAGCGCTGCGCGCCGACGCGTAACGGGAAATTCTGCAGTGGCTGAGTAATCTCCAGCGTTTGCCCCGGACGCAGGGAATGCATGAAAATCGAACCGCCACGTGACAGCGGCGCCTTCATCACGCTAAGCGCTAGACGAGTGCCCGTCTGGTTGGACTCTACGACTGAATAGGACCGTTTTACGATTTCCCCGTCGATCTGCACCATGAGGTCTATATGCGTTCCAGGCTCGGCCTTGACCGGCATTGTAGGTTCAAGCACGATACGCAGGATGCCTTGTGCCACCTCGATGGTCTCAATCACGGTGGCTGATTGCCAGGTTTCAATGTTTGTCGCTGCCATGGTTTTCTCTCGCTCTTTCTAAACGCTCATTAGCTTGCTGAGGGCAGACGCCCCTCGGCGTCCAGCATGGCTTCGAGAATTCTGCGTACCCACATGCCACCGGAGTCAATATTCAAGTTGTAGAACTCATAATCAGGGTTGGCATCGATGGCAGCCTGTTGCGCCTTGAGCATTTCCTCGTCTTCTCCGAAGACACCGTGCACGCCGTCACGCAGCTGCGTGGTGATCAGCTGGCTGTCGAGGCAATAGTTGCGCATGAAGGCCCAGAAGTAGTGCGATGACCTGTCAGTCTCCGGGGTAATGGTGTTCATTACGAATCCGTTAACTCCCTGGCTGCGGTCACCCTCCGGTGCGCCGGTACCCGCTTTAGCTACGCCCACGTCAATGCTGATGGTCGAGGGAGCCTCGAAATTGATGATCTGCCAACGATCCACCTTGCCCTCAAAACCAGGGAACTTATCTCGCATGTTCTTCAACCAGAACGGTGGGGCATCGATGTTGTGCATCCACCGGGTGACAGTCACTTTGTTGCCTTCGCGCACCGTCACAAAATCAGATTCACTGAGCTCTTCCTGACCGATAGTGGAAGAGTGAACGAACTCTTCGTGAGTCAGGTCCATTAGATTGTCTAGCACCAGCTGGAAGTTGCAGGCCGCATGAATGGTTAGCCCATCGCCGGCCCATTGTTCCGAAGTCATCTGGTGCATGTCCGGTACCAATTCTGGATCAGCCAAAGTCGGATCTCCCATCCAGATCCAGACGTAGCGATAGCGCTCCACTGTTGGGAAAGAAGGCACGGTTGCCGAAGGGTTGATGGTTTCCTGCGCTGGCATGGAAACACAGCGTCCGGCAGAGTTGTAGACGATGCCGTGATACGGGCACTGGATCCCATCTTTACCAACAGTTTTGCCCATCGACAACGGCGCCAAGCGATGCCAACACGCATCAGCCAGCGCCACAACCTTGCCATCTTCGGTGCGGTATAGCGCTACCGGACGGTTAGCTATGCGGCGGGACATCGGCTTTCGGGTGATCTCGTGATCCCAGCCGACGACGTACCACGCGTTGAGCGGGTGAGGCAGGACCTTGTTAGTGGTGGAGCTGGTTGCAGCGGTGGTTGTCATGGTGTTCCTTCCCAGAGTGTGAGAAACTAACTATCGAGATAGTGAGTGTTCCGAATCACAGACTAACTATGTATATAGTTATTGGCAAGACCTTTACACCAGAGAAAGTTTTCATGAGCCTCCCAAACGCGCTGCTAGCCCTGCTCGTAGTTGAGCCAATGACTGGCTATGATCTCCACAAGCACTTCGAAGCTTCAGTCGGCCATGTGTGGCATGCCCCAGATTCACAGATTTACCCAACGCTCAAACGCATGGAAGCCGAAGGTCTGCTCGAAGGGGAAGACATTCCGTGGGGCCCGCGTGGCAAGAAACGCCAATATCACGTCACGCCCGCTGGCCGAGAGGCTTTTAAGAGCTGGATGAACACGCCTCTGGAATATGCTCGCACTCGCGACCCCGCTCACCTAAAAGCCGCTTATCTGGAGTGGGCGGAACCTAACGCAGCGCGCGAGCATTTGTTGGCGCATATCGATCACCACAGCTCCTTGCTGTCTCAGTGGCAACAGACAATGAAGGAAATTGAAGACGGGACCAGTGGCATGCTGGCACGGCGCTTGGCGCACACGCCGAAGGAAGACCAAGAAAAAACCCGTGCCTATAAACGCTTCACTTATGAAGGACTGATCGCTCAGGCCGAAGCCGAGATTGCGTGGGCACGCCGTGGGCTGGCACTTGTAGACAAGCTCAACGGCTAGTCCGCCACATCTCATTCCAATCTGGACAGGGGATATTCGTACCCGCTAATGAGCCTGGCCACCGTACTGATTTACAGTAGAACCATGGCAAATTCACCCAGCGGGGATTCAATGCTGGATCGTTTAGTGCGGATCCTGGATTCTTTTGACTCAGAAAATCAGTCTCTGAGCGTCATTGCGCTGGCCCGCCGGGCAGAAATTCCCAAAGCCACCATGTATCGACTGCTCGATGAGTTAGTTGGCCACGACTTGCTGGCACGGAATAAAGATGGCCAGGTCCGCCTCGGACTACGGTTATGGGAATTGGCAAACCGAAGCACCACCACACAGGATCTGCGTAAAGTTGCGTTACCTTTTATGGAAGACATCAACCAGCTCCTAGGGCAGAATACGCAGCTCTCAATGCTCCACCAAGATGAAGTGCTGATCATTGAACGGCTCTCTCGTCCCGGCTCAGTAGTCAACAAGGCCAACGTGGCCGGTCGCATGCCGGTACACAGCACTTCGATGGGGATGGCGTTGCTTGCCTTCTCACGTCCAGAAGTTATCCGTGAGTTCCTGACGCGCCACCAAGAAATTATGGAATCAACGCACCCGAACTTTCGAGCAGAAATGGCCGAGATCAGACGCAATGGATACGCCTCATTCGATGGGTACATCGATTCTGAAACGACCGGAGCTGCGGCGCCAATTCTGGATAGTTCTGGCTACCAGGTAGCCGTTCTATCGGTGGTAGTCCCCCGTGATTCATCGTCGTTGCAGCCCGCTGCCATGGCACTGCGCACCGCGGTTAGAGGAATCTCGCGCGCACTGCTACTAACAAATAAGGCTTAAACGCTGGCTCAACCAGCACCCATACTGTTCCCGGTTAAACGTCTGTTGGCCTGATTAAACACCTTTTCAGGAATCAATCAGGCCAACATCAGCAACAGGAAAGGTGCATAAAAACTACTTCGGATTAGTCAGGAATGTAGTCTTCGCTTCCTCCGGACGGTGCCCCTGCTTAGCCTTCTGAATCTCGGCATAAACATGGTGACGCAACTCGGTAAAACGCGGCAGTGACCGAGTCTCCAACTGATCACGTTCCGCAGGCAAATCAATGACAATATCTTCTTGCACCACCGTCGGTGAGGAAGACAAAATAATCACACGTTCACCTAGATAGATCGACTCATCAATATCGTGAGTTACGAACAGCACGGTCACGCCCAGCTTTTTCCAGACGTTGCGGATCAGGTCTTCAAGATCCGCGCGGGTCTGCGCATCAACGGCTGCGAAAGGCTCATCCATCAGCAACACCTCAGGCTCGTAAGCCACGGCACGGGCAATCGCCACGCGTTGCTGCATACCGCCAGAAAGCTGCCAAGGGTAAGAGCGCGGCACGTGGCTAAGGCCCACCGCGTCCAGCGCTTCCTCCACAAGCTTTTTACGCTCAGCCTTGGGCACCCCGGCATTCTTCAACGGCAATTCAACATTGTCCGCCACACGCAGCCAAGGGAACAGGGAGCGGCCATACTCCTGGAAAACTACCGCCATCTTCTTTGGCGGTCCGGTGACCTTTTCACCATCGAGCAGTACTTCACCGCTCGTAGCACCCAATAGTCCTGCGATGCATTTGAGCAAGGTGGTCTTACCGGAACCAGAGGGTCCAACCAAGCACACGAGTTCTCCGCGTCCCAGGTCAAAGGTCAGGTCGCGTACCGCTTCAATATCGCCACCGTCGGTGTGATAAACCTTCTTCAATCCTCGCACCGATAGCAGCGCTTCACCTTCGGGCAGCGTCCGTCCACCGGTGGTGCCATTGGAATTAGACAGCATTTTCAACCTCTTTCAGACCGTTGTACCAACGCAAGACGCGGCGTTCGATCCACTGGAAAATAAACGACATGATGACACCGATCAACCCGAGAACCACGATGCCAGACCACATTTCGGGAACCGCGAAGGACCGCTGGAATTGCACGATGGCAAAGCCCAATCCGGAGGATGAGGCAAACATTTCGGAAATGACCATGAGGATCAGACCTACTGACAGGCACTGGCGAATGCCAGCCATAATAGTCGGCATGGCGCTCGGCAGTATCTGGTAACGAATTCGCGCGAATCCGCTAATCCCATAGGAACGACTGGTTTCGTTTTGTACCGGGTCAATCGCGCGCACACCTTCAATGGTGTTAAGCAGCACCGGCCAAATTGCACCGGAGATGATGACCGCAACTTTCATTCCGTCGTTGATACCGACCAGCAGCATCAGCACGGGAATCAATACCGGTGGTGGAAGTGCCCTGAAGAATTCGAAGACCGGCTCGGTGATGGCACGCGCGGTGCGGTTTAGACCAACAAGTAGCCCCAACAGCACTCCAAGAATAATCGCACCCACGACGCCAATGAGCAGCCGGCGGATACTTGGCAACACGTCGGTGAACATACGCTCGCCGATCCAGGTATCAATGAAGGTTTTCACTAAGTCTGCCGGGGTGGGTACGAAGAAGCTTGCCCCGCCCGCGGTAGCAAGAATCCACCAGAGGATCAGCAGAACTGGAAGCGCCAAAATATAGAGGAGAGACGTGAGAGTTTTCATGCGATGATCTCCCCACGAACTGAGACGTGCCATGACAGGATGCGCTTTTCAACCAGGCGCATGCCTACGTTGATAAGCACACCTAGAAGCCCGGTGGCAACAATCAATGCATACATGCCAGCGATGGCACCGCCTGACTGGGCCAGCTGGATTTCTTTACCCAGACCGGGTGAGCCAATGATCAGCTCTGCCGTAATAGCCAGGATCAATGCCACCGCAGCTCCGAGCCGAATACCTGTCATCAGGTACGGAAGCATGGTGGGGAAGATGACGTCGCGGATCCGCTGGAACGGTGAAAAACCATATGATCGTGCCGTCTGCATCGCCACGTTATCAACGTCCGCTACACCGTAGAGCACCTGGATCAGCACCTGCCAGAAGCAGGCGTAAATGATCAACATCAGCGAGGATTCAATTTTGGTGCCAAAGAGCAGCACCGCCAACGGAATCAGCGCTACCGACGGAATAGGGCGCAGAAACTCAATGGTGGAGTTGGTGGCCCTGCGCAGGAAGCTCGACATTCCGATGACCAGCCCCAGCACCAGGGCAAGGAGCACCGCAACTAATAGTCCAATGAACCATGCGAGCATGGTTTCACCCACTGCCAACCAGAATGCGGTCAAGGTGAAGTCCTTGGCCAGGGCGACCAGTACTTCCGAGGCGGGTGGCAGATACTCCGGTTTCACGATGCCAAGAGCCGGTAACAGTTCCCAAATCCCGAGGAACACGACGATACCAATCAAACCCCAGACCGCATTGGGCACCTTGGCCTTGGTGGTTTTCCGCCGGATTCCTATACCTCGCGCCGGCTTGGTGGTTACGGTACTCATGGAAGCAGCTTGTCCAGGTCAACTGGCTTTGACAGAGTCCCGAAGCTTTGCGCTGCGTCGCCGAGCTTCTGCGCAGCTTCACGATTGAATTCTGAGCGGAAACGCGGAAGGACCATCTCGGCACGCCCTGCGTCATCGATCTTTGTATAGGTTCCAACGATGTCGCGGACCGCGTCAGGATTCTCTTGCGCGTAATCCAAAGATTTGTTCATGGCACGCGTGAACTTTTCGGTTACTTCTGGGTTCTTTTCGGCATATTCGGTTGAGGTGAAGTAACCGGCGACGTCCAGTTCTGGATCAAATTCAGCGAAGTTTGCCGAGAGCATCTTCGCGCCCGAATCAAGGGCCACACTCTGGAAGGGCTCCAGGATCCACGCTGCGTCAACGATACCGTTTTCAAGGGCAGCCGGAGCATCTGGGAATGGAACCTCTACGAATTCAACGCTCGAAGGGTCACCGCCGTCTGCTTTAACGATGGATTTGATGGTGGTGTCACCGATATTGGAAAGGTTGTTCACCGAGACCTTTTTACCTGCAAGGTCCTTTGGTGAAGCGATTTTTGAGTCAGCCTTGACAATGACAGAGCCGACGTCAGATTTGGTGTCTCCAGTGGTGGAAATACCGTTAGCCACAAATTTCATGTCTAGGCCCTTGTCATTGGCGACCATTACAGAAATGAAGTTTGAGAACGCGAAGTCGTAACTTCCCGACTGGATCCCCGGAACAATTGCCGAGCCGCCCGTGGCGGTTTCAATTTCCAAGTCAAGTCCTTCGTCAGCGAAGAATCCCTGCTTGTCGCCGAGCCAGATCGGCGCGGTGTCGACGATGGGAATCACTCCGACGGTGATTTTATCCAGCGCACCATTTGCGTCGCCTGATTCGTCTGCAGCTCCGCCGCTAGGCGATCCAGAGCTGCAGGCAGTAAGTGCGAGTACCGCCAAGGATGCAACGGCTAGCTTAATCGAGTGTTTCATGACTACTTCTCCCATATGGTGCAATTACTTGCTGCGGTTCCGGTGGAAACCCGATCCGCAGCAAGTCGAACTCGGCTCGATGAAGATTACTGAATGATCATTGAATTGAGATCCGGGGCCTTGTCGAGGAATCCAAACTTCGCGGCAAGGTCGCCCAGCTTGGTGAGCTCATCGACGGGAGTCTCGGCTTCCCAGGTCTCCATCGTCAAGCCTTTGGCTACTTCGGCGTCCATATTGATGAAGTCGGGCAACATGGCGCGGGCTGCATCTGGGTCTTTTTGCGAAACCGGAAGAATTTCTTCCATTGCGCTCTTCCAGCTGCTGATGACTTCAGGGTTCTCCTGAGCAAACTTGCCACTGGTGAAGGTCACCATCGTTGGCATGCCCACGATAGCTTCCTGATTTGGGTAGCCGAGCAAGACATTATCCTTGTTTGCCAAGGCACGTGAGAGGAATGGTTCCGGTGTCCACATCGCGTCAACATTGCCGCGATCCAGTTGCGCTTCCATATCTGGGAACGGCATTTCGCTGAATTTAAGATCCTTCGGATTCGCACCGGCCATCTCAGCTGATTCCATGATGGTCAGGTCACCCTGGGTACGCAAAGCATTAACCGAAGTGGTCTTTCCAACGAGGTCATCCCAGCTGTCAATGCCCGAATCCTTGCGGACGATCACGCCGTTGGCATCTTCGCCTTCAGAAACGGACTCGGAATAGCCGGAGACAATTTTCATGTCTAGACCCTTATCCACGGCTGTCATCACCGACAGTGGGTTGCCCACTGCGATAGCCAGTTCACCGGTGGAAACCGCCGGCAGCATGGCTGCTCCAGCGTTTGAAGTACTTAGTTCAACGTCAAGGCCGTGCTTTTCGAAGACGCCTGAGTCAATGCCCTGCTGCACGGCAACTGACGGGGCGATGGGCAAGATACCCACGACGAGCTTGGTCAGCGAGCTATCGGATGAGCCCGAGGCACTTGCTTCGCCCGTGGAACCGGAGCCTGATGGCGATCCGGAACCGCAACCGACAAGTGCGAATGAAAGGACTGTGGCTCCTGCGAGCAATGTAGACCAACGCTTATTCATGTTTTCCCCTTGAAACCCGTTGATTCGGCTCCGAGTGGTGAGCCAAACTGAGTGTGACTTGAGCCACAACTCAAGACTAATGCAACCATTGAAAAAGTCAATGGTTGACTTTATAACTATTTGAATTCCAGTGGTTTCCAAGGCGCATGCTGTTTTAACGCAGCGTCACACATTGACGCAATACACCCGAGCCATCCAGATAGTACTTGGTTGGCTCGGGTATTTAGGCCGAATAATTCAGCTGCAACACAACGCGGCTTAGCTGTATTGCTTCCGCAGTTCTGCCTTGCGGATCTTTCCGCTCGCGGTGCGCGGCAGTTCGTCGAGAAATACCGCGGTTCGGGGAATTTTGTATCTCGCCAGACGCCCGCTCAAATGTGCCACGATGTCGCTCTCTCTCAAAGCACTACCAGGCTTTAAAACCAACACCGCACGCGGCACTTCGCCCCATTTTTCATCTGGGATACCGATCACCGCTACCGACTCAACATCCGCCAGTTCCATGATTGCCTGTTCAACTTCGGCTGGGTAGATATTCTCCCCACCCGAAATGATCATGTCCTTGAGCCGATCCGAAATATAGAGGAAGCCTTCGCCATCTACATAACCGATGTCGCCCGAACGGAACCAGCCCCCTTCATAGAACGCACCCGCGGTAGCTTCTGCCCGTTCCCAGTATTCGCTAATGACATTTGGCCCACTGATCAAAATTTCACCTACCTCGCCGGGAGGAAGTTCCTTGCCTTGCACATCGGCGATTCGAATGTCGGTAAAGAAATGGGGCAGTCCGGCTGATCCCATCTTGGATCGTGAATGCGAGGCCTGCAACAGGGTGGTCCCCGGTGCGGTTTCCGTCAGTCCATAGCCACCGCTGAATCCTAATCCGCGAGATTCATAGGATTCAAGCACCCGCAACGGCACTGCGGAGCCTCCACAGGTCAGCATCTGCAATGAGGACAAATCGGTGTCTGCCCACGTGTTGTGCTCGGCTAACATCTGGAAGGTCGTGGGAACTCCGGACAGTTGGGTAACTCGGTACTGCTCTACTGCCTGTAGCACTGCAGCCGGGTCAAACCGCTCTTGAAGCACCAGTGTGCCACCCTTCAAGAGGACCGGAAGTGCTCCCATCCCCATCGCAGCCACGTGGAATAGCGGAGAAATCAACAACCCGACCGATTTACTCGTCACGTCATAATCGACGATGACATTGTAGGAATTCCAAGTCATATTCCCATGGGTCAGCACCGCCCCCTTAGGAGTCCCCGTAGTGCCTGAGGTGTAAAGAATAATCGCCGGATCCTCTAAGCTCACTTGACCATCGACGTGCCGGTTCTCGCCAGAATTCAGTGCCCGTTCATAACTCGAATCCGCACCAGGCACCGCCGCGACTTCCAAGCTTTCACGCACCGGACTATCGACAACGGCGCTCTGAGCCTCTGCGGCAAAATTCTCGACATAAATAAAGAGCTCGCTACCAGAATCCTGCAAAGCAAAATTCAGCTCGCGCGGGGCTAAGCGGATATTAAGCGGAACAAAAAGAGCACCAAGCTGGGTGACCGCAAACATCGTTTCTAAAAACGCTGCGTGGTTGGTACCTAAGAAAGCCACCCGGCTGCCGTGGGAAATTCCTCTGGCGCGCAACGCGTCGCTAAGCCGATCGATACGCTCTGCCAGCTGCGCATAGGTGAAGCTCACTCCGGCATGGATCACCGCTGTATGTTGCGCTGATTTCACCCTGCGGCGGTGAATCCAGTTGCCAAATCCTTTATTTAACATCTGTCGCTCATTTCGCTAATTCTGTCGCGGTGCTATCGCTGTTGCTGCCGGGTTCGTTAGGCGTAGAAACGGTAGAGGCCACGGGAAACTACGGCAGGCTTGCTCGCTCCTTCGACCTCGATCACCTGGTCTACGGCGATCTGGTATCCGCCCTTGACCTCATTCACTTCGGCGATAGTCGCCTTCATTCGTATCTTCGAACCCACCGGAACCGGGGAGGGGAAGCGAACCTTCTCCAGGCCGTAGTTCACCCGAGTCTTTACCCCGGTTACATCGAAAAGTTCTGACCAGAAAGCGATCTGCAGGCTCAGCGTCAGGTAGCCGTGGGCGATGGGGCCACCGAAAGGACCCTCCTTCGCCTTTTCCGGATCGGTGTGGATCCACTGGTGGTCATCGGTGGCGTCCGCGAAGGTATTTACCTGCTCCTGGGTCACTACTCGATAGTCGCTGTAGCCCAGCTCCTTGCCGGCAGCGGTCGCGATATCTTCGTAGCTCAAGATGGTCTGTGCCATGGTGTGTCTCCTGTTGATTCGTTTCAGTTTGGTCGGTTTTTGTTGGATCAGTAGTTCTAGCGGAAGGCACTAATACCGGTAATAGCTCGTCCGATGATCAACGAGTTGATCTCGTGAGTACCCTCGTAGGAATAAATCGCCTCGGCATCGGCATGGTGGCGAGCGACATTGTGCTCCAGCAGAATTCCGTTGCCGCCGCAGACCTCTCTGGCAAGCGCCACGGTTTCTCGCAGCATCCGGGCGGTGAACATCTTGGCCATAGCCGAGTTCTCATCGCGGTATACCCCGGCGTCTTGTTGCTGAGTTAGGCGCACCACCATTGCCAAACTAGCGGTGACATTGGAAAGCATGTGCGCGAGCTTCTCTTGAATCAGCTGAAATGATGCCAGTGGTTTACCGAATTGGGTACGTTCGGTGACGTAGTGACGCGCAGCTTCGTAGGCTCCCGCGGCGACACCGGCGGCAATCCAGGCGACGTCCGAACGCATATTGCGAAGACAAGCCGCAACGTCAGCAAAGGAATTAATTTCCTTGAGTCGCACTGAATCTGGAACCCACACGTCTTCCAGCTCGATATCGGCATTCTGCATGATCCGCAGGCTTGTCTTCCCGGTGATCTTCCGAATTTTCACCCCCGAATTATCGGTGGGTACCAAGAAGCATTTGACCTGTGAATCGGCCGCGTCACGAGCAAAGATTGCCAGCACATCGGCTTGCGCGGCTCCGCCAATCCAGCGTTTTGCGCCATCGATGCGCCATCCGTCGACGCCCTCGCGCTTTTCGGCGATGGCTGAGGTGGCCAAGCCGCCGGCGATATCCGAACCGTGATCCGGTTCGGTCAAGGCGAAGACTCCCTTGTATTGATAGGAACAAATCAGCGGGTCAAGTTCAGCCACTTGTGCAGCGCTACCGCCCAGGTTCACCGTGGTGCGAAATAAACCTGCCTGTGCGTTGTAAAAGGTCACCACGGAAGCATCGACGCGGCCGATTTCAAAGTTTCGAAATCCCCCGTACAACCCCGAGGGTTTCTTCCCTGCTTCTCTGAGTTCCGGCGGGTCCATCAGGTCCGCCTCGATCAGTGGCCCAACGATCTGTTCGGGAAATTCCCCGCGTTCCCAATAGTCATTAACTATCGGGCGAACGTGCTGATCAAGTACCGTACCCAACCGTGCCAAAGCCGCGCGTTCTGGCTCGCTCAACAGATCTTTGAAGCCGTAGAGGTCGCTACCGGTGACTGCTTCCATCAACCATCAACTCCGAGGACTCGCATCGCGTTTCCTTTCAAAATTCCTGGACGTACCGAATCTTTAAGTTCCAGCTCGGCGAAGGCACCCATCCATTTCTGCGGGGTGATCAACGGATAATCGGTACCGAACAAGAGCTTGCCAGCCAAGACGTTATTTCCCATTTTCACCAGCGAGGCAGGGAAATATTTTGGGCTCCAGCCCGATAGATCGATGTACACGTTCGCCTTATGCGTGGCAATTGAATTTGCTTCATCCTGCCAGGGCACTGACGGGTGCGCCATGATGATGGTCAGGTGCGGGAAGTCGGCTGCCACGTCGTCGAGTAATAACGGGTTTGAGTAGCGAAGCTTGATTCCCCGCCCACCGGGCAAACCCGCACCCATACCGTTTTGACCGGTGTGGAAAATACACGGCAACCCCAATTCCTGCAGAGTTTCCCACAACGGATAAAAGGCTACGTCGCTTGGGTCAAAGCCCTGGAGTGACGGATGGAATTTAAAACCACGTACGCCTAGCTTTTGTGCCTGGTAAGTGGCGTCTTCCAATGCAGCTTCTCCGCGACGAGGGTCAACGGAACCAAAAGGAATGAGCACATCGTTGTTACGGGAACACCCGGCAACCAAATCCTCGATGGAATTTGGTTCATGGCCCAGTGCGGTTCGCGCATCAACGGTGAAGACCACCGCAGCCATTTGTCGTTCGCGATATACCTGGGCGATGCGATCTATCGACGGGGTGCGTTCTTCAGATTTGAAATATGCTGCGGAAGCCTCAAAGAGGTCCTCGGGCATAGCCTTGTGACCGCATTCGTCCACTTCAAGATGCACATGCATGTCAATGGCATTGATAGCTTCGAAGTTGATGCCTAGTTCATATCGAACCGTCATTTGTTTTTCCTCGAACCTTATTTGACTGGCTCTGGACGGAGCTCTTCGGGAAGTTCCGGGAACTTCTCTCCAACGCTCTGCTGGTACTCACCAAAACGAGTAGAAAATTCGCTGGTCAACGTCTCGTAATCCCAGCCACCAGCATGGAATTCGGTGTTCACTGCTTCTGGATGGCTCCAGATCTGGATGCGGTCTCCACCCACCCCGATGGCCTGCCCGTTCACATCCGCAGCAGCATCTGAGGCAAGGAATGCGATCAGACCGGCCACGTCATCGGCGGTGCCGAAGCCTAGTTCCCTGCGGAAGAAGTCCGGCATGACTTCGCCACGTTCATCGGCCTGCACCGCGGCGGAGAAGAATGGTACGGTCTTAGTCATTTCGGTTGCAGCTACCGGGATGACAACGTTGGCGGTAACTCCCGCACGCTTCATTTCCAGCGCCCAGGTACGCACCATGCCCACGATGCCGGCCTTTGCCGCTGCGTAGTTGGTCTGGCCGAAGTTACCGCGCTGACCGGTAGGCGAACCGATGGCTATGATGCGTCCGGCCACCTTATTTTCCTTGAAGTAGCCGTAAGCTTCGCGCACACAGGTGAAGGTGCCGCGCAAGTGCACGTTGATCACCAGATCAAAGTCTTCGTCTGTCATTTTCAGCAGGGATTTATCGCGCAGTACACCTGCGTTGGTTACTAAGATGTCCAGTCGTCCAAAATTCTCGATGGCCCCGGCAACCAGTGCTTTGGCTGCTTCGGTCGAGCCCACCGCGGCAACAACACCAGCGGCCTTGCCGCCGGATTCAGTGATTGCGCTAACTGCTGCTTCGACGGTCGCCATGTCGACATCATTGATGATCACCGAAGCTCCCTGGCGGGATAGTTCTTGGGCATAGCTCAGTCCGAGGCCGCGTCCACTACCGGTAACGATTGCAACTTTTCCTGCTAACGACATGAGATCTCCAATTTAGTGTGATGTCCCGATTGTTCCGCTGGGGCGAAAAGTGGGAACCTTAGCTATATACATAAGATCTTTAATCCTTGAAAAAGTCAATGGTTTATTTTTTCATGAAAAGCGAGGACAATGAGATGAGCGCGACTAACGCGAAAAATTCGACCAAGGCGGAACAGTTCATGAAATGCGACCTCATGCAGGAGTTGGATTTCCTTGTCGCGCGCATGCGCTCACTCGGGTCCGGTCGAGCCAATCTGGCGCTCAAACCTTTCGATCTAAAGGTGCGCTCATACTCAGTCCTTTCATTGGCATGTAGTGAAGTTTTGCCAACTCAACGAGACCTTGCCGAGTTTCTCGCTCTCGATCCAAGTCAAATCGTCCCCTTGGTTGACGGCTTGGAAGCTAAGAGTCTCGTCACCCGACTCGCTGATCCGAACGACCGCCGTTCTAAGGTGATTGTCGCTACCGACGCCGGCAAAAAACTCTACGGTAAGGCTCGCAAGGCTACCGAGCAGAGTGAGCAGGAGACACTTAAGGCACTCACCCCCGGGGAGCGTACCCAGCTTCGCGAATTACTCTCCCGGGTAGTGCTGGGTGATAGCGCGTAACCATTGAGCAAGTTTTCTCATTCAATGAGACGCCGAGTGTTGCTTCGCCGAATGACACCGCATTCTTGAGGAAGTTCAACATCCTCGACCATGTTCAGAAATTCGGCAATGCCGCCGGATATCACTGAGACTGGTCCCGCACAGATTGGCAGGCACCATGGCTCAGACCCCACGGATCATTAAGACCAAGGTCGGCATCATTGGAGGCGGCCCTGCAGGCCTCATGCTCTCGCACCTGCTCTCCAAATCGGGTATCGACAATCTTGTCGTTGAAATGCGAGATCATGAAACCATCCGCAACACCCATCGCGCGGGAATTCTTGAAGCTCAGGCAGTAAAGATGCTCACCGAGTCCGGCGTTGACGGACGTGTACTGACCGACGGTGATGAACACGCCGGAATCGATCTCCGATTTAATGGGGAATCGCATCCCTTGGACTTCCGCGATCTGGTCGACGCGACCGTGACACTGTATGCGCAGAACGAGGTCTTTGTTGACTTGGCTGCCGCCCGCCAGCGAGACGGTGGCGACGTTCGCTACAACTGCGAAGTCACCGAGATCATGGATATGGAAACCTCCACCCCGAAATTCCGTTTCACCGACGCCGAAGGCACTGACTTCGAGGTCCATGCAGACGTCATCGTAGGCGCCGACGGATCACGTTCATTCGCTCGCCGGCAGATGCCAGACACTGTGCGCAAGGACTTCAAGGTCGCGTACCCATTCGCTTGGTTCGGTATTCTCACCGAAGCGCCAAAGTCTTCACCGGAATTGATCTACGCAAACTCGCCTCATGGGTTTGCGCTCATCTCCCAACGCAGTGAGACCGTGCAGCGCATGTATTTCCAGTGCGACCCAAATGAAGACGTCAATGCTTGGAGCGATGACCAAATCTGGTCAGAACTGCAAAAGCGCGTTGATGGTCCAGATAATTTCCAGCTCAAGACCGGCAAGATCTTTGACAAGACCGTCTTAGGCTTCCGCTCCTTCGTCCGCGAGCCTCTCTCGCATGGGCGTATGTTCCTGATTGGCGATGCCGGGCATACCGTGCCACCGACCGGGGCCAAGGGACTAAACCTTGCCTTCGCCGATGTGAAAGTGCTCTTCGAAGCACTCGATTCCTTCTTCTCCACCGGCAGCGACAAGCTCTTAGGCGGCTATTCTGACCTGGCATTGAAGCGCGTTTGGAAAGCACAGAACTTCTCCTACTGGATGACTTCCATGCTGCACACCCCCGTCAACGCCGACCCCTTCATGGCTAAGCGAGCATTGGGCGAACTGGAAACAGTCACCTCATCCCGGTATGGCCAGCAGTACTTGGCCGAGTCGTACACCGGCTGGCCGCACTCCTAAAACACAGCCATCTCAACACTCATCCATCCCGAAAGGAGCACGTAGTGAGCACCGAAACCACCAAGGACGAATCCTTCGAGAATTCCCACGTCCTGGATCCTGCGGCCACCGCCGACTCGCAGGAAACAATCAGCGAAGAAATCACCAGCATTCACGAGGCATACCGCCAAGAAGTGATTGCCGGGAAGCAGGCTGAAACTCAGCCACGCATCAACTTCGCCCCATACCGTTCCTCGCTGCTACGTCATCCGACGAAGAACCTGCACCATGTGGACCCGGAAACTATTGAGCTGCACTCCCCTGCCTTCGGCCAGCGCGACGTTCATGCTTTGGAATCAGACCTGACCATTCAGCACAACGGCGAGCCCATTGGTGAGCGCATCGTTGTGGCCGGACGCGTGCTTGACGGTGACGGACGTCCGGTGGCCGGACAGCTGGTAGAAATCTGGCAGGCCAATGCCGCCGGCCGCTACATCCACAAGCGAGACCAGCACCCGGCCCCGATCGATCCGAACTTCACCGGGGTGGGCCGTGCGATCACCGGTCCGAACGGCGAATACTCGTTCACCACCATCAAGCCGGCACCGTACCCGTGGAAAAACCACCACAACGCCTGGCGTCCGGCGCATATTCACTTTTCATTGTTCGGCACCGATTTCACCCAGCGCATGATCACCCAGATGTACTTCCCTGGTGACCCATTATTCTCGTTGGACCCGATCTATCAGGCCATCACCGACCAAGACGCACGCGACCGATTGGTCGCCACCTATGATCATTCGATCACCAGCCACGAATGGGCCACCGGCTACAACTGGGACATCGTCCTGACCGGCTCAAACCGCACCTGGATGGAAGACGAAGAGGGAGATCACTAAATGGCTCAGGCACCAAAACTCAAACTCGCTCCTACTCCGGGACAGACAATTGGTCCGTTCTATGGTTACGCTCTGCCCTTTGAAAAAGACAACAAGCTGGTTAACCAGGCCAACCCGAACTCGGTACGTCTACACGGCGTCATTACCGATGGCAAGGGCGAAGTCATCCCGGATTCATTGCTTGAAATTTGGCAGGCAGACGAGAACGGAAACGTGGTTTCCCGCGATGGTTCACTAGTTCGTGACGGGTACACCTTCACCGGCTGGGGCCGCACCGCGGTGGATAACGTTGGGCATTACACCTTCACCACGGTCAATCCTGGCGCCACCGAAGAAGGCAAAGCCCCGTTCATCATGCTCACCGTCTTTGCTCGCGGACTACTCAACCGCCTGTTCACCCGCATCTATCTGCCGGAGAACACCGCGGCACTGGCCGCGGATCCGTTGTTATCTTCTTTGACCGAAGAGCAGCGCAAGACCTTGATCGCGACTCGCGAAGACGACGGCGCATTACGTTTTGATATTCGCCTGCAAGGTGAGAACGAAACAGTGTTCCTCTCCTACCCACGCGAGAGTTAAGCACCAATTACAGACCCCGTGTCAGCGCTCCCGCACCCGAAAAAATCGGTGCGGGAGCGCCCACGGGGTTTTGCCCGTTGTCGGGCACTAAAGTTTGACGTACAGCCAGCAAAGAATTGAGAGATGGATGAACAGCGTGGATTACGGTGTGCTCGCTCCAGCTTGGGCTGGAACAAATGCTGCAGCCACCGCCAGCGATGTGGCTTTTGTTCAAGCCATGCTAGATGTTGAAGCCGCCTGGGTGAATGTGCAAGCCGAGGTGGGGCTATGCACCTGCGAAGATGCACAGGCCGTTGCCCAGATTGCCAAGGTCTCCCGATACGATCTGGCGTCCTTAGCTGCGAAAACCCCGGATGGGGCCAACGCGCTAATCCCGCTGCTGTCCATGATGCGCGCACTGCTAGTGGAAGACGGTGCCTCCCCCACAGCTGGTACTGCGCTACACCGGGGTGCCACCAGCCAAGACATTATCGATTCAGCACTGATGCTCGTGGTCTCACGAACCTTGGAGTCCACGCTTGCCGATCTTCGTCAGACCGCGCGCGGTCTAGCCTCCTTGGCCCAGGAGCACCGTGAGACAGTGTGCATTGCCCGCTCACTGACTCAGCATGCACTGCCGACCACCTTCGGCTGGAAGGCAGCCAGCTGGCTGTCGGCAGTGCTCAGCGCCGAAGCAGGGCTGCAGCAGGCCGAGCAGCATCTTGCCCTGCAGTGGGGTGGCGCGGTAGGTACGCTCGCTTCGCTTGAGCAGCTGCTTGCCAAGCATCCGGAAGTAAAGACCACCTCCGCAGAGTTGAGCAGCAAGCTCGCAGGCGCTCTGGGTCTCAAAGATGTCGGCACCCCTTGGCATACCAACCGCATGCCAATCCTCCAGATTGGTTCGGCGTTGGCAAGCACTGTGGCAGCTTTAGGTACCTTTGGCGCCGATGTACTCACCGCCTCACGCCCGGAAATCGCTGAGCTTTCCGAACCACTCGAGGCCGGCAAGGGCGGCTCCTCAGCTATGCCGCATAAACAAAACCCGGTACGTTCGCTGTTGCTGCGCAACGCTGCGATCAGCGCCCCGGGATTAGCCGCAACCTTGTTTAGCGCCGCGGGTACCGCGGTTGATGAACGTCCCGACGGAGGCTGGCACTCCGAATGGCAGGCGCTACGCGAACTGCTGCGGCTAGCATCCGGAGCCGCTCATCACGGTGCGGTACTCGCCCGTGGGCTTGAGGTCAATGAATCTTCCATGCAACGCAATCTACGCCTGAGCGGCGATGCAATCATGTCCGAACGTGTTACCTCTGTGGCCGCAGGATTGGTCAGTGGAGGCAAAGCCGCCATTCAAGCATTAGTTCGACGTTCGCTGACCGACCAAGTCAGCCTTGGTGAACTATTGCGTTTAGAAATCCCCAGCACCGAGCTTTCAGACAAAGAACTCTCCGAATTACTTGATCCGGCCGGGTACCTCGGTGCCGCGGATCGTTTCACTACAACCGTTCTCGCCGAATATTCGGCACGGAAGGAATTATGGCAGTCCCACAGCTAACCCCCTCATTGCTACACACCAACAAGGAGCTCCCAACGCTCATCGCAGGCCCCTCATTGGGCACCGCGGCCTTGCCGCTTTGGGGACCAGCCGTACCGTATCTGAAAGAGCACTTCCAGGTCGTCGCTTGGGATCTGCCTGGCCACGGTGAAAGCAAGCCTTCCACCGAAGCGTTCTCCTTAGCTGAGCTGGCCTCCGGCGTGATTGCCATGATTGATGCGCTGCGCGCAGATGATGTCATCACCGAAGGCTCCAAACTGTACTACGCCGGCGTTTCGGTAGGTGGCGCTACCGCACTGCAGCTGGCAGTGGACTACCCGGGCGTCTTTAATGGCATTTCATCCATCTGCTCTGCAGCGAAGATCGGCACCCCCGAAGGGTGGACCGAACGCGCTGAACTGGTAGCAAAGGCCGGAACCCCCACCATGGTTGCTGGGTCCGCCCAGCGCTGGTTCGCTCCAGGATTCATTGAGAAGAACGCGGTGGTCTCCACCGACCTGCTGCACAGTCTGCAGGATGCCGATCGTTTCGCCTACGCCCATGCCTGCGGTGCTTTGGCCGGATTTGATGTACGTGAGCAGTTGGCCTCGACCACCGACCCGATCATTGCGATCAATGGTGCCCAGGATCAGGTCTGCCCGCCGGCTGATGCACAATTTATTGCCGAGCACGCCCCGAAGGGCACTGCGGCAGTTATTGATTCCGCAGCCCACCTTGCACCTGCTGAAGCCCCCGAAGAAACGGCGGCTTTGCTGGTCGATTTCTTCACCTCCAACTAAAGAAGGTCTAAGCCTGATGTCAGATTCTCAGCGCCAGCCCGGCGACACTTATGATGCGGGCATGGTCGTGCGCCGCGAGGTACTCGGCAGCGAACACGTAGAGCGCTCCACCAATAACTCAAACGAATTCACCGACGAATTCCAGGAAATGATCACCCGCTACGCATGGGGCACCATCTGGACCCGTGACGGGCTGCCGCGCACCACCCGCAGCGCCATCACGCTAACCGCCATGATTGCCGGCGGCTACTGGGAAGAACTGGAAATGCACGTACACGCGGCCCTGCGCAACGGCATGACCGCCGATGAAATCAAGGAAGTCTTCTTGCAGTGCGCCATTTACTGCTCGGTGCCTGCCGCTAATGTGGCCTTTAAGATCGGTAAGAAGGTCTTGGACGAGTACGCCGCGCACGAAGCCAAGTAACAACATTTCCTAAACATCCAAAACCAGTGCCCCTCCGAATGAATCAGAGAATTCGTTCGGGGGCACCGGTTTTCGCCTGGCAAGGCTCAGCTACGTGCTGGAATCAGCGACTTTCCCAGCCAGTCGCGTTCAACCTCGTTGAGCACGCGTGAGGATTTACCATCTTGCGCCAACGAAACCATCACTGTAGTTGAGTCGAAGACCGGCTGACCTTCTTGGTAACCGATTCCGCGCACGGTAAAGGATTTGTTTCCCACGCGGCTAATCCCCATACGGATCAATATTTCCGGTTGGTAATACAGCGGACGCAGGTAATCGATATTAATCGAGGCCACTACCGTGCCATTTTCAAAACGTCCGGTGTTGCCGTCTTCGCGCGTCCACCGGATCCGTGCCTCTTCCATCAGCGTCACGATACGGGCATTGTTAACATGCCCAAGGGCGTCCTGATCAGACCAGCGAAGTTGCAATAATACTTCGGTAGCTGCGGCTAAATCCTGCGGGCTTGGTTCACTCATGACATCCATTTCATCAAAATTTGGTCATCGCACCTAGTTGGGTGACGTGCTGCTTTGCGTCAGTTGTCTGGAAAACGAACCCATCGACGATCCTCGTTGTGAGCGTCAAGACAGTTCCAGATTTCAGGTTCCGCATAGAATCTCAGCTCATCGGTGAACCAGTAGGTCTTATCGGGATCCCAACCGGCAATCACTGTGGCAAACTTTTCGTCGACCTCCAAACATTCCCCGGCGAGCGCCAAATAGCCGGCAATGCTTAGATGTACGCCGTCATAGTCTTGAGCCACCGCAAACCAGTCCGGCATCATCCATGCTCCGTCGCGTCCGGTGGTCCGATACCAGTCGTGGCGCTTGTGGGCGGTGACCTCGACACCATAGCTGCGGCATAGTTGGACCCAATCGATGGCCGTCAAGATTTCTAAAACTCTGACAGCAGGAAGAACGCTAGCTTTCCGTGTGACTGCCTGCTCCCAGTTGAAGGCATCTTCCACGCAGCTCACCCCTATTGGTTGCTGGTTAGTGAACACCCCGGTAGTGGCCCGCAATTCCCAGCTAGGCTTGGACCACCATTCGCCTCCAATCATGGCGGTGACCGGTGTTGGCTTGTCGGCCCGCGCACGTGCCTCAGTGACGATCAAGTTCTCTTTCCACCGAAGGAGTTTGTCAACAACACCTGGCTCGATGCTCGTCACCGAGCCCGCAGGATCAGGCTGGTCAAATTCCACATGAAACTGTGCGCGCAGTTCAACCGGGGCCACCCACTGCTGCATGAAACCAGAGACCGCAATGTGCTCGGCGACCCGATGCAAGGCGTTGCGCAGCACGGGTGCAACCAACAAAGTGTCCTCCCCATCTGGTTCTTGCCAATATCTGGCATGGGCAACTGAGTTCTCTAACGCATTTTGCAAGAGTCCTTCGGTCACCGGCAGCAATTTGGTGATACTAATCAGCCTGCCAAGTTCCTCCACGCTCACGCGAACGGTTCGTCCCTCTTCCGCGCCTGGGCCAAACATGACCACCGAATCTCCACGAGCTACCTCCACTTGATAGGAGGCATGAAACATTGCCAAGTTCAATGGATGCTCTTCGACACTGGGCAGACTCTGGTCTTCACTGTCCAAGATAAATTGCCACAGCAAACGCCGTCCCCGCCGGCCACTGAGCAACAGCTCGACTAAATCCATAACTGACCCCTGCATTCAACGAATAAAAACGATAAATCTTCCCAAGACATCTAGTTAGTTTTAACGCGATTGGTTATTTGAGATTACCCCAGCGCTCACTGTTATTTACCTCCGGCTGACAGTGTTGGCACTGGCTGGCCAACAGACCGGTCGATTGCCACCACCCCGGAGGAACGTTCGTGAAATCACTCGCTCAACCCGGCAAGACCAATCGTTTCACCCCGCTACGGATCACCGCAGGTTCGCTTGTCATTCTCGCAACCTCCGCAGCGCTCACCGCAGCGAATTCAGCACCCGTTCCAGAACAAGCCAATACCTCAGCCGCCAGCTGGGAAAGCAGCGCTTACCGTGGCCACGTCGAAGTCATTCCTGCCGACACCGAACAGCCGAATAAAGCACCACGAACTGTCAATGGCACGGTCTTCGATGATCAAAATCGCAACTCTAAGCGGGACGCTAACGAACCCGGAAGACCCGGAGTCACCGTGTCCAATGGACGCGAGGTGAGAACCACTGATGGTCAAGGACGCTATGAACTGCCAGCCTTCGAGAACATGACCATGTTCGTCACCCAACCGCGTGGCTATCAGGTTCCGGTCGATGAACATAACGTCGCGCAGTTTTTCTACACTCATCTTCCCCAAGGGTCACCGGAGCTTAAATACGGCGGGATTGCGCCAACCGGTCCGTTGCCTGAAGCCGTCAATTTCCCGCTCACCCAAAGCTCTGCCACCCAATCTCCCGAGCAAAGCTGCCTGATCGGCGCGGACGTACAGACCTACAACCAGAAAGAAGTCGAGTTCGCCGGCAATGGTGTCTTCACCGATTTGGCGCAGCGCACGGATTACACCGGGTGCGGGGCACTGTTCATCGGGGACCTGGTGGGTGATGACCTATCCATATTTTCCCAGACTCGCGAACTAACCTCCATGCTCAACGGACCGGCACGCTTCCTTCCCGGGAACCACGACATCGACTACGACGCCCTAGACGGGGAACACGAATTTGATAGCTTCCGCGCCCAGTTTGGGCCAGAATATTACTCCTATGACACTGGAAAAACACATGTCGTTGCGCTGAGCACCATCGCCTACCCCACCAAGGTTCCAGCCAAAAAAGGTGACTACACCTATGACCTTGGTGAACAGCAACTGAACTGGTTGCGCGCCGACATTGCAAAGGTTCCAAAGAACAAGGCCATTGTCTTAGCCGGGCACAGTCCCTTGCTGGAATTCTTCTACAGCGATGAGCACACCACCAAACAGATCAAGGAAATCTATAAGATCCTTGAAGGCCGCGAAGTTGTTTCCCTCGGTGGACACACCCACATGTCCGAGAATCTACGTGCCGGTGATTTGATGGCCGGATGGAAGGATGAAGTAGGCGAGGCCGGGTTGCCGTTCACCCATCTGACGGTGCCAGCGGTTTCCGGACAATGGTATGACGGCCGGGTTACCGACAATGGTTATCCAACGTCCATCCAGCGTGACGGTACCCCACCCGGAGTCTTGACCTTAGATATCAAAAACACCAAAATCACCGAACGTTTCACGATTACCGGGGGCGATACTTCAAAGCAGATGTCTCTGGGACTTAACACCCCGCTCTACCGCACGTGGTATGAGCAAAACGTCACCAAGCCACGTGGCACTGTAAACGCATTGGAAGATCCGCTATCGGTCCGCCAAGCAGACCTGTCCAAGGACACCTGGCTCACCACTAACTTCTGGATGGGAAGTACTGGTTCAAAGGTCGAGGTAAGCCTTGATGGTGCAGCATCAGCCACAGCTCAACGTACCCAGCAATTGAATGGTGAACGTCCCCGCGTAGGTGCCGAATTCTCCGACCCGGTGGCCATTGCCGAACAGTTCGTACATGGCGGCGGACTTGCTGAGAAAACCACCCACCTGTGGCGTTTTGAAGTACCTTCGGACCTTGCGGTGGGTTCGCACACCGCAACGGTGAAAGCCACCGACGTCCATGGACGTACCTTCAGCGACCAACTGACCTTCGAAGTCACTTCTTAAGCGAGCGTGATTCATGGCGGTGCCCGCTTTACTCAGCTGGGCACCGCCATATTTATGACTCATAGGCTCTCTGTCGAGACCTTAGACCCTTGGCACGCATAGGATGAAACCATGCGTATTGCTATCTTGGATGACTATCAGAACGCGGCTCGTGACTTCGTGGATTTTGACGGACTGACTGCCGAACTCAATGCCGATCTCACGGTGTTCACCGAACATCTTGGCCACGAAGACGACGTGGTCTGTACCGCGTTAGAACCATTCGACGTCATCATAGCGATGCGCGAGCGCACCCCATTTACTCGGGCGCGCTTCGAAAAACTACCTCACCTGAAGATGCTGGTTTCCACCGGGCGGCGAAACGGTTCGATCGATTTGGCTGCGGCAGGACTGCACAACGTGCTCGTGTCCCACACCGGATATTCACCAACCGACGCGGTGGAACACACCTGGGCTTTGATCCTTGCCGCCGCCCGCAGGCTCGACGTGGAGCTGTTCTCTGCGCAGAATCCGCACGGTGCGGCAAAACCTTGGCAATCCACCTTTGGCATGGGCTTGGCAGGCAAAACCCTCGGCGTCTACGGCCTAGGTAATCTTGGTTCGCGCGTGGCCACAGTGGGTCTGGCCTTCGGTATGCGGGTTATTGCTTACAGCCAGAATCTGACCAAGGCACGAGCTACAGAGGTAGGTGTTGAGCTGGTTTCCGAGGCTGAACTCTTCGCCACCAGCGATGTACTGACCATCCACCTGAAACTTTCCGAGCGAAGCACTGGAGTGGTCGGTGCCAAGCAGTTGTCTTGGATGAAACCCGAGGCGATCCTAGTGAACACCTCACGTAGCCGCATTGTTGACACTCAGGCCTTGATAGCTGCTTTAGAGAATCAGCTACTTCGCTTGGCTGCGATTGATGTCTTTGATGTGGAGCCACTTCCGGAAGCCGATCAGCTTTCCCGTACCCGCGGGCTAATCGCTACACCGCATATTGGTTATGTCACCGCCGGACAGTTTGAAATGTTCTATCAGGATTCGGCTGAGAATATTCGTGCGTGGTCTAAGGGTTCACCGATCCGCGTGATGGGTCTCTAACCACGGGTTTGCGAGGCACGAAGTAGAAGTGCAAGATTGCGACTACTGCGGCCCAAGCGGCACCGATCAGCAGTCCTACGACTACGTCTGATACCCAGTGGTGCCCAATGTAGATGCGCGATGCGCCCATGGCAAGTACAAAGAGGGCCGCGATGATGCTGATCAGGGATGCGTATCTTTGCAGACCGTAAACAATGGCTAGATAGCTGGCAATACCAATTAGCGCGGCCGCGTTGAGTGTATGGCCGCTGGGAAATGAATAGGATTCCGGCGGTGCTGGTCCGCCCGGAATCCCCTGCGGACGGATGACTTGAAGGCTCGATTTGAGAATAACCGTCAGCAGCACCGAGACCAGCGCGGTGAAAGCAACCGTCGCCAAGGGCCACACGCTGCGCGTCCACCAACAAAGAAGACCGGTCAGCACGAGCATGATCATCGTCATTCCAGGGGTAGACCCCCAAAAATATAGGAAGTCGGAAATACCTTGTAGTGATGGAGTTTGATGATCTAAAACCCACTGGTATGTGGGTTGGTCCATGTCTTTAGCCCAGCCCCCGACATGCAAGGAAACTAGCACTCGTCGAGTGAAAAAGAACATCGCAACCACAAGACCAAAAATGATCCACAATATTTGTGTGCCACGAGGCTTGTGCCCCTGACGGAAGTTCCACGACGATCTCATAGCTTCCATCGTAGTGGTCACGTCGGTACGCAACTTCCGCCACGAGCTATACGGAACAATAGAACCATGACGATCAAAATATTGGCCATCGGCAAAAAGCATGAGTCCTGGGTGGATGAGGGAATTGCTCGCTACGAAAAGCGCCTGAAGAAGCCTTTTGACCTGTCGTGGCAGTTGCTTAACCATTCTTCGCGTGAAAATGATGCGGCACGTATCGAGGAATCGGCACGAATCCTGGCAAAGATCGATGACCGTGATTTTGTGGTGTTGCTCGACGAACGTGGCAAGAACGTGGACTCCCCCGCACTAGCGAACACACTACGAGCTCCCATAGATTCTTCACGCAATGTCGTCATCATCATTGGTGGAGCCTACGGGGTGGATGCTTCGGTTCATCAGCGAGCGAACTTTGAGTGGTCCTTGTCCAAGCTGGTCTTCCCGCACCAGCTGGTGCGACTTATCCTCACCGAGCAGCTCTATCGGGCCCAGGATATTCTCGCCGGCGGCAAGTACCACCACGTTTAAGCACTTCCCTTGACTTTCCGTAACGGAAAGACAAGACTTTCCATAATGGAAAGTGAGAAAGTCATGACTGGCGAACAGGTAGATAAGCTCACTGCAGCTGAGCTTTTGGCAACCGCAGATCGAGCTTCCCACACGATGGTTGCTGCACAGGGTCCAACTCGTATCTTTCTGCTCGTATATGCCCTGATCGCCAGCACGGTGCTGAGCCTTGCGGATGTTATTTCAGGAACCGCCCTTCTGTGGCTGGCAGCTTTGATCATCCCGTTTGTGCTAGTGCAATTTTTTTCCACGCGTAATCGAGTCAGGGCTCGCCCTGTGCTCGATGGTTCAGCTACCTACGGCTGGTATTTCTTGATGGCGATAATTGCCGTGAGCTGCCTGCGCATGTGGACGGCCGTTGACCCTGCATCTATCGGAGCCAAGTGGATCATTTCGTGCTTTATTTTGTGGCAGCTGCTCTCCGCCGCGCAACGCGCGTTGGATAAGGATCGAGTGCAGGATACTCGGGAACAAGCCGTGTGACTAACTAAGTCACCGCGCAACCAAAGCATCCGCATCTATCCACGAAGAGGAGGAAACCATGAACCAGTCATCACAGACTCCGCCAGCGCATGATGCCAAAGCACTTCTCGCTCAAGCCGAGGCAGCATCCACTGCCAGCGTGAGAGCCACAGAGCCGCCATTTGGATTCTTACTGAGCTTGACATTGATCTGGGCAGGGATCTTCTCACTTTACGGAGTCATCAATTCAGCACTCTGGTACTGGTCTTTGCTACTTTTCTTGCCCGTGTTGGTTTGGTACATCTTTTGGTCTCGCAAGCGCGCAAAATCCCGGCCGGCACTGAAACACTCCGGCAAATACATGCTTGGTGTCTTTGTCATGCTCGCTGGGATGCAGTTCGGTAATTTCTGGATTCCGCAGACCTGGTTGCTTGTCGCACTCAAGTTCGTGGCACTATTCGCGGTGCTTACCACCGCGTTCTGGGTCATGCGCCGTGAAACGATCACTTCTCGCATCAAGGATGGGAATGAACAAGCAAGCTAACGCGGCACGCTTCGACGAGCTGATCCATGCACCGATTAGGCTGCGCATCTGCGCCAGCCTTGCGCCGGTGCAATGGGCAGAGTTCGCGCACCTCCGTGATGCTTTGAACGTTGCCGACTCGGTACTCAGCAAACATCTGAAGCAACTTACCGACACCGGTTATCTCCAAATCGAACGATTCACTAAGCTCGGCCGCAGCCATATGCGCGTCTCCTTAACCAGGGCAGGTCGGGACGCGTACGTAGGGCACGTGGCAGCCTTACGTGAAATTACGGCTGGCGAATAATGCCACTTCTTGTCGGTCCCCACGACGTAGTATCAATTCCATGAACGAGATTCTTTCCAGGTTTGGCGCAGCGACCCGTCAGTGGTTCACTGACGTTTTCACCGAACCAACGGCAGCCCAAGTCGGCGCCTGGGATTCAATCTCCAGCGGCCACCACACGCTGGTCATCGCGCCCACTGGTTCGGGTAAAACCCTAGCGGCGTTCCTCTGGGCATTAGACCGGCTTCACCAAGCCGAAGTTCCCAAACCAGCGCTGCCAGGGCTGGAACCTGAAACCACCCAAGGTTCCGGTTCGGGCACTAAGGTGCTTTATATTTCACCGCTCAAGGCTCTGGGCGTGGACGTTGAACGCAACCTGCGTTCCCCACTAGCCGGAATCCGCGCCACCGCCCATGACCTGGGAATCTCTCAACCCTCGGTTTCGGTGGGGGTACGCTCCGGGGACACTCCCCCGAACGTGCGCAGGCAGTTGCTAAAAAACCCGCCGGACATTCTGATCACGACACCCGAATCGTTGTACCTGATGCTGACCAGCCAGGCACGGCAGACCTTGACGAATGTGCACACCGTCATCATCGATGAGGTGCATGCAATCGCTAGTTCCAAACGCGGCACCCACTTAGCTTTATCTTTAGAACGCCTCGATTCATTATTGTCGGTGCCGGCCCAACGCATTGGGCTTTCAGCCACCGTTGAGCCACCCGAAGAAGTAGCTCGATTCCTTGCAGGTTCTGCCCCAGCAAATATTGTGCGCCCTAAATCCACCAAAAAATGGGAACTAGCGGTCCGCGTTCCGGTAGAAGATATGACAGACCTGCCGGCTGCGGCAGGTGCCCACGACCTCGGTCCTGGTTCCTCGCCCACCGCGGGGGCAAGCATCTGGCCGCATGTGGAAAACCAACTCGTTGATCTGGTTCTGGCCAACCACTCGACAATTATCTTCGCGAATTCGCGCCGGTTAGCCGAAAGGCTCACCGGCAGGCTCAACGAGATCTACGCCGAACGTGAAGGGTTTTCAACCGAAAATACTTCCAATACAACTCCCGCGGTAATGATGGCGCAGGCCGGATCCTCGGCGCCCAGCGACCCGCAAGCGCCACTGCTCGCGCGAGCGCACCACGGTTCGGTGTCCAAAGATTCGCGAGCTCAAATCGAGGAAGACCTCAAACTCGGCAGGCTACGCGCGGTAGTTGCCACCAGTTCACTGGAACTGGGTATCGATATGGGACTAGTTGATCTGGTCATTCAGGTCGAATCCCCCAACTCCGTCTCCTCCGGATTACAACGTGTCGGACGTGCCGGACACCAGGTGGGTTCCGTTTCCAAGGGTATTTTCTTCCCCAAACACCGCGCAGATCTGCTCTCCACCGCGCTTGTAGTCACCCGTATGCGAGATGGCGCCATTGAAAAAATGGTTATCCCCGCCAATCCGCTAGATGTGCTGGCCCAGCAAACGCTCGCAGCGGTCGCCATGGATGAACTCAACGTCGAAGCCTGGTTTGATACGGTTCGCCGGGCCGCCCCCTACCAGCAGCTGCCACGCAGCGTCTACCTCGCCACCTTAGATATGCTCTCGGGCAAGTACCCTTCCGATGAGTTCGCCACATTGAAGCCACGACTGGTCTGGGACCGTGACGCTGGAACTCTCACCGCACGCCCCGGAGCCCAACGCCTTGCGGTGATTTCCGGGGGCACCATCCCGGACCGCGGACTATTCGGTGTATTTCTCGCCGGCTCGGAAGATGACAAGGCCCCTAAACGAGTGGGCGAACTCGACGAAGAAATGGTCTATGAATCCCGGGTGGGAGACGTCTTCGCACTCGGTGCTACCAGCTGGCGTATTGAGAACATCACCCACGACAGGGTGCTTGTCACCCCGGCCTTCGGCCAGCCAGGCAAACTACCGTTCTGGCACGGTGATGGGCTGGGCCGCCCGGTAGAGCTGGGCGCCGAGCTAGGTAAATTTACCGCTGGGCTGCTCGCCGAAGAACGAGGGGAGGCCACCTTACGGCTGGAACATAACGGACTGGACTCGTACGCCGCTAATAACCTGTTGAATTATTTAGGCGACCAACAACGCGCCACCGGTCAGGTGCCGAACCATCAAAACTTTGTCATCGAACGCTTCCACGACGAACTAGGCGACTGGCGCGTCATGCTGCATTCCCCCTTCGGACTGGCCGTCCACGCACCATGGGCTTTAGCGATCGGGGCCCGGGTACGTGAACGCTGGGGGCTGGACGCCTCAGCAATGGCCGCCGATGACGGGATTGTTTTACGCATCCCCGCGATGGATGACGAACCGCCAGGGGCTGAACTCTTCGCGTTTGAAGCCGATGAAATCGTTGACGTGGTCACCTCCCAGGTAGCGAACTCGGCGTTATTTGCTGCCCGCTTCCGTGAGTGTGCCGCGCGTGCTTTACTGCTTCCACGAATCAATCCCACCAAACGCACCCCCTTATGGCAGCAACGCCAACGCGCCAGTCAGCTGCTGGACGTAGCGCGTAACTACCCGGACTTCCCGATCATCTTGGAAACCGTGCGTGAATGCCTGAACGACGTCTATGACCTACCTGCGCTGCGTGAAATCCTCTCCCAAGTATCTTCCCGCGCCATCCGGCTGGTAGAGGTACAAACAGAACTCCCGTCCCCATTCGCACAATCTTTGCTCTTTGGCTACGTGGCGCAGTTCCTCTATGAGTCTGATGCGCCTTTGGCTGAGCGCCGTGCCGCGGCACTTAGCCTGGACCCGGTGCTGCTTGGTGAACTTCTGGGCCGCAACGACGTTCGCGAGGTACTTGAAGCACAGGTGATCGCGCAGCTTGGAGACCAGTTGCAACATCTCGCACCGACCCGTCGCTTCAGCGGCGTCGAAGGAGTGGCGGATCTGTTGCGTCTGCTCGGACCGATGAGCGCAGCCCAGCTTGCACTGCGTTTACGCCATCCGGAACACGACGATGCTGCACTCGATGAGCAGAGCGCGAGAATCCACGCCGAAGCTTTGGTGGCCACCCGCCGCGCATTCACCCTACGTTTGGGAGGCCAGCACTCTTACGCGGCCATCGAAGATGCCGCTAATCTTCGTGATGCTTTAGGCACTCCGCTACCTACTGGAATTCCCGCCTCGTTCTTGGAACCCGCAACACAGCCGGTTCAGGATTTGGTCTCTCGGTATGCGCGCACGCACACGCCTTTTACGGCCGGCGAATTAGCAGCAGCATTGGGACTCGGTGTTGCGATGTTGCGTCCGGTATTGGACCAGCTCGTGGCCGCCGGACGATTATCGCTAGGAGCTTTCCGTCCTTTAGAGCTAGTCCCGGAAGGTATTTCCGGGGATGAATATACCGATATTCAGGTTTTGCGCACTATCCGTACCCGCTCGTTAGCGGCTTTGCGTGCCGAGGTGGAACCGGTAGACCAAGCCACCTATGCCCGGTTCTTGCCCGCCTGGCAGCAGATCGGGTCCCAGCTGACCGGAAGCGATGGAGTCTACGAAGTGATTGCTCAATTAGCAGGCGCAGATCTTCCTGCCTCGGCACTTGAGTCCTTCATTCTTCCAGCACGACTGCGTAATTATCAGAGTGCTTGGTTAGATGAATTAACCAGCTCAGGTGATGTGCTGATTTGTGGTGCCGGCGCCGCGGGAGGCAAGGACGGATGGCTGTCGCTGCACACCGCCGAGCATGCGGCGCTCACCCTTCCCGGAGGAAATACCGGCGAGTTGAGCGCGCTGGACTTAAAGGTGCTGAATTCATTTCAAAGTACCGGCGCTTATTTCACCGAAGAAATTGCGGCGCTGCTACAGCATAGCGAAGAGGTTCCACCAAACAATCAAGAAATTACCGAGTCCTGTTGGAACCTGTTCTGGGCCGGTTTCATCTCCCCGGACACGCTCACCCCGGTGCGTGGTTACCTTGCCGGTGGCAGCACCGCGCATAAAATCGCTAAGCCGGCCCCACGGGCACGCGCGGCAAGACTTAACAGGCTGTCGGGGTTAAACCGTTTGGCTCGCGAACAAGCAGGGCAGTCCGCTCGCTCACTGCGTGGTGGTGCAAGGTGGGCTTTACTCCCGTCTCCGGTCACAGACCCGACCATCGCCGCCCATGCCACCGCCGAGGTGCTCTTAGAACGCTATGGGGTACTCACCCGGGGTTCGGTCGCTGCCGAGGCGGTGCCCGGAGGATTTGGCCAGCTATACCGGGTGCTGTCCAAACTCGAAGAAGCGGGCCATGCCCGCCGCGGATACTTCATCGAGAAGCTCGGCGCCGCCCAGTTCTCCACTTCCAACACCATCGACCGTTTACGCGGTTTTGTGTTGCCAGATGATCCACGCCGCAAATCCACTGCCACTGTTTTAGCTTCCACAGACCCGGCGAATCCCTATGGTGGAGCATTACCTTGGCCGGTGGGCGATACCGGGCACCGGCCGGGGCGTAAGGCTGGCGCTTTAGTCGGATTTCTCGATGGTTCGCTCTGCTTCTATCTGGAACGTGGAGGCCGAACCGTACTAACCTTTGGTCATCATTCAGAAGATGGGTGGCAGCTACTTGCCTCTGAACTGGTGGCGGCGTTGCGCACCGCAAAGGTAGACAAGATTGCCATTGCCACGGTCAACGGCGAATCGGTCAGTTCGCATCCGCTGGCGGCTCCATTACTTTCCGCAGGATTTTATTCCACACCACAAGGAATTCGGTTCCGCCGGTAACCACTACAAGCTCAGGAGGGTTCATGCCCGAAGGTGATTCCGTCTATCGAGCCACCGCTCGGTTGCATCTAGCCTTGGCCGGCCGCAAGCTACTTCGCAGTGACTTTCGAGTTCCTCAATTAGCCACGACAGATCTCAGAGACTATACGATTGACGAGGTCCGCCCGCGAGGCAAACATCTGCTGATGCGCCTAGTGCCACCGTCAGGGAGCGAATTTGAACCGGTGACCCTGCATTCTCATTTGCTGATGGAGGGCCGCTGGGATGTGTATGGCCCTGCCGAGCGTTGGAAACGTCCAGCGCATACGGCCCGAGTCGTGCTGTATACCGAATCTGCCACTGCCGTCGGTTTTGATATTGCCCAGGTGGATTTGATTCCCACCGACCACGAGCAGAAACTAGTCGGCCACCTTGGACCAGACCTATTAGGCGCCGATTGGGATCCAGAGCAGGCGAGAAAGAATCTGCTGGCTGACCCCGAGCGAAGCATTGGCGACGCCTTGTTGGACCAACGGTTGCTGGCTGGAATCGGTAACGTATACCGGTGTGAAGTGCTGTTTCTAGCCAGGACCCACCCATTGATGCCGGTAGGCAGACTCGAGAATTTAGCGCGGATCATTGAGCTCTCCCACCGGCTACTGCAGGTCAACAAAGATCGAGGTAGAAGGGTTACTACTGGAGATCCGCACAGTAGAGAGCCACTATGGGTTTATGGGCGTGCAGCAAAACCGTGTCTGCGTTGCGGAACTAAAATTCAACTGTTTAAACTCGCCGCGCAGAATACCGGGCAAGAACGAGACTGCTATTACTGCCCCGCGTGCCAGGAAATGAAAGAATAGCCCTTATGGCTATGCTCTCCCCACTCCCGGTACGTAACGGCGTCAACGCAACACGTTTGCGTGTGCCCAAAGACGGTCCGTGGGACACCGTCGCAGACTACCTGCTGGAACGTTTCGGCCATGTAGATCCGGAAGGTCTTATGCGTCGTTTTGATGAGCAGGAGATCGTTGGGCTCGGTGGGGTTCCATTGAATATCAACACCACACTGGGCGAGCACGAGTTCATTTGGTATTACCGCTCCTTACCGGCGGAAACCCCGATTCCCTTTGAAGCAAAAATCTTGCATCAAGATGAGCACCTCATAGCCTTGGACAAACCGCATTTTTTGCCTTCCACTCCGGGCGGTCGGTTCATCCAGGAATCCGCGTTGGTCCGCCTGCGCAACCAAGTAGGAAACCCCGATCTGGTTCCCATGCACCGGTTAGATCGGGCCACCGCCGGGGTAATCTTATTCGCGGCAAATCCGCAAACTCGCGGCGCATATCAAATGCTTTTTGAAAATCGAAAAATCTCCAAAAAATATCAGGCGGTCGTTGCCCTGGAACCTGGAGCAGATCTAGAGACCGGTCGGGTACTTGAAGCTAATGGAGAGCACCCCCACGTGCGCACTGCCCAAGAATTGCATGCGCTATTGCAGTCAATGCCTCTAGTCTTTGAAAACAGGATGGCCAAGCTCAAGGGCCAGCTTCGTTCCTCGGTTGAAGAGGGCATACCCAACGCACAAACCAAAATTTCTTTGGGCGCCGTCGGTACTAGCAAAGGTCATCATGCGGGCTTAAAAGTTGCCCTGATGGAGCTAGACCCGCTCTCCGGCAAAACCCACCAGTTACGTGTCCATCTAGCTTCTCTGGGGCTGGGCATCATCAATGATGCGTTCTACCCGCGACTGTGGGACCTGGCTCCAGACGATTACTCACGTCCATTACAGTTACTGGCCCACACAATTTCTTTTACCGACCCACTCACCGGAAAACCGCGTACTTTCAGCTCGCACCAACGTCTAATAGAAGCGCCTTAGACCAAGCCCCTCTTCTAAAAGCCAGTGGATTATCCTAGGCTGTTGCACACACCTGACGAGCAGCGTCTGGGTTTTTGAAGCACACAGCTAAGGACGGTAACCGATGGCAGAGCCGCAGCCCACCGAGAATTTACGTTCGCTTGTGGACTCAGCCCAACAGGCTATTGCCGCGGCCTCACAAAAACAGAGCCTGCAATTGCCTTACGCCGCTCCTGACCGTCGTCCTAATCCTGCGGTAGAGACCTTTGACAAGGTTCGTTCCGGACTTTTTGGACTGGCCGCGGTCCTCTTGCTGATTACTTCCTTAAACGCCGCGCTGGATACCAGTTTTAATTCCTCAACAGATATTTTGAACACCTCGCAAATTTTGGCATTCATCTGGCCAGCTATTGCGGTGCTGATGATCGCCAGCGCCATTTATTCGGCGTTGCCGCATCAGCTTTCCTCGCGGAGGCAACGAGCCATCACCGTCTATGGTCTGTCGGCCACAGCGTTGATGGCCTGCGCGCTGACCTTTACCGCCGGTTTTTTGCTTTGGCCAGGAGCGATACTTGCAACCTTGGCTACCGGCCTTGGGTTGTATGGCATGCTCCACATGAATCGACAGACCGCGCGCAATCATTTAGAGCGCATCGCCACCGATCTACCCGTGAGTTTATTCAGTGGTTTTTCGTTGGTATTCACCGTGCAGCTGTGGCTCTCTGCCGCTGGCTGGAACAGCCCAGGACACTTACTGTGGATCAGTATTTTAAGTGTTGCGGTGTCACTATTGGCGGTTGTGTTCGCGCAGACAGAACGCGGCCGTCACGCCTTCGCCGCGGGTTTCGGCCTCGGCATGTTATCGGCCGCGTTCAGTGCTTGGCGCCAAGACAGCGCACCTTTGTGGTTTGCCGCGTTACTGGTCTTCATGACGATGATCGTGTTTATCTGTGCCGAAAGCCGACGCTTCCACATAGCTCACGCAGAACATCGGATCCAGCGCGGGCTTAGCGCCGAAGCTTAACGCGGCGCCATCCGGATGGCACCATCGAGGCGGATTGTCTCACCGTTGAGCATTGGGTTAGCAACAATGTGCGCCACTAGGTCCGCGTACTCCTCGGGACGTCCCAGCCTGGACGGATGGGGCACCTGCGCACCTAACGAATCCTGAGCTGCTTGCGGCAATCCATCCATCATGGGCGTGTGGAAGATTCCCGGCGCTATCGTCATCACTCGAATTTGGTGAGCTGCCAGTTCGCGGGCCAATGGAAGCGTCATTGCGGCTACCGCACCCTTAGAAGCAGCATAGGCGGGCTGACCAATCTGACCATCAAAGGCGGCCACCGACGCGGTATTGATAATCACTCCGCGCTCGCTGGTGCCGTTTGCGTCGACTACCGCGTCACTATGCGCCATAGCTTCGGCCGCCAGACGTACCACGTTGAAGGTACCGGTGACGTTAATTTCAAGGACCTTAGCGAACTTCTGCAGTGGAATAACGCCCTCGCGTCCGAGCACCTTGCCTGGAGTGGCAACACCTGCGCAGTTCACCACGGTTCTCAGGTGTCCGAGTTCGGTGGCTCGTTGCACCGCAGCAGCCACATCCTCTGCTTGGGTCACATCAGCCGGAACATAGCGAACATTTGCAGCAATCTGGGCCGCAATTTCATCACCATCTTCACGAGGAAGATCCAGCACCACCACGTGCGTGGCATTCTCGGCAAGTTTTTGTGCAGTGGCTCGTCCCAAACCGGATAGTCCTCCGGTGACGAGCGCGACGGTATCTCGCAGTTCCATCAAATCCCCTTTTGAGCGTTGTTGACTTGAAATTTAGCCTAACCTCCGCTGGAAGATTTGAGAAGTATCCGTTAGTTGAGATGGTTAAACGCCTGGGACGTTGTTGGATCCCTACCGGTTGCGCAAGATACTCAATGAATACCGGTGCAGACCCTTGCCAGATAGGTTAACCAAAAAAATTGGCGGTCAGAAGTTTATCTTCCGACCGCCAATCACATTGTTAGGCTAGCTTTGCGCGAACAAGAGTCGAGAGGGTTTTACCGTCGTAGCGGCCAGCAACCTGAGCATTGATTAGCTTCATTGCGGAGCCCATATCTTTCATGGTCAGCTCACGCTCGGCAGATAACTCAGCCATTACCGAATCAACGATTGAACGAGCCTCATCATCGCTTAATGCCTGAGGTAAATATCCTTCAAGGAACGCTGCCTCTGCCATTTCAGCCGCAGCGCGATCGGCGATTCCCTTGTCGGTGTAGGTCTTCGCGGTTTCATGGCGGTTAGCAACCTGCTTGCGGATGAGCGCTTCCACCTCGGCGTCGTTTAGTTCCGTAGGAGTCTTGCCAGACTTTTCACGAGTCTCAATTTCGCCCAAGACATTGCGCAAGGTGGTTAGTTCCATCTTGTTTCCTGCCTTCAGCTGCGTGATGCTGTCTGTTCGAAGCTGCTCTTTGAGTGACATTTTCTTTCCTATTCCTCGGAGTGAGACGCTGGTGTATACGTCAACACTATTCCTGTTCGTCAGGTATTTAGGTACTGCCATTAAAACCCGTACGTCCGGTATGAGCGCTTCAGCTCTGGGCCTCTAAACCGCTCATTTGAATGAGCCAACCAGCTTTTCCATCGCGGCAGGCCGTCCCAGCGGCGTCATGGATACCTCGCTTTTACTCAGACGGAAATGGCCACCAGTTTCCGGGAAACCCGGAAACCGATGGCCAATGACACCGCCATATAAACTGGATTAGTGCATCGCCGGAGTATTTTCAGGCTCTTGAGCCACAAGCTCTTTTTTGCCACCCAGCAGGAATCCAATGACCAGGATACCCACACTGCAGGCAGCTCCCACGAAGAATCCTGGGGCGAAGCCCTCCACCGTTGCGACAAGCTTGTCGCTTCCGGCGGCAAGCTTTGAAGCAGTGGTCGCAGCCACGACGCCTACTACCAACGCCGTGCCCATCGCGCCACCAAGCTGTTGCAGGGTTGAGAGCAGGGCCGAACCATGGGAGTGCAAGTGGTGTGGCAGTGGGTTGAGTGCCGTGGTGAAGGCCGGGGTGAAGATCAGTGCCATACCTAGGCTCATTGCCAGGTGCAGGAGTACCAAGAGCCAGATTGGCGTGGTGGAATCCAGAATCAATGCGTAGGCAAGCAACACCGCGGTGAGCACCAGCGCACCGGGAACTACCAGCGGCCGAGGCCCAACCTTGTCGTACATTCTGCCGACAAATGGCGCTAATACACCCATCAGCAAGCCTCCGGGAAGCATGATCAATCCGGTAGTCAGCGTCTCCATTCCAAGTACATTGGTGAAGAACATTGGAAGCAGAATGATCACACCGAATAAGGCCACCATAGCGAACATCATCAGCACCAATGAGAGCGTGAAATCGCGGTAAGTCAGTGGGCGCAGGTCCAAAAGCGCTTTATCTTCACGCTGCAATCGGCTCTGTAAGAAGGCGAATGCGGCCAAGCACAACACCGCAAAAATAAGGATTCCCACATTTAGTGCCGAGGCTCCACCGGCCGACAACCGGCTCAGTCCGAAGACTATGCCGCCGAAGCCCGGAACGGCCAACAAGATTGACAGCCCGGACAGCGGGGTCTTTGCCTGCCCGGATTCATTACCCAATCGTGGGGTGCCAATAACCAGCGCCAGGATAGCGATTGGAATGATCACGATGAACATGAAACGCCAGGACAGGTACTGCAGAATCAAGCCGGACAGCGTCGGGCCAATGGCTGGTGCTACGGAAATGACGATGGACACGTTGCCCATCAGTACGCCGCGGCGTGCCGGAGGAACTAGGTCAAGGATTGTGGTCATCAGCAACGGCATCATCACCGCGGTGCCGCAGGCTTGAATGACGCGGGCTACCAGCAGTACCCCGAAACCTGGTGCTATAGCGGCCAGGGTGGTACCCAACGCGAACAGGCCCATCGCCAGTAGGAAGACCTTGCGGGTGCTCAGCACCTGCAAAAGGAAGCCTGTCATTGGAATGACTACGGCCATGGTGAGCATGAAGATAGTTGCCAACCACTGGATCGCGTCAGCGGTGACGTCAAATTCGACCATCAGCACAGGCAATGCCACATTCATGATGGTTTCGTTGAGGATGACCACGAAGCTGGAGACGATCAGTACCGCAATCGTGGTGAAATTCTTTTTGCTCAAGCGCTCTGGGGCGTTCGTCAAGGCAGGACACTGCTTCCGAGAGAAGTCGGGGGGGAGACAAGCCGCCGAAATAGGGTGAAACGGCTCAACTAATCCTACAGTTCGTCCTTTTAACGCACCAGAGCCGGTGGTGCCCATTGGCAGTGAATTACGCAACACAGCGGGAAGTGCACCACAGTGACGCAAATATGTATGAAGATGGTTCTATGAATGTGCGTACGCCCGACCCATATCCAGGCTGGCTCAACGAAGAAGATCTCCACGAAGCCCGCCAACGTCTTCCGATGCTCTATGTTGAGGCTATCCCCGTGCGCCTCGATCCGCTGGGCTATGTCAACGAGGTAGGTTTGCTTCTCACCGGCGATGAGTCGGGGCAGATGTTACGCACCTTCGTTTCCGGCCGCGTGATGTACCGAGAAACGATTCGGGCGGCGTTGATCCGTCACATCGAAAAGGATCTGGGCACCATGGTTCTCCCCCAGCTGCCAGCCTCTCCGGTACCATTCACCGTTGCTGAGTATTTCCCCTCACCCAGTGAAACTGGACTGACCGACGACCGTCAGCATGCCGTAGCGATGTGCTATATCGTCCCGGTGCGTGGCGAATCAACTCCGCGTCAGGACGCCCTCGAGCTGACCTGGCTCTCCCCTGCCGAAGCCCTGAGCGAAGACATTCAAGGTGAGTTCGCCGGGGGTAGAGAAAATATTCTCCGGCAGGCATTAGCCCATGTCGGAATCAATATCTAAGTAGATTATTTCTGACCTTGCTCGGGAATACCTAGACGCCGGCGCATGCGCTTGCCGAACCAGCTACCAACGAGCACACCCAGGATGCCCACCGCGGAACCGATGACCGTCTCAACAACACGGTCATACATCACCGCGGTGGACAGCCCGGTGATCAGACTGGTGCCTACCAGCGCCAGCGGGGTAATAAATACCTGAGCAAGGAAGTAGTTGCGCATTACCAGCATTTCGGCCAAGAACTGGAATAGCCCAATAAAGACCACGAGGATCCACATCGCTGGGTTCAGCACAATAAGCAGTGCAATGAGCAACATGCCGGCCAGCGTGCCGAGCACACGGTGTACGCCACGACGTACGCGCAGAGCCGTCGTGTGACCTGCCAGCGGCACCACAGCGGCGACCATTGCCCAATAATTATGGCCAGCTTCAAGCTGGCTGCCGACGATATTCGCTAATGCGCCAGCTACGCCGGCGGTGAGCACGTAGAACAAGCCCTCCCACCAGATCGCTTTGCGTACGTTATCTGACAGCGGCGGCAAGGGTGTACGTTTCCACAGACTTGACCACTGCCCTAAGGCGCCACTTGCACCGATAATCAGCGCTAGCAGAATAGTCGCAGCCGCAGCAGCCATGGCGTCGCCAAAGGGCGCTGGCTTAGCAATCGAGGCAATCGCGGCGAATGCGAAGATGTGAAACAGCGAGCCGCCGGGCCGCAAACGCAAAAATCCGGTGACCACCGAACAAATGCCCGCTATCAAGGTTGTAGCTCCGACAACCTGCCAGGCCTTGAGCTCGGGGTTATCGTGGTCAATCCAGAAGTTTGAGGCGCATAACGCCAAACCGATCACGATAAAGAACAGCACTCCTGAACGTGTCTGCATGCGCAACCGATTCCAGTACCCATCAACACGACCGTATACTCCGGTGAACGCACCAAAGACTACAAAGACCATCAAGTCTAATCGGTCTATAAGTAATAAGAAGATCAGCGGCGCGAAGACGCCGATACCTGTGCGTAGTCCGATCCAGTGATCTTTCCGAGCTGGACCCAAGGTCACCAAGGAACGTGCGGATTCCTTAAAATTTTGGAAATTCACTAGATCCTTCCGTCGTTTACGACACAGTGCTGTTAACTGAATTATTCGCCTTTGACCAAGTCGAACGCTAGGTTTTGGCTCACTTTTGGGCTGTCGTTTTCCTCACCCGGCACCTGATACGGCACACTGGTTACGTGTCCGAGAAGAACTTTAACCCCAGCACCCCGCATTCCCGCCAAACCGAGTTCGGTTTTGAGGTGGGTACACGCCTGACCTCTCCGGAGGGTGAGCCGATGTTGGGCCGTACCGGCGTGATCAATACCCCGCACGGCCAAATCAAGACCCCTGCCTTTATTGCGGTCGGCACCAAAGCCACCGTCAAGGCGCTAACTCCGGTGCAGGTTGAACAGCTCGGCGCGCAAGCGGTGCTTGCCAATGCATACCATCTCTACCTGCAGCCAGGTTCCGACATCCTCGATGAGGCTGGTGGCCTCGGGAAGTTCATGAGCTGGGAGGGGCCTACCTTCACCGATTCCGGTGGTTTCCAGGTAATGAGCCTCGGCTCAGGTTTCAAAAAGGTCATCGATATGAAATCCGTGGATCAGTCTGGCCCGGATGATGCGGTTGCCCCCGGCAAGGAACGCCTAGCAAATGTTGACGATGATGGGGTCTGGTTCAAGTCCCATCTTGACGGCAGCAAACACCGTTTTTCCCCAGAAATCTCGATGAATGTCCAGCACCAGATTGGTGCCGACATCATGTTCGCTTTTGACGAGCTGACCACCTTACAGAACTCCCGCGGTTATCAGGTGGAATCCCTGGAACGTACTCGTTTGTGGGCTCAACGTTGCATTGCTGAGCATTTTGCGCTGACCGATTCACGTGCGGGCAAAGAGTATCAAGCGCTCTTCGGTGTGATTCAGGGTGCTCAATATGAAGATCTGCGCCGTAAGGCGTGCCAGGATCTCGGGGCAATGGCTTTTGACGGTTTCGGTATTGGTGGAGCCCTCGAGAAAGAAAACCTTGGCACCATCGTGGGGTGGTGTTCCGAAGAACTTCCGGAAAACAAGCCACGTCACCTGTTGGGAATTTCCGAGCCAGATGATATTTTCACGGCTATCGAGAATGGTGCAGACACTTTTGATTGTGTCTCTCCCACTCGTGTGGCCCGAAACTCCGCTTTCTACACCCCACACGGACGGTTTAACCTCTCCGGGGCCCGGTACAAACGCGACTTCACCCCATTGGTTGAAGACTGCTCTTGCTACACCTGCCAGAACTTCACGCGCGCCTACATTCACCACCTGCACAAGTCCAAAGAACTGCTCAGCCACACGCTCATTTCCATCCACAACGAGCACTTCACTGTCAGCCTGGTAGATGCGGCACGCAACGCTATTGAAGACGGTAGCTTCTTTGAACTGAAGGCAAAGGTCATGTCAGAGTACTACGCCGGCAACCCCGATCCGCAAGGGCTGCCTGCCTAAACTCTTAACTGTATTTTCGGGCAACGGCGGGTATCGATGAATTTCAGTAATCATCGATACCCGCCGTTGCGCTTTGTTGGCCGTGAGTTACCGGACGTGAGCGGTTGCTGATTCGCCGGCTCTTCGTAATGCCGCGTACCCCGGGTAAGTGCACAGCAATCCTAACGCCCAGATTCCCCATGGCACGGCCGCGATTGGTGTAAGCAAAAGTAAGATCAAGGGCAGCCCCGAGACTGTTGCTTGAAGGAAATACCGAAGTTCGATAAGCATCAGCGAACCGGTGTGTATCTCGTTGCTGGCACCAAGAATCAGTGCTTCCCAGTCACGTTCTCCACGCGTAGCCCGGCCCCAGGCAGCAGCACTAGTGCCACTGCCGGCCACCAATACGCCGGGGATCCAAAATCCAAGGTTTGCCGGAGGGATCATGCCCAGTGCTAGCGGAAGCAACGAACAGATGCTCAAAATTACGAGAATCACGCACAGCGTGAATCCAATGGCCGGGCGGACCAAGGCTGTGCGTGGCAGGCCCAACATCTGTGCCAGCCCTGGCGCATTGGCCAATGGGCGATTCAGGCGTCCGAGGCTCTCCGTAAGCACCCATAACAGCAACACAAAGAATCCGGTCACTGCCAGTGGGTTAGCGATGGAACGTACCGCTAAAACCAGTGCGACGGTCAGCAAGACCAAATTTCCCGGTGCACGCCAATATCTTCCGCGAAGGTACCGCAGCAAAAGGATCTGGAGTACCACTGGCAGGTGGCGCAGTGGTCGATACCAAGAATTTCTTGTTCGGGGACCTGCCGATTCTGGGGCCGGCAGCATCCCGCTCAATTCCATCTGGGCCAAAGAACCTACAAGCTCATTCTGTATCTGCCCAGCCAGTCTTAGGCTATTGGCCTTAACCTGGTCTATTTTGCGCGTTGCCTGCCAAATAACTATGGTTGCCAGCAGCAGTGCACCCACGCAGCCTGTGGCCCAGAATCCTGGGGCATAGGCCAGTTCTCCAAGTAGTCCATAAGCGCCCTGAGCCCAGATGTTCTCGGTTAATAGCAGGCTCCAGGAAATGCCCAGTCCCATAGTGAAGAGCATCAAGAGCAGACGACAGATTCTGCGCACTGACCGCGCACACTCAGCTATTTGCACTAGCGTTGCAATCGCGCTGAGCAATGCACCCATCACAGCGAAGAAAACTAAAGCACAGACGAATACCTGAACTTCAAACCGACCAGAAACGGTAAAGAGGCCTGCCAGCCACAAGATTCCGATGAAACTGTTGAACAGCGCACCGAGGATAAGTGCATTATAAAATGAACGTTTACGTATCCCGCTGAGATCCACGGCTAGTGGTAACCACCAGGCGGCTTTGTCGGGCCGAAGACCACAGGGACCGAGGTAAAGCAGACCCCTGAAACACCCCAGCAGTAGGACTGGGAGCAGGGCCACCGTAAGATCTTGCAAGTCCCAGACTGCGCTGGGCAGTTGCGTTGCATTTCCACCTGCACCTTGCAGCGCGAAGAGCACCCCGGAAAGTGCGCTAAACAAATAAACCAGCGCAACAACCGCCAACAGCACCCAGATATACCCCTCAGAGAATGCGTCGATGCGGGCGGAGCGATCCCGACGTTTCTTGACTGTGCGGATCAGTTGTCTAGGGTCATAGGTTTGTTCTACCTCGTGGCCTCGTTTAACGTTCAAGCCACAACGCCCCTGACTGCGCGCCAAGTGTTTGCACCTGATCGCCGTCCAACAGGACCACCTCGCCAAGACATTCACGAATTAGCTGGGGGTCGTGGGTAACCACGAGCAGGGTTACCCGATTGGCGCGCATTTGCCGAAGCCGTCGATAGAGCTTAGTTCGAATGCGCCGATCTAGTCGTTGTTCCGGTTCATCCAAAATGAGTAAGCTCGCCGGGCGGATAAGGGCGGCCGCCAATAGTAGTTTGCGCCGCTGACCAGAAGATAACTCCTGGGGTAGACGTTGCTTCACCTGGGTGAGTTCAAAAAATTCTAACTCGGCGTCGACGGCTGCCTGCCACGCTTTGATCCGATGACCACGGGCCACCATTTCAAGATGTTCAGCCACCGATAACTCGTCGAAAAACACACCGTCGGCGACCTGGACGGCGACCTCTTGGCGAAACCGCGCCGAACCTTCGTCTAAGGGGGAACCACAATAAATGACAGTCCCGGAAACGGCTGGTTGCAGTCCTAACACGGTCCTAATGAGGCTCGATTTACCGCTCCCGTTTGCGCCGATAATGCCCATTCCGGCTCCGGTCTGCACGGAGAAACTAATTGGTTCGCATAGAGCCTGTCCGGCATAGCCAATCAGCAGTTCGTGGGTTTCGATTTGTCTGTCGCCTGAGCTCATTTATTTAGCTTAGCGAGCGCGAGGTAACTTGGCTGTCATCCCTACTGCTGATTGAAAATCGACTTTAGACACTTGGCGCGGGTGCTGCATAACTTGGTTCACGTTTCTTGAACCAGCGAATGACCAATGAGGTGACCGGTACAAAGATGATCTCCACCGCCGTTTTGTAGACGAATCCGACCGCTACATAGTTGATGAAATTAGGCGTATCGGTGATTCCGATGACCGGTGCCGCCACGGCACAAAAAATCAAGGTATCGAGGAACTCTCCGACACCACTTGACCCGATAAGTCTGCCCACCAGTCCACGTTCACCAAAGCGTTGCTTCATCCGGACCAAGACCCACGAGTTGGCTAACTGCCCGATGAGAAAGCCCAGCCCCGATGCCAGAACGATCTGCCAGATAGGTCCTAAGGTACGTTCGAGAGCTTCTTGCCCGTCGTAAAATTCGGCTGACGGCAGTTGAATCATGATCCAAAAGGCGAACACCGCAAAGAACGCGAGTGCAAACGTGACCAGGATGGACCATCTAGCAGCTTTGAGTCCATAGACTTCCGAAATCACGTCGCCGAGAATGTAGGCCAAAGGGAAGAGGAAGAAGCCGCCATCGGTGATAAACGGTCCGATGATCACGCCCTTTGACGCTCCGATATTGGAGAGTATGACTATGGCGCCCATGAGCGCGAGCACTGCAGAAAAATATGGAGATCCGGCCGTCGCAAATATTGCTTTGGAGGCTCGGGTACTTATTGGTTTGGTGTTCGGTTCACCCATGAAAATTTCCTAGTTAAAAGTGGTTCGCCAAGACTCCGCATGGACCGACACCTGGTTAATCAACATGGCTTGCTGACCTGTCATGATGTGCCGGAGCGCTGTCCCGCTGTATTAGCACTTACCTAGTTAGTATCCCATGAAGACCTCAGCTCACTTCCGTGACCTACTTCACGGTAACTAGGTTTGTTGAAGCACAAAATACTTAATCTTCCATCTCACCTTGCATTCTTCAGAATATGAATTCGAGGAAAGAAAAATGGCCGTGACTCGGCCCGCATCATTTGCAGCAATTTGATGAGCTTTTTGAACGCGTTCAAAAATTGGATACACTCAAAGAGTATGGGAACTCTTAGCCAGCCAACTCCGCTGAATCAGCCACGCACCGGCAAAGGTCAACAAACCAAGGCCAAACTACTGCGCACGGCTTTGGACGCGTTTGCCGAAGACGGATATCAGGCCGCCAGCATGCGCGCTATCGCGTTACGTGCCGGGGTGTCCCTTTCTCACGCTTATTACTACTTCGGGTCAAAAGAAGACATAGTTCTTGAACTGCTCATCGCACTACGGACCGAACAATTTGAGATATGCAGTGCACAACTCGACGAAGGCAACACCTTAGAAGCGAATATCCGCATCGTCTTCGACGCCAGCGTGCAGGTGATGGAAAAATACCACGATTTCGGGCCATCCTTTCTCAAGGTTTTACTCTCAAGAGATCTCGAAAATAGCGAGCTCACGCAGATCGAGATGTCTCTATGGGAGAGCGTTGTCGTCGGAGCGCGCCCGCTTCCTCCGCTGGCAATCCGGCGTGACTTGCCTCGTTTTCTCTGGTTACTGTCACGGCAGATCTTTTCAACTTGGGCCTATGACAGTTCGCCCAATCAGCGCCGTTCGCGTTCACTGATGCGCAGCATCGCCCCGGTTATTGGCAAATTCACCATCCTCTGCCGTCTGCCGGTCGTGCGTTCACTCTTTGAAGATGTCCTCTCCCTCATGGATTCCGGCGCAGGTTCCATACAGGAACGAACGACCTCGACCGTTGAATCTGCCTCTGAACACCGGTCCAGCAGAGCCAAAGCCTCTTAGTCGCCACTTCAACAGGCACACGCGAGCCTTTCCAGCTCCGTGAACCTCACGGAAGTGACTCTGCGCTTGCTCACGATAAGTCCCTCTCGGCGCCCGGGCTACGCCGTTGCATATTCACTATATTTAAGGCGTAAAGTCGAAGGTGCTGATCCATTATTTTCAAGGTGTTTAGGAGCTAAAGTCACTATGAGCGGAAACGCGACTCCCCTGCCGCAGTGGACCGAGAGTTATGCACTGCTCCGCGATCGCATTGCCACATTCCCGCGTCCAGGTCAGTTACGCTCCGTTGACAGCAATGGTGATGACCCAGAGCTGCTACGTTATTGGCCAGCCAGCGATTGGAGCCCCGATAGCGAGTACCGCCGCTTGATCTTGCTCGGGGCGCCGAATACCGAGGTTGCAGAATCGCTTAAAGCTGCGGGCTGGAATGAAACTTCCTCAATGAATCTGCTGGCCGCAAAACCAGATGATGTTGAGCAAGTAGTACAGCTCGCGGAAACCTCAAGCGTTTTTGAAGCACCTATGGACAATTACGACGTGGTCGAAGTCGCTGAATTTGACCGCCCTGTAGCCCGTGGACGCATGCATTACGGCTCAACTTATGGGCTTCTTTCGGACCCTGATTTGCAGGCGCCAACCAACCCGGACTTGGTACGTCGTGCGGTACTGGCAAACTTTGCCGGGGCTGCTTACAGTCACGGCCTGCCGTGGATCTTGCTTGTTGCTAGTTCCGACCATCTCGATTCGATGACCGAGGGCTGGTCAAAAGCTACTAGTATCAGCATCTGGCAGCAAAGCTAAACACCAATACATTCCGCACTACCTTCAAATGGGACTATGACTACTACATCAAATACCTCAGGCCCAGCCCTGACCTTGACTATTGCCGGTTCGGAAGCAACCGGAGGCGCCGGGGCCCAAGCAGATCTTAAAACCTTTCAGGAGCTCGGCACCTACGGCATCGTTGCACTGACATGCATCGTGTCTTTTGATCCAAAGGACTCTTGGAACCACCGCTTCGTTCCAGTAGACCAGCAGGTCATCGCAGATCAGCTCGAAGCAATCCAGACTTGTTACGAAGGTCAGCTTGGCACCGTCAAGCTCGGCATGATGGGCTCGCCAGCCACGATCAACACCGTCGCCACCGCGTTGAAGTCCCAGAAATGGAACAACGTACTCCTTGACCCAGTGTTGATCTGCAAGGGCCAGGAGCCAGGCCATGCGCTAGATACTGACCAAGCGCTGAAGTCGACATTACTTCCGCTGGCTAGCTTCGTTACCCCGAATCACTTCGAAGCAGAACAGCTCTCCGGGCTTTCGATCGACAATGAAGAAGACCTCATTGCCGCTGCCAAGAAAATCCATGCGATTTCGGGTGCAGCAGTACTCGCCAAGGGCGGCGTACGTATCGCCGGCGAAGACGCTATTGACGTCTTCTACGACGGAACCACACTCGAAGTACTCCGCGAGAAGAAGATCGGCGAAGTTGCCGTGTCCGGAGCCGGCTGCTCGCTGGCCGCCGCGGTTACGGCCGAATTAGCGAAGGGTGCAACCCCACTGGAGGCTGCACGCACCGCGAAAGCCTTTGTCACCGAAGGCATTCGGAACCGTGTCTCAGGAAACACACCCTTCGACGCACTTTGGCAGGGCGGCCGGCGCTAAGACGCCTGACACCGCACGCGACAAAGGCCACATCCATTTGGATGTGGCCTTTGTTATGATTAACAGATCACGACTCCAGATTTAACTCTGGAGCTCACACTGTCAAGACGTTGTGTGCCCGGGCACGCGGTAGGGAGGTCGGCTATGCAAGCCACTTTGACACCTGCCCCGTTCGTCCCCTCGACGGACGGGTAGCTTCCAAACTCCACACCCAACGCCGTCGGCGTTTCTGGTGCTTATTTAGGCTACCTTCTGTGAATTCGTTGCTGATGGGACATTCTTCTTCCACACGACTTTCCTGCGCCCTCAATGCGCGCAGCACATTTTTAAGGACCTGCCTTGCAGCCACTGACAGAAAAGACCATTCGCTCCGCCTTCGTTAATGCCTCGCGCAGTGAGACGAAGAAACTAACGTTGCCAGAGAATTTTGCGACGTTGGACTGGGAAAACCTTGAGTACCTTGGATGGCGCGATCCCAAAATGCCACAGCGTGGATACCTTGTTCACAGCAACGCCGCGGGCCAAACGCGGGCGCTCTTGCTGCGTTCAGCAGATGGGACCCGAAAGCGTAGCAGCTTGGCCATGTGTGACATGTGCCGAGATGTGAATATTCCTTGCTACGTCGGGGTATTCAGCACCCGGCGGGCAGGCCAACCCGGACGCGACGGTGACACCTTGGGCACCATGATTTGTTCCAACTTTGAATGCTCAACCAACGTGCGCATTCCACCTCCAAAGAACGCAATTTACCCTGACCCGATGGTAGTTGTTGCCGAACGCATTGAGCTACTCGACGAAAGAGTGAACAGTTTTATCGGCCGTGTTTAATCGCCACTTCAGTTAGCGGGTTTGAATTTCAGCTAGTGGGCGCAGCATGCTCTGGCAGAGTACGCTGCGCCCACTTCTGCTTAATTCACGGCTAAGCCCCGCGAGCTCTGTGCATATGGGAACGCTGCTAAGCGACGAAACCATTACCCGCTGGTAACAATCGGTTAAAAATATCTAAAAAGTCCTCGGCCACTAGGGGCTTCGTAAGCGCTGTTTTGCTTGGTGATTCGCGGTTTTGAATATGAAGCAAGTGCAAAATACATTCCTTTTCCAAAGATCACTATTCAATAACCCCTTGATATATGACGTAGGTCACCTAAGATTCCACAGTAGGAGACTCGACGTTTTAGCGGACGTCGGCCCCGGTCATCACTCAATACGCACCTTCATGCTGCGAGTGGAAACCGTTGCATCTTCACATGAAAGCATCCCGCTTTCAGCTCAGCTAGGAGAATCATGGTCACTCGGCGCAATCCACGATTGCCGCGGCTCATCTTGGGCTCAGCCACCGCTTTAGCGTTGGCTGTCACAATGACAGGTCCGGCATCAGCTGCCAACATCCCCCAACCGTCCGACGGTGAAAACGCAGCCTCACTGCCCATCGTCAAAAGCCAGAGCCTTTCAGGACTAAAAGTCAGCGGGCAACTAGCCAAGGCCACCGGCGAGGTCTCAGTATTCGTTCAACTCGAAGGCGACGGCGCATACAAAGAGGTCAAAAAGTCCGGTAAGAAGAAAGACAAGGACAAGGTTAAATCTGTCCGTACCCAGGTTAAGTCCAAGGGTAAAGAGCTGGCCAAGGAAGCAAAATCCGAGGTTATCTACACAACTTCGAACGCATTGAGAGGCGTTGCACTCACCGGTGATGCCAAAAAGCTCCGTGCGCTAGCCGAACGTACAGATGTCGCAAAGATCAGCGCCATCGTACCCAAGTCTCCTTCTAACCGCGGTGCGGTGATCGACACCGAAGCGTTGGACGCGTGGACCGCGCTAGATACTACCGGTGAAGGTGTGAAGATTGCAGTGCTCGACACGGGCATTGACTACACCCACTCAGGCTTTGGTGGACCAGGCACCATTGAGGGCTACAAGAAAGCCCAGGCTTCCAAGGAGCTGCCTACCGCAGATTCCGGATTAATTGACAGTAAGAAGTTCATTGGCGGCTGGGATCTTGTCGGCGACGACTACAACGCTGACCCCGACGCCCCGGATTACCAGCCAGTCCCTAACCCAGACCCGAACCCGTTGGACTGTGAAGCTGCAGGTCATGGTTCGCACGTTGCAGGCTCAGCGGCCGGCTACGGCGTTAATTCCGACGGTTCCACCTTCACAGGCGACTACTCCTCACTGACCGCCGATGAAGTCGCCAAAATGAAGGTTGGTCCGGGCACCGCTCCGGAAGCTCAACTCATTGGCATCCGTGTCTTCGGTTGCGGCGGATCATCCTCGGTTGTGGGGCAGGCATTGGACTACGTGCTTGATCCAAATGGTGACGGAGATTTCTCAGACCGCGCCGATGTGGTCAATATGTCCCTCGGTTCGGATCACTCACCGGTTCAGGATCCAGAAAATGACATTGTTGATGCACTTTCTGAAGCTGGAATCCTTTCGGTCATCGCTTCGGGTAACGCTGGCGATGTCACCGACGTTGGCGGCTCACCTGGTAACTCGCGTTCCTCGTTGACGGTAGCCAATACCGTGGGCTCCCAGGTCACCTTGGATAAGATCCAAGTAGATGCGCCTGACAATGTTGCAGGAACCGCCGCAGGCCAGTACTCGGCAAACTTTAACTACACTTCTGCTGACCCGTCCGATTTGAGCGGCGACGTAGTAATGGCTCCGGCCAACAACGCTTTTGGTTGTACAGAATTTGAACCAGGTTCGCTGGAAGGCAAGTGGGTTTGGCTGCAGTGGAGCGAAGACGGCGAGTTCCCTTGTGGATCCGGCGCACGCTTCAACAACGCCGAAGCCGCCGGTGCCACCGGTGTCCTGTTAGATGCTGAAACCAACCTGTTTGATGCTGGCATCGCCGGCAACGCGAATATCCCAGGTGCACAGTTCACCCTGGACTACTCGAATAAGCTACGCCCAGCCGCCGAGGCAGGAGACCTGAAGGTCACTCTGGATGCTTCCTTCGTTGGCGCTGCTTCCGGTGAATCAGGCGTCAAGGACACCTTAAATTCGTCCTCCTCACGAGGCGTGCACGGCTCCAACGGCGTAGTAAAGCCCGACGTTGCAGCACCAGGTACGCAGATCGGCTCGGTAGGCGTTGGAACCGGCAATGGACCAGCGGTCATGTCCGGCACCTCGATGGCTACCCCCATGGTTGCCGGTGTGGCAGCACTGGTCATGCAGGATAAGAACCTCACCGCAGCTGAAGCTAAGAGCACCATCATGAACACCGCAGCAGCGGATGTTTTTGCGGCAAATGGTAAGGCCTACGGTCCAAACCGTGTTGGCTCGGGCCGCGTCATGGCCAAGGCAGCACTTGATACCCCAGCCATTGCCTACGATTCGAAGGCAGCGGATCTGACCAGCGTGGTCTTCGGTGTCCTTGAAATTGACGGTAAGAAGAAATTCTCCGAAACACGTTCAATCACCGTAGAGAACACCAGCGACAAGGCCCAGACCTACAAAGTCAACTACGTGTCCGCTACGCAGATCCCTGGCACCAGCTTCTCGCTGGATCGCAACAGCGTGAGTTTGGCACCAGGTGCTAAGGCTCAGGTCAAGGTTACTCTGCAGGTGGATCCCAAGAAGTGGGTCAAGACTTTGGACCCAACCATGGAGACCGCCCAGCAGGGTCTGGCCCGCGCTTGGGTATCAGATGCTAGTGGTCGCGTTGAGCTGACCAGCTCAACGGCTCCCACCTTGCGTGTTCCAGTGCAGGCAGCGCCTAAGCTCGCAGCTGATATGACCGCTTCGGTCAAGAAGCTGAAGAAGGGTGCAAACACCACCGAGCTGAAGCTCAAGGGTAAGGATATCCGCGTAGGTGAGGGGGCCACCTCGGTCACTTCCCTCCTAGGTGCCTTTGAACTTGGTGCTTCGAGCGAGCGCGGTCCTAAGTCAATGGACAGCGTTCCGGCAGCCCGCGCGATGGACTTGCAGCACGTTGGTGCAGCCAGTACCGCACCGGTAACCGGTATGGCCGATGGACTACTGAACATCGGTATCTCCACCTGGGATAACTGGGCACACCTTGCCGGCGGTACCGAGTTGGACGTCAACATCGATACCAACGGTGATGGCAAGGCCGACTTCGTGACCTTCACTACCGCACTCGACGGAATCGATCTTGACCTAGCGGCCACCTTCGACCTGGCTACCGGTGCACAGGTAGACCTGCAGCCAGTCAATGGCGTGCTTGGAGATGTTGATACCAACAGCTTCGACACCAACGTAGCGATCCTGCCGGTATCACTTGCCGCGCTGGGACTGGATGAGAATTCAGCAGAAATCTCTTACAGTGTTTCAAGCTACTCCTGGTACCACACCAACGACCAGGGCGCGATGATCCCAGTGGATGAGACCGACTGGGTCAAGTTCAACGTTGCCGAACCTCAGGTTGATTTTGGGGCTCAGGGCACCGTCTTCACCGATCTGAAGGGCACCAACATTCCGGTGACCGTTGCAGATCCATCCGTTGCTTCCAAGGCACTGTTGCTGCACCTGCACAACAGCACCGGAAAGCTCGGAGCGAAAAAGAACGAGACCGGCGACCGCGCACAGGTCTTAGACATCACCAAGGGTGACAAAAAAGGCAACGGAAAAGGCTAACCTTTCCTGAGCTAAGCGTCTGCATATAAATGTGCAGACCAAAAAGCTAGACCCGGGCGTTCCCTAGCGAGTAGGGATCCGCCCGGGTCTTCTCTTTGTCCAAAAATAGCTTCATCCGGCAACAAGGCCGCTGAGCATTATGAGTTTTCGCGAAGCTTTTCGGCCAGAATCAGTGTTGCCGCCTCGCGGACCTGCGCCGCCAACTTGTCATCGTTTGCTGCTTGCTTTGCTAGGGCGCTGGCCATGGTCAGTGACTTATTCTCATCCACGCATAAAGGCATCGTGCCGCCGGCTTGAACAAATTTGATCGCTCGTTGTCCTACCGGCACCGCGGAAACCTGTTTCGCATCGCATAGATCATCGGAGATGATCAAGCGTTCATAACCTAGGTCCCCACGCAGCAGATCGGTGATGATTTTCGTGGAGAAAGGAGCATCATGGTCCTTATCCAGCTGCGTATATTTGGCGTTTGAAATCATAACCCATGCTAGGTCTTGCTCAATGGCTGCCTTAAAAGGTTCTAGATCGTTGCTACCCGCCCCAATTTTTGTGTCGGTAACCTGGGCATGGGTGTCAGTGTTCAGGCTTACTCTGCCCAACCCAGGGAAGTGTTTGACTACCGGGTGCACTCCGGAATCACTGAGTTCTTGATTCACCACCAGAATCGAGGACGTAACATCCGCTGAATTATCGGCGTACTGCCTTCCGAATTTTCCGATAGGCGCATTGCCCGTGCCCAAATTCTTCGATACCACGTCGGCTACCGGGGCAAGGTTGACGTTGATCCCGGCCTCGGATAGTTCACTACCGAGCGTGGAAATATTTGACCGTAGTTTTTTCTGGGACCATGTGCCCTGCTCTGATGCTGTGGGCAGCTTGGTAAATCCGGTCCCCTGCAGCACCCGGACAAAGCCACCTTCTTGGTCGGTGGCTACCCAGACCGGTAGTCCGTCGGGGACATTTGTTCCCAACCCTTCATGGAGTTTGCGCACACTGCTAGAAATCTTAGTGTGCGAGAGCTGCGACCTGCCGCGAAGGAAAACATTTGAAATTCCCGACTTCTTCAGCGAAGCGATTTGTGCCGCTGAGGCGCCGTCTGCCGAGACACCGGCCATAACCAAGCTCCGCGCCTGCTCAGATAGGCTCATCGAGCCGGCGAGCGCCACCGCTTGCTGTTGCAGTTGCGCTTCCGGGTCAGCCTCCGTGGGGCTGGCCGAGCTGGCTGCAGCCGAAGGCCCAGTAGCTGATCCGGAGTTTGAGGGGTTTGGTGAGCTGGGCTGAGTTGGCCCAGCGATACTCGGCGCAGGCTGGTCCGCGTTTTCTGCGGGGGCCGTACAACCGCTTAGTAGAAGTGTGCCGAGCAAGCTCAGCCCCACCGTTCGACGCAGCACAGTAGACATGAACGTTATTGTGTCACCAAAACCTTCATGCTTGCACGGTAAAGAGCTCGTCCCAGTTACTGGTGCAGCGCGGTGACATATGTTCGCGCTTCATGGACCATTCCGGCGCTTTGGCCAGGCCGGCGCTGCCCAGGCCAATAGCTTTTGCGCCAAACCGTTGGGAGACCTGTTGCACGACATCACTGACGTTGACTTTTTCGGAGTCTTCAGCGGATGTTGAGCCTAGTAGCCCTAGGTCCAGTTCTTCGGCTCCGGGGTGTTCACTCAGCCCGGAGAGGATCACTCCCCCACGGACGTAATCGATACCTGGCTCCATCAACTCGTTCATCGCCGCGACCGCAATCTTCGTCAGCACAATGGGATCTCGGGTGGGACTGACTAGACGTATTTGGGCGCTCGGAAATGATGCGGCCGAGGTAGCAAAGCGGCTTGTTCCGGCGGTCACCGTGAGCAAGCTAGCGTAACGGCCTTCACTGGCCAGACGGCTTGCTGCTTTCTGTGCGTAGATGGACATCACCTGATCCATCGCTTCACGTGTTCGCACAGGGGTGGAGAAGGAACGGGTGAACATTACCTGGCCTTTATCCGAGCGCTCTTCCACCGGCCCGATACAGCGCTGCCCGTTGAGCTCCATCACCGTGCGTTGCAATACGACAGAGAACTTCTTGCGGATGAGCTGCGCGTCGGTGGCCTTGAGTTGGGCGATGCTTTGAACGCCCATCCCCGTCAATTTTTGACCGGTCTTTTTGCCCACACCCCACACATCTGTTGCGGGAACCTGTGACATGATTTTGGAGACCAGAGCAGGCTCCATCAGCTGTTCAATGCATACTCCGTCCATAGACGGATTGTGCTTGGCGATGTGGTTAGAGAATTTAGCAAGGGTTTTAGTCGCAGATACCCCTACACAGACCGGCACCCCGATGGACTGGGTAATCGCGGCGCGGATCTGCACGGCAGTGTCACGGACTTGTTCCAGCGTTCCGTTGAGGCCAATAAATGATTCGTCGATGGAATACACTTCCTGCCAGGTACCGAAGCGGCCTAGAAGTTCCATCACCCGAGCCGATATATCCCCATATAGCTCATAGTTACTCGAACGCACCGCAAGATTGTGGCTGTCCATGAGGCGGCGCACCTTGAAAAATGGCTCTCCTGTGGCGATTCCTAGGTCTTTGGCTTCCTGTGACCTGGCGACGACGCAACCATCATTATTGGAGAGTACGACAACCGGCCGGTTGCGCAAGGAATAGTCAAAGATGCGTTCGCAGGAGACATAAAAGTTATTCACGTCTACCAAGGCAACATGGTCGCTGTGCCCGGATGATCGAGGGTCAGCGGACATAGTGCAGGCACCTGGTGATCACGCCGAAGACCTCAACTTCGTCTCCTTCGGTGAGGAGCACCGGTAGTGGTGACTCATCGCTGAGTAAACCCACGTGTGATCCCTCTGTCTGCCACCGGCGTACCAGCATCTGGCCGTTCAAGCTCACCACAACCATGGTGCCGTGTTTAACCAGCAGGGCACGGTCCACGATAATCTCGTCGCCGTCATAAATTCCTGCAGAGTGCATCGAGTGTCCCGATACCCTCATGATGAACGTGGCGACCCGATCATGAACTAGCAACCTATTCAGATCCAGCCCGCCATCAAAGTAATCACGCGCCGGGGAGGGGAACCCCATAGCAGAAACGGCCTGCACCGGTCCTTGGGTTGCTCCTGGAGGCATCACTGATTCGGCGTCGCGCACCTAGACACCACCCTTAGATAGAACAAACATTCGAATACTAAGAATTGTACAGTGCGTGGGTGACAACCAAACTCAGCTGAGAGAGTGCACCGAAACAGGCTTACTGTTCACGATTTTCTTGGTGTTAGTCAAAACAATCACAAGACACAACAGTTGGGTGAGCACCGGGACCGCGGGTAGTACATAGCACCAAGCGGGCAGGTCTCCATCCGGGAAATAACCGGCAAAAGCCACAATTTGTTTAGACCCAATCGACAGAATCAGGTACGTCAGAGCCAACGCACCAAATACCGTGCGTCGCAGTACCGGCTTGAGCTCCATCGCTACAACAACCCACGCAAACGTGATGACCGGCAACCAAACCCAGTGATGGGACCAGCTCACCGGAGAGACAAGCAAGGGGCAGGCTGAAGCAATGCCGAGCAACACCACAGGCTTGACGTGCCCGTAGAGCTTCCACAGTAAAGCGACAAAAGAAAGTCCCACACCGAGGGCCAAGATGAGCCATGCCAAGGATGGGGCGTTTAGTCGTTCAAGTAGTCCTTGCAGGGATACGTTGTCGATATACCCCACGTTTCCTACCCGTGAAGGATCCTGCACGACGTCCAGCCAATAGTCCAAGGTGTTTTGTGTTTGGAAAATCAGGCCTACAAGCTGGGTGCCGATAAAAGCGGCAATTCCAACGAACATCGCACGCCATTTACGCATGGCAAAAGGCAGAATCAAAAATGCGATCGGCGTCAGCTTGATCCCTGCACAGATTCCTACGGCAATCACAAACGGCATCAATGACTTGTAACGCACGAAGGTGAGGTAACAGGCGCCGAGAATGAGGATGTTGATCTGCCCGAACCATACTGTGTCGCGGAAGGGAGCCGACATCAGCATTAAGCTCGTCAAGGTCAGCGGCGTGAGCACCGAATTCAGTGCAGGCCATTTGCCCGCCACTCGTGTGGCCACGTCTTTGGCAACAAAAAAAGTCAGGATGATCGAGGCAGCCATGGTGAGCGTAACCGACACCCAGTAAGGGAAAAATGCCATCGGTAAGAACAAAATTGCCGCAAACGTCGGGTAAGTAAACGGCAGCCCCGGCGAATTCACCGGACCCACGAACGGTCCATAAAGGGCTTCTGGTTCACGCAATAGCGTCAAGGCGCCTTCGCGGTATACCGATAGATCCCACCCGGTCGGTTCAATGGCAACCAGCACAACAACTAGTGCCGCAACCATCAGGATTTCAAGGACTGCCGTACCTGGATGGACCTTACGAAAAATTGAAGAACGGATCTTCTTGCACCCCTTAATGGTGATCGTTTTGAGCCAATCCGCCCGGTTCGGCTTTTACCCGCACCCCGCGATCATTCGACCGGCGATCAAAGGCATGCAACCACCCTATTTTATCGATTTATCAAGCTTTGTGTTGCACCTTCGGCTTCTTCACGTTTAGCGCGCGCCACGCCACGCTTTAGGGTTAGAACGAGGGCACCGATTTGGGCGCCTCGCTACATTGGAGGTGCCAGATGAAAATACTCTTGATCAGTTGCGGAGATGTTGCGACCGAGGCCGGGCTGCGCTTTCACGCTGCCGGACATCAAATCACCGCCTGGCGTCGTGACAGCTCGAAACTTCCCTCGGTTTTCACTGGATACAACGTCGACCTGCTCAAAGCAGATTCTTGGCCGCAGATTGATGCGGAAACCGATCTTGTTCTCTTTACCCCGGTACCGGCCACCCGTGATGTGACCGGATATGAGCGCGGCTATCTGCAGACAGCTCAACAGTTAATTGATGCTTTAAAAGCCTCCTGCCCGCGCCTCAAGCGACTCATTTATGTGTCTTCTTCGGCGGTCCTTGGCGGTTCAGAGGGGCAACTGGTCAATGAGACCGCGCCTCTTGAACCGGCCCGGCCTACCGCGAAGGTACTCGCCGACACCGAGGCACTGCTGGCCACAAGCGGTCTACCGCTGACAATTTTGCGCGCTTCAGGAATTTATGGACCGGGGCGCACCAGACTGATCGATCAGGTTCGTTCGGGTTCGGCGCAATTATCAACCCAGTCTCACTGGACTAACCGGATCCACCGCGATGATCTTGCCCAAGCCATCGTCCACGTGGCTTCGCTAGGGCAAAAGGCCGAAGCACTGTATTTGGCTACCGACAGCGAACCAGCCCAGCTTGCAGACGTTTATCTCTTCCTCGCTAAGGAACTTGGCGCGGAAATCCCCGAGCCTTCAACCGAACCTCCAGCGTCGCGAAACGCCACGGACCGTCGGCTAACTAATGCGCGACTCCTAGCGTCGGGTTTCATTCCGCGTTTCCCAAGTTACCGCGAAGGTTACAAATCAATTCTTGCTGATGAATCCTCCCGGCATGCTTAGCCGAACAAGATCCGTGGAAACAAGTGAGCCCGCTAAATTCGAAGCCCCGTAGAAAGAAGGATCACCGTGTGAGTACACCGTGGACCCCGCGAATCAGTTGGGCACAGCTCCCTGCACATGTCCGTCATGCGGTTGAAGACAACTCGGCTCACCTGTAGTTGAAGCGCACGGCCAGCAAGGCGGGTTTTCTCTTGGTACGGCGGACCGGGTGCGTGCCGCGGACGGACGCAGGGCATTTGTTAAAGCCGTCGGCACCTCGCTCAATGCCGCCGCGCCGCGGTTACATCGAACCGAAGCGAAGATCTCGGCATTGCTGCCCGCTACATTGCCAGTTCCAAAGCACCTAGGGTCATATGAAGAACAGGGCTGGGTGGCCTTGGTCCTTGAAGATATTCCAGGCTCCCACCCCAAGACACCGTGGACTCATGTCGAACTTGAACGAGTACTCGACTCGTTGCATGCACTAGTTAGCCATCCGGTACCAAGCACATTGGCTCATTTACCTGCGCTGCACACCGAGGTTGCGGCTGAGTTCACCGGGTGGGACCGCATTGGCACCGATCCGCCGACGAACTTGGATCCGTGGATTGCTGATCGTCTCCCGCGGCTCAAGGACAGTGCGCGAGTCGGGTTATCTTGTCTCGAAGGACAGTCGTTGGTGCACTCAGACATTCGTTCAGACAACCTTTTGCTAACCGCGCAAGGCGCCTACATCGTCGATTGGCCTTGGGCATGTATCGGGGCTCCGTGGTTTGATGCGTTATCGGTTCTCCTAAATGTCCGCTTGCACGACGCCGACTTCGATGTAGCATCCGCCCTGGGCAGCCATCAAGTTTTCGAAGGTCTACCGGCAGAAAGTATTGATGGGTTCCTCGCCGGGATGTCCGGTTATTTCATCGACGGCGCTCGGCAGCCCGCTCCGGCTGCCCTGCCCACCCTGCGCAGTTTTCAACAAGCACAGGGTGAAGCGGCCATCGGTTGGCTTCGTGAGCGCTGGGAACCAGTGGCCTAGAGTCAAAAGGCCAAAGGCTCGGTTAATCATCGATCCACAATGAAAAACCGAGCCTTTAGGCGTTCAGAAGTTTGCGGGAGGTTAGAAACCCTTACGCAATGGGTTGAAGTGACGTGCCAACGTGGAAACGGTCTGCCCGGTAATCTGCTCGGCGAGAATCTTGCCGGTCAATGGGCCCAGCGCAACGCCCCACATGCCATGGCCGCCGCCCACCGAGACGCGTGGCGAAGAAGTCTGCCCAACCAACGGCATGCCGTCGGCGGTGCATGGACGACCACCCACCCACTCTTCTTTGCGGTTTTCCCAGTTGATTCCCTGGTATACCGGTGCTGCAGCAGCGACAATTGCTTCGATGCGCTTTGGTTCCAGCTTGTGGTTCACGTCGCGGAATTCCATGGTTCCGGCAATGCGGAAGCGATCCCCCAACGGCGTACAAGCAACACGCTGGGACGGGAAATAAATCGGGTGCGTTGGCATGCTTTCTGGTTCAACCGTGAACGAGTAGCCGCGGCCTGCCTGGACCACCACGTTAACACCAAACTTTTTGGCCAGATCAGTCATCCATGCACCGGTAGCCATCACCACATGATCTGCGGTAATCGCACGGCCTTCGGAGCCAATGACGGTCACCGATCCACCGTTATCGCGTACATCGGTGACGTTGAACGAACCGATGATGTCTCCACCCCGGGCAATGACTGATTCGGCCAGTGACTCCATGAACTTCGGCGGGTTGATGTAGCGCTGGTTTTTGATCGCCACGCCAGCTGCAACGTTATTGGAGAGGGTCGGCTCGATAGCGCGCAGCTCATCACCGCTGAGCAACTCATAGTCCACAGAACCGCCGGTCTTCTGAATCATCTCGAATTCATGCAAGAGCGCATCGCGGTCCTTGAACGAGGTGAAACCGGTAAGGAAAGGATCTGCTGGCTTGGTTTTTTCTGCCACCCCAGGACCAGCCGAGGTACCCTCAGAAATCTCGTCAAAAGCATCCAACCCGTGGGTGCCGATTTCGGAGTAAATACGCATGGCTTCTTCCCACTTTTTAGGAGTGGAGTGCCAGGTGAAACCGAGAAGGAAGCGCAGAAGCTTTCCATCAGCCTTCAACGGAATATATAGCGGTGAGGCCGGGTCAAACATCATCTTCAAACCATTGGAGAAGATTGATGGCTCTGCAATAGGCAAGGTCAATGCCGGAGTCAGCCAGCCCGCATTTCCCCACGACGAACCGGAAGCCACGCCGCCACGGTCCACGACGGTAACTTTGACGCCGGCTTCCTGCAGGTACCAAGCCGTCGACAATCCGACGAATCCGGCGCCAACAATTACGACATGATCCGGTGCTGGTGTTACCGCCATGGGCTACTCTCCTCAAAAGACTTATATAGCTCAACAAAAGAGCCTTATGTCTTCACTGTCGCGCGAACTGCAGGGAAAATCAACGGGCACTGAGGATTCAACGGTGACGGCAACCACATATATGTGTGACCTGTATTTTTGGCTGTAATTCCAAATTTTTACCGCAGAAAATACGGTGCTTCGAAAGTATCCCCTCGCTATCCTCGGCTCGCGCTGACGATGCCTTGCGCTGAACAACGCTGAATAGAGCTCCCTGCGTAGACTGGAACGGACGACCAATTCTCATTTAGCAAAGGAACAACGACAGATCATGGCATCACGCAAGCCCGCTAAGAAAAAGGCCTCCTCGGGCCATCCAGCACGCCAAGCTGGGGCTAGTAGCGCACCGTTTGAATCTGAAGTTCGACAGGCCTTGCAGCCGTTCAAATCCCAGCTATTCCGCCATTTTCAAGCTGATGGCCAACCAGCAAGTGAAACTCGAGCTGGTTTGGAAGGTCTCACCACTTTATTGGTCGCGCATGCACAACTACGGAAAAAGGTGGATGTCACGACATTGGACCCCACCGTTCTTGGCGAACAGCTGGGGCACCTAGCTTCGATTGGCAAGGAAGTCTCAGAAGCTAGCGCGGCCATCCTCAAGCACTATCTAACTTTCTTGGGTACCACCGCGAATTTTGGCGGCAACGTTGAGGAATTCAAGGAAGTTTTTGAGTTCCTCTCTCGCATGGCCGGGGACTCACCCATCGTTGTTCCATTCATGGACGATGACGAAGCCAACTCAGTTCTGGAATCCATGCCATTTGTTTATGCGGCACGTGAATTGATTGGGTGGGTCGGCGAAGGCAAGCCAAGTGATCCCACAGGAATGATCAGCGGACAGACGCTACAAGAAGCCGCCGAAGCTCTGGGCCTCCTGGTTACCGTTGATGAGACCAGCACCCCAGAAGCCAACCTTTGGGAGCCCGAAGACGGAACCGTGGTCGCGGATCTGTCATCGGTTCCCCGCCTGGCCGCTTATTGGGATGCCTTTATCGGCACCGCCATGCTTCGCTACAGCGCACCGCAGGCTGTACCCACCGATTCACTTCGCGAAGCCCTGCTCGCATCGACCGGAGCTGGCTCACGCCTGATCAAGGAGCTACTCGCCGAGGTCATCTATTCGCATGTGCTGATCAATACCTTGCGGACTCCAGGGCAGGCCCAGGTTGCTGAGATGGTCGCTGGACTTCTCACCCATGCTGCCTCTTCGAAGCCGCCACGCACCGAATTTGCATTGCACATCCCTTCCGAAGATGACCTGCCGGTTGAGCAACACCACCTCATCTCAAGCCTTGAGGTCGCGGTCCCGCAGGTTGAAACTATCCTGCGCACCTTTGAGCGCGAAGGCCTACTGACCTTGGAAGAGGAAATCACCGTACCGGTGATCTTGCGGGCGGCACTTGAGCGCGCGCTTTCCAAGGTGTCGGACCACGTTCTTGAAAATGACCCGTCGGGAGCCGGAGAGTAACCCTCGCACTAATGGCTAAAGGGGTCCTCCGTAACAACTAAATTAGTTGTTACGGAGGACCCCTTTAGCCATTAAAGTGACTAGATGCTGCGAGTAGCGAACTGCGCATCGTGGCGTGGAAGTCGATCAAACCATGCGTCAGCGCCTGGCTTGCCAACGTTCACTATCAAGAACGACTTGTTGCGGCCATCGGTGTTCACCACGGCGTCAACCGCAGCTGCGTCAAAGCCACCCATTGGGCCAGCAGCTAAACCAACGGCACGTACTGCCATGATGAAGTATCCGGCCTGCAACCATGCGTTGTTGTTTCCAATTGCGGTGCGAGCACCCTGATCTTCAAACATTGCCTTGCGCTCTGGAGCATGCGGGAAGAAAGATGGGAATTCTTCGTGCCATTCGGTATCGAACGAAAGAATGGCCAAGGCCGGCGCAGCCAGCGCTTTTTGTGCGTTAGTGCCGGCCATAGTCTCTGAAACCTTTTGACGAGCCTCAGCGCTTTTCACCCAAGTGATGCGCAATGGCTGGTTATTCATGAGAGTTGGACCCATTTTCATGGTGTCGTAGATTGCATCCAGAACTTCATCCGAGACCGGTTCATCACTAAAGGCGTTTGCGCTACGGGCTTCGAAGAACAGCTGATCCGCCGCGTCCGAGTTAATGCTCAGCATTTCGTATGGTTGGGTTTCAGTCTGAACCGACATGTGATGCTCACTCTCGAAAGTTGATTGTATCCAAGAGGTATAACGGAAAACTCGGTCTAGGACATTCCGCATCAGCGATGTGAGCTACAGCACAACAGGTATCGGTGAGGTTATAAAAGGTACGTCGCGCCACCAACAAACTCAGGCGTGCGATGGGGGCACAACGCCGAAGAAAGATCAGTTCGTCCATGACGCAACGTACCCTTTAATCACTGCGGAACTCTTGATGATGCCACTCGCAAAACATCACCAATTTCCCTGCGGTGATCGGTCTTCACCGATACATCTATAACTTATCGCGATTCCAAGAAAAGCGAAATCATACTTAAGTAGGAGGGTAGGGCCTAGAACGGGATGCTGGCGGTAAGTACCCACCGGCCATCCACGACCTCCGCATTGAACCGGCCGCCGAAGGCATTCATCCGGTCTTGCATTCCAATAAGTCCAATTCCACCGACCGGCAGATCACTTTTATTGGGTTTTGACTTCGGCATCTGATTAGTCATTTCAAGGATCGCGTTCGACCCAGAAATCTCTAAGCGCAGACCGCAGGAACCCTCGCGCTTACCGTGTTTGATAATGTTCGTGGTCGCTTCCTGCATCACTCGATACAACGCAGTCTGCGCAGAGCGCGGAAGTTCAGAGATTTTTTCGTCGGTGTGAGAGGTCACAGAAAAACCGGATTCTTTTAACCGTTGCGTAAAGATCTCCAGACCTTGAACTGCATAAACAGTGGTTGCTGCCGGCTTATCGTCGCTTCCACCCGACGAGTCACTCATTGTCCCGTCGGTCCGCAATACGTTAAGCATCAGCCTCAAGTCGTGAAGCGTCTCAGTACTGAGCTTTGCAATGATGTCGATTGCATCGATGGCCGCCTGGCCGCTGTTGGCAAATTTTGCAGCTTTAGACTGCATAGCCACCACGGTAATGTCGTGGGCGACAATATCGTGCAGGTCCCGGGCGATGTTTTTACGTTCGCGTTCTATCGCGACGCGGTTTTGCTCGCGGCCCTCTTCCATTTGGCGGATCGCACTAAGATTTCGTTCGCGCAGATTGAATATAATTCGCGCAAGAACAAATGAGAGAACAGACAATGGTACAAGTGCGACCAAAAGGATCGCGTCATCACCCGCGCGAACTCCATATTGGCCCATCCAAATGAGCACCAGCACCAGAAACCAATTGCGGATGATTCGCGAATCGACAGTGGCGGCAAAAACACTAAAAATAATCAGCGAAAAAACTAGCCACAAGAAAAGGCCGCCATCCCAAAACCCGAAATACAGGATCGCGAGAAACGCTCCAAGCGAGGTCGATGCCCATCTAAGACCAATTGCTAATGACACCGACAGCAGCAGTCCAACTACCGCACCGCGAATCGACCGTTCTGGAGTATTTTCGATCCCGCTGGTGAGTAGCGTTAGGAATTCAGTGGCGGTAATGCCGATTAGAACCGTCAAACCCGGCAAAACGATTACGCCCCGGCCCGCAAAACATTTGTTCAGGGCGGCCTTGACTCGTGAATTCATACGCCGAATACTTCACCGGAGAAGTGGCGAAGTCAAATAAATGCTAGTTACACGCTACGTTATAGTTTCGGCAGAGCCAGATTGAAAAGTCATTTCCCCAACCCGCTGGAGTCGCTACAGCAAGTCCTGAATAGGTAGACTCGGCAACCGGTGCCGCGGTTGCAGGTGCGGCTGCAGCCAATGGGGCCGCTACCAGTGCGGCTACTGCCAAAATCTTTAAAGCTTTCATTTCAAACCCCAAAACTATTGAACTTATATACTTCGATTTAAGGCAGGTTGACTCCTGAGCTGCCTCCCATCCAAAGGAAACCAATGGAACAGATTAAGGTCCTCATCGTAGATGATGAGCCTCTTATTCGGCACGCGCTTAGCACGATCCTAGCAACGGATCAGGGAATTGTAACTGTTAATTCGGTACAAAATGGGCAGGAAGCGGTAACCTACTGTGAAGCAAACGAAGTAGATGTCGTCCTCATGGATTTACAAATGCCAATCATGAATGGCATTGAAGCTACAAAGAATATTAAATCCTTAGAAGACAGCCCGGAAATCCTTGCGATTACCGCATTTTCCTCGGACGATTATCTAGTTCCGGTCCTTGTTGCGGGCGCCAGTGGTTACCTCGTCAAAGACACTGAACCAGGCGAAATTATTAAAGCGGTTTATTCCGTTCACAATGGGTCCGCGGCCATCTCACCGTCGGTTTCGGCTGATTTAATCACCGCGGTTAGAAACGTTCACAGAACGCCTCAAGATATTGCGGACCTTATCGACGATCTGGGTCTAACTAATCGTGAAATGCAAATCCTTGGTCTTCTCTCCGAAGGGTTCAATAACACGGAGACGAGCCGGCGCTTGAATATCTCCGAGGCTACGGTCAAGACCCATATGGCGAAGATCTTTATGAAATTGGAAGTACGCGACCGGGTGCAGGCACTCATTGCGGCAACACGGCTGGGGCTCATCGAGATCCCCCGCGATGCCTAAAACCTGTGAACTACCACTCTTCCAATTGCCTAACTCCACTTTGCGGGAATAGATTCTGTCGTATTACGTTGAACATGAGCATAGACCACTCAAGTTTCTACTAGGAGGCTCATCTTGCCAGCATTTTTCGGACCACCGTCAGACGGCTCGTTCGAGGAATTCCTCTCCCGGTTCCTCTCCTCACGAGCTCAGGCTGCGCGCCCCATCGACATCACCCGTCTGCTCTCGCAGCGCACCCATGAAGCGGTATCTATTGCCGCAGGCTTCGCCCACGAAAACGGACATTCAGAAATTGATGCGTTGCACCTGCTTGTCGCCCTGCTCCGCACCGAGCCTGCCGGACAACACCTGAGCGCAATGGGCGTGGATCTTGAGGCCCTCTCCAAGGATGCAATCCAGCGCCTGCCACGCCGCGAAGAGTCAACCGAGAAGCCTTCCCGTCTCTCCTCCGCTGCGCAGCGCAGTCTCTTTGATGCGTATCAGGTTGCTCGGAATTACGGTTCGACCTATATCGATCCTGAACACCTATTCCTGGCCTTTGTCTTCTCACCAGACTCCCCCGTGGGCATGCTGCTCGCACAGCACGGCATCACTGGCCAAAGCCTGCAACAGGCGGCGATGGAGCAAGCCCAGCGCGCGCAGTCCGGCGAAGCTGAGACTGGCGAAGAACAAGACGTCTCAATGCTTGAACGCTACGGCACCGATTTGACCGCTTTGGCATCTGACGGACAAATCGATCCGGTTATCGGTCGCGATGACGAGTTGGCTCAAGTCGTTGAAATCTTGGCTCGCCGCACCAAAAACAACCCGGTACTTATCGGTGAAGCTGGCGTAGGTAAGACCGCTATCGCCGAGGGACTGGCTCGCGCCATCGTTGCCGGCGAAGTCCCTGAGCAAATCCGTGGAACTCAACTGATTTCCGTTGACCTTCCGGGGATGCTCTCTGGAACGCGTTACCGCGGCGATTTTGAACAGCGCTTGACCGGGCTGCTTGAGGAAGTCGCTGACGCGGAGGGCCAGACCATCATCTTTATTGATGAAATGCACCTGCTAGTTGGCGCCGGTTCCGGAGAATCCGGAAATATGGATGCAGCTAATATCCTCAAACCACGTCTAGCTCGCGGTGAATTGCACCTGATCGGAGCCACCACGCTAGATGAATTCCGCAAGGTTGAAAAAGATTCGGCTCTGGTACGCCGCTTCGGCAAGGTCACCGTGGGAGAACCTTCTCAGGAAGTCGCCCTGGCGATCCTTGAGGGGTTGCAAGAATCTTATGAAGATCACCACCAGGTGCAATACACTCCTGAGGCTTTGAAGGCTGCAGTCTCGCTGTCAGCCCGCTACCTGACCGACCGTCGTTTGCCGGATAAGGCAATCGATCTGCTCGATATTGCTGGCGCCCGTAGGTCCATCGCCGCTGGTGGCACCGAAGACGTACAGGCACTACGCAATGAGCTGGTCGACGCAGACCGCGAAAAGGCCCGTGCGATCGGCGAGGAACGTTATGAAGATGCCAGTGCATGGCGCGATCATAATGCTGCTCTCACCGAGCGCATTACCGCTGCCGAAAAGGCCGGTGATTCTGGGATCACACGCATCGTTGATGAAGCCCAAATTTCCGAGGTCATCGCGCGCTCGACCGGAATCCCGACCTCCCGGATCAACGGGGATGACAAGAACCGGTTGGCGTCTTTGGAAGAACAGTTGCATGCCTCGGTTATCGGCCAGCACGACGCAGTTGCGGCTGTCTCCCGTGCGGTGCGCCGTAGCCGTACCGGTTTAGCTCCGGCACAACGTCCAATTGGTTCCTTCTTGTTCCTCGGCCCGACCGGCGTCGGTAAAACCGAGCTGGCTAAGGCGTTGGCTAATAACCTGTTCGGTTCATCCGATGCCTTAGTACGGATCGATATGAGCGAGTACGGCGAAAAGCACACCGTCTCGCGGCTCATCGGTGCCCCTCCAGGCTATGTGGGGCACGACGAGCCAGGGCAGCTCACCGAAAAGGTACGCCGCAACCCTTACTCGGTGATTTTGCTCGATGAAATCGAGAAGGCTCACCCCGATGTATTCAACGTGCTCTTGCAGGTCTTGGATGATGGGCGTCTGACAGATACTGCCGGTCGCACCGTCGATTTTTCTAATACCCTGATCTTGATGACCAGTAACCTCGGCGGTGAATACCTCGCTAACAAGGCCGGCAATTTTGGTTTCACCTCGATCAATGCGAGTAGCGAGAAGGCTGAAATTCGGGCCAAGGTCATGGGCAAGGTGCGTGAGTTTATGCGTCCCGAGTTCCTGAACCGCCTGGACGAGGTACTACTCTTCGGTAAGCTCAGCGAGTCTGAGATTGCGCAGATTGTGAACCTGGTTCTCGACGAGACCGGCAAGCACCTCGCGGAGCAGGAACTGAAACTGCACGTCACCGACGCTGCTGTTTCATGGTTGGCAACGGAAGGCTACGATCCAGAGTTCGGCGCTCGTCCCCTGCGTCGTCTGGTTCAGCGCAAGGTCCAAGATGCTATTGCGGATCTGCTGATCGGTGATGAACTCAATGCCGGTGACACCGTAGAGGTCGACTTCACTGCAGGACAGCTAAAGGTTGCCAAGCAGGTCCCAGCCGCGGAAATCGCATCAAGCGAACCGGTCATGGACTACTTCGGCAGCTAAAAGGTTCTCACAAGAGGGGCTAACGGATCATTCCGATCCGTTAGCCCCTCTTGTGTTTAATCGTCACTATTGATTCCAGAATCTAGGTCGTTACGGAGCAATGAATTCGCAACTTGTTCTGTAGTAGAGCCTCGATAGACTGACAATTGACCAATTCCCCGGAGGTTTCATGCGTTCGCGTAGTCTGTTTGCCATTGTTGCTGCGTCTTTAGTGCTGGCAGGATGCTCAAGTCAGCCCGACGCGATTGCCTCGGTATCTCCGCCTAATGACAAAGAAACTCACGCTCCTGCTGCTTCTACTTCACCTTCGGTTTCGGCTACCTCAACTGTTGAAGCGGCGGCTGTTTTGCCCCCCTATAGAGGCAAGCGGTCAAGACTGGGCTGATTCGAAAATCCAAGCTTGGCTGGATAACTCGGGGATCAAGTCGGTGAAGGGGTTCTATCCCCCAAACAATTTGATGATCAGTTGGAGCGGTTCAGCACCGGGGCATCTCGAGATAGTCCTGGATAATTCATATCAATTCAACCAAGACGGAATGCTTCAAAGCTACGAACGTCCCACCGATGAACTTCGAATAATGGGCCTCGTGATGTTCGAAAGCATCGGTGAACAATCACCGGAATTAGAATCAGTAACTTTTGCTACCGAGAATGGGAAATACTCGGGCACTTACTCCCGATCCCGAACTGGCGCCGACCCTAATGATCGTGATGCTTGGGCTAAAGAGAAGTACGTGCAATGGCTCGATTCGATGAATGATACCTATGAGTCATTTTGCGGTGCGACCATCAAAAAGATTGAAACTTACCGTAGCTGCATCCCGACCGATCCACACGCGTACATTGATTCCGTAGAGTCACCCAAGTTTGGTTACCTTGTAGTGAAACTGTCGTCTGGTGCTTGGCAAAAGAATACGTATGATTCAGCACCATTGGATGGAGTCAGACTAGTTTCCAGCAATATGTTGATCAGGATCAATGCCAAGGCCCATGGAAATGAACAGGTGGAACAACTGACCGTCATAGTCGAGGGATACGATGAAACGAGCACCGAGTTCAAGAATCCTCCCATGGAGTAGTCTCGCCGCACGCACCAGTCCAGACTCATTGAAGACCCCAGAAAGAACTACGCTTGATTCTATGAGCCAAGAAATTTTTATCCCATGGGAAGATGGCCATTTGAGCGCATCTCTAGACGCTGCGGATGATGCATACGCGTTTCTTATCTTGGCTCACGGGTCAGGTGCCGGAAAAGATCATGTCTTCATGGCTGGGTTTGCTTCAGCCATAGTGCAACACAAGGTCTCGGTATTGCGCTTCAATTTTCCTTACATGGACGCCGGTAAAAAGTTCCCAGACAAGGCGCCGGTTGCCGTTGCCGCGTGGAAACAAGTCCACCAGTGGGCCGCAGATAACCTTGCGGCGGACCTTCCCATTTTTACCGCAGGAAAATCCTTCGGTGGACGAATGGCTTCCCTTGCTGTCAGCGAAGGGATGCCCGCCGAAGCATTGATTTTCTTGGGCTACCCACTGCACGCCCCGAAGAAGGAAGACAAGCTCCGCGACGAGCACCTGTACCCACTCACCATTCCTATGCTTTTTCTTGAGGGAACCCGCGATCCATTCGCCAACCCAGCGATCATCAACCGTATGGTTTCGGACCTGAACGAAGAGAGCCAAATTGTCTGGTTTGAAGGCGGGGACCACTCATTTAAAGTTGCTTACTCGGGCCGTTCGGTAACCCAGGATGGCGCCGCATTAGCCGAGCCCACCGCCGCGTTTATTCGTAGACGGCTTAGCTAAGACTTCAAAAAGTCTTGGGGGCCGGACAGAAACTCTCGCCACTGCCTAATGAGTTCAAGCTGATCGTATTCACTTTCGCGCATACCCCAAGAACCGATTTCTAAGATCTTAGCGCCCGGAAACGCTGCCAGAACGGGCGAATGAGTGGAAATGATCAGCTGCGAGCCTCGCTCTACTATTTCACGCAACTTCCGCACCAAAGCACAGCATCCTGCTAAAGACAAAGCTGATTCAGATTCGTCCAGAAGCCACAGACCTTTGAGATTTACTCGCTCATCGACGAGGTCCAAGAAAGATTCGCCATGACTGCGCTCGTGCAAGTCCGAGCCCAACGCCGATTGTTCCAAGTATGTGTAGAAGGAGTGCATGGTTTCTGCACGAAGAAAGAACCCCTTCCGTGAGGCAGCCGCACCCCGATGGAGTTTAAGCATTTGTGCGAGGGAAGATTCCGATGCTCGGGTCACGTGCATCGCGCCGGTAGAACCACCTTCCGGGTTCATCCCGTAGGCGATCGCCACCGCTTCGAGCAATGTAGATTTGCCAACACCATTTTCTCCAACAATCACGGTGACCCGACCCAAATCCAGACCTTCGAGAAGCAGTTGCCGCACCGGTGGCAACACCAATGGCCATTGCACCGCCAGAGCTGCTCCCGGATCCACCGACTCCACACGACGCACGGGCAAGAAGAGGTCGCTTTGATTCATCGCCACAGGATGTCTAGCGCTGTCGTTGCAAGAATCGGTAAACCTCGGTTTCATCTACGCCAGGGAATGCTCCGGTAGGCATCGCTGCCAAAAGGTGCGTATTTGCGCGAGTAGACGGCCAAGCGTTTCCAAACCATTCGCTGGATAACTCCGCCGGTGGGCGTCTGCAGCAGTTTTCATCTGGACACGTTGACTGGCAACGTTCCTTGGTGTCCCGTCCACGAAACCATTTAACATGTTCAAAGGGAACCCCGATGGACAGTGAATACAGCCCCGAAGAGTGCCGTTCGGTGCGCGCAGTGCACCAGTAGGTGCCATTTACCGTGTCGGTGTACTGCTCGAAGGAACGGAATTTATCCATCTGTTCAAAGACCACGCGACTGGTCCAATAACGGCAAATACTCTGCCCTTCGATAGCGCCGGTGTGATCCGCTGGGAAATTAACTCGGTCATTTTCATAGGCCTTATGCAATATCCCCGATTCGTGGACCTTTTGAAAATGGCACGTTACTCCCAGGTGTTCCGTCGCCAAGTTGGTAAACCGGTGAGCTGCGGTTTCATAGGAGACCGCAAAAGCGTCGCGTAAATCCTCAATCGCAATTTCTCTTTTGGCCTTCGCCTGCCGCAGGAATTCGGTGGTTGATTTCTCGGGCATCATCAGGGCAGCGGCAAAGTAGTTGGTCGCGACGCGTTGGTCCAAAAAGTTCGCATAGCTGGTGGGGGCTTCGTGGCCCAGAATGTAATGTCCCAACGCCTGAAGCAGGACCGAACGTGGATCATGTTCCGAGCGGCTGGCCTGTGTTAGATAAATTCTCTTGTTCTTCAAGTCAGTCACAGAGCGGGTGGAATGCGGAAGATTCCCAACAAATCGGAGGCTGAATCCAAGGTGTTCAGCGATATCGGCTGCACGATGATGCGATAGCGGTCCAGCGTCATGGCCGACTGCTGCAAGCACCTTCGAGGCTTCTTGTTCAATTTCCTTGTAGTAGTTATTACGTTGACGCATCTCTTGACGTAGGGCGGTGTTCGCGCGCCGTGCTTCTTCCGGAGTCGCGGCTTGTTCTTCGAGACGGCGTTCTAGTTCGTTTTGCAATCCTACGAGTGATTCGAGTACGTCCATGGGTAAACGCGTACCTACTCGTACCTTGGGCAATCCCAATGCCTCATAGAGCGGGCCTCGTTGCGCACGTTCCAGGTCAATTTCCAATGCTGCACGGCGTGTAGGTGGCTCGGATCCCAACAGATCGTCCACTCCTACTTGCAATGCTCGTGCCAATGACTTGAGCAACGAAAGTTTTGGTTCCCGCTTCCCGTTTTCTATCAGTGAAAGCTGACTGGGAGCCGTTCCTACTAACGCTGAGACATCGTCTAAAGTTAACGACTTTGCTTTGCGCAAGTGGCGAATTCGCCGGCCAAGCGCCAGCGTATCAAGCTCCGGGTCCAGAACAGACTCCGATTCGACGTCAACGGAGAAATTACGATTCCATGTGGGTGCAGTCACATTCCCAGCCTAAGCGAAGAACAATCGATTTTTCTAGGAAATCGCCCTAAATGACAATGATGGCGCGCGACAAGAACAATCGAGTCAAAAGATATCCTATTCTTTCCCCTAAGGTGACAGCAGCGTTAACAGGCCAACTGCCTTACTCAACCAACTATTTCTTCCACTTCATGACTTCAACGTACGCGTCATTTGCTGAGTCCCCTGTCCCGCCAACGCCCCAGGCGAAGTAGTCACCGTTGCAGAAGGTTGTGCCGGTTAGCCCGCCCTTTGCAATCTTAGAAAGTTCATTGGATTCTAGATCCAGCAAATACTGCCACCCATCACTCGCGCCTCCAACGTCCACCACTTGCCAAGCGGCATACTGCCCACAAACCGCGTAGCCCACAGCGCGTGACTCAGCTGGCAGCGCGACGGCCATAACATCCTTGTTCTCAGGATTAATAACTAAGAACTTGTCGGCCAACTGAGTCATCAGAGTTTCCTCTTGCCCAACTAATCTTGTAAAAGCTACGGTGTCATCGAGCAACGGGCTTCCGGTGAGTAAAACTTCAGGATCCGCTTGCTCAGTATGAAGCGAAATTGATCTTGACACGTGATTCTCGGAATTCTTTTCTGTGTCGGCTTCAGTCATCACATCTAGAACCGCGATCCCCTGATCCAGCCCGGCGGGACTAGTGGCATCATCAGCGAAAATCTTGCTTTCTTCATCTCCAGATAGCGAATGCTGGAGAACCGACGTTGAAGTTGACCCGTTAGCTTTGGCGGTCAAAGTTGACCAATAAACGGTTTTATCGTCTAACACCGGTACGGCTACCTCGACGCTCAACTCGTTGGCGCTAAATTCGTCTTCATTTTTTGACTTGGCCAACAACTTTGATTCAGCTCCTGGGCCTCCGGTGAACAGCCGCCACGTTCCAGCGACGGATTGATAATTGGGGCTTTCTACCCAGAGATACCCATCATCTGTAGAGAGAGCGGAGGTGACGGTTCGGTTACCATCACCTTCAACCAGCTTCCGAGTACTTCCAAATGCTTCGAACTCACCGTTATTCGCAAGCCCGATTTCTCCATGGTCACTCAATTTGGCATCCGCTTGCGTCGGCTTCATTTGCTGGGACAGCTCACCGATGATCTTGCCGTGGGTGTTTAGCCCCAGCCCCAAGAGGAAATTCGATTGCTTTTGCCAGTTACCCGTTGAATCCTGTGCAGTGAACTGATCACCAAACGCTACTTCAGTGGCAGCGTCCAGCTCTACAATTCGCGCACTGACTTCTTCCCCACTGCCCCATTGGACCTCGGAGAGAGTCTGCGTTTGAGTCACGCCATCGTCAATTGCACCGGGCTTTGTCGCGGTCTCATTATTTGAAACACACGACGTGCTCAGACAGAGCGTCGCTGTGAGGAGGCCAAGGGCGAGGACTCGGGATTTAGGTCGCAAGGTCGATCCATTCTCTGGCCTAGTCACTGACTCAGGCTGCGCGACATCAAACCTTCCTCGCAGACCTGTTGGTCTTTACCTTAGATCAGCATTCTGGAGGTTTTCGACATCCCAAAGGATGACATTGGAGAATTTCATCCACCGCATGTTCGGATCTATTGCACTCACGCCCTGAGGCGTAGAAGCGTGGATTCACGTGAAATTCCCAGCAACAATCCGCTATCAACACCTGGTACTTGACCGTTGTAAAGAATAAGACATCAACTTAAGGACCTGCGATTATCACCACCGAAATCTCACAGCGCCCGGTTCATCATGCCAAGGCTTTACGGTCCGGAGGGACGCTGATTGTGCTGGGCATCGACGGGTCAGGCAAAAGCACCGCTATTGCCGCGCTCGTCCGTACTCTGCAGCAACAAGATTTTCTTGCCCATCGTGTGGCGAATCCAGCGGCGCGCAAGTGGTTGAATCAGCGAGTCGCCAATTCGCGTTTTGAAATTTCACGCGCCACACAGGATGGCATCGAATCAATTTTCCGGCTGTTCAATGTCATGCGCAATACGGTCAAAGCGTCGCTGTTCTCCGGGGTCACCGTGATGGATCGTCACCTATCCTGCCAACTTGCGCTTCGCCAGGTGCGCGGGCTGCCGCAAGGCCGACTCTTTCCTTGGCTAGCTCTCGCCTATACACGAGGCGCCGACGTGGTTGTGCTGGACGTTGGTGCAGACACGGCGTATTCACGAATCCACCAGCGCGGCGAAGATACCGAAACCAAGGAATTCCTTGAGGCGAGCCGCAACGCATATTTAGAGATGGCAGCGAAGCACAAATGGACGGTGATCAGCTCCGCCCAAAGCGTCGATGGTGTGGTTGATGAGCTACTGGCCGTGCTGGACAAGTAAACTCGAATTATGAGTGAAGCAGCCACGCAGTTTGCCCCGGGAACCATCGTCCCTCTGGCCCAGAGCAGCAAGAAACAGTGGGAACTGGGGCAGGTGCGCCAGATATGTGCCGGCGAGCTAACTACCGAGGGGCAGCTTACGGCCGCCGCGCAGGACTCCGCGAGCTGGAACCTCTCGATTCGTTCAATTGAAAAAGCAGGCTCTTTTCAGGGCTCCGGCATTGCACAGGCGCTGACGCTGATTGCCGGAGATTTCCTCCAGCTTGATGTTGATGGGCAGATTCACGGACTCGAACCATTGCGCCCATTAAGAATTGAAACGTCCAACCCAGTGACAACCAGCCAGCCCGCTGAGGAATTACTCGTGCTGCACCTGAGGACCAAACCAGGACGTGTGCGCGGCACAGTGCGCATCGTTGAACTGTCCAAGAAACGTGATCAGTACCTGTTTGATGGCCAGCTAGGTGTATTGGTCCAGGGTAACGGCGTACTGAAACTCAACGGCGAAGAACAAAAACTCGAAGTGCGAGACACCGTCATCGGTGGCGATACGGCCGAACCGACCATCTCTGGTCGCGGATTCATGGCAGTCGTATCCCTGGATCTGCCCTAACCGGAAAATTACTCATTTATGCACCATCCCATCCTTTAGCGCGCCCAAAAACTAGCCAGCACACGCTCCGGTATCAGAATAAATACACTTCTTCCTCTTTCGCTTCCCTCTTTTTGAGCAATATTGCTCTAACTGCGCAAAATGTGCGAAGAACTAAATATTTTTGAGATTTCTCAAAGAACTGCAAATCTTTCCTCACAAGACCCCTATTGAACCCCTTGCTTCTGCGGAATAGTCAATGTCACGAAGAAGTTCACCGCATTCGACGAATACGGACGAACACCAACATGTGGGCGAAGGGGCCAGCACAATGACTGAGCAGAATTCAATTGACAACCGCATCGCAACTATAGAGAACGACTGGGAGAACAACCCCCGCTGGAACGGTGTGACCCGCGATTACAGCGCCGCTGACGTCGTCAACCTGCAGGGTCGTGTTCAAGAAGAAAACACGCTAGCAAAGCGTGGTTCGGAAAAACTGTGGAAGCAGCTCACCGAGGAAACCCCCACCGGCGGATACACCAACGCCTTGGGTGCGTTGACCGGCAACCAGGCGGTCCAACAGGTCAAGGCCGGACTTCGAGCGATCTATCTTTCCGGTTGGCAGGTGGCTGCGGATGCAAACCTCTCCGGGCAGACCTACCCAGATCAGTCCCTCTACCCGGCCAACTCGGTTCCACAGGTAGTGCGCCGCATTAATAACGCCTTGCTTCGCGCAGACCAAATCGAATTCTCCGAAGGTATTCAGAGCGTTGAGGACTGGATGGTCCCCATCGTCGCAGATGCCGAGGCAGGCTTCGGTGGACCGCTCAACGCTTACGAGCTGATGAAGTCGATGATCACCGCCGGTGCTTCCGGGGTTCACTGGGAAGACCAGCTGGCATCTGAAAAGAAGTGCGGCCACCTCGGTGGCAAGGTGCTCATCCCAACCCAGCAGCACATTCGCACGCTCAATGCGGCTCGCCTGGCAGCCGACGTGGCGGGAACCCCATCGGTAGTCATCGCCCGCACCGACGCCGAGGCAGCCACCCTGATTACCTCGGATGTTGATGAACGAGATCAGCAGTTCATCACCGGCGAGCGCACCGCAGAAGGTTTCTACAAGGTCCGCAACGGCATCGAACCATGTATTGCCCGCGCCAAGGCCTACGCTCCGTACTCCGACCTCATCTGGATGGAGACCGGAACCCCGGACCTGGAGTTGGCTCGCAAGTTCGCCGAATCGGTCAAGGCTGAATTCCCTGATCAGATGCTTTCCTACAATTGCTCTCCTTCCTTCAATTGGAAGAAGCACCTGGACGATGCAACGATCGCCAAGTTCCAGCGGGAACTCGGTGCGATGGGCTTCAGCTTCCAGTTCATCACGCTGGCCGGCTTCCACGCACTGAACCACTCGATGTTTGATCTGGCCGAGGGTTACGCCCGCGACGGGATGAGCGCCTACGTCGAATTGCAGGAACGCGAATTCGCTTCCGAGTCCCGCGGCTACACCGCAACTAAGCACCAGCGTGAGGTCGGCACCGGCTACTTCGACAAGATCGCCACCACGTTGAACCCCAATGCCTCCACCCTGGCCTTGGTTGGTTCCACCGAAGAAGGACAGTTCCACTAAATCAGGACCCCTTTGGGGCCCTGGCGGTGGGGCCGGCAATGACGCCGGCCCCACCGACCCCAAACTTTTAAGGAAGAACATCATGTTTACCCCCACCTCCCTGAACTCGATCCAGATCACCGCTACCCCAGTTCGTTACCAGGAACAGATCCTCACCGAACAGGCGTTGGATTTCATTTCCAACTTGCACCAGGCTTTTGAGGGCCGTCGTGTTGAACTAATGCAGCGTCGTCAGCTGAACCGAGCTCGCATTGCCAACGGGCATGACCCGAAGTTCTTGGAGGAGACAAGCCACATCCGCGAAGATGCGTCATGGCAAGTTGCACCCATTGCACCGGGACTTGAAAACCGTCGGGTGGAAATCACCGGGCCGATTGAACGCAAGATGGCAATCAACGCATTAAACTCGGGCGCCAACGTATGGCTAGCAGATATGGAAGATGCTTGCTCCCCTACCTGGCAGAACGTAATCAAGAATCAGGTCAACCTGTTGCGGGTATTGGATGGGGAACTTGATTTCACCGACCCTGATGGCCGGAATTACAAGCTGAACAGCTACGAGCTGAGCGAACTGCCAACCATCGTGGTTCGCCCACGAGGCCTGCACCTGCCCGAGAAGCACCTGCTGATCAACGGCAAGCCCATTGCCGGCGCATTTGTCGACTTCGGTTTGCACTTCTTCCACAATGCGCAGCGTCTGATCGATTCTGGCCGTGGCGCGTACTACTACCTGCCAAAGCTGGAAAATCACCTCGAAGCACGGTTGTGGAACGACGTGTTTGTGCTGGCTCAAGAACTGTTGGGCATCGAGCGCGGCACCATTCGCGCCACGGTACTCATCGAGACCATCACCGCCGCATTTGAGATGGAAGAAATCCTCTACGAACTGCGGGAGCACTCGGCCGGACTGAACGCAGGACGCTGGGACTACATCTTCTCGATCATCAAGAACTTCCGTTCCCGCGGACCGCGCTTCGTCTTCCCCGACCGCGAGCTGGTGACCATGACCAGTCCTTTTATGCGGGCTTACACCGAACAGCTGGTGCGTGCCTGCCACCGCCGCGGGGCAACCGCAATCGGCGGAATGAGCGCTTTCGTACCGAGCCGCAAGGATGCTTCGATCAACCAGCTCGCCTTCGAAAAGGTGTCCGAGGACAAGACCCGCGAAGCCACCGACGGCTTTGACGGTTCCTGGGTGGCACACCCAGATCTGGTTCCGATAGCTCGTGAGGTCTATGACCGGGTACTAGGTGCAAATCCACACCAGATCTCCCGCACCCGTGAGGATGTGGAAGTTTCGGCCAAAGAACTGCTGAATGTGGAAGGCCTCGAGGGCCGGATCACCGAACGCGGTATCCGCGAGAACATCGAGATCGCCATCCGCTACGTTGAGTCGTGGCTGCGCGGCAATGGTGCGGTGGCACTGCGCAATCTGATGGAAGATGCCGCTACCGCGGAAATCTCCCGCTCCCAGTTATGGCAGTGGATCCACCAGTCGGCAATCACCGACACCGGTGAGGTCATCACCCGGGCCTGGATGCACGAACTGACCGATGAAACCATCGAGAAGATCGAGCGTTTTGAAGGAGACCGCTTCGAACAAGCGGTGGAAATCTTCGAAGCTTGCGCCTTGCGCGATGATTTCCCCACCTTCTTGACCTCCAACACCTACCAGCGCTACCTGGACACCCCAGCACCGGCCTATGAAATGGCCAGCTAGTCCAGGCCCGTTACTCGGCGGTCCGCGCCTAAACTCAACAACTTAATGCGCACCGCCACGAACTGCGGCATTCATCGGATGGTAACCAGCCCATCCGGGGGATGCCGTTTTTCGTGCGCGGTTAGGATATCTTTATGGCCTTCCAATTTCGTTCCCCCACCGAGGAGCTTTGGGACGCCGATGTGCTGGGCGCAGATTACGCCAGTCGCAAGCTACCGCTCACGGATGGTTCCACCGCGACATTGATCCGTCACCGTCCGGCTGGTCGCCGTCTACGCTTTGCCCCACCCTTGCGTGGATTAGCGATCCTGTACGTGCACGGCTGGTCTGACTACTTTTTCCAGACTGAGTTGGCGCAGTTCCTCACCGAGGCCGGAGCCGACTTCTATGCACTCGATCTGCGTCATTACGGGCGCAACCTCAACGCCTCCAGCGTGCCGGGATTTATCACCAACCTGGAAGATTATTTCGAGGAATTTGATGCGGCACACCGAATTATCTCCAGCGCTCATCCTGGCACACGTTTTGTGACGCTCGGCCATTCCACCGGAGGGCTCAGTGCATCGCTCTACGCGGCAGCGAATCCCAGCAAGGTTGACGCATTAGCGCTTAATAGTCCGTGGCTAGAATTTCAGGCCTCGGAACTGGGACGCACCGCATTAGCAAAAATTCTGAAAGCAACCAGCCATCGTAACCCCTACCGAAACCTCCCGGGCATCGACCCGGGGTTTTACACCCGCACGGTATCCAACCGTTTTGAAGGCGAATGGGATTACAACTTAGACTGGCGACCGGCCAACGGTTTCCCCTTACACACCGGGTTCATCTCTGCGGTATTCGCCGCCCAGGCGAAGGTCAAGAAGGGCCTTGATCTGAAGCAACCGGTGCTGGTCATGCTCAGCGCCAAAGACTATCTGCTGCCGCGTTGGAATGATGCCGCTACCCGCTCCGATGTGGCACTAAACGTGCAGGTGGTCGCGCAACGAAGCATTGTTCTAGGCCGCGAGCTGCATTTGGTCCGGCTACCCAACGCACTGCATGACGTGTTTCTCTCACCAGTGTCGATACGGTCCGACGCATACCTGCGGTTAGGATCATGGCTGTCTAACATCAAGAGTCAGCAATCCGACTCAGGTATTGCCCGGGCGGTGCAGCGCACCCTAAAACGCGACTAGCTACTGGGTTTTGACCGGCGGTTGTGGCATCTGGTCATTGACCAGCTTTAGTGCCCAACTATCGGTTTCAAATTCCAGAATCGCTACCGAGGCGTTGCGGATGGTGTCCAGCTGATACCCGGCAAAATGCGAAAGCGTGTAACGAATAATCGTGCCGTGACAGACAACTGCAACATTTTTACCCGGGTAATCGGAAGCGATCTGTTCGATGGCGCGCAACCCGCGGTCAACCACCGATTCCAAAGATTCGATGCCGCCACCGATTTTACCTGGCCAGCGTTGCGCGGCCTCGGTTTCCAAAACCCCTTCGCCTTCGCCGTAATCACGCTCGATGAGCAGATCATAGGCTGGGCCAAGTTCCAGGCCGAGCCCGTCGGCGATGATCTGTGCGGTTTCACGTGCGCGGCTTAGTGGAGAGGAAACAATGACGTCCCAGCGTTCGGAGCCAAGGATCTGCACCGCGTCGCGGGCTTGTGCCCGCCCGGTATCATTCAGCTCGATATTGCTACTTCCCTGCAACCGTCCTTCGAGGTTCCAGCGAGTCTGGCCGTGTCTGATGAATCCAAGTTCCATAAGTCCATTCTCCCACTGTGAGTGCCGTCAAGAATGCGCCCGCGGTACCCGCGTTTCGCTAGCTCAAGTCCAGAACCGTGTCGCAATGGCTCATCACGACATTCGAATGTGTCGCGACTAGTACGGTTGCACCCGCATTAGCGATATTGCGAAGTTCGTTCATCACCATGGATTCATTGGTGCTGTCCAAGGCGCCGGTGGGCTCATCAGCAAGCACGACCGCAGGAAGCTTAACCAGCAGTCTGGCTAACGCCACCCGTTGTTGTTCTCCCCCTGATAAGGAATAGACCAACTCCTTACCCCGTCCAGCTAGACCCACGCGTTGCAACGCTCCGTCAAAGTCAGCACCGCGGATCTTTGATTTACCGGAAGCTGCGAGTGCTACTTCGAGGTTGTCCCTAATCGTGGAGTTTTCGATCAGCGCATAATTTTGGAACATGTAGCCCAATGAATCACGCCGGAAATAACGTTGTTGCTTATCGGAAAAGGCGGAGATTTGTTGCCCGCCCACCGTAAGGCTTCCGGCGTCGAGCTTCTCCAGTAACCCAATACAGTTCAAAAGAGTCGACTTCCCGGATCCCGAGGTTCCCATCACTGCCATCATCTGCCCGGCAGGAACGCTAAACGTCAGGTTTTGAAATAGTGTTTTGGAGCCAAAAGTTTTAGTAGCCCCGTGAACCTCAATATTGCTCATGCGGTTTCCTCACTATGGGTGCGAATCAGGCGTTGAGTCTTCACGCGCACCACAACTAAAAGCAGCAAGACATTTAACAGGGCTACGCCCAGAACCACCACAGGCTGCCACTGCGCGATGGCCAGATCATCGGCTACATGGGACGCCTCGCCGAAAGTCTTCGCGCGAAGAGCCGTCCAAAGGCCGCTGATCGTCGCCCACACCACGGCAAGCCCTAGGACAACTGCTTCAGCTTTGAAGAGCCACCGGTGAGTGGACCAAAACGACCACCCATGCAGATATCGCACTAAAATCAGTTGGGCATTACCCCGGACATGAATCTGCGCCATTCCTACGGCTGTTGCGAGGAGCACCAGAAGCGCTACGACGGCACAAACTGCCTGGGAGCGAACTGACTCGTTTAAGGCCGCTGAATCCTCGGCGGCCAATTGGGCGATCGGAAGGTAGGCGGAGATCCACGTTCCCAAGAATTCTTTAGGGGTGTCGTTCAGTGCTTGTTCTGCGTGCGCCATCAGTAGCTGGCCCCTGCTAGCTAGCGACATGTAGCCGTCATCGGCAATGAACCCTGAGTTCGCCCCGATGCCAACAACAATGACATCCTCCAGATTACTCAGCTTCCTTTGATGCTCAGCTCCCGTGCCATAGAGGAAATGACTCTGTGCGCCACGCAATACCTGACTGCTCATCGTAGGTGTTTGGCTGCCTCCATAATTTTCAAGCAGTGCTCTTTTCACCTCGGCAGCGGAGTGTGTGGAGTGTTCGGGAATCATGATGAGAACCTCATCGTCTGGGATATCGGTTATTTGCTGTCCCCGACTATCAAGGATTCGGTTGCGTTGGAGATAGCCCTGACTAACTAGCAATACCTCGTCAGCAAGTGCGGCGCTCGAAGAGTACTCAGCAAGTGTGCTCACCATTATGGTGTGCCCCAAACGGTCTTGCTCTTTAAGCCAATTCCCCGACTCAACCGCTAACTGTTCCGTCTGTTGTGAAACGTAAAGGCCTTCAAAGAAGATTTTTGCCACGTTGCCTACCTCGGCTAAGGATTCTTGGTTTCGTTGCGCTTGCGAAGCCGCCGTACTCGCAGCGAAAGCCGAGGCAATAAGTGTTATCGCCAAGATGATGCTTGGGAAACGTAAGAGATAGGTGGCCGGAACCGCAACTTTGAACCCGAATTTGCCTTTGATCGCGTCAAGAATTTTCACATCGAAAGTCAAACTTAACGCCGCAATATAGATACAGGTGACGATGAATAACATGAGCGCTACGAGGCCAAGCGCCGATGCCAGATATCTGCCCAGCTGGTTCCACCCGTTGTACAGCAAAAGCCCTACCAGCGCCGTGGTGAAGGAAATCGCAAGTATCACCGCGATGGACGGTAATTCTTGCCGGAGGTCTCGTTTTAGGCCCGTACTGATATTGCCTCCGTGTAACCGAAGTATCGCGTAACTCTTCGCCCGGGAAAGGACCGAAAATCCGGTCAATAATGCCACGAGCAACAGAACTAAAAGCGTTGATGCCCCTAGGGCACCAAAGAAAATCTCTCCGACAGCGGCCGGAATAAGAGCGCCCGCTCTCTCGGTTTCTACCGCATAACCTAACTGGCTAAAGTCGTGGACCACCATATCCAGCGCGGCCGAAGTGCCAATGATGAAGTATTCTCCGCGTGGATCTACCCCGCTAAGCTCTGTTGCTGCGTGCACGTTAGTACTGACACGCTGGCTGAACCGCGGAAACCCGGTGTCCAACCACGTTGCCCCTTTGCCATCGTTATCACCACTGGCCAGATAGAAGTGGCGCACTGAAGTGTCATGCAGATCGCGAATTTCTCGCACTATGGTGGATCCGGAGCGTTGAGCTGACCTCTGAACTAATACGTCCAGCCCCTGACTCCCGGACAACGTTTGTGTGCCCGAGACAAGAATTCTGCTCGCGCCTGCAAGCGTTGATTCATCAATGGACTTGGTGACCATGAAAGATACAAAAAGTGAGTATAAGACGGCAACGGCAACGGCTAGTCGCAGTCCGGTATTTTTCATGTGTTCTTTCCGCCTGCTTTGCACACCGGCTTCAACAGGCTTCTAAGCTGAAACTCTCTGTACATCGTTATTTCGCGCTATTTACGGGGTATAGCCTACATTAAGATCCACCTCCGGTTTTTCTACAACACATATCTGACCAGTGAAAATATATTCAAAATTTAACCCATACCCATTCTGGGCTCTTGCGCCGAGGACGACAAGAAACGGCTCCAGCACCTCAGATGAGCTATCTCACGATAGAGCTTGACCACAAACAACCCCGGGCAACACCGCCTAGCACGTAAAATTCTTGAGGCACCCGCTGGCTTAAATTCTTTGAACCACGCGCACAGCCACTGATCACATGCACCTCAAACAAGATCCGAGATTTTCATCGTGACCGATATTAAGGGCTCCCTCGCCCGCGGGCTCACGGCCCGCCACATCCGCTTCATGGCACTTGGCTCTGCCATTGGTACCGGATTGTTCTACGGTTCCTCAGCTGCTATTCAGGCCGCCGGACCGGCAGTGCTCTTTGCCTACATGATTGGTGGTGCTGCGGTATTCATCGTCATGCGCGCCATGGGTGAGATGGCGGTGAAACATCCGGTTTCTGGTTCTTTTGCACACTATGCGTCGCGTTATCTAGGCCGCTTCGCCGGGTTTGTCACCGGCTGGACCTTCACCTTTGAAATGGCAATCGTTGCCATTGCCGACGTGACTGCTTTCGGTATTTACATGCGCTTCTGGTTCCCGCAGGTCTCGCAGTGGATCTGGGTTCTTGCCGTGGTGCTATTGATCGCGGTCATCAACTTGATGAAGGTAAAGGTCTTTGGCGAGACAGAGTTTTGGCTGGCAGTCATCAAGGTGACCGCAATCATTGCGATGATCATCGGCGGCGCGGCACTCATCGTCTTCGGTTTCACCGCACCTGGCTCGGAAACAGCCACTGGTTTTGCAACCCTGATGAGCGCCGGGACCCTATTCCCTAATGGATTCATGGGGCTGCTGCTGTCGTTCGCTGTAGTGATGTTCGCCTTCGGTGGCATCGAGACCATCGGCATCACCGCCGGGGAAGCCGAAGATCCAGCGAAGTCTGTCCCAGCTGCGATCAATACTGTCCCCTGGCGCATCCTGCTGTTCTACGTAGCATCACTTGCCGTAGTCATGATGCTCTTCGACTGGCGTCAGATCGATGGATCTGCCTCTCCATTCGTCCAGATCTTTGACGCACTGGGTCTGCCTGCCGCTGCTCACATACTAAATGCAGTGGTTATTACCGCCGCAGTGTCCGCGATCAATGCCGATACCTTTGGTGCCGGCCGCATGATGTTTGCGATGTCACGAGAAGGCCATGCTCCGGCCTCGTTCGCGAAAATCTCTCGCCATGGAGTGCCGTGGATGACAGTAGTCATCATGTCCTTGGTGTTGCTGGTCGGCGTGGTTCTCAACGCCCTGCTACCGGAATCCCTGTTCATGATCATCGCCTCAATTGCCACCTTCGCGACGGTCTGGGTGTGGATCATGATCCTCACCTCCTACTTGGCCATGCGTCGCAAGGAAAAAAAGAGCATCGCCCTCGAACGCGAATTCACGGTTCCCGGTGGCACCATCAGCGCTTGGATTGCGTTGGTGTTTATGGCCTTTGTGGTCGTACTCCTAGCTTTAAGCGCGGAGACTCGGGTCGCGCTTTACGCCGGCGCCGGTTGGCTAGTCCTGCTTGGTTTGGCGTACAAGTTCCTCGTGCGTACACCGCAAGAAGAGCTTGTCTCAAGCAATAAGTAAAACCTTCCGCTACTAAAAATCCGCCAAGTCTATGACCTGGCGGATTTTTTGTACTCAGCGTGCGCCGCTAATCAGACGACGTTCACGTATCAATCCAAGACTGGCCCAACCGATCATACCCAGAGCCACCAACCACAATGCAGCTAGCCCAAACTGCAAGTAGGCAAATGCGCCACATACCGAACCGAGGGTAATCATGGCCCAAAGGGTCGCGTAAGGAACCCACAGGGTTCGATTTGCGCCAGATAAGGCTCCGGCCAGATGCTGACCAAGCTTTACTAGCGTCCCGGTCATATAGGTCAATCCCAACGACACTTCCCCAGAGCGCGTGTAGCTAACATTGACTGCACCCATAGCCGCTGCCAGCAAGCAAGCCGTCGCCGTCTCTCCCGAAGATCCTAAAATCGCTGCTACCAATAAGAGTGCGCCCGATAGATACATCACCCGGGGTCGCCTGAAGCGTGGGGCTTTGGCAGAAATCAGCGTCGCGAGGACCACCCCAAGTACAAAGCTGGCCACAAAACTCATCGCGAGCAACCAGCCATTTACGTCACCAGTTGCGAGTGCGGCGGAGGAACGTGTTGAGTTACCAGACATAAAGGAGAGGAAATATCCGGAGAAATGCAAGAATCCCACGCCGTCGACAAAACCAGCCATCATGGTGATCCCACCCGCAAAGAAGATCCCTTTATAGCTCAATGACTTGGCCATTTTCCTCCTGACTCCACCGAACGTCTTTTGCTTCTATCTTGCCATCTGGCAATCGGGAATGTAGCAGGACTCCAAGTAGTTGAAACTTACATGAGTGAAAAACGAGTCCGTGTGGACATCTGGTCCGATATTGCCTGCCCTTGGTGCTTCATTGGAAAGCGCCGCTTTGAAAAGGGCGTCGAAGAATTTGAGTTCTCCGAAAACGTGGATGTGTATTGGCATGCGTACCAGCTGGATCCAAGCCTCCCCGAACACTATGACGGTGATGAGCTGCAGTATCTTTCGCAGATGAAGGGTATGGATCCGGAGCAGGTGAAGGGCATGTTGGAACATGTCACCGAGCAGGCCGCCGGAGAAGGACTCAACTACAGATTTGATCAGCTGCGTCCCGCTAACTCGTTCACCGCACTGCGCGTACTTGAGCAGGCAAAGACCGAGTCCAAGGGCAGTGAGATGAAAGAGACACTACTATCGGCACATTTCGAGCGCGGTTTAGATACCGGAGACCGCCAAGTTCTTGCCAAACTCGCTGCGGAGGTCGGACTCGATGAGACCGCTACCGCACAGACGCTGAGTTCGCAGAAATACGCCGAAGAAGTCAACGCAGATATCGAGCAGGCTCGTCAGTTGGGCATCAGCGGAGTGCCATTCTTTGTTATTGACGGCAAATACGGCATCTCCGGGGCGCAGCCAGCCGAGGCATTCACCAACGCACTGACTCAGGTTCACGCCGAAACCGTCAGCTAGATTCCACCGATGCTTCGCTGCCGCTATTTTGATTCGGCGCAGCGAAGCTTTCCGGGAGCGTCATTCAGCTTGCGCTCCTTTTCCAGTCCTTCAAACTTGGCGCCGACCTCTAAATCAATGCGATCATCGCGGCGGTCTTTGTCAAAGACGAACACCGCACCGGGGACCTGTCGTTGAATGCTCAGCGCTTGAGCATATCCCTTGGGGCCGGCAATCACCGCTCCCACTTCATCGGCATAGTCGCTGGCTGATTCGGTGACCGAGGTGATGGTGAAGCCACGCTCTTTAAGGCTTTCGGCCGTTGCCCCGGCTAATCCTGACTCACCGGTGGTATTCAGTACGCGGACCATGACCGTGCCCGGGTCCTGTACTTTGAAATTCACGTCAGGACATACCGGGTTTTCGATTTTGGCCGGAGCATCGCTTGCCGCTTGTGGTGCTTGGTCTTTATTCCAGGGCCAGTTGCCGGTGAAGATCAGTATTGAAACCACAAAAACCAGCACGACCAGCGAAGCCATGACCGTAAAAACCACATTCTGTCGACTACGGCGACGCTTTTTGGCCTGCCCATCGGATTGAAAGGCGAGCTCTGCTTCGCTGACGATGTGCTGCCCATGCCAGCTGCTTGGATCGCGGCGATCCTTCGGCTCGGTCATAAACCCACCTTCCCTGCGCGCCCTTGGGTCTGCGACGTGAGGCTATCTTGAGTCGAAGCCTACCTGTTAGCCTTCAAGATCCAACACCCTTGCATGGATTATTGCTCGATGGTGCAACGCGGAACGTAAAGCTCGGTGCAACCCATCTTCCAGATACAAAGTGCCCTGCCAGCGCACTACGTGCGGGAACAAGTCTCCGTAGAAGGTCGAGTCCTCGGAAAGCAATGCCGATAAATCGAGCACCGTTTTGGTGGTCACCAGCTCGTCGAGCTTCACCTGCTGTGGAGGGATTTCGCTCCACTGCCGAGAGGTGGATAGCTCATGCGCTGGGTACGGACGGGAATCGCCCACGGCTCGAAAAATCACTCTCTAAGCATATGTACAACTACCAGAAAAAACACTTTACCCTCCGCAGAACGCACATTCTTCGCATCTGAAACCTGTATGCGAAGAGATGACGAGCCAAGCACCATCCACTACCGAGAAAACTGTTTAGCGAATCGCGATCGCTAATAATGGGACTTTGTTAAGCAAAAAGCAAGGATTGTTACGATGGGTGAAACTTGGCGGAACTCGGCGTAACGGACGCTAGTAACAATTGTGTTTTTGGGTGCACGCTAGATGCATGAACAACGTAGTCACCGAGATCCCAGTCCTCGATATCTCTACCGCCCGTAATGCCGATGGAAGCTTTAATGAAGCCTTCGTAGCAGCGTTACGCGATGCTGCCCATCGCGTAGGTTTCTTTCAGATCGTGGGTTACGGCTCCCAAGAAAACCAGGATCAGGAACTCTTAGACACCATTGCCGAGTTCTTCAAAAAACCGGTCGAAGAGAAGATTAAGCTCGACAACCGAAACAGTGCCCAATTCCGCGGTTACACCCGCATGGGCACCGAGATTACCCGGGGTCGCGCTGACGCCCGCGAACAGATTGATTACGGCCCGGCACGTGAGACTCTCTCCGAGGTTCCGAGCGACAAGCCATTCCTGAATCTACAGGGGCCGAACCAGTTCCCAGAAGATTTCCCACAGCTTGAGGAACGGGCCATGCAGTGGGCCGAACTGATGAATCAGACCGGTCACGAACTACTCTCTGCGCTTGCCGTTGGAATGGGGCTTCCCGAAGATCACTTTGATGAACCCTTCGCCAAGACTCCTTCTTGGATGGGCAAACTAGTACATTATGTCTCAGGTGACGTGGTTCCGGAGTCCGGCAACCAGGGCGTAGGTCTACACGCTGACTACGGTTTTGTAACCCTACTATTACAAGACCAAGTTGGCGGCCTGCAGGTGCAGCCATACGGCCAGGAAGAGTGGATTGCGGTGCCACCTACCCCAGGTGCGCTAGTGGTCAACCTTGGCGAAATGCTTGAAGTAGCTACCGACGGATATCTGATGGCAACCATTCACCGAGTGATCGCCCCGCCGGCCGGTGTGGACCGTTACTCCGTGCCGTTCTTCTATTCCCCACGCCTCGATGCGGTGATTGATAAGGTGCAACTACCGGCAGCGCTAGCAGCGCAAGCACGGGGAATCTCCGATGACCCGCAGAACCCGATGCTCGCCTCGTATGGTGCCAATGTGCTCAAGGGTTGGCTGCGTGCTCACCCACAAACCGCTGCCATCCATTACCCAGAATTGAGCAGCCCCAAGGCACCTGCCTAGACACCGATTTCCGCTGAAGTATGAAGGCTTCGAAATAGTATTGCGCTACTATTTCGAAGCCTTCACTCACTTAAACGGGTACCAGTATAGAAAACCGCCTGCTCGACAGTCGATTAGTCCCCCAAGTCCTAACCTGATTCAGCACTTCGCCCCGTCTGGCCCAAAGCCATGGACAACATTGTGCTCGATGAGTCTCAAGTTGACGCCATCGACAGCTCAAGATCAGCTCAAGAATTATCCAGCCGATATTATTTGGTTTCGTGGGACCCAACCATTCGGTATCCCACACCGCGTACCGTCTCGATCCACAGTTCTTCACGCGCCGAATCGCCTAGTTTGCGCCTTAGATTTGCAATATGCACTTCAATGCTTCGCACGGCTGCCGGTGACACATATAAGTCCACTGCTCCCAGATCATCTTCATCGCCCAGAATGCGAGCAAGCTCTTTTTTGCTTCGCACATGTCCGGGATACACCAACAGCGCGCGTAACAGCGAAAATTCAGTAGCAGTCAGTTCAATCGACACGTCATCAATCATCACTTGCCAGGTCACAACGTTGAGCGAAAGGTTCCGGTGGCGAAGGATCTGGTCCGCACGGCGCTCCCGCAAATCGAGCAAGTTATTGATGTTATCTTGCCGCCGGACGAAGGAATCTACGCGCGCCCTGAATTCTCGCTCTTTTATCGGCTTCGCAACTACGCCGTCTGCACCGGAGTCATAGGCATGAACCACTTCAAACTCATCATTTGTTTCAAGCACTGCTAGTAGCAGCGCATTAACTCGTGCAGAAATCCGCCGTAGCGTTTCGTGCCCGTCAATATCTCGAAGGCCGTATCCCACCACAATTACTTCTGGATTGCTCCGTGTGGCTAGATCGACGCCTTCTTCCCCAGTTGAGGCCTCTTGAACAACAAATCCCACGTGTTTGAGCAGTCGAGACAGGACTGCTCGGGTCTCAAATTCGTGCTCAATAACGACTGCCTTACGATTTTCCCCAGCCAAGCCAGCCACACCCCCAATTAGTGATAGCCCTCACTATCCACGTGAGAGACCATGCTACCGGACGCCCCGGACAGGTTAACCGTGAGCGAGCTCTACAGCTGCTGTGAACTGAGGACGCAAAATTCATTGCCTTCAGGGTCAAGAAGGATGACCCATGAAACATCGCTCACATCAGCATCAGGGTATGTTGCACCCAGCGATAGTAGCCGCTCAACTTCTTCATCTTGCGTGCAGTCAGTCGGGCGAACATCTATGTGTAGCCGGTTCTTTAATGACTTCTCTTCTGGCACCTGCGCGAAGGTCAATACCGGATGTGGACCTATCGATGATTTTTCAGCAGGCCCAATAGTCACTAAGCCGACTTCTTCGGAGAGCACCGAGTAGTTGAGCGTTTCAGTCCAAAACCGGGCAATGAGTACCGGATTTTTACAATCAATGGCGAGTTCTTCGAACCTGCAGCTCATAAAATCCTCCAAACCAACGGCGAAACGACCCAACGTCTCACGCGAGCACCCCGTACTTAGGGATGCTACCCCTGGAATCAAATTTAAACACGAAAACCCCCGATTTCTCGGGGGCTTTCATCGGCGGAGGATAGGGGATTTGAACCCCTGAGGGCGTTAACCCAACACGCGTTCCAGGCGTGCGCCATAGGCCGCTAGGCGAATCCTCCTCAGTTTGCTCCGTGGAGCAGGTACCAGCATATCTAAATATCGCCACAATCACGAATCGAGAACTTCAGCAATCATTATGCGGTTATCTAATACGCAAGATTGCCTAGCTTTAGGGGATTTTTGCCTTTATCCACAGCTGGCGGAACCTCCCGACTCCTCTTCTGGCACCCAGTAGACACTTAAAACATGAATAAACGAGAGGTATTTCATAATGACGATGATGCTCATCGTCTCCATATCAGTCCGCCGGGCACCAGAACAGATCCAGGTACCGACGGCATGTGGGCTGCCAATATTGAGCAGGATACGATCTTCGCCCAACTGGCAGCCATCACCAAGGAGCTGCATGAATCGGGCAGGGCCACCGAACCTGGCAGTGGTCTAATCCAGTTGAAGCTTCTTGGCCAGGCCCGCAGCATGCTTGACGCTGCAGAGGCGGTGCTACTAGCCGACACCTATGAATTGGCAACCAAGCAAGCGGCGCAAACAGGTACTCAAGAATTTCTTATCGAGGACCCACTTCAAATCCAAGCCGCAGAACGCTTTGGTGTAGACCCGCAATTGGAGCCATTGGTGCGAGCCTCATTTATTGCCGAAGCCTCCGGAGCCTTGCGCCAAAGTGATCGAATTACCCAGAACAAACTTTTCACGGCTCAGGGATTACGTTATCTCTGTAAAGAAACTCTCAACGAATTGAGCCAAGGCACCATCACTACCAAAAGTGCCACCGAAATCGTCGCTCAGTCTCAAGATCTCGAACCCGATAATGTTCAGCAACTGCAACAGGTACTTCTTCCCATTGCTCGTACCGGTTCGGATCGCTCGGTGAAGGACCGTGCGCGTAAGATGCGCGAACGCTTCTTGCCAGAACCAGTGGACGAACGTCATGACAGGGGCCGTGAGACCCGTTCGGTCATCTGGTGGCCTGAAGCCGACGGGATGGCGGTGCTCCAACTCCGCATTCCCGCAGAGGACGCACTGGCGATCCTCAACACGGTCAACTGGCATGCCCGTAACCACGACGATCCAGATGATCTGCGTAACGAACAACAACGTCGCGCGGATATCCTCCGAGATGCCATATTGGACGGCTGGCCAGCTAGCGAAGGTACACCACTTAAAGCTCGCGTATCGTTGACCATTCCAGCCTTGCAGATGCTCGCAGATCCATCTAGGACTCTGGCGGATCTTGAAGGATACGGACCGATTGGCATCGGAGCGGCCTTGCGCGTAGCAAAAGATGCTCCTTCGCTGATGGCGGTACTCACCGACCCTTGGTCGGGTGCGGTAATCGACGTGGGTAGGCGTAGATACCGACCGTCCAAGGCCCTGAAAGATTTATTGCGAGAACGCGATAACCATTGCAGGTTCCCCGGATGCAACCGACTACCAGAATCCAGCGAAATCGATCATATTGATGACTGGGCCAAAGGCGGCCATACAAACCGAAATAATTCACAGTTATTGTGCAAACGTCATCAAATGTTTAAACACGCGCTCGGTTGGCAGTCCACGTATATGCCCGACGGGTCGGTGAATTGGCGGTCGCCGAACGGAATCTTGCAGGTGGAGCTTCCTGGCAGCGTCACCAGTGTGCAGAACTTCGACTTTGAGCGGAACCAGACTCCGATGCTCCCGGCCTCTGAATTACCTGCTCGGATACGGAGAGTTCTTGGCTGGTATGACCCACCGGACGCGGAAGTTGGGTGAGTCGGCCTAGGCAATCTCTTACCCGGGTTGAGAGCAAGCGCACGCCTGCCGATTTTTACCCACCCCCAACTCTCGGGTAGTATCTTCTATGACCCCTCGTGTGGTGTCATCCTGTTGAACTCCCCCAGGACCGGAAGGTAGCAAGGGTAGATGGGCTCTGGCAGGTGCATGAGGGGTCTTTTATTTTTCTAGCAAGCCGAATGGAGTTCGCGTGGGCGTTGGTCGTTTCGCCCCAAGCCCGACTGGGCAACTCCATCTGGGCAACTTACGCACGGCTATTCTTGCGTGGCTATTCGCTAAGTCCACCGGGCGCCAATGCTTATTGCGCATTGAAGACCTAGACCGTGTGCGCTCCGGAGCCGAAGAACAACAGCTTTACGAGCTCGCCGCTATCGGCCTCGAATTCGATTCACCATTGGTACGTCAAAGTGAACGCCTACCGGTCTATCTCGATGCGATCCAATCACTTCGGGACAAAGACCTACTCTTCGAGTGCTTTTGCACGCGTAAAGATATTTCCGAAGCTGCCAGTGCACCACATGCCGCCCCCGGCGCTTATCCAGGCACTTGCCGGAATCTGAGTTCCGAAGAACGAGCCGAAAAAGCTAAGGAACGCCCAGCAGCACTGCGGCTGCGCGCGGAGGTTGCTCAGTTCACTGTTCACGATGAAATTTCTGGCCAGTACACCGGAATCGTTGACGACTTTGTGTTGCTACGCAATGACGGCTCCCCCGCATATAACCTCGCGGTGGTAGTTGATGACGGCGCCTACGGCATTGACCAAGTCGTGCGCGGAGACGACCTGTTATCCTCCGCCCCACGTCAGGCATATCTGGCGCAGCTACTCGGAATGCCAATTCCGGCCTACGCCCATGTTCCTTTAGCGTTGAATTCCAAAGGCCAAAGGCTCGCTAAACGCGATGGAGCAGTAACTCTCGAAGACCTCTCCGAAAAAGGGGTAAATGGTGCCCAGATCCGCGCCTACTTGTTAGAGTCATTGGGCTTGCCCGGAACGTCTTTGCAGGCCGCTTTGGACTCCTTCAATCCTGTTGCCTTGCCTCGCGAGCCTTGGGTTGTAGAACCAGAATTTATTGTCGACCAGTTGATGCCTCCGGCATCGCGCAACCGATAGGGTACCGGTGTGAGTACAGCGCTTTATCGCAGATACCGTCCAGACACTTTCGCCGAGGTTATCGGGCAGGAACATGTCACGGCCCCACTGATGACGGCTTTGGAAAAGAACCGTGTCAACCACGCCTACCTCTTTTCCGGACCGCGCGGTTGCGGCAAAACTACGAGCGCCCGAATTCTGGCGCGCTGCCTGAACTGCGAACAGGGCCCGACGCCAACCCCATGTGGCACGTGTCCAAGTTGTGTGGAGCTGGCTAATGGTGGCCCAGGTTCTCTCGATGTGATCGAAATTGACGCCGCCAGCCACGGCGGTGTGGAAGACGCACGTGATCTGCGCGAACGCGCTACTTTTGCGCCGACCCGCGACCGCTACAAGATCTTCATTATTGACGAGGCCCATATGGTCACTTCGGCGGGTTTTAACGCCCTGCTGAAAATCGTTGAAGAGCCACCAGCACATATAAAGTTCATTTTTGCGACCACGGAACCTGAAAAGGTCATTGGCACTATCCGTTCACGCACCCATCATTACCCGTTCCGCTTAGTACCTCCCGAGGCTCTTCTGGCCTATCTCAAGGTGCTCTGCGAGCGCGAAAACGTGGTGGTCGCGGACAGCGTTCTGCCCCTAGTAATCCGCGCCGGCGGCGGTTCGGTACGCGACACCCTCTCGGTTCTCGACCAACTTATGGCTGGTGCCCGCGAAGGTGGAGTGGACTACGAGACTGCGATTGCTTTACTCGGCTACACCCACTCGACCCTGCTCGATGAGGTGATCCTCTCACTTCATGAAAGCAATGGTGCTTCTCTCTTTGGAGCCATTGACCGCATCATCCAGACAGGTTTGGATCCACGGCGCTTCGTTGAAGACCTGCTTGAACGCATGCGAGACCTAATCATTGCCAAGGCGATGCCCGAAGGTCTGGAAAAAATCTTACGTGGCACTCCTGCTGATCAGTTGGAGTCACTACATTTACAAGCCTCGCTTGTCGGGGCCGGTGAACTGAGCCGTTGGGCCGACGTAACGAATCAGGCCTTGAGCGAGATGAACGGGGCAACTTCGCCTCGATTGCACCTAGAGCTTTTGGCAGCACGCTTGATGCTCCCGGGTGCCGAAAATTCGGCGAGCGCTTTTGCGGCCCGGCTTGACCGGCTAGAACGCCACGCGATTTCCGGAGGCGCGCTGCCTGAACTGCCTGAAGGCGAGTCGCCAGCTCATTCTTCGTCAGCAACTCCATCTCCGGCGGCCGCGCGTCAGGGTGCGGCTGCTGTTCGAGAAGCTCTCGCAGCAGCCAAGGGCCGTAACGGAGGGGTGGAAACACCTGTTGTCTCCGAGCAGTCCCCTGCCCCTCAGCAAGCTGCACCAGAACAACATCCTGCCAACACGCAGCAGCAAACGCAGCAGGAAATTCAGGTACAGCCCGAAGCGCAGGCTCCGCAACCTGTTGCACCCCAAGAACAACCACGGGAACAGTCCCCGACTTCTCAACGGCAGGCTCAGACCACGCAGGTCGAGCCAGATATTAACGCTCCTCTAGATCCAGACGCGGCTCGCTCGCTGAATACTGGGGAAGCCGCCGATTGGGGTGCCACGTGGGGGCCTAAAGAAGATCTGCACCCGGTCACCACTCCGGTCCAGCCAGGTCCGAGTGTTCCAGAAGCACGTCCAGAAGGTGTGGCCCCGTTTAGTCTGATTCCAGACCCGGCAGCCGGCGAAGATCTCTCCTTCGGTACTGGGATTTCCATCGATGATGTGAAACAAAACCCAGCCATGGCCGAGTTTGCACGCCGCGCAGCTGAGAACCGACAGCAGCCAACTCAGCAACAGTCGCCGCAGGTTCAGAGTGAACAATCGAGTCAACAACCAGAAGCAACATCTTCAGCCCCAAACCAGCAGCGACCAGAGGATCTGCGACGAGCCGAGGAACAGGCTGCTCGTGAGCAGGCTGAACAGCGCGCGGCCGCCGAGCAACGCGAAGCGCAGGAAAAAGCTGCCCGCGAGCAAGCTGAACAGCGCGCGGCCGCCGAGCAACGCGAAGCGCAGGAAAAAGCTGCCCGCGAACAAGCTGAAGTGCAGCGACGAGCGCAGACTCAGCAGCAGACTGCACCTCAGCAACAGGCGCCAAATGCCTCAACCCCGGTGCAGAAGTTCCAACAGGCGTGGCCCGCCATTTTGGAGCAGTTGCAGTCAAGCTCACGAGTGCTTCACTCGATGGTTGCTAATTATGGTTCGGTGGCAGGATTTGATGGTCGCACTTTGACCCTTGCATTCAGCAATACCGGCCCTATCGTCAACCTGCGTAATCGCCCAGACATGATGCAGATCTTGGTGGGCACCCTTTGCCAGGTGGCGGGTCAACAAATCGAGGTTGTACTGACCGAGGGTGGGTCGGCAACCGCCGGTGGTGGTTCCCCAAAAGGTGAACGCCGGCCAACACCGGCGTCCGCCCCAGCAGTAGCCATCAACGTACAGGCTCCGAACGCTGGGGTTACGCCCAACGCTCCTGCACGCCCACAAACGCCTCCTTCCGTAGCGCAACCCGAGGCTTCCCGTCCGGAGTCAGCACGTTCAGCAGCACCAATGAACAAGCCTGCTCCAGCTAAGGACAGTGGGTACGTCAGCAACTATGACGACGTCCCGCCACCGCTGGATGAACCGTACATGGATGAGCCGCCTTATCCCGATGACGGATATGCGACAAGCGGCCCTACCTCAGCACCCGTTTCTGTGGCCTCACCACGCCCCGAGCCAACCACCGCCCCGCAGGTAAGTGAACCGTCTTCGCTATCGCCTGCCGTGGTGGAGCCGGTGATTCCTTCTCCGCGTGCTACCGAATCACGTTCTTTTGACGGTCCCCCGGTGGCACCGCGCCCCCGGTTGACCGCCGGTTTAAGCGCACGCCAGTCCGAGGTACCGAGCCCGGCGATTTCTCGTCCGGTCTCGCAAACCCCGCTGCATCCCGGCAGCACCACCGATACTTTCGAATCCAAGGTCGTCCGTGAGCCTGAGCCACAGCCGGTTGCCGCGGCACCGGTGGCCTCTGCAGTAGTAACCCCAGTTGCGGCGGCACCGGTGGCCTCTGCAGTAGTAACCCCAGTTGCGGCGCCACCTAAGCCGGCGGTGCAACCGGCGACCGAAGCTGCACCAGCTTGGGGTACCCCCAGCGAATCGGATGAACAGCCCGAAGTCCAGACCCCGGTGGCTGGCGGACGGTTGAGTCGTTACCAGCAGCTCATGAGCCAGTCGAAGGACAACGCACCGAGCACTCACCAGAGCAGTTCGGATAACGGTTGGGGTGCCCCGGACCGGGTGACTCGGGCAGCGCCAACGGAACCCGAAGATTTCTCGCCCAGCGAGGATGATATTGAGGTCGAGGATTCCGCACTGATCGGAGTGCCTGCGGTGGAACGATTGCTCGGTGGTTTGGTCATTGAACAGCGTGATGTGAACGGCAATGTCGTCGAAATGAAGCGCGGGCTCTAACCGGCATCTTGTCGGAGTGAGACACTAGTGTGTAACACGGTCTTTAATAAACGTTTGAACCCTCAGGAAAGTGGGCAATAGGTGTACGAAGGTGCTGTTCAGGAACTGATCGACGAGCTCGGTCGGCTACCCGGCATCGGTCCTAAATCGGCGCAGCGCATCGCTTTTCACATTCTTGATGCCGACGCCGAAGATATGACGCGCCTTGCCGCTTCCATCCAGCAGGCCAAGGAAAAGGTTCGCTTCTGCGAAATCTGTTTCAACATTTCCGAGCAGGACACCTGTGGGATCTGCCGCGACGAGCGCCGTGACACCAGCCAAATCTGCATTGTGGAGGAATCCAAGGATGTGCTGGCCATTGAACGTACCCGCGCTTTTAACGGCAAGTACCACGTGCTTGGCGGGTCAATTAACCCAATCGCGGGAATCGGCCCGGAACAATTACACATTCGTGAGCTAGTGGCGCGTCTGGGAGACAGTTCCATTACCGAATTGATCTTGGCTACTGACCCAAATCTAGAGGGTGAGGCAACCGCAATCTATCTGGTGCGTCAGCTGAGTCCTTTGGGTATCAAAATCACCCGCTTGGCCTCCGGGCTGCCGGTGGGTGGCGATCTGGAATACGCCGATGAGGTCACCTTGGCACGCGCCTTCGAAGGCCGCCGCAATACCATTGCCCCGAGTTCTTCGCGCGGCTAAGATCAACAGCAGGATTTTTCTTCGCTACAGCCCGGTCAACCTTGCGTTGAGCCGGGCTGGCTTGTCTGATCAATGTGCACTCAAACACATTGGTTGATAATGGTCAACCATCGGCATATAGTTGATATCAATCAACCTTATTTTTTGACCTTTGGAGTCGCCATGACCGCAGTAGCGCCGGTCGCAAAACCCAAGATGAGCCACCGGCAGATTATTCAATCACTGACCGGTTTGCTCATGGGCATGTTCGTTTCAATTCTTGCAGGCACCGTGGTGTCCAGCTCCCTTCCGGTGATCGTCTCGGACCTGAACGGTAGCCAGACCGCGTACACCTGGGTGGTCACCGCGACCTTGCTCGCCACCACCATTTCAACCCCTATCTGGGGCAAGCTCGCCGACCTGGGCAACCGCAAGCTTCTGTTGCAGATCTCCCTTGGACTATTCGTTCTCGCCTCGGCCGCAGCCGGCTTCGCGCAGAACACCGAATTCCTGATCGCCATGCGCGTAATTCAGGGCCTCGCAGGTGGTGGCATGGGCGCGCTGAGCCAGATTGTTATGGCCGACATCCTTTCACCTCGTGAACGCGGCAAGTACATGGGCCTCTTTGGCGCGGTCATGGCCTTGGGCACCGTAGGTGGTCCACTCATCGGTGGTTTCGTCACCGATACCATCAACTGGCGTTGGAACTTCTTCGTAGCTCTTCCATTTGCCGTGGTCGCCATTATCTTGATCCAGCGCACACTGAACCTCCCAGCCATCGCTAAGCGCAAGGTACAAATCGACTACCTGGGCATCATGCTTCTTTCCTCTGGCGTGGCACTGCTGCTGATCTGGTTGTCAATGGGTGGCAGCGAGTTCGAATGGAACTCCAGCACTAGTTACCTCATGTTGGTTGGCTCGGTCATCTTGCTAGCGATCTTCGTGTTCGTTGAACTCAAGGTCGCAGAACCATTGATCTCGCTTAATCTCTTCAAGAACCGCACCTTCACCTTCGCAGTGATTGCCTCGCTTGCCGTGGGCATCTCGATGTTCGGTACGACAGTATTCCTCAGTCAGTACATGATCATGGCCCGTGGCGCCAGCGCCACTCAGGCAGGTCTAATGACATTCCCTATGATGGCCGGCTTGCTTGTCATCTCCACCGTGGCCGGTGCACTCATCTCGCGCTACGGCAAGTGGAAAGCCTTTGTGGTTACCGGCGCTGCCTTGCAGGTAGTCGGACTGTACCTGCTCGGAACCATTCACTATGACACCCCCTTCTGGCAGGTGGGCTTGTTTATGTTCATTCTCGGCGCTGGCGTTGGTTTGGTTATGCAGAACATGGTTCTTGTCGTGCAGAACGCCGTGGAACCTCAGATTCTCGGCGTTGCATCTTCTTCGGTGAACTTCTTCCGTACCCTTGGTGGTACCGCAGGTACCGCAGGATTGGGTGCACTGCTTGCGGTCACCATTCCAAACATGATTGCTGACCGCCAAAGCGATCTTTCTGCTGCCATCGCCTCACTAGGCGATAAGGCCGCCGCGGTTGGTGCATCGTTGAGCTCCGGTTCCTTGCCGACCATTTCCACCTTGCCCGAACCAGTGCGTTCGATTCTCGAATCAATCTATGGTGACGGTGTTGCCTCCTTGTTCGCCTTCGCCGCACCACTTGCGCTGATCACCCTGGTCGCAGTGATCCTGTTGCCTAATCAGCGCTTGAATGAGAAAACCAATACCGAGCGTTTAGCTGAAGAGTCAGAGACTTCTTCCATGACGGAAACTGACGCCTAGTCGCCGTGGAAACCATGGAAGAAACTCAGTCTTGGGCTCATCGCAGCCAGCTATTCGATGCAGCAGAGCAGGAACTTTTCACCCTGCTTTCGGTGACCGCAAAGTCTCGCCGAACCATGGCTGCAAAACTCGACGAAAAGCTGCCACCTGCGGCGGTCCCAGTGCTGGGAATGATCCTCAAATCGGGAAACACCACCCAGTCAGAGATCTGCGAACATCTCATGACCGATAAGGCGACGCTTTCCCGGCTGGTGACCCGGCTCGAAGAGCTCAATCTAGTCAAGCGGGAAGTTGACGAGACAGACCGAAGAGTATTCAACCTGTTGCCCACCGACCTGGCCAAGCAACGCTGGCACGGCTGGTTGCAGACCTGGCGCGATGATTTACGCGAACGGATCAACAAGTGGTCCGATACAGATTTGAGCCACCTCACCGGACTGCTAGAACGACTCAACGCGGATCTACGGGAACTATAAAATGATCCTCGTCGTAGCCACGCTCCTTTTCATTGGAGTGTGGCTACACTCGTTTAATGGCGACTAAGAGCAGTAATATCGAGGCAATCATCAAGGCCACCGGCAAACCGTGGGAGCAGTGGGTGGAACAGATAGAATCTGCTGGCGCCAAAGAACTATCGCATAAACCGCTCGCTTCCATGATCTACCAGCTCATGCCCGCGGACCTTGAAAATCCGGGCTGGTGGGCGCAATCGGTAGCCATCGCTTATGAACAGCACATCGGCCGCCGAGTTCCCGGCCAGGCAAGCGATGGAAGTTTTAAAGGCTCTGTTTCCACGACGCTGAACACGGATCTTGAGGGTGCTTTACAAAGCTGGGTCGGTTCAGTCGCAGAGTTCAGCGAGTTTATCGGCGCCCAGCTTGCGTCAGAACCAGCGGTCAGTGGCTCCGAAAAGTGGCGTTACTGGAGGGCGCAATTTAGTGACGGTAGCTGCGTGAGCGTGAACATCACCATGAAGGGTAATAAGGCAAGCGTAAGCGCTGGTCACGCAAAGCTTGCCAACCCTCAGGATCTGGAGGGGTGGAAGTCATTTTGGCGACAAATATTAGCTACGATCCGCAGTTGACCGGCCGTTCTAGGCATTCAAAGTGGCAGATATTAGGCAATATGACCAATGGTTACCGTCACAACTAGGTGATGCACCCTTGGTACTGCCACAATTATTAGTGGTAGATATGTCGCATCTGTTCTCACAACACGATGCGCATCAACAACTTTCATCAGTTGGAGTGTGCGCCCATGGGCCTAATAGTTCAAAAATTTGGCGGTTCGTCCGTATCGGATGCCGAAGGCATCAAACGTGTCGCGCGCCGAATTATTGACACCAAGGCGCAGGGCCATGAGGTTGTCGTCGTCGTTTCGGCCATGGGAGATTCCACCGACGAACTCCTTGACCTCGCCGCGCAACTCACCGATGACGCCCCAGCCCGCGAGATGGATATGCTCCTCTCGGCAGGTGAGCGCATTTCCATGTCCCTGCTCGCCATGGCCATCGACCAGTTCGGCGAAAGCGCTGTATCCTTCACCGGTTCACAGGCCGGCCTGATCACTGACTCGACCCACGGCATGGCGCGCATCATGGAAGTTTCGCCGCAGCGTATCCGCCGTGCCATCGACCGCGGTTTCATTGCCATCGTCGCCGGCTTCCAAGGCATGAGCAAGGAATCAAAGAACATCACCACCATGGGCCGTGGTGGTTCGGACACCACTGCGGTGGCACTTGCCGCTGCGCTGGGTGCCGATGTCTGCGAAATCTACACCGATGTGGACGGCATTTACACCGCCGACCCGCGCGTGGTTCACGCAGCAAAGAAGATCGACACGATTTCAAGCGAGGAAATGTTGGAGATGGCAGCCAGCGGCTCCAAGATCCTGCACCTACGCTGTGTGGAGTATGCTCGCCGCTTTGGCGTGCCTCTGCATGTGCGTTCCTCATTCAGCACTAACGAGGGCACCTGGGTGCTCCCGGACCCCAACGACAAGATCAAGATTCAAGAGGGAGAACCCTTGGAACAGCCAATCATCTCCGGTGTTGCCCACGACCATTCCGAAGCAAAGGTCACCATCATCGGTGTTCCGGACATTCCGGGTAAGGCAGCACAGATTTTCGGGGTAATCGCCGCCGCGCAAGCCAATATCGACATGATCGTACAGAACATCTCGACCAAGGGCTCGGGCGCCACCGATATCTCCTTCACCTTGCCAATGACCGAGACCAAGCGTGTTCTAGCTGCGCTGGAAACTGCGCGTGGTGAGATTGGCTTCGAAGACATCGAGCACAACGACGAGGTCGGTAAGCTTTCGCTGATCGGCGCCGGCATGCGCTCGAACCCGGGCGTCTCGTTTACTTTCTTCGAAGCTCTGCACCAGGCCGGAATCAACGTGGACATGATCTCCACCTCGGAGATTCGCATCTCCGTGGTCACCGACGCCGACAAGCTCAATGATGCGGTTCGCGCCATCCACACCGCATTCGATCTCGATACCGACGTGGAAGCCACCGTATACGGCGGCACCGGACGCTAAGTCTCTGAAGTAAAAGTAGCGGCGCAGATCTTTTAGATCTGCGCC